>MKZN01000003.1 GCA_001938995.1 Bacillus pumilus | reverse complement strand
ACTTCAACCGAATAACTCACTCTTGTCCCCATAGAAAAAACACCTCCACGTCTTATTTCGGATAACAACTATCCGTTTTCAAACTTGAAGGTGTTTTTTATTTGTCTCATCTTATGGGGTCAGTCCCCATGAGCAGATGCTTTTTTCTTTTAGCTATTCACCTTTGCAAGGATTGCATTCCAAGCGTCATCTTTTCCCTTTTTTGTTTCTGATGAGAATAGGATCAATTCATCTGATGGGACAATGTCTAGCGTCTGTTTCACGACTTTGGCATGTTTTTCCCATTTACCTTTTGGAATTTTATCCGCTTTGGTTGCAATGATGATCACAGGAACGCCATAGTATTTCAGGAATTCATACATGTTCACATCATCTGCTGATGGCTTGTGACGCAGATCTACAATTTGCACCACTGCTTTTAATTCTTCACGCATTGTAATATACGTTTCGATCATTTTTCCCCAAGCTTCACGTTCTGTTTTTGACACTTTGGCAAAACCGTAACCTGGCACGTCCACAAAGTGAAGCATATCATTAATAATGTAAAAATTAAGCGTTTGTGTCTTACCTGGTTTAGAAGACGTACGTGCTAAGTTTTTACGATTAATTAATGAGTTAATGAACGAGGATTTTCCAACATTTGACCGTCCAGCAAGAGCGATTTCAGGCAGTCCCCCGCTTGGGTACTGCTCTGGTTTCACCGCACTAATGACGATATCTGATTTTGTTACTTTCATCTTCCCTCTCCTACTAACGCTTTCTCAAGCACCTCATCTAAATGCGAAACTGGAATAAAGGTTAATCCTTCTCTCACACTTTCAGGAATATCATCAATATCCTTCTCATTTTCCTTTGGAAGAATAATGGTTTTAAGCCCCGCACGATGTGCACCTAATGCTTTTTCTTTTAATCCGCCAATTGGAAGCACTCTTCCTCTTAACGTAATTTCACCTGTCATTCCGACTTCTTTTGACACAGGACGTCCTGTGAGTGCTGACACAAGAGCCGTCGCAATGGTAATACCAGCTGATGGCCCGTCCTTTGGAACCGCACCTTCTGGAACATGGATATGAATATCATGTTTCTCATTAAAATCAGGATCAATGTTCAGTTCATTTGCCTTCGAGCGAATGTAACTAAATGCCGCCTGCGCTGACTCTCTCATGACATCTCCAAGCTTCCCGGTTAACAGCAGTTTGCCTTTACCAGGTGAGAGTGACACTTCAATCGATAAAGTATCTCCGCCAACTGTTGTGTACGCAAGTCCTGTGACAACACCGACTTGGTCTGTCGTTTCAGCTTGTCCATAGCGGTAAAGCCTTTTTCCAAGATAGTCAGATAAGTTCTTTTCTGTGACCGTTATTCGTTTACGGTCCTCAGCCACAATCGCTTTTGCCGCTTTTCGGCAAATCGCTGCAAGCTGACGCTCTAATCCGCGGACCCCAGCTTCTCTAGTGTAATAGCGAATGATATCGTAAATCGCCGTTTCACGAAGTTGCAAATTCGATTTCTTTAAACCATGTTCCTTCAGCTGTTTCGGTAAAAGATGGTCTTTCACAATTTCTGCTTTTTCGACCTCAGTGTACCCTGCAATTGTGATAATTTCCATTCTATCACGAAGTGGACCAGGAATGGTTGCCAAATTATTAGCAGTCGCAATAAATAACACTTGAGACAAATCAAAGGTCTCTTCAATGTAATGATCACTGAAGTTATGATTTTGCTCTGGATCTAACACTTCAAGCATAGCAGAGGACGGATCACCTCTAAAATCAGATGACATTTTATCAATTTCATCTAAAAGAAACACTGGATTCATGGTGCCTGCCTTGCTCATGCCACGAATGATTCGTCCCGGCATCGCGCCTACATACGTTCTTCTATGCCCGCGAATCTCTGATTCATCACGCACACCGCCAAGAGAGATACGGATAAACTGTCGGTCCAGTGATTTTGCAATCGACTTCGCCAGTGACGTTTTCCCAACACCTGGGGGCCCTGCTAAGCACAGAATCGGTCCTTTTAGTGAATTCGTCAGTTTTTGTACCGCCAAATATTCAAGCACTCGTTCTTTGACCTTTTCTAATCCATGATGCTCATCATCTAAAATTTGACTTGCAAGCTTTAAGTCAAGGCGATCTTCTGTGTATTTTCCCCACGGAAGGTTAATAAGCCAATCAATATAATTTCGGATCACAGAACTCTCAGCAGAGCTTGAAGGGATTTTTTCATATCGATTCAGCTCTTTTAAGGCTGTTTCACGAACAGATTCAGGCATGCCAGATTGTTCGATTTTAGCCATTAATGTACTGACTTCACCTGTTTTTCCTTCTTTGTCTCCAAGCTCTTTCTGAATGGCTTTCATTTGTTCACGTAAATAATATTCTTTTTGCGTTCGTTCCATTGATCGCTTTACGCGCTGTCCGATTTTCTTTTCAATTTCCAGCACTTCTTTTTCATTGTGAATCAAGCTGATGACTCGGTTCAACCGTTTTTTGACATCCACTGTTTCGAGCACTTCTTGCTTGTCTTTTAATTTCAAAGGCAAGTGAGAAGCGACGATATCTGCCATTCTTCCCGGTTCCTCAATATCCGTCACTGTTGCATATGTTTCAGCTGAGATTTTTTTTGAAATTTTTATGTACTGATCGAAGTGATCTAACAAAGTACGCATCAGTGCTTCTGCCTCTGCGTCTTTCAATTCTGCCTCTGTTAATTCTTTAATGTCAACGGACGTATAGTCCTCTAACTCCTCGTACGATTCAATCTGTGCCCGATTTAAGCCTTCAACCAGTACGCGAATCGTTCCATTTGGTAGCTTGAGCATTTGTTTAATTTTTGTGTAGGTGCCGACTTTGAAAATTTCTTCTTCACCTGGTTCATCTATTGAAATTTCCCGCTGAGTTGCTAGAAAAATCATATGATCGTTCATCATTGCCTGTTCTAAAGCTTGAACAGACTTTTCGCGTCCAACATCCAAATGCAAGACCATTGTTGGATAAACAAGCAAACCTCGCAATGGAAGGAGCGGAACATTCTTATTGATTTCATCTGCCATGTTGATTGACACCTCCGTCACTAGTATGAATCATTATAATATACCTGTTTCAGTCTTGTACAATGTAAAAGATCTGAGAAATGATGATCTTATCGTAGTATACCCTTTCTTTTTCTCTTGAAAAAGAAAAAAAGATCGATTTCACTAAAAAATCCCCATATGTGATGGGGATTAAACAGATTTTCTTTTCATTTCTTCTCGTCCATCTTTCAATTCGTCTGGCGGATTAACCAAACATTGATCCAGCACCTCTTGGAAATGCTTCACAGGCACAATGGTCACACCTTCAATTTCTTTTAAAATGGATTGCTGGTTGTCATAAGGAATGATGACCGTTTTGGCACCAGCCTGTTTTGCTGCCTTGATCTTTGGGATCACACCGCCAATCGGCTTCACCTGTCCTTGCAATCCAATCTCACCCGTCATCGCTGTAAGATGATCGATGGGCAATTGATGAATGGCAGAGAATATCGCTGTCGCCATCGCAATTCCAGCAGACGGTCCATCAATAGGGGCACCAGCTGGAAAGTTAATGTGGATATCATATTCATTTGTCCGGATGCCTAAGTTTCTTAGCACTGTTAATACATTCTCGACAGATCCTTTTGCCATACTTTTTCGTCTAATTGATTTCGACTGGTTTCCAATGCTTTCTTCTTCTGCAATCCCTGTGATGTTGATACTCCCTTTTTCAAGTGCTTTACATATATTCACTTCAATTTCAAGCAAGGCGCCACTATTTGGTCCATAGACAGCAAGGCCATTGACTACACCGACTTTTGGCTTTTCCGGCACCTTTTGTTCATATCTTGGCGTCAGCTGACTTGAATGAATGACCCATTCTACATCAGCAATCGTGATATCTTTTCGATTTTCAGTGATGGCCATACCAGCAGCTATTTGCACCATATTGACTGCTTCACGTCCATTTTTCACATAGGTCGTTAACAGGTTCAAGCCCTCATCACTTAATTCCTTTTGGATCTTTTGAACAGCCTTTGATGCAACAATTTTCAACTCGTGCTGATCGAGATCTTTAAAGAAAATTTCCAAACATCTCGATCTAATTGCTGGGGGTATTTCGTCAGGTGTCCTAGTGGTGGCACCAATCAATCTAAAGTCAGCAGGCAGCCCATTTTGAAAAATATCGTGAATGTGATTTGGGATTTGGGTATTTTCCTCACTGTAGTAAGCGCTGTCTAGAAATACTTTGCGATCTTCAAGCACCTTTAGCATTTTGTTCATTTGGATTGGATGCAGTTCACCAATTTCATCTATAAACAGAACACCGCCATGAGCATGTGTCACCGCTCCTTGTTTTGGCTGGGGAATTCCTGCTTGTCCCATCGCTCCTGCCCCTTGGTAGATCGGATCATGTACTGAACCGATTAACGGGTCTGCAATGCCACGTTCATCAAATCTCGCCGTTGTGGCATCTAGCTCTACAAACACTGCGTCTTTCTTGAACGGAGAATCAGCATGACGTTTTGCTTCTTCCATCACAAGACGTGCTGCGGCTGTTTTTCCAACTCCCGGAGGCCCATAGACGATGACGTGCTGCGGGTTAGGGCCGCATAAAGCTGCTTTTAAAGCCCTTATGCCGTCTTCTTGCCCTACAATATCTTGAAACCCTTTTGGCCGGACTCTCTCTGATAAAGGTTCACTCAATTTGATCGATCGCATCTTTCTGAGTGCTTCCATTTCTTTTTTAGATTCCTTGTCGATCGTCACCTTTTGTGTGCGCTGATTTCGCAGTAAGTTCCAAAAGTACAGCCCAATGACGATACCAAAAAACAGCTGTATGAATAGTACGATTCCTGTCCAGCTCAATCGGTGCTCCCTCCTTCATCAATCATATGTAATGGTTTCTGTCTGCTAGTATTTCCTAGAGCTGGACGGAATAAACACGGTCTTCCTCGATAAATAAAAAACTCCTGAATCAAAAAGATTCAGGAGTGTTAGCTTCTCTTATGCTGATGTTTTGGTATCTTTATTAACGACTGTGCCGTCTTTTAACACAAGGCGTGGTGGCACACCATCGGCAACCGTTTCACCAGTGATGACACATTTTTCGATATCATCACGGGATGGAAGGTCAAACATCACGTCAAGCATGATGCCTTCGATGATAGAACGAAGACCACGTGCCCCCGTTTTACGCTCAATCGCTTTTTTCGCGATTTCACTTAGGGCATCTTCTTCGAATTCAAGCTCAACATTGTCAAGCTCAAGCATTTTTGTATACTGTTTGACTAACGCATTTTTAGGTTTCGTCAAGATTTCAACAAGTGCATTCTCATCTAGTGGCTCTAGGCTTGCGATCACCGGTAGACGACCGATGAATTCTGGAATTAAACCGAAGCGAAGCAAGTCTTCTGGCAGTACTTTTGATAGAAGAACTTCTTTTTCAAGATCTTCCAGTTTATTTTCCGCACCGAATCCAATGACTTTCTGACCTAGACGACGTTTGATGATTTGCTCAATGCCGTCAAATGCCCCACCGCAAATGAAGAGAATATTTGTCGTATCAATTTGAATGAACTCTTGATGAGGGTGCTTACGTCCACCTTGTGGCGGCACACTCGCAACGGTTCCTTCAAGAATTTTCAACAGGGCTTGCTGTACACCTTCCCCAGACACATCACGCGTGATAGAAGGGTTTTCTGATTTTCTTGCCACTTTATCGATCTCATCAATGTAGATAATGCCTTTTTCCGCTTTTTCTACATCGTAATCTGCTGCTTGAATAAGCTTTAGCAAGATATTCTCAACGTCCTCACCAACATAACCTGCTTCTGTTAGTGATGTCGCATCTGCAATCGCAAATGGAACGTTTAAAATACGTGCAAGCGTTTGAGCAAGTAACGTTTTACCGCTTCCTGTTGGTCCAATCATGGAGATGTTACTTTTAGACAGCTCAACATCATCAATCTTGCTGTTGGAGTTGATCCGTTTGTAGTGGTTATACACCGCTACAGCTAAAGATTTCTTTGCATTGTCTTGTCCGATGACATATTCATCAAGAATTTCCCGAATTTCATGAGGCTTCGGAACATCCTTGAATTCAACTTCTTCCTCAGTACCGAGCTCTTCTTCAACTATTTCCGTGCAAAGCTCGATACATTCATCACATATATATACGCCAGGTCCTGCGACCAGTTTACGCACTTGATCTTGCGTTTTACCGCAAAACGAGCATTTTAATTGACCTTTTTCCTCGTTGAATTTAAACATTCTTTCACCCCTTATTCTTCTTCACTTGCCTGTAGCTAACAGTCAGCTACCTTTCTGGGTCCAGTATGTATGCATTTTACCACACTTTCCTAAAAGACGGTAACGATGTGTTTCTAACACTGCACATTGAGATATGTATGACAGAAAGATGTGACTTACCCTATCGTTTCCAAAAGAAGCGATGATAAGTCAAAAATTGTACAAAACAAGGCACGAGTCACTCGCGCCCTGTTTTATTATTATGCACCATATTAACGGTTTTCTACAAGAAAATCAATTGCTTTACGAACTTTTAGATCTTCTTTCATTGCGTCAGTTGATCCAATCGCTTGTTTGATATTTTCAACTGGCATGTTGTAAGCTTCAGCCATTTTTGAAAGTTCTTCTTCCACTTCTTCGTCAGACACTTGTAGGTCTTCTGAAACAGCAATTGCTTCAAGTGTTAGATTTGATTTCACGCGTTTTGCAGCATCTTCTTTCATTTGCTCTTTCAGCGCATCTTCATCTTGTCCAGAGAATTGGAAGTAAAGCTCAAGGTTCATTCCTTGCATTTGAAGACGTTGTTCGAATTCTTTCATCATGCGATCAAGCTCTGTGTCGATCATCGCTTGTGGGATGTCAGCTTCCGCATTTTCAGATGCTTTCGCTACTAGTTCTTCACGAAGTTTTACATCTGCTTCGTTTTCTTTTGACTCTTCAAGACGTTTCTTTGTTTTTTCTGTTAACTCAGCAAGTGTTTCTACTTCTTCATCAACATCTTTTGCGAACTCATCGTCAAGTGCCGGCAGTTCTTTTGCTTTGATTTCGTGAATTTTCACTTTGAATACAGCTGGTTTACCTGCAAGGTCTTCAGCGTGATATTCTTCTGGGAATGTCACTTCTACGTCTTTTTCAGCGCCAGCTTCAAGACCAACTAATTGCTCTTCGAAACCAGGGATGAATGAACCAGAACCTATTTCAAGAGAGTAGTTCTCAGCTTTTCCGCCTTCGAACGCTTCTCCGTCAACGAATCCTTCGAAATCAAGAACAACAGTATCACCGTTTTCGATGGCACCTTCTTCTTTCACTACAAGCTCAGCTTGACGGCCTTGCATTGCTTTTAACTCTTCTTGTACATCTTCATCAGTGACAGTTGTATCGTCTTTTTCTACTTTAAGACCTTTGTAGTCTCCAAGTTTCACTTCAGGCTTCACTGTTACTTTTGCAGTGAAGATTAAGCTTTCGCCTTTTTCGATTTTTTCAACATCGATTTCAGGGCGGTCAACTGGCTCAATACCGGCTTCGTCGATTGCTTTTGGATATTCAACTGGTAGAAGAATATCAAGAGCATCCTGATAAAGAGATTCTACACCAAAACGTTGTTCGAAAAGACCGCGTGGTACTTTCCCTTTACGGAACCCAGGAATAGATACTTGCTTAACGACTTTCTTAAATGCATCATCAAGTGCTTTGTTAAATGTTTCAGCGTCAACTTCTACAGTTAAGACACCTTCGTTACCTTCTTGTTTTTCCCATTTTACTGACATGTGTGTTTCCCTCCAAAAATCTATTCAGATTGTGCGTTGTTACATTCTAAAGCATCATAAAGACTTCGTCCAATCAAAAACCACGCACTCCGCTAAAGCAGCAGTATTATGTATACAACAATTAACTTGATTATACATATCGTCTTTCAACCATCGGAATCGTACAACTGCACTATATATGCACAAATACAACCATTATATTATAACATAACAAGTATGTGTTTCAACTAAATCGACAAATTACAAATAAGAAATTTCTTCAATATCCTTCAGCATTGTACAAGCTTCTCTCAGCTCTCGTTCGCTAAAATCATACAATAGATGCAATTCTTCAAGGTCAATCTCAATCCCGTGCATTTCATAGCCGACTTTGTGTAGAGCTGCTGCCCAGAGAGTTGGATCTGTATATTTAGGCTGAAAAGGATAAAGAACAAATAAATGCCGGCGCCACAATTCTTCCACCCCTTGATAAAGGGTCGGGTTTTCATTTCCAAGCGTCTCATCCAACTGACGCAGCACTTGCTGAAGAAGCGGCATTTGCTCTGGCTTAACAGCGTCAGATGGAACAAGCGTTAAAGAATCGCCGAATTTGGTGACATGAACAGGTTTTGCAAACTCATGATCTGACAGAAGCTGCAATATTAATGATTTCACGACAGGGTGACCATCTGGTTTTTGTAAAATCGTATTTAATAGACCAATGTGCGGTGTAATATTACGGTCTTTCAGTGAATGGATGAACTGCACCTGTTCTTCCGGTCGTTCTAGCATCTCATCTAGATTGATTTCGCCTGTGCTACTTTCGTCTTCATCTAAGACGTCCTCAGGCGATTCAATCATCTTTCTGCTAAATTCAAGTAGTTTATAAAAGTGTTCTGCGCTTTCTGAAGGAAGATGGTTCTCTTCTAGTACTGCTTCAATCGTCTGTTTTACTTCCACGTATTCTTTCAGCTGAATTAAAATGGTCATATACACTTGCAGCACCGTAAAGTAATGACCATAGCCTTCATGTAACATCTTTTCACAGACACGCTTCGCATCCTGCAACTCACCCAGCTCTAGAAAACAAATGGCCATTCCAAGGTGAATATCGGATTCTTCATCGTCATCATACGTTTTCGCTTCAGAAAACAAGTGAAGCGCCTCATGATATTGTTTCTCTTTTAATGCTGCCATTCCTTTTTCAATCAGTCTTTCTTTCAGACCAGGAAACAAAATGACATTATCTTTCTTCTTGTCATGTTTCATGCTTACGTTCCTTTCGGGCGCATATTTTTAATCAGTTTACCAACGAAGGTTCGTAAACACAAGTAGTCATAGGTTTTCGTGCAAAAAAGAAGCCGTCACACCTCGGGTGGACGGCTTTCTCGCTCATTATGCACGCAACCAGTTGCTACGCTTTTCTTCAAATGCTTGAATATCCTCTTCTAGTAGGAGTGTTAATGAAATCTCATCATAGCCATTCAGGAGCATCTCTCTCCAGTGAGGATCTACTTCAAACGGGGTCACTTTCCCGTCATGATCTTCAATTTGCTGTTTTTCTAGATCAACGGTCATGTCATACCCTTTGTTCTCATATGATTCGGCGAATGTTTTCCAAACATCATAATCAAGACGAATCGGAAGCATCCCGTTTTTGAAGCAGTTTTGGTGGAAAATATCTGCAAATGATGGAGCAATGACAATTTTCATTCCATAGTCATCAAGGGCCCAAGGTGCGTGTTCCCTAGATGAACCACAGCCGAAGTTCTCTCCTGCGATCAAAATGGATGCTCCTTCATAGATTGGCTGATTGAGCTCAAAATCAGGATTTGGGCTTCCGTCCGCTAAATAACGCCAATCGAAAAAGGCAAAACGACCATAGCCTGTTCGTTCGATTCTTTTCAAAAATTGCTTCGGAATAATTTGATCTGTGTCTACATTGATACGGTTCAGCACAGCGGCTTTTCCTTTATGAGTGACTAAAGGCTCCATCTATGACAACTCCTTACACGACTGTTTTCTCTTGATTAAATTTTCTCACATCGACAAATCGGCCATGTATTGCAGCCATTGCAGCCATTGCCGGGCTGACAAGATGCGTTCTCGCACCCTTGCCTTGACGTCCCTCAAAGTTACGGTTTGATGTAGACGCGCAGCGCTCGCCTTCTGGCACCACATCGTTGTTCATACTTAGGCACATACTACAGCCAGATTCTCTCCATTCAAAGCCCGCTTGAAGGAAAATTTTATGAAGACCTTCCTCTTCTGCTTGCAGTTTGACACTTTGAGAGCCTGGCACCACCATTGCTCTGACATGTTCAGCCACTTTTTGTCCTTCGATCATAGAGGCCGCTTGACGTAAATCAGTCATTCTTGAGTTAGTACATGAGCCAATAAAGACATGTTCAATTGTAATATCCTCAATTCGTTGATGCGGCTTGACACCCATGTATTCGTATGCACGGAGCGCTTCTTTTTGATCATCTTCTTGTTCAAAATCCTCTGGTCCCGGGATAGACGCATCCACAGGCAGTACCATGCCCGGGTTAATTCCCCATGTCACCATTGGTGAAATATCATTTCCATCTAATACAATGGTTTTATCATAGGTTGCGCCCGGATCTGTTCTCAACTCTTTCCATTCTTCAATTGCATCTTCGAAATCTTTGCCTTGTGGTGCATATTTGCGCTCACGACAATATTCAAAAGTCACTTCGTCAGGTGCGATCAAACCTGCTCTTGCACCTGCTTCAATGGACATATTACAAACAGTCATTCGTTCATCCATCGTCATATGTCTGAATACTTCCCCTGTGTATTCAATGACATAACCTGAGCCGAACTTCACACCATGTGCTCCAATGACCGCTAAAATGACATCTTTGGCCGTTACCCCTTTTTGCAGCTTTCCGTCTACTCGAATTTCTAGTGTTTTCGGACGCTTTTGCCATAGTGTTTGTGTTGATAGTACGTGTTCCACTTCACTTGTACCTATCCCAAAAGCTAGTGCGCCAAACGCACCGTGGGTCGATGTATGACTATCTCCACAAACGATTGTTTTCCCCGGAAGTGTCAATCCAAGCTCTGGTCCAACAACATGGACAATCCCTTGATCCACACTGTGAAGGTCAGCAAGACGGACACCGAATTCAGCACAGTTTCGTTCTAGTGCACCGACTTGTTTTTTAGCGACCTCATCTTTAATCACAAATCGATTAACCGTCGGGATGTTGTGGTCCATTGTCGCAAATGTATTTTGAGGTCTTCTCACCTTGCGCCCTTTTTGTCTTAATCCTTCAAATGCTTGAGGTGATGTCACCTCATGCACCAAGTGCAGATCAATATATAAAAGGTCTGGTTTTCCCTCGCCATTTTTGACAACATGTTGATCCCATATTTTTTCGATAATTGTTCGAGGCATAACCCTTTTCCTCCCTCTACCTAATTCAACAAGATTTCTTTTTAGACAATCGTTTTAGCACGTTGTTTGATTGCGTCCACAACTGCTGATGTCATATCGTCTGTCGTTTGATATGTTCCCTCTTTCGGTGATAAATCTTTTGTACGTTTACCAGATTGTAGTACAGCTTCCACCGCCTCTTCTATTGCAGCTGCTTCTTCTTCGAGTGCAAACGATGTTCTTAGCAAGCTTGCTGCTGACAGAATGGTTGCCAGAGGGTTTGCCACATTTTGCCCCGCAATATCGGGTGCTGAACCATGAATTGGCTCAAATAAATGGAGTCCTGTGCTTGATAAACTAGCAGATGGCAGCATACCGAGAGAGCCAGTAATCATAGAAGCTTCGTCGCTTAAAATGTCGCCAAACATATTCTCTGTCACAATGACATCAAATTGAGCGGGCTTATAAATGAGCTGCATCGCTGCATTATCGACAAGCATGTGCTCATATGTGACTTCTGGGTATTGTAATGCGACTTCTTCGACCGCATCGCGCCATAGCTTACTAGAAGCTAAGACATTCGCTTTATCAACAGACGTGACCTTTTTACGCCTAGAGCATGCCATGTCAAAGGCTTCTTTTAAAACGCGGACAATCTCTTCCTTTGTATATAGGAGCGTATCGACGGCTGCTTCCTTTCCTTCATCATCCGTATATCGCTCACTTGGCTCTCCAAAATAGAGGCCTCCCGTTAATTCACGTACAATAACGAAATCTACACCGCTAATATGATCTTGTTTTAGTGGCGACGCCTCGCTTAAGCTATCAAACACTTTGACTGGACGAATATTTGCAAATAAGTCAAGTTGTTTACGTATGGCGAGCAAACCCTTTTCCGGACGAAGTTCTGGTGGATTTTGATCCCACTTCGGCCCCCCAACTGCCCCTAATAAAATCGCATCTGCTCTTTTACACACATCTACGGTTTCTTCTGGGAGAGGGTTGTTTTTTTCGTCTATGGCGATACCGCCTATGAGTGCTGTTTCGAATTCAAATTCGTGGTGAAATTGAGCAGCTGTTTCTTTTAAAACAGCTACCGCTGATTTTACTACTTCCGGTCCGATTCCATCGCCGGGCAAAAGTGCAATTTTCTTTTTCATGAGAACGTTCCTCCTTTCTTATAAGATGGCGTGATGTTTCTCGATTTCAATGAGGTTTGATCTAAAGATTAAATGTCTATTCACTGCATTGACGTATGCCTTAGCCGATGCCTCTAGCACATCTTGCGCAACTCCACGTCCTGCTGTTTCTTTTCCTTCTATTGAAACAGTGACATATACTTCTGCCAGTGCGTCTCTGCCTTTTCCGTTTGATTGAATGCGGTAGTCTAACAAATGGATTCTTTCTTCCATACAGCGCTCTAGTGTATTGTAGACAGCTTCTACACTGCCAGCGCCTGTGGCTGCCTCTTGAATCACTTCCTGCGTTTCCTGATTTTTCAGTGATACAGTCGCAGTCGGCATTTGCTCTGTCCCATAGTGTACTTGAAGACTTTTAAATTCATATCCAATTTTCCGATCTGCCACTTTTTCTTCTAATATAATCGAAATTAAATCATCATCTGTGATCTCTTTCTTTTTCTCTGTCAAGTTCTTGAATGTTTCGAAGAACTTATTAATCTCATCATCCGTCAGTTTAAAGCCTAGAGTCTTCAAGCGATCTTTAAACGCATGTCTTCCAGAATGCTTCCCAAGAACAAGCACATCTGTTGTCACACCTACAAGCTCAGGAGAAATAATTTCATAGGTTGTTTTTTCTTTAAGGAAACCATCTTGATGAATCCCTGATTCATGTGCAAAAGCATTGTTTCCAACGACTGCTTTATTGCGTGGCACCATCATTCCAGAGTACTTGCTCACTACATCACTTGTTCGCTTAATTTCATTCAATTGAATTGTTGATTCGACCTGATAAAAGTCTTTTCGAATATGAAGGGCCACAGCAATTTCTTCTAAAGCGGCATTTCCTGCGCGCTCGCCAATGCCGTTGATAGCTGTTTCAATTTGATCTGCGCCATTTTCAATGGCTGCAAGTGAGTTCGCCACAGCCATTCCAAGATCATCATGACAGTGAGCTGACAAATTCACGCGGTCGATATTCGGAACGTGTTCCTTCATATATTTAAAGATATTCCCATACTCTTGCGGCGCAAGGTAGCCGACTGTATCAGGTAAATTAATGACACTTGCCCCTGCATCAATGACCTTCTCCACTATTTCTGCTAAGAAAGCAAGATCTGTTCTGCATGCGTCTTCTGCTGACCACTGAACGACTGGGAAACGTTCCTTTGCATATTTCACCATTGAGACTGCCTGTTCTACGACTTCCTCACGGGTTTTCTTTAATTTATGTTTCAAGTGAATATCAGAAGTCGCAATAAAGACGTGAATTCTAGGCTCAACGCCGTCCTTTAATGCCTCCCATGCTGCATCAATGTCACCTTTTACACATCGTGCAAGTCCTGTCACTGAACAGTTCTTAATCGTTCTAGCAATTTCTTGTACGCCTAAGAAATCCCCTCGGGATGAAGCGGGAAAACCCGCTTCAATAATATCGACCCCAAGGCACTCAAGCTGCTTTGCAATAATGAGCTTTTCTTGTGCATTTAAGTTCACTCCTGGCGATTGCTCTCCATCTCGAAGTGTTGTGTCAAAAAAATTAATTTTCCGCACCGACGCTCACCGCTTCCTTTTTCTTTCCTTGTTTGACGAAAGGCATCATTTCACGAAGCTTTCTTCCAACAACTTCAATTTGATGCTCATTCTCACTTTCATTGATGGCATTGAAGCGTGGACGATTCACTTGGTTTTCAACAATCCACTCTTTTGCAAATGTACCATTTTGAATATCCGTCAAGACGGCTTTCATTGATTCTTTTACTTTTGCATCGACAACACGTGGTCCTGATACGAAGTCACCCCATTGCGCTGTATCAGAAATTGAATATCTCATGCCTTCTAGTCCTTCTTCATACATTAAGTCAACGATCAGCTTCAACTCATGCATACACTCGAAGTATGCTAGTTCTGGCTGATACCCCGCCTCTGTTAACGTTTCGAATCCAGCTTTTACTAATGAAGTAAGACCTCCACAAAGCACGGCTTGCTCACCGAATAGATCCGTTTCCGTTTCTTCTTTAAATGTCGTTTCAAGAACGCCCGCTCTTGCTCCGCCGATAGCTTTTGCATACGCAAGTGCTTTGTCTTTTGCTTGACCAGATACATCTTGGTAGATCGCAAATAGTGCAGGTACACCAGCGCCTTGCTCATATGTTCTTCTCACAAGATGTCCTGGACCTTTTGGTGCAACGAGGTAGACATCCACGTCACTTGGCGGAACAATTTGATGGAAATGTACGTTGAAACCATGTGCGAATACAAGTGAATTGCCGGCTTCTAATTGGTCTTTGATTTCTTCGTCATATACTTTCTTTTGTTGTTCGTCTGGAAGTAATACCATGACCACATCTGCTTGTGCTGCTGCTTCCTTTACAGTAAAGACTTGATGGCCATCTTCCTGTGCTTTTGTATAAGATCCACCTTTTCTCACTCCAACAATGACATCTACGCCGCTTTCTTTTAAGTTCAATGCATGTGCATGACCTTGTGAACCATATCCAATGATTGCAACCTTTTGACCATTTAATACGTTTTCTTGAATATCACCGTTATAATATACTTTTACCATTTGACTCTCTCCTTTTGTTTAGACAATTGATATTGTTTTATTTGTTTGTGGCTTTTGCTGATTATCTCTCGCAAAGGCCGTTGTGCCAGTTCTGGCAACTTCTTTAATGCCGTATGGCTTAAGTAATTCAATGAGTGCTTCAATTTTTGAAGACTCACCTGTCACCTGAATGACAACACTCTCTCTGCTCACATCTACAATAGAAGCTCTAAACGGTTCAATGACCCCTGAGATCTCCATTCTAGATGCTGGTGCAGATACGACTTTTATCAAAGCCAGCTCTCGCTGAACGATTGATTGGTTTGTAATGTCTGTTACTTTGAGGACATCAATTTGTTTGTTTAGCTGTTTTGTCAGCTGTTCAATGTCCTTTTCTTGGTCTACATGGACGACGAATGTGATGCGTGATACATCTTGAATCTCAGAATGGCCGACCGTAATGCTTTCAATGTTGTAATGTCTTTTGGTAAAAAGGCCCGTGATTCTGTTTAGTACGCCTGATCGATTTAATACAGTCAACACAATAATTCTTTTCAAGGTTTCACCCCCACCATCTCATGAAGTCCCTTCCCTGGTGCTACCATTGGGAATACTTTTTCATCTCTTGCTACATTGACATCAATGAAAACGGGCTCTCTCGAGGTTAACGCTTCTTCAAGCTGTTCTTTCGCCTCTTCATCTGATGAGATTCTGATTCCTTTAATGCCATAAGCTTCAGATAATTTTACGAAGTCTGGCTGCTCTGAAAATTTAGAATATGAGTAGCGTTCTTCGTAGAAAATTTCTTGCCATTGTCTTACCATTCCAAGGCTATGATTATTGAGAACAATCACTTTCACTGGAAGGTTCAGCTCGCGGATAACGGCAAGTTCTTGAAGGGTCATTTGGAAGCCTCCATCCCCTAAAATGGCTACAACGGTTGCTTCTCGATCAGCTAGCTGTGCACCAATCGCAGCCGGTAATCCAAAGCCCATCGTGCCAAGTCCACCAGATGTGACCCATTTATCAGCATTTTCAAATGGATAGAATTGGGCAGCCCACATTTGATGCTGTCCTACATCTGTTGCCACAATGGCTTCACCTTTTGTGAATTGATGAATATATTCAATTAGCTTTTGAGGCTTAAAGCCCTCATCATCATTTTCGACATACCAGAGTGGATATTCTTTCTTCCAATCATTTAATAGAGTCTTCCACTCGTCTGATTCTCCTTGTTTACCATCCTGTTTGATCAATTCTTCTAAAACTAGCTTGCTATCTCCCACAACCGGGATATGGGTATGAATGTTTTTGCCAATTTCCGCCGGATCGATGTCAATATGAGCGACCTTCGCATGTTTTGCAAAATGATTCAGATTTCCTGTTACCCTATCATCGAATCTGGCTCCGATTGAAATGAGTAGATCACATTGATGAAGTGCCATGTTTGCTGCATATGTGCCATGCATGCCAGCCATCCCAAGAAAGAGAGGATGCTTTGCTGGGAAACCCCCGAGCCCTAGCAATGTGTGTGTCACAGGAATTTGCTGTTGTTCAGCATACTGCCTTAATTCTTCAGACGCTTTGCCGTGAAGAACGCCAGCTCCTGCTAGAATGACTGGTTTTTTTGCTCTGCTGACAGCTTCTACTAATTTTCGAATTTGCAAATAATTTGGTTCTGTTTTTGGCTGATAACCTGGTAGATCAATTGGTTGATCATATTCAAACGTTCCTTCAATGCTTGCAACATCTTTCGGAATATCAATCAAGACCGGTCCTGGTCTACCTGTTGTCGCAATATGGAATGCTTCTTTAATGACACCCGGTAAATCCTCTGGTCGTCTCACCTGATAGCTGTGCTTTGTAATAGGCATTGTAATGCCAAGCACATCTGCTTCTTGGAAAGCATCTGACCCAATGACTGAGGTTGCCACCTGCCCTGTGAATACAATAAGAGGGAGTGAATCAATCATCGCATCTGCAATTCCAGTGACAAGGTTTGTTGCACCAGGTCCTGATGTCGCAATGACGACCCCCGGTTTACCCGATACTCTTGCATATCCTTCTGCTGCGTGAATGGCTCCTTGTTCATGTCTTGGAAGGACATGAAATAAACCAGAATCATAAATTTTATCGTAGATCGGTAAAACAGCTCCGCCTGGATATCCGAAAATGACTTCTACTTTTTCTCTTTTTAATGCTTCAATTAACATGAGTGCGCCATTCATCGTTTGTGGTGCTTTTGATTTTTCCGTCTCCACTTGTACATTTGTCCCCATTCGATTTCCTCCTCTTTGTCTTGCTTCAGTCAAGTCCTTTCACCCTTTTCCATTCAAGATAGAGATATGAGACCATATAAAAAAGCCTTCTCACCCCACAATGACACTACTTTTACTAGGTCAAAGGGGCGAAAAAGCTTTGTTTTTCGCGGTACCACCCTTGTTCACGGCATATAATACTGCCGTCTCATGGACATTCTTTCATCCATTTTGGTAACGAGTGAAACAATTTCACTCGGTCTGCTCTACTATCATTTCAAGCAGACACTCAGAGGTGAGTTCACTTTAGAAAGTAACACCGGTTTCCAGCTAGCACCGGCTCTCTGTAGATACTGACTCTAAAGCTACTAGTCCTCTTCAACGTTTATCGATATCTATTTAGCTTGCATGAATGTTTTCATCTGTAAAGACTACTTTTTCGCCTTCTTCAACCACTCGTTTGCGGAACTGATCGAGAAGTTTGTTTGTATGGAACCCAGGCTTTCCTTCACCGATAATGCGGCCGTCAACCTTTACAACTGCAATCACTTCAGCAGCGGTTCCTGTCAGGAAGACTTCTTCTGCTGTATACACATCATGTCTCGTAAATGGTTCTTCTTTCACTTCATAGCCTAAGTCTTCTGCAATCTCCATGATGACATTTCGTGTAATGCCTTCAAGAGCGCCGATATAACCTGGCGGTGTGTAAAGCTTGCCTTTTTTATAAATAAACACGTTGTCCGCAGATCCTTCTGCCACGTACCCTTGATCGTTCAGCATCAGCGCTTCACTCACACCGGCCATATGGGCTTCAATTCGGACAAGAATGTTATTTAAATAGTTTAATGATTTCACTTTGGGACTTAGTACATCTGGACGATTTCGCCTTGTCGGTACTGTCACAATATCAATGCCTGTTTTATATAGGTGCTTTGGAAAAATGGCCAGTGGCTCTACAATAATCACTGTGTTGGCTCTACCGCAGTTGTTTGGATCTAGCCCAAGATCACCTGCTCCTCTTGACACTACAAGACGAATATAGGCATCCTTTAGACCATTTCTTTCAACTGTATGAATCATTTTCTCAGTGAGTTCCTCAAGTGAATATGGAATGTTCAGCATGATGGATTTGGCGGAATCATATAGGCGATCTAAATGCTCTTTCATTCGAAAGATATTCCCGTTATATACGCGTATACCCTCGAACACACCGTCACCATATAAGAAGCCATGATCATAAACTGAAATTTTTGCATCCTCTTTTTTCACGAGTTCATCGTTTAAAAAGATCCACTGTTCCTTTTGGTCTTCCATTTTCAGTGAGCACCCTCTCTTTCAAACAAAAGTAGTTGAATTTTCTGACACTTGATTTTGAAGTGTTTGATGCCTGCTCTGCGTGATTGTTTAGCTTTTGTTGAACCAATCTTACGTCGCTTTCCATACAGTGTCAACAGTATTTTTAAAATTATTAGACAATTTAGACTAATCAAAATAGAATGTATACGCTTACACCTTTGCTAGACAAGGAATGAAAAAACTTAAAATTTTTTGTATTTTTTCTTCATTGATTGACTTTACCTAACTGGTTTTGTTTGATCATACTTCATGTGATCTTTTTTCACATTGTTTTACGAATGAAGGCAGTTTGACTCTCTTTCAATTTTTCATACGGTGTGTCTTTCTGAAGCGTCTTCCATTGAATGTATGATAAAATGAGAGCATCTTATAGAAGGAGGGCATTTCATGGCTAACATCAGAGGTTATATTGGAACTTATACAAAGGGTGACAGTAAAGGAATCTATTCTTTTACATTGAATACGGACAAGCAGCAGATTGAACAAGTAGAAGTAGCTGCTGAACTCGAAAATCCTACATATTTAACAGTATCAGATGATCAAAAATTTGTGTATGCTGTTGTGAAGAAAGGGACACAGGGCGGTCTTGCTGCATATCAAATTGATGCAACGACAGGCGCCTTGAGGTTCATCAACCAAGAACTTGCCGATGGGGCTTCTCCTTGTCACGTCAGCGTGGACAGCCAAACGAAAACGGCGTTTACAGCAAATTATCATAAAGGAACAGCAGAGATGTATGAAATTGATGCTGAAAACGGCTCAGTGATCCGCACGCTGTCACAGGCGCAGCATGAAGGCACTGGACCAAACGAAGACCGTCAAGAAAAACCGCACACTCACTTTATGGGTTTGACACCTGATGAACAATTTGCAGTAGCTGTTGACCTTGGCACAGACGGTATTTATACGTATAAGAAAGAAAACGGCAAACTTGAGCTTGCCCATACATTTGAAACAAAACCAGGCAGCGGCCCTCGTCATATCACATTCCACCCAACGAAACCTGTGGCCTATGTCATGACAGAGCTCAGCTCAGAGGTCATTGTACTTCGTTACTTTGAAGATGGTCATTTCGAAGAGATTCAAACGATCGCAACCATTCCTAATGACTTCACAGAAAATAATCAAGGCAGCGCCATTCATGTGTCTTCTGACGGTCAATTTGTGTATGCAGGAAATCGTGGACATGACAGCATTGCCATTTTCAAAGAAGATCATGACGGCAAACTAAGCCTCGTCGACATTGCTTCATCTGAAGGAAATTGGCCTAGAGACTTTGTCCTTGATCCAACAGAAGAATTTCTCGTTGGTTCAAACCAAGAATCTAGCAACCTTGTGTTATACAAACGTGACAAAGAAACCGGTCGACTCACTGTCTTACAATCAGACATCACCGTTCCGCATCCGGTTTGCGTGAAATTTTTAGGATAATACACCTATTCCTGATCGCAATAACTCTACAGTAAAATAGGAAGTTTTTCATTTTACTGTTCATTCTTCCTAGAATTAGAGCATTACAAAAATAAGTAATATGCTTATTTAACAATCGGCATAGAAAAAAGAAGATTACCCTATATTTAGCTTAAATAAGGTAACCTTCTTTTTTTCTTTGATCCATCAATCATGTGATTATTCATGATGAAGACTATGTTTAATCAGTTTATTTGGCTGCTTTTCATAAAAATAGAAAGTTACTCTGTCTGAGGGAACAGTGCCTAAACCATTATCGGACACTTGGAAAACAAGGGTTCCTTGCGTCGTTTGATTAGGGTTTAACACATCTTTTAAGACTTTATTTTTTAATAGAAACTGCTCATGATCTAGCTGGTTAGATAATTTTTCACTAACAGCGAACACTTGCTCAAAATTGATTTTTTGATTTTTTTTGGTTTTATTCATCACAGAGAACGGAAGTTCATATGTAACCAATTGTGTTTGATACTTCTTGATATAGCTAGAATGAATAATTGGTTTCTCAAACTTGTAATGTAATTGATCCATGTTAAAAGCCTTTTGAAACATTTCCTTTTTTTGAACGACAGTGAATTGCGCGGCTTTCGTATTGACTGATCGATACTGTACAATGCTGTATCCAATAAAAATGAGCGATAATAAACAAATAATAATCATTTTTTTCTTCATTCTACAACCTCTTGATTTAGACAAAGTTCTCCACGTTCTATTTCAAATATCTCATCTGAGATCTCTTCCAACATTTTCGAATCATGACTTGCAATGACTATAGTCGCTCCACCATTTCTTAGTTCCAATAACACTTTATTTAATTGTTTCATTCCCTCTTCATCAAGCGCATTGCTCGGCTCATCTAATAAAATGACATCAGGTTTTTCCATAATGGCTTGTGCAATGCCGAGCCTTTGTTTCATACCTAAAGAGTATTGTCTGAATTTCCTTTTATCTTCAGGATCTAAACCAACATCAGCAAGACTCTTTTTCATTTCTAAATCACCAATGATGTTTTTAATCATTGAAAGTAGCTTCAAATTTTTAAGACCTGTGTATTCTGGAATAAATCCAGGTGTTTCAATTAAGACTCCAATACTATCCGGAAACTCATTTTCCTTTGTTAACACCTTATCCATTACAGTGATTTTGCCGCTATTTATACGAATAAGCCCTGAAATAGCTCTTAATAACATGGTCTTTCCTGATCCGTTTTTTCCTTTTAAGCCATAAATCTTCCCTCTATTTAAATGAAGGTTGATTTGCTTAAGTACATACTGACCTTTTATCTTCTTTGAGACATCCTCTAACACAATTGATTTTTCCAATATCATTTCACTCACTTTTACTCATAATATCTTTTTTCTTAAAGATGAATATTCCTATACAGAAAAGAACTACTAAACTTAGCACCATATATACCAGCATAAATTGAAAATTGATCGGACTGTCTGCCATATATAGAGAGTGACGGATAAGCATGCTGTTATTACCCAATAATAAACAATTTGACGAAACCAACGAAGTACTTAAAATGAAAAAATTAATAATAAACGCATATATGCTTTTTATACACAATGACAAAACGATTTGCACAAAAGTGACAATGATAGTCCCGCAAAATAATGCTGATACTAGAAGAAACAAAATTTGAATACTGCTAGGTTTATAGCCTTCTATTAACTGCTGTATTGTTGTTTGCGTGAAGATTAAATTCTCTTTAGAAAAAGCGAAGACTAAACCATAAATGGCGATGAGTACACTATATAAAATAACGCAAACTAGTGCTGCAGACATAAATTTACTTACGATATAACTATATTTACGCTTTAATCGAATCAGTATTTGATAAGCATTTTCATTCATGTCTTTTTGAATAAAATCACCAATGATAAAGGCACCCGCCAGTTGTAATACAAACCACTCGATTGGGATTGTCACTTGTTTTGCTAAAACATTCTCATAATTTACGCCAGAAAACATATAAAAGATGTAATCGAGCATGCTTCCATTAAACGCTCTAACATAATAAGATGCTAGAAATAAAAGAATAAATAGAATAGTAAAGAAAAATCTATTTCTAAAAAAACTGACAGACAAGGAAATATCCCGCTTCAATAAAACAAGAACTTCTTTTAACATATCCAAACAAACCTCATTGTTTTATCAACTCATGTTTCTTATACAATAATTGAAGAATGGTTAATTCGATTAAGGCTACCCCCACTAAACAAGCACAAACCTTCAAAAGAGTCATAACATCACCAATATGTGCTAAGTCAACTGATAGCCACTGCACAAATAACGAATAATCGTAAAGATTTTTCATACTTAAGTCAAGAGCTGGTATTGCAAGACTAATTATGAACATAAGTGCAATATTTTTTACTAATAAATATATACACATAGCAAAGGCACCAAATATAAGAATTAACAAGAACGTTTGTAATAAATAACGGACAGTCATGAATGACCAAGAATACCATGTTAAATCAACTTGATTTTGATATAAGAGAAATGGCTTTCCCTCTTGAGTCACCCACAGATTATTCAATTGCTCAGAAAAGATGAATCCAACGACAAGACTAACGCAAAAATAGAAAATAGTGAATATGACAGACAAATAGATAAACCTCAAATATAAAGACCATAAGAATACAACTCTATCTTTATAACGGATCACTTCATAAGTGGAATCTACAACTGTTAAAAAACCAGTAAACAGGATAAGAAAGGATGGAAAAATAATGTGAACGAAAGAAGATGATGTGTATAGCTGATTTGTTAAATCTAATGGCGTTTGATTTTCCTCAAGATTTAATGTAAAGAAAACACCTGTAATCATCCACGCTAAAGTGAAGAAAGTCCTCATTTTCTGCCTTTTTAAATTAGAAGTGAGAATGAAAAATTCTTTACCTAATAACAAATTTTTTCACCCCATAAATATATACTACACTTGGTATAACAAATAGAATTAAAAAAGTAATGACGATAGGCATTACTTGAATGTCGAAATAACTGCTGTCTTGAACTAAAAACACTTTAGGTATATAGTTATCAAACCTGAAAACATAACCTATATAATTCCAAACATTAGAGACTATAAATGGAATAAGGATAACAATAAAACTCTTATTAATAAATAATGATCCGGCCAATCCTATATTTGCGAAAACGCCAGCAAATATAAAGGATAAAAACACATAAAATAGCATATGAAGAAAGGGATGTTGATAATAAAAAGCCGGAAATAATGTCGAAGAATTCACAAGATCTATGTTTCCACTAATTAGTGGATCTACAGGAATATTTGGCATCGTCATGAAACTGAGATAAATATTAAATAGTAACGAGACGGATACAACAATTCCACCAGCTAAGAAATTCAGAGTAAATAGATGGAAGAAATAATTTGCTTTTTTACCTCTCGTTGCGATAAAATTCCAATTTCCTGTTTGAACATCTCTTCTATAAATATCCGCTGCTGGCAATGCAGCAAGAATAGGCATTAAAGTGAAGAACAATCCAGGTATGGCAGACCCTGTTGTTGACTCGATCCAACTAGTATACGGGGAGATTTGACCGTACTTAATATTTGGGTATACATCCATAAAAAAGTAGATTCCACTTAATGCACAGCCTATCAAAATAGCAAAATAAAAAGCTTTTCTTTGAAATATTTTTATAAAACATGAATTGAGCATTTCTCTACCCCTCTAATTTAAAGAAAAACAAAGGTCTGAATTTGACTCAGCCCTTTGTTTTTTTGATGATTATTTTCTATCTGGATTCCAGCCACCTTGAATATTATTAGTGCTGTTTGCTCCACTATGCAGGCGTGCGTAAGTGTTTTCACCATATTTTTCGCGAGCTAAATTATAAAGGTATTGATCAGTACCCTTTTTAACAGTGTAGTATTTTCCACCCGATACATTGACAAACCCACTATTTTTTTTGTTAGAAGCCGCAGCCCATATAGATACTTTTCTACTCGGGTACTTAATATAGTTGGTTCTTACTAAGTAAGCTGATTTATTTTTTTTAGATATTCCATTACCACTATTAGAGTACACGTCCCCACCATTACTACTAAAGCTCATTGAAAATAGATTATCTGGTTCTTTTGCTGCCTGAACAAATGAATAGCTTGATACTAACAATGTTAGACCTAGTATTGCTGGAATTACTAATAATAACTTCTTCATTACCATTCTCCTTTTTCCTTTTTTTTATATTACTTCTTTATAATAACTATATAGGTTTTAATTGTCAATTAAAATACGATTATTTTTACTCTTGATTTTACAATAACAATTTCATCAACAGAAAGTGAGATGTATTTTTTATTGAATGAATAATTCATTTTACACTTAAATTTTTACTTTAGATACAGTTAAAACCTTAAAATTTCCTTAAAATGCATTATTTTTTCCTTTTAAATCTAAATATATTTAAAATAGGCATTTATTCTCTTATTTAATCAGTATTTTATTTGCAAATCATACTTTTATCGATTGGTTCTTAAATTTTGTCGTACTAATTCATTTCATCAAATGTTAAATAACGACTCTCTAGTCGGCCGCTTTTTCTCGATAAAATTACTCTTATAGTTTAAGAAGCTACTTATTTGAATGAATGTCGCTAAAACCGCTCTGCCACTAGTTGGATGTTCACCTACTTGTCTTGTCCCTCATTCGTATTTTCTCCATCGCATTAGCTTGCTGATGATATGTCTAAAATAAAAAACAACAAAAAAAACCATGGTTTCATGGGCTTCTCACTAGTCCATTATTAGAAAATCCGTCACCTAAGCAAGCAGGTTCCCCGTTTTCATCCACCCCTCAAAAGCTTGGGTACATCCCGTCACCGAAGCCTGCTGTAAACATGGAAATGTCTACCTTGTCATGAAAACGGGTGACGAGCCAGTCCCATGTATGCTTGTAGTTTTGCTCAAGCGCTTCTTCAAATTCCTCATAAAAATAAAAATCATTGTCCGCTTTATATCGTTTATCCTCATAAGCTTGTAAATATCGTGCTGATTCCGCATCCATGAAACAGCCCATACCCGTATTCACACCGTAACTATAAAATTCGTCTTCTTTCAAATGTTTGAGTTCCTGCCCCGCTCTTATGGCAAGCTCCCATTCTACTGCTTGCTCGTTTGTAAACTTGATCATTGCATAGGCTACGCGTTCGTCTCCGCTTTCTAACCGCTTAACTAGAAGTAGAATAGGATATTTTCCTAGGGCAACTAAAAGATTGGTCGCCTTCTAAAACAAAAGGATCACAGGCAACGATATGACCGCTCGTGGTCTCGATATGCCCTAACTGTTTTGCAAATAATTGATCACCCTCAGAGTTGCTTTTGTTCTCTCCATTTTCAAAAATTAAGTTTGTTGGATCGATGTTGTACAAAGGATCATTCCTTTCATTATTGACACATTTGAGATTATGTAAAAGGCAAGCTTCATCACCATCTCATCTATAGGCTTACAATGCATTTAACCTTCATCCCAATGGTTTAAAGGTCTATTTTTCACCTTTATTTAAAAGTAAATCACTCGATTTGATTTTGTACATCCTTGAATTTCTCCATACCCGGTTCATTTTCTCCTTCTACTATTCACTTTATTTTTATAGTTGGAGGAAGAATGTTCTTTCTTGATAAGAATAGAGCCTTTCAGGTTTCATTAAGTCTAAATAAATGAATAATGAATTCGTTTGTGTTGATATTAGTCTAAAAGTTTCATGAAACAAAAAATCCTGAAATTTTCCTCAAAGATTTCAATAAAAAGGCCCCTTCATCAAGTGAAGGGGGCTGGCAGTTAATTATTTTTCAGTAAGAACTCACATACAGTTGGTTGAATATGCTGTCTTTGAAGGCTCATTAATAAGTATTTGGTTTCGATATCAGAAGAAAATATTTTCTCCTTATAATGATCAAATTCTTTTCTTGTAGGTACTTCGTTTTTCATGACTTCCTCAACAGAAATCCCAACCACTCTCAATTTTTCGTTTGTATATGTTTTCTTGATTTCTAAAGACTCTTCTTCCCCATTTAAACGATTAGAAAAAAATCCCAAAATTTCAACGATAGCATCTACTTGCTCTTTCCTCAAATTATGATCCAAAGCAAACATGAAAAATGGATGGTCATCTCCGTCAATGATTGTCTTAAGCAAATAATTTTGATACTTGAGGAGTTCTATCTCTCTTTCTAAATCCATCGTGTCACTCCTTTGTTAATTATGCAATAATGAACATAATTGCCCATGCAATTGTTCGAGCAGAAGATGCTGGTATCCCCAATTCAAAGATCAGGAAATCAATTAATCTTGCTTCAATACTGTTAGAAACACTGTCAAGAAAATCGGCAATTTGTTTGGAGTACTTTTTGACGTAATCTGCATTTTTCTTACTCAAAATTTCTAGAAGGTCTCCTAGAAGTTTGCCACCATTCCTTAATGCAAAGACTAAACCATCTTTTTTCAATCCTTTTGTACTTAGTATAGGATCATTTGCCACAGTATTATTAATTTTATTCGTTAACTCATTTTGAACTGTAGCATTTTGTAGAACGGTACTCTGCAATTCGACTTTAACTAGATTTTTTGTTTTTTTGTTCTCTGCTGCATACGTAGAAACTGGGGCTATAATTGAAAATAAAGTAGTCAATGCTAGTGTTCCTGCAATAATTTGTTTTTTCATTTAAAATTCTCCTCAAAAGCAGATGCATCCGCAAGAGTTTATTGGCCTATAAAGAACATTAACAAATAAAGGTAATAATTTATACATTTTTTCTTATTTTTGAATAAAATCGGTATTTAAATCCTTATTTATTTAACAAAAAATAATCTTTATTACTCTTTTTGTTGAATTGAATAATCTATTATTCATACTACTTTTGAGCTCTCTCATAAGTGATATGAATCTAAAAAAAAAGGTTTAATTAAAAAACCCTTCCATTGAAAGGGTTTATGATAAGAATATGAAATTCACGTGTGCTTATTCTGGAAGTACGTCTAAAGATAATATAGATGCTTTATGTGAAGTTAGAAGAAATGCTTCAGCATCTAACTCAGTACAAAGATTTTATGTTGGCGGATCAAAAGGCAATAAATCTGAGAGTACCGACGTTTGGCTTGATAAAGGTGTGAAATATTCTATCTATGTAAACGTAGAAACTCATGCTCCTTCCAATGCATCAGTTACTGGAGTCATAAAAGATCGCTAAAATAGGTAAGGCCTTCTTTGTTAAACAATAAGAAAAAATAAAAAAGCCAGAAACATTGTTTTATCAACGTTTCTGGCTTTTTAACAGTTTTAAATCATTATACGTCCCAGGAGAGATTCGAACTCCCGACCGACGCCTTAGAAGGGCGTTGCTCTATCCAGCTGAGCTACTGGGACATGTTGTTATGTAGTGTGCTGATGACGATTACCTCAACGACAATATTTATTATATGACTATTGTTCTTCGAAGTCAACGGTTTTTCGAAAGTTTTTTCATAAGGGGCAAATGATGCACCCTTATGAAATACCTTCCAGTGTGACGGTATTTTCGAGGTCTCGTATTGTTTGACCTTCGTCTGTGTAAAATTGTACGTTCGCATTGTTTCCATCTAGTGTCAGTATAGCATAGCTGCGCTCTTTTCGCACTCTTGGCAGGTGTACGCTGCCTGGGTTCATGAGCAGCTTTCCTCTTAAAAGTTCACTGCCTGGGATGTGCGAGTGACCAAAACAGATCAAGTCTGCGCCTAGCTCTTCTGCACGGTAGTAGACTTGAAGCAAGGATTGTTTGATGCCATGTAGATGTCCGTGAGTGAGAAATAGTTTCCTTCCTCCCTCTAGTGGGAGGAGGAGCTCTTCTTCAAAATCGCCCATAAAGTCACAGTTGCCCTTGACGACGTTGTATCCTTCAAGTGCTGGGTGGTTCGTTTTGAGTTCTGAATCTCCGCAATGAATCATCATGTCAACCTCATTCGCATGTCGTTTGGCGATGGTTTGAAGTTCGTCTGTGAGTCCATGACTGTCACTAATGATAAGTATCTTCATGGCTTCATTCCCCCTTATTCATTTGCGTCTAGCAGTGATGAAAGCTTTTGAAGCGCAACCGCTCGATGGCTGATTTTGTTTTTCTCCTTTGGTGATAACTCGGCCATCGTCTGGTCTTTGTCTTTGACGATGAAAATCGGGTCGTATCCGAAGCCGTTTTCGCCAACGGGTTCTTCTGCGATGAAGCCTTCTACTGACCCTTCTACCGTTTCGGTTTCTTTCCCTGGTCTGCTGACAGCAAGGGCACATCTGAATCTCGCTGTGCGGTCTTCTTTTTCAATTCCTTGAAGCTCGGTCAGCACTTTTTCCACATTCTCAGCATCGTCTTTATGCTCACCAGCGTACCTCGCAGAGTAAACGCCGGGTTTCCCGCCGAGATAATCAATCGACAGACCGGAATCGTCTGCAATCACCATCTCACCTACTTTTGCCTGGATCGCCTCGGCTTTGATGATGGCATTTTCTTCGAAAGTTTGTCCTGTTTCTTCGATGTCTTCTGTGAACCCAATGTCTGCTAGTGTTTTGACCGTAAAGCCCTTTGGCTCAAGAATGGCTTTGAATTCTTTTGCTTTGCCCGGATTATGCGTGGCAATGATGGCTGTTTTCATCTTGATCAAACCCTTCTGCTTACTCGATGAATTCTCCTGTGACTGCTTTTTGCTTTTCAATTAATTCTTTGATGCCTTTTTCAGCTAAATCAAGCAAACCGTTAAGCTGCTCCCTTGAAAAAGTCGCTTCTTCGCCTGTACCTTGAAGTTCAACAAATCGTCCAGTACCTGTCATGATGACATTCATATCCACTTCAGCTGAGGAATCTTCCTCATAATTTAAATCTAACAGAAGTCCGTGCTTCGAATCAATTCCGACGGATATGGCCGCTAAATAGTCCGTGATTGGGTTTTCTTTGATCACTTTTTCTGTTTGAAGCTTTTGAATGGCAAGTGTCATGGCAACAAAAGCACCTGTGATCGAGGCAGTCCGTGTTCCGCCATCAGCTTGAATGACATCACAATCAATCCAAATGGTCCGTTCGCCAAGTTTTTCTAAATCGACTACTGCACGGAGTGCTCGTCCAATTAATCGCTGAATTTCCATTGTACGTCCTGTGACTTTTCCTTTTGAAGATTCTCTTATCGTTCTTTGCGCTGTTGCTCTTGGAAGCATGCTGTATTCTGCTGTAATCCAGCCTTTTCCTTCTCCTCTTAAAAAAGGAGGGACGCGGTCTTCGATGGATGCGTTACAAATCACTTTCGTATTTCCCGCAGAGATTAAGACAGAGCCTTCTGGATGTGTAATGTAGCCTGCCTCTATTTCAATTTTTCTTAATTCGTCATATTGTCTTTCATCTAATCTCATGTTTGCCCTCCGTTACGATATACATTCCACGCGCGATGTCAGCGGGTTCTCCTACTAACTTTGACAAACTGGTTCAGTTCTAATCGCCTGGAATAAAAAAGAGGCAGCGAATGTGCATGCCTCTTTTTCTCCATTATATCAATGTGTGCCGTTAAAAACTACCTGTATTCACTTGTTCTGGTCTTGAAACCGGCTTTGTGAGCTCTGTTCCTTTTTCGTTCACAAGCTCTGCCTTTCCATTTACCTTCACGGATACGCTTTTGACATCAGGAAGCTCTGTTAAGGTGAGTACAATACTGTCCAGCACTTTTTGTGAGATGACTTTTTTCTTTTCATCTGCACTGCCAAAGATGGATTCATTGAAATCAAGGGTGACATGACCATCTTTTACTTTTGGCACGTCATTAAGTTTCACGTCTTGATCAAAATCAGTGAGCAATTGGCTTGTTTTGCTTGGCCCAGACACGAGTTCATCAATCGCTGCCATAATGGGATCATTCTCATCTTTCGGCGCTCTTGTTGTGACCGGTACGTAATAAGTTTGCTCGTCAGCTTCAGATAAATAGTAGACTGTGACTGGCTGAGTAGAGGTCATATCAACCGCTGCCTCGTGCTGAATATTGATGCCATCCTCTCTGCTTAAATCATCTGAGATCGGTGTGCCGTTCACGGGCATTTCTTTCAGTTCATGACCATTCATCTTCAACTGAACCTTCGCTACTGAATCAAACTGCGTCAATGTCCATGTGACAGATTGCAAAATGCGCTGTTCATCTTCTTTTTTATAGTTTTTAAATTCATTTGAGAAATCGACAATCGCTGTCCCGTCTTTAATATCAACTGATACACTCGTGTCAGCTGGTAAAACGGCTCTGAATCCATTTGGCATAAGGTTTGAAATCGGTCCCCCATCTACGAGATATTCAAGGGTTTGCTTGGCACTTCCTTCATTCTTCGGAAGCGGTATGGATTGAGAGACGACATAACCATTTTTATCAATCAAATATAATTCTCTCATGACTGTGTCTGCCTGCTTCTCTTCTTTCCCGTCCTTGGCTGTTTGCTTTTCTTCTTTATTTTCTTTCACATAGGTGACATTTTGTGGTGGATCCATTTCTGTCTTCGCTTGGTCTGTTTGAAATAAACCGCATCCTGATAAAAGCATGGCTGACGCGATACACGTGACAGCTGCTGTAGATCCTTTTTTCAGCATACTTCACCCTCCTCTGGTAGTTTGTACTACTATGTATACGAGCTCCCAGAGTGGATTAGACCCTTTTCATAAAAAAATCCCACTTCAGGTAGAAGTGGGTTATGGCTGATATACGTGTTCAAGTGACACCGTTTCGACTTTTCCTGGTAGGTAGCCAAACCAGTCACAGGCGATGTTCTGAAAATTTTGCTGATCTCCTGTTGTGTAAAATGTATGGATAGGTGTGTCCTGCGAAGCATTTAACAACCCTTTATAGGAAAGAATGGTACTTGCTTCTCTAGCTGTCTCATCTCCTGATGAAATGATGCTGACCTCACTGCCCATAAAACGCTGTATCGGTTCTTTTAAAATAGGATAGTGCGTGCAGCCAAGAATCAATGTATCAATTCCGTGTTCTTTCATCGGTTCAAGTGATGCTTTTACCACTTCATCTGCTGTTTGATCTAAGAACGTGCCGCTTTCTACAAATGGGACGAGCATTGGGCAAGCCAGGCTTTGAACCGTCAAACCTGCTTTTAATGAAAGCAGCGCCTCTTTATAGGCCTCGCTTTTGATCGTATTGGCTGTCCCAATGACACCAATATGCTGATTGTTTGTCACCTTGATTGCCGTGCGTGCTCCAGGCTGGATGACGCCAATGACCGGGATATCAAGCGTCGCTTTGATTTCATCAAGCGCAATGGCTGTGGCGGTGTTACAAGCAATCACGAGCATTTTAATATGATGATGCCTCAATAAGTAGTGCGCCATTTCCCATGTGTATTGACGAACTTCTTCTTGTTCCCGGGGGCCATACGGACATCGTTTTGTATCACCCACGTAAATAATTTTTTCTTTTGGCAGTTGTCTCATGATTTCCTTGGCAACGGTTAAACCGCCAACGCCGGAATCAATAACGCCGATTGGTTGATCCAACAAAATCGCCTCATTTTCTTTTCATTTGCTGCTGTAGTTTCGTTAAAGATTGATTGAAAAGGGTGGCTTCTTCTTCTGAGAAAGCCCCTAGAAGTTCACTGACGTATTCTTGGCGTTTGGCGATCACTTCTTGAATAATCCGCTCACCTTCAGGCAATAAATGAATTCGGACGACTCGGCGGTCAGATGGATCTTTGACCCGTTCAACCAGTTCATTTTTTTCCATTCTATCAATTAAATCGGTGGTCGTGCTGCATGCCAGATACATCTTTTGTGATAATTCACCTATTGTCATATCCCCGAATTCATAGAGCCATTGAAGCCCAACAAATTGTGGTGGTGTAATCGTATATTGATTGAGGATTTCTCTGCCTTTTTGCTTAATAATTGCGGCAATATGGCGCAATGATTTCTCAATATCTGCAACATGGTCGAACTCATTCGTTTCCATTTCATTGATACCTCACTATAGCATCTCACTTTAATTAACACGTACACATCTATTTTCCTCGTTTTTCAAAGAAAATGCAAGAAGATGCTGTGAGGAAATTCACACAGAATAACCGGTTCCTCCTCGATGTGGAGGAAAACCGGCTGACTTTAGAGCTCTAGCTCACCCATACGCAGAAGCTCGACGACGGCCTGTGAACGACCTTTGACTCCTAGCTTTTGCATGGCATTTGCTAAGCGTACCCTTTGCAAATCGTTATTCAGCTGTGTCATTTGAATCTGTAATAGATGTTTATTTGCCCATTTGGATCAATCACGATACGATCAATGAGCTTTTCAAACACATGCTTTAAGTCTTTTTCTCTATCCTCAAGTTCTTGAATGACTGCTTTCATTTCAATGATTGAATTCTTCTCATCTTGTACATGTTGCAACGAGAATAAATTCTGTTCAAGATTTGTTATTTTGGCCTGGATGTCATTCCGTTTACTTTGAAATTCGACTTTTGTGATCATTTGATCTTCTAAGTATAGTTCTAACAATCTTTTATTTTGTGTCTCTAAAGACTTTAATTCTGCCTTTATCGCTTTAATTTGTTTTTCCTTTTGTTCAAACGCATTTTTTTTAAAATCATGTGAAATACCCTCTGAAAATTTAATAAGATTTTCAATCACAAAATCTCGAAGTTCTTCATATTTGATCGGGACATGATTCACACAGCCATCTTTCCCCGACCTTCTAAAATTACTACATTTTAGGTATTTCCAATAAGTCCGCTCTCCATTCTTTTTATCTCGATGAGTTTGGATAATCACCATTTTAGATCCACATTTCCCACAGATAATTAGCTTTCTCAGCTCATTCCAAGGTGTGAATTTCCTCTTTTTATTGACTGTTTGTTTACTGTTGGCTTTTTCCCAATCTTCTCTTGAAACAATTGGCGGGCAGAAGTCTTCATAAACATTCCATTTTTCAGGTGGATTTCTAATGAATTTCTTTCGCCCATCTACCTTTATCGTTGTATGTCTATTTGCAATGTGAACTCCACAATAAATAGGGTTTTTTAAAATAGTCTGAACCGTTGTGAGCTGCCAGTTACTTCTTTTCCTTGGCGGAGGTATTTCACCAGCTTTACACTTCTCCTGCAAAGCGTATGTAACTCTTTTATGGCCTAATCCCTCGTTGTTATATAAATGAAAAATTAACCTTATCACATCGGCTTCATTTTCATTAATTACGAGGTATTTCCCCTCTTTCATATAACCATACGGTACTCTTCCAGAATGCTCTCCCCTTCTGGCCTTTGCTGCAAGTACACCACTTATGTTTACGGACATAGATTTAGGTAACTGCTCCGCGAAAAGGGCCGACATTTCAAATTTCATAGACGCCTTACTTTCATAAAGGCTGTCATAATCTTCTTCAAGCGTGACGACACGAACACCGTTAGATACTAAAATCTCTCTAATATAAAGAGCATCTTTCAAATCCCTCGCAAGACGTGTGATGGATTTGAAAATAACCATTTTTATTTCTTTCTTTTCTGCCAATGAAAAAATGTATTTCATTGCTGCCCTATCTTCAAGAACGGTTCCGCTGATACCATCATCTAACAAAACAGAACGGTCATCCCATTCATAGTTGTGTTGCTCGATCCAATATCGACAAACGTCAATTTGGTTTTCCTTAGAACTTATTTGCTCGTCGCGGTCTGTCGAAACCCTTGTATAGACTTTATAAGGGTAATCGTCATATTTGATGATTTCTTCAACTGATTCTTTGCGGAAATGCATATAACACACCCCAATTGTGAATTGTTCTTACTAAATTATAACATCTCGAATGTCAATTCCGTAATATTCTTAATTTGGAAAAAACATTATTTCATCCTCTTTTTAATTCAATAATATGATAGACTTATTTGGAAAAAATTTGTTTTGGAGGGTCTATATTGAATCTTATTAAAACTTTTCTCCTTTTAATTTTATGTACCTTATTCATTTCTGCTTGTGGCAAAGCAGAAAACACATCCACAAGTAACTCCAGTAAAAAAGAAGAAAGCATTGAAACTAAAAAAAAATTAAACGTAAAGATCACTTTGGATAAAGAAATCACAAACAATAAAATTATTATCCTTAGCGGGAAAAGCAACTTACCTAAAGATACGAAACTAAGGATTCGTCTTGAACAAAAAAATTCCCATAAAAACTCAATAGTTAATACAGCTGTTCAAAAGGATGGATCTTTCGAGTATAAATTCTTTAATGAAGATGACACAGTATTTGATGATGGGAAATATTTTATATATGTTGAAACATTACCGGTTCTTGAACAAGCTGAAGTTATTCAAGAAGTTTTTGGAGATAATGGATCTAACCTCACTGGTCCACAGATTAGCGGTGACTCAGAACTAAAAGCAACTGCTGAAATAGATTTAAAAATAAACAATTCTGAAGTTATAACTGAGGAGGAAACTTTGCCTAAAGATAAAGATGCAGAGGAAGAGAAAAATGAAGTTTATACCTCAGAAGAAGTTGAAGATAACAGTGAAGAAAATGAGTTAGATATGATTAAATATGATGCAGAAATAGAAATCAAAAAAATTATCGAAGAGAACTATAAAACCACATCGATTGAAAAAATTGAAATTAACGAAGATATGGGTGCGAGTGAGAAGAACAAGTTAATTGCTCTTGTTTACTTATCTTTTGATGCATTGAACACAAGTAAGACAGCTTATAACATGGTTGAAATGTATAGTGATGACTTAGCTGCAAACATTGGCAAAGATAATGATACAGTCAATCAGATAGCTGTATTTTGGAAAGTTCCTTATATAGATGAAGAAGAAACAGTTGCTAAATTCTCGTATGAACGCTCAGGAAAACAAATGAAAATTACCGATAAAGTATCTTCTTTAAATTGACCCTTCAAGTTGAAGGGTTTTTTATTAACATTTATAATCGAACATACATTCTTTTTATAGGAGGGTACGCCGTGACCGATCTTGAGAGAAAGTTGTATCGAATCATCTATAACATGAGCAGATTCAGACGAAACCCATCAATGGATGACCTTAAAAGGAAAACGGGTAAAAATGAACTGGTAATCCGTAAGGCTGTTAAAAACCTTATCACAAGAAAAGAATTAGAATGGGATAAAGAGAAGAAGGAGTGGCGGTTTAAATAAAAAAACCCTTCCAGTGGAGGGGTCATGTTATTAACTATTTTCTTTTGATTATTTCTTAATCAGAGTTTCGCTAATTCTGCTTACGATATAGATCGCGACTGCTAAAATCAGCATCAATGGAAACATACTTAAGCGATCATCTGCAACATATACAATTACCGCTACCACTATGGCCACTACGATTGCCGTTAAAAAATGCTTCACCGTCACCACATCCCTTTGTATAAATCATATACATTGTAATACGTAGGGTGCGGAATTAAAATCCTTTATTATCCATAATTCAGGGTTTTATTTTTCCACCCCTTTGTAATCAAGAGGTTCAACTGTACATTTATAGGTTCACAGTTAAAGTGGAGTCATCAGAAATATCGCCTTAACCCAGGACATATCACCTATGCAATTTGATTCATTTTTAAAGAAACTCAGGGTTTATTTCTCAATTTATCTCCATCTAGTGGTAAACTCTCTATTGATTGTAACCAAGCATTAAAGGAGATTGCCATGAAAACGTTAGATGTTCAAGCTTTGGATGATGCAATTGCTCAAACACTGACAAGCTTAAAGCAACAATCACAGAACATCAAATCCCTAGAAAAACAAATCAATCAGATCATCTCATTAGATGGTGCTCTAAAGGGAGAAGCTGGAGAAGCCATTCGAGCGTTTTATAACGAATGTCATATCCCCTTTTTGAAATTCTTCGTGCTTTCCATTGAGGAATACAGCGCCGCGCTCAAAAAGATAAAAACATCACTTCGCTCATTTGAATCAAACGAAAAAGGCTTTATCTCACAATCGTTTCTCGAACATGAGCTTGATCAAGGCTTAAAAAATGCCGAACAGGCCATTTCTGACATCGTGTCAGATGCGAACAGCGCCATCGGCAAAGTCAGCCATATCATTGATTTACCTAGAGTGGACGATTCTGATTTTCAAGCAAGCTATCAAAAAGCATGGATGAACATTTCGAAAACCATTGGTTCTCTTCATGCCTTTGATAGAGAACAAGCCAGTGCTTTGAATGAAACCAAGAGCTCCCTTGAAACAATGAAGGAATACATGGATGTCCTTGGAAGCATGTTTACTGGTCCTAAAATCGAGATCACTAGCTATCAAAAAGGCTCTATCCTCAAGGATGAGACAGAAGACAAAAAAATCAGCAGTAACTTAAACGATTTAAATAAAAAAATAGACAAACCTGATGAAAATCCAATGAAGATCATGCTCGAGAAGGTGAATAAATCAGAGCGATCGAATGTGGATAAGGTTATGAAGAAAAAACCGTCCAATAAAATCAATCAAGACACTGTAACCATCAATGGAAAAGTCTATAATATGAATGACTATAAAAAGATCAACTTCCAAAATGCCAAAACAGTTGAGGTCATGCGAGATGGAATGATCTATCGCTTACAAATATTTAATCAAAACAAAGTAAGGATTGAGAGCATCACACCACTACCTGATGTGAAAGTAGAAGACACCCCATTAAAATTTCTAGATCCAGCGATGGAATTTGCAGGAATTAACGACGCGATTCGGGCCATTACAGGGATAGACCCTGAAACATTTGATAAAGTGTCTGTTAAGGATCGTATCTGGTCGGGGATGAGTATAGTACCTGTCGCGAAAATTAAATATGTATTTACTTTACTTAAAGGTGAGAAAAAAGCTAAGAAGGTTACAAAAGCTAGTAAAGACTCCAATAGTAAGGTTAAACTTCCTAGTAGGCATGGTGCTCTTAATGATGCTAAAAAAGATGCAGGCATTCCAAGATCCCAGCATCCTGAGGCAACTCGTCGTGTAGAAATGCGAACCGCTCCCCATGAAGGTAGCCGTGTTATGAAAGATAAAAATGGTAAAATTATTTGGACCAAAGAGTACATATATACAAATAACAAAGGTCAAAAAATAATCATACAAGATCATAGTGCAGGTCATGAAAAAGGTGGACAAGGGCCTCACTTTAATGTAAGACCCTTTGATAATCCTCGAACAGGAAAAGTCCCTGGGACAAAAGAACATTATTCATTCAAAAAATAATTAGAGGTGTTATTATGTGGTACGAAAATTTAGAGGAAAATTTCTTCTTAAAAAGTCTATATAACGAGGTTCCTAAATTAGAAAACATACGTATTGAAGGTATTTTTATTAAAGAGGAAGGAAGAAAAGCAACTTTGTATTTTGATATGCCATTTTATGCAGAAAACCCACCAAAAAAATGGTCTAACTTAGGCTACAATGCAATTGCTCTTGAAGTAGATTTTTTCGATATTCATTCTCTGGAAATAAAAACATTGTCAGATACATATAGAGGAAGCATTGAGATAAATAAGAATGAACAAGATTTAATTGAGATCAATATCACTGGAGAGGTTACAGCCAGAATACAAGCAGATGTCGGCCTGATTCAATCAATAAATGGTTATATTAATGGAGCTTTAGAGATAGAGTAAGAAAAATAAATGCTCCCCTTACAAGTAAGGTCCTTTATATTTATTTCAATGAAATAAAAGGATGAATAACAATGGAAAGCCCCTCCATATCGGAAGGGCTTTTTCATTGTTATAATACCTTTTCTAGTGCTGCTTTTGTCTTTGGACCGTAGATGCCATCTGCCACAAGCCCATGCATCATCTGGAATCGTTTGACCGCATTCGCTGTTTTCGGTCCGTAATAACCATCGACACCGTTGTTTTTCGCTCCCTTTTCTGGATAGTAATACACAGACGCTAGGGCTTGTTGTACGGCTTTTACTGCTGATCCCTTTGTAAGAGGCTTAGTAACTTTTAAAATGCCTGTTGGCAAGCCAGTTGACTTTTTAACAGGCTTTGAAGTAGCTGTTTTGGATGCTACTGCTTTTGTTGGCTTAACAGTCGGTTTTTTACTTGTGTGAGCAACCGCGATCCCTGCTTTGAAGCTGTCCCAACGATTCAATAGTTTACGAGGGCATTCTTTGCCGCTCCAGTGCTTATGTGGAACAATATTTGATAGTGAAATTCCATGCTCATGCATCAATTGACGAATAAGCCATTGTGCGTTTTCGACTGCTTTCTCAAAATTTCCGTCATTATTCTCGCAAATTTCAATTCCGATTGATTTCATATTGCCATTTCCTCGGCCATCCCCTGCGTGCCATCCGTTTTCGTTTAACGGTAAATGCTGATAAATGCAATTTTCATCCACAGTGTAATGCCAGCTCACCGCCGTACTAGATCGTTTAACAAAACTAGCATGACTGGCTGCGTCTGCTCCCTTTGACGTGTTAGCTGTGTTATGAACTGTAATATATGAAGGCTTCATATAGTTGCCTGGTCTATTGCGGTTACTCTTTGAAATATAGTCTTGAATGATTTTTACCATTGTTCATCTACTCCTAAAAATTGTTTTTTGTATATAAAAAGAGCCGCCTATGGGCAGCCCTTATTTTGTTAATCCTTTTTGTTTTAAGACTTCTTTTTGCAATTTCCCTTTATCAGTCACGTAGTTGTTTTTAAACCATGCAACAAGGGTTGTCACTAAAGTAAAGATCATTGAACCTGCTAGATAAAGAGTGTCTGATAATGTAGTGACTTGTTCCTCACTGATCGGCAAAACAGGTTTTCCAATCATGATAAGCGCCTGATTGATTAATGCAATAAAAAGAAGCACCGTGCGAACGACCGTGCCTTTGTCAAAGTTTTTCATATAAATTCCCCATTTCTTTTATTTTTGATTTCTTTCGATACGATCCAACTTGTCAATGACAACGTCATATTTCTCACTGAATTGCGCTAAAACATTGTTCTGTGCGTCTATTTGTTCATTTAGCTTGTTCTCACGCTCTTTAGTTGTATTGAGGACATAAAACAACACCCAGCAAAACAACACCGCAAAAGGACCTTGTGTCATCAAATATTGAGCTATATCCATTTCCATTTCATTCACCTACTCCCTCACTTTGTCCACCCCCCTTATAGAAGGCAAAATAAAAAGCACCTGTTAAGATGCTGTTGTTCCTAAATCCGCAGAAGCAGCTGGCTTATCAAACGAAACGCCTGTGATCTGCTCAAATTCTTCTTTTGTAATAACTCTCAAAGAAACATACTCCCGCATGTTCTCAAGAGTGTACACTCCCCAATCCCAGAATACTTTTATGTCGGCCGCCGTTGGGTATATCATGATGCCCCGCCTCTCTGCATCTGCGAAACTTGCAATGTAAGGAGAGCGACTTGCTTTTTAAGCATCGTTACATCATCTGGTCGCACTGGATCAGGCTGCAAGCTCTCAATATACTCTTTAGATGCTGACTCGTACCACGCCTTTTTCCTTGGATCAAATTTGTGTAGATATAAACCCTCTTGCGGACGAACATCCGTAGCGTTTTTTGGCATCTCGTCATATTCGCTTATTTCATCTTCATACAGATACACGTAGTTCTCGTCATAATAAAAAATTTGCATTGATTCTGCCCTCCTTTACCACAATTGTATTTCTTCGTTTATTTCAAATCTGCTCACATACGAGCTATCATTTGCGGACATCCCATCAAAACGTAATGAACCATCTGTATCAAGTGTAAATCTAGCAGATCCATATGACCCAACAGTTGCAGCTAAAAAAGCACTTTTGGATTTTGGTTTTTGAGCAAAACGAGCAATGACCGCATCATTCGCCGGTATGCCCTCAAACGAACCCCGTAAATGAATAGCATTTTGCCGAATTGAAAATTTGAGTGGATTTCCGGCAAATTGCTTTGTCATCCCGTTGGTTAGCGTCACTTGATTCCATGTACTGCTTAACTCATCATCTGTTAAAATTCGTTTCCATCCAGTAAAACCATTCGTATGAAATGTTCCGATCCAGGTACGATTATCACTCGATCGAGTTGCAATAATACGTTTTAGTCCGTTTGTATGGGATGTCTCAAGTACCTCGAAATAGTACCAGCTAGTGTCATTTGCTACAGGCAAACTTGCCAGCCCCCACCCCATATAGTAGCCCGTACCCAAAGAAAATAGGTTTACATCTTTTGGAGTTTGTTTAACCTTTCCATCGTCCGGCGTGAGCTTATAAAGTTGACCGTTGTTCCATTTATCTTTATCATTCTTAACAACATGGATTTCGTGATTGTTAGCATGATCATCTGTGTATTTCTTAGCTGTCGCAAGTGCTGCGTCCGCTTTATCTTGTGCGCCGTCTTTTGTCTCGAATGCATCTAGGTCATTGAATTTAGCTCTTAAATCATCAATCTTGTGAATCGACTCTTTATAAAGTTCGTTTATCTTCGCCCTTAAATCCTCAAACTCGGCTACATAATACTCAGTTATCGGCACAATGTCTTGATCAATAAGAGATTTAGATATATTGAAAGAGAACTGATGCACAGACATAGATTGATCATTTGTATAGTACAAATTAAGTTCCGCTTGTACGTTTCCATAATGCTTGACTTCTTGATCTGACAAGATATATTCTGCTTGGCCATCCACACGATCAATAATTGTTATGTCTCTAATGAATCGGCTACCGTCAGACATAACTAACACAAGTTTTCCTGTGACAGCTGCTAGAGGCAACGGTACGCCATCTTTCGTGAGTTTGAAAGTGAGCCTTGCTGTCTGTCTATCCTGCGTCCAAAAATTTATGCTGGTTGATACGCTTGAACTGGTAAATGCATTCACATTGAAATCAAGTGGCCCGTTCTTGTGAATCATTTGTTATCACCTCACTCAAATTACATTTTCAATTGTTTTAATAGGATCAACGCTGTTGTCTTTCAGACTACCTTCTGCGCCAGCTCCTTTAAGTCGGTTACCAAAATGCTGAATCCGTGAACACTTGCTAGTAAAATACATCGCATATCGGCATTTCTTTCCGCGTACTGTATTCATTCGTGCCGCTGAATCTGCGACTCCATCCATGAAGATAATTCCGTAATAAGGACTAGATGAGGATGTTCTTTTTCCCGCATTATCGATGTCACTGAAATCTACGTTAATATTCTCAGAGTCTCCCGACACAGAAATGCCAGAATAGCCCACTTCTCGTAACGAAGTATTCTTGATATCAATGTTTTTACACCCTAATTCAACTCTTACACCATTCCCCTCGATGTCTCGTCCTATGCTTAAATCTACTTTTCCATTACTACAACCAGTTAAGAGGATTCCATGATGTTTGATGTCTCTGAATTGATTCTTAAACACCAAAAAGCCATCCACATCTGATAAGTGAATAGCATGCTTGACCTTTACCCCATTAATTATATTACCGGAAACATCAACGTCATCAATCTTTTGGTATCCTTTACGACCATACACCTGAATGGCATGACGTACTTTAATATTTGTGAAAGTGTTCTTTGTGATTGAAAGACGTTTTACTTTGTTCACTCGGTTTGTTGGGTTGCCGTTCGCATCTTGGGTATAAACAGATTTAACATCTGGAATCATGAGCCTCACACCGGATGCACAGTTTTTAAATCTATTCCTATCTACTAAAACGTCTTCCCATTTGTTACCGGACACCGCGTACTCTGTCGTGTCCTCAAAATCATTATTAATTAGACGAATATCACTATACAAATAGCCGTCTGTGCTAGTGTGTGAATCCACTCCGCGCGGATATCCTCCTAGATTCTCTGATCTGCTGAAATAACAATCTCTAATGGTAACATGCTTGCTGACAGTTTGGTCATAGGATCCAAATGCGCCAAAGTTGCCCGCCGATCTCATTAAGTCCAGCTGAACCGCAGCTGAAAACCATCTGTCGCCCTTATAATCAGCGAACCCTTTGAACCAGACATTCTCTATTAATACGTGTTTATTACCTGCACAATCAAATGCATGGCCGCCGCACACATCTTTGACAGTAATATCACGAATGATAATTCGCTCGGCATGTGCAAACCCTATTGCTGAACATTGTTCTTTGATTTCTCCACCTGCGCTATCAAGAATCCCCTGCCCATCAATCAGTATGTTTCCATGCCCCTCATATCCCTTTGTTTGATCGTCTTTGTCACCGTTCACAATCATTGATCCCACAAATCCGCGTCTTATAACTGCGCCAGCTTGTAATGTCAAATGAGTGTTTTTATAGATACGTACTGTATCCATCAGTTTGTATTTACCGGGCGGCACGACAATATGCACCGGATATAATTTCGCAAGACTTAGTGCTGCATTAAAGCCCGCTGTGAAACTTCCGTATTTTTTTATGAACTTTTTGAGATTTAGGGAAACTGTGGAATCTTCAATCTCTTGCTCAAGAATTTGAAAGTCATAATCGAGACGATCCTTTGCTGTGGGATGAATGCTTGCATCCCTAGCAACTCGAATATCAACGACTTCCTTTACATCTTTTCCATCATGATTCAATACGAGATTGATAATCCTAGACCACATGTTGTCTATTCGATTCGCAACTGAATACAATCCGTGTTTGATTTGATTTGACGTATGAGCTATATCGCTTGTTTTATGTCGTTTCAAATCGTCTGCATTCTGATTTAAATTATTTTCAATAGACTGCATATCTTCGCGCAACTGCTCTGCATATTTCGAGTTTCGTCTAGTGTCATAATCCTTTCTAAGCCTTACCATTATCTCACTCCTTTTCGGCAAAAATAAAAAGACCCTACCTTAGCGTCTTGAGCATGTCATTTATATACCGTTGTAAATTTTTCATTTGCTTCACTTGATCGACTGTTATTTTTTGAATATCCTTGCGGAAGTTAGCTAATGTAATTGTTGGGCTACTATATGGATTGAGTGGATTATGCTGAATTGATACCACTCTCAGATCATCCTCAAAAGTTATCCCATCCGCTGTGTCGGCAATGACATGGATTGTATCGCCTAACCAAAAATCTTGCTCAATTTCTCGTAGCTTCGGTTCATAGATCTTTTGGAATTCAACTTCTACCGTCATTTCAGGATAAGGATTCACATGTTTTTTTAAAGCAGAAATAATGCTACCAACTTTCTTGTACCTCTCGTCTTTAATCGGCTCCGCCCAGCGCGGCTTACCTTCGATGAGGAATTTATCTTCATCAGGATGTATATAAAGAACTGGAGCAAATACATAATCAGACTCTTTCTCTTCATCTTTTGTTCCTTCTTTTTTAATATCTACCGTTTTGTTGTCATCGTTTGACTTAGTGGCTGATTCTGGTTCTTTTTGAGCACCATATCCCCATGCACGGGTAGTACAATTCTGCGAATCTGTTGTAATTGTGATACCGGGCATGTTATACCGGCTATCAAGAACGAAGTCTATTTTTTGCCCCATCTTCTTGTAAACATGAATTTTATAATTATCCACGTCTAACTCTATGTCATAATCTTCGATGATTTCATCCATCAGTTCTGTTGAATTTTTTTCACCAAAGTTCTCTTGTTCTGCAGAAGGGATTTCACCATCTTTTGCATGTATGACATATTTGAAATCTGTTCCTTTAAGAGCAATATCAAGCGCTTCTTTGATACTCAGTTTCTTTGACACTGTCTTTTCAATTCTGTTATTAATCAACAGGACAGAGAAAATATGTGCAGCAGTAACCGTTTTTGTAAGCATCCCATTCTCTTGATGAAGACTCACGTTTGTAATGTAATATTTTTGATGGTTATACTTCTTTTCATCAAGATATAAGATATTATCCACTACTAACAACTCAAACTCTGCGGCATTTTCTTGTGTACGTGGCAATGTGAAACTAAATGATTTTTTACCTGTTGGATCGGCCGTGAAATCAACAGACACACCCGTAATTTCTACAACTTCTTTTCCATCTTTACTCGAAACATGCAGTTGAGGAAAATCCACATCAGACGGCAAACTTTGATTAAGTGGCATATCCTTCCCGTCATACTCTTTACTTGGATATTCAGGCCCAGTTGGTGTTTCTGGTTCACTCGGTTCTTCTGGTAGATCATCCACATTATCATATTGAGTGAGTTTGTAAGTGAAGATTATGCTGTTTAATTTCGTTGCATAGTTGATGTCGGTGGCGTAACCACCTTTTGCAACAGCAGCAGTAGCTTTTTGATAGTCTTTTTCACCTACCACTGCCTTATAACGACTGAGGCGTGTGTAAAGGCTCCCCAAATCCTCAAGGCTCTCCGCATACGATGGATACTTTCTAAATTTCGCTTGTATCTTAGTGACGTTTCCCTTTTTGTCCTGTTCACTGGTCCACATTAATACGTATTTGCCGTTATAAGTTCCTTTGATTCCGAATAGGTTGTTGGCTTGTTGGGATAGACTGCTTGATCCAAAGCCACTTTCTAAACAGCCTTGAGCAATGACAAGGCTCGCAAGCACATTATATTTTTTGTAAACCTTCTGCGCTCCCGGTGCTAGTTTTTTAATAAAATCAACCGCAGCCATGTCACCCCTCCTTATGCATAATAGAATCTTGTGTCAAACACAATTTCAATGTCACTTGCGTTTTGAATTTCAAAGTCGTTTCTGCCGATATCAAGTGATGGAAGTCTACCAGATGTCTTAAGCCGTTTCTTGTTAGCGACGGTGTACTGTTTAATAAAAGAAACTTCCCTTGATTTAGATATTTCATCTTCAATTTTCAAACGTTCACCTGTCGTATGATTGATGATGGTGACACCTTTCCCTTTAGCTTTCAACGTCACTTGATAATCATGCCTCAAAGGGTTGATTCTAAAATCTCCGATGTTGTAGATGCTGAACGTTTTCTTATTCTTAAATGAATACTCTAGGTCATCACGCATCTCTATATTCATTCCGGGACTCCATCGTTCCCCTTCAAATGTTTGAGAGTTTAGTGAGGTGCTTTTTGATTCTGCTGCCCCTAAAATATCCGTAAATTCTACGGTAAACACAACATGGTTCTTTTCTTTTTCCTTTGGAACTGAAAAATTCCCATCACAAGTCACTAAAAAGCGCCTGTTTGGGAATAAATCGCAAGTAATATAGTATGGGTATGGTTTTACTAATAAAGCATAAAGCTCGCTTCTATAGCTGTAGAAATTTTCAGCAATGATTGAGTTCATATATATTTCAAGCTGAATCTGTCTTTCTTTGTACTTCACATCCCGCGGATGTTGCGGCAATACAATACCGTTAATTCGTGGTAATGACACCGTCTCAAATTCGATATTTGGTGAGGCAGGTGTCAGACTCAACGGATGAAAATGAGGAAGCAAGTCATTTAGACTTTGCTCACCCAATCCATTGTTAAAATCAATATATAATTCCATCTACCTCACCCCACTCATAAATGCTTGTTGTCTATATCGCTCACCAGTCGTTTGATCAAGCTTGCGACCATCCATATAGTTGTTGCTATCTTTAGAGATCAATTGCTCAAAGCCTTTTTGCATCATTAACAACCCTTGAGACAACAAATCTATTTGTTGAGCCATAAGACCAATTTGTTTGTTTTGGTTTTCAATCATCTGTCTCATGTCAGACCCATCTTGTTGCCTATTCTGCGGCTTGTCACCTTTATTACTAATCCGATCAAGTAGCTGTAAAGCTGTTGAGATCATACCGTCTCCAAAACTCGGCACACCTAACTCTTTACCTAGATTAGAATAAAGCTGCAAAGAGCGTTTACGGTACTTAGGTTCAGTGGTGATAGCATATTCACGCCATCCGTTTTCCCCTAGTTGTGCAATTTGGTGATTGTCAATAACACCACCAGATGCATAACCGATGTAAGGACCACCGCGCGCCATAGACTTTAAACCCGGATGATTATAAATACCGCCGTATTTTCGGTTAAGGTAATTGATAGCTGCGACAACTTGATGTACTGGATTTTTGTTATTTCCATAGCCCGGCTTTTTGTATGCTGCGAAAGTAGAAGGGATAAACTGCATAAGTCCTTGTGATGGATGTCCTGCTTTCCAGTTTGAGTCCCAACGGTTTACAAGTGTAGGATTTCCGCTAGATTCCTTCATCGCTATTGTTTCAAGAGCCTTTGCATACGATGGAGAAATACCTGTGATACTGATAGCTTGCGCCACCCACTTTTTGACCGCAGCACTACCCCCAACACCTTTGAATGATCCGCCGTCTCCTCCAAAATCACCTACTGATTTTGTTAGAAATCCTAAAGCGCCTTTTTGAATTGTTTTTAAAATACCTGTCCCAAGACCGTCTATCCCTTTTCCAGTTTTAAACGGGATGAGACCACCAAATATATTGCTTATAATTTTCTTTGGTCCGGCCATTACAAGGTCAAACATATCCGATCCAAAATCTTTCACCTTGCCGACTACTTCACCAGCTTTTTTAACGCCTTTTTTAAAGAAATCACCAACCCCGCCAGCATAACCCGGTAAACCCTGCGATGTGATCTTTTTGGTCTCGTCATGCGGTAGGACTGATGTTCCGCGCGGCAAATCCCAAATCTGAGGACCGCCAACACCGACCATATATGTTCCGATACCAGGAGTGTGAGCAAGTTCATAACCTTCCTCACCAACTAAAGCACGACCGCCCGGATGATAGTCTGTACCTTTGGCATAAGCCTTTCCCGGTGCAACATTCATTTCCTTCTTTCTGCCGCCATGTCCGCTTGGCTTCCACTCTTTTATAGGACGGCCCATTCCTAAGAATTCCAAAACGTCATTGATACCGCCTGTAATGGTATTTACTACCCCAGCAAGATCCACTAAGAATGTATCCCATTTCCCAAGTGCTTCTCCTGTTTCCCAGTTTACTTGTTCAATGTGACCTTCCGCTTGTTTCTTTGCTTCTTCCACAACACCCTTATGAGTTTTTTTAGCTTGGTCTATTGTTTTTTCTTTTTGATCTTTTGCAGCTTTAACTGTCGCAGCATGCTCTTTTTCGCTAATAATTTCTTTAACGTAACGTTGGTTATCTGCCTCTTTTATAACTGCATCTGCCTGTTTTTCTGCATTACTAATAACTTTGTCTCTTGCCGATTTACTATTTTTAACCGTCTCTGCAGCTTGCTTAGCAGATAAATTTGACGATTCTTCCTTTAGCTTTTTGGAAATGAGTGTCTGCTCATCCTTGCTTTTTGTAAGTGCTGTTTCGACTTCTTTACTCATCTTTTGGGTAATGCCTTTTACCTCATCCCATTCTTCCTGAGTAAGTTCACGGTGATCTTTTGCAGCTGTGGCATAAATTTCTTTTACTCGGGCCTCATGTTTTTCGATTTGCTTTTGCTTCTTCTCGTTACCTTTTTTGATTTTTCCGAGTATTTTTTGCTCGTCTTTATCTTTAAGAGAATCATTTTCTGCATAGAATTTCCCCAACACATCTAGGGCATTATCAGTACTGTCTTGGTATCCCTTTTTCAACGCGCCTGCCATCTCTGAGAACTTACCTGTCATATCTTTAGCTAAATCATCGGTAATCTTTGTTTGATTACGATAAAGGCTGTCTAACTTCGCATTAGCTTTAGTCTCCATATCTTTATAAGCATTTACGGCTTTTGAAGTTGATTCAGATACTTTATCACCAAAATCTATCGTTGCTGGTAAAACGCGTTTTTGCAGGTTTTCATAATATTTAAACCCTGCTTCACCTAAAAGCGTGACACCTGTTATTAACATCCCTACAGGACCGCCAAGCACTGATAAGCCGCCTCTTAGTAGACTCACAACACCTGCGCCCTTTTTGAGAATATTAAATAGACCAAAACCGCCTTTGGCAAGTTTCAAAAATCCACCTGCGCCTTTCACGGCGTTTACTCCTGCCATGACTATACCTTTACCGAATTTAAGTATCTCAGGAAGAAAAGAGAGTACCAGACCACCGATCATCCCCATTGGTCCACCGAACATCATTAAACCACCGCCAGCGATACGAGAGGCACCACCAAGACCACGCATTGTCCTTGAAGTTCTTGTGGCTGTTTGATTTAAACGGCCCATTCGTGTTGTTACTAAACCTGTGTTTTGTTGTAATCGGCTCATTCGAGTGGACATAATGGCCGTTGATGCAGCCGCTGTATTAATACCAACCGCCGCAGTGCGAGAAGCAATTCCAGCTGTAGTAACTTGGGTCGTGTAAACGCCTAGACTTGCTGACGAACCTCTTACCGTTCCTATTAAATAAGATCCGGCAGTTCGCAAAACCCTCCATCCCTCAGCCATTCTAGGGATTAGACTCAGTAACAATAAAGACGCGCCACCTAACAGGCTAAAAACTGTCACAGCTCCACCAGTAATGGCGATTGTTTGCATAACAGAGGGAGGCAGATGATCAAACCAGTTTACTAGCTTTGTTAATCCATCTGTAGTTGCCCGAATAACTGGTATGAATTGATTGCCGAATGAGATCACTGCGTTATTAACTGCAGAACGTAAGTACTCCACAGATCCGGCAAGGTTGTCCATTTGACCTTTAGCAACTTTTTCAGCTACACCGCCACTACTTTCTATTTCTTTCGTGAATTTATCTATTTTATCACCGCCCGCATGAAGCAAAGTGATAAAACCAGATAGAGCGTGTTGACCTGCCAATTGTTTCGCGATACGGATTTTTTCAGTTTCCGTGTAATCTTTCGTTTTTTCGTTAATCTGAGAGATAATGTCTGAAAGTGGACGCATTTTTCCCGTAGAATCGGTCACACTCAATCCTAGTTCGTCTATTGCATTACCAGCTTGTTTCGGTGGCGATGCTAAACGTGTCAGGGTAGATCGTAACGCAGTACCGGCCATATCTGCCTTAATTCCACTGTTCGCCATGATACCTGTTGCGGCTGCTAGTTCTTCCATGCTTACACCTGCTGTTTTTGCAGCTGGTCCCGCATATTTCATTGTTTGACCAATCTGTTCAAGTGTGGCGTTAGAGTTCGTGAAAGTGTACGTCATTGCATCAGCGACACGATTTGTATCTTCCGCAGCAATATGGAACTCTGTGAGAATGTCAGATACAATATCTGCCGTTACGCCTAAATCTGTTTGCCCTGCTGCTGCAGTAGCAAGCAAGCCCGGCATGGCACCAATAATGTTATTTGTCTTATAACCAGCCATTGCAAGGTATTGCATTCCCTCGGCAACTTGTCCATCTGTAAATTGTGTCGTAGCCCCCAAATGACGCGCCGTTTCTGTGAGACGGTCCATTTCATCAGATGATGCGTTTGCCACAGCTCCAACCCGGCTCATAGCCTTTTCAAAGTCCGCGGCCACTTTAACCGCACCGCCAATTGCAACGGTCCCAGCTACACCGATACCTGTTAATGCTTTCCCTGCTATTCCCGCAGCAGAGTAGACAGACTGTAATTCTTCTGAGACTTCCCCGGCATTCTTCTTGAAAACAGAAAAAACACCAGCTGCTTTATTGCCGGTGCTTTGCAAATGCTCAAATTCTTTAGATACATCACGTAATTCTTTTTCTAACTTTTGGTGGACAGCGATAGAGTCATTGAGTTTGCGTGCGTGTATTTGTGTTTCTCTAGCATCACGCCCTTTTTCTCTGACCAATTGTTCATAACGTTTACGGTGCTCTTGTACAACTCTACCCTGAATACGATATTTGTTGTTAAGACCCTCTACTTGTGATTGTAATTGCTTTGATCTATCACCCGTATTTTTATAAATGGCCGCAGATGCTTTCATTTCAGAGTTAGTCAATCTCAATTGCCTTTGAAGCCCTGTAATACCTCTGTTAAAACCAGAGTCATCCAGATTGACTTTGGCGACCATATTGCCGATTGCTTGAGTCATTTATGTACCACCCCGCTTCCCTGACGTAGATTTCAAGACTTAGAATATTTGATCAATCGTTACTTCTTTTGTTTTGCTCGCTTCTGCGTTCAATTCTAAGAAATGAAAAATATCCATTTGATCAATTTCATGCATCTTCCAGCCTTGCTCTAGTAAAGTGGTGTAGATTTCATTTAACTGATCCTTTCCGTTTTTTAAAGGCTCATTTACGCTTTCACTTCTTGCAAAAAATCCTTTTCTTCTTTTGTTTCTGCTGTTTTAAATCCCATGACTTCCATCATGATTCTTCTAACTGCGTCAGCGATTTCAAATGATTGGAAGCCTTCTAGGAACTGATCGAAAGTAAATTGGTTCTGAAATACACGTACAATGAATTTGATTCGTTCATTCAGGCTTTTCACAATATCTTTTGCATTCTCCGCTGCTGCTGCTTTTTCATCTAACTCAAAAGCCTCATAGAGTGTTTTTGCGTTTGTTCTTGGCGCAATAAACGTTTTATGTTTTTTCTCTTCTTCGAACCAAATAGAAATAGCAATTTGTTTTTGAGTCATCGTGACTCCCCCTTATGTTTTATTTTCCAATTAAAAAAGAGAGCTTTTCAGCCCTCTTAAACACCTTTTCCAATATCAACACTGCTGCTGTTTGCTGATTTAGCATCTTTGTATGCTTCACCAAAAACCGACTTGTAAAAAGCATCAAGATTGAAGTTTTCAGCATCTTCATCAGTTACAACCTTGAAAACGTCATCCTGCTCACGATCAACAAATTCCGCTGACAATTTAACTGTTTGGAAATCTGTTTTTTCTTCTTTCGTTTTCCACTCATCACCCGGTAAAGAAAAGCGCCCTTTTACTAAACCGACATGACGAGACTTCCCGTTTGCTTTCGGTCCCTCAAACGTCATTGCAACCCACGGTGGAATAATGTTCTTTTTGAATAAGTACAAACCGTTTTCATCCTGCTCGATGCCTAACAGCTTCGCAAGAATGTCCATAGGAAGATCCCGCATTTCAATTTCAAGTTTTGTAGAACCTGTAGAAACAACCAAATCAACCAGTTTGTCATCTGCATACTGCTTTTCAGTCGATGTCTCAGTTTCCACTTTCATATTAATTGCATATTCGTATTTTAAAATCTCGGTTGCCACATAGAATTTACCTTGTTTTTTTAAAGGTGCGAACCGAGCGTTTTTTAGACCAGTTACTGAACTGTATTCAGGCATAGTTAGCCTCCTAATATTATATTTTTTTCAAAACGATACCCTTTTCTTATCAATCTCTCTTTCTCTAAAAAGTCATTGATAGGTATAGTTGGTGCAAAATCTAAACGCTCCATCACATCCACAATTGCAGCCATGATGGGTTGCGGATCGGCATTGTGATAAACATCAATTTGATAAGTTGCAATATCTTGTATGGGCCTATTATCAGCCCATTTGATCGGTCTGTAGTTGATTTCCTGCAAAACGATATAAGGAGGAGTTGATTCCGTCCCCGCCGGTACCGCCAGTTCATAGATGTCACCTTTGTCTATTAAAGACAAAAGCGCTGGATCATTTTCCAACGCTTCAAATATGGCATTCTTGCAAGCTTCTGCCCTTCTTATTAAGTTTTGATTGATCATAGACTACTCAACACCTGTCGGTATTTATCTGCTACTTTTCGTATAGCCTCATCCCATTTTGCATCAACAGTTCTTGTGAAGAATTTTTGGGCCGGCTGATGTAATGTTCCGAATTCAGGGAAATGTATTCGCCATTGAGTATCTTTTCTCGACTTCGATTTCGGCCAACCAACTGCCACAAACTTGATCCCGTCACCATCTGTACGAAGTCTTGTAATATCAAGATCATCCTGCATGTGTTTTTGGGACTTGTCTGATCTTGGCGTGTTAGGGTGCAGTTCATCCTTTATGACTGTTGCGCCGGCTGTAAGAGCTTCTTTATGCATCTTACTAACTTTTCTTTGCATGTTGCCAATTGCATTCTCTAATTCCTCTAGGCCGTCGATTTGTAGATTAAACATCACTTCACCGCCTTTGCCCTAACTGTGAGGAAATGAAGCCTTGAATGATTGGGTAATATAGACTCAATTTCGTATATTTTATCTTTGAATAGGAGTCTCATATGTTCATCAATATCTTCACGATGACGAATGGTGAACTTGATTGTATGTTCCTTTTGAATGGCAGCTGCAGCATAATATTCAGTGCCTTTTAATCCCTCAGCTTTGGCCCAACACTCCACGACAGTTTCCCATCCATTATCACCATCGACAGGCAAACGGTTCTTTTCTTTTTTCTGTTGAAACTGGATGCGATACCTCATATCATTCAGCATTTTCTTCACCGTCCACAACCACGTATTTAAGTTGATTGACCATTGTTGTGAGAACCCCATCAAGATTCGATGTTGTGCCTGATATTTGCCTATTTTCATACCAATGCGTTGTAAATGACATGACTGCCAGCTCTGCACGTGCTGAATTATTAGGGAATTTCAGACCTGTTGCATTCGTGATGTATTCCTTTGCTGCAGCGATAAAATGTAAAATCAAATCATCCTCCGCATCACCATCAATGCGGAGGTATTTTTTCGCTTTTTCAAGCTCTCTTTGTTCTGCCTCTGTCATCCGGCATCACCTTTATTCAGATTTTTGTGTTTCTAATGCTTCAACTTTGTCTCGGAGATCGGTGATCATTTTCTGTACTTCTGAATTGATATTGTCCCATTTAACGCTACCTTTCCCAATTGTCCGGGAATTAACTGAACCATCACCTAGTTGTTCATTTTTAATTGAGCCAGCCTCAATTACTGCAGCGTCACCCTTATCACCTTTCGGCCCTTGCTCTCCTTGGTCCCCTTTTTCTCCTTTTGGACCTTGAGGACCTTGTTCACCGCGATCACCTTTTAATCCCTTAACAATAAGAGGGTTTTCTTCGCTATTGTCTCTGATAGAAACAGGCGTGATAGGTTTACCGTCAGGCCCCGCCTCTGCAGATGTGTATACTCCATTGCTTTCGTTTAAAAAGTCTTTAGCCATGATAGATCAATTCCTTTCAATTTTGTTATTTTCCAGCGTCTACAGCTTTATCATCATCAGTTTCAGTTGGCTTTTCATCAATGACTTCAATTCCAGTAAATTCAGCAAACACGACAGCTTCTTCATCCCATAGCACGACATCATCCCTTTGGATAACGCGTACATCTGTTGAGTTTCGATAAAACGCTTTGCCACCCACATCAGTAGATCGAATTGAATACTGCTGGCGGTCGAAAAGTTTTACTGCTTCACGCAAATCACCTATAATCAAAGGATATTTAGGTTTTGTTTTACCGCCATTTGGGAGATACTTATTTGAAATCACATGTACAGTTTTTTCAAATAATAGTTTTTTTGTTTTGTTTGTTGGATCTGGCTGTAAAAGGTATCTTCCTTGGTTGTCTTTCAACTTATCAAGATAGTTAAATCCTGACTGGTTTGTGACAAATACCGAAGTTTCATTAATAGCTGGATCAAGCTGGACATTTGTGATGTCTTTAATGTCATCTGTGGTGGAAACAGCTTTTTTGTCTAATTTGTTCAATACTTTCAAGATGTTCACGTTTCGTGTAACAGCCGATTTTTTTCCTAACCAATTGACTAAGAATTGCATGAGGGCTTCCCTCGTATCACTCAATAGATCATTGGAAAGAACTAAAATACCAGCTCGATTTTTAATGTCGTATTTAATTCTCTCAAACTTTGGATTTTCCAATTCTTCAATATCTTCTAATTCATCAATATCGACCAAAGGCTGCATATCAGCATTCTTTTCAAGCGTTCTTGCACCTTTATTTACGCTAACTGGAATAACATCAACAAGATTAGCCAGCGTATCAAATTGACGTCGTCTTTCGTTGATCTTTGTGGTGATGTCTTCTGGGACAATTAAGCCTCCATCTTCATCCACAGACTCTTTCATTGCAGCCAATGGTTTTGGTGCCTTTCCTTTCATGATGGCATCAGCAAATAATTCTGTATGATTTAATACTTGTTTACCGCTGACATCGTTTGAAACAACCTGCGAATTAACACCCTGATCATCCTGCTGCCCTTCATCACCGTAATCAACATACATATTTCTCATTTCTTCGTAGTTTTGAATTTGATCTTTCAAAACCTGTGCCTCAGCAAGCATTGTTTTAGCTTCATCAACCTTGCCCTCATCATTAAGGGCCATGATCTTATCACGTTTTTCCGCTAAAGCTTGTCGTAGCTCTCTTTCTTTTACAGTCATACCTTCCTTAGCGAAGAATTGGATAGGCAGCCGTAGCAATTTTATCTGTGTTTTTGGTTTTTTCAAAATGGTTTCCTCCTCAAATTTCTCATAAAAAAACACCCCTAAATTTCTAGGAGTGCAGCATGTATGGCATTCTGTTGTTGTTTCAAACTTATGATGTTCTCTTGTTTGTTTTCAGGTTCTTTTGATAGTTTTGCAACGATCTTAGCAGGTATGTTTTTGAACTGTGAAACAACGTTCTCATCTATCTGTGCAGCGACATTCTTCTCTTCGGCAACTGCATCAGCTAGGCCATATTGCAACGCTTCATCAGCCGTCAACCATGTTTCATTATCTAAAAGGGCTCGCAAGGTCGATTCTTCTAATTTATCTCCCGCCTTTGCCAAATAGGTTGAGACAATGCTATCAGTGATTTTGTCCAAGTCTTCTGCAGCTTTTCTAAATTCTGCAGCATTACCGATCATACCCATATAAGGGTTATGGATCATCATCATTGAATTACTAGGCATCGTGATAGCGTCGCCAGCCATTGCAATGACAGAAGCTATGCTGCCAGCTAGTGCATCAACATAAACATTAATCTTCGCTTTATGCCGCTGCAACATTGAGTGAATTGCTTGTCCCTCAAATACATCACCACCCGGTGAATTTATATAAAGATCAATCTCGGTGACTTCGCCCAAATCTTTCAAATCTGCTTGAAATGCTTTGGAAGAACTTTCACTAAACCATCCTTCGCCAGTAATAGCACCATACAAAGTTATTTCTGCAGAAACATCATTCAGTGGTTTCATGTTCCAATACTTCTTTTTCATCTCCGTCACCCCCTTTCAAATTCTTCTTACTCACCCTGCTTAATTGGTATTCTTTCATGATTGAAAGGGGAACTAAGTTTAAATTGCCAAAATGCTCGTCTCCGATTTCTCCAATACCTGTCATATCCTCTTTTTCTAGGATTTTATTAATTGTGAATGCTCCTACACGTTGCATGACTTCGTAAAATTCAGCCCTTGTTTTACTGTCTCCACGCAATTCTGTTTCCAAATTGAATTTAAAATAAAATCCCTCTTTTAATTGAGAAGGAGTAAGGATTTTATCGTTCAATTCTTGTTCAATATTTGTCACGATCGGTTGCAGGGTTGTTTTCACGTAATCCAAAGACTGTTGCTCGATATTCGAAAAGGTCGCTCGGTCCAATTCTCCAATTTTATGAGGTGGCACTTTATAGATGGAGGCTATTTGCTGACGATTCCATTTCATTGATTCAATGAATTGAGCATCTTTCATAGGCATTGTTACTTGTGAATAATCAAGACCCGCATCAAGCACCGCAATGGATTGACCTGCGTTAACTTCTTCCCAATCATCTCTAAGAACCTTCTTACTTTCTCTATTCAACAAAGATGGTGTTTTGATTACACCAAATGGTGCCCCACCATTTTTGTAAAACTTAGCATTGAATTTTGTGGCAGCCCTATTTGATCCGATATTATCTCGAATAACAGATATAGGCGTTTGACCTACGATGCCATCTAAAGATAGGTTCTTGAAGTGCAATACTTCGTGATAGTGCAGTTCAACATACTTACCATTGATTGTGGTTGAGTACCAAACCTTCCCCGAATCAGGATCTATATTTGTATTCGTTGACTCGGGATTTAGTGGATAAATGGCTTCGACATCACCATCACGATTATAGACAAGACGATTGTAGCTGTTCCCCCAGGTTGCCATTCTCAACATGACAAGAGCTTTCCACGTAAAGCTGGTCATATACGGGTTTACCTTATGCAAAATCATTCTACTAATGTCGTTTTGAATAGTCTTTACGCTTCCTTCTTTGCTCTGAAACAATTTTATTGGCAGTTTTGCTGCATCCTCGGCAAGTACTTTCACGCAAGCATATACATCTGGATGTAAAATTGCATTTTCCGAAGAAACATGTTCGCCTGATGATGTTTCAACACCTGCGAATATGTTACGAAACCACTTAGCAGGACTTAATAAAGAACCGCTATCTTCTTCCGCTACACGATTTTCAATCTTTGGTCGTCCTCGTAATAACAAATTCATTCACCCCTGTCTATTTCATCTGCTTTATTTTGATTCAGGGTGATTCTGCTAATTAAAAAAGCCGTGAAAACGAAAAAAACACCTGAGACGAAAAGCCCGGTGTTTACAGAAATTCTAAAACATGCAGTTGCTATCAAAACCATTCCAAGTATAAGGAAAACATCTTCCAAGTATTTTGACCATTCTTTCATTCAATAGCTCCCCTTCTAAAAACTAAATTGCCCAGACTGGATATATTCGTTCAAATCAAATGACTGATCTACTTGACTAGCTCTTACATGAGCGTTTATAAGTGCAGCAGCAGGATCAATCCGTTGTGAGGATTTTGATTTATCAAGCATGATGTTCTCTTGAGCGTCTATTTTTGTGACAGCATTCCCCATAGCCCAAGTTAAAAGATCGTTATTATCATGAATGATTTTTCGCGCTTTGACTTTCTCACGAAAATCTTTTGTCGGCTCGGATAAGGTTTGTACCCCTTGTCTAATCTCGATCATAACGTAGCCATCTGATTCCATTTGTTGTGCAAATTGTGTTGCGTTGTACGGGTCATAACCAATTTCTTTGATCTTCCAACTTTGATCCTTTTCCATTCTCTTGATGTATGCACGGATATAATCATAATCAACTACAGCCCCATCCGTTAGAGTTAGCCAACCTTTCTTGACCCATAGATCATAAGGTACCTTATCAGTTTTCGTTCTCTCGTGAAATGTATCTTCCGGCATAAAGCCATGAGAAGTAACATAATACATTCCGTTTTCTAGTTGAAACTCAAAACTAACCGCAGTTAAGTCGATTCGTTTTGACAAGTCGATTCCTACATAGCACTCTTTACCTTGTAAATCAGGTAGACTGTCTCTATTCCCACATTCATTCCATGCGTTCATATCCATGTATCCACCATCACGCATATTGACCCAAATGTTCATGTTTTTTGTTAAGAAATTACGCATTTTCTCTGGAACTGCGAGTGCCACTTCTAGCTCTCCGCGTAGATAATTTAATCCATTTTCATTCGCTGCCACAATAGGATTGGCCTTTATCCAATTACGTTCATCCTTAATATCATCATCGGGATCTAGCTCATTAACCATGATAAAATATTGCTCATTCTCTTCTACTCTGTTTGGATCAAGAATATTTGATACATATTGATATTCCACACGATAAGCTGGATTGTTTAATTCAAAACCTGCGGTAGTAATGATCATCATAAGTGGTTGCGCTCTTGCGGCCATACCAGAAGAAAGTACATCATAAATTTCAGATGTTTTATGTGCATGGTACTCATCTATGATACCGCACTGAGGCGAAAACCCATCCCCAGTTTTCCCTGCATCTTTAGATAATGCTTCAATCTTTGATAATGTTTTAAAGTGTTCTATTTGACCATAGGCTACCCGGTACTTCTTTTCTGGTAAATTAAGCAGATCGCACTTGCTGATTTGAGCTTTAATTTCATTCCAGCATATCTTGGCTTGCTCGGTTTTTGTTGCACCAATATACACCTCGGACATGTATTCATCGTTTGCAAATGCCTCGTATGATCCAACACAAGCAAGGCTTTGTGTTTTAGCATTTTTACGACCTACTTGCCAATAAGCTTTTTTAAATCTCCTGTAACCTGTTTCTTTATGTACCCAACCGTAAATATTACCGAAAATAAAAATCTGAATCGGTTCAGGTACAATATTCTCTCCCTGCAAAGGACCCTTTGAATGCTTAAACTGTGTCATCCAAAATAGAAAGCGCCTTGCCTTCTCATCATCAAAGAAATAGGGAAAATCTGCTGTTCCTTCTCTTTCAACATCCTTCAAATAACGTTCACAAGCCCATTGGTGTTTTTGACATGCCACAATTTCACCTGATAGTACATCACGTGAATAGTCAATCATGAATTGTTTGATAGTCTTCATATATTAAACTCCTTTTCTGCAGCAGTCTTTTCCATGATTTCCTGAGTTTTGGTGATCGCTAGTTTTGCACGCGCTGATGGAGTAAGACCAAAATCATTTGCTGCCGACTTCATTTGATCAAAGAAATTCTTTTGTCGTTTCAATAAAGGATGCTCTTCACCAATTAACTCAATTGGATTCCCATCCTCATCAAAACCTTCCTTATGGACCATGATTCCATCATTTTCAATCACCTTAGTAATTGAAATGTATTGTGAATAGGCATTACAATAGGCGGCCAACATGCTGACGTCTGCCTCCGTTATAATTTCAACTTCTTTTAATAACTCAGCAATCCGTTTGAATTCCTTTTTAGCAACCTTATCTAGCCAAGTGGGTGGTTTAATATTATCTGACCGCATTTTCATTTTCTGTTCTTGTTCAGCACGCATTGCCAACTCGTCAGTATTTTTCTTGTTTGGGTTACCTTGTATTAATTGAAGCGTTGCGGATTTTGCAGGCCTCGGCATATTTTTCACCTCATTCCATTTCAATTTTTTATAATTTTTGCTTGTTTTTGAGAAAAATCATGATATGATCGAAATAACAACAAAACCAGTCGTATCAAGCCCTCTCGGTATTTTCACCGAGGGGGTTTTTCGTGTTTTCGGAAACTTTGAAAAGCGGTGTTTGTTTGTAGACGACAGCTCACCGATCTTCACGAAGCGGTTTTCTAGGGATTTAATGCCGGGGGGTACTATGACCCTCGCTTACCATGAACCTTGTTGTGACAGCTATTACACATGCTTTCGAGGTTATTTAAATCTAATCGTTTGTTCCAATCCTGTTTTAGCTCCACTATGTGATGAACCATGACAGCAGGTACGACACGACCTTGTTTTAAACAGCTTTGACAAAGGTGATTGTCTCGCAATAGAACAAGTTGTCTTGTCTGTTTCCATTCTCTAGATTTATAAAAACTTGTTGATTGTTTATCTCGAACATGTTTGTTGTAATACTTCGCTTCCTGCTGCTTACCATCAGCATGAGTAGGACAATAACCATCCCTTGTTAACTCCCTGCACCCTCGCACCTTACATTCTCTCAATGGTTTAGGTGGCATCTGATTCACCAGCTTTTTTCTCATCTATCATCGCAAACAAAACAAAGGCATGAAGACGTCCCACTTTCTGCACGGCATAAAACTCCCTGTACTGCCTTTGATATGAGGCTAGATAGGAGCGCGCTGATTCATAGGACAGAGTCTGGCTGACATGCAGGAGGCTGTCTATAGCTTGCCTGCCCCTCAAACCGTAAGAACCAAGCAAGCCTAACCCCCTGATGATCTCCCCATCTGTCCATATGCATCCCCTTTTATTAAGGGCTTTAAGTCCGTTATACAATTGGTCTGTCCTTATTGCGTGTCCAATTGCTGTGTTAATGATTAGTTCCCTGAGTGAGTTGTCCACGTTGTGTCCCTCCCCAAAATAAAAAGCACCCCGAAGGATGCTTTAATTATTCAAACAGATTTTTGTATTTAGGTGTTTTTCCGTATAAAGCTTTGAATACTATTTCCCAACGGCCTGCTTCAAATAACTCTTTTGTAATGAACTCTACAAAATGATAGTTATTATCGTTTTGTGGTGTAATTTCATATACTTCTTGTTCAAAAGAATGGTGACTAACTTTTTCTCCGTCAGTAATTCTTTTTGAGTATAACTCCATCAAATCATAAAACTTGTCTCTCTGTTCTCTTGTTAAATCATATTCATACACCAATCTTGAGAAACCGTCATTCTGAAAAAGCAATTCTTGTCTAAATTCAATCATTTGTAGTCTCTGTTCTAAATCATTCATAATTTTCTCACCTCCTCTTTTTTATCGGCAAGAGATGGGCAATTAGAATCATTTGCAAATTTTGTCGAACGAAAAAACGACCTCTGCAATGGAAGCCGCTCTCAATTTATCACCTAATACCATCATAACTACTCTCAGACAAAATGCTTTGCCAAAATCGTGCCAAAAGTGTGCCATTTTATAAATATTGTGGCGGGACATTCTTGATATATTTTACGTCAACAACTTTGCTATTATCGTATGTATAAATAACTCCACTTTCCCTTAAATAGGGTAATATAAATTTTATCTCAGCAATATTAAAAGAATTATACACTTCATCAAGAAAAGCACTATAATCTTCTGTATCGCTTTCTGGAAAAGTGGCTTTAACCCATTCCCTAAACTTCAAAATACTTTTCTTTTTTTGATTGCTATTACTATCTTTTGTTGATCCCATATCAATTTTTTTGAATCGTTGACTAAGTTCGTTATATTTATTATTTAATTTTAAATGAATTTCTTTTAATTGTTCATTTGAAATTGTCCCTTGTACTTCAAGATCTTCTTTTAATACGTTCTCTGTAAAGTTTTTTAATTCAGATGTATTATTTTTCATAGTGTTCTTTAATTCATCAACCTTTTCCAATGCTAATAACAGTTCTGTTATTTTTTCTTGTGCTAATTCTTGAAAATCCGTTAATTTCTTAGCAGTTTCTTTGATTTCAGTGATTGATTGCCTTTGACCAGCAACATCAGCTAATGTCATAAAAATAGCTATAACTCCTAGAACAATAGAAATTCCTGTGGCCATTACATTTACTTGATTCCCTGCATCCTCATTACCTCCAAATACATATACTAATATTGAAACAATTATTAAAAGTGCAATAATACAAATGTATACAAAATGCAAAACATTTACTTTTTCTTTCACCATTAATCTCCAATCTTTTTTAAGAACATTATATAACTGGATATATCATTTATCCACATTATCCACCAATTAACTATATCTATTATTGTGTCTAACTTAGAGAATCGCTGAATCCTTTGCCCCTCTTGCTTTTAAGCAATATCCTTGAAATAAGTTGGACATATTCTCGTTATGGTGAATCAATTAAACGCCGCGAAAAAAGACTCACCTCCGTTTAGAAGGTGAGCTTAGCTTAGATTAGATAGATCTAAATTTTAATATGTAGTTCCAAGTGAAACAGGTTAAAAATATTAAAATCGATATGGTATACGTGATTTTTTAATCTCATCAGGTGAAATATCAATATCCACTAATTTGAGAAATTTGCGAAGCCCTTCCAAATTAATATCCATATTGTTTTTTGGTCCAATGCTGACACCTGAAACAGCTTTTTTATCAAATTTTGATTCTATATAAGGAATAAAAGTCCCATTCGATATTCTGCATTTATAGGTTTCTATATTAAAAATAGCTATCCTGAATTCTTCTTCTTGTGAAAAACATTCGTCTTTAAAAAAGATGGAGATATAATTTATTAAATTTAAACCACCATACAAGATTGTCGAATAAGTCTTTCCTGAGAGCTTTTTATAAATCTCGTCTGAACTAGCTGCTGAAACCTTTTCTGAGATCATTAGTGCAGTTTTTTTTAAAACATCTTCTAAATCAGCTGCTGAAGCGTCATTTAAAATCTTTGATGATTCCTCCGTCAAAACATCTTCTAAATCAGCTGTTGAAGCATCTTCTTTATTCTCCGCTGAAGATTCATCTAAAAATCCTTTTAAATCAACTCGTTTGTTACTAATTGTTCTTATAGTATTAAATATACCAATTAGCACTTTTTCCAATAACACTTTTTGCTGAGAAATATCGTAATTAACTTGTGAAAACATTACATTAAATCCAGACTCTTTAAAACTGTCAATTAACTTATTCAAATCAAACTTAATACAATAGCCATCATCTTTTGAATAATTTGACCATAGTAGATTTGAATCTGGATTGGTGCTAAAGGAAAGGGAGTAACAATCCTTTTTTTCCTGTTCAAAAAACAAAGTAATTAACATGTCATAATTTCTCATAATAGACTCTGTTTCACTTTCACTCAATTCCTTTTCTTGACAAAAAGAAATCATTATTTCTCTGCTTAAACCTAAAGTATACTTAATTTCAGTCATATCATTTAAAAAGTTAATATGAGAAATCCAAAACAGTTCATTTTTAAGAATCTCCTTAAATGCTTGAATATCTGTATAATGATACACTTCTTGTGGTATAGGTTTATCAGATATAAAAGAATTAAAAATATTGTGAAGAAACTCATAATCATCCATCAACTTTATTCACCACTCCTTAAATTATTAATTATTATTAATATAAACTTTTGGAAATTTTAATCAAGTTTAATTATGAGGGATTAATAGAAAATTGTTAATAAGTTCGTACCTTTAGAACCAAAACATTTATAGATTTTTTGATATTTCAAGTTTATATCCCGAAATCATCCATTGTTTTGTCCATTGTGTCCTGTGTGATTCCAATGTATCTCAATGTAATGTCTGGACTTGAGTGATTGAACATTTCTTGCAATAAAGCAACATCCTTGAACTTTTTATAATGCCAGTAACCGAAAGTTTTTCGAAGTGTATGCGTTCCTATACTATCAAGCCCGACATACTCCGCTGCCTCTCTCAAAATGATGTATGCACTACTACGACTAATTGGCTTGTTTAGCCCCTCTCTACTTTTAAATACAAACTCTTGCTCATCACGATCTCCAATATATTGATCTAGTGCTTTGCGAAGCATTTTATTTATCTTGATTCTCTTTTCTTTGCCTGTTTTTTTCTCTCTCAAAGACACGTATTGATTCTTAACATCTTTTATACGTAATTGCAGTAAATCGGATATACGCAAACCTAAATTGATTCCGGCTACAAACAACAGCAAATTTCTTTTATTCCTCTCACCTAAATACTTTTTCATATAATGAATTTGATCTAAATCTCTTATCGGCTGTACAAAATTCATGATTTATCCACCTGCTTATACACTTCTTCACGCAATGCAAAAGCCAGCCTATAATATGCTTTATTTTTTACTCTGTAGTAGTAGCGCTGACTAAGACCCATTTCAGCGTATATTTCATAGTCATACATGTCTTCAGTTTGCATATAAAGCATGACTAAAATGCGGCGTTCTTTTTGTGTGAGGCGGTTGATCCCGCGTTGAATACGTTTCATGTATTGATCTCTTTCAATTTCCCAATCCATCTTATTTAAAGCTGCATCCTCCGTAGAAGAATGAAACTGATTAGAGAAACTCGGTGGTGTTATGGTGTAAGTTGTTGTGATTTTAGGCATGAAATCTTCTGGTGTTTGAAGCATAAGTATTTTATATCTATCTAGCATTCTTTTCATCTTTGCTCTTGTTTTTTCCTCGTCAATTTGAGGGATATCTAAATTCATTTGATCCATTTGTTCGTATGGTTTTTTATCATTTATTTTAGTCATCCCAGTCACTCCTTTTATTTTCTGCGTAATGCCCCGCCTTTGGCTCTTTTCAGTCTTTGCATGTTTTGCCCCATGAGTTCACGTATCTCTCTTTCTGTAAGCTCCTGCGGTCGTTTTTTCGGTTTATCTTTTTTCATGGTGCTGCTCCTTTCCGACAAATAAAAAACGGACACCGACCAGCACCCTTAAAAGGTGTTGATCAGTGTCCGCAGGCTCTCCGTCTTGGACTTATTTAGTTTTTGTACTTCTTTTCTTTGAAATTCCAGTAAGTAATACCTGTCACTTTATCTGCATCTTCGTAAGAATAAGATTGTTTAATAACTTTCGATAATACTATACGTTCATCTCCCTCAAATACATAGAAAGTTTCGTCGACGTACTTTTTTAATGAATTCTTTTTGTGTTCGTAAACCTTTAAGGCTTCTTCTATATCATCAAATAAGCCAACAAGTCCTTATTCATGATCATAAACCATCCATAGATCATCATTTTTGTTTATCATTTCATTTAACCTCCGTCTTCGACTAATTAGAGTCATCTTTAGTAGGAGAAGATTTATCGGCTGAAAAACTTGAAATATTTAATGTACCAGCATCAATACCCATTAATTGAAATGCTAATTGGGCTTGCACTAATGAACGTAATTTTTCATCTTGAATATTATCTGCTAATGCTATTGCTCCTTTTCTTTTATAATCCTCTATAACACTATCATGGTATTCTTTTACACGAATTCGAAGTTTTTGTGATTCTTTTAAAAACATAAGTGAAATCCCTTCAAAAATTAAACTTCCAACAATGCTAATAGTACTACTAACTGTTTTGTCTGAGCCAAAAGCAAAAATAATTAGACCTATTAAAAGAATAAATCCAACAATAGACATGATTAAACCAACATAGAACTGCATATTCGAATGAACATGAGCTTGTTGTTGGAATTTTATCAATCTTTCTTCTAATTCCTCATGTGGTTTATTATTTGTTACTACTTGTGTCAGATTCACAAAATCTTGTTGTTCTTGTTGTTCTTGTTGTTCTTGTTGCTCTTGTTGCTCTTGTTGCTCTTGTTGTTCTTTACCAATTGTTTTTCGCTCTTTTAGAAGTTCATATTCCATCATTGTCCGGATGTATCTTGACTCATGTTTATGTCTTGCATAAGTAGTACTTATGAAAAAAATAACGATCCCGAGAAGAGATATAAACATTACTAGCGCCGATAAAAAAGTACTGGTATCCAAAATAATCCTCCAAAATATTAATTTACAATATAATCTATTTTATTATATCAACTTTTCCCTGAATTGGATAAAATATTTGTACGACGCTTGTTCCCTTCAAATCTCCTATCCCCTAATAAATCGTGATTGATAGCTATATCAACTGATAAGCATGTGCAAGCTCGATGCCTGTACTCGCTCCCCCGCCTCCTGCAAAGTTGTCTACTATGATTTCTCTAAAAAGATCAATCTGTTTCATTGCATCAACCCAGCAATGACAACAATCCCTATGAACGCCAGCAGCGTGAAGATGACAGGCCCGTTTGATTCCCTTTTCGCCATTACTACATTCGCTTCAATGATTAGATCAGGGCATTTATCAGCAAGCACTGGCACAAAAGATTTTGGTACGCTTATATAAACGGCTGCTTCATCAATCGTCATCGCTTTATTTTTGCAGGCTTTGACGGTCTGTGAAAGCTCGACATGTTTAGGTAAATTCATGGTATTTCCTCCCCCGCAGGGGATGAACCCCTGCTATCGTTTAGTTTTATAACTGAAATCAAATCTAACTCTGTCAAAACTGCCTTTGATCGTTTCAATGATTGTGTGACCATGCTCCGGTGCTTCAATACAGTGCGCTGTATGATTAATCCCATCCAGCACGATCACTTGGACCTTCCCTTGTTCGACTAGGCTTGTGAACACTTCGTTATTTGTTAATGAGATAGTCTGTGGTCTATTCACAATCTTCACTCCAATGTGATATAATTAAGTTTCCTAAGTTTAATTACTCACATTGAACTGATGTGAATTCTTACCACTGTGACTCAACGGATTGATCTGTGCGCTTCCAACGCCAGTCTTTACGTTTGAGTCTCTTTTTATATGGTTTTGGTGGATGCTCTTTTCTGTATGCTGCAAGCTCATCCTCTGACATTACCCACGCTTTAACGGGACCTGCTTTGTATGGATTCACTACAGTTTCCAATATGATCACCTCCTTTTATTCATCCCTTTGAGGAACATTGAGATTATAGATTCTTTCGAGTTCTTCGTCTGATAAATCCTCACAATAATCCCGACCAACGTTTTTAAGGTTCAACCATTCGATCATTAACGCTCTATCGTCAACAGTCATCACTTGATGCCTCCCCTCTTTTTGAGGTGGCGCACAGCTGCTGTTTTAAACTGTTTAGGACAATCTTCATATCTTGCAATTACTTCTAATTGACGGACTGTAGCTTTTTCAAACGGCAATAGAATGCTTTTTCTTTTCACGCTTGTACTCCTTTCCAAATGCCCCGCCTTTACGTGGTTCAATCACTCCTAATTCTGCTTGGTCTATTATCAGAAACAGGACTTCATCCACGTTTCTAGCCAAGCGATTGGCAATATGTCTGATTGGCTCGTGGTCCTTCCACATTTGTCTAAAAGCGATGATGTCTTTTTCTTCCCAAATGAAATCACTTTGCGGGCATGCGTAGTAAACTGGTTGATCTTCAAACAACTTGCGTAATTCTCTCTTTTTGGCGCTCATGACGCCTTTTTTGATGTACATAGGATCGTTAGCGCCGACACCGTTTGGTCGCTCCTTGATCTTCAATCTTTTTGAAAAATCAATCATCAGCAACAACACTTCTTCTTCCGGACGACGAAACAGCTCGGACATTTCTCTCAAAGACCTACCTTCATACCAGTAATCCAAAAATCTCTTTAATCCAACAATCGTCCATTCAAAATTGACATGATCCAAAATAATTCTAGTGACACTCACTTTGCAATTTCCTTTCTACGACCGACCTCTTTGTGTACAACGTGTATAGATGCAGTCATATTCCTTTCTACAAGCCAGTAAAGTGGGTTCAATCCATTTACAACTAAAATCTTCCTTTCGGCTCTTGTGGGCTTTCTACCGCCTTTTTTCATGATCATTCCTCCCTTAGGTTTTGTTGAACTTTTAAATTGGCATTCAATGGGGTTATTAAGCTATCAATCCCTGATGCAGTCGGATTGTTGATGCCCATGTCCCTTTCCTAGAACGGCAATTCCTCGTCACGCTTATCAAACGTGTTTTTAAACAAAATGTATTTAGACCTTTTCGTGATACGTGATACAAGTTTGGTGTCGTACATTTGTTTCAACTTGTCCCCAGTTAAATTGGTCGTGTAAATCGTTGCTTTGTGTTGTCTGGCTGAGGTGACAGCGTAAAGTATTTTGTGTATAAAGTTGCTGGCCTCACTGTTTGAGTGTTCAGATCCTGTTTCGGCTCCTAAATCATCGATCACAAGGTAATCCGCATCCCCCATGATTCCTGTTACATACGCCTGTGTGAACTTGCTTTCTTTGTTGTGGAAAGAATCTTGAATTGCTAAAGCAGCATCAGCAAGATTTACAAACAAACATGATTTGCCCTTATCGACAGGGTTTTCAGGATCGGGCGGGACATTGAGTGCTTTTAGAGCCGCATAAGCAAGATGACTCTTCCCCACTCCTGGATGGCCCTGCAGAAAGATATTGAACACTTCACCTTGATGTAAATGATTCGTAAGCTCCAACATCAGGCGCTTATTTGCCGTTTCCTCAGGTTCGTTCACTTTGTAATTATCAAACGTTGCTTGTGCAATGGTTCGGTCTCGGAAGATGCTGCGCTTATCAAGCATGTTGAAATTCTTTGTGCGTTGGCTAAACTCAATCTGACTTTCTAAATCTTTTTGGAGCTTCCTTTCATCTGCTTCCAGCTCACACCTAGGACAGATCACTTTACCGTTGAGGACCATCATGCGAACAGGCTTTACAACATCCTCACTTCCACACGTGTATGTGTGCTTGTGACAGTATTCAGAATGGAAGGTCATTCTTGCGTTTAAGGCTTCCGCTGCCACTGACTTTATGCTCTGCACGCTTTATCACCTCATCACTGTGATTTAAGTAACCCTCAAATTTGGTACCGAATAGTGTTTCAGGGCGAAGGTATCTGCTCATGTCTGGGTTATTACGCCATTCATAGCATTTGGACAAGATCACTTTTTTAAAGTCATCGAATCTGAATCCTTCGTTCCATCGTGCTTTTATGTCTTTTTGTGTCTTTGGTGTGGTTGCTCTGAATTTCTTACCTGACATTTGATTCAACAGATCAACAATCAATTTGAAAGGAATATCAGATGTTTGAGTTTTGGGATTATCCGCAGTCGGGTTGCCCGACAATATATCTTTTAATTCTTTATCTTTATCTAATTCTTTATCTATATCTGTTGCGTGACTTGCTGTGACTTTGATCGTGACGTCACGTGACATGCTATTGTTTGGTTCTGCAAGACTTAGTTTTTTTCGTTGCTTTTGTTTTCTTAGACGATTCTGTTCCCTAATCTTTTCGAGTGCATCTAAATTTTGGTGTTTCTCCCAATTACATATACTGATATAATTCTGATCGTTAATTTCAATCATCCCAAATTTCCTAAATGTATCTAAAGCCATGCGAACAATTCCTAATGGTCTACCGAAGATATGAGCTAACATTTCTTCTGTATACGGCACGTTTTCACTCAGATAAATAAACCCCGATGCGTTAGTTTTCCCAGCTTGAGCAAGTAACTTAACCCATATAATCAACAGAGTGTCAGATTCAGGCATTTGTTCGATGAGTTTGATTTTTTCATCATCGAACATCTGGGTACTTAATTTCACCCATTTAACTTCCCCCATCGTTAAATCCTCCTAATATTTTGGCTAAATAGTTTTGTATAATTAGGCTTGTCCATTTAAAAAAGGTGAAACAAATGTTTCAAGCCTCTTTTATTTTTTTGTTATTTTCTTTCTTTACCGGTGTGTAATACGGTGCTACAGCCTCGATAAAGAGTTTTTCTCGATCTTCTGTGCCAAAGAAAACCTCTCCGAGGAACAAATTACTTTTTTTCTTTTTCTTTTTTTGAGCCATAAGATCACCTCGAAACATAATATGCAATGTGGACGATAGGACTAACCTTCGAATTTTTGTTAACTATAGGAAGCACTCAATTTAAAAAAAATAAGCCGGTGGCAAATTTAATTTTTCGCTTAGTTGAACTAATGATGAGCGCGATGGGTTAATTTTCCCCTTTTCCAACTTACATATATAAGAACTAGAAAAACCCGTAGCTAAGCCAAATTGACGTTGAGTTTCGTTCCGTTCAGACCTTAACTTTTTAATTTTTTCCGCAAACACAGAAGTATTATAATTCATCATTATCACCTCCCCACGCTTCCTTCAGGAAGCACAAGTAAAATATACCATCTGATTACTTGTAATGCAACCATAAATTTCATAAATGTTTCTTATAGGAATCTTAAACGTGGTATAATTATTATTGTTGTTACTAATTCAGTGGCGTTTAATCGAGGTGACCTAATTTTTATGGAAAACAAAAAAAATGAATTAATTGGAATAAACTTAAAAAGACTAAGAGACGAGCAAAATCCTAAACTATCTATAAGACGGCTTGCTCTAGAAGTTGGTTTAAGTAATGGTTACTTATCAAAACTTGAATCTGGTAAAATTAAGAGCCCTTCTTTGGATGCTCTGACAAAGCTTGCGGATTTTTTTAATGTCGATCCCACTTATTTTGTCACTGATCCAAGAGATCTTGAAAAAATGGGTAAAGAAGCAGAAAAAGTAGTCTTCGCGAAAGAACTAACCCTTGAGAACATAAAAAATGCAAATATCATTGATGCAGATGGCAATCAAATAACGGATGATGAACGTAATTTTATGTTGGATGCATTAAAGAATTACAGAGCTTCTAAGGCTAAATTCTTTACAGATAATGATTTATCAGAAGAGGATTGATTTGGATCTTCTTTTTTTGTTGCTTCTATGATTTCCATTAATTCTTCAAATTTTATAGCCATTTTCATCCTCCTAAGTAAAATCTGTTTTTACACATTTGTATATATTGGTAAATTTTAAAATAGTTTCCTGTTTTCGTTTTTTATGAAAACAGGAAACTTCCCCAAAAAACACGAAAGACGTTACCTTATTACAGGTAGCGTCTTTTTAATATCTATTTACATTCCTGGTCTAACATCTTTTGTTTCATAGATTGTTTTTGGGCTGTTAGTGATAAGTGTGTGAATATCTGAAACAACTATTGTTGCTCCTAGTGTTAATGTTAAAACAATTACATTAAAACGTTTTGACATGTATAGCACCCCCTAACTCTTAGAGTGTATACCTAAATCCTATTCTATTCAATTCATTTTTTGGGAAACATGCCCTGAAATGGTCGTTACTTTTTGAAAAATAGTGATGTGATAAGAGCAGTTTTTCTGATGATGATTCTTTGATGCCATCAAAAAAAAGCGCGTATTTATTATATCTTTCCACTTTATAATAGCTACTTAATTCATCATCATTCTTTAATAACTTGGTGAAATCACTTACTATGAAATCATCATGGATTTTTTTATTCCAATACTTTTGGAGAAATGCTATTTCTTCCTTATTTTCAATCATTTCAGCCTGTCTATCAGGGAAAGCAGAGTACAAATCAATACATTTTAGATAATATGAAATTGAGTATTCGTAAGATTCTAAGAAATAAGACAGTGCCAAGATATGATATGCAGTAATGTTGTGCGCTGTACTGAAATCCCTATCTAAAATTCGATTAGCAATTTTTCGTGATTGAATTGTTTGTACTTTTTGTTTTAGATAAATATTGACCTGAATCTCATCTAGCCTTGCACTATATGCCATTTTTAAAAATGGATCATTGATTTGAATCAGCAAGTCATTGATTTGATCGATCGTATAAATTGTTAAGTCGTAAAGACCGTTCAAATAGTAATAATAGACTTGTAAAACCTTAATTATAATTTCAGATTCTAAAAAATTTGTTTTAATGTTCCCTAATGTATCTAAAAAACTAGATTTTTCAAACATAAATCTCGACTCTAACATTAATGAATATATGGAACATAATTCTTGGGTTTTGGGATTTTTTTTATTTATATATTCTTGGGCTAATTCGCTTGTTAAACCGTACAATTGTTTCGAATAACAATATTCCAAAACGGCAGGAATATTTTTAGAACTAATACCTTCTTTAAAATACATAATAATAAGTTCCATTTCGTTCTCTTTGTCAATGTATTTAATGACCTCTCGAACAATCCAAAATGAGATATCCTTGCCATTTAAAAATTTACTTAAATAACTACTGCTTACACCCAACTTTGCTGCAACTTGTTTTTGACTTTCTTTAGACATTTCCAAAGAGTTTCTTAAATGAGTCCGTAGATCTTTCGCGATTGTACTTGTCATATATAATCACCTTACCATTGTTAAATTTATCATGAAGTACAAAAAAATGTTGTCGGAAATTGTCGCAGAAGTATGAATTTTTGCTCTAATAATTAATGAGAGTATATCCAATTATAATCTTTATGTGGAATGTATTTACATGCGTCTTTTGGAGTCATTTTATATAATAAAGTTTTTGTTTGTAAAAGGTATGCTTAGCATTCGAAATATGATTCCGAACAGTCTTTTCGCTAATAAAAAGCTCGCTTGCAATTTCTTTTGTTGTTTTGTCTTGGACGAGCAATTCAAATACTTCTCTTTCTCTTTTGGTTAATAGCGGCTTGGATTGAAACTCTTTCTCCTTCAAGTATTGTAACCCTCCTTGCTAAGGTGAGAGCTCTAGTCTCTATAGAATGGGATTCTGTATAGTCGAGATATCATATGCCGTGTACATAAGGTAGGTGACGTTAATATAAAGAATTTCAGCATCTTAGCGTCCAATTTTTGACGCTAAGATTCAATAAAAAAAGACGAGTCTCATGTAGAGACATCGCCTTTTTCATCATGTCTAAAAGATGGAAATAGCTCCTGTTAAGACAGCAATCAGTGTCGTAAACAAGGCTGTTAAGACTGTCCATAAAAGTGCGTACTTTTGCAATTCACCAATATCAATGTTTAACATACTGACGAGTAGTAACGTTGAAGCCACTAGCGGACTTAGTAAATGAACAGGCTGTCCTATGATCGAGGCTCGGGCAATTTCGACCGGTTCGATGCCGTAAGCTGCACCCGCTTCTGCTAAAATAGGCAAGACCCCGAAATAGTAAGCATCATTTGAAAGGACAAATGTAAACGGCATACTCGTCAAGGCAACAATAAGCGGGAAGAATGAGCTGTATGAATCAGGAATTAAGTAAATCACTAAATGGGCAATCGCCTCCACCATTTTCGTTCCTGAAAAGATGCCTGTGAAAATTCCTGCTGCAAACACAAGGGTAATAACGGTTAACGCATTACCTGCATGCGATAGCATTCGTTCACGCTGATCCTCAATTTTTGGATAGTTGACCATTAGTGCGATGACAAATCCAATTAAAAAGAGAACAGGAATCGGTATAATATCTAAAACAAGTGTGATCATGACACCAATCGTCAGGAAGAAGTTGATCCAAATCAGCTTTGGCCTTTTGATATCCTTAATGCCATCTTCTAACGATGCAGCTAATTCAGATGAAATCGGTGTCTCTTTGTTATGCTGTATTTCAGCAATCCCAATTCGCTTTCGCTCTTTTTTTCCAAGGACATACGCAGTAAAAAGAATAAAAAGTCCGCCCCCGATCATCGTTGGGAGTAACGGTATAAAAAATGTTGCTGCATCTAAACCTAGTGCAGCGATCGCACGCGTAGCTGGACCGCCCCAAGGCGTCATGCCGCTCATAATCCCTAATGATAATAATGAAATCGTCCCTAAAACAAGCGGATTCATGCCAATTCTTAAAAATAACGGAAGCATTGCGGAGACTGTAATCATGTAAGTCGTTGTCCCATCTCCATCAAGTGCAACAAGCATAGACAAAATAGCTACCCCAAAAGCAATTTTGACTGGATCCCCTTTTACAATTCGGAGAATTAATTTAATGAGTGGATCAAATAACCCCGCATCTAGCATCACGCCAAAGAACAAAATCGCAAATAGCAATAAAGCAGCAGATGGTGCCACAACCTTAATGCCATCAAGCATCATGTCCCCTAACCCTTTGTTAAATCCACCGATTAATGCAAATACGATCGGAACAACAGTTAAGGCAACCACTGGATGCATCCGTTTCGTCATAATAAGAAAGGTAAAAACCACGACCATCAAGATCCCTAAAATAGCTAGCACTTTATCCCTCCATCCTCTTCTTCACAAGATCATCAAGTGCCCCCTTGCACTTGCGATCAAAATGTTAGCGCTTTCTATTTCAAGGATATACCAGCTTTTTTTATAATGAAAATATCGTTTTTTTCAGTTGTTCAATAAAATATCTTTATCATTACCTTTGCTGCCTTCTTAAAAACTCAATGAATGCGTTGACAACAGATAGATGGAGAGAAGCAGGCTGATACATGAGCCACGTATCTCGTAATACAGGTTGTCCATCTTTATACGAAAGACCTTTTACAAATAACTCATCACTTGGTCTGAGACAAATTTCTGGCACAATGGCGTATCCCAATCCGTGTTTCACCATTTCTTTAGAGGTATCTTGCCGGTCTGTCTCCATCGTGACAAGCGGAGGTATTGTAAATGTTTCCTGCCACCATCTATTTATCAAGCGTTTCAATGAACTGTCCGTATGATAATCAATCAGTGGTAGCTTCGGGAGGTCCTTCAGTTGTATTTCTGATTTTGAAATCATACAAAGTCGCTCTTTATCTAGCAAAAATCGTTCTCCATTCCAGTCGTAATCCCCTCTTAAAATGCCTAGGTGCACACTTGATGTTCCTAACAAATCCATGACTTTCGTGCTCCAGCCTGTGTTCACCATAAATTGAACGTGCGGATACTCTTTGGAGAAGTCTCTTAAAATTTCCGGCAACTTATACTGAGCAAAATTACTTGAGACTCCTAGTCGAATCGTTCCCTTGACCTGTTTTTGCATATTGAGCATGCCATCTTTCGTTTGCTGAAGCTGCTTGAGCATGTCATTTGCATATTCAGCCAAATACTCGCCTTCTGATGTAAATTCTATCCCCCGTTTTCTTTTGAAAAACAGCTTCATGTCAAACTCTTCTTCAAGCTGTTTCAATCGGTAGCTTAAGGCAGGTTGAGATACAAACAACTTTTCTGCAGCTTTTGTAATGTTTTTCTCTTCATGGAGCACCTTTAGTAATCGCCAGTCTTTCTCATCCACTATGAGCCCTCCCTTTATCCTGTTATAAAAATATTCTATCGATTTCTCCTAAAATATTGTATTTAACTTATTTCTGATTATACATTACCATTTTGATTAGATAAATAGTCAACTAAACAAATGAGGGTGAGATCAATGAGGAAGGTTCCAATCACAATAATGCGGGGCGGTACAAGCAAAGGGGTGTTCATTCAAGCGAATCATGCACCTAGTGAAACGGAGGAACTCAAAGCATTTCTATTAGATATTATGGGTAGCCCTGATCGACTACAAGTAGACGGAATCGGCGGCGGCAATTCTTTGACGAGCAAAGTGGCCATCATAGAAAAAGCGACTCGTCCAGATGCTGATGTGAACTATACCTTTGCACAAGTTAGTATTAATGAGAACTATGTCGACTTTAAGGGAAATTGCGGAAATATCTCCTCTGCCGTTGGACCATATGCCATTATTAAAGGCTTTGTCCCAGCTGTTGAGCCCATTACAACCGTACGTATTCTGAATACCAACACGAATAAAATCATTGTGGCAGAGGTAGAAGTAGAAGATGGTGAAGTGTCATTTGAAGGTCATGCGGAAATTCCAGGGGTTAAAGGAACGGGGTCACCTATTTACTTATCCTTCGAAAAGCCGGAAGGAGCCGTCACAGGTAAAACCTTTCCGACTGGGAAAAGTATTGAATTGATTCAAACGAAGTTCGGGGAGATTCCAATGTCGATCGTGGATATAGCAAACCCTGTTGCCTTTATTCGTGCAAAGGCTATCCACTTAAAAGGAACAGAATTGCCTGAAGAGTTCTCCGCCCAGGTACTCAACGAGCTAGAAGATATTCGATCCACTGCTGCGGAAATGTGTTGTTTTGCTTCAAAAGAAAAGGCCACCTCTCAGTCTCCAGCTGTTCCAAAGCTTGCGATTATCAGTGAGCCAGCAGATTACCGAGATTCAAGTGGAATGATGAGACGAGCAGCAGATATGGATATCATGGTGCGCATGTTATCGATGCAAAAGCCTCATCAAGCGCTTGCGATTACTGGCGCTGTCTGTTTGTCAGCCAGCTGCTTTATGGATCAAACACTCCCAGCACTTCTTTACCGTGGCAAACAGCAAACTCTTAGAATTGGGCATCCTGCTGGTATAATGCAGACTGAAATTGAATTGGCGCAAAACAGAGTAAAAGTCCTACGAACCGCAAGAGAAATTCTTGATGGGGTTGTCTTTACAAAACAGGACTACATGGTTCAGCCTCATATTAAAAGAGAAGCCTAAAGCAGACGAGTATTCATCGTCTGCTTTTTACGTTTGGATCGGCGCATCAATATCACCGGCAGAATGGGCTTTCACATGCCCCTCTTCATCTTTTAATTGCAGATAACCAAAGCGATTGACGCCGCAGCAAATCCCCTCTTCCCACGTTTGCTTCTCACGATCTAATGAAATTCGAAGCGGTTTATTCAGGCGAAATAATCGTTTGTTGTAGAGCGCAGTGAGTGCTTCAAAACCCTCGTTTTGCCAGCGTGTATAATATTTTTTAAAAGCCGTCGTCAAGTTTTTCACAAGCTCGTCTGCACTCACATCTGTCAGCTCTGATAAACAAATGGTTTTATACGGGACATGTTCTGGTTTCGTTTTGACATTGATCCCAACTCCAATAAAGATTGCGCTTCGATCTGCTTCAATCAATGTACCGGAGACCTTTGCCTCATTTACTAGAATGTCATTTGGCCATTTAATCGCCAGTTGATCTTTGTCATTCAAAAGTGGTTTGATGACATCGTAGATGGCTAGTGCCGTCATCGGTGCAATCGTTGACTGTGCCGAGAGATCTTGCGGTGGTTTTACCGTCATGGTGACAGCCACATTTCCAGAAGGCGTCTCCCACGGTCTGCCTAACCTACCTCTACCAGCTGTCTGCTGTTTTGCATAGACGGCAAACGAGGGCTCTTCTCCTTGTTGAATCAGCCTTTTCGCTTCATTATTTGTACTATCAATGGTGTCATATTGAAAAATCTTCATATGTTCTCCTTTTGTTTCTCTTGATATGATTCTTTCATTATAACAAAACGAAGCACACACATTTTGGTCATACGTCACCCGTTAATTTCGCTGGGCGTGAAATGTTTCTTTTTCTTCTTCTGTAAATGAAACAGGTGCACCGGTTTCTTGATTAATTTGAACCATTGTCACAACGCCTGTAAAACACGTGTCCTGTTGTTCGTTTTCTCCTAGGTAATGCAAAATGAGAGAACTCGATCCTACTTTTTCCGGCTTCACATACACCCGGAGTCTCTCGCCAATCTCCACCTGTTTGATGTAATCACACTGTAGATTTGCAACGACTGTGATGGTGTCCTTGACTCGTTTCATTCGTTTATCAACTAGTCCGGTTTTTTGAAAGAAGGCAATCCGCGCCTCTTCGAAATACACAAATGGGGTGACATTGTTCATGTGACCAAACATATCCGTTTCTGAAAAACGAACTGTCGTTTCTACATAAAATCGAAATGATGTTCTCCACTCTTCAAACGGCTCTACAATATAGGACGGTACTCTCATTTGAACATCTCCTTTTTCACAAAAAAAGCACCTCTCCCATATGGAAGAGGCACTTAAATCCTTTTGCATTAGCCTCTTTAAACACTCATCATGATTGGCAAAGAGGACTGTATGTGATGTTATTCTGCGTGATCGCTTCCGAAGAAATTACGGAAGGATTGGAATGTTGTATCTCGGTTTAGTGCTGCAATTGACGTTGTCAGCGGGATCCCTTTCGGACAAGCCTGCACACAGTTTTGAGAGTTTCCACAGTTGGCCAGACCGCCATCTCCCATAATTTCTTCTAGGCGATCTGATTTATTCATCGCACCTGTCGGATGTGCGTTAAATAAACGAACTTGTGAGAGCGGTGCAGGGCCCATAAAGGAAGACTTATCATTTACGTTTGGACAAGCTTCAAGACAAACACCACATGTCATACACTTCGAAAGCTCATACGCCCATTGACGTTTTTTCTCAGGCATTCTTGGTCCAGGTCCAAGGTCATATGTGCCATCAATCGGCACCCATGCTTTGACCTTTTTCAAGGAATTAAACATCCGGCTTCTATCAACCTGTAGGTCTCTAACAACCGGGAACGTCTTCATCGGTTGAAGACGGATCGGCTGTTCTAACGAGTCTATCAGAGCTGTACATGATTGGCGCGGGGTTCCATTAATGACCATGGAACAAGCACCACACACTTCTTCAAGACAGTTCATATCCCAGTTAATCGCCGTTGTTTTTTCACCTTTTTTATTGACCGGGTTTCGTCTGATTTCCATGAGTGCGGAAATCACATTCATATTCGGGCGATAAGGGATTTCGAATTCCTCTTCATAAGACTTTCCATCTGCTGTGTCTTGACGTGTGATAATGAATTGGATCGTATTTTTTTCACTCATCTTATTTCTCCACCTTTTTCTTCGAGTAATCTCGTTTACGAGGTGCAATTAACGATACATCGACGTCCTCATAGTGGAAGGCAGGTTTCTCGTTTTTCCCTTTGAACGTAGCCATCGTTGTTTTGAGGAATTCATCATCGTTTCTCTCTGGGAAATCCGGTTTATAGTGTGCGCCTCGGCTCTCATTCCGGTTGTATGCCCCAATTGTAATGACTCTTGCCAGCTGTAACATGTTGTCAAGCTGACGCGTAAAGGCAGCGCCTTGGTTACTCCATGATGCTGTATCGTTGATGTTGATGTGCTTGTAGCGCTCCATCAGTTCTTCAATCTTTTGATCTGTTTTTAAGAGTTTGTCATTGTAACGAACAACTGTAACATTGTCTGTCATCCATTCTCCAAGCTCTTTATGAAGCACGTACGCATTTTCTGTTCCGTCCATGCTGAGGATGTTGTCCCATTTCTCCTGCTCTTTCTTTACTGCGCTGTCAAATGTTGCAGAAGATAGGTCTTCTGCAGACTTCTCAAGACCGCTAATGTACTTCACAGCATTTGGTCCTGCGACCATTCCGCCGTAAATCGCTGATAGCAAGGAGTTCGCACCAAGTCTGTTTCCGCCATGCATAGAGTAATCACATTCCCCAGCAGCGAACAGACCTTTGATATTTGTCATTTGATCATAATCCACCCATAATCCGCCCATTGAATAATGAACAGCAGGGAAAATTTTCATTGGAAGCTTACGTGGGTCATCTCCCATGAATTTTTCATAGATTTCGATGATGCCGCCAAGTTTAATATCAAGCTCTTTCGGATCTTTGTGAGAAAGGTCAAGGTATACCATGTTTTCTCCATTGATTCCAAGCTTTTGCACGACACATACGTCGAAGATTTCACGCGTTGCGATATCACGTGGGACAAGGTTCCCGTATGCTGGATATTTTTCTTCAAGGAAGTACCAAGGCTTCCCGTCTTTATACGTCCAAACACGTCCGCCTTCCCCACGAGCCGATTCACTCATTAGACGAAGCTTGTCATCTCCTGGGATGGCCGTTGGATGAATTTGAATGAATTCACCATTTGCATAGTTAGCACCCTGCTGATAGACAATGGAAGCGGCTGATCCTGTGTTGATCATTGAATTCGTTGATTTACCGAATACGATGCCAGGGCCACCTGTTGCCATAATGACGGCATCTGAACGGAAAGATTCAATCTCCATTGTCGTCAGGTTTTGCGCCACAATGCCTCGGCACACTTCTTCATCATCTAAGACGGCACCAAGGAATTCCCAGCCTTCGTATTTTGTGACAAGCCCTGCTACTTCATAGCGACGAACTTGTTCATCGAGTGCATATAATAGCTGCTGACCAGTCGTGGCACCAGCATATGCTGTACGATGGTGCTGTGTTCCCCCGAAGCGTCGGAAGTCCAGTAATCCCTCTGGTGTTCTGTTAAACATGACACCCATACGATCAAGTAAGTGGATAATGGACGGTGCTGCTTCACACATTGCTTTGACTGGCGGCTGGTTTGCTAAGAAGTCTCCGCCATATACAGTGTCATCAAAATGTTCATAAGGTGAGTCTCCTTCACCTTTTGTATTGACCGCTCCGTTAATTCCGCCCTGTGCACATACAGAATGCGAACGTTTGACAGGTACGATTGAAAATAATTTAACAGCTGTTCCCGCTTCTGCTGCTTTAATGGTTGCCATGAGACCAGCTAAGCCGCCTCCGACAACGATGATGCTAGAATTACTCATTGTAGCCCCTCTCCCTCTTCTACTAATCTATTTCCTCTTAAACAAAAGCGAAAATTGCTCTTAGCCCTACATATGAAAGCGCTATAAATATACCTAATGTCACATATGTGGAAATTCTTTGTGAGCGTGGTGAAACGGTAATTCCCCAGCTGACAGCAAACGACCACAATCCATTAGCAAAGTGGAAAATAGTAGATAAAACGCCGACAATATAGAAACCTAGCATAAATGGAGAGCTTAAAATATTCGCCATCATATCATAGTTTACTTCTGCTCCAAGCTGAGCTTGAATACGTGTTTCCCATACGTGCCAAGCGACAAAAATCAATGTGATGATACCAGATACCCTTTGTAGTCTAAACAACCAGTTTCTTAAATAGCTGAAGCGAGATGTGTTGTTTTGTGCCGTAAAGGCTATGTACACCCCATAAACAGCATGATAAATCAGTGGTAAGAAAATCACGAACAGCTCAAGTGCATATCTGAATGGAAGCTGTTCCATAAAGTGTGCAGCTTTGTTAAACGCCTCTGGTCCATCTGTCGCAAAGTGGTTAATCACTAAGTGCTGAATTAAAAATAGACCGACCGGAATGACGCCAAGCAAAGAATGCAATCTCCGATAAAAAAATTCTTTGTTCCCCGACATTACTTTACCCCCTAGTAAGAAAAGTGCAATTGCTTGAAAATCTGTCTTACCCCCGCTTCTTTCAAATGTAAGCACTTTATTCAAATTTATTGACAATTTCATTTTACTCCTATGTCAAAAAAGCGTCAAGAAACCGCGTACATAAATTAAAATTTTCCGAAATTTAAAAGTTTTAAATCAAAATTCATTTTATTGCAATAAGAATTTCTTTGACTTATGGGGAAAACTCTGTCATCATACGCCCACATAAGCTATAATAAATTGTTGAAAGAGGGGAGCCGTCCAATGAATAAATTCGAATCTAACTTAGAACAGCTAAAAGAAATTGAAGTCAATGGTTTTGCCTACGAGCTGATACGCGAAGTTCTGCTACCTGACATTCTTGGCCAGGATCATTCATCTATGATGTATTTTGCGGGTAAACTGCTTGCTCGTAAATTTCCTCAAGAGTCATGGGAGAAAATCCCCGAATTTTTCCATGATGCTGGATGGGGTACACTCACGATGATTCATTCTAAAAAACAGGAAATTGAGTTTGAGCTCGAAGGTCCACTCGTATCCAATCGACTCACTTATCAAAAAGAGCCTTGTTTTCAAATGGAAGCAGGTTTTATTGCTGAACAGATTCAGCTTCTCAATGAGCATATTGCTGAATCCTATGAACAAATCAAAAAGCGTGCGAATAAAGTCATCTTAACTGTTAAATGGGATATAAAAGACCCTGTGTAACAATACCTATCAAAGGCGAGGCACTCACTGAGTCACGCCTTTTTGACATGGCTCCCTCTATCATAGCACACTTAGAGCACTGGGTTACCCGAAGAAAAACATCTCCCTCCTGATAGCGAAGATGTTTCGAGTTCCTGCGCTCACTTTTATGAGAAAGAGGTGCATTCTTTATATGAATGCACCTCTTTTTCTTTTTTAAGAGTGAGTAGCTGTGCCTACCTTTGATAAGTCAAACGCATCGTGAAGTGCTTCAACTGCTTTGACCATATCATCACGCCCAACTACCGTTGAAACTTTGATTTCGGATGTGCTCACCATTTTCACTTGAATGTCTTTTTCAGCTAAAACGGCGAACATTTCAGCAGCCACGCCTGGATTCGAGACCATACCCGACCCAACGATAGAGACTTTGGCTAGTTTGCTTTCTGTCTCAATCTGTTCATAGCCAAGCGCATTTTTATATTCTTCTAATACTTCTACGGTTTTGGACAGTTCATCCGTTTTGACAGAGAAAGAGATCGATGTCTGACTAGTACTTGTGACGGACTGAATGATGATGTCGACATTAATATTTTTCTTCGCAAGCGTCGTAAAAATTGTAGACAATGTCGTCAAACCGCTTGAAAGGCCACACACCGTCACACGTGTGATCTGATCTTCAAATGCAATGCCTCTTACGACTAAATTTTGCTCCATGGATGATTCCTCCTCAATTAACGTGCCAGCTTCATGTACAATACTTGACCGGACTTCTAATGGGACTTGATAATTTTTCGCAAACTCGACCGCCCTTGGGTGCAATACGCCTGCTCCTAAATTGGCTAATTCGAGCATTTCATCGTATGAAATTCCTTCAAGCTTACGTGCTGACGACACATAACGCGGATCGGTTGTAAAAACGCCTGGTACGTCAGTATAAATATCACATTTGTCTGCTTTCAAGGCAGCAGCAAGGGCTACAGCGGTCGTATCTGAACCACCTCGTCCAAGTGTTGTAATATGTAGATCATCTGCAATCCCTTGGAAGCCTGCTACAACGACAACTTTCCCTGCATTCAATTCTTCTCTTATTCTTGTTTCATCAATGTCCACGATTCTTGCGTTTCCGTGCACGTTCTCGGTTTTCATGCCAGCCTGCCAGCCGGTAAAGGAAATCGCATCGAATCCTTTTGCTTGCAGTGCCATCGTTAATAAAGATATGGTCACTTGCTCTCCAGTTGTGAGGAGCATATCCATTTCTCTTTTACTCGGATGATCTGTTAGTTCTTTGGCAAGATCTACTAAGACATCCGTTGATTTGCCCATCGCGGACACCACCACGACCACATCATGACCTGCTTTGCGTTCAGCTATGATTCTTTCCGCGACTCTCTGAATTTTTTCTGTCGTGCCAACGGAAGTTCCGCCGAATTTTTGTACAATTAGTCCCATGTCTATCACCCTTTTCAAAAGATCACGTGCGAGAGTAGAGGTAAAAGTGGCTATAGAGACTGCTTTCTCATTGCAAACAAAAAAAGCAATGAGAGAACGAATCTCCCATTGCTTTCAAATACTCATCAACAGATGCAAAAAACAATGAGATAGCCCTCCAAGAAAAAATTCTTGACAACCCTACATTTCTTCAATGTAGAGCCAGCGAATAAAATGAGTGGAATATTATTCACTTCGGCGACGCTCCCCTTTCAGCCCTCTTCACGGATCCCATCGATCTCTGAAGGCCTACTATTGAAGTTCGCTCCTCTATCTACAACAAACAACACGTTCATTTATTAAATTAGTCACATCTTAACAGACTTTTTGAAAAAGTACAATCTATTTTTTTAATGCCTCTGCTAAAAGTTCGGCTGTTTGCTTCGGAATGCCAGCTTCTTGAAAATCTTGAACAGAGGCTTCTTTCATTTTTTTCACAGAGCCAAAATGTTTGAGTAGCTGTTTTTTTCGTTTTTCTCCGATGCCTGGGACATCATCTAAAATGGACTGAAAGGCATTTTTCCCGCGCAGCTGCCGATGAAAACTAATGGCAAAACGGTGCACCTCATCTTGAATACGCTGCAATAAATAAAACGCCTGACTGTTACGCTCTAATGCCACAATGTCAAGTGTATCACCCATCATGAGATTGGATGTCCTGTGCTTCTCATCTTTCACAAGACCTGCTACTGGCACGGACAGATTCAGCTCATTTTCAAGCACGTCAATCGCTGCGTTGATTTGTCCTTTTCCGCCATCAATTAAAATGAGATCCGGCAATGGCAACTGATCCCTTAGTACTCGTGTGTATCGCCTTCTAATGACTTCACGCATGGATGCATAATCATCTGGCCCTGAGACGGTCTTTATTTTGTATTTTCGGTATTCCTTCTTATATGGCTTGCCGTCTTGAAACACCACCATGGCAGAAACGGGGTCTGCCCCTTGAATATTTGAGTTATCAAATGCTTCAATTCTGTATGGCATGTAGATATTCAGCGCATCTCCAAGCTGCTTCACGGCACCAATTGTCCGCTCTTCATCACGCTCAATGAGAGAGAACTTTTCTTTGAGGGCGATTTTTGCGTTTTGATGGGCAAGCAATAGCAAATCTTTTTTCTTTCCTTTTTTCGGTTGGTGAACAGTGGTGTCAAGTAATTGCTCAATCAGCTCTTGATCTACACTGTTTGGTACCAAGATTTCCTTCGGTAGAAAGTGATTGTTCTTTTCATAAAATTGGCCCATAAACGTGAGGAATTCTTCCTCTGGGTCTTGATACATTGGGAACAAACTGACATCACGTTCAATCAATTTCCCTTGTCGAATGAAAAAGACTTGCACACACATCCAACCCTTATCATAGGCATAGGCAAATATATCTCGATCAGATAAGTCACTCATCGTCATTTTCTGTTTTTCCATGGTGGAGTCGATATAAGCGATTTGATCTCTCAGTTCTTTTGCCCGTTCAAATTCTAATTGTTCGGCGGCTTCTTGCATTTTTTCAGTTAATTCTTTTTTTATTTGCTTGTGGCCTCCGTTTAGAAACCTTGAGATCTCATCGACGAGCTGCTTATTCGTTTCTTCAGAAATGTCGTACACACACGGCGCGAGACATTGCCCAAGATGATAGTAAAGGCAAACACGATCCGGTAATGTCGCACATTTCCTCAGCGGATACAGACGGTCCAGCAGTTTTTTCGTTTCCCTTGCAGCTTGTACGTTTGGGTACGGTCCAAAATATCGTCCTTTATCCTTTTTTACATTGCGCGTCACGATCAGCTTAGGGTGACGTTCATTCGTAATTTTAATAAAAGGATACGTCTTGTCGTCTTTCAGCATGACATTGTATTTCGGGTCGTGCTTCTTAATTAAATTCAGCTCTAAAATCAGTGCCTCAATATTTGAAGAAGTCACAATGTATTCGAAGTCTTCGATTTCACTGACGAGACGCTGCGTTTTGGCATCGTGTGATCCAGTAAAATAGGAACGCACCCTATTTTTTAAGACCTTCGCCTTCCCTACATAAATGATCGTATTTTGTCTATCTTTCATTAAGTAACAGCCTGGTTGATCAGGCAAGACTGACAGCTTTTCTTTGATCAATTTGTTCATATGTTCATCCGTCCTTGTTTTCCTCTTTCACTCCTTCTAGTGTATCACGAACGTTTGTTTTATACCATGTTGAAAGAAAAGCGGCTCTCGTATAAACGAGAACCGCTTTCTAGTGTAAAAATGCCGATTGTTATCGGGATTGACTGTTTAGAGATGTTTGTTTACAAGTTCAGCAAGGGCTTCTTTTGGTTTGAAACCAACAGATGTTTCGACAACTTCGCCATCTTTTAATACAAGAAGTGTTGGGATACTCATCACGCCATATTTACCAGCTGTTTCTTGGTTATCGTCAACATCAATTTTTACGATTTTCATTTTATCGCCCATTTCTTGATCAAGTTCTTCAAGAACTGGAGCAATCATTTTACAAGGTCCGCACCATGGTGCCCAAAAGTCTGCAAGAACAACACCTTCTGCCGTTTCTTGTGAAAATGTTGCGTCGGTAGCTTTTACGATTGCCATTATTCATTCCTCCAATGTAAATTATGATTTTTAGTATAGCATCTACCAATGTGACTTGCGAATGAAATGCTTACGAATCATTTTTTCTTCTATGATTTAAAAAACAAACCGGATGATCGCACCAATGACAACAATCGCTCCGATAATCATCAGAATGGTTCTAAGCATAAGACATAACTCCCTTTCGCTTCATTTCCCCTTATGATGCCCCAACCTTCTTTTCATCAAACATTTGAATATGCTTTACGCCAGATTAACTGTCAACATCACAACAGACATAGGTGGTAGATCAATGGTCAATTCGCCGGGCTTTACAGCAAATTGCTGAAAATCTACAGGTTGAACGTTGTTCGGGTCAGCAAATGTGTTATGCGCATTCATGTGATCAGCGGTGAGTGCATGTCCGGTGATATTCGTTTTTGCATCAATTCCGTCAATTGCAAGTGAAACGGATGCTTTTTCTTGTGGGCTCAGATGACAAAAACTAATATGCATCTCGCTAGATGAACGTGAGGCTGACACGCTAATTTGTGGAATTTTTTCGCCGCGTCGTTCGTATGACGGCGAGTCAAATTCTACCTCAAGGGCTTCTTCTTCTTGATGCACTTGAAACATATGAAAAACATGGTAGGTAGGAGTCAGAAGCATCTGTTCTTCCTTCGTTAACACCATGGCTTGGAGCACATTAATCGTCTGGGCAATATTCGCCATATGAATTCGCTGGCAATGACGGTGAAATATATGGAAATGCAGGGCACATACAAGAGCGTCTCTCAGTGTGTTTTGCTGATACAAAAAACCTGGATTTGTCCCTGGTTCTGGGTCATACCATGTCCCCCATTCATCAATGATCATCCCGATTCGTTTATCAGGATCATACTGGTCCATGATATTCCCATGAGAAGTGATCAGCTGTTCCATCTCATAGGCTTTTTTCAGCGTGATAAACCATTCATCCTCATTAAAATCAGTCGCAGACCCTTTCTTTTCCCAAGTACCGGGAACCGTATAATAATGCAAACTAAGTCCATCCATCCACGGTGCTGCCCGCTCCATTAATACTTTTGTCCAATTCACGTCATTCGCATTCGCTCCACAAGCGATTTTGTAAATACGGTTTCCAGAAAACTGTCTCACATACGTTTGATAACGTTTATATAAATCTGCATAGTATTCAGGTGTCATATTTCCGCCGCAGCCCCAGCTTTCATTACCCACGCCAACGTATGTCAGTGTCCAAGGCTCCTTTTTGCCGTTTTGAATGCGCCAATTAGACATAGGCGTATCCTTTGGAAATGTGATGTATTCGATCCATTCAGCTAATTCTTGAACAGATCCGCTCCCAACATTTCCACAAATATAAGGTTCACATTCTAACAACTCGCACAATCTCATAAATTCATGCGTACCAAACGCATTTGATTCAACTGTGCCTCCCCAATGAGTGTTGACCATCGGCTTTCGTTCACTGACATCTCCAACACCATTTGCCCAATGATACTCATCAGCAAAACAGCCCCCTGGCCATCTTAGCACTGGGATATGTAATTTTCGAAGTGCCTGTAGCACATCTTTTCGCATGCCCTCTATATTTGGTATAGATGAATCCTCTCCAACCCAAATCCCATCATAAATCCCTCTACCCAAGTGTTCTTGAAAGTGTCCATAAATATGTTTGGATATACGTCCGATCACTTCGTTCATCTTGACAGTTCCTTTCACTTGCAACCGCTCCCTTTTGATTGATCACATACAAAAAAACCCAGAATACCTAGGCATTCTGAGTGTATGAGCGTTACGAGTGGATATTCATCTTTTTTAATTCTTCATTCAAAAGCGGGACGACTTCAAACAGATCACCCACGATTCCATAATCTGCGATTTTGAAAATCTCGGCTTCTGGGTCTTTGTTAATAACAACAATGACTTTACTATTAGACATCCCGGCTAAATGCTGAATCGCACCTGAAATGCCGCAGGCAATGTAGAGGTCAGGTGTGACGACCTTGCCGGTTTGACCAATTTGTAGGGCATAATCGCAGTAATCTGCATCACAGGCACCACGAGAAGCACCGACTGCTGCGCCTAGGGTTTCGGCAAGTTCTTGCAATGGTTCAAAACCTTCCTTGCTCTTAACTCCTCGTCCGCCAGCGACAATGACCTTAGCTTCAGAAAGGTCTACACCTTCTGACGTTTTTTTAATGACTTCCTTGACGATCGTTCGCAGGTTCTGAATATCAACAGAAACAGGTGTGACTTCCCCGCTTCGTGATGCATCTCGCTCCAGCGGTGGCAAGTTGTTTGGACGAATCGTTGCCAAAAGCATCCGATCAGTCGAGATGACTTTTTCAAAGGCTTTTCCAGAATAAATCGGCCTTGTGAAGACGAGTTGCTCCCCTGTAACGCTTACATCTATTGCATCTGAGATCAATCCTGTCTGCAAACGTGCTGCCACTTTTGGTGACAGGTCTTTCCCGATAGATGTATGACCAAAGAGCACCGCATCTGGATTGACTTGATCTATAATGGCTTGAAGTGCCTGCGCAAAGCCATCTGACGTATAATAGGAAAGATGCGGATGCTCCACAATCATCACATGATCTGCTCCATAGTAAAGCAGCTCTTCAGCTTGTTCTTTCACGTCATCCCCTATTAAGACCCCAATGACCTCACCGCCATCTGCAACTTGATGAGCCGCAGCAATGGCTTCAAATGTCACATTTCTTAATTTACCGTCACGACTTTCTCCAAGTACAACAACTTTTTTACTCATCTTTCAAGCTCCCCCTTGTTCTCGTGATATCATAAAGTGGATGTTAGATGACTTTTGCTTCATTTCTCAGAAGATCGGTCAGTTCCTTGACCTGATCCTGAAGCTCGCCGCTCAGCATCTTGCCACCCTCTTTTTTCTCCGGTAAGAAGCGTTCAATGGTTTTGATTTTATACGGGACATCATCCTCGTCGAGATCTAAATCATCTAATTCCAATTCTTCTAACGGTTTTTTCTTAGCCTTCATGATACCTGGCAATGATGGATAGCGCGGTTCATTGAGACCTTGCTGTGCTGTCACAACAAGCGGAAGTTGTGTGGAAATGACTTCAACATCACCCTCTACATCTCGTTCGATCGAAACAACGTCCCCATCTATTTGAATACTTGTAATGGTTGTGACGTATGAAAAACCAAGTAATTCTGCTAGACGCGGAGCAACCTGTCCAGAGCCGCCATCTATGGCCACATTCCCTGCTAAAATCAATGAAGCATCTTTGTCTTTGGTATAATGATAGAGAATGGTGGAGGCTGAAAATTGGTCCCACTCCTCCAAATCGTCCTCTACATTTAATAAGACGGCTTGATCACAGCCCATCGCCAGTGCTGTTCTCAGCTGTTTCTCAGCATCTTCATTTCCGACTGTGACGACGGTCACTTCTCCCCCGTGCTCATCCCGTAGCTGAATCGCTTCTTCTATTGCATACTCGTCATAAGGATTAATAATGAACTCTGCCCCATCTTCTTGAATAGCACCAGACTGAATGGAAATTTTCTCTTCCGTGTCAAACGTACGCTTCATCAAAACAAATATATTCATTCATTTCTCCCCCTTGTGTCGTACTGATCGATTATTCCCCTTTGAAATTCGGTTTGCGCTTTTCGATAAACGCTTGGATGCCTTCTTTGGCATCATTCGATTGGAAGACCTCACCAAACTTTTTGGCTTCCAGCTTCATTCCGCCATCGTAAGAATACACTTTCGTTGCGTTCAATAAATCAAGCACATATTCAAGTGATTTTGGGCTTTTGGCTGCAAATTTAGCCGCAAGTGCTTTCGCTGCTTGCAATGCTTCTTCTTCTGTTTCTGCTAGCTTTGACACAAGACCACAGACAAGTGCTTCTTCTCCTGTAATAGGTTCAGCTGTCCCCATCATTTCTAGCGCTTTCGCAGTACCAACATAGCGAGGTAGCCTTTGAGTGCCACCGAAGCCTGGAATGATGCCAAGGTTAAGTTCAGGTAACCCAAGCTTTGCATCTTTTGTGGCAATTCGGTAATCACAAGACATCGCAAGCTCAAGCCCCCCACCTAACGCAGCCCCGTGAATGGAGGCAATGACAGGCTTTGGACTTTGTTCAATTCGTTCAAAGACTTGCTGCCCGCGATCCGCAAGACTCGCATAATCAGACTCTTCCTGTAATGTGGTGAATTCTTTAATATCAGCACCCGCTGAGAAAAATCTACCTTCTCCATGTATCACAATGGCTCTCACATCTTTGTTTTGTTCAAGCTGTTCAAACATGTCATTGAGTTCTGTGAGTAGTAGAGAAGATAAGGCGTTTGCAGGTGGATGCTGAATCGTGATGAGTGCTGTCTGTCCCTCGTGATGTAAGCTAAGTATCTTTTCCATGTCAAATCATCCCTTTTCCATTGTCTTTAAGATTGATGGACGCCGTTTAAGAGTAGATCATGTACCTTTTCTGCAAGTGAAGAAAGGTCATACTTTTGATCATTCATTACCCATGTTGTAGCGGTTTCATCAATCGTACCAAATACCATTTGTCTTGCTAAGCGGACATCTAGGTCTTGTTTGAACTCTCCTGTTGTCTTTCCTTCTGTTAAAATTGTGTCGAGCATATTTAAATACCCTTTCAGCACCTCATTGATTTTTTGTCGCAGCTCGTGATTCGATTGCCTCAGTTCAAGCTGTGTCACAAGAGCTAAATGATGATCTTGTGACAACAGTCGAAAATGCTCTTGAATGAGTAGGAGAAGTTTTTCTTTCGCAGTGGATTTCTGTTGGATATCCGTTTCCATCCGTGCAATGAACTGTCCCATTTTTTCTTCAAATAATGAGATGAGAATATCCTCTTTGTTTTTGAAATAGAGATAAATCGTACCGTCTGCTACTCCTGCTTGCTTGGCAATCTTGGACACTTGTGATTGGTGATAGCCATTCTCTGCAATCACCACAACTGCTGCATCAATAATTTGCATGTACTTCGGTCTTTTCTGCTTCAATGTGCTTCGTCCCCTTCTAGATTGAATGAGTATTCATTCATAACTTTATGTTAAAAAGAAACGAGGGTTTTGTCAAGTCATGTTCTACTTTCTTTTCATTGTCCAGCATATCAAAGCAGATGGACGCCAATCAAATCATCCGGCCGATGGATTGACCGGATGATGTATGGTTATTTCTCAGGTAGTTCGGCAGACACTTGAGATGAAGATGACTGTTTTCTTTTCTCTTCTTCAATTAAGACTCTGCGCAATATTTTTCCTACGGCCGTTTTCGGTAATGACTCTTTAAATTCGTAGACTCGCGGCACTTTATAGGAGGCAATTCTCGTTCGTACAAATCGGTTCAGCTCATCTTCTGTCAAATAGGCATCCTTTTTCGGAACAACAAATGCTTTCACTGTTTCCCCCCGGTACGGGTCTGGAATACCGGCGACGACTACTTCCTGTACGAGTTCGTGTTCATAAAGGGCTTCTTCAACCTCTCTTGGATAAATATTATAGCCGCTCGCAATGATCACATCTTTTTTCCGATCGACTATATAGAAAAAACCTTGCTCATCCATATACCCAATATCTCCAGTGAACAACCATCCATCTTTAAAGACAGCTGCTGTCTCTTCTGGTTGATTCCAGTATCCCTTCATGATCTGCGGCCCTTTAACAATGATTTCTCCATGCTCATATGGTTCTTTGAATCCCCCAGTCTCTTCGCAATAGATGCCTGCATCTGTATTAGGCCAAGGGCAGCCGATGCTGCCTATTTTGTTCTCTTCCCATAGGAAATTGGCATGGGTCACCGGCGAGGTTTCTGAAAGACCATATCCTTCAACTAAACGCCCTCCTGTCATTTTTTCAAAGCTTTGCTTAATTTCAATGGGAAGAGCCGCTGAACCACTTAAACAGGCAGTGATGGATGACAGATCATAGGTTTCAATATTCGGGTGATGGAGTAGAGCGATGTACATCGTTGGCGCTCCAGGAAACAATGTCGGTTTTTGTTTTTCAATGGTTTTGAGGGTATCAGACACCTCAAAGCGCGGAAGTAGGATCATTTGATGCCCTTCTTTGACGGCAAGATTCAATACGGTCGTCATGCCATACACATGGAAAAATGGAATGATGCCAAGAATTCGTTCTTTTCCCCGGTTTGTTTGATACATCCATGCTGCACACATTTTTGTATTCGCTACAATATTTTCGTGTGTGAGCATTACCCCTTTCGGCAAACCGGTCGTTCCGCCTGTATATTGTAAAACAGCGACATCTTCTTTCGGTTGGAAAGACAGCTGTGATACCGGATCTTCTCTTGATTCTTTCATTACCTGTGAGAAAAGATGAATGGTTTCACTTCTCTCGACTTGAATGACCACCTTGTTTTTTCTTCTTTGAACAATTGGGAATAATATATTTTTTGGAAATGGCAAGTAATCTTGTAGTTTGGTTATGATCAGGTGTTCCACACTTGTCAGCGCTTTCATTTTGTAAGCCTTTGGATACAATAGATCGAGTGTGATCAGCACTTTTGAGCCACTGTCTTCCATTTGATACGCCAGTTCATTCTCAGTATAAAGCGGATTTGTTTGCACAACGATCCCGCCCGCTATTAACACAGCATAATAAGAAATGACCGATTGAGGGCAGTTTGGTAGCATAATCGCCACTCGGTCGCCTTTTTTCACGCCAATCTTGATGAGATGATCGGCAAGTTTTAATGAGTCCTCTCGTAACTGTTCATAGGTGATATTTTTCCCTAAAAAATGAATGGCTGTCTGCTCAGGTGTTGCTTCTGCGGTGCGGAATAAATAAGATTGTAATGTTTCATTTGGGATGGTGAGTTCGTGGGGAATTTGGTTCGGGTAATGCAGAAGCCAACGTTTATCTGACTGCATAAAAACCCTCCTTCCTGAACTTTCGTACTATTTGATTATAGCAAACTTTTCCTTCGGGCAGTTTGCCTTTTTTCACATTAGGCTTGCTTCAATCGCACTCGGTCAATTTTTCGAGATGGTTTCAAGAGCTGCCCTTTTCCCTTCATGATGCCACTTATTATATAAGCCCCCAATCGCTCGGAAAAACTCATTGACTCTTTCAACTTGTGAATGCTTGGATCATTGGGAAGGTTTGTATGGATGTTGTCGACATCATCAGTTGACGACAAAGCATGTCCGGTAGAAGTGATGTTTTTTGAGACATGTTTGAATGTACTCCATCCGTTTTTCTTTTTGTTTGAGTTGTTGATCCATCGTGATTCCGCCTTTGATGTGATAAAAGCTGTCAAGAGTGTCCCTGACAGCTTATTAACACGTATTCTTGATTCTAAAGGAACATGTAAATGGCACCAATGACCGCAAAAGTGCAGGCAACTACGATTAATCCTTTTGCAAGCTTCTCCATGTCGTCTCCTTAAATGCCGGCTGCTACTACATAAGACAGCCCAACTGAAATAATGAGTGAAATAAACCCAACCGCTCGATTATCTTTTTCTATCTCTTTGTCTACTTTAAATCTTGGTGTTAAAAATTCAAAAATGAAGTAGCTGACAAGCAGCATCACAAAACCGTAAACGCCCCATCCTATCATTTGAAGAAGGGAGTTATGCTGCGCGATGGAATGCTGAAATACATTCGCAATTCCGAGGATTTTCCCGCCGGTCGCCATCGCCACCGCTAAGTTCCCCCGCTGAATCTCTTCCCAGTTTTTATAGGAGGTCACGAGTTCAAAGATGGTTAAAAATAAGACGAGACAAAGGACTGCCACACTGTAGTAGGCGGCAATTTCCACAAGTTCATTTTCCCAAAAGGCTTTCATGCGTTTTCTCCTTTTACTTTAATTCGACGATGGTGACCCCTGATCCTCCCTCGCCCTGTTCTCCAAAACGAGCATTTTTCACACTTCGGTGTTGTTTTAATAGTTCTTGGACACCCTTTCTTAGGGCACCGGTTCCTTTTCCATGAATAATCGACACGCGCGGATAGCCAGCTAATACAGCATCGTCTAAGTATTTCTCGACTCTGCTTAAGGCATTTTCATAACGCTCTCCTCTTAAATCGAGTTCAAGCGACACATGATAATCTTTTCCTTTGACCGCCGTAATGGCTTTCTCTTGTTTAAATGCTGGTGCCGATTTGATAAATTCCATGTCTTTTTCTTTTACTTTCATTTTGAGAATGCCCATTTGGACACTCCATTCCTTGTCACCCATTTGTTCGATCAAGGTTCCCTTTTGTCCGAACGTGAGGACCTTGACTTCATCGCCTGGCTTTAGTTGTCTAGCTACTGTTTTCGCCGTCTCTGTTTTTTTCTTCCGGTCAAATTCAGGTACAGCTTCTTCTAGGCGCTTTCGTGCATCAATGAGTTCATGTTCTTTGAATGAGCGATGCTCACTTTTAATCGAACGCAGCTCTTGAATGATGTCTTCTGCTTCTTTTGCTGCTTGTTCAATCTTTTCTTTCGCGATTTGTTCCGCTTCTTCCAGCAGTTTGTCTTTTTGCTCATTCCATTCAAGAATTTGCTTTTGCAGTTCCAGATGAAGCGTTTCTGCTTCTTTTCTGTAGGATTCTGTCTCATGTAGTTCTTCGTCGGCTAGTTTCTTGCTATCTTCTAATGAGGCAATCATCTGGTCAACTTCATTATGCTCTGCATGCATATCGGCTTTTGCTCTATCAATTAGGTGATGAGACAAGCCTAGACGTTTAGAAATCTCAAATGCATTACTGCGTCCAGGCACACCGATGAGCAAACGATATGTAGGCGATAATGTTTCAATATCAAACTCTACACTCGCATTTATGACACCTTCTCGGTTGTATCCGTATGCTTTTAGCTCAGGGTAATGAGTCGTCGCTATGACGCGGGCATTTGTTTGATGAACTTCATCTAATATACTCATCGCAAGTGCCGCGCCTTCAGCAGGGTCTGTGCCTGCTCCTAACTCATCAAATAACACAAGTGAATTCGGGGTCAACTGTTTTAAAATATCGACAATATTGACCATATGAGAGGAGAACGTACTCAAGCTTTGTTCAATCGATTGCTCATCTCCAATATCGGTAAAGACTTGGTCGAATACAGCCACTTCTGATCCTTCTTCAACTGGGATATGAAGACCAGATTGCGTCATCAGAGTGAGGAGCCCAAGCGTTTTTAATGTGACTGTTTTCCCCCCTGTATTTGGTCCAGTAATGACGATGGTTGTGAAATCCTTGCCTAGCTCAATGTCATTTGCGACGACTTGATCCTTCGGCAAAAGGGGATGTCTAGCGCGCTTTAAATAAATCACGCCTTGATCGTTCACCGTAGGCATTGTTGCCTTTTCTGTTTTGGCATATTTGGCTTTGGCAAAGATAAAATCTAATGTTTGCAGTTCCCTTACATCGTGAAGCAGTTCGTCAATATGCTCGGCTACACTCTCTGTCAGCATTTGCAATATCTTTTCGACTTCTTGCTTTTCTTTTAAACGAGTTTGCTGCAATGTGTTATTCAGATCCACAACAACCTGAGGCTCAATGAAAAGAGTCGCCCCAGAAGAAGATTGATCATGAACAATGCCTCCGTAATTTGAACGGTACTCCTGTTTCACTGGGATCACAAATCGATCATTTCGAATCGTCACAATGGTGTCTGACAACATTTTTGAAGCAGATTGTGAACGAATCATGGATTCTAATTTATCCCGTAGTTTTGATTCGAGTGAGCGTAATTGGATACGCAATGACCGAAGTGCCGGGGTTGCATGATCAAGCACCTCTCCATTATCACCGATACAGCTCTCGATTTCTTTTCGGATCTCAGGCAGTAAAATGAGCGTTTCTGCATATGTATGAAGACGCGGTATGTCTACACCATCTTCATACATGGATGTAAGAAAGTGTTTCATATTCTTCACAGCATATAATAATCCTGCAATTTCCATCAGCTCAGAAGGACTTAATGTACTACCGATTTCAGCTCGTTTGATTCCTCTTCTTATATCCGTTAATCCACCAAATGGCGCAGATCCTTTTAACCGAATCACATCTTGTGCTTCTGCCACCTCTTCCAGCAAATGCTGGATCGCATCAATATCTGTGAGTGGTGTTAAATCCTGCGCTTTTTCTTTTCCTAACGTGGATGCGGTATAAGACATTACTTTTTCTTTGACTTTATGAAATTCTAATGATGCTAACACTTTTTGTTGCAACATTGTACAGCCTCCTAACGACTACCTGTCACGCGTTAAAAACTTTTTTATCTCTTTGAGTGTAAAAGTATTCACGACATTTGCTTTTGGTGTCCAGCCTTTTCTTGCTGCTGTTACACCGACTTCCATATGATCTAACATCGCGATGTTGTGCGCATCCGTATTGATCATGATGTTCACACCTGCTTCGTTTGCCTTCATTAAATGCTCTGTTTTCAAATCAAGTCTTGATGGGTTACTGTTTAGCTCCAGTGCGGTGCCTGTGTTCTTGGCGAGCTCAATGAGCTGATCAATATTCAAGGCATAGCCATCCCGTCTGCCGATTAAACGCCCGGTTGGGTGCGCAATGATATCCACATGCTGATTTCGTAGGGCACTTTCAAGACGTTTCATGATGACTTCCTCTGGCTGTGAAAAGCTAGAATGGATAGAGGCGATGACAAAATCCATTTCTGCTAAAAAGTCATCATCATAATCTAAAGACCCATCTGGCAGGATATCCATTTCGACGCCTTTGAAAATGTGAAAATGCCCCTCAAATTCCTCGTTGAGCTTATCAATTTCTTTTGCTTGAAGGCGAAGTCGTTCTTTTGTTAAACCGTTGGCTACTTTTAAATATTGCGAGTGATCTGTGATCGCCATGTATTCATAACCTTTTGCCATACATGCCTCAGCCATTTCACGAATCGAGAACGCTCCGTCACTCCAAGTCGAGTGCATATGAAGGTCACCTTTTATATCTGTCAGTTCCACAAATTGCATACTTTCTTTATACGTATCAATCTCCGCTCCGGTTTCACGAATTTCTGGCGGAATGAGCGGAAGTTGAAAATGTGCATAAAAAGCGCCTTCGTCTTGGAACGTTTTGACCTCACCAGTCTCGACCGTTTCCACACCATATTCACTAATACGCTCTCCGCGTTCCTTCGCAATCTGCCGCATTCTAATATTATGCTCTTTTGATCCGGTAAAATGATGAAGCGTTGTCGCAAATTGATCTGTTGTCACGAGACGGAAATCCACACCGATTTCAAAATCAAGTGCAAGGATAACAGATACCTTCGTATCGCCACTCGCAATGATGTCTTTTACATCGTCAAGTGCAATGAGTTGTTCTCTGACTTGTTCAGGGTGATCTGTTGCAATGATATAATCCAAGTCCTTGACCGTTTCTCTTGCTCGTCTTAAACTGCCAGCTCTTGAAAATCGGATGATTCCTTCCATTTGTTCTAGCGCATGATCAATGCGTTCTGCAACATCTAAAGCAAAACCAATTGGCAGTCTTTCAGGCTGCTTTCCCGCTTCTTCAAGAGATGTGAGAATTTTCTCCTCTGTTTTCTTGCCAAAGCCAGCCAGTGCTTGTACTTTCTCAGTTTCACAGGCTTCTCGAAGTGATTTGGCATCACACACACCCAATTCTTTGTAAAGCTTTGCGATCTTTTTCCCGCCTAAGCCTGGGAGCTTCAATAACGGAATAAGACCTTCAGGCACTTCTTTTTTTAATTGTTCCAGTGTCTCTGATTGTCCTTTTTCGATATACTCTGTGATGACTGCAAAGGTCCCTTTGCCTATGCCAGGTAATTTCAAGAAATCATCTATTTGAGACAGGCTGCGGTCATCTTGCTCAAGCGCCACTGCAGCCTTACGAAAAGCCGATACTTTGAAAGGGTTATCTCCTTTTAACTCCATATACACTGCAATTGTTTCTAGAAGTTTGATAATATCTTTTTTATTCATCTCTCATCCTCCAGCCGCTTTGGCATCTTCCTTTTTAAATATACAAACTTTTCCTTCATCCTACAACTTCGTGTCATGGAATGAGAAAAAACTTCCCCAAGAAAGGAGAAGTTTTTAAACTCCATATGTCGTCCATAAGTCTTTGACAAGACTGGACAGATATGGGGTGTTGTTGACGATCACATCTGCTATCATTGATTTGCTCATCATCGTTTGTAGCGCATCGACTGGAAGTAATGCAGCGACAAACAACAGAATAAACACAAATAGATAGGTTTCAAGAAATCCTAAAACACCGCCAAGCAATTTGTTTACTTGTTTAATCACAGGTATACTTGCAATGGTTGTGAGCAATCCGCCAATGATGGCGAGCAGGATTTTTGTTAAGATAAACAGAATGATAAACGCAATGGTATTATAATAAGCTGTTTCTAGATTCCCACTAAAGAAAGCGAGCTGCGCTTGACCTCCGTCGAATTGAGGTGCTGGAATCCACTTAAGCTGTGGTGCAAGTGACTGGTAAAACATCGAAGCGACTAAAATAGAAACAACAAAGCTAATCAATTTAATAAATTGAAGAATAAACCCGCGTTTTAGACCGACAAGCGTTCCCATAAGAAGCAAAAACAAAATGATGATATCGATCAAGGTGATTTCATTCCTTTTCTTTAAGCTGGATCTCTAGTTTTTCGTATTGCTCTTTTAATTTCAAGTAGTCGTGGACGACATTGACTGCTGTCAGTACAGCTAATTTGTTTATATCAAGGTATGGATTTTTTTCATTTATCTCTCTCATTTTATCATCAACAATTGAAGCAACATGTCGCATATGCATCTTCGTTTCTTGACCGATGATCGTATAGGACTGTCCATAAATCTCAACTGTTGTTTTAGTTTTACCGCCGTCAGACAACGTTTCTCCTCCATTCCACGAGAATCCTAGTCTCTATCATAACATGTTTAGACATTGAATGGAAAGACGAGCCTTTCCCTGTTATGGTACACTTTAGAAATCAATGATATCAAGGTAAAAGGAGTTTTCCACTGTGCCCCAATCCGTCTTAAAAGCAACATCAGAAGACATGAACAAGATCAAGAGTAAGTATGCTCACCACTTAACTGACACTTTGCCTCCAGGCGCACTATTTCAAGCAAAGGTTCCTGGCTGTACGATTACAGCATATCGATCTGGAAAAGTCCTGTTTCAAGGACAACAGGCAGAAGCTGAAGCAAGTCAGTTTAGCCACTTAAAAACAGCTGACACCAAAAGCAAAAAAACACCTAATGTCACAACATATTCGCCTCCCGCTAACATTGCCTCCCTGTCAGTCATCGGTTCAGATGAGGTAGGGACTGGGGATTATTTTGGACCTATTACGGTGTGCGCAGCTTATGTTGATTCAAGTCAGCTTGCCCTCATGAAAGAGCTCGGCGTAAAAGACTCGAAAGGATTAAAAGATCCTCAGATTATCAACATTGCCAAAGATCTCATTCAAACGATCCCATTCAGCCTTCTTGTTCTCCGCAATGAAAAATACAATACCATGCAGGAAAAAGGCATGAGTCAAGGGAAAATGAAAGCACTGCTTCATAATCAAGTGATCACATCAGTACTAGACAAACTAGATGGCAAAAAACCAGAAGCCATTTTAATTGATCAATTTGCAGAACCCGGCATTTATTTCAAGCATCTAGCAGGAAAAAAAATCATTCGAGAGCGTACTTACTTTAGTACGAAAGCAGAAGGGATTCATTTATCCGTTGCGGCTGCTTCCATTATCGCACGTTATGCTTTTTTAATTGAGATGGATAAATTATCAAATGCAGCCGGTTTTGATATTCCAAAAGGAGCTGGCGCTCATGTAGACAAAGCCGCTGCTAAGCTGATCAAACTGCACGGCGAAGATGCCTTACGCCAATTTACAAAGCGACATTTCGCTAACACACAAAAAGCAATAAAATTATTACGCTAAAAAAGGAGCTGCGGCACATGATGCCACAGCTCCTTTTTCTTTATCCACGTAAGACGGCTTGATATGTGCTTTCTAGCGCTTGTAATACCTTTGTATGAACAACTGTCACTTCTTCCTCTGTCAATGTTTGTTCTGGGTTTAAATATTGGAGAGAAAATGCAACAGATTTTTTGCCTTCTTCCATATGTTCTCCCTCATATACATCAAAGACAGTGACATCAGTCAGCAATTTGCCACCTGCTTCATAGATGACTTGTTCTAACTGTCCACTTGTAATATGCTGATCCACCACAAGCGCAATATCTCTTGTCACAGCAGGGAATCTTGGAATAGCTGTATATTTCATATCCTCTGTTTCAGATGAGATAACATCTGTTAAATCAAACTCGAATACATACGTTTCTTTTAGATCAAGTTCCTTTTCAACGACTGGATGAAGTGCCGCTACAAATCCAATCACCTTTCCATTTAAAAGGACATCTGCTGTACGCCCTGGATGAAGCCCTTCACGCTCTACTTGAACATATGTGACTTGCTCCGATACACCAAGCTTTTCAAACAGACCTTCAGCAATCCCCTTCGCGACATAAAAATCAACGGCTTTTTTCTCGCCCTGCCATAGATTTTTATGCCATAAGCCTGTCATCGCACCAGCTACATGTTCTTTCTCGACAGGTTTTGCACCTTCAGCTTCTGCTAAGAAAACGGAACCTGTTTCATAAAATCCAAAAGAATCAGCCTGTCTCGCCAAGTTATAGGAGACAGAATCAAGTAAGTTTGGCAGAAGGCTTTGTCTTAACACACTTCGCTCCTCACTCATTGGCAGTGAAAGTCTTGTTTTATATGCTGGATTCAATGCAAATGCAGTTGATTTATGCTGATTCGTTAATGAATACGTAATCGCTTGTGAAAGCCCTGCTCCCTCTAAGAAACGTCTCACCTTTCTGCGCTTCACTTGGTATGGCGACAGACCACCTACAGTGCCAGCTGTTGCAGGAAGTGTAGACGGAATATTATCGTAGCCGTATAATCGTGCCACTTCCTCAATTAAGTCTTCTTCAATTGTGATATCCATTCTGCGAGAAGGAACTGTCACAACAAGAACATCGTTTGATTCACCGACTGTAAAGCCAAGCTTGTTGAAAATATGAATCATCTCGTCTTTTGAGATGCTCATACCTAACACTTTGTTCACACGCTCAGTTGATAATTGAACGACATTCATGCTTGATTCCAAATGTTGTTCCTCTACAGTCCCGCTTAGCACTTCTCCGCCTGCATAGATGCTGATCAATTGTGCTGCTCTTTCTGCTGCCGGCTTCACTCGCTGAGGGTCCAATCCTTTTTCAAAACGTGTGCTTGATTCACTGCGAAGTCCCAAGTCTCTAGATGCTTGACGGACGGTTTGACCGTTAAAGTACGCCGCTTCTAATAAAATCGTTGTAGTTTCGTTACGCACCTCTGATTCAAGTCCGCCCATCACTCCTGCTACTGCGTGCGCTTTCGTGCCATTTGTGATCACAAGATGTTTCGATGACAATGTACGTTCTTGATCATCTAACGTTTGAATGACTTCATGTTCCGCCGCTTTGCGCACGACTACTTGTTTCGAGCCAAAGCGGTCATAATCAAAGGCATGTAGAGGCTGACCGTATTCAAGCAGGACAAAGTTCGTAATATCGACTACGTTGTTAATTGGACGAATGCCCGCATTTATCAGTCTGGTTTGGATCCATAAAGGTGCAGGTCCAATCTTCACATGTTTAATGATTTTTGCTGCGTAAAGAGGGTTTGCTTCTTGGTCCTCAATTTTCACAGAAATATAGTCAGCTGCTTTTTCCGCAGAAGTGTCATATGTTGTCTCAGGTAGTTTGACCTCTCTCTCTAAAATAGCGGCAACTTCATAGGCCACACCAAGCATATTCAGTGCATCAGCACGGTTTGGCGTTAAACCTAGCTCAAGTACTGCATCATCTAATTGAAGTGCTTCTAGGGCATCATCTCCCGGCTTCACATCATTTGGGAAGACAAAAATACCTTCTGCATACTCTTTTGGTACAAGTTTGCTTTCTACACCTAATTCTTGTAGAGAACAAATCATCCCGTGAGACTCTTCGCCGCGCAGTTTTGCTTTTTTAATTTTAAAGTTACCTGGAAGAACCGCACCAACCGTTGCTACTGCTACATATTGTCCCTTCTCCACATTAGGTGCCCCGCAAATAATTTGGACAGGTGCGTCTTCACCGATATCGACAAGACATTTGTTTAATTTATCCGCATTCGGATGCTGTTCACGTTCAATCACATGACCAATAACAACACCTTTGATGCCTTCACCTTTATACTCAACGCCTTCAACTTCAATGCCGCTTCTTGTGATTCTTTCTGCTAAATCATCCGGCTGAATGCCTTCTAAATCGACATAGTCTTCTAACCATTTATATGAAACAAACATGTTGATTTCCTCCTCTTAGTCCTGCTTAAATTGCTTCGTGAATCTAATATCATTTGTGTAGAAATGACGAATATCATCAATGCCGTATTTCAGCATCGCAATTCGTTCAACACCCATCCCAAAAGCAAAGCCTTGGTACGTATTTGGATCAAATCCGCTCATTTCCAATACATTCGGGTGAACCATACCTGCACCTAAAATTTCAATCCAGCCTGTTCCTTTACATACAGAACAGCCTTTTCCGCCGCATTTAAAGCAAGATACATCTACTTCAACAGATGGTTCAGTGAATGGGAAAAAGCTTGGACGCAGTCTAATTTCACGATCAGCACCAAACATTTTTCTTGCGACCGTCTCTAGCGTTCCTTTTAAGTCACTCATGCTAATATTGTGATCAACAACAAGTCCTTCAATTTGCATGAATTGATGTGAATGGGTTGCATCATCGCTGTCACGTCGATAAACCTTACCAGGACAGATGATCTTCACAGGGCCTTTGCCTTTATATTTCTCAAGTGTACGTGCTTGAACTGGTGACGTTTGGGTTCTCATGAGTGTATCTTCGGTAATATAGAAGCTGTCTTGCATATCGCGTGCCGGGTGTTCTTTTGGCAAATTCAATGCTTCAAAGTTATAGTAATCCGTTTCAACCTCAGGACCTTCCTCAACGGTGTAACCCATACCGATAAATAAGTCTTCGATATCCTCTACCACAATCGTGAGTGGGTGCCTTGCGCCCATTTTGACCGGGCTGGCTGGCAAAGTGACATCAATCGTTTGGGAAGCTAGCTTCTTTTTCACTTCTTCTGCTTCTAGTTGTTCATTTTTCTCTGCAATGGCATTTGCAATTCTCTCTCGCACTTCATTTGCGAGGGCGCCCATTTTCGGTCTTTCTTCAGCGGAAAGCTTGCCCATTCCGCGAAGTACTTCTGTGATCGGCCCTTTTTTCCCTAAATATTGCACACGAATGTCATTGACCTCTTTCAGCGAGCTGGCTGTTTCTACCTTGGCTATCGCCTCTTGTTCAAGCTGTTTTAACGTTTCTTGCATGAGTGTAATCCTCCTTTTGATATACAAAACCGTCTGGAAAATCGGCTGTTTGACCGTCTGAAGACAATAAAAAAACTCGCCCCTAATCATAGAAAGGGACGAGTTGTGGTCGCGGTACCACCCTTGTTAAGCACAGTTGTGCAAATAAGCTTCATTGACATAACGGAATCAAACGAATCCGGTTCACCTTTACGCAAAGCCTGCGGTCCCGGTGACAACTCCAGAGGTGAATTCCTGTTTCAGCATTCCTTAAATGCACTTTCAGTCTAAGATGCATTCTCCCTATAAGGTCCGCTTGTTGAAACAATCTTCCTCTATCATGGTTTTTAAAATATTAGTTTCATTATAGTGAAATATAGCGGATGATGCAACACTATCCCCGCAAATGATAGACAAGAACCGCAGCTGCGACAGCCACATTTAATGATTCTGCTTTTCCATACATTGGGACGTATAAATTCTGATCTGTCATTTGAAGAATCTCCGGATCAATACCTGCGCCTTCATTACCAACAATCAACGCAAACGGACCTTCTGATGTGACAGTTCGATATTCCTTGGCATCTTTTAAAGCACTACCGAATACCGGTATACCTCGCTCCTTTAATGCTGGAATTGTTGTGCGGAGAGTCTGTTTTATAATGGGTAGATGGAAATGAGATCCTTGTGCCGAGCGGAGCGTTTTTCCGTTAAAAGCATCCACTGTACCCTCACCTAAAATCACAGCATCTAGCCCAGCCGCATCTGCTGTCCGGATCAATGTACCTAAATTCCCCGGGTCTTGAACTGCATCTAGCAGAAGGATTCGCTCATACTTCTTTTCATCAAATACAGGAAATGTACATACGGCGACAATATGCTGAGGTGTTTCGGTTTCTGTCATGGCAGAGAAAGCCTCTTCACTTAGTTCATATCGTTCAATGTCTGACCCGATATTTGCTGGGAGCATATCCGGCGTTGTCACCATTAATTCTTTGACAATCCCGCATTTGATTGCTTCTTCAACCAAATGCTTTCCCTCGACAAGGAACTGCCCAGTTTTGGTTCGCTCTTTTTTTGTGTGCAGCTTTTTCCATTGTTTAATGTTTGTGTTTTTAGCTGATTCTATATACTTCAAGCGCTTTAACTCCTTTAAATATCATGAATGTATTATATCTCATGCACACTACATAATAAACCTGTCTTTGAGACAGAATAGGGCTATTACCATCAAAAAAGGAGTGTGGGCAATGGATTTCAACTTAAGAGGCGCCGTCATTCAAAACATTACTGGGCATAACCAGGAGCAGCTTGAGCATACGATTTTAGATGCCATTCAAAGTGGCGAGGAAAAAATGTTGCCGGGTCTTGGCGTATTGTTTGAGGTGTTATGGCAAGAAGCATCAGAAAACGAAAAAAATGAAATCCTTGAAACATTAGAACAAGGCTTAAAGCCTGAACAGCAACAATAAAAAAAGCCGGTTTGCTCTCCTGCAGCAGACCGGCTTTTTTTCAACCAGAGATGGGTGTCTCCATCCGAAGCGCTGGATTACGCCAGATCTCGACCCATTTTTTGATAGCAAACACAATAATCACAAATCCTAAGATAAGCATAATGATCGACAAGATCGCATTCAGCACACTGTAGCCGGATGCAGCAGGGTTTAAATATACATTGACAACCATCCAATACCCTGCATAATTGACTGTCACATATAAGTAGGCAAGCGGGATTAAACAGGTCAGCACATATCTTCTTTTATCGGCAATTTTCAAAACAACAGTTGCTCCAATGATCAAACCGACTGAGGCCATTAATTGGTTTGAGACCCCAAACAGTGCCCAAATTGAACCAATATCGCCAGAGTACAGCAAGTATCCCCACATAAAACAGGCAAGCGCACTTGCAAACACTGATCCTGGTATCCAGTCACTTCGTTTGAGCGGTTTATATGCTTCTCCAAAGAAATCTTGAATCAAATACCGAGCGACACGTGTCCCAGCATCAATCGCTGTCAAAATAAAAACAGCTTCAAACATGATCACAAATTGGAAGAAATAAGACGCCAAATGGCTAAAGAAAGGAATACCCGTAAAGATATAGGCCATCCCTACAGCTAATGTGACAGCCCCTCCTGTTCTCCCTTCTAAATCAAGCCCAATTTCCCGACTGAGCTGCGGAAGGTTTTCAACACTCATTCCGAGCGTTTTGAACACTTCTGGTGTACTGTTAATCGCAAAATAGTCGCCTGGGTGAAGTGCGGTGGCAGCGATTAATGCCATGATCCCAACCAAACATTCCACTAGCATCGCACCAAAGGCTACAGGCTTCATATCGCTCCAACGATCGAGCATCTTAGGTGTTGTCCCTGATCCAACAAATGCATGAAAGCCAGAGATGGCACCACAAGCAATCGTAATCGAAATAAAGGGCCATACAGGACCAGCTAAAACAGGTCCTCCTCCATTCACAAACTCTGTAAAGGCTGGAAATTGAATCGACGGATTGACGACAAAGATTCCTATAATGAGAGCAATGAATACACCAATTTTCATAAAACTACTTAAGTAGTCTCTTGGTGCTAGTAACAGCCACACGGGCAAAGCCGCAGCAAAGAATGCATAAATCGGTAGCGCAAGGGCAAGTGTTTTTGTATCAAGGGTTAAAAAGTCACCAAGTGCTGTTCCCTGTATATTAGGCCCAAGGAATACCCCCATCATTAGTAAAATAAAACCGGCAGATGTCGCCAGCTTTAAGTTGCCGGTCTTTTTATAATAAAGACCTACCCCCATCGCAATTGGAATGGTGATTCCTACTGCAAATGTGCCCCATGGGTTTCGCTCTAATGCGTGCAGTACAACCATCGACAGTCCTGCCATAGTAATCGTAATAATAAACAGCATGGCGAGCCCTGTACAAAATCCCGCAACAGGACCTAGCTCTTCTTTCGCTACCTCGGAAAGCGATTTCCCCTTTTTTCGCATAGAAGCAAATAAAACGACAAGATCATGTACAGCCCCTCCGATGACAGCTCCAATTAAAAGCCAAAGGAGCCCCGGCAAATAACCAAATTGTGCTGCTAATATCGGACCAACCAATGGACCGGCAGCTGCAATGGCAGCAAAGTGGTGACCAAACGTGACCCATTTATTTGTTGGAACATAATCTTTCCCATCCTCAAGTGTATGAGCAGGAGTAGGATGATCATCTGTCACCTTTAATACCTTGACCATCATAAATGTGCCATATAGACGATAAGCAATCGCTAAAATGCACATAGACCCTATTACAATTGTAACCGCATTCATTTAACCATCCCCTTTGCAAAAGAACAATTTGTGTGACTGGTTTTTCTTGTATTAAAACCAAGTTGATTTCATCTTACAAAAATAAAAGAAGGATCACATGTGCCTTAGTAACTAGAAAAGTTCAATTTCCTTTGTGCCATTCTCATAAAAAGACCCTTTTACTGAAATCATTTCCTGGGAAATTCAAAAAACCTTCCCTCGGATGAGGAAAGGCATTCACATTAAGAGCCGTATGTAATCTGCTCAACTGTTTGTTGATCAAGTCTTTTGATGACTTCTGTTAAAAGCTTTACTGCATGTTCATAATCATCTCGATGAATCATCGCTGCATGGGTATGAATGTACCTGCTTGGGATTCCTATTGAAAGAGAGGGAACACCATGACCTGTTAAGTGGATACCACCAGCATCTGTTCCTCCGCCAGGCATTGAATCATATTGATAAGGAATGTTCAGTTCATCCGCTGTTTGAACAACAAAATCACGAAGCCCTTTATGAGAAACCATCGATGCATCATACACCACAATTGTTGGTCCTTTGCCAAGTTTGCTTGTTGCTTCTTTTTCTGTGATGCCTGGTGTATCTCCAGCGACACCGACATCAATAGCAAATCCGATATCAGGCTGAATGGTAGAAGCGGCTGTTTTAGCGCCACGTAACCCTACTTCCTCTTGAACTGTCGCAACACTATAAGCGATATTCTCATGCTTAGTATCATGTAAATTTTTCATCACTTCAATGGCAACTGCACAGCCTATACGGTTGTCCCACGCTTTGGCAAGAAGCATCTTTTCATCATTCATGACGGTAAACTCAAAGTAAGGAACGATTTGATCTCCAGGCAGGACACCCCATTCCATTGCTTGCTCTTTGCTAGAAGCACCAATATCAATAAACATTTCCGTGAGCTCAATTGATTTTTTTCGTGCTTCTGGCGTTAGTACATGTGGCGGTTTAGATCCAATCACACCTGTGATTTCTCCTTTTTTTGTCACAATGGTTACACGCTGCGCCAACATAACTTGTGACCACCAACCACCAACTGTTTGAAAACGAATAAAGCCTTTGTCATCGATTTTTGTGACCATGAATCCTACTTCATCTAAATGACCAGCAAGCATGATTTTAGGCCCATTTGCGTTTCCTTCTTTCTTAGCAATCAGGCTGCCAAGACGGTCTGTAGAAACTTCATCTGCATATGACTCTATGTATGTCTGCATGACTTTTTTGACATCACGTTCATTCCCCGGAACTCCTTTTGCATCCGTTAGGTCTTTGAGCATGGTTAATGTTTGATCGAGCTTTTTCATTCCACTTATCCTCCTTTTTCTTCATGGTGCTTTCTTATTATACAAAACCTTTTTCGTTCAATACGATCTTTTTATGAATAATTTTTCGTTTACCGAAATATTTTTTAAAAAAGTTGAAACCTTTTGGTCATTTCATTCGTAGTACATCAGATAACGGTATTGGAGGTGCGTTCTGTCATGTTTGTGATCCTTATTAGACTTGCTTTAGTTGCACTGCTAGTCTATATTTTCTACATGGCGGTTAAATTTTTCTCAAATCCGAGAAGAAAACTGAAACAAGCACAATTAAAAGAAGGCTTTTATTTTATGGACGAACAGCAAAATGCACGCAAAAATTTTAATTTCGTCTATAAAGGAGTCTTGTTTGAAGGGGAGAAACATGTTCCTTCTAAGGATCATCCTCTGTTTGTCCACTCCATTTTCGTTTGGACGGAGTCTCCTGACAAGTTAAGTGAATTTACTTTAGAAGACTTTGAAAAACTTGAGGAGAACATTATCGAACGGTACCCTCAAACAAAAATCGATTGGGATCAGCCGGTCAAAAAAATCAAACAAAAAAAGGGAGCAGACACGCCTTAACATGGCGTCTGCTCCTTTTTCAGTTCATAGATACATATCCTAACGCCATCACCTGCAACACCATTAAAACAGGGAGGCCAATTCGGAAAGCAGTATGCTTCGTTTTGTGACGAAAATACTGCATGCCAAGAAATGACCCGACAGCGCCAAAAAGGACAGCAGCACTCCATAAGTGCGCCTCTGAAATCCGCCATTTATGGGCTTTCGCTCGGCGTTTATCCTCTCCCATGAGGAAAAACGCATAGCCATTCACCAAAACAAGAAGTAGGATTAGACCGATGTTCATTCTGTTCACCTCACTTGATGAGAAAAAAAGATCACTCCTCGGCGGAATGATCTTTTGACGACTTACTTGTCTAGTTGTGCTTTTGCAGCATCAGCAAGCTGATTGAATGCACTTAGGTCATTCACAGCAAGGTCAGCAAGCATTTTGCGGTTCACTTCGATACCAGAAAGCTTTAGACCATGCATCAAACGGCTGTAAGAAAGACCGTTCATACGAGCTGCAGCATTGATACGAGTGATCCATAGTTTACGGAAGTCACGTTTTTTCTGACGACGATCACGGAAAGCGTAGTTTCCAGATTTCATCACCTGTTGGTTTGCTACTTTGTATAATCTATGTTTTGAACCGAAATAACCTTTTGCTAATTTAAGAACCTTTTTACGACGCTGACGCGACACAGTTCCGCCTTTTACTCTTGGCATTGTAATTCCCTCCTATGTTTCCTATTCCAAATTACTTGATGTTAGCAAGTTGTTGTTTGATGCGTTTGAAATCTCCAGCACTTACGATTGCGCTCTTACGCAATTTACGTTTTTGCTTTGTCGATTTGTTTGCAAATAAGTGACTTGTGTACGCATGAGAACGTTTCAGTTTACCAGAACCTGTTTTTTTGAAACGTTTAGCAGATCCACGGTGAGTTTTCATTTTTGGCATTGGATGTTTCCTCCCTCTTTTACTTTTCTTCTTTTGGTGCAAGCATAAGGAACATGCTGCGTCCGTCCATCTTAGGCCTTGTTTCTACTGTTGCTACTTCAGCGCAAGCTTCAGAGAAACGATCTAACACGCGCTGTCCGATTTCTTTATGCGTAATCGCACGGCCTTTAAAGCGGATAGAAGCTTTCACTTTATCTCCCTTTTCAAGGAATTTGATCGCATTACGGAGCTTCGTGTTAAAATCATGTTCATCGATTGTCGGGCTCAACCGAACTTCTTTTAAGCTAATGATTTTTTGATTCTTACGTGCCTCTTTTTCCTTTTTCTGCTGTTCGAATCGGAACTTACCATAGTCCATGATTCGGCAAACAGGTGGTTTTGCATTTGCAGCAACTAACACAAGGTCAAGATTAGCTTTAGCAGCAATTTCCAGAGCTTCCTGGCGGGTTTTAATCCCAAGCTGATCGCCATTTTGTCCGATCAAACGAACTTCACGCGCACGAATACCTTCATTAACTAATTGATCTTTGCTAATAGTGAGCCACCTCCATGAAATTTTGAATTGAGTTCACAATTCATTTTGACCATTTTGTTGTATGTTTTACAGGCAAACAAAAAGTGTGGGCATATAAAACACCCACACTGCGAACATTTGCATGAAAAAATAAATGTACGGTCAACCTGTCAACTACAAACATGTGTCAATCAGGTGAGAAGCGGGTGCTTCTGCTTGTGATATCTATTCAATTCGTTAACTATTCTACACAATTTTCCTTTGTCCGTCAAGTAACCGAACGCTTGAAACAACTTTTTCATCTTACCATGCTGAAGCGATTTGAGCAAGATCTATTTTAATCTGAAATGACAAAACCGATATATCATTAGGTGATACAAACAATAGAAACCACTATTGACCATTTAGCGCACTAAAATAGAAGAAAGTGCACATTTCTAGTGGAATCCTCTATTTAAACTCTACACCTTCTATTGTAAAATGAACATGAGCCTGTCACATGCAATGGAAGGTAACGACATACATAACAAGGGAGAAGATCATGAAAGCCATATTTTTCGATTTAGATGATACTTTGCTTTGGGATGAAAAAAGCATTCACACGACTTTTCAGGAAACATGCCGAGAGGCGGAGAAGAAATATGGACTTGATTCAGAGTCGTTTGAACAGATCGTACGTGAGGAAGCAAGAAAACTGTATACCTCGTACGAAACCTACGATTATACTGTCATGATCGGGATTAACCCTTTCGAAGGATTGTGGTCAAATTTTAGTGAACCGATTAGCGAAGGCTTTCAAAAATTGAACGCCCTTGCACCAGAGTATCGTAAAAATGCTTGGACAAACGGATTAAAAAAAGCAGGAATTGATGATGAAGCATTTGGTCAATACTTGGCCGATTTCTTTGCGGCAGAACGCAGAAAACGCCCCTATGTCTACGAAGAAACGTATCCTGTGTTAGATCGTCTCAAAGGCAACTATGAATTGCTCATGTTAACAAACGGAGACCCTAGTCTTCAAAAGGAGAAGCTTGCGGGTGTACCGGAGCTTGCGCCTTATTTTAATGAAATTGTGATTTCAGGCGATTATGGGAAAGGCAAGCCTGATCCTGGTATCTTTGAGCATTGTCTGCAGTTGTTAAACGTCACAAAAGACGACGTCCTCATGGTGGGCGATAATCCGAAAACAGATATTCTCGGTGCGTCTCGCGCAGGTATACAAACAGTTTGGATCAATCGTCATGGCAAAAAAAATGAAACAGATGTCACGCCAGATTACGAAATCAAGGACTTGCATGAATTGTTTGATATATTAAAGTAGATTCATAGAAAAAACACCCCAGATAAGGTGTTTCAGATTGTTGACAAAGGACTAAAATGATTTTATTTTAGTCCTTTGTCTTCTTTTCAGCGTGATTGAAAACCCTTGAAGTCTAGGAAGGACGAGCACTGGAGCGGAGCGAATTGAACATTCATGAGCACCAGCGCACAGGCCTGACAACGAATGCGAGGGTTTGTCTACACGCTGAACACCCCAGATAGGGTGTTTTTTTGTTCTTCACTATCCACTGAGTCTTGCTGCAAGACGCTGAGCTTGTTGGTCTAAGCCCCGAGCTGCTTCGCCGACATTGATAAATTCTTCACTTGCTTGCTTCACCAGATCTCGATTTGTAAATACACTGGTTTTTGCACGACCCGTTCCTTTGCTCACTTTCTCTACCTCTATATGAATGGCATTCACATATTGATCCACTTTCACTATTGCATCTTTTGAGTCTGTGGCAAGCTTTCGAATTTCTGCTGCCACGACACTAAATCCATTGCCATAGGAACCCGCATGCGCCGCTTCGATGGCAGCATTTAACGCAAGCAGTTGAGTTTGTGAAGCTATGCTACTAATGGTCGTCGCAATTGAACTGATGGACTCCACCTGCTCCATTAAACCTTCTAATAGACCCATGTTTTGATCTGTTTCATTTGCTATATGTTCAAAAGAGGTATTGACACTTTGACTATGCTGGATGCCAATCTCTGCTCTTTCCATCAATTTGGCAGACATCTCCTTTAAATCTTCCACGACCTGTTTCATCGTATCTTCTCTTTCCGTAATGTCTGTCGCCACTTTCACAACCGCTACTACTTGTCCCTCCTCATTGCGAACAGGTGTATAGGTCGCTTCAAGCCATAGAGTCTCTCCATGTTTGCTCACCCGTTGAACCTTTTCTTGAAATACTTGCCCATCCCTCAAACGATCCCAAAACATTTGATAGTTGGCGTGCTGGGCTATATGCGGCGGGCAAAATTGTTTATGTTTTAGACCGACCATCTCTTTCACTGAATATCCCATGGCTTTTGCAAAAATATCGTTGACCCATAGCACTTCACCTGTGAGATTAAATTCAATCATGGCCAGTGAATGCTCTAATGCACCAAGAACAGCTGATTGCTCCAATACTTGTGTCGATAATGTATGACTTGTTTGAACCATCACTTTCATTCCTCCAATTTGTCTCTAGCAAGTAGTACATACTTACCCGTTCTTTCGCACTATCTAAACGTACCATTCAATCACCTAGATCACCAGTAGATAATATATGGATTTCAAAAAAAGCCGGTGACCTCAAGAGAGATCACCGGCTAATGGAAGAAATGGTTATTTTTTTGCTTCTGCTACCGCATGTTTAACGAACGTTTCAAGATCCATTGTTTCTGAATCTTGCTCACCGTATTTTCTTACGTTGACAGCGCCATTTTCTTGTTCTTGATCACCGACGACAAGCATGTACGGAATCTTTTGCATCTGCGCTTCTCTAATCTTGTACCCGATTTTTTCATCACGACTATCAAGCTCTACACGTAGGCCTTCAAGTTGCAATCGATCTTGCACTTTTTTCGCGTAGTCTAGATGGACAGATGGTGAAACCGGAATGACTTGGAATTGCACAGGTGCCAGCCATGTCGGAAGGGCTCCTTTGTATTCTTCAATTAAGAAGGCAACAAAGCGTTCCATTGTAGAAACGACTCCTCTATGAATAACCACCGGACGATGGTGTTTCCCGTCTTCACCAATATATGTGAGATCGAAGCGCTCTGGAAGTAAGAAGTCTAGCTGTACAGTGGACAACGTTTCTTCTTTGCCAAGAGCTGTCTTCACCTGTACATCCAACTTCGGTCCGTAGAAGGCTGCTTCGCCTTCTGCTTCATAGTAGTCATGTCCAAGCTCGTCCATCGCATCCTTTAACATCGACTGTGCTTTGTTCCACATCGCATCATCATCGAAATACTTCTCTGTATCCTCTGGATCACGGTAAGATAAGCGGAATGTGTAATCATTTAAACCGAAGTCTTGATATACCTCTTCAATTAAACGAACAGTACGAATGAACTCGTCTTTGATCTGATCTGGACGAACAAAGATGTGAGCATCGTTTAACGTCATGCCACGAACTCGCTGAAGCCCAGATAAAGCACCTGACATTTCATAGCGGTGCATCGTCCCAAGCTCTGCAATCCGAATTGGCAATTCACGATAGCTGTGCGGTTCATTTTTGTAAATCATCATATGGTGTGGGCAGTTCATTGGGCGAAGGACAAGATCTTCGTTGTCCATTTCCATCACGGGGAACATATCTTCCTGATAATGTGCCCAGTGCCCTGAAGTTTTATATAATTCCACACTTGCAAGAACTGGCGTATACACATGTTCATATCCAAGTCGCACTTCTTTATCAACAATGTAACGCTCAATCACTCGGCGGATCGTCGCTCCTTTTGGTAACCATAGCGGGAGACCTTGACCGACCTTTTGAGAATTCGCAAAAAGTTTCAGCTCTTTTCCAAGTTTACGGTGGTCACGTTCTTTTGCTTCTTCAAGTATACGTAAATGCTCATTCAGTTCTTCTTTGTTAAAGAAAGCAGTACCGTAAATCCGTTGAAGCATTTGATTGTTACTGTCACCTCTCCAGTAGGCACCTGCAAGGCTTAACAGTTTGAATTCCTTGATTTTCCCAGTAGATGGTACATGAATCCCGCGGCATAGATCAAAGAATTCACCTTGTTCATAAATGGTCACGGCTTCGCCTTCTGGAATTGCTTCTAACAGCTCAAGTTTCAATTGATCACCAATCGCTTCAAAGCGTGCTTTCGCTTCTTCTCTTGGGACTTCAATGCGCTCAATTGGCAGATTGCTGTTGATGATTTTTTTCATTTCTTTTTCAATCTTTGGTAAATCTTCAGGTGTGATCGCAACATCTATATCCACATCATAGTAGAAGCCATTCTCGATGACAGGACCTACTCCAAATTGGACGTGATGTTCTTTTCCATACAGTCGTTTAATCGCTTGCGCTAGTAAATGCGCTGTACTGTGGCGCATAATCTCAAGTGCTTCTTCACTTTTATCTGTGATGATCTCAATTGTTCCACTTTCTAATAGCGGCGTACGTAAATCTATTTCTTTGCCGTTCAATTTACCGGCTAGCGCTTTTTTCTTTAGGCCCGGGCTAATTGATGCCGCGATGTCTTCAGTTGTGGCTGTTTTCTCAAACTCCTTGACTGCTCCATCTGGAAATGTAAGTTGAATTTGTTCTGACATCTCTGGTCACTCCTTTTTTTGGCAATATAAAAACCCCGCCCCCTGGAAAGGGACGAGGTTGAATAAACGGAATCGTGGTTCCACCCTTTTTCCCGTATTTGCAGCTTACGTTTATATAAGCAAATACGGCTTGTGGTTCAATAACGGGAATTCCCGTCAGCCATTACTAAACAAGTTCACAGCTGATGTTCAAAGGTGGTAAAGCAAATGGTCCTCTGCTAGGAAGCTCTCAGCCACGGCTTCCCTCTCTTTCAGCGGGTGTTCATTTGATCATGTCCTTATCAATACGGTCTCTGTATGAAGTTACACCGTATTATAAAACGTTTTTTCTTGAAAATCAAGAAAGCTTTGCATTTTTCTTTTCATAATGGTCATGGACAAAACGAACATTCTGTTCCTGAAAGGTGTGAGCCGGGAAAACCTCCACTCTTTCTTGAAAAATATTTTGAATCGTTTGCACCATCGAATGACCCGTATCATTTGTGAATAGATCAATCTTTTGTGGAGCAATGGATACAAGCGGGGCAATTAGCTGTGAATCAATATACATTGGATGCTCTCTTACAAACTGTCTGTCTATGTATTGTTTTTGATCACGCTCTGAAGCGTAGCGAAATTCCCAAATCATCAGCCGATCCTGATGCACGACATGTACTTTATCAAGCTTTGGCTCTCTTGCCATCACATAGTCTCGAAGTGATTGAATAAAGTTTTGATATTCTTGTTCCATTTTATACTCTTCGATGGCAACCTCAACATATTTCTTCAAGCGCTGATCGTATTCTGACAGCCTAAATGTCATAAAAGACCCAATTGAAAAAACACCGTGCTGTAAAGAAATCGTCTCAAGTTCCTTCTTTAAAAGTGATTCTCTTGTTGGGTCTTGATGAATCCCAGGTATGTCATCGATATCTCCCTTGATGATGCTATGGGCGATCGAAAGAATTTGATGCTGTTCTTCCGGATCTTTAAATAAGTATGTGTTTTCAAGGATGCTGCGCATGCGCTCATTTTCTTTGCATTCCAAAAAAAAGTGAAGCAGTAATGGCCGCACGACGTGCTCAAGTGCTTGTTCTGATTCCAATGGTTCAATGAGAAGCCGGTCCTTCCCTTGTTGAATTGACACGTGATGCCGACTGTCCAAGTGTTCAGCAAGATGTAAAAAAGCGGCGATATCATCGTCATCTTCAAAGATTATTTCAAGCATGTTTGTCCCCCCTAACGACATCTGTTACATATATATGGGGAGATCATAAAAAATAGACGCCTAAAATAAATCAGGCATCTTTCTTTTTAAAATCAGCGGAACCGAGATGAATAGGAGGTAGATCAAACAAACAATCGCTAACGCTGCATAGTTGCCGCTGACAAAGCTTGAACCTAGGACATTTAGCGCTATCGTCCCAGGGATCAACCCTAAAAAAGTGGCTGCCGCAAAAGCTCGATATTTTGCACGGGAGGCTGCTGCCGCATAGCTGACAAAATCAAAATGAATAGGAGCAATACGCAATAATAAAATATAAATGAAGCCATGCTGCTGAATGCGTGACCTCACCGCTTGCAGCTTTTGGTTGCTTGATTCCGTTTTATGCTTGTTTGAACGGAAAGTCGAAGCAAGCCAAAATGATCCTGTCGCACCTGCTGTCGCACCGATCAATGCATAAATCGTCCCAAGTATACTGCCGAATGACAAACCTGCTGCTAATGAGAAGACAGTGACAGGCACAAGAACAAACGGACGTAAAAGGGACAACATAATGAAAACAAAGGGTGCTAACATGCCAAATTGAAGCACCCAATTCTTCACATCTTTTGGCGCCAGCTGAAGGTGCTGTTTGTTGAACCACCATAGCGCAACCATTAGAAGACTAATCAAGAGAACGAAGAGCCATTTTCTTTTGTTCATATGCTCCCTACCTCCTTCTGATCCACGCTTTTATAAATGACGGCGATTCTCTCCTTCAAGCAAGACGGGCTCAGCCAAATAAATAATCCGCTCCATCAAACGAGCAGCTTTGACCTCTTCTTTTTCTCCACGCTGTGAGTACGTAAAATGATGCTTCAACTCACTCGGTGAAAAATTAGAAGAAAAGAAAGTCGGAAGCTGTTCTGCCATACGATATTGCAAGATGGTGCCTAATAGTTCATCACGCACCCAGCTTGTCATGGACTCTGCTCCAATATCATCGAGCATTAAAATAGGCGTTGATTTGACCATATTCAGCTTTTCTTCTAGTGTATGATCAGCTAACGAATTTTTTAACTCTCTCACAAATTCAGGCACGTATACAAGAAGTGATGGGTACTCTTTTTCAGCGAGTTGCTGTGCAATGGCAGCAAGAATAAATGTCTTTCCTACCCCAAATTTCCCGTGTAAGTATAAACCTTTCCCCTTACCAGTCTCAACATAGCTTTGCAGGAATTGACCCATTTTCTGTATCACTTCTTGTCTTCCAGCAACCGTCAAATCAGTAATTGTTGCTTGCAGGACGTTCTGCGGAATGTACATACTTTTCATGAGTGATTGCTGTTTCTTCTGTCTGTCTTGCTTCAATTTCATAGGGCAAGGCGCATATTCAATATCAATGCTTGGACCCTTGATCACAAGTTTCGGGTGATAGCCGTCTAAAATGGGATTGACGCTCTCTCCCTCTAAGCAATAAGAGCAGCCCTTTGTTTGTTGGACATATTCAAAAAGCCGATTCATACTACGGTTAACCATGTCTTCTTCAACCTCATCTTGATGCTCTTTTAAAAAGGCTTGCACATTTGGATCAGATAATACACTTTCTTTAATTTGATTGTATCTGACACGAAAATCCACTCGTCCCTTTAGCTGGTCAAATGAACGACCGATTGGTTTCATCTCCATCTCACCTCACATTAATGTGCATTATACTTCTTCATATTTTTAAACTGATCTAACAGTTTTTCTTTCTCACGTTCGAGGTCTTCTGTTGACAGATCCTCTTCTTGTTCTACTGTCGGCTGCTGTTTTGGTTCCGTCTCTTTCATCCATTCAGGCAATTTCTCCTCACGGATGACTTTTCCTGAGCCGTAAGAGGTTCGCTGCTTTTTCTGCTGCGCCCACTCTGTCATTTGCCTATTCTCTTCTTTGGCAATTTCCATGGCGGCTGCAACGGTTCTAATTTTCTTTCTCACCCAGTGAGCGGCAATTTTTTGCATATATGTCTTGGAGAGCTTCATATCTGTTTTTAGCAATGTGTAATAGATGAGGACATTCATGACACCAGGCTCTAGCTTTTGCTCTAGCATGATATCTTCGACAATTCTTAAGTCAGCATAGGTCGGCTCAATCCCATCTGCCATATCCTTCAGGAGCTCCCGTGGTGAAATATGATCGAGCTTGTCTATTAGTTTGGCATCAGGTGTGTCTGCTACCTGCTGTGAAGCCCCTTGGCGTAAATGCCTTGGCTGTTTTTGATCAATCAGCTTCGGCTGTTCACCTCTGTATTCAATTTGATACCAATCTCTCGCTGCTTTTCTTAATTCCTCTGTTGAGATCATCTGGTCTGAACCACAGGCGCCAGCGACAATATTTTGCATTTGGAGCGGGGTGATGCCGTAGACGATGGCTAATTTCTTAATCGTCTCTTTCACTTGTTTTGTCAAAGCTTTTCTCGGAATCATCATATCAGACATACCCGCTAATAACAGATCAAAATCAAAGGACTCATCTGAAAGCGGTGCTGGCTGGGCTGAACCTACAGTCACATATTCATGGCCGCTCTCAAGTGATGAAGCCTGGTGTATTTCTTCTGTCATCTTGCGTTCACCTGGCTGCAATACGTGAAAAACTTCTTCAAACGATCGCGAAATGTTCTTTGCTTCAGCAGGAACACTCGGATAAGAAAAATAATCACGAAGCTGCAAATATTTCACTTTCTCTATACGATGGTACAACAGAACATTCAGCATACCGTCTTGGAAAAACTCATCTGGTCTTAGCGGCGGCACGAGCTCATATGTAAACAGTCTTCCTTCTTCCGTTTCCTGTTCATATGTGCGGAGCAAGCCAATGGCTTCAAGCTTTAAACGTTCATCAAAAATATCATTTAGATTCGTTTGCAGCATCACCATGAGTTGTCGATGAGGTGCGGGCTTCCCCCACATACGGTTCTGTTCAAGCTCTCCCCACAGCGTCATGTATAAGCTAAAAGCGGACATGCCAATAAGTGGCTGATATAAAAGAGTCATAAGCTGTCTATCGATGTCTCCGAGCAATGAAGCGCTTTTGACGACATACGGATCGACGGCTAGCACTTCCTTCCAATGCTCTGTCATATGCTGATCCTCCCTTACATACGGTTGCTTCCATTGTACACTTTTTTTCCGTATTACGCTTTACGTAGGAAAAAGAGCATGAAGACTCTTCAGCTCTTTTTAGCGTTCCCTCTTTAGTAAATCTTTTAATTCATCAATAAAGACATTAATGTCTTTAAATTGGCGATACACCGAGGCGAATCGAACGTAGGACACTTCATCAATTTTCGCCAGCTCGTCCATCACCATTTCACCCACAAGCTCGCTTTTCACTTCTGACATGCCTTGATTTCGCAGTTCTTTTTCGATAGTAAAACAGATATCTTCCAACTGCTTTAAGGCGACAGGTCGTTTTTCACATGCTTTGATGAGTCCTCTCAGCATCTTTTGCCTACTAAACTCTTCTCGTATGCCTTCTTTTTTCACAACAATGAGTGGCAATTCTTCTAATTTCTCGAATGTCGTAAAGCGATATTGGCAGCTTTCGCACTCTCTTCTACGACGGATGGACTTCCCTTCATCTACTGGTCTTGAATCAAGCACCCTTGTACCAAGGTGCTGACATGTGGGACATTTCATTTCATCAGCTCCGATCTATTCTTGGAAGTAGTTTGTCTAGTTCTTCATATAGGGAGAGAACGATCTTTTGACTATAGCCAAAGTCTGTTGGCAGTGTCGTTTCCGTAGTCACGTTAAAATCGACAGCTGTTTCAAAAGGACGAATTGAAATCACAGTCGCCACGAGAAAAGCTTTTTTAGGCGATCGTAAGTTAGCACTGATTTCACCTCGTTCTGCTGAAACAGATGTCACTTGATATAATTCATGCCGGGAAAGCATAGCTTCCACCACTTGATATACTTGTGAATTTGTCGATTTGTAATAACGGCTTTTCAACTCTGCCACCGGATGATCGTCAGATGTTTCCGTATAATTTGACATAAACCGTTTCAACTTTTGACTGACACTCATACTCGCATCCCCTTTGTCATCACTCTCTTCTTTATTTTATAAAAAAAACCTTTGTTTTCCTAGAACAAAAGTATAGACAAGTTGGAGAATGTTGGATTTTGTGTATGTATCAATATAAAAAGGAGCATAACACAAAGGCATTCAATGCTTTTGTCCAGCTCCCATTGTCATCTTTTTTATGTTTATAGTGCTTTGGCTTCTGCCTGTTTCACTTGCACAGGTCCCATGCCTCGAGGAATTTCGATGTTTTCTCTTGTGTCAGCACCTAATTCATCTCCGATATAGTCTGCTGCAATATTCGGATCTAGATCGCCGCAAGTGTAGACATCTATGCTCGCATAACCATGTTCAGGAAAGCTGTGAATTGTCAGATGAGATTCAGAAATAATGACAACTCCACTGACTCCTTGAGGTGCAAATTTATGAAAAGCAACCTCTCTTACTTCAGCTCCTGATTTCAAAGCTGCATTTACAAACGTTTTTTCAATAAAATCCATGTCGTTCAGTTTATCACAGTCGCATCCCCATAGCTCGGAGATAACGTGACGTCCGATTGTTTCCATCATGGACCCCCCCTTAAACAAGAATGAAAGAGTGAAGTTCTAAGCAGCCGGACCGGACATATACCACGGGGGAAAGTTAGTCCTAAGAGGTCCTAACCCTTTAAGTATACCCGAATGAGTCTGCGAACAAGAAGTTCACGAAAGATAGTATACTAAGTTTAGACCCATTTTGCAAGCTGTGTTTTCAGTGAGGTTTTCTCTCATTTCTTGAAAAAGGATGTTCGTCATCTTCATTTCAAACAGGAGACAGCTCTTTCATCTGTGAGCCAACAAACTTGACAAGATCAACCACTCTACATGAATAACCCCATTCATTATCATACCATGCCAGTACTTTCACTTTCCGCCCGTCCATGACCATCGTCGTCAGTCCGTCCACGACAGCTGAATATGGGTTTGTATTAAAGTCTGTTGAGACAAGCGGTTCTTCCGTATAATCCAATATGCCAGCTAGTGATGTTTTTGACGCATTTGAGAAGGCAGCATTTACCTCTTCTGCTGTCACATCTTTCTTCAGGTCAACCACAAGATCAACCATCGACACATTTGAGACAGGCACACGAAGTGCAAGCCCATGTAGTTTATCCTTTAAGTGAGGCAAGACCAAAGAAAGCGCTTTAGCGGCACCCGTCGTTGTTGGAATAATGGACTGGGCACACGCTCTTGCCCGGCGAAGATCCTTATGCGGGTTGTCGATATTTTTTTGATCATTTGTATACGCATGAACAGTTGTCATTAAACCGTTGTCGATGCCAAATTCGTCATCTAGCAGCTTGACGACAGGAGCTAAACAGTTTGTTGTACAAGATGCGTTTGAAATAATGAGATGTTTTTCAGGATCAAGATCATCCTCATTCACACCCATCACAATGGTAATGTCTTCATTTTTACCTGGAGCTGTTAAAATGACTTTTTTCGCTCCAGCATCTATATGGCTCATCGCCTGATCTTTTGCATTAAATTTACCAGTTGCTTCTATCACGATATCAATCCCAAGCTCTCCCCATGGCAGTTGCTTCGGGTCTCTGTTATTCAGCAGTTGCACTCTTTTTCCATTTACAATCAATGCGTCTTCTTCTGCCATCACATCACATGCGTAACGTCCATGATTTGTATCATATTTAATTAAATGTGCAAGCGTTTCGGCAGGATAGCTTGCGTTAATCGCTACAATTTGAATTTGATCGTCAAGCATTGCTTTTCTGAAGACCATGCGTCCAATTCTGCCAAACCCATTGATCGCTGCTTTTACCTTCATGAACAGGTCACTCCTTCATTATGTGTTATACTTAATAAATTTATTTATGAAATTAGTATATCACATTAGAAAATAATTGACAGTATATAAACGTATATTTTCTAAAAAGGGCTGATCTTTTCAATTAGAAATAAAAAAAGAAGAGTACATGTATGTACTCTTACTCATCTGTATGTTCCCATTCGTTTAATATGTTCTGTAATTGTTTCTTTGTATATGCCAAGTCTTTTGTGTTTTCAATGACACGATCTGCTTTTTTACATTTCTCCTCGAGAGACTGCTGCGCACGAATACGTTTTAATGCATCTTCCTCACTGAAACCATTTCGGCTCATTAGACGTGATAGCTGGAGTTCAGGCGTTGTATACACTACAATGATGCGGTCAACTAAACTCTCCAGCTGACTCTCAAATAAGAGCGGGATATCTAGTACAACGAATGTGTCTTGCTGATCGATTCCTTCGTCGCGCTGCTTGAGCATTTCTTTTCTTACCTCTGGGTGAACAATGGCATTGAGTTGCTGTCTTTTTTCATCATCTGAAAAAATGATGGTGCCTAGCTGTTGACGGTTAAGCTCACCATTTGGAAGCAGGACCTCCTCCCCAAAGGTTTGAACGATTTTATGAAGGGCTGGTTTCCCTAGAGCAACCACTTCTTTTGCAATGACATCTGCATCTATGACCCGAATGCCCTTCTCTTTTATCATATGCGAGACTGTGCTTTTCCCGCTAGCAATCCCGCCTGTTAATCCAATCACAAGCGTCAATCTATTTCCTCCTTTACAGCTTCCATACTCCAATGAGAATGAGCAGCAATCCTGGTAAACAGGCGAGTTTATCGATCCAGCGCCAGTTTGCCAAATAATGTCCAGCACGCAGTCCCATACATACAAAAAGTGAACTCATCACCGCCACCGTGATACTCATCACGATGGGAGAAAAACCTAGAATCGCCGCACCAATTCCTGCGCCGAAAGCATCAATCGATAAAGCAATCCCTAGGAGCACCGCTTCCATGCCATTGATCGTACCCGAGCGGTCAATGTCTGCACTTGTAGGTTTTCGTAAAATTTGAATGACAAGCCCAAGAGACTGCACTTCTACATTGAGCAATGTTTTCTCATGAAGGAGCAAGTCACGCTCTTTCGTCGGTTTGTAAAATTGATATAAAACCCAAAGTCCAATCGCGATCAAAATGCCTCCACCTAATTTATCTGTCACGGAGACAGGGAGGAATGTTGTAAGCAGGCCGCCAATCAGCATGGAAATCAGCAGCACAATCCCTGAACAACAAGCAATAATAACAATGGCTTTAAATGGTATTCTCATTTTACGAAGACCGTACGTAAAGCCTACAGAAAAGCTGTCGATGCTGACGGCAATCGCTAAAAACAGGAGTGAAATCGAAATCATACCTGAACTCTTCCTTTCTGTTCATGCAACGATGATCAAGAGTCTCTTGGCGTCCTAAGACTCTCCTTCACTATATGAAGAGCAGGTGGGCTGTGTGTCAGTCTACACCTTGCTGAACATGGAATGTTTTTTATCGTATGCATGGCAAAAAGGAAGCATGCTGATGACTCACCTTCATTAAGGTCGTTTTTGACAGGTCACACAAAAATGAGTACCACGTCCTCCAACAACTGTTTTCTCAATGATACTTCCGCATGTTTGGCAAGGCTCTCCCCGCCGGTCATATACAAGAAGCTGTAACTGAAATGTGCCAATGTCTCCTTGTGAATTGATATAAGAACGAATCGTACTTCCTCCTGCATCAACTGCCACTTGAAGCGTGTCAATGATATGTTTGTGTAGCACCTGGCAGGACTCTAGGCTGAGCTTGTGGGCTTTTGTTTCTGGGTGAATGCCTGACTTAAAGAGGACTTCATCCACATAAATATTGCCAAGCCCTACAACAATTTTTTGATCAAGCAAAGCCGTTTTGACGACACGGGATGTTTTTTTCAAACGCTCCCATAAATACTCCGGTGTGAATTGCTTAGAAAAAGGCTCGAGCCCTAGCTGTGAGAGCGGCAACTCTTTTTCTTCCTCACCGGGCGGGAACAAATGCATCGTGCCAAATTTACGCACATCATGGTACCGAAGCTCGGTACCATCTGTAAACTTAAAAACAACGTGTACGTGTTTATCATAAGGCTCATGCGCGTCATGTACATGGTATTTTCCTTCCATCCTTAAATGGGAGACCATCACATAGTGATCTAAATGAAAGAGTAAGAACTTCCCTCTTCTTTCAATGGTCTGTATGGTTTCTCCGACTAACATTCTTGCGAACTCCTCCGGTTCCCCAGGACGTTTGATGATATTTGGCCATTTGATATCGACCGTTTCAATCGTTTTTCCTTTGACTAACCGCTTAAGAGTGCGCCGGACGGTTTCGACTTCTGGTAATTCCGGCATGCTCCCCGCTCCTTTTCTCTCTCTTTTTATTTTGCGTCATACCACGATGGACCTGAAGAAAAATCGACTTTAAGCGGCACATCGAGCTGAAGTGCATGTTCCATGACCTCAGGAACGATTTTTTCGAGGATAGCGATTTCTTCTTTAGGTGCTTCGAAGATGAGTTCATCGTGCACTTGTAATAGAAGGTTTGCTTGTAAGTTCTCTTCCTTCAGCTTCCGCGCCATATCGATCATTGCTTTTTTAATGATGTCTGCAGCACTGCCTTGAATGGGTGTGTTCATCGCTGTTCTTTCCGCAAAGCTTTTGATATTAAAATTACGGCTTGTGATATCAGGAATATATCGTCTGCGTTTTAAAAGCGTGGTGACATACCCTTTTTGTTTCGCTTCCTGCACGATCTCTTCCATATAGGTTTTGACGCCTTTGAAGCTTGTTAAATAACGTTCGATAAACGCTGCTGCTTCTTTTCTAGTAATGCCAAGGTTTTGAGAAAGTCCATAATCACTAATTCCATAGACAATCCCAAAATTGACAGCCTTCGCCTGCCTTCTCATAGATGAAGTCACTTCATCTTCAGATACGTGGAACACATCCATTGCTGTTTTTGTATGAATATCCATATCCTGCGTAAATGCGTCGATCAAATTCTCATCTTGAGAAATATGAGCGAGCACACGCAGCTCGATTTGAGAATAGTCAGCTGCAAACATGAGCCAGCCTTCTTTTGACGGAACAAAGGCTTGACGAATTTTTCGTCCTTCCTCCAAACGAATAGGGATATTTTGCAAGTTCGGATCCGTCGAACTTAGTCGGCCTGTTTGGGTGAGCGCCTGATTAAATCTCGTATGCACTTTATGCGTATCTTTGCGTGTCACCTTTCTTAAGCCTTCGACGTAGGTAGATTGCAGTTTCCCAATTTGGCGGTAATGCAGAATAGAACGAATAATCTCATGCTTGTCTTCCAGCTTTTCAAGTACGTCTGCAGACGTTGAATAGCCTGTTTTTGTCTTTTTAATGATAGGCAGACCTAATTTTTCAAACAGAATCACCCCGAGCTGTTTAGGTGAATTGATATTAAACGTTTCTCCTGCTAAACGGTGAATCGTTTTTTCATATTCCTTTAGCTTCTTTGTTAATTCTTCGCCCATCTTCTCAAGTCGCTCAACATCGACTTTCACACCGAGAGATTCCATTTCACCTAAGATTAACGCCAGTGGCAGTTCTAAATCTTCGTATAGTTCATGCTGATCATTTGTTTCTAATGCTTCTAGTGTTAGATCATGCAGCGCAGAGATTGCTGCTGCTTTGCGTCCAAGATGATCTTTGAGCTCGTCTTCATTTGGAATGGCTTGCTTTGCTCCTTTTCCGTACACTTTTTCATCTGAATAGGCAATATGCAAACCATATTCCTTCGCAACACTGGCAACGTCCTCATAAGATTTCTGCGGGTTTACAACATAAGAAGCAAGCAATACATCGTATTCCACACCTCTTAGATCGATATCGTGCCACCTGAGAGCGACGACAGCTCTTTTTGAATCGAATACCCATTTCTTCTTCGTTTCATCCTGCGCCCATTGTTGAAACGCTTCTGATTGGAGTGCGTCTTCTTTTGTGATAAAAAAGGCACCATGTTCATTGTGAATCGCAAAACCAATTAAATCTGCTTCATGATAATTATCGCCTAGCTGTTCTACCACAAGCGCGGCATGATTGGTCAGCATGTCATCTGTTACATCTGTAATTTTTTCGACGTCTACAGCTTCAACTTCGACCTGTTCACTTGTTTCTGGGGCTTCTCCTAGACGTTCTAGTAATGTTTGGAAACCTAGCTCCTTGTAAAGAGTGATCACCTGGTCCATATGAGGGCCTTCATATGCGAGATCTTTACTAGACACATCAATGGGGGCTTCTATATGAATGGTCGCTAGCTTTTTACTCATCACGGCTTGGTCTTTATGTTCCTCTAGTTTTTCTTTTAGCTTTTTACCGCTGACTTCTTCAATATGTTCAAGCAGATTTTCAACCGTTTCAAATTGCTTTAACAATTTAATCGCTGTTTTTTCACCAACACCAGGCACACCTGGGATATTATCTGAGGCATCACCCATTAATCCTTTCATATCGATGATTTGATCTGGACGAAGCCCATATTTCTCTTCAATATGTGCCGGTGTGTAGTATTCTACTTCTGTAATTCCTTTTTTGGTGATAGCAACTGTTGTATGATCTGTTGAGAGCTGTGTTAAGTCTTTATCTCCTGAGAAAATTTTGACTTCAAATCCTTCTTTTTCTGCCTCAACAGCTAATGTTCCGATAATATCATCCGCTTCATATTGAGGAAGCTCATACCTTTTGACGCTATAGGCATCTAGTAATTCACGAATAAATGGCATTTGTTCCGATAGCTCTTGCGGCGTTTTTTGTCTTCCGCCTTTATATTCTTTAAATGTCTCGTGACGGAAGGTTGTTTTTCCCGCATCAAACGCCACAAGCATATGTGTTGGCTTCTCGTCCTCCAACATCTTCATTAAGATCATCGCAAAGCCATAAATGGCATTTGTATGTACACCTTTATCATTTGATAATAGGGGTAAAGCAAAAAACGCTCGATACGCGAGACTGTTTCCGTCCACAAGTACTAATTTCTTTTTGTCTGTCATCATTTTAATCCTCCATCGACCGAGCCAGCTCAGCCGTCTCTTTAAGACTTCGTATCTCCATTTTATCAAAGTTCATTTTGAAAAGAAAATAGACGGACCTACATAAAAAAGGGACGAAAACAACAAGTGTTTTCGTCCTTCCATAATTGGCTCCTTGGATGAAGGGGTTCCTATTCATCCTACCAATGATTGGTTAACAAATCATGAATTCATTGTAAAGATCATGTAAATTTTGGCGTCTGTTTCCTTTTTTCTCTATTTTGATTTCAAACTGACTGTAAATGTCGTCCCTCTGCCTTGTTTACTACGAACAGAGATCGTTCCTCCATGTGCTTCGACAAGATGTTTCACGATCGCAAGTCCAAGCCCTGTACCACCTGAATTCCTGCTTCTATCTCTATCAATTCGATAGAATCTCTCGAAAATTCTTGGGATCTCACTTTTTTTCATTCCGATGCCTGTATCTGCCACATCAAATTCATAGCCTTCGTTCCGTAATCTCGCTCTAATGGTCACACTTCCACCCTCTGGCGTATAAGTGAGTGCATTGTTGACGAGATTCAGGAAAATCTGCTTTAATCTCAGCGGATCAGCCAAGACATAAACCGGTTCCTTCGGGACACGAATGTGCAATTGAACCCCTTTTTCCGCGACTTTATGTTTTAGTAAGATTTCTATCTCTTGGATGATTTCTGTTGCGTTTGCTTGTTGGATATTCAGCTTAAAGTGCTGCTGTTCAATTTTAGAGAGATCTAATAAATCTTGAATGAGTGTTTCTAAACGAACACTCTCTTTTAGGATGATGGAGAGGAAATCCGTGAGCGCCTTTTTGTCATCTATCGCTCCATCAAGAAGTGTTTCGGAAAACCCTTTAATGGACGTAATGGGTGTTTTTAATTCATGCGACACGTTGGCGACAAAGTCTTTTCGCATCTGTTCTAATTGCTTTGTTTCCGTCACATCATGAAACACTAGGACAATCCCTTTCCATTCATCGTCAGTACTTAAAATCGGGACACCATCGACTTGGAAATGACGGCGCTCAATCTCTACGGCAAGACGAAGAAATTTCCGGACTTTGGTTTCTGTCATAAAGATTTCGTCTATCAATTCAATAATCTCTTCATGTGTAAACGATTCATGATACAACTTGTGCATGTAGATGTGCTTTTGTACTTTAAATTGTTTACGGAATGTGCGATTGACGAGATTGATATATCCCATCTTATCAATCAGAATAATCCCAGCTCCAATGTTTTCGATGACCGTTTGAAGGCGATCCCTTTGCATTTCACCAACACTGGTCATTTCTTGAAGACTTTCTGCAAGTCGCTTCATGGAGGTATTGAGTTCACTTGTTTCAATGATCAACTCTTCATAATTATTCGTATCATAATTACCGCGTTCGAGCTGCTTTGCCACCTTTGTCGCATAATCGATTGGTTTTACATACTTCATCGACATTCGGTAACCAAAGAAGACGATAATGATGACAGCAGTTCCGAGACAAAAGGCCAGAGCGAGCCAGAGCTGACTGTCTATTTCATTTAAAGGCTGAAAGGAAGCTTGTAGAAAAAGATATCCCGCCGGTTCGCTTTGTTTCATGATAGGAACTACATAATGAAATAAGGCATCCTGTTGATCATCAATGACCATCCCTTTTTGGATACGATTTTGTTTTAGCATGTTTTGATTGATCGCTTTTTGTCCTGCTTGACCTGTTGTATGTATGATCTTTCCGTTAGGGTCTACAATCGACGCATTCATATCGAGAAGCTGTTTTGCTTTGTCAAGTGTCTCCTCATTTTGCTTTGCCTCAAGATCATCCCCATTGATCGAAGATAGGAGAAAGCTCGATTCTTTTTCCATTCGTTCTGTTAATTTTGTTTCATAGAAAACGTGAAACATGTGATCTAAAAAAACCCCTAGTCCCACAAAAACAATAAAAAGGAGAAAAACAAGCCCAGAAAACAGACGGGTTCTAATCCTACTCATTTGTCTTTGGCTCCTCCAATTTGTAGCCTAAGCCGCGAATCGTTTTAATGTATGTTGGTTTTTTCGAGTTCTGTTCAATTTTGTCACGCAAGTGGCTGATATGTACATCAACAATACGCGTATCACCTGCAAAGTCATAATTCCACACAGCACTTAATAAGAGGTCACGTGTGAGGACACGGCCTTTATGCTTTGCTAAGTAGAGCAGCAGTTCAAATTCCTTTGGTGTCAGCTCTAAGCGTTCTTCTTGGAAATAAACTTCATAATGTTCAGGCAAGATGCGCAATTCACCAATTTTGATCTGATCTGCTATGACCTCTTCCTTCTCCTCCTGGGAAGGGACTGGATGCGATTGCTGCGCTCTCCGTAAAATGGCTTTGACACGAGCGCCAACTTCTCTAGGACTGAATGGTTTGGTCATGTAATCATCGGCTCCAAGTTCTAGCCCAAGCACCTTATCAAACTCATCGTCCTTTGCTGTCAGCATTAAAATAGGGAACATCATTTTTTGAATTCTCAGTTGTTTGCACACTTCAATGCCATCCATTTTCGGAAGCATTAAGTCTAAGACAATGAGGTCAGGCTGCTCACTCGCTGCTTTTTCAAGCGCTTCTTCCCCGTCTCTTGCTGTAACGACATCATAGCCCGCTCTTTCAAGGTTATAGCTAAGAAGTGTTACAATCGATTCTTCATCATCCACAACTAATATTTTTTTATTCATGTTGTGCCTCCAATTAGTGATTTCCCCTACATCCGTATTTTTTGTATCTTATGTGAAAAGCGAGAAGTCATGCTTTCTACTTCATTTTAACGAAAGCTTAACAAGAGAACAATTTAAAAATTCGACAAGTTGGATTTTGTAAACAAAAAGAAGGCCTCTCTCAAGAGAAGCCTTCTATTTTTATCATATTAAGATAATACTTTCATAACGTTTTTAACAGATTCAACAGAGCGATCAAGCTGACTTCTCTCTTCTTCTGTTAACTCAAGCTCAATGATTTGCTCAAGACCGTTACCACCTACGATTGTTGGAACGCCTAGGTAAATTCCTTCATAGCCATATTCACCTTCAAGGTACGCAATCGTCGGCATGACTCGGCGCTGATCTTTTAAAATCGCCTCGACCATCTCAACAAGTGAAGCAGCAGGCGCATAATACGCACTACCGTTACCTAATAGGTTCACGATTTCGCCGCCGCCTTTTCTTGTTCTTTCGACAATCGCGTCGATGCGATCTTTTGGAATCAATGTTTCAAGCGGGATACCGCCTGCATAAGAATAACGAACAAGCGGAACCATGTCATCGCCATGTCCACCAAGAACAAAGCCTGTCACATCTTTGACAGATAAGTTTAATTCTTGGGCAACGAACGTACGGAAACGTGCTGTATCAAGAATGCCAGATTGTCCGATGACTCGTTCTTTTGGTAATCCTGATTCTTTATAAGCGGCATATGTCATTGCATCAACAGGGTTCGTTAAGACAACAATGATTGTTTCTGGAGAATACTTGACGATTTCGCGTGTCACACTGCGCATGATTTTTTCATTTGTTGACACGAGGTCGTCACGGCTCATTCCCGGCTTTCTTGCGATTCCTGCCGTAATGACCACAACATCAGAACCGGCTGTATCTTCGTAGTTAGAAGTTCCAGTAATGTTCGCATCAAAACCTTGTACAGGGCTTGCTTCAAGCATATCAAGTGCTTTCCCTTTTGTTGGGTTCTTAAGTTGCGGAATGTCGACTAATACGACATCCGCTAGTTCTTTTTGTGCAGTTAGAAATGCAGTTGTTGCTCCAGTAAAGCCCGCTCCGATGACAGATACTTTTTTACGCTTGTTTGCCATTTCTAATTTCCCCTTTAACTTTAAAGTTTAAGAATCAAGACAAGTTTTTAATGAGCTCGTCAGCAAACTCAGAACATTTCACTTCTGTCGCGCCGTCCATTAATCTAGCAAAATCGTAAGTTACGACTTTTGATGCAATCGTATTTTCAACAGATTGAATGACTAGATCTGCTGCTTCCTGCCAGCCAAGATGCTCAAGTAAAAGCACACCTGATAGAAGAACAGAAGATGGATTCACTTTATCAAGACCTGCATATTTTGGTGCTGTTCCGTGAGTCGCTTCAAAAATAGCGTGTCCTGTTTCATAGTTGATGTTTGCACCAGGTGCGATCCCAATTCCACCAACCTGTGCTGCTAGTGCATCTGAAATGTAGTCTCCGTTTAAGTTCATTGTGGCTACAACATCGAATTCACTTGGACGAGTGAGGATTTGTTGTAGGAAGATATCTGCAATGCTGTCTTTGACAATAATTTTGCCAGCAGCCTCTGCTTCACTTTGCGCTTTGTTTGCCGCATCTTTTCCGTCTTGTTCCACAATGCGATCATATTGTGCCCATGTAAATACTTTGTCGCCAAACTCTTTTTCAGCTACTTCATAGCCCCAATTTTTGAAAGCACCTTCTGTAAACTTCATGATGTTTCCTTTGTGAACAAGTGTCACAGATTTGCGACCTTGGTCAATCGCGTATTGAATTGCCGCTCTAACAAGACGAGAAGTTCCTTCTTCAGACACTGGTTTGATTCCGATTCCTGATGTTTCTGGGAAACGGATTTTATTGACACCTAATTCGTCTTTCAAGAAGTTGATGAGCTTCTTCACTTCGTCTGATCCTTTTGCATACTCAATTCCTGCATAAATATCTTCAGTATTTTCACGGAAGATGACCATATCTGTGTCTTGTGGACGTTTGACAGGAGATGGCACACCTTGGAACCAGCGTACTGGACGTAAGCAAGTAAATAAATCAAGCTCTTGTCTTAAAGCCACGTTCAATGAACGGATTCCTCCGCCAATTGGTGTCGTAAGTGGTCCTTTGATTGCAATTAAATATTCACGAATGTCTTCTAGCGTTTGCTCTGGTAGCCACTCTCCAGTTTTATTGTAAGCTTTCTCACCTGCATATACTTCTTTCCAAGTGATTTGCTTTTCCCCTTTGTATGCTTTTTCTACAGCTGCTTCAAGAACTCTTGATGCGGCTTTCCAAATGTCAGGACCGATTCCGTCCCCTTCGATAAACGGGATAATTGGATTATTTGGTACATTCAATACGCCGCCAGTAACTGTAATTTTTTCGCCTTGTGACAATGATATTACCTCCCAGGTTATGTAGTGAATATTTGAAACTCCCCTGCTTGTTTGCAAGCGAAGAAGTTTTTCACATGATTCGTTTGTTGTTGATATGGAGGCTGATTGATTTCATTGGATCAGCCCCCGCTTATTCTATAAACATTAGTCTCTTTCACTGATCGGAACAAAAGTTTGCAGATCAGGTCCAATGTAATCAGCTCTTGGACGGATGAGACGGTTGTTGTCATATTGCTCTAGAATGTGAGCAATCCATCCAGAGAATCGGCTGATCACGAAAATGGGTGTAAACAAGTCATGATCAATACCAAGACTGTGATATACAGATGCAGAATAAAAATCAACATTTGGTGGAAGATTTTTCTCTGATGTCACGATTTCCTCTGCGCGCACAGACATTTCATACCATTTCGGCTCGCCTGTGAGGTTTGTTAAACGCTGGCTCATGTCTTTCAGATGCTTTGCACGCGGGTCACCTTGGCGGTAGACACGATGACCAAAGCCCATAATTTTTTCTTTCTTCTCTAGCTTACCATGAATATAGGAATCTACGTTTTCAACTTCACCAATTTCTGTCAGCATCTTCATCACGCCTTCATTGGCGCCGCCATGAAGCGGTCCTTTTAAAGCGCCGATAGCGGCTGTTACACCAGAGTAGATATCTGATAGTGTAGCAACACATACCCTTGCTGTAAATGTCGATGCGTTTAATTCATGATCTGCATGTAGAATGAGCGCTTTGTCAATCGCTTCGATTTCTACTGGAGATGGCTCTTCGCCTTTTAGCATATACAAGAAGTTTGCAGCATAGCTGTATTCTTCTTTTGGCTGTACAGGCTCAAGACCCTTTCGAATACGTGAAAATGCAGCGACAAGTCCAGAAATTTTCGCCTGTAATCGAATGGCTTTTCTGTAATTCGCTTCTTTATCCATAATCTCTGATTCGTCATCAAGTAAACCTAATAAGGATACGGCTGTACGAATCGCTGACATTGGATGAACCCCGTCAAGCGAATAAGATTTAAAGTGCTCAATGACTTCCTGTGGAATTTGAGCGTTCTCATTGAGCTGCTGTTTTAACTCACTCAACTGTTGCTCATTTGGCAGCTTTAGGTGCCATAACAGGTAGACAATTTCTTCGAATGAAGCTTTTTCTGTTAAATCATCGATATTGTACCCTACGTAAGTAAGAGTATCATCAATAATTGAGCTTACGGATGAAGTTGTTGCCACAATACCTTCAAGACCTCTTGTTGCTGTCATGTTCAATCTCCCCTTTTTAAAAAAATTCCCCTTCGTTGCAGAATTCCCGCTTTTGAAAGCGCTACCTAATCCGAATATGATGTCAGGTTCAGAAAAGAAAATGCTTACATTTACCTATACGGTTAGAGCGCTTTTAGACTCATTTATCTAGTGTGATTCATGAGTTCAAAATTAAGCCTATTCCCATTATAAACAATAATCAGACATTTGTTAAATGTTTAACTATAATTTTTTTTGATATTTTTTTTTTCAGTCCATCGTTTACGGCATGGAATAAAGGGATTTCCCTTCTAAAAATATATTTAATTATGTTTTTTTGCAAAAGCTCACGAAATAAAAAAGAAAAAAGAAAGTGGCATGATCCACTTTCTTTTTTATCCGCTGAAAAATTTCACCGTCTGCATCGCCAAGTAGGCAATTCCTGCACCGATCAAGGGGCCAACAGCTACACCTTTAAATAAACTGACCGCCAAAATCGTACCAAATACAAGCGCTGTGGTAATATGCGGATCGTTTTCGAGTAACACTAAGCCGTTTTTTGCAATAAGTGCTACCAATATACCCGCTCCAAGTGCGATCCATGCATAGGAAGATTTCACTGCTTCTCCAAGCTGTTTAAATCCAATGTCACCAGTTGCAATTGGAACTAGTACAGCAATTGTAATGACAGTTACCCCCCAATTGATGCCTTTTGATTGCAGAACCGGGAAAATTTTTTGATCCAGTCCAATAAGTTTGATCACGATTAGCACAGAAACAGCTAATATGAGTGAATTGTTCTTTGCAAGAAGTGCAATAACGAGTAAAAGAGCTAAAAATAGATTTGCTTGAGTGAACATATGTCGCCCGCCTTCCTTTTCTTTTTCTTGCGACCTTTTCATATTACTAATCTTTTTGAATAAAATGAAGTACCGGACATGCTTGTTTTTGGAGGGGATTGTGTGAACCACACCTATGTGGCCATTTTTTTGAGAAGCTTGATGATGCTCAGCATTGTCGTTTTTGCGGTTGTCTTTTTATATCAGTCATTTCCGTTTTTATATCCATTTTGGATTGCACTTGCTGTGTCCTGTTTGATTCATCCCGCCGTATGTAAATTAGAAGTTTTGACTGGATTGCCAAGAGGGTTTGTTGTGATCATTGTCCTTTTACTCTTTTTAGTGGCAGCAGCAGGTTTATTGACACTGTTAGTGGCTGAAATCATTTCAGGAAGTGCTTATTTAGCAAAGGTGCTACCTGGTCATCTCGATCAAATAATGACGATTGTCGAACAGTTTTTCACAGATCAAATTCTGCCTTTATATCATGATTTAACCGCCCAATTCAATACACTTCATGCAGGCCAAAAGGAGTCTATTTTGGGACAAATCCAAGCGCTTGGTGATGAAGGAGCGGCGAAGATCGGGACTTTTCTTTCGAAAACACTTGAACTCATCCCTGTTTTTTTAGGTCTTTTGCCCGATGCGGCTGCAACTCTTTTATTTTCTGCACTTGCGACTTTTTTTATCACGAAAGATTGGTTTACATTAAAAAAATATGGTACACGCCTTTTTCCTGCCAAATGGATGTTGCATACACACGCCATTTTATCTGAAATCAAAAAAGCCATTACGGGGTTTATGAAGGCCCAGCTGCTGCTCGTTGCCATGACCATTGGCATTGTATTCATTGGATTGATCATTTTAAAAGTCAAGCATGCCCTCGTCATTTCTTTATGTATTGGGCTTGTCGATCTACTTCCTTACATTGGGAGCGGCACTGTTTTTTTACCATGGATCATCTATTCAGCTGTGACAGGTCATTTATCTCTCGCCATCGGACTAGGTATTTTATATATTGTTGTTTTGATTCAGCGACAAATTTCAGAGCCGAAAGTCTTAAGTAAATCCATTGGTCTCAATCCTCTTGCCACACTTGTGGCACTATTTGTCGGGTTAAAATGGCTTGGTTTTCTCGGATTGGTCGTTGGTCCTGCTGCACTTGTCATTTGGCAAGCATTCCGTAACGCAGGTGTGTTTCGCGATATTCATCAATATATCTTGCATGGTGCGCAAAAATAATAGAGACCTCCTCTGAAGGTCTCTTAGCGAATAATGGTAAAGCGTTTGCGATTCGACATATTTCTGAACCAGCGCTCAAACAGTGGCTTGACTCGTTTTCTCGTTATAGGTATGAGCAGCAATGCCCCAATGACATCAGATAAAAAACCTGGAATGAGCAGAAGTAAACCGCCGGCTAGAATACAGAATCCATCTATGATGGTTGTCCCTGGCATGTTGCCATATTGTAAATCTCGTTGTACCTTTTGAAACGCTTCAATTCCTTGTCTTCTTGCAAAATACGCACCTAATGCGCTCGTAAGCACAATCAATAGCATTGTTGGCAAGATCCCAATCATTTTACTGGATAATAAAAATAAACTAATTTCCACTGCAGGAAACAGAATTAACAATAGTAGAACATATTTCAACCATATCACCTCATGGGGTATCTTTCATCGAAATCTAGCTTCTTTTTCAGTGTAACATAAAAAAAGAGAGGAGTCAGATAACTCCCCTCATGTGCTGTTTAAAGGACACTTGCACGACCTTTATAGATAGCTCCTCTTGCTGGATCAACTGTAATCTCTTCGCCTTCTTTAAGAAGCGTTGTTGCGTTTTCAAGTCCAACGATAACTGGAATACCAAGACTGAGTCCTACGACTGCTGCATGGCTAGTTAAACCGCCTTCCTCTGTGATAAGAGCAGATGCTTTCTCTAGCGCTCCCATCATATCACGGTCTGTACAGTTCGCTACTAGAATCGCACCTTCAACCATTTTTTCGTCTGCTTCTTTTCCGCTTTGTGCAACGACAACCGGTCCAAATGCAGATTTACGTCCAATGCCTTGACCCTTAGCAATGATGTCACCTACAACATACACTTTCATTAAGTTCGTTGTACCAGCCTCACCAACAGGTACACCTGCTGTGATCACGATCAAGTCGCCATGTCTGACATAACCAGTTTCAATTGATTTCTCTACTGCATTCTCTAGCATCTCATCTGTAGAGTTCGTATTTGAGCCACTCTTGGCAAATACGCCGAATACGAGAGATAACTTTCTAGCAACTGATTCAGTTGCTGTCACAGCTACAATTGGTGCTTTTGGTCTATATTTTGAAATCATTCTCGCAGTATGACCACTTTCAGTAGGCGTCACAATTGCTGCCACATCAAGCTTCATTGCAGTATGTGCAACAGATTGACCAATCGCATCTGTAATGCTGACTTCTACTTCTTCGCTTCTGCGATTAAGGATGGCTTTATAATTTAAAGCGTCCTCTGAACGTGAAGCAATGTTATGCATGGTTTGAACAGCTTCAACCGGATATGTTCCTGCTGCTGTTTCACCAGAAAGCATAATCGCATCTGTGCCATCAAAAATAGCATTGGCCACGTCACTTGCTTCCGCACGAGTCGGACGAGGGTTACGCTGCATACTGTCAAGCATTTGTGTCGCTGTGATGACTGGTTTGCCCAAGCGATTACATTTTTTGATCAGCATTTTTTGAACAAGTGGTACTTCTTCTGCAGGGATCTCTACACCAAGATCTCCACGTGCAACCATCAAACCGTCTGACACTTCAAGAATTTCATCAATGTTATCGACGCCTTCTTGGTTTTCAATTTTAGGGATGATTTGAATGTCAGCACCATTGTTCTTTTCTAACAGCTCACGAATTTCAAGAACATCAGAAGCTCGTCTGACAAAAGAAGCTGCGATGAAATCAACGCCTTGCTCGATACCGAATAGAATATCATTGGCGTCTTTTTCTGTAATACCTGGTAGATTCACACTCACACCTGGTACGTTAACACCTTTTTTGTTGTTCAACGTGCCTGTGTTCAAGACCTTGGTCAGAATTTCTTTGCGGTCAACGTTTAATTCTTTGACCTCTAATCCGATCAAACCATCGTCAAGAAGAATCGTTGAGCCTACTTCTATGTCATGAACTAAATCTTCATAAGTGACACTAATTTTTTCAGCATTTCCAACAATATCTTCCATACTTACGATAAGATCCGTACCAGCAACTAGCTCAATTGAGCCGTTTTCGACTGTACGTGTACGAATCTCCGGACCTTTTGTATCAAGAAGGATCGCAATGTCCTTACCTAAGGTTTTGCCAGCTTTACGAATGTTTTCGATGCGTGCACCATGCTCTTCATAATCTCCATGAGAGAAGTTTAGTCTGGCTACATTCATTCCTGCTTCAATCAATTCAGTCAGCTTTTCAATGGTTTCACTTGCTGGACCGATTGTACAAACGATTTTTGTCTTTCTCATTACTGTTCCTCCTAAGGTCTTCTCGTTTTATATAGAGAGCTCTTGTGAAAGTCGGTACATATTTTGATCGACTGTATGCTTTTTATCTAAGATTTCTAAAATATCATGGTGAACGAGTTCGTTGCTTAGAATACCAACACATCGTCCGCCTTTTCCTTCAAGAAGAAGTTCTACTGCGTATGCACCTAAACGGCTTGCAAGTACACGGTCAAACGCGGTTGGAGAACCTCCACGCTGAATATGTCCTAAGACAGAAACACGTGTTTCTAGGCTTGTCTCCTCTTCAATTCGTTTACCGATTTCTACGCCGCTGCCTACACCTTCTGCCACAATGATGATACTGTGCTTCTTGCCGCGCTCATGCCCTCTTCTCAATCTGGCAACAATCTCGTCCATGTCATAGTCTGCTTCAGGAATCAAAATGGATTCGGCTCCGCCTGCAAGACCTGACCATAGTGCAATATCGCCAGCATGTCTACCCATTACTTCCACTACGTATGTACGTTCATGAGATGTGGCCGTATCACGAATTTTATCAATGGCATCAATCACTGTATTTAGTGCTGTATCAAAGCCAATCGTGAAATCAGTACCTGGGATGTCGTTATCAATGGTGCCTGGAACACCTACACATGGAAAACCGAGCTCAGTTAATTTCTTCGCTCCCATAAATGAGCCATCTCCACCGATGACAACAAGACCTTCAATACCGAATTTTTTTAAGTTTTCAATTCCTCTTTCACGACCTTCAGCTGTCTTGAATTCAGGACACCTTGCCGTGTAAAGTTTTGTTCCACCACGATGAATGATATCTCCTACAGAACCTAATTCTAGTTTCTCAATTTTACCGTTAATTAGACCTGAATATCCATTATACACACCGTAAACTTCAACATTATGGAAAATTGCTTTTCTGACAACTGCGCGCACAGCTGCATTCATTCCTGGGGAATCCCCACCGCTCGTTAAAACTCCTATACGCTTCATCTTTTTCACCTCAGAGACCATATATGAATTAAACATACCATTTCCACTGCTTGAAAACAATCATCAGCAAAACTGGCTGTTTTCAATACGTAATTCTAAAACCGTCCTTATTATACAATTAAACAAACTGTTTTTAAACAAAAGTTAAGAGAGGCTTGATAGCAGTTCTGCTGAAATCGAGTGAATAGAAACGCGCTAAGCCTTATCACATCAAGGTTTCAAGACATTTCAAATTTTATGAAAACAAAAGAAAATTATTTTCAAATAGCGCTTTCATATGGCGGTTTTTGATGAAAAAGGATGAAAAAAACGAGAAAAAAATAAACGCCAGCCTAAAAGGCTGTACGTTTATTTAGTTTACCCCAATATATTGATTTTCAATCGATACTTTCCCGATTGCTTTATATTTTTGATATCTTTGGTCGACTAATTCTTCTGGTGTTAGCTTGAGCAAAGATGTAAGTGACTGCTTTAATGTTTTTTCCATGTAGGCTGCTTGTTGTTTTACGTCTCGGTGTGCTCCACCTTGCACTTCTTTAATAACATCATCAATAATATCTAATTCTTTTAGGTCTGGAGCGGTAATTTTCATGGTTTCTGCAGCTTTTTTAGCAAGCGATGAATCCTTCCAAAGAAGTGCAGCTGCACCTTCTGGGGAAATGACTGAATATGTTGAGTTCTCTAGCATAAATAGGTGGTTCCCTACGCCTAAGCCAAGTGCCCCACCACTTCCGCCTTCTCCAATGACAATACAGACAACCGGTACACGAAGTCCTGCCATTTCGAATAAGTTTTTCGCAATTGCTTCACTTTGTCCACGTTCTTCAGCCGCTTTACCAGGATAAGCTCCTTTTGTATCAATAAAGCAAATGATTGGACGGTTAAATTTATCTGCTTGTTTCATCAGACGCAATGCTTTGCGGTAGCCTTCTGGGTGTGGCATTCCGAAATTACGACGCAAGTTTTCTTTCGTGTCTTTTCCGCGCTGGTGTCCAATGACTGTGACAGGAATCCCTTTAAATGTCGCAATTCCTCCAACGATAGCCTCATCATCACCGTAAAAACGGTCCCCGTGGCATTCGAAAAAGTTGTCAAACAGCTCTTGAATGTAATCGAGAGTTGTTGGACGCATCGCATGACGTGCAATCTGCACTCTGTCCCACGGCTTTAAATTTGTATAAATGTCTGCTTCTAGCTTACTCAGACGTGTTTCAAGACGCTCAATTTCCGCACTTAAATCCATCTCTGAGTTTTGTGTGAACTTTTTCAATTCATCAATTTTCGCTCGAAGTTCGATGACAGGTTTTTCAAATTCTAGTTCTCCAGCCACTCTCGTTCACCTCCTGTGCTGTGTAATGCTAAGATTTGGCCTAGTTGTTGTTTCATGTCCGCACGATGGATAACAGCATCCAATTGACCATGCTTCATTAAAAACTCAGCCGTTTGGAAGTCCTCTGGTAGGTCTTCACGAATGGTTTGTTCGATGATTCTACGGCCTGCAAAACCAATCAATGCGCCAGGTTCTGCAAGGTTGTAATCACCAAGGGACGCAAAACTAGCCGATACCCCGCCAGTTGTTGGGTTGGTCATCACAGAGATAATCAAACCTTGTTCCTCGCTGAACAGCTTTAATGCCGAACTTGTTTTCGCCATCTGCATGAGACTGAGAATGCCCTCTTGCATTCTTGCTCCGCCAGAGGCAGTAAAGATAATAAATGGCACCTTGTCCGCTTTTGCTTTTTCGATGGCGAGTGTAATCTTTTCACCGACGACCGAGCCCATGCTGCCCATACGGAACGTGGAATCCATAATAGCGATCACGGCACTTTGGCCTTCAATTTCACCTTTGCCTGTGACGATGGCTTCATTGAGCGAAGTCTTTTCTCTGTCTTTCTCAAGCTTTTCTTCGTAGCCTGGGAAGCCGAGCGGGTTTTCTGAAATGAGATGCCCGTTAAATTCTTCGAAAGTTCCTTCGTCTACAAGGCTTTCAATTCGCTGCTTTGCATTCATTTGCAAATGTCTGTCGCAATTCATGCAAACGCGTAAATTTTTATCTAGTTCTTTGGTGAGCATTATTTTTTTACATTGCGGACATTTGGTCATGATGCCTTCAGGCACATCTTGACTTGCCTGTTCAGAGGGTACAGATGCATATTTTTTCTTTTTACTGAATATGTTCTTGATTGACAAATGACTACCTCCCTTTTTGAAGGGTTTTTTCTTTAACACGCACATCCACTATTATAGGACATGTCATAACTGTACCGAAACTATTGTACTTTTTTTGTCAAACGCTGTCATCCTTCATTCAATTTTTCCAGTGGGGAATTGATGAGAAATGAGTATGTGTTTGGGGCGCTGAGCAGTTGATACATTTGAATTGTGAGCGTCTACAAAAAAATCTTATTCCGGATGAAAAATTTTCAGCTATGAGAGGAAATGGTGCACGTTTTTTCTCCAATTTCAGAGAGAACGTGCACTCTTTTCCAGTTATTATTGACCGATAATCGTTAATTTTCTTGTTTTTTCTGCTACAGTTTCTGGGTCGACTTTGATTCTAGCAACACCTGTTTCCATTGCTGCTTGTGCTACTGCTTTTGCTACCGCAGGTGCCACTCGTGCATCGAACGGTGCAGGAATGACGTATTCTGCCGTCAATTCTTCATCTGATACAAGAGAAGCAATCGCTTCGACAGCTGCAATTTTCATTTCTTCGTTAATGTGTGTTGCACGTACATCTAATGCTCCGCGGAAAATGCCCGGGAATGCAAGTACGTTGTTCACTTGGTTCGGGAAGTCAGAACGCCCCGTTCCTACAACACTTGCACCTGCTGCGTGTGCATCTTCTGGCATAATCTCTGGATTTGGATTCGCCATTGCAAAGATGACAGGATCTTTAGCCATTTTTCCGACCATTTCTTTCGTTAAAGCACCGGCTGCTGAAACCCCAATGAAGACATCAGCGCCTTCAATTACTTCTTCTAATGAACCTTCTTTGCGGTCTTGGTTTGTGAATGTCGCTACTTCGTTTTTCACTGCATTCATACCAGCCGGACGGCCTTCGTAAATCGCTCCTTTTGTATCACACATCGTGATGTCACGTACACCGAAATGATAGAGAAGTTTGATAATGGCAATTCCCGCTGCGCCAGCACCATTTGCTACAACTTTGATTGAAGACATTGATTTTCCTGACAGTTTCAGGGCATTGACAAGTCCTGCAACGGTCACAATTGCTGTTCCATGTTGATCATCATGGAACACGGGAATATTTGTTTCTTTTTTCAAACGTTCTTCAATGATAAAGCAGTTAGGCGCCGCAATATCTTCCAAATTGACACCGCCAAAAGTCGGCTCAAGAAGCTTCACTGTTTCAACGATTTTGTCTACATCATTTGTCGCTAGCGCAATCGGGAATGCATCTACGCCAGCAAAGCTTTTGAATAAGACCGCTTTTCCTTCCATTACTGGAAGAGATGCTTCTGCACCAATGTTCCCAAGGCCTAACACAGCACTTCCGTCTGTGACAACAGCGACCATATTGCCTTTCATTGTATAATCATACACTTTGCTTGTATCGTCATAAATATCTTTACATGGCTCAGCAACACCAGGTGAGTAAGCCAAGCTCAAGTCTTTTGCATTTTTCACTTCTACTTTTGATTTTGATTCGAGTTTGCCTTGATTCTCTTTGTGCATATGTAATGCTTCTTCTCTTAATGACATGTGATGAACACTCCTTCAAGTGGGAATTGGTTTTATGAATTGCTAAGTTGATAAGCACATACTGGCAGTTTAAATACACAGAATCTTTAAAATGATAACACAATAGGTACAATTGTAAAACATATTTAGACAATTTGACATCATTTAATCACAACGTTTTGTTCACCTAGTAGCTCTTTTAGTTGAAAGATCACCACATGGTCTGGATGAACTTTGTATGCATCTGGGAGTCTCATCGTCTTCTTTTGTTTTTCATAGTACAAATAGACATCCGCCTCTCCGCTATGTAGAGAAATCACTCGTTTTACTTGCTCAAGTAGCTCCTGCGTATGATTCTCTTCTTTCACCCGGATATAGACAGCGTCTTTTCTCTTTGTGCCCATCTCTTCAAGCAGCCCCGCCTCTTGTACGATGATTTGACTGCTATCATTTCTGATGTCCATTCTGCCTTCCACATAAAGCATGGCACCCTCTTCCAGTAAGGGGGACAGCTTTCTAAATTGCTCTGGAAAGACAACGCCCTCCACTTCTCCCGTTTCATCCCCAAACGTGACAAATGCCATTGATTGTCCATTTTTTGTTCGTATTGATTTCACTTTTGTCAAAAGACCACCTATAGAGATTTTTCGTTTAATATAGGAAGAAAGCCTTATCAGTTCTATTGCACCATTTTCTCTTAAACGATCTCGATAAGCTTGTACTGGATGATTTGATAAATATAATCCGAGTGCTTCTTTTTCAAATTGCAAGAGGTCGACAAGCGGTAGCTCGTCTATCTCAGCATATTTAGGCTTGATGGAGAAGGTGGAATCCCCAAAGTCTAGCTGATCATCAGGTGTTAAAAACGACACATGGTCTAATGCAATATCGATAGATGCTAATAATGAAGCACGGTTTGGATAAAGTTCATCCATCGCCCCTGAAAAAATGAGGGCTTCAATCGTTTTTCGGTTCACACTCTTTGGCGATACTCTTGCGCAAAAATCAAATAAATCTTCAAACGGCTTCTCTTGTCTTGCTCTGTATATATCCTTTACAGCTGACACTCCGACATTTTTGATCGCTCTTAAACTGTAGCGGATCTCCCCTTTTTCAACCGTAAATGGAAATTCACTCTTATTAATAGAAGGCTTCAACACAGAGATCCCTTTTTCCTTTGCCTCATAAAAATATTGAGCGACTTTGTCTTCATTTCCAATCACACTAGTCAAAAGTCCGCACATAAAATATAGCGGATAATGCGCTTTTAGATAAGCAAGTTGAAAGCCAATCATGCTATATGCGACAGCATGGCTTCTATTAAAACCATAGTTTGCAAATTTGACGATTAAATCATAAACGTCATTTGCAATGTTAACAGGATACTCCTTTTTTAGGCATCCTTCAACAAAATGACTTCTTTGCTCATCAAGTACTTGTTTATCCTTTTTTGAAACGGCTCTTCTTAACAGATCGGCTTCTCCTAGCTGAAAGCCCGCCATCTTTGCTGCAATCAGCATGATTTGTTCTTGGTAGACAATGACCCCATATGTGTCTTTTAAAATGTCATACAAGTCTGGATGCGGATAAGAGACTTTCACTCTGCCGTGTTTTCGGTCGATAAAGAGCGGAATATTCTCCATTGGGCCTGGTCTATAGAGCGCATTGACCGCTACGATGTCTTCTAAGCTAGACGGCTTTAGTCTTCTCAGCACTTGACGCATGCCTTGTGACTCAAGCTGGAAAATCCCTGTCGTATCTCCTGCTGATAACAACTCGAACGTTTTTTGATCTTGATAGGAAATATCACTAAAGTGAATGCGGACGTTTTCTTGTCTTTCAATTTGGTTTTTAATCGATTCGATTAACGTTAAATTCCGTAAACCTAAAAAGTCCATCTTGAGAAGACCAAGATCCTCTAAATAATTCATAGCATACTGCGTTAAGTATATGCCATCATGACCATCTTGGATTGGAACGATCTGGGTCAGGGGCTCTTGACTTAGGACAACACCGGCAGCATGTGTTGACGTATGTCTCGGCAACCCTTCTACCTTGAGTGCTGTTTGGAAGACGCCTCGCAGCTCTTCCGATTGCTGAAGCAATGTTTTTAATTCAGGAGAGGTGGTCACCGCTTCTTTGAGCGTCGTTCCAGGCTTTGATGGGATGAGCTTTGCAAGACGGTCCGCTGCTTTTGAATCAATTCCCATCACACGCCCTACATCTCTTAAGGCTGCCTTTGCAGCAAGTGTTCCAAACGTGACAATTTGCGCCACATGCATGTCTCCATATTTCTCTTTCACGTAAGAAATGATTTCATCTCTTCTTGTGTCTGGAAAATCAATATCAATATCTGGCATGCTGATTCGTTCAGGGTTTAAGAATCGTTCAAATAACAGCCCGTGACGAATCGGATCGACATCTGTAATAAAAAGTACATACGCAACAAGGGATCCTGCGGCTGATCCCCGTCCTGGACCTGTGACAATCCCTTGATCGTGTGCATACTTCATAAAATCCCAAACAATGAGAAAATAATCACTGAAATTCATTTTTTCTATAATACTCAGTTCATAATTGAGTCTTTTGGTATACATTTCGTTTGTATCGATTTTTCTACGTTTCATGCCTTCTGTGCAAACTCTTCTTAAAAACTGATCTGCTGTTGATTGATCAGGTGTTGGATAAGATGGTAATTTGGTCTGTCCAAGGTTTAAATCCACCTCACAGCGGCTAGCAATCTCGCTCGTTCTCGTCAGAAGTTCAGGGGTTTGAGCATACCATTCTGCCATTTCTTCTATCGATCTGAAATGCTTGTCTCCTTGGTCTTCCTCCATATCTGAAAGCTGCTGTCCGGCCTTAATTGCTTTTAAACAAGTATAAGCGGTTTTATCCTCACGGTTGATATAGCGGACATCGCCAGTAGCTACAAGCGGAATGCCTGTGCTTTCGGAGAGATCATGCAGCCTTTCAACAAGCGTTGCGTCTTGTTGAAAGGGCTGAACCGCTACATACATATGCTCCTCACCAAAGATCTCTTTCAGATGAATCGCGGCATGGCGTGCTTCTTCCAGCTGATCGTTTTGCAGTAATGTTTCAATATAACCGGACGCACCTGGCGTGATCGCAATCAGACCGTGACGATAGCTTTTCAGCCATGTTTCTTTCAGGCCAGCTTTTGATTTCGATTTCAATACACTACTAATTTTGATCAGATTTTGATAGCCTTCATTTGTTTTAGCAAGGAGTACCAAGGGATAAGCCTCTGTCTCTTGCTCATCTATGAAGACAGAAGCTGTTAAACCGATCACTGGTTTGATGCCATGTTTTTTGCATTCTTTATAAAATTCAATCGCTCCATACATCACATGGTCATCCGTGAGAGCGAGCGCCTTGTAGCCAAGCTCCTTTGCCTTCATCACAAGCTCCTTTACCTTCGCTGCACTACTTAACAAACTGTATCCACTGTGGACCTGAAGATGAACATAAGACATGCTTAATCCACTCCTTTCGTCTAAAGTCATTCTTTCATTATAAAACGCGATGCGATGAGAAACAAATGTTCTTTCTTTTTCGGCTGTTCATACTTGTCCAGCACACGCCATATATTGAAAGAGTGAGGTGGAGAAAATGGATGTGAAGGAAGCCTTTATTCCGAACTTTATTAGCTGTTATTTTATCGCACTTGGGGTGATTTTAGGCGGTGCCATCATAGGTGGTGTGGGTGCATATTTATCCGGACAGCCGCCACTATCGATTATTTCAAGTCTTGCCAACCGTCTAAAAATTTGGGCGCTTGTTGCCGCAATAGGTGGAACATTCGATGCGGTTTATAGCTTTGAAAGAGGGATATTTGAAGGAAACACGCGTGATATTTTTAAACAAATTTTATTAATTATCTCTGCTATGGGTGGTGCGCAAACGGGATATCTTTTAATTACGTGGCTCACTCAGGAGCATGTGTCCTCATGAGGGTACCGGAGCTGTATAAACGTCCAGGCTGGCAGCGTTTTTTTGCAGGTATGATGTTCGGGGCTATTATCAGCTGGTTGATTTTCTTGTTTACGTATGGAACCTTTCAAGAAAAACAAGTGACCCTTTTGAGAGGACAGAAGCACCATATGGAAAGTCTAAAAGAACAAATCACACTCTATCGGGAAGATCTGCATAAATTAAATGAAGACAACAAGAAGAAGCTACTGATTCAAAGCGTTGATGTCCATCTCGTGAATCGTGAGCAATATAAAATACCTGAGCCAGATACGTTAAAGTTTGAAGATCAAGTCAAAGAGGACATATCAGAAGTCATCACAAAGGATATTGAAAGTGTCTATAAAACAAAGGAATTATTAAAACGAACAGTGGAAAACAAAGAATATACCATTCGAGAAAAGGCATACCGCGCGAAAGTAACCGAACTGACGATTTATACGAAACTCTCACTTGAAGTGCGTATTTCATTTGCTGAATAACGGATGATGTGGAATTTTTATGAATTTCTGCTCGCAATGATCGCTTTTCAGGCTCAATTTTTATACACTAAAAGAAGAACGAGACCTAAAGTAGAAAGAGGTGAGGATAATGGAGGTTTACAGCTATCGTCAAATGGCACGAGACAAAGCAAGCCGAATCAAAGATGGCATGTGTGCTTATGCTGAGACAGAAATGATGGCCCATTTAATCAAAAAGGAATTAAAGCATCAAAATCTCCAAGCTTATGAAGATTCAACTGACATCGGCTGCTGGTTTATCCCAATTTTCAAATAATCCTTTTCTCCGTAAAAAAGAGAGAGGGAGCCGAATCTTCCCTCTCTCATGATCATGATTTACATACTTCTTCTAAATCACGCAAAATATCCTCTGCCACGGCCCAGTCATAAATGGAAGCACCGGCTGCAAGCGGGTGACCACCGCCGTGATACTTTTTAGCAATTGTGTTAATGACAACACCCTTTGAACGAAATCTGACACGAATCTGATCATTTTCTTCCACAAAAAAGACCCAAGCCTTTATGCCTGCAATATTCCCTAGTGTCCCAACAAGCTGTGAGGCTTGCTGCGCTGTCGTCTGGAATGACTCTAAAATGTCACGCTTAATAAAAACAGACGCTACACCATTCTCTGACAAAGAAATATGTTGAAAAATATAGCCATTTAATTTCACGACATTCAAATCAGTCTCATACAATTGATTGAATAGATCTGATGATGAAAACGGATATTCAATCAGTTCACCTGCATACTTGAGTGTCTTTTTCGTTGTGTTTGGGAAAAGGAAGCGTCCAGTGTCTCCAACAATGCCGGCATAAATAAGTTCTGCCGCCTTTGTATTCAGCTGATATCCTTCTTCTTTCCCCTCTAAGTACAGCTCATAGATCATCTCACTCACAGAACTTGCCTCTGTATCAACCCAAAGCAAGTCACCATAAGGATCTTCATTCGGGTGATGGTCAATTTTCATCAGTTTATCACCCATTGCATAGCGCTGGTCATCAATTCTCGCTTGATTGGCGGTATCACAGACAATCACAAGTGCACCCTTGTACGCTTCGTCCGGTACCTCATCAAGTTCATATAAAAATGAAAGGGATGGCTCAGGCGTTCCAGTCGCATAAATATTTTTTTCTGGGTAGGTGGCACGCAAGATTTCCGTAAGGCCGCACTGCGATCCATAAGCATCAGGATCTGGTCTTACATGTCTATGGATGATGATGGTGTCATATAATGATATGGTTCTAATCAGTTCTTTTTTCATAAATACTCCCTCTTATCGATACTCTTTTTATTATTAAATCATAATCTATCCTGACGGAAAAGTGAGGAATAGACAATTTATTCTAGTAAGCAAGCCTATTTACGTTTAAAATAGGGTTGTAACCACTTACAATGGAGGCTTGGCACATGCTTGTTTTGGTTGTGTTTATTATTTGTTCCGCCATGTTTTTTTTATACTACAAGGCAAAGAATGTCCGTACGAATCGGCCGGTCGAGAAGAAATTCTGGTCTGCCAAATCCAGTATGGCACTTGGTTGCTTTGTCCTGCTTTTCGGTGTGAATCAATTATTTTTAAACCGCTCGTCCCTCGCATTTGTCATTGGATTTATTTTTGTAGCAGTCGGTATCGGCAGTACGTGGGCTGGTTATAAAGCCTACAAGCATTATCTTCCACTCTTTTTAAGAGACGGGGAAAAAGACCACGCGTAAAAGAGGAAGGGCGAATTCATTTTCGCCCTTCTTCCCTTTTATCCTCTCTCCATTAACTGCACCATCAGCATCGCTTTACCTACGATATTCGATTGATGGTACACCTCTACTTCTAGTTTTCCAAACTTACGTCCTACCTCTAAAATATTCGGTTTGATCTGAATGGTGGATTCCATTTGAACTGGCTTTAAAAAGTAGACAGAGAGACTTTCTACAATCAGCTCTCCTTTTTTATGAGATTTCAAAAAGCGATTGGCTGATTCAATGAGAATTTGCGTAAACACACCATAAGACATATTCCCAAGCTGGTTTGTCATTTGTGGTGTGACTTCATATTGATAGACGGCATCTGTTTTGGTTTTTTCTGTATCGGCTTCTTTAAATCCTCTTGAGACCACGTCATCTATTTTTTCTCCGACTTGCGGCTGTTTTTGGATCATTTGCAGCGCCTTCAGCACATCCTGCCGGCTAATCATCCCGATCAGCTTGGCATGTGCATCTACAACTGGTAACACTTCAATGCCTTCCCACACCATCATTTGTGCGGCCGAGGCGACAGAGGTTTTGCCAATGACCGTGAGCGGTTGTTTGGTCATCACTTTTTCAATAGGTGTCGAGCGGTCATGACCTGCAATGTCTTTTGAGGTGAGTATGCCATGAATCTTCATTTGTTCATCGGCTACTGGGAATCGGCCGTGTCCTGTTTCATAATTTTTTTCATACCACTTCTCAAGCTTATCCTCTGGTGATAAGTACACCGTGCGTTCGACCGGTGTTAAAATGTCTTCGACAAGCACGATCTCTTTTTTAATTAATTGGTCATAAATCGCCCTGTTGATGAGGGCAGCTACTGTAAATGTATCATAGCTTGTTGATAAAATCGGCAGCTCCAGATCGTCTGCTAGCTGAATAATTGGCTCATCGGTTGAGAATCCGCCTGTAACCAAGACAGCAGCTCCTGCTTCTAATGCTTGCCTGTGGGCATTAATCCGGTTTCCGACGATCAGCAGGTTGCCAGCTGCTGTATATCGCATCATCGCATCTAGCTCCATGGCACCGATGACAAATTTGTTTAACGTTTTATGTAAGCCTGCTCGTCCTCCAAGCACTTGACCGTCAATGACATTGACAACTTCTGCATATGTCAGTTTTTCAATATTTTCTTTTTTCTTCTGCTCGATTCGGATGGTACCGACGCGTTCAATGGTACTGACGAATCCTTTATTTTCAGCCTCTTTAATCGCCCGATATGCAGTTCCTTCACTTACTTTCATTTCTTTTGCAATCCGCCGGACAGAAATTTTCTCACCGACCTCTAATGAATCAATATACGATAAAATTTGTTCATGCTTTGTCGCCAATGCCGTTCACCCTTTTTATTTTCAGCGTTTTCATCTACGTTTCATTATAACGGCAGGACGCTTTTAATAGCAATTTGTCTTTTCTGTCTACCGGTCATATTCAGAACAAAAAAGCCGGCATCGTATGCCAGCTCATGTCCATCTTTATGAAAGATCAATCGATTCTCCGCTATTTAACACATGACCTACACCGCCAGGCAAGCTATCTGCAAATGCATGCGGATCTTGCACAATCGGCGGGAATGTATTGTAGTGGATTGGTACAACGTGCTTGGCCCGTAGCCACTCTGCTGCGATTCTTGCGTCCTCTGGTCCCATTGTGAAGTTATCACCGATTGGAAGGAATGCCAGATCAATATGATTTAGCTCACCGATGAGTTTCATATCTGAAAAGAGTGCTGTGTCTCCCGCATGATAAATGGTTTTGTCTTCGGCTGTAAATAAAATTCCTGATGGCATGCCTGTATACGTAATCGTTTTGGCTTCTTCATCAATCACAGCTGAACCATGGAACGCTTGTGTCAGCTTGACTTTACCGAAATCAAATTGGTAACCACCGCCAATATGTAGCGGGTGCGTTTTGACTCCTTGCCAGCTTAAATAAACGGCTAGCTCGTTTGGTGCTACAACAAGTGCATCATTTTGTTTCGCAATTTCAATTGTGTCCCCGAGATGATCGCCATGCCCGTGTGTCAGTAAAATCACATCTGCTTTCACATCTTTCGGAGCAATCGTCGCGTGTTTATTTCCATTTAGGAATGGATCGATCCAAATATCATACCCGTTTGTTTCAATGTGTACAACTGAATGTCCATGATATGTCGCTTTCATGTATATCCACCTTTCGAATTCGATCTGATCTCATGTGTTCTTTGTATAAATAGTTGGAAAACCTAGTGCCGATGAATCACGTTGAGTCCGCCTGTTGCTTCAATGACGGTACCTGTAATTAAATCTGATCGATCATCACACAAAAAGGAGATGATTCGACCAATATCCTCTCCGGTGCCGGAACGACCAATGGGTGTTTCGGCGTCTTTGACAAGACGTGCTTTCTCTATCGTGGATTCTTTCATGTCACCGACGATTTTGCCAGGACAGACCATATTGGCGGTAATACCGTTTTCGGCCTCCTCAATTGCAATGGTTTTCGTGAGTGACGCTAGTCCTACCTTTGCCGCTCCAAATGCTGACCGGTGCATCCAGCCTGGTGCATGATCTGCGCCCTGGAAGCCATACGTGATAATGCGGCCAAAGCCTTGTTCTCTCATCATCGGGATGACCATACGGAATAAGTGAAACACAGCCGATAGGTTTCCTTCCATCATTTGATACCATTCATCTTCGGTATAGTCCGCCAGTTTCTTTCGTTCAAAAATATAAGGACCGGCATTATTGATCAGGGCATCTATTCGCCCATATCGCTCGGCTGCTTGTTCCACCATGTGTTGTAAATCTTCTTTGTTTGTCACATCACCTTGCACAAACTGAAGCTTATCTTCGTCTTGCTGCAATTGTTCTTTCATCTGGCGAACAGCCTCATCATCACTTCGATAATTGACCGTCACAGAATATCCCATACTTAGTAAAGACTCGGTTACTTTCCGACCAAGTCCTTTAGAACCCGCTGTTATTAATGCGTGTCGCACACAATCTCCTCCTAAAGCAAAGGTTGCAAGTTCACGTGTTTCTCATCCTATCTTTACTTTACTATAAACCCTCACTGGGCGCACTTCTGAACCCTTTGGATGCTACTTGCGAGACGGATAGACAGTGCAGGGCCACTCATCCATTCCCCTCTTTAGATGAAAACACCGTATGCTTTCATGTTCTCCAATGAAGATGGATCTCCTTTTTGCACCACAGCAAAAAAACCATTCGCAATATGACGAATGGTTTCGTTTACTCGTTACGATAGGCAGGCTTTTGCTTTTGTTAAAGCGAGCTGAATTTGTTTGAATCCAGTTCCACCAGCACTTGTTCTTTTTTCGACAGCGACATACGGATCAAGAACAGTGTAAATGTCTTGTTCAAACAGGTCGCTTGCTTCTGTGAATGCCTCGAAAGACAGGTCACTTAAGTAGATACCTTGTTGAATGCACGTATACACAAGCTTTCCAACAATTTCGTGTGCCTCACGAAACGGCATTCCTCTTTTCGCAAGGTAATCCGCCACTTCGGTCGCATTTGAGAAATCTTCTTTTGTGGCTTTTTTCATGACGTCTTCGTTCACTGTCATCGTTTGGATCATCCCTGTGAAGATTTGCAGGCTGCCAGCAATGGTTTTCACTGTATCAAACATGCCTTCCTTATCTTCTTGCAGATCTTTGTTATACGTAAGCGGCAACCCTTTCATAATGGTGAGAAGCCCCATTAGATTGCCATATACACGGCCTGTTTTCCCGCGAATGAGTTCCGCCATATCTGGGTTTTTCTTTTGTGGCATCATACTGCTACCTGTCGCGTATGTGTCATCAAGCTCAATAAACTTGAATTCTTGAGAACACCATAAAATGATTTCCTCACAAAAGCGTGATAGGTGCATCATGACAAGGCTGCTATTAGACAAGAACTCTAAAATGAAGTCACGATCACTCACACCATCAAGGCTATTTTCGTAAATATGGTCAAAGCCAAGCAGCTCTGCTGTATACTCACGGTCAATTGGGAATGTTGTTCCTGCTAACGCTCCGCATCCAAGAGGCGAGACGTTGATCCGCTTTAATGAATCTTGAAAACGCGCTTTGTCACGCTCAAGCATCCAGAAATAGGCGAGCATATGATGAGCGAACGAAATGGGTTGTGCACGCTGTAAGTGCGTATATCCTGGAAAAATGGTTTCCACATGCTGTTCGGCCTTTTCTACAAGCACCTTTTGAAAAGAACCGATGAGCTCAATGATATGCTCGACTTGGTGATTTAAATATAAATGCATATCGGTTGCGACCTGATCATTTCGGCTTCTCGCTGTGTGCAATTTGCCGCCAAGCGGGCCAATCTCATCAATCAGCATTTTTTCAAGGTTTAAATGAATATCCTCATAATCAACTGAGAACTCCAGTTCATCTGCCTCTGCCTTTTTCATGAGCGTATTCAGACCATCTTTGATGGCAGCGGCCTCCTCATCTTTGAGGATACCGCATTTATTCAGCATACTTGCATGTGCAAGGGAGCCGGTCAGATCTTCTTTCACTAATTGTTTGTCGAAATAAATGGAAGCACCAAACTCATCGACCCATTTTTCCGGCGTTTTTTGAAATCGGCCTCCCCAAAGCTTTTTCATGCTTTAATCTGCTCCTTTTTATTCACGATGCTGTTCACTTTTGTTGGTAAACCCCATAGATTAATAAATCCTACAGCTGCATCATGATCAAATTCATCCGCTTTTGTATAAGTTGCTAGCTTTTCATCATAAAGTGAAAATGGTGATTTACGTCCTTCCACAATCGCATGGCCTTTAAATAATTTCACACGGACAACGCCTGTCACGTTCTGTTGCGTTTCTTCTAAGAATGCATGAAGTGCGTCTTTCAGTGGAGAGAACCATAGGCCGTTGTATATTAATTCAGCCATTTTTTGTTCAACGATTGGCTTAAAGTGCGCTACTTCTTTCACTAGCGTTAAGTCTTCGAGCTCTTTATGAGCCTTCAAAAGTGTCACCGCACCTGGGCACTCATACACTTCACGGGATTTGATCCCAACAAGACGGTTTTCTACGTGATCGATTCTTCCAACACCATGCTGTCCAGCTACTTCATTTAAATGAAGAATTAAATCAGATAATGAATATGGAACACCATCAATCGCTGTTGGTTTTCCTTTTTCAAACGTAATTTCAATGACATCTGGTGTGTCAGGTGTTTTTTCAAGTGGGTTTGTGAGGTCGTACGCACCTTCTGGTGGCGCCGCCCATGGATCTTCTAGAATGCCACATTCGTTACTTCTGCCCCACAGGTTTTGGTCGATTGAATACGGGCTGTCTAGGTTAATCGGAATTGGAATACCATGTTTTTGTGCATAGTCAATTTCTTCATCACGAGACCATTTCCATTCACGTACTGGCGCAAGAACTTCTAGGTCTGGATTTAATGCTTTAATCGATACTTCAAAACGAACTTGGTCATTCCCTTTCCCTGTACATCCATGTGCAACAGCTATTGCATTTTCTTTCTCTGCTACTTCTACTAGTTTTTTCGCGATCAGCGGACGAGATAGTGCAGATACGAGTGGGTATTTCCCTTCATACATCGTGTGTGCTTTTAGTGCAGTGAGGGCAAATTCTTCCGCAAATTCTTCTTTTGCGTCAATCATATATGATTCAACAGCTCCAACCTGAAGTGCTTTTTGCTGAATGAATGCTAAATCTTTTCCTTCACCAACGTCTAGGCAGCAAGCAACCACCTCGTATCCTTGTTCTTGTAACCATTTAACTGCAACAGAGGTATCAAGACCTCCAGAATAAGCTAATACGACTTTTTTATTTTGTGACATGATTAAAAGCTCCTCTCACTTGTTTTGATTCTGCGAATGTTTTTGCATAAAAATAAGTTTCAATTTATAAACATGCATTTAGTATGTATACACTGTAACAAGGAAAAATTGTTTTTTCAACCCCTTTATGAAAAAAACTCTGCCAATTTTTCTTGGCAGAGTCAATTTGGTCTATTTTTGATCTATTTCAAGCTCGCGTAAGACGTGTGGGAGCTCGGGAATAATGAGTTTTGTCATGGCTAAGCGAACAGCTCCCGTGGAACCTGGTGTCGCAAAGACAGCTTTTTGGTTGACGATTCCTGCTGTAGCCCTAGACAACATTGCGGCTGAACCAATGTCTTCTGTATAACTTAACATCCGAAAGATTTCTCCAAATCCTGGCAGTTCTTTTGAGAAAAGAGGGATGATTGATTCAATCGTCACATCTCTTGCCGCAATGCCTGTCCCCCCATTTAACAAGACAGCGTCAATTGCCACATCACTTGTCCCTTCTAACACAGCGTCCTGAATGGCAGCTATCTCATCTTTAACGATCTCGTATGCAAGAATTAGATGTCCTTGTTCTTTGAGCAAATCCATCATGAGACGACCGCTTTTATCCGTTTCTTTCGTCCTTGTATCACTGACCGTAATGACTTTTAAGTGAATCCTCGCTTTCGTCTGTCGTTTATGCTCATCAACACTCATTTTCACATCGCTCCTTTTTGGACAACATTATAGCATGGTACTTTGAACAGAAAAAAGCTCTTTTCCATATGGAAAAGAGCTTCACCACGATTATGCTAAGCGCATAACATCTCTTGCGATCATGACTTCTTCATCGGTTGGAATCACGATGACTTTAACTGGAGAATGAGGATAGCTAATGAATGCTTCTTCGCCTCTAATGTTGTTAAGAGATGGATCCCAGTATACGCCCATGAATTCTAAACCACGAAGAACACGTGATCTCACTTCTGTACTGTTTTCACCGATTCCAGCTGTGAAGATGATTGCGTCAACGCCATTCATTCTAGCTGCATAAGAACCGATGTATTTATGAATACGGCTTGCAAAGATATCTAGAGCCACTTCTGCACGGTCATTTCCTTCTTCTGTTGCTTCTTCGATATCACGAAGGTCACTTGAAAGACCAGACACACCTAAAAGACCACTCTTCTTATTCAAAGTAGAGAGAACTTCTTCAGCCGTATGTCCTGTTTTCTCCATAATGAATGGGATAAGTGCAGGGTCAATGTTACCTGAACGTGTACCCATTGCCACACCAGCAAGTGGTGTGAAGCCCATTGATGTATCGATCGATTTTCCGCCTTCTACTGCTGCGATACTTGCACCATTACCTAGGTGACAAGAAATCAAACGAAGCTCTTCAAGTGGACGGCCTAACAGCTCTGATGCACGCTCAGTGACGAATTTATGGCTTGTCCCGTGGAATCCATATTTACGAATACCGAAGTCTTTGTAGTAATCGTATGGAAGGCTATATAGGTAAGACTGCTCCGGCATTGTTTGATGGAATGCTGTATCAAACACAGCAATCGCTGGCACGTTAGGCAGAATTTGTTTAAATGATTTGATTCCGACAACGTTTGCAGGGTTGTGAAGTGGTGCAAGTTCTGACAGCTGATCAATTTCATTGATTGCTTCATCCGTTAATAAAACAGAGTCGCTGAACTTCTCTCCACCATGGACCACGCGGTGGCCTACGCCATCAATTTCATTAAAGTCTTTGATGATATGGAATTCTGTTAATTTTTCAAGCAGCATTTTTACCGCTACTGCGTGATCTGGAATATCAGTGATTTCTGTTTTCTTTTCACCATCTACAGAAATTGTGAAGACACTATTGTCCATTCCAATTCTCTCCACAAGACCTTTCGTTAAAACGGTTTCTTCTGGCATGTCGAACAATTGGAATTTAAGAGATGAGCTTCCTGCGTTGATTGCAATAATTTTGGACATTCTTGTCGCTCCTTTTACTCAGTTGTTATATGAGGTTTCACGTTTTTTTCCGGTGCTATAGTCAACCTGTTTGAACGGGTCTTGTATAGTTTAACGATAAGTCCGAAAAATATCTGACTTTTTCATTTAAACATTGAAAACATTGCATTTCAAGTGCACTCTCGAACTGTTATCGCTTACATCAATAAGTCGTTATATTCTGAAAAGTAAAATAGCCAGAAAACAATCTGGCTATTCCTTCGATTCTTTTTCTTCTATAAACCACTCGTCTAACTTTCTCATGACACTTACCATCGCCTCTTTTTGTGAGAAAGATGGCAGATTGGCAAATAGCATCCGTTTTGGTGCATGGAGCCCTTCTTTTTTCTTCTGCATCACAAATAAACTTTTGGCATGCTTTTTGTCTCTAAACATCGAGACTGGCAGCTGTATTAATGCATTCATATAAGCGTGATCTTTGATGAAATCTTTTAATGGCACACTTTCTTTTCCTTCAAATAAGTCATTTGGAATGACAAAGAATAAGAAACCGCCCTCTTTCGTGTAGCGAAGACTTTGTTCAATGAATAAATGATGTGCGTAAGAATGTCCTTCTTTTGCCTTTAATTCATAGTCAGCTGCTCGTTCATCATTTGGGTAATAGCCAACTGGAAGACTGCACACCGTGACATCTGCCGGGGACATGAGAAGTGGCTCAAGGCTGTCTTGATGGAAAAGCTCTATTTCTTTCTCCTCCAAATTCGCCTGTGCCCAAGCAATTTTAATGAGTACATCATCAATTTCTGAGGCAAATCCTCTTTTCGTGTCTGCGGTGAGATTATTTAAGACAGCAAGCAAAAGATTCCCTGTTCCAGCAGCTGGATCAAAGACAACTAACTCTTTTTGTCCTTCTAGAAATCTATTGACCAAATAGCTGACAAACAGGCCAATCGTATCTGGCGTCATCTGACGATTTGGATGTGAAATGTCCTTTTGGCCTTTTAATATGGCGAGCTGAAACGCTTTACGAATTTGTTCATGATCATAGGATGGAAAGTCTCCCTTTTCTACTAAGTCTTTCAATAAACCGTTCCGATCATTTTCTTGAAAGAAGGCCTCTCCTGCTTCTGCCAATGCTTCGATGTAGGAAATGCTCTGTTCCTTTTTTAATCGAATTGAGGCTGTATCGAGCAGCTCGAAAATCGTACTTACTTGATCTTTCTGCAATCTATTCTCTCCTCGCTTTGTTTAAAACTATATGTGTTCATTGAAAAGAGCCCCAGTTTGAAGCCGGAGCTCTTGTCGATGCTGCTTTATAACAGTGATTTTGCAGCTTCAATGGCTTTTTCATAATTTGGATGGTTCGTTGCTTCACTAACGTATTCAGTGTAAACCACTTTTCCGTGAGGATCTAATACGAAAACAGCGCGCGCCAATAAACGCAATTCTTTCATATATACACCAAACGCTTCTCCAAAAGACATGTCTCTGTGATCAGACAATGTTTCCACATTTTCAATTCCATTTGCGCCGCACCAACGTGCTTGTGCAAATGGAAGGTCTGCACTAATTGTATAAATATTGACTGGACCTAAACCTGATGCCTCTTCATTGAAACGTCTTGTTTGTGCGTCACACACACCTGTATCAATAGAAGGAATCACTGAGATGATCGTCACTTTTCCTGCTAAATCAGAAAGTGAAACTTCTCCGAGTGAGTTCGTTAATACCGTAAAATCAGGTGCCTGTTTGCCTACTTTTACTTCATTCCCTACAAGCGTTACAGGGCTCCCTTTAAATGTGATCGATGCCAAAACAATTCCTCCCTTATCAAATGTATGGTTCTATCATAGTTGAGAAAGCAAAAAACTGCAAAGCCTAATCGTCCATTTTGAAAAAAAGTTAACTGCATGCGCAGTTAACTTTTTTAAAGGTCTATATCATCTAGTTTTCGTTCTTTGTGACGTTGCTCCGATTCATCTTTCTTAAACATGTGCTGAAGACGTTCAATTGCTTGAGGAGCAGAATCCAAAATTTTATCAAGCAGATGTGTATGTTCATCCAAATGAAGCATTCGAACGCCGTTTGTACCTACAATTAAAAAAGCAATTGGAGTAATCGATACCCCTCCACCGCTACCACCACCAAAAGGAAGTCTCGGTTCTTTTCTTTCTTGTTCATCCGAACGTTTTTCTTTCTGTTGGTTTCCGTTAAATTCGCTTCCGCCTGCTGCAAATCCAAAACCGACCTTGGACACTGTGAGAATCACACTGCCATCAGGCGTTTCGACTGGATCGCCGATGATCGTGTTAACATCTATCATTTCTTTCAAGTTTTCCATTGCGGTCTTCATTAGACCTTGGATTGGATGATCTGCCATGTTCGGGTTCCTCCTTAAACAGATGATTCATTCTTCGTTGCTTGAAGAGAGGCATGTTTTCTTGCCTTTCTTCCTTTTAACCAATGGACAAGTAATCGAATGGCTGCAACCATAGCATGTCCAATACGAAAATAAGCTATACATGTAAAGTGTGTCTGGGACACGTTGTGCTGAAAGGCGGGAATGACTTCATACTCAGGCTTATGCTTAAATGTGAGATGCTCCTGCAAAAAGGCAAGGATTGCCCCTTTGACTGACCATACGCCGCCTGCTGCGACACCCGTTAAAGCAGCGTCGTGTACGCCAATCCATGTGGACCATTGGAATGATACAATTTTTAGATGAATAAAAAATTGACGCATGATCCGGTTTAAATTCACAATCTCTTTGGTGATACGCTCTATTTGATGAAGGATACGCTTCATATCCCGTTTTCCCACTTTTTTATGCTTGGATTCATTTTCGTGACTAGGCGTGTTGGTACTCGCCATTTTCTTTTCACGGATATCAATCGTTTGATCTTCCGTATTCACCCTCACCATCGGAATCTCTTTTTTGATCCTGATCAATCCATATAAGGTGATGACCTTCAGCGACATGTAATCGTTATCATTTTCATGTGAATAAACAAATGATATGGTCACTTTCATCAAAATCAATAAGATCATCAGAAGACATATAGCTGCAATCCAAACGTAAAGCACTATGCTCACTTCCTCTATAACAATTGATGCTTCTCCTACGATTATGGCTCTCATTCTGGATTTTATACCCAATCATCAAAAAAGAGTTTGACCGGGATCGGTCAAACTCTTTTGATTACATTTCTCCATCTTTTTTTTCATATAGCTGTTCATGGACGACCACTGTGTCAGCAAAGTAATCGTGAATTCCTTGCTTTTTAGGTGAGAATCCAACAACAGCATATAAAACAGAGAGCGTATTAATATATCGACCAACGATTTCCCGAAAGAAAATCACATCCCACGTCAGCTCCTTCTCAGGCTGAAGGGAGACCACTTTGATTCCAAATACCATCTTGCCAAGTGTTTGATGGAATATCTTGGTCAATATAGCGAAATAAAGAAGGAAAACAATAGTAGTTGTCACCGAATATGGTGAAAACCAGCCTCCCCCTTTAGACCATCCAAATAGACTAAAGAGCGGGGAAACGGTTAAATGGTTAACACTCCAGACGACGAGCCAATCTAGGATAAATGCCCAAAACCGAATCCAAAAACCCGCATATGCGTGTGCTTCAATTGAAGCTCGCTTGACGAGATCGGGCTTTAATTCTTGATCGCCGCGACTTCCGCTTACTTCATCGAATGTAGAATCCATCTATGATCCCTCCTTTATTTTGAATAGAGATACATCGGTTTAGACCCGTTTGAGCCAGCCAGTGTTTCTTTTAAATTCAGAAAATCAATTTCACTTTTAAAGAGCTTGCTTGCACTCATGGATAAAAGAGAGTTCCAGCCAAAGCTTTGAGAGTAGCTAACCACTTTCGCTCCTTTTAATCCTTTTTCATTTTTCTTCATCGCACTTAGTGCATCGTCATAATAACCAAGTTCATCAACTAATCCATTGGCTTTCGCCTGTGTTCCGTCATAGATACGACCATCAGCAATTTTCTTGACGTTCTGTTTAGACATGTCACGGCCTTCAGAGATGACTTTGACAAATCCTTCATATGAGTTGTCGACCATATTTTGCATGATCGCACGCTCATCCTTTGTCATATCACGGCTAGGAGACATAATATCTTTAAATTTGCCACTCTTAATGGTTTCATATTTAATACCTAAGTTATCCGCAAGTTTTGAATAATTCAGACTCTGCATGATCACGCCAAGTGAACCTGTTAGCGTTTCAGGTGAAGCAAAAATTTTCTTAGCTGGCGTTGACACATAATAGCCACCCGAAGCTGCCATTGATCCCATTGATACGTAGATTGGCTTCTTCGCTTTTTTCACTTCTTCTAATTTCTTATGTATTTCGGCACTTTCATATACGCCACCGCCAGGAGAGTTCACACGAAGCAGTACACCTTTTACCGATACATCCTCTTTTGCTTTGTCTAATTCTTGTAAGAATGTACGGTGATCATAGGCTTCTCCCCCCAATAAACTGGAAGCACCACCGTTATCTTGAATCGTTCCATTAATCTCTAGAACAGCAATTTTATTTGCACCACTGCCATCCTCTAATACCTTTTCTTCAATTTCATCCCCGAATTGATAGCTCATATTCTTGTCATTAAAGCTTTGGAACAAACTCATCGTGACACTAATCACAATCGAAAATCCAAAAACGCCAAGTGCAATGATTAAAGCTACCCATCTTTTCGAATTCATTTTCTTTCTCCTCCTTTTTCACTCACTACAAATTCATACGAATCATTACATGAAATGTTTCACAGCATTTGTCGTTTTTTACATTTCATTTCAACATATGATAGCACCTATCTTAAATGACGATCAACTTTCCATCGTTTAAAGGCAAATGCCTTATATGGGAAAATGGCTTTTTTATCCTTCTTCTCACATCTATTAGCATAGATGTTCACCGCAACGAAACACCTAATCCTTTCTTCTGTAAGAAAACATCTACTGAATATGGCTCAATAGATGCCATGTTTGAATCACATATATTGACTCATTTCTGAAGAGCCGATGCCCTCTTTCCTTTTAACGGGTTTCGAATGTTTTTACTTTCATATGAAAAAAGTGTAAAATGTGAGAAAGGGTTTACATGTAAGCCCTTTATGAATGGAAATCTATTTTTGACAACAAAGGGGAGAACGTCAATGACAGACAATCGTCGCAACGTATTTTTCTTTTACAAAAAAGATCATGAATTGGATGAGCACATTTCTTCTCTGGAAAAGCTTGCGACCGAGCAAGGCTTTCAAGTCGTAAAGCGTGCAGAAGATGCCCATATTATTGCTTCAATTGGTGGGGATGGCACATTTCTTCAAGCCGTTCGGAAAACGAATTTCCGTGATGATTGCTTGTACGTAGGGGTATCAAAAACAGAGAATTCGCACTTATACTGCGATTTTTCATTAGAGCATTTTGATAAGATGATTGATGCCATGAACACCGAAAAAATTGAAGTAAGAAAATATCCAATTATTGATGTGAGCGTTGATCATACAAATCAGTTTCATTGTTTAAATGAACTATCGATCCGCTCTAGCATCATTAAAACATTTGTCATCGACGTATTTATAGATGATCTTCACTTCGAAACCTTTCGAGGCGACGGCATGATCATCTCCACTCCAACCGGCTCAACTGCTTACAATAAATCAGTGGGCGGAGCTGTAGTTGACCCGATGATCCCTTGTATGCAAGTGACTGAGCTTGCGTCGCTCAATAACAACTCGTACCGGACACTTGGCGCACCATTTATATTAAGCGATGAACGTAAGCTAACGCTAAATATCGTCCAAGACGGGAATGATCACCCAATCATTGGTCTTGATAATGAAGCATTAGGCACGAAACATGTGAAACAAATTGACATCGGACTGTCTGGCAAAGTCATTAAGACAGTCAAATTAAAGGACAACTCCTATTGGGAGAAAGTCAAACGCAGATTCCTTTAAAAAAGCTCCTATACGGGGCTTTTTTTTGATTCTTTTTTCGCGACAGTCGTAGATATGGTATGATGTCACAAGTATGAACGTAAGCCTTAGCTTACGAAAAGGAGAACTCAATGCCATTACAACATTTTGATCAATATCCGTTAAGCCATGAATTAAAACAAGCGTTAGAAGCGCTTCACTTCCATACACCTACACCTGTACAGCACGAAACATTATCGGTCGCATTTTCAAAGCAAGATCTCATCGTCCAATCTCAGACAGGTAGCGGAAAGACCGTAGCTTATGGACTGCCAATCTGCGAAATGGTGGACTGGTATGAAAATAAACCTCAAGCCCTCATTCTCGTCCCAACACGCGAGCTCGCCATGCAGGTCAAACAGGATCTCACCAGCCTTGGACGATTTAAACGAATCAAAGCAGCTGCTGTCTATGGGAAGGCCCCTTTTAAAGCACAGAAATTAGAGCTTGCACAAAAAAATCATATTGTTTGCGGGACGCCCGGACGAATTTTGGATCACCTTGAAAAGGGCACTCTATCTTTAGATGGACTCAAATTTTTCGTTTTAGATGAAGCAGATGAAATGCTGAACATGGGATTTGTTGATCAAGTATCAGCCATTATTCAGCACCTCCCGCCACAACGCATGTCGATGTTATTTTCAGCAACGATGTCTGACGAAATGAAGGAACTGAGCGAGCAATTTTTACAGTCCCCCAAAATGATTGAGGTGGCGCCTGCGAAAACACCTGTACAGCAGATCACCCATGCGCTCATTGAAACAGAGGAAGACGCAAAGTTTTCACTTCTCCAACGAATCATCGTCATTGAAAATCCAGATCGCTGTATTATTTTCTGCAATACGCAAGAGCGAGTGAATGAATTAACAATGAAGCTAGACGATTGGGATGTTCCGTGTGACAAAATTCATGGTGGCATGAGACAGGAAGATCGTTTTGCTGTCATGGATGAATTCAAAAATGGTGAATTCCGTTATCTTGTGGCAACAGACATCGCTGCTAGAGGAATTGATGTGAGCGATATGACACACGTCATTCATTACGACCTGCCATATGAAAAAGAACGCTACATCCATCGAACTGGAAGAACAGGCAGAGCTGGTAAAAGCGGAAAAACGATTGCATTTATGACAAAACATGCTCAGCCGCTCATTCATGAATTACAAAAAGAGGCGGGCATTGATTTTCAAACGCAGCCTTACCCTACAAAGGAAGAGGCGGAGCAGCATGTCACAAGCTTCGAAGAAAAGATCGACACACCTCTCCAGACGAACAATAAACAGACTGGAGTAGAGCAGGATATTATGAAGCTCTATTTTAATGGTGGTAAGAAAAAGAAGCTACGCGCCGTTGATTTCGTCGGTACCATTGCGAAAATTGAAGGTGTGACTTTTGAGGACATCGGCATTATCTCCATACAAGAAATGAAAACGTACGTGGATATTTTAAATGGTAAAGGTCCACTCGTACTGAAAGCAATGCGCCATACGACCATTAAAGGAAAGCAACTGAAAGTCCATGAAGCACGTGCTTAAAGCGAAGACCACAATGTCTTCGCTTTTTTTATTATGTTCATATGAGCTCACAAACATTGATATATCAGCCTTTCCAATGACCAACATGACAAATGTCATGTTCGATACATGATGGGTGCTACTATGAGCATCGTCTTTTTCCTTCTATACTTTGAAGTAGAAAGAAACGGAAAGGACTTGAGCTTTCATGACGACTCAAACAAACACTCAGCAGCAAGCCACTTTAAGAAAACAAGTTAGTCAATTTTCTGGTGCTGATTCGAAAAAAAGTATGATGCAGCTGTTCAATACATTTGTCCCATTTTTTGCACTTTGGTTTCTAGCCTATTATAGTCTGAACATCTCCTACCTTTTAACCCTCTTTATTGCAGTGATTGCAGCTGGTTTTTTAGTTCGTGTGTTTATCATTTTCCACGACTGCTGCCACCAATCCTTTTTTAAACAGAAGCCGCTGAATCACCTGTTCGGTTTTTTAACAGGAGTATTTACGCTTTTCCCTTATCTTCAATGGCAAAGAAGTCATTCCATTCACCATGCCACAAGCAGTAATTTAGATAAACGAGGAACGGGTGACATTTGGCTTTTGACAGTCAAAGAATATCAAGAAGCATCCGTATGGACGAAAATTCGTTATAGATTCTACCGTAATCCATTTGTGATGTTTATTTTAGGACCGATCTTTGTATTCCTGATTCAAAACCGCTTTAACGTGAAAAGTGCGCGTAAAAAAGAGCGCTGGAATACCTATTTCACAAACATGTCCATTATTCTTTTAGCAGTCGCAACATGTCTTCTGTTTGGCTGGCAAGGCTTCCTTCTTGTTCAAGGTCCGATCTTCCTCATTTCTGGATCCATCGGAGTATGGTTGTTTTATGTACAGCATACCTTTGAAGATTCTTATTTTGAAGCAGATGAGCATTGGAATTATGTGCAGGCAGCTGTAGAAGGCAGCTCTTTTTACAAATTACCAAAACTTCTTCAATGGTTAACAGGCAATATCGGGTATCATCATGTGCATCATTTAAGCCCAAGGGTGCCGAATTATCATTTAGAACATGCACATGACCAGAGTGAGCCACTGCAAAATGTACCAACAATTACATTGAAAACAAGTATTGAATCAATGAAATTTAGACTTTGGGATGAAGAGTTAAAAGCATTTGTCACGTTTAAAGAAGCTCGAGTAGCGAGTAGACCACCTGTCATCAAAGGAGACATTCTCAAGAAGAATGCATAAACAAACGCAAGCTCTTTCTGACAATAGAAGGAGCTTGTTGTATTTTCAGGATGCGGTCATGTGCTCAATTTGATACAGTAGTAAGAAGAATGAAATGGGAAAAGGTGACTGCCGGTGAAAAAACATTTTAAAATTCAAAAATTGCACGGAATTTCCCCGTATATATGGGCCATTTTTTTCATCCTGCCCTTTTACTTTATTTTCAAGACCCCTTCAACTTTAAATATAGTGATCGGTATTATTTTGAATGTTGTCTTTTTTTCCATTTACCGGTTTGCCTTTGTGTCAAAAGGGTGGTCTTTGTATGTATTCGGTCTTCTATTGATTGCGATCTCTACCGGCTATGTCATGCTGTATAGCTACATTTATTTCGCTTTTTGCATTGCTTATTTCAATGGACATATTAAAAGAAAAGTTCCCTTTTATATTATGTACTATACTCATCTGGGTAGCGCTGCCGTTGCGGTGAATTTCAGTCTCATTCTGAAAAAGGGCTGGTTTCTGACTCAAATTCCCTTTGTGGTCATCACACTCATTAGCGCCGTCCTCCTCCCTCTTAGCATTCGTAGCAGGAAGGAACGGGAACGGCTTGAAGAGAAATTAGAATTTGCCAATGAGCGGATCGCCGACCTTGTGAAGCATGAAGAAAGGCAACGTATTGCGCGTGATCTCCATGACACCCTTGGACAAAAGCTTTCACTCATCGGGTTAAAGAGTGACCTTGCTCGAAAACTCATTTATAAAGATCCAGAACAAGCTCGTGCCGAATTAAAAAGTGTTCAGCAAACCGCCAGAACCTCTCTCAATGAGGTGAGGAAAATCGTTTCCTCCATGAAAGGATTACGCATTAAGGACGAAATATCCAACATTCGTCAAATCCTTGAAGCAGCCGGTATTGAACTGATCTATGATGAAAAGGAAGCACCAAAACACATCTCTCTTCTCAATGAAAACATTGTGAGCATGTGTATGAAAGAAGCTGTCACGAATGTCGTCAAGCACAGTGATGCCACTGTCTGTAAGATCACCATTCATCAAAAGTCAAAAGAAGCAGTCATCACCGTTGAAGATGATGGCACGTTTAAAGGAGATCATCCACCCTTTCAGGCAAAAGGACATGGTCTTTTAGGAATTAGAGAAAGATTAGAGTTTGCAAATGGACGCCTGCACATTGATACAGATGGCGGGACCAAACTGATTATGAGTATTCCAAATGATTCAAACGCAAGAGAATAGGAGGTTATGAAATGATCAACATCTTCATTGCAGAAGACCAGCAAATGCTGCTCGGTGCACTCGGTTCACTTCTCGATTTAGAAGAGGATATGGCGGTTGTTGGTAAAGGCACAAACGGTCAAGATGCTATCGACTTTGCCAAAAAGCACCCAGTAGATATTTGCTTAATGGATATTGAAATGCCAGGGAAAACGGGCCTCGATGCTGCAGAGGAACTCAAAGAAACGGATGTCAAAATCATCATTTTAACGACCTTTGCCCGTTCCGGTTATTTTCAAAGGGCGCTAAAAGCCGGTGTGAATGGATATATGCTCAAAGATAGCCCTAGTGAAGAACTGGCAAGTGCCATTCGCAGCGTGATGAAGGGCAAGAAGGTATATGCACCTGAACTGATGGAGGACTTATACAGCGACGAAAACCCTTTAACCGAACGAGAGAGATCCGTCCTTGAGCTCGTTGCAGACGGCAAAAACACAAAGGAAATCGCAAAAGAACTCAGCATCAAAAGCGGTACTGTCCGTAACTACATATCCATTATTTTAGACAAACTAGAAGTGAAAAATCGAATCGAAGCCATCACACGATCAAAAGAAAAAGGCTGGTTTAAATAGAAGCAAAAGATCAGGTCATGTACCTCGATCTTTTGTTTTTTTATGCGACAAATATGTTATCACCTACTGACAAAATGTAATTGACAACAGACCGCTACTTTATGATATGATATTCAAGTGATAATAATTATCATTATCACTAATTCAACCAAATATCCGGCTATGTGCCGATTTCAAAGGAGTCTACATTCATGAAGAAATTATTGTTCCCTCTGATGCTCATCTTTGTGCTTGCGTTGAGCGCATGTGGCAATAGCAGCAACTCTTCCTCAAATAAAGGAAATCAATCGACATCATCTGACACGATTACATATCAATCAGAAAATGGACCTGTGAAACTGCCAGCTAACCCAAAACGTGTGGTTGTTCTTGGTTCTTATACAGGCAATGTCATGTCACTTGATGTGAACCTTGTTGGCGTTGACTCTTGGTCAAAAAAGAATCCTCGCTTCAAAAAAGAATTAAAAAATGTAGAACAAGTCACTGATGAAAATGTTGAGAAAATCATGAAGCTTAATCCTGATGTCATCATCGGCCTAAGCAATACAAAAAATGTAGAAAAACTAAAAAAAATCGCACCGACTGTGTTGTTTACATACAACAAAGTCGATTACCTGCAACAGCATATTGAAATTGGAAAAGTATTGAACAAAGAAAAAGAAGCAAAAGCATGGGTGAAAGATTTCAAAAAACGAGCAGCTGATGCTGGTAAAGAAATCAAAGCAAACATTGGAGAAGATGCAACCGTCTCTGTGTTTGAAAGTGGCACAAAAGATCTCTACGTATTTGGAGATGCTTGGGGCCGTGGAACAGAGATTCTCTACCAAGAAATGAAATTAAAAATGCCTGAAAAAGTAAAAGAAAAAGCGCTAAAACCTGGCTATTACGCGGTATCACAAGAAGTCATTCCTGAATTTGCTGGAGACTATATGATTATTAGTAAAAACAGCGAAATGGACAATTCATTTCAGAACAGTGAAATTTACAAATCCATCCCTGCTGTGAAAAACAAGCGTGTGTACGAAGTCAACGCGGAGGAATTTTACTTTAATGACCCACTTACACTGGAATATCAATTATCATTCTTCAAAAAGAACTTCTTAGGTAAATAAGTTGAAGCAAGGGACCTCTTCCCTTGCTTTTTTTATCTACTGCTAGCGGACACACGCTTTTTTCGCTACAATACTTACAAGTGAATTGATAAAGTGTGGTGCTGGTTTTGTTTAAAATTTTACTCATTGAAGACGATACAACCCTTTTTCATGAAATCGAAGAACGTTTGGTCAACTGGTCCTATGATGTGTATGGGATTACCGATTTCCAGCACGTCATGCAGGAATTCACGTCCATCCAGCCTGATCTAGTGATTATTGATATTCAATTGCCAAAATACGATGGCTTTCATTGGTGCCGGTTGATTCGGCATCATTCAAATGTTCCGATCATTTTCCTTTCATCAAGAGATCATCCTGCCGATATGGTCATGTCTATGCAGCTTGGGGCTGATGATTTCGTTCAAAAGCCTTTTCACTTTGATGTGCTCATTGCCAAAGTCAGTGCCATTCTTCGTCGCGCACATGACTATAATACAGAACCCGCCAACCTAAAATTATGGTGCGGTGCGACGATTGATTTTGAAAAAAACACAGTGACAAATGAACAAGGCGAGGTCGAATTAACGAAAAATGAGCTTTTTATTCTCAAACAATTGGTTCAGCATAAAAATCATATCGTCAGCCGGGAATCCCTCATCCAAGCACTTTGGGAAGATGAACGGTTTGTAAGTGATAATACGCTGACCGTAAACGTCAATCGCCTCAGAAAAAAACTGGACGAGATTGGTCTTGGCATCTTTATTGAAACAAAAGTGGGGCAAGGATATCTTGCAAAGGACAAGGATGGTCTATGATGCTGAAAGCTTTTTTAAAAGAACGAAGAAGCTGGATTCTGTTTTTCCTTAGTTTGCAGGTTCTCATTTTGTTTGTTGCATTTTTGGATACAACCATCCCATTTGCTTCACTTTTTTATATCGTGTTGTTGTCTATTTTATGCATGGTCGTCTTTCTGTTCTTCCGCTACCGAAAGGAGACAGCCTATTATCAGAGGCTCAGCGAATGGGACGAAAACATAGACCATCAAATGCGTATCGCCCCCTCTTCCCCATTTGAACAGCTCGTACATCATGCAACATCGGAGCAAATCGCTCGCTATCGTCAACTTGCGGCTGATCAGCAGGTCGCACTTGAAGAAGAAAAGGATGAACTGCTCGCGTGGATACACGAGGTCAAAACACCACTGACCGCTATGCATTTAATGATTGATCGCATAACAGAACAACCGCTTCAATCCAATCTCACTTACGAGTGGCTTAGAATTCATTTACTGCTAGATGCTCAGCTTCACCAAAGCCGAATACGTCATATCGAAAATGATCTATATATTGAAAAACTAGATCTGCAAAGTATCCTCACAAAAGAAATCAAGGCGCTTCAATCATGGTGCATGCAAAAAGGAATTGGCTTTGATCTTGCGTTAGAAGAACGGGACGTATTAAGTGATACAAAATGGCTTTCCTTTATGATCAGACAAGTCCTCACAAATGCTGTGAAGTATAGCCGTTCGTCTGACATTGTCATCAAAAGTAGCCGAATGGAAGAGAGAATTGTTCTGACGATCACAGATCAAGGGAGAGGGATAAGTCCTAGAGACATGCCCCGGATCTTTGATAAAGGCTTTACGTCTACAAGACATCACAATGACACCGCCTCTACTGGCATGGGGCTTTATTTAACCAAAAAAGGAGCAGATGCTCTTCAAATCACGATCAAGGTCAACTCTACATTGGATCTAGGGACAACTTTCATCTTTGTCTTTCCGAAGAAAAACGACTTTGTTCATCTTGCGAGCATGTGACAATAATGTCACATGCTCGTCTGTTTTGTTCGCCAAATCGAAGGACGTTGATCTAGCTTCTTTTTATACTAGACTTATCATAAAAGAAAAAGGGGTTCGTCATATGCATATTTTAGAAGCGCGTAAATTATATAAAAGCTACGGTAATAAATTTAATAAACAAGAGGTGTTAAAAGGAATCGATCTTACCATAGAGTCTGGAGAGTTTGTCAGCATCATGGGGTCATCTGGCTCTGGGAAAACCACACTGCTGAATGTATTGTCGTCCATCGACCATGTGTCGAGTGGATCTATCAAAATCGCAGACGTTGAGATGACAAAAATGAAAGATCATCAGCTTGCTGAATTCAGGAAAAAACAGCTTGGTTTTGTGTTTCAGGACTATAACTTACTTGATACACTGACAGTCAAAGAAAATATCCTATTACCCCTATCGATCTCCAAAACACCTAAAAAAGAAGCATTTGAACGATTTCAACAACTCGCTGAGGATATGGGCATTTATGAATTAAGAGATAAATATCCAAATGAACTATCTGGCGGACAAAAGCAGCGAACATCGGCCGTTCGTGCTTTTATTCATGAGCCTAGTCTCATTTTCGCCGATGAACCAACGGGGGCACTTGATTCAAAATCTGCTTCTGATTTACTCAACAAACTGCAAGATTTTAATCGGAAACGGAAAGCAACCATTGTGATGGTCACACATGATCCTGTGGCAGCTAGTTATTCAAGGCGGGTCATTTTTATCAAAGACGGACAAATCTACACCCAGTTAAATAAAGGCTCATTGGAGAGAAAGATGTTTTTCGAGGATATCATGAAAACGCAAGGTGTCCTGGGCGGTGTGAAGCATGAACATTAATCAACTAGTCATCCGAAATCTCAAGAAAAATTTAAAAAATTACTATTTATACGTGTTTGCCCTTGTATTTAGTGTCGCTCTCTACTTTTCTTTTGTCACCTTGCAGTATTCACCAACACTGGATGAAGTAAAAGGGTCTATAAAAGGCGGTGCCTCGATTAGAGCCGCTTCTATCTTGCTGATTGTCATCGTCAGTATCTTCCTTTTATATGCGAATAGCATTTTCATTAAACGCAGAGGAAAAGAAATCGGCCTCCTGCAGCTCATTGGGATGACAAAACAAAGAATTGCTAAGCTGCTCAATGCCGAAAACTTTATTCTCTATATGATCGCAATGGTTGTTGGCATTACCTGCGGATTCATTGGCTCAAGGCTCATGCTGATGGTGCTATTTAAAGTAACAGGCGTGAACGCCATAGCACACTTACACTTCTCAGGTATGGCACTTTTGCAAACGGTCATTGTCTTTCTTTTGATATACGGATTGATTATGCTGAGAAATAGGCGTTTTATTAAAAAACAAACGATCTTATCTTTATTTCGAACGACTTCTTCAACAGAGACGCGCGTCAAAAAGATTTCTGTCATTGAAATCATTATAGGCATTTTGGGCATCGTCTTGATTGGTTCAGGCTATTACATTTCTTCTCAGCTTTTTAGCGGTACCTATACGACTATGCTTTCGTTATTTCTGGCGATGATCTTTATTCTCGGTTCTGTCATCATTGGTACGTTCTTTTTTTATAAAGGGTCTGTTTCTTTTATTGCCAATCTCGTTCGTAAAAGAAAGAACGGCTACCTTGCCATTCATGAAGTATTATCTCTGTCATCCATTATGTTTCGTCTCAAATCTAACGCACTGCTGCTAACAATTATTACAACGGTATCTGCACTTGCGATTGGGTTGTTATCACTTAGCTACATTGCCTATTATTCAGCAGAAAAAACCGCTGAACAAAACATTCCGGCTCATTTTGTCATGGGTTCTGAAAAGGAATCAACCACCTTTACCCGTGCACTCTCTGACCAACAGATCGCTTTTGAAAAGAAACAATTCAAAGTCATTCAAGCTGAATTTGATGGGGAAAAGATCATTGATGCAGACCTGAGCAAAATGAATGTAAACCCAGACATGCTGACACTTCCTGTCATTAGTGAGAATAGCGTAGATCATTTTCAAGTGGGGAAAAACGAGGTCATTTTAAGCGGCTACAATGATTTATTGAGAAAATTCATGCCAATTAAAAGCTCTGGTGATGTCAAGCTCCTGCTGAAGAAACCGCTCGATTTAAAAGTCATTGATATGAAGAGAGATCATTTAATCTCCTATCGCTTCACCTTTGGCGGATTGCCTGTTGCAGTTGTCAGTCAAGATGTCTTTGAGCAACTAGACAAGCAGAAAAACCCTAAGCTACAGTTTCGGAATAATCAATACATTGCCATCAATGTAAATGATGAGAAAAAGGTCAAACAAGCCAATGATGTCTTCACTTCATTAAACTTGAGTGATGAAAGCATGTCTCGTTTAGCAACAAGTCAGGACCAAAAACGTACAATCGGTCTTATGATGTTTGTGGTAGGTTTTTTGGGGCTTAGCTTCCTTGTCACATCTGGCTGTATTTTATACTTCAAACAGATGAATGAAAGTGAAGAGGAACAAAGCGCGTATACCATTTTACGTAAACTTGGTTTTACTGAAAAAGATTTGTTAAAAGGCATTCGGCTCAAACAATTGTTTAACTTCGGCATTCCACTGCTTGTTGGATTGATGCACAGCTACTTTGCCGTTCAATCAGGCTGGTTTTTATTCGGTGGTGAGCTGTGGACACCGATGCTGATCGTCATGTCCATTTATACCGTTTTATATTCCGTCTTCGGATTCCTGTCTGTCCAATACTATAAAAAAGTAATCAAAGAATCATTATGATCATTCCCCATAGGTTTATGCCTATGGGGATTTTTGGTACTTGATTTACGTGGATGTTTGTTCAAACTTGTGCGATAAAATATGATCTCTTGCCGCGTATGCTTTTTGTTTAACTTCATCTAGGTCCACACCTATAAGCTTTCCTTTACGCTTCAATGCTTTTCCAGCAACATAGACTGAATCTACATTTGAAGGATGTGCCGTTTGAACAACCGCACCAGCAGGATCTGTCATCGGGAGGAGATTCATGCTTGTCCGATCAATCAAAATGAAGTCAGCTTCTTTTCCAGGTGTCAGCGAGCCAATTTTGTGATCTAGTTTTAATGCACGAGCCCCGTTCATGGTTGCCGCTTCAAGCATTTGATAAGCAGACAGCCCAAGTTTTGGTCCCGGCATAATGCCTTCCATCAATAAGGATTGATTTTGTATTGCACGTTCTGCCTGAAGACCAAACTTCATTTGGGCAAACAAATCTCCTCCTGTTGCTGTCACAACATCTACACCAAGTGTCGGAAGAACGCCATGCTCAATCGCAAGTCCTGTCACTGGATACCCGTGCCCCATCATCATTTCAATCTCAGGTGTAATGGATATCGAACTTCCGCTACTTGCCATCATGTTCATTTGATCCGCATCAATCGCATTCATATGAACCATGTTGAGATCTGGTCCAAGTAACCCTGCTCGGTGAAGCCGTTCAATTGAACGATCAGCCGCTCCCCAATTTCCAAAACCAATGTGCATACTACAAAGCGCATCTAAAGACCTGGCTGTTTCAATTTCCAATACCGAAGTCTCCCATGAGGAAAATTCCGGTCCACGAATGGCAAGTCCCATCGTTAAGAGCTGATCAGATGATTGAAAATGCGCTTTCTTCACACGGGCTGCATCGTCCATATTGGTAAGTGTACTCTCCCTGTCCCAATATTCAGCATCTCCAGATGTACCAAACGCAAAAACAGCCCGAATGCCTGCATCTTTTAATCCTCCAATGAGCTCTTCTGTATGATCCATTGAATTGATCATTGTCCAGTCTAAAAACGTGGTTACCCCTGCATCTAAAGCTTCTAATGCTCCTAAATAATTGGCGATTCGATCATCTGATGGACGCCTCATTTGCCCATAGTTGCCATAATATATTTTGCTCAAATACGTCTGCAAAGACCAGTCTGTACCTATGCCTCGTATGACAGACTGCCATACATGACGATGGGTATCCACAAGGCCTGGCATGATGACCATGTCAGATGCATCGACAATATCAGCACCACTTGCTTCAATTGATGGTGCGACGTCTAAAATATGTGCCCCTTCAATTAACAGATCTCCCTTTTCCAGAAAGCCTAAAGATGGATCAAGTGTAATGAGAGCCGCATCTTTGAACAATGTTTTCTTCATCCATATCCCCCTTTTCAAATGACGAGGATGAGTCACCTCACCCTCTCTGTCATTTTAAAACAGAAAAGGATCAAATTAGAAGTAAAGTGACTCAGGGGCAAATGTTTTACGAGCTGATTGTCCGAAAATAGGTGTATATCCGTTTTAATTTAACGTCATGCTTCCCTTTTGGGCTTTCCATCATGCCAAATTCAAAGAACTTCACAGGTTTGATTCCGACATATTGTAAAAGAGCTCGTTTCATTAACATCTTGTGGGCATTTTGTAAAAAGAATAAAGGGTAGTTGGCCAGTCCTTGCATCGTCGATACACAAACAGCGCTTTTTCCTTTTAATAAGCCTTCTGGAAGCAGCCCGCCTGTTTGACGGTAGGCGAAATTCGCCGCAAACAGGCGATCGATAAAACCTAGCAGCATGGCTGGCGGCCTTCCCCACCATATAGGATAAACGAACACGATTTTGTCCGCCCATTTCATCTTCTCCTGATATTCTTGCATGTCCGGGTCCTTATGCATATCACGTCTTTTTTTCTCTTCATTAAAAATAAGAACAGGATGAAAATTCTCTTGATATAAATCAATGATCCTTACTTCGTGAACCTTTGGATTTTCTTCACTGCCTTTGACGATTTCATTCAAAAAAGCACCATTTAAACTATTGTGATGAGGATGTGTATAAATAATGAGTACATTCATGGCTCGTCTCCTTTAGTTATCATTTGATAATAAAGAGGATACACCCTACTTATTTAGTTGTCAAATGATAATTGTTTTTTGATAATAAATTTGCTATGTTACATAGGAGGTGAAAAATCTTGAAAAACCCATACTTTTTTAAAGAGTTCTTAGCATTTGCTTCTACTTTTTCTGAGCTAAAACATGACATGATGAGCAAGGTCAAACCATCTGACCTCACGACCTTACAATATTTGATTCTTGAGCAGCTAGCTGTGAGTGAGCCGCTTACACCTAGTGAGATCGCGGAATGTCAGCACATGTCTCTTCCAAATGTCAGCAGAGAACTAAAGAAACTTCACGAAAAACAATTCATTGATAGACAAGAAGACCGAGATGACAAACGAAAACATGTCATTATGCTATCTGATAAAGGCCGGGCGTGTATGAACGAGGCATTCCAGATGATTGAATCGATGCTAATGAATAGCCTCTCCGCCTCTGACATAGAGCAGATGGATGATATCGTACAAGCTCTCCGCCTGTTAAATCAAACGATTTTCAAAAAATAATCCGACAAAAAAAGCATGAGCGTATCGCTCATGCAGATGACTTGAAAACTTTAGTGAAGTGATCAAACCTACTATCGGAATGAGCGGGATCATCAGCTTCAATGTTTTAATTCGTATTCTTATATAAATTCCACAATTAGACGGGTACACCAAACGTTCATGTATCAAAGACAGCCAGCACTGCTCCTTAACGCTGTTCTTTATAAGCCATTCTGAAAATCTGATTGACCGAAAAAACACCACAATGAAAGTAGCATATATCTTACTTTATATCATTTCCTGCCGGTAATTGAATCTTTACCTTTTTATAAATGAACTTGATATCACTGGAACTCACTCAAAGATGCTTCACAACAAAAAAGCGTTGGATGTTTTCTATCCAACGCTTCTTGTTTCCTCCGTAATTATCCTTTTCGCTTAAGCTCTCTTTCTCTCAGCTCTACACGACGAATTTTCGCTGACGGGGTTTTTGGCAGTTCGTCAATGAATTCGATTTCTCTTGGATATTTGTACGGTGCTGTTGTGTTTTTCACGTGTGTTTGCAGCTCTTTAATGAGCGCATCACTCTCTGCAGATGCATCACGCAATACGACGTATGCTTTCACGATTGATCCTCTGATTTCATCTGGACTCGCTACGACAGCACATTCTTTCACTGCTGAATGTTTGATAAGAGCATCTTCTACTTCAAACGGTCCAATCGTATAGCCTGAGCTGACAATGATGTCATCTCTGCGGCTTTCAAACCAGAAATATCCGTCTTCGTCTTTTTTCGCACGGTCGCCAGTGATAAAGTAATCTCCGCGGTGCTGCGCTTTCGTACGCTCTTCATCTTTGTAATATTCTTTAAATAAAGCCGGCGTTTCAAGATGAACGGCAATATCACCAATTTCTCCAGGCGCACATACTTCGCCTTCTTCATTAATGATGTCCACTTCATTACCGGGCGTTGGTTTCCCCATACTGCCTGGTTTGATTTCCATGCCTTTTAACACACCGACTAAGAGTGTGCTCTCTGTTTGACCGTAGCCATCTCGCACTTCTATATCAAAATGTTTTTTGAATGTATCAATGACTTCACGGTTAAGCGGCTCTCCCGCAGACACGGCACTATGTAATTTTGGCAATTGATATTGACTCAAGTCGTCTACTTTTGCCATAAATCGATATTCTGTTGGTGTACAGCATAAGACATTGATTTCATTTTTTTGAAGCAATTCTAAGTACGTATTCGGGTTAAATTTCCCGCCGTAGACAAAGCCTTCTGCTCCGCTCCCCAAGACAGATAATAGAGGGCTCCACACCCATTTCTGCCAGCCTGGTCCTGCTGTTGCCCACACTTTATCTCCTTCATGGATGGAAAGCCATGCTTTAGCCGCTGTGCGTAAATGCGCATAAGCCCATCCATGTGTATGTACAACGCCTTTTGGGTTCCCAGTTGTCCCTGATGTATAGGATAAAAATGCCATATCCGCCCGTTCTGTTTGTGCTGTTTGCAATTCGCTTGAATGAAGATCTTTTTCCTCTAAAATATTGACCCAACCATGATCATTTTTACCGATCGAGAATGTTTTGAAATCATCCGGCTGATTTGTTCCTTCAAATGATTGAATGAAGGAAGAGTAGACGATCGCTCCCTTTGCTTCTGCATGAGCGATTCGGTAATTTAGATCTTTCGCACGGAGCATTTCTGAACAAGGAATGACCACCATCCCTGTTTTCAAAATAGCTAAATAAATGCTGTATGCCTCAAGCATGCGCGGCACCATCACAATGATTTTGTCGCCTTTTTTAAACCCTGCCTCTAACAACACGTGGCCGATTTGATTGGCCTCTTCCACTAATGCAGCGTAAGTCAAACGGGCTTCATCGCCGTTTCCGTCCTGCCAGTGCAATGCCACCTTCTTGCGATCTTGACTGAACGCTTCTATCTCACTGACTAAGTTATATTGTGCTGGTGCAATTAAGTCTTCTCTTTTCATGGTACCGCTCCTTTTAGCCTCTTACTTATGAAACCAACAAGTTTCAATTTCCCTATTCTAACACTCATAACTGAAAAATGCTTAGATTAGGACCTACTCCTAGTATTATGCCATAATTTTTAAAGTTCGTCTTCCTTTTTAAAAATATTCTAATTATTGATATGTACAAAAAGAAAAGAGCGGGAGTAATCCCGCTCATAAGCCATCGCTTTTTAATTGTGTGTCTTAGAAAGATCCGCCACCCATATGTTGTTGAGCGTAAGATACTAGACGTTTAGTGATTTCTCCACCAACTGATCCGTTAGCGCGAGATGTTGTTTCTGCACCTAGGTTTACACCAAATTCAGAAGCGATTTCATATTTCATTTGGTCGATCGCTTGTGCAGCGCCTGGTACTAGTAATTGGTTAGAACTGCTTTGTCTGTTTTGTTGAGCCATGTGTTCTCACCTCCTTGTGAATATAGAATGTGTAGAAACACATGACTTCATGCGATCGTTTTCATGGTAATTATTATGAAATGATTTTAGAATAAATCAGCAAATTTTTCGGCTGCTTTCTTTTCATTTGTGACAACAATGGTTTCTATTTTCTCTACGGCTTCGTCAAGCATTGGCTCGAAATCAGCAAAACTTTCGTATCTTTCTACTTTTTCTAGCTTTGGTTTTGTTTTTGGAGACGGTGGCGTAAAGATCGTACAGCAATCTTCGAACGGCTGGATACTTGTATCATATGTGCCAATTCGTCTCGCTTCTTCAATGATGTCATTTTTATCCACTGCAATGAGTGGACGAATGATCGGTGTATTTGTGACATGATTAATGGCATACATGCTTTCAAGCGTTTGGCTTGCGACTTGGCCAAGACTTTCTCCAGTAATGATCGCAAGTGCATCACGTTTCACTCGGATTTTATCTGCGATTTTCAACATCATTCGTCTCGTTGAGGTCATCGTATAGTTTTCTGGAATTTGTTTGTGAATGAGTTCTTGGATTTCGGTAAAAGGCACAATATGAAGCTTAACTTCGCCACCATATGCGGCAAGACAGCCTGCAAGATCGATGACCTTTTGTTTTGCCCGTTCACTTGTATATGGCGGACTAAAGAAATGGACCGCTTCAATTTGAATGCCGCGTTTCATTGCTTGGTAGCCAGCAACTGGGCTGTCAAAACCGCCTGAGAGCATTAGCATCGCTCTTCCGCTTGAACCAACTGGCAGTCCACCTGCTCCCTTTACATCCTTAAAAGTAATGTAAGTAGCACTCTCTCTGATTTCAATTCGCAAATGAACGTCCGGCTGTTTCACATTGACTGTTAAGTTATCTGTATGTCTAAGCACATGTCCGCCAATTTCACGGTTCATTTCATTTGAATCAAGCTCAAATTGTTTGTATGAACGTTTCGTTGAGACTTTGAAGGTATTGCCTTTTTCATATACTTCTTGCACTGCAGCTAGTGCCGCCTCTTTGATGGCACCTAGGTTTGTTTCACATTTGACAGCAAGACTAAAGCTCTGAATGCCGAAGACACTCTTGAGACTGTCTGAAATGAGTTCAGGGTCTTCACCGTTCAGCATGATTGTGATGCGGTCTCTGTCTGATGCGTACTTTAATGCTTCAAAATCCTTTAAAACGAATCGAATGTGCTGTCTTAGTTTATCAATGAATTTCTTTCTATTTTTCCCTTTTGTTGAAATTTCACCAAAACGGACTAAAATATGATCATATTTCATGTTGTTATCTCATTCCTTTTAATTTTTTCACGCTTCGTGCAATAGATGTGATGATGTGCGGTATGAGCTCTGGACCTTGTCCATACGTCAAACTGATTCTTAAACTGCTTTTGGCGACCTCTTCTGATTTCCCCATCGCTAGCAGTACACGGCTTGGTTCTTTTTTCTTGGCAGAACAGGCAGATGTTGTGGAAACGAAGATGCCCTTTTCTTCAAGCATATGGAGAAGGACTTCGATTTGAATACCTGGTACTGAAATATTCACTATGTGCGGCGCACTTTGCTTTAGTGGTGTGTTCATGACGACACCTTCTATGTCTACAAGTTGCTTTTGCAGTTCTGTTTTCATCGCTAGCATCTCATGATGATGCTGTTCGAGATGTTCAAATGATTGTTTCACAGCTTTTGCTAAGCTAACGGCTCCAGCAGGGTTCTCTGTACCTGAGCGCAGACCAAACTCCTGCCCCCCTCCTGTAATGAGAGGCGCAAGCACAGTCCCTTTCTTTAAAAAGAGTGCACCCGTTCCTTTTAAGCCGTGAATCTTGTGACCTGACATCGTCAACAGATCGATATCGGTCTGTTGATTCATTGTGACTTTTCCAAGCCCCTGGACAGCATCGACATGAAAAAGGGCATTTTTTGCATACTCACGAATGATAGCAGCGGCAGCTTCAATCGGCTGAATAGCACCTGTTTCATTGTTCACATGCATGATGCTGACAAGCACTGTATCAGGGCGTAGTATTTCTTTTAAATGCGTCATATCAATGTGGCCTTGCTCATCTACTGGAATATAGGAAATATCAAAGCCAAATAAGGTCCTCAGCTGCTCAAACGATTCAGTCACAGATGGATGCTCAATCTCTGTTGTGACGATATGTTTGCCTCGGTTCATTTTGGCAAGAGCCGCTCCTTTAATGGCTATATTATTTGCTTCGGTAGCGCCAGAAGTGAATATAATCTCATATTGTTTGAAGCCTGTACAGTGGAGTATTTGTTTTCTCGTTTCATTCAGTAATCGACTTGCATCGATTCCGATCTGATGTAGGGAAGATGGATTTCCAAAAAAGCGTTCACTCACTTGCTGATATACATGTAAAACCTCTGGATAAGGTTTTGTTGTTGCACTATTATCAAGATAAATCATATCGGTACTCCTTACAAAAAGCTTTAAAATAAAATGTATTTATATGTTATCATATTGATGTTAGTCAGAGAATTTTCTGAAAATAAAGTTGACAACTTTCGATTTCCACTATATCATGCATAGTACAAATGGCACATATAAAACTTTAATTGTCTGAATATTTAAATTTAAGACAAAACATTGGATGAGGAGGGACTATTTTGAAAAATAGTTTGAGTATAAAAGAAACGTTAGCCATTGGTTTAATGCTATTTGCATTATTCTTTGGTGCAGGAAATATGATTTTCCCACCTGTCCTTGGACAATATGCGGGTGAAAATGTTTGGCTGGCAATCGGTGGATTCTTGCTAACAGGGGTAGGTCTTCCACTTCTAGGGGTCGTCGCAGTCGCTCTGACAGGGACGGGTGCGAAAGGACTTGCAGATAAAGCACACCCTAAATTCGGTACGATCTTTACAGTTATCTTGTATTTATCCATTGGACCACTTTTTGCCATTCCTCGAACTGGAACGGTTTCTTATGAAATTGGATTAGCTCCATTTCTGACAGAATCACAATCCTCTTCTTGGTTACCGTTATTTTTATTTACGGTTGCGTTTTTCACGGTCACGTACCTTTTCTCTTTAAATCCATCAAAGCTGGTTGATCGCATCGGGAAAGTGCTAACACCTATCTTATTAGCTGTAATTGCTATTATTGTATTTAAAGCCATAGCCACACCGATGGGAGTCATCGGTAAGCCTGATGTAACATATGAAACAAACCCGCTATTCACTGGGTTTTTAGAGGGCTATAAAACAATGGATGCTCTCGCTTCGATTGTGTTTGGAATTGTTGTTGTCTCTGCTGTGAAATCAAGAGGCGTGACAGAACGAAAATCTCTTGCGGCCGCCTGTATAAAAGCTGGCCTTGTTGCAGCAGCGGGACTAGCATTGGTGTATGTATCACTCGCTTATGTCGGTGCATCAAGTCCAGATACGACTGGAATGGTTGGAGCAAACGAAGGAGGCAAGCTGCTTTCTCTCTCTGCTAACTTTTTATTCGGATCTGCAGGAAACATTGTACTCGGTGCTGCCATTTTATTTGCTTGCTTAACAACGAGTATCGGTCTTGTCTCATCTTGTGGAGAATATTTCTCTAAATTATTCCCTGCTCTTTCTTACCGTACTGTTATTCTCATTGTTTCTTTATTTAGTACTATCGTTGCAAACCTTGGACTAGCGCAAATTATTTCGTTATCTGTCCCTGTCCTTGTTACGATCTATCCGCTAGCGATTGTCATCATTTTATTATCTTTCCTTGACCGCTGGATTAACGGACGACGTGTTGTATATATCACATCACTTGTTTTCACAGGATTTTTCGCCATCATTGACGGTTTATTGGCTGCCAACATCAAGCTTGGTGCGTTGCCTGAAATCTTGGAATCATTTATCCCGTTTTACAGTTTAGGTATTGGCTGGGTCATCCCGGCAATCATTGGCGCAGGTATTGGCGCACTCATTTCTATTTTCACAAGCCCACCTAAACAGCTCGCTTCATAACGAATTTACACATCCCCTTCTTTAGATGAAGGGGATGTTTTTTTGTCGCTCTCCATATACTGATATAGAAAAATTCATGACTTTGGTACGAAAACATCTGTTGACATCAGACGTACATCCTTTATAATTAGTCATTGTTCATGGTGATCTGTTTTTAGCAACTAATTAACAGAATATTTCAACATAATAATGGAGGCTTTATATTCAAATGAAAGCAACTTTGTCGACGAAAAATACGGTGATTATAGGGTTTATGCTATTTGCTCTATTCTTTGGCGCCGGTAATATGATTTACCCCCCAGAACTTGGTCAATATGCTGGGGAAAATGTGTGGAAGGCAATGGGCGGATTTTTATTAACAGGAGTCGGGCTACCTCTCTTAGGGATTATTGCGATTGCATTAACAGGTCGTGATGCCAAAGGACTTGCTGATAAAGCACACCCTGTATTCGGTACAATCTTTACTGTCATTTTATATTTATCAATCGGACCTCTCTTTGCCATTCCTCGTACAGGAACGGTTTCATATGGAATTGGTGCATTACCATTTTTAACAGGTATACCGCCTTGGTTGTCACTTTTTTTGTTCACACTTGTCTTTTTTGGAATTACGTATTATCTTGCTTTAAATCCAACAAAGATTGTCGACCGTGTTGGGAAAATTTTGACACCTATTAAATTTACGATTATCTTTATTATTATTATTAAAGCCATTTTGACGCCGATGGGTGTGATTGGCACACCAGATGCTTCTTATAGCAATGGTTCATTTTTCAAAGGATTTCTAGAGGGCTATAAAACGATGGATGCTCTTGCTTCAATTGTGTTTGGAGTTGTCATCATCAATGCCATTAAAGGCCAAGGTGTAACAAGTAAAAAGGCTCTTGCTTCAGCCTGTATCAAAGCAGGCTTGATTGCAGCGGGCGGGTTAACATTTGTGTATCTTTCACTTGCCTATTTAGGGGCTTCTAGTACACATGCGATTGGATTCGTTGGAGATGGAAGCAAAATCTTGGCTCAATCTTCTCAATACCTCTTTGGTAGTCTCGGGAATATTGTCTTAGGCACAGCCATTACAGTCGCATGTTTAACAACGAGTATTGGTCTCGTCACATCATGCGGAGAGTATTTCTCAAAGTTACTACCTAAACTATCTTATAAAACAGTCGTGACGATTGTGACCTTATTTAGTTTCATTATTTCAAATTTTGGGCTTACACGTATTGTCGCTTTCTCTGTGCCTGTCTTAACCGCTATTTATCCGTTGGCGATTGTGATTATTGTTTTATCACTTGCAGACAAATGGCTTGGAGAAAGAAGACCTGTTTACGTGCTCTCATTGATTTTAACGGGCTGTGTCAGTCTATTTGACGGCCTAGCTGCTGCGCGTCTCCCAATAGGTCCATTGGAAGATATCTTTCACACTGTCTTACCTTTATATGATCTTGGTATTGGCTGGGTCGTGCCTGCTTTACTTGGAGTTGTTGTGGGATTCGTTGTTTCTCTTTTTACTTCTCCTGCTCCAGAGCAGCAGCAAAAACAAGTATCATAACATAAAAAAAGCTGGAGTCCGTGTACAGGACTTCAGCTTTTTTATTGGTGCTGGAATTCTTTTTCTTGCTGGGCAAGAAGCTTTTGGACAGCTCCAGGTGATGCTTTTTCAACAGCTGCTGCTGCCACATCAAATGACCCCATATAATCGTATGCATAAAATCTACGCTCTGCCTCTTTTAACTGTTCTGACAAGATATGATTTTGACTTCTGAAACGATTGCCATATTGAATGATCCGTTCAATTTGATCTACTTTCCTTAGCATATCTTGCGTATCATCAAACACACTTCTCACTGTTTCAGAAGCTTCTTTTAATTGTTGATTCACTGCCGGCATATTCAGTGGCAGGTTCTCTAACTGTTCGTGAACTTGCTCTATCATCTCGTGCGCTTTTTCTGCATGAACCTTTATGTCCACAGGTACACCTGGAATGTTACTTTTTTGCAGTTGTCGCGCCGTATCTGTCAATAGTGTTTTAAGTTCAGTAAGTGTTTCTCGCGCTTGTAGTTCTTCTTTTCGTAGTGATTGAAGATGGTCTTTAAACGTTTCATGTAATGCTTTTGCCTCTTCGATAAAGGTTGTGAGCTGATTGATCTCATCCATTAGTAATGAATATGCCACATGATCCTGTTCAAGCTTCTCGCGTACTTGCTTCATGAGCTTTTCAATTTCTTCTAATCGTTTTTCGAACGCTTTTTGTTGATCAAGCTCTCCTGCTGTCAACTTATAGCTTTCTTTCACAAGAGCAGTCTCTGCCTTTGTTTGCGTGTGATCTTGCTCCAGCTTTTCATAGGCTTCCGTAAGCTCTGGCATCTTGCTTTTGATTTCCTGACCTGCTTCTACTTCTGCTTCAAGCTGGTCATACAGCGTTTGAACCGCCTCATCAATCATTTGAAGTGTACTTGACGCTTCATCTAGATTGAGTTCATCAATGAGCAGTTTTTCCGCACGGCTCAGTTGTTTGTTTAAATTATCCAGCTCTTTCGTGATCTGGATGTGTTCAAGCTTGTAGCCTTTGTCCGTCATTTCTTGATACCCGTCTCTTAGCTTTGACAGCTCTCCTGGCACGGATTGTTTGCAGTCTGCAATAAGCTTTGGAACATCATTGATATACAATTGAAGCTGATCCAGTCTGCGGTCTTGTTCAAGTAGAATTTTTCTTGCTTTCATGTAGTTTCCGTTTTCTGTTTCTTCTTCATACTGCTTGAGCCCTTCCCAGGCTTCATCTAAGTCCTGTTCCATTTTGTCATAAAGGGTGCCATATAAATGACTGTACGCAAGCAGATTTTTTCGAACGTTTTGATACTGTTCTTTGACCTTTTCAATGTCCTTGCGGTTTTGTTCCTCGCTTGTGACAAGGTCTGCAATCTCTTTTAAAATGTCTTCAATATTCGAATCAGCAGCAGTGAGCAAATCTTGAATATGGATCAGGACTTGCTTGGCTTTGGAGAATCGATATTTATCAGAATACTCTTCTGCATCATATAATAGCTCCTCTACCTTTGGAAGATGGGCAGTGACGATCTCGTCCCACTCTGCACGCCATCTTTCAAAAAACTGCTCTGTTTCTCCGGTCATTTTAAGATGTTTGATTTTTGAAATTTCTTCTACAATTGATCTGTTTAAAATTTCAATTTTCCATGCTTCCAATCGGTCAATCTCTTTATATATTTTTTTTCGCAGGAAATAACCGATTGAAAACAAAGCAAGCAAAATGACAATTAAACCGATGATTAACTCCATAATGAGCCCCCTCGTTGTGATCTAAGTGATGTCAGGGTAAAAGTGTCCCGAGTAGACCTGAGAACCCTTTCGTGTCCGCTTTGCATTCGTTTTTTTATAAGCAGGATCGACTGTTTCCAATACCATCCAATCACGCTTTTATGTATGTTTTTTCAAAAAAGTGATTCAGCGATTCTATCATTCGATCACACGCATCTATGTGACCTGCTTTTATGTATGTAGAAGCTGTCGTTTTCATTGTTATTATGATACCATGTAACCAGCATTTTGGGTCATGATTTTTCATTATTTTCGCTGATAAACACCACGTTTTTCAAAATATCGACAAGAGGTGACGACATGCTGAAACAAGATGCACATCTACATACACCGTTTTGCCCACACGGCTCACTTGATTCCTTTCATTCCTATATTGAAAAAGCCATCAAAAAGGGATTTGATTCCATAACTTTTACCGAGCATGCCCCTCTACCTGCTTCGTTTCGAGATCCAACGCCTGAACAGGACTGTGCCATGAAGCTTAAGGATCTTGAAACATATTTGACTGCACTGGATCGGCTAAAACAAGAGTATAAAGGGCAATTAATAGTAAAAACTGGGCTTGAGGTTGACTATATCAAAGAGTACGAAGAGGAAACAAGTGCCTTTTTAGACTGCTATGGACCCGAACTAGATGACGGTATTTTATCTGTTCACTTTCTTCCTGCTGGCGATGAGTACATTTGTCTTGATTTTGACGAGCATGCCTTCCAGCAGCTTATCCGAACCTACGGCAGTGTCGAGCAGGTATATGAAAGCTACTATGAGCAAATTCATTCTTCTATTCTATCATCTTTAGGTGATCATAAGCCAAAGAGAATCGGTCATATCACCCTTGTGCAGAAATTCAAACAGCTATTCCCATATGACATGTCTTCTACACTCTGTCAATTGGTGACCCTATGTCTTGAAGAAACGGAAAAAAAAGGCATGTCATTAGATTTTAATACATCCGGACTTCGTAAAACATATGCCAGAAGTATCTATTTAGATCAGTGGATGATCGACCTTGCAAAAAAGAAAAAAATTCCGCTTATATTCGGGTCTGATGCCCACCAAGCGGAAGATGTCGGATATGCTTATGATCAATTTGAAGACTTCATCAGATCCATGTGAGCACCCAATCTCGGTTCCTTCGGTTCTAGTAAATGATGAAGCGAGCGACTAAGCTCCTTGAAGTACATGTGATAGAAGTAAGGCTCATTCGGATTCAAGTAAAGCACTTCTGTTAAGTATTGTGGCTGCAAGTATGGCATCATCAGAAGTGACTTTAACTGAATCATAAAAGTGGAGAGTGATAACTCTTCACATATGACATGGGTGCTTTTCCCTCTTTCGATGATGAGGTGAAACAAATACTTCTCCTTTGTTAAATATGTCGACATGATTTCTCTCATCAACGTGGAATCAATGGTCACCTCTCGATAAACGAAACGGGTTAATTGACGATATTCATGCTGATAAGATAAAATATCAAAAACCACATGAAGTAAACACTCTTTAGCGTGACAGGTCTCGACTTGATGAACTTGTGTTTCAATCATTTGAATATAGCCTTCATAAAAATCGGATATGAGTTGTTCAAGCAGCCCTCCTTTTCCTTGAAAGTAATAAGATATGTGGGCAACATTGACGTCTGCTTCCTTTGCAATCTCACGGACAGAGGTTCCAGAAAATCCTTTTTGGTTAAAAAGTCTGATGGCAGCTTCAATAATACGATCTTTTGTTTGCATAGTTGCTGATGTTTTCATCCGCTCACCCCTCTTCATGAGTACATACTTCAAGATGAAGGCGGAAGTTCCTTTTATATTTGCTCGACAAATCCCACATACGGGACGCAGGTTATGTATTTTCCAGATAGAAAGTAGGAGATTTTCATGTTTCATGTCGAAAAACAGTCTGGCGATCCATCAAAAGACTATCAATTACTGATTAAGCAAGTAGAAGCGATTACGGACGGGGAACCAGATCTGATTGCCAACCTTGCAAATGCGGCGGCTTTATTGTATCACTCACTGCCGGAAGTCAATTGGGCAGGGTTTTACTTGGCAAAGGACGGCGAACTTGTGCTTGGGCCGTTTAACGGACTCCCTGCATGTGTGCGCATCCCATCTGGAAAAGGGGTTTGCGGCACAGCCTTTGCAACAGGTGATATCCAGCGAATTGCAGACGTCCATGCATTCCCTGGCCATATTGCATGTGATGCGGCTTCACAATCTGAGATTGTCATTCCGCTAAAAGTAAATGGTCAAATCATTGGCGTTCTCGACATTGACAGCCCCGTGAAAGATCGTTTCAGTGAAGTAGATGAGACTTACTTAATTCAATTTACAGACGTGCTTCAAAGCGCTCTGTCAGCCTCTATGAATGAGTAAGCATGACTGATAAGCAGACAGATTGTCTGCTTTTTTCCTTTCTCCTTGGTCTAGTGAAGAGCTTCCCCTTTAATTATGTTGACTTCTCATCACCAGCGTCATATAATAGAGTTTGTGTGAAATATGGCAGCCTTTTTGTTCAGCTTTTTTGTATCATTTTGTTCCTTCTATTAGGAGGTGTATCTTGTAACTCCCTGCTGCTGGAGCGAGGATGCATGAAAACATAATGACGAAAAAGAGGAAGAACAGACGGTTTTTATTTTTCACAAATAAAAACAATAAGGAGGAGTCACATTATGGCTCGCTATACAGGTCCAAGTTGGAAAATTTCCCGCCGTTTAGGCATTTCTTTAAGCGGAACAGGTAAGGAACTTGAAAAACGCCCTTACGCTCCAGGCCCACATGGTCCAGGACAACGTAAAAAACTATCTGAATATGGTTTACAATTACAGGAGAAGCAAAAGCTTCGTCACATGTACGGTGTCAACGAACGTCAATTCCGTACACTATACGATAGAGCAGCTAAAATTCCTGGTAAACAAGGTGAAAACTTCATGATCCTTCTTGAAACTCGCCTTGACAACCTAGTATACCGTCTTGGCCTTGCTCGTACTCGTCGCCAAGCTCGTCAGCTAGTGAACCATGGTCACATCCTTGTTGATGGAAGCCGTGTAGACATCCCATCTTTCTCTGTGAAACCAGGTCAAACGATTGCTCTTCGTGAGAAATCTCAAAACCTTGCAGTTGTGAAAGAATCAGTTGAAGTGAATAACTTCGTTCCTGAATACCTAACTTTCGATGCTGAAAAGCTTGAAGGAACTTTCACTCGTCTTCCAGAGCGTTCTGAATTAGCGCCTGAAATCAGCGAACAACTTATCGTTGAGTTCTACTCTCGTTAATTTTATTGCTCTGCAAAGAGTGCGCCCCCTAGACACCTTGATAAATCAAGGTATTCTAGGGGGCTTTTTGTTATATGTCTATGAACAAATGGATGATGTGGGGCGAATAATCTTTTTTGATTAGATGATTTCAAGTTGAAAATCAGCAAAATCATATCCATTAATATAAGATACTGACATTACTTCACGATGTGAATACCATTTAAATAGATAAAATAGAAAACATGTCATGCACAAGACGAGCAACAGATAAGGCTCCGAAAAACGACTGAAAAAGATATTCAAATGAAAGGGTCCCTTTGAGGACACTAAAGCATCTCTAAACATTTAGTTAGTCTAATTTTTTAATAATAATAGAAGCGTTCACGTTTGTTTGCGTCCCTCCTGCTAGGGTTTGAAGAGTAACTGCTGCTGCGGAAGTATGGTTTACAAGAGTAAGCGTGTCACCGGCTGCTAGAGCGATGATTGTCTGACCGTTATTCTGTTGAGTACCAGCTCCTGAACCATAAACTGTATTCGTCACAGGACCTCCATTTACAAATAAGGTGAATTGATTTGGCTCTACGCCAGAAACTGAAAAAGTAACCTCGTAGTTTCCTGGATTGGTGACTATAATTTGAGAAGTTCCAGGGGCATGTGTAATACCAGCAGTAATAATTCCAGTTGAATCAAAAATTACCGGGGCCTCTAAAGCTACTGTTTCAGCACTGAGATTGTATATATATGCAAATTCAGATAACCCTGCTCCTGTGGCTCCGGTGGCTCCCGTTGGACCCGTGGCTCCGGTATCTCCTGTGGCTCCCGTGACTCCCGTGACTCCGGTGGCTCCCGTCGGACCCGTGACTCCAGTATCTCCCGTGGCTCCGGTTTCTCCCGTGGCTCCAGTGGCTCCCGTGACTCCGGTGGCTCCCGTCGGACCCGTGACTCCAGTATCTCCCGTGGCTCCGGTTTCTCCCGTGACTCCGTGGCTCCCGTTGGACCCGTGGCTCCGATATCTCCTGTGGCTCCCGTTGGACCCGTGGCTCCGGTTTCTCCCGTGGCTCCCGTTGGACCCGTGGCTCCGATATCTCCTGTGGCTCCCGTTGGACCCGTGGCTCCGGTTTCTCCGGTATCTCCCGTTACTCCGGTGGCTCCCGTCGGACCCGTGGCTCCGGTATCTCCTGTGGCTCCCGTCGGACCCGTGGCTCCGGTTTCTCCGGTGGCTCCCGTCGGACCCGTGGCTCCGGTATCTCCTGTGGCTCCCGTTGGACCCGTGGCTCCGGTATCTCCTGTGGCTCCCGTTACTCCGGTGGCTCCCGTCGGACCCGTAGCTCCGGTATCTCCTGTGGCTCCCGTTGGACCCGTGGCTCCTCGAATTCCTCGTAATCCCCGTAATCCTCGTCGTCCTACAATTACTTTTGTTTCACAGATGATGCAACAGTTTGATTTTGATAGTTTCTGTTTACAATTAGGGCATTTTTTATACTTATCACAACCCATCAGTTCTTCATCTCCTTTATCAATATTCATATGTTGTATCTATAAATAAGTGCAGATAAGTTAAATATACATAGAATAAAGATAAGAGTAGAACAAACAGAATTTTCTAGAGTCTTCCAAAATCCTTCTAGTTGTGAAAATTTGATTGATTTTGCGCTAAATTCGTCTATTGTTTTTCCATGACGACTAGCAAGTCTCAAGAAGCTGTTCAAATCCATATAATCTATAATGAAAAAAATCCCCTAGAATTCCAGAGGATTTTTTGTACCATGTTTCTATCAATAATTATTATTCGTATAACAATTATCTTTTATTTTTCAATCCAATCACTAATCAATTGCTCTGTTGTTATGACGGTAGCAAATTCATCATGCAGCGTAGCAAGTGACAGACGATGAATCGTGTCGGGGTCATAGTATGTATCATTTTGATCTGTAAGTCCAAAGGCAGCGGTTGCGTCTGAGATGAGATACGTGTCAAAGCCTAGATTCCCGCTCATTCTTGTGGTCGTTGATACGCAGTGAGGTGTTGTCAAACTTGTGATCATGACAGTGTCCATACGGTTTGTTCTTAATTGTTCCTCTAAGTTGGTGCCAATAAAGCTGCTATTGACTTTCTTTCTGATCACAGTTTCCTCATCGAGCGGCTTGACGATTTCTTTGAATTGATGCCCTTCATTCATCGGATGAAATAAGGAATGAGGCTGATCAAATGTGTGCTGGATATGAATCACGGTCCAGCCTTTCTTTCTCCAAAACGTCAAAATACAACTGATGTTCTTCTCTGCATCTAGGTTATTTCGTTCTCCCCACTTTTCATGCTCGAACGCCTTCTGTACATCTACAATGATGATAGCCTTTTGATTCATTTGCACAAACCTCCACCTCCTATCATCTCTAGTGTAAGTATTGGTGATCTGTTTGTACATATGTTCCAACAACTATGTTTGGTGTTTTGACTGCTTTTGAATGATATAAACAAACAGCACACTAACCAGTACATAATATATGCCAATGATCGATGTACAGTTAGACAACACCTCTAAAATCTGTGCCGGTTTGAAAACATACATCCATATAAAATAAATGATGAGAAATGAACATGGAAAATAGAGAAAATAACCTAAGAAATAGGACCTTAGTTTTTGGGTCATTGTTTGCCTCCTTTATCTATCGTTTTGCATTCTAGCAATTCACTATCACCGATGACATCAAAAAAGACAGCACATTTCGCTGTCTTTTTTCATTTTTCCTTTAATTCGTATTCTGCCCCCCACCATTCAGTCCTTCTTTAATATAGCCATTCACTTGGCTTGAGCCTAATAGGCCGATATGTCCAACACCATGGATGAGGACATTTCTTGCGCCTATCAAGCGAGAGAGGCTGTTAACGACGATGAGGTCGGCTGAGCTATAGACGGATGTGTAAAGAATTTTTTGATTTGGATCAGTGCCTGGTAATGCTCTGTATGAAACGAGTCCGTTGGCTCCGCCGAGTGTGACGACGTTTTCGATTTTATTTCCGCCGTCTAGGTTCTTGATATAATATAACGTGTTGGCTCCGCCCATGCTATGCGCCACAATATCTACTTTTTCGGCGCCCGTTTTGGCAAGTACATCTTTAATATATCTAGATAGACGTGGACCATTGTTTAAGTTGTTCCCTGTTTTGTCTAAGAAATCAATCGCATATAATTGGTTTCGATCCCAGCCTTGTGATACCAAATAAGCTTTGATTGCTGCGAAATTATAAGAGGCACCACCCATACCATGAACCATCACGACTGGATTATGTGCAGCCGCTTTGACCTCTTTCGGCTGGATGAAGACCATGGAACTAACGACCACTGCAAGTACGACGAGAAGCTGCAAACTCTTTTTTATGAATACCTTCACTTTCATTCCCCCTTATTTATCTTGTCAAACTCTATTTTAATCAAGTAAAATATGACGGGAAAGTGAACAAGGTACTGTTTGTCCGATGAATTTACACACCTTAAATAATGAAAAAGCACCTTTGACTTTCGCAGCAGTCGATCCCAAATGACTAGGTGATTATCCAGTTCACCGTCTGTTAGACTTGGTGTCCTCCAAGATCATCAAAAAAAGCAGCCGATTTCTTGCAACCGGCTGCACATTGTCCTTACTTGTAATTCACGAGGAAGTATTTCTTTTTCCCTCTTCTTAAGACGGTGAATTGGTTTTCCATTCGGTCTTCGTCTGAAAGGACATAGTCTTTATCCGTTTGTCTATCTCCGTTGATGTAAACTGCGCCATTTGTAATGTCTTCACGTGCTTGACGTTTCGATGGAGACAGCTTTGATTCAACAAGCACATCGACGAGTGTTAATTCTTCTGTGCTGCTTTTCTCCATTGATGGGATATCCTTAAAGCCTACTTTTACTTCTTCAGCAGAAAGAGATTTGATCTCGCCTTTGAATAGCGCATTTGAGATGTTCACAGCCTGTTCTAGTGATTCACGGCCATGCACAAGCGTTGTGACCTCTTCTGCTAAACGGCGCTGCGCTTCACGTTTTTCAGGTGCTGTTTGTACTTTTTCTTCGTACGATGCAATCTCTTCTTTTGACAAGAACGTAAAGTATTTTAAGTAATTCACGACGTCACGGTCATCTGAGTTGATCCAGAATTGGTAGAATTCATATGGTGATGTTTTTTCTTTATCTAACCAAATCGCGCCGCCTTCTGTTTTACCAAATTTCGTGCCGTCTGCTTTTGTCACAAGTGGCATTGTGAGACCGAATGCTTTTGCGCCTTCTGCCTCAGACTTACGGATCAACTCAAGTCCAGAAGTGATATTTCCCCACTGATCACTTCCACCAATTTGCAGCTTACAGTTTTCATTTCTGTAAAGGTTTAAGAAATCTAGCGATTGCAGGATCACGTAGCTGAACTCTGTGTAGGAAATTCCCGTCTCAATACGGGAGCTGACGATGTCCTTTGCTAGCATGAAGTTCACACCGAAGTTCTTTCCAATATCACGAAGGAACGTGATAACATTCATTTGGCTGATCCAGTCATAGTTGTTGACGATGACTGCTGGGTTCTCGCCTGCTTCAAAATCAAGGAATTGAGACAGCTGGCCTTTGATTTTCTCTGACCACTGTTCCACGATTTCTGCTGGATTTAGTGAACGCTCTGCTTTTTTGAAGCTTGGGTCGCCGATCAGTCCAGTGGCGCCGCCAACAAGTGCAATTGGGTGATGACCCGCTTCTTGGAATCTGCGTAATGTTAAAATTGGCAATAGATGACCAATGTGCAAGCTGTCAGCTGTTGGATCGAATCCTGAGTAAAGCTTAATTTTTTCTTCTGCTAATAATTTTGCCAAACCTTCTTCATCTGTTTGCTGCTGAATTAATCCTCTGAACGATAAATCTTCCATCAATTGACTCATATCCAAATCTCCTTTTTTAAAAATCAACATAAAAACGCCCCTTCGAATGAACGAAGGGACGATATATATCGCGGTACCACCCTGCTTAAAAGACGAAACATCACGTCTTTTCACTTACACTGATAACGGACAGATCCGTTCTTTCACTAATGAGGCAGCATGCATGCTCCTTTTCGCAAAAGAGGTTCGTGAGGGTAATTCGAATATCTCTTTGTACTGACTCGCACCAACCGTCAGCTCTCTTGAACAGGGAAAGATGATTCTACTGAATCTCAGTCAAAACCTTTTTCATATTCAACTAAAGTCATTTTTAACACACTTTTTCTATCAAGTCAACTAAATGAGTCATTCATCTTCCATTGTCGAAAGGTCGCCAGCAGGTAAATTCAGCTCCCATGCTTTCAGCACACGTCTCATAATTTTTCCGCTACGTGTTTTTGGTAATTTGTCTTTAAACTCGATTTCTCTTGGTGCCGCATGGGCTGCGAGTCCTTTTTTCACAAAAGTACGAATCTCTTCCTTCAGCTCATCTGTTGCCTCATATCCGCTTCGTAGGGCGATGAATGCTTTAATGATTTCACCACGCACCGGATCTGGCTTTCCAATGACGCCAGCCTCTGCGATCGCCGGATGTTCGACCAGTTTACTTTCGACCTCAAATGGACCGACCCGCTCTCCTGACGTCATGATGACATCATCGACACGTCCCTGGAACCAAAAGTATCCATCCTCATCCATATAGGCTGAATCTCCTGAAACATACCAATCCCCCGGCATAAAGTAAGATTCATATTTTTCAGGATTGTTCCAGATCGTATGCATCATGGACGGCCAACCTTTCTTGATCGCAAGGTTCCCCATCCGGTATGGTGGAAGTTCATTTCCAGCATGATCCACAATTGCTGCTTCTACGCCTGGAATTGGTTTCCCCATCGAACCTGGTTTGATGTCCATGCATGGATAATTACAAATCAGCTGTGCACCTGTTTCCGTCATCCACCAAGTATCGTGAATTCGTTTGCCAAAAACAGCGTCTCCCCAGCGGATCACTTCAGGATTGAGAGGCTCTCCTACACTTAAGACATGGCGAAGTGAGCTGAGGTCATATTTTTGAATCAAATCGTCTCCAGCCCCCATCAGCATTCTGAAGGCTGTTGGGGCACTGTACCAAACAGTGACACCAAGTGAGTCAATGGTTTCATACCAAGTGTCAGGATTAAACCGTCCACCTAAAATGATATTGGTCGCCCCATTTAACCATGGTGAAAAAATGCCATACACCGTACCTGTTACCCAGCCTGGATCAGCTGTACACCAGTAGACGTCTTCTTCTTTTAGATCAAGAACCCATTTACCGGTCTGTCCTTGTTGCACCATCGCACCATGGACATGCAGGACACCCTTTGGCGTACCGGTAGATCCTGAGGTGTAATGAAGCAGAAATCCGTCCGTTTCATCCATCCATTCAATCTCGAGTTCCTTCGCCGCCTGTTCAAACGCCACTTCATAATGAATCGTCCGCACGTCCTCAATGTTTTCCTTATCCCCACCAACAATGACAACCGATTCAAGCTTTGGAAGCTCCGCAAAAGGAATGCGCTCTAACAGGTCAGGCGTTGTGACAATCACTTTCGCTTCACTATTTTCTAACCGATCCTTAACGGCACCTTCCATAAATGCCTCGAATAATGGACCTACAATCGCACCGATTTTGACAGCGCCAAGCAAAAGAAAATAGAGCTCAGGTGATCTTGGCATAAAAACAAAGACCCGATCTCCTTTTTGAACATGCGCCTTTTCTCTTAGCAAATTTCCTGCTTTGTTTGTGTTTACTTTCATATCCCTGAACGTATACTTTTCATCTCGATGCGCATCCCTGTAATGAAGTGCCACCTTATTTTTCCGAAACGAGTTCGCATGTTTGTCAATCGCTTCATATGCTGCATTTATTTTTCCTGTTTCATGCCAGGAGAAATTTTTTCTCGCTTCCTCCCATTTAAATTCGCTGTATGCTTGCTCATAATCGTTTAAATGATAATCCCCTTTTACCGATGGTAGCGTTTTCAATTTCATCAAACAGTCCCCCTTTGCATACGTTTACAATGACCATTATAGTATAGATGACTTTTTTTCTCAATTTTTAAAAAACTTATTGTGAAACCGTTTTAATTTTTACAAGATTTAAGATAAAATAGAAACGACTCACTAGAATTTGAGGCGGTGGATACGTGGAGCATCCTAAAACTTATTATTCAAAAACAATTGAACAAGAAACAGGCACCATTCTCATTGAAGGCCCAGTACCTGCTAAAGAGCTAGCGAACTATACGTTTCATGAAGGATTAACGGCTTTTCGCACGCCTGAAGAACAAAAACAAGCACTAGTTGAAATAGCAGACCTTCCAGAAGGTCGTATGATCATTGCTAGGGTACATGAGCTTGTCGTAGGTTATGTGACGTATTTATATCCTGATCCGCTTGAGCGCTGGTCAGAAGGCAACATGGAGAATTTAATTGAGCTCGGTGCCATTGAAGTAGCCCCTCCATTTAGAGGATGTTCCATCGGCAAACATTTACTAGATGTGAGCATGATGGATGAGCAAATGGAGAATTACATCATCATTACAACTGAATATTATTGGCATTGGGACTTAAAGGGGACAAAGAAAAACGTATGGGAGTACCGCAAAATGATGGAGAAAATGATGAACGCAGGAGGTCTTGTCTGGTTTGCAACAGATGATCCTGAGATCAGCTCACATCCAGCCAATTGCTTAATGGCGAGAATTGGCAAAAATGTGAGACCTGATTCAATCGAGCGCTTTGATCGTCTTCGCTTCCATCAACGTTTTATGTATTAACGTACCATTCGTTTTTTTGGCAAAGGGGATTGGTAAATATGATGATTGAACAAATTATGGAGCGTGATGTGATTACGCTTAGAAAAACCGATACGATTGAAACAGCGATTCAAAAAATGAGTGAGCATCATATCCGGCATATTCCCATCGTATCTGATCAAGGTTCTGTCATTGGGATGGTGACAGATCGGGATATTAAAAGTGCCAGTCCAAGTATGTTTGAAACAGAAAAAAGACAGCTATTTATTCAGCGTCCAGTTGAAGAGATCATGGTCGTAGAAACAGTCACAGCTCATCCGCTTGATTTTGTGGAGGAGATTTCGAGTGTCTTTTTTGAACATGGGATTGGCTGTCTTCCTGTTGTGCGACGAGGCAAGCTAGTAGGTATGATCACGAAAACAGATTTACTTCGAACATTTGTCAGATTGACAGGTGCAGATCAGCCTGGTTCACACTTAGAGGTTGAAGTAGATCAAATGACGGAAGGGTTAGCAGACATTACAGCCATTTTAAAGGAGCAGCATATTCAAATGCTCAGTGTGCTCGTGTATCCACATGCGAATGAAACGTCTAAAGTGCTCGTATTCCGCCTTCAAACCATTCATGCCGATCATGTGACAAGGCTAATTCGGGCAAAAGGATACAAGGTCCTCTGGCCGATGGAGCAGACGATCAAATGAAAGAAGCGACCTTTGTTTTTTCACCTTCTTTTCAAACGTATCAATTTCACCACGATCATCCCTTCAACCAGCTTCGTGTCTACTTAACATATGACCTCCTTCAAAAAATGAAGGCATTCACAGATGAGGATATTGTCCAGCCGCGTATGGCCACACTCGATGAATTAAAGCTCGTGCATACATCAGATTATATCCAAGCTGTGCAGCGGGCAAGCGAGGGCAAGCTGTCGACAGAAGAAGGTGAGCGTTATGGTCTTGGAACAGAAGATACACCGATGTTTGCAGGGATGCATGAGGCGGCTTCTCTCCTAGTTGGTGGGACATTAACAGCGGTCGATCAAGTCATGCAAGGACATGCGCAGCATGCGGTCAATCTTGGTGGCGGCCTTCATCACGGATTTAAAGGGCGTGCATCTGGCTTTTGTATCTATAATGACAGCTCGGTTGCCATCCAGTATATTCAAAAGACATATGGCGCAAGGATCTTATATATTGATACAGATGCTCATCACGGGGATGGCGTACAATTTAGCTTTTATGACGAACCAGAGGTGTGTACCGTATCGATTCATGAAACAGGTCGTTATCTATTCCCGGGAACAGGACAAGTACAAGAAAGAGGTCATGATCAAGGCTATGGGTATGCTTATAATATCCCGCTCGACGCATTTACAGAAGACGAATCGTTCATCGATGCTTACCGAACAGCAGTGACTGAGATTGCTGCTTTTTTTAAACCAGATGTGATTTTAACTCAAAATGGTGCAGATGCCCATTATTACGATCCATTAACCCATTTATCAGCGACCATGAAAATATATGAGGAAATTCCTAAGCTTGCACATCATCTCGCTCATCAATATTGTGACGGCAGATGGATTGCTGTTGGCGGAGGAGGATATGATATTTGGCGAGTCGTCCCAAGAGCATGGAGCCGCATTTGGCTTGAGATGAAGGGCATCTCGCCGCCTAACACTCTTCCTGAAGAATGGATCAGTGCATGGAACAAGCAATCACCTGTCACTCTTCCAACCACTTGGTCAGACCCTGACAATTTATATCCACCCATCCCAAGAAAAGCAGAAATCACAGAAAAAAATGCGCAAACAGTTGAAAAAGCATTGATGCCTGTCAGAAGAGAAAAGAAAAATGCATAAAAAAAGACCTAATCATCAGGTCTTTTTTTCTTTATGAGCAACAATAGATCGCTTTATCAAATGCATCTTCAGGAATATAAATGATTCCTTCCCTCACTCGATAAGGGATCTCATGCTGCTCTAGTCTTTTGGTTGACTGGCCATCCAATATTTCACCGTATTGAATATATTCTCCGCTAAATGCCTTTTGGCAAGATGTGAGAGAGCTTAAAATGGTCAAACTAGCGCAAATGATCAGTAAAGGTTTCACCTAAGCACCTCCACAATCAGTCAGCAAGCATGCACATAAGATGTGAAGCTTGCTGTCTGTTGGCTCTTAAGATGTTGTTGATTGTCTTTGTTCAATTCTGTGTGGAAGTTCTACAATTTGATCTTCCACTTGTTCTTTGTTCATCAATTTTGTTAGCAGTCTCATGGCGACAGCACCAATATCATATGTCGGCTGAACAACTGTTGTCAGCTGAGGACGTACCATGAGAGACAGTCTGGTGTTATCAAATCCAATGACTTCTAGGTCGCCAGGAATGGATACACCTCTGTCTTGTGCCCCATGAATGACCCCAAGAGCCATTTCATCTGTTGATGCAATGATAGCTGTCGGCTTATTTGATTGATCTAGCAGATGGGCTAGAGCTTCCATTCCGGAGTCATACGAGTAATCACCTTCTGCCACTAAGACATCGTCAAAGGCAATTCCCGCTTCTTCAAGCGCACGCTTATAACCAGTCAATTTTCTGACAGAATTAATTGGTTCTGACATCGGACCAGATACGAATGCAATCCGTTTATGTCCTTTTTCAATGAATAATTGGACTGAATCATAAATCGCTTGTTCGTAGTTAATATTAACAGATGGTGTTTTCTCTTGTTCTTCAACCGATGCTGCAAGGACAATCGGTACAGGAGAGCGCTTAAATTCTTCAACAAGCACATCTGTGATGTTGCCGCCCATAAATACAATACCATCCACTTGTTTGCCTAGCATAGTATTTAACAAATGAAGTTCTTTATCTGTATTTTGATCTGAGTTGCTTAAAATGATGTTGTACTTGTACATCGTGGCGATGTCTTCAATCCCACGTGCAAGCTCAGAATAGAAGATACTTGAAATATCAGGGATGATCACCCCAACGGTCGTCGTTTTTTTACTAGCAAGACCTCGTGCGACAGCATTCGGGCGGTAGCCTAGGCGATCAATCGCTTCAAGCACCTTTTTTCTAGTTGTTGGTTTCACGTTCGGATTCCCATTGACCACACGTGATACTGTTGCCATACTTACATTTGCTTCTCTTGCTACATCATATATTGTAACATTATTCACATAAATCACTCCTTCAAATACACTTCATATCTATATAGCATTCACCAATTGGATAGAGACATGTCAGATACGAGGAAAATAATATCTAATTTGTCATCAAAACGATGAAAAGAGACACATAATTTTTCAATATACATCAAAATGACGTTCTTTTATGAAATTATACACGTTTTTTCGTCATATGAAAACGTTCCCTTTCTTTTTATAACTAAATTAAACAAAATTTAATCCGTTTGTGATTTGATGATCGAATGATATTTGATAAAAAATAGTCCCGAACGTCAGCTATGACAATGATCTTAGCAGATTTTGTCGAATTTTAAAAATGAAAACATTGTGAACAAGCTGTTTTTAATCTTGCAATGTGTTATACCTAACTTTTACTTCCACATTTATCGTATTTTTTCCATTAAAAAAACCGCCGGGCTGTCATCCGGCGGCTTCTTTACTTCATATTACGCATGAATGTTTACAAGTGGTCTTAAGGCATCTAACCATTTTCCGAATTCCGGAATATCCATTTGCTGTGCTGAATCAGATAACGCAACAGATGGGTCTGGATGAACTTCTGCCATTACACCGTCCGCTCCAATGGCAAGAGCTGCTTTAGCCGTTGGTAATAGAAGATCTCTACGTCCAGTTGAGTGCGTCACATCAACGAAGACTGGTAAGTGAGTCTCTTGTTTTAAGATCGGCACAGCAGAGATGTCTAGTGTATTTCTTGTCGCTGTTTCGTATGTGCGAATCCCTCGCTCACAAAGGATAATTTGATCATTTCCTTGTGAGATGATGTATTCAGCTGCATTGATGAATTCTGAAATCGTTGCTGCAAGACCACGTTTTAATAGAACTGGTTTCTTCACAGATCCTGCTTCTTTTAAAAGCTCGAAGTTTTGCATGTTACGTGCACCAATTTGAATGACATCAATATGCTCAATCGCTTCTTCAATATGAGCAGGATTCACGATTTCGCTAATGACCGCAAGACCGTATTCATCAGCGACACGTTTGAGAATTTTCAGCCCGTCTACGCCAAGCCCTTGGAAGTCATATGGACTTGTGCGAGGTTTAAATGCGCCCCCACGAAGAAGTTTCAGTCCTTGCGCTTTAGCTGCCGCTGCTACTTCTGCAACTTGCTCATAGCTTTCAACGGCACATGGTCCAACGATGAAGCGTTGTTTTCCATCACCGATTGTTTCACCATTAATATTCACAATTGTATTTTCTGGTTTTTTCTTACGAGAAACTAGTAGCGCTTTACTATGATCATCTTCTTGAAGCTCTAGGCCTGCTTTGAAAATCTCTTTGAAAATATGTTGAATGGTTGAGTTTTCGAATGGTCCATCATTTTCCTTAAGAATTTGATTCAGCATTGTGCGCTCTCTGACAGGATCATAACGGTTGACACCTTGCGCTTCTTTTGTCTTTCCTATTTCTTTTACAATGTTGCCTCTTTGATTGATTAGTTTTAAGATTTGTAGATTGAGTTCATCAGCTTGCTGTCTTAATTGTTCTAGTTCATTGTTGCTCATTTTTGTCATCCTTTCCTCTGTCTGCTCTCGCTTTTTATTTTTTATTGTCTTATGATAGGGTTTATTATAAACAAAGATTTCGGAATTGTCACGAAAAAATTCTTTATTACCCAAACGCTTTTAAGCGATAAAGTATCGTGTCTAAGATTATAGCATACTTTTGAATCAAGTAAACCTTTTTTTATAAAAAAACGTCAGCATGAGCTGACGTTGGACTAAATATTTTGTTCAAGGGCTTCTTTTGTAATCTTTGAATGCGACGTATGCCATTTGACTTCGCCACCACTAAAGATGAGTGCCTGTGGGCTTTCGTGCTTCACTCCTGATACTTCTGCCACATAAGATGAGAGCTCTCTTGTGTTTTGAATTTGCAAGAAATAAGATGGAACGTCTTCGTGAGCAGACGTAAATGCCTCGAATTCTTGAAAAGCAGCTTGGCTGATGGGACATGTCAAACTATGCTTAAAAAAGACAAAGGTTCCATCTTGATTCTTTAGTTGATCGAATTGTTCTTCTGTTTCAATGAGTTGTTTTGCCATGATGTGCTCCTTCCTTCTTGAACCACTTGTTAGCTTTTTGTGGATTGTTCTACTTTTTCTTTGACATCATTAATACCGTCTTCAATTTCTGATTTTGCTTCTTGCGCTCTCATTTTTGCTTCATCTGCCACATCTGATGCTTCGCTAGCAAGATCAGCTGCAGCCTCTTCTGCTTCACTTTTTACATGACTAGCTTTTCCAGCTGCACGCTCTTTTATGTCTTTTACTTTGTCTAAAATTTGGCTTGATTGCTCTGCCACCAGCTGAGACAATTCAGATGTTTTATCTTTCGCAATCGTCACATATTCAGTGCCTCTTTCTTTCGCATCTGTTGTGAGTCGATCTGTCTTTTCTTTTAAAGCATTCGCTTGGGTGTTCAAATCATCGCGAAGCTCTTTCCCTGACTTCGGTGCTAAAAAGAGTGCTGTTGTTGCCCCAATAATGCCACCAATAAGTGTACCGATCAAAAAGTCTTTGCTATTGATTCCGTCTTTGCTCATGATTATTCCTCCTATGCGAAATGGGTTTATTGTTGATTTTTGCGAACTTTCCATTTTTTATAAATTTCAAGTGCTGCGTTACTCCAGCTCACAACATCCGAGACTTTTTCTTGATTTCTTTCAACGGATGAAGAAACCGCTCCAGCTGCCTGCTTAATGCTTGTATTAAATTGGTTGATCGAGCCGCCAATTCCCTGCACAGCATCTACAACTGTGTTGAGTTTTGCCGATTTGTCTTGAATATCTTCAGCAAGCTGATTCGTCTTATGTAGCAACTGTTCTGTCTCTGTGGTGATGCCTTTCATCTGTCCTTCTAGACCTTCTAAAGTTGAAGCGACATTCTTTAATGTCAGTTGTACGGATTTTAATGTTTTGGACAAGTAGATGACAAGAATGAGGAAAGCAATTGCGATAAGTGCAACGCTTAGATATAAAATTGTAATCATCTGATACCTCCTTTGCTGCGGGCATATTCAGTTCATTACCCTCTCGTTGTATCATTCAAACATCGCCTAGAATGACCGATTGAATAATAATTCTACACTTATTCGCTAATTCCTGTCCACAGCGAACGAAAAAAGCGGCAGATTTCTACAGATTTAACGCCTTTGTCACATTTTATTCATACGAAAAAAGTGCCGATGATCACGGCACTTTTACAATTATTTAGACAGCGACCTTCTCATATGCACGTAGATATTTTTGAATATCTCCTGCTCCCATAAAGATCAAAATAGCGTCCTGATGCGCTTTCAGCACAGACGTATCATCCTCATCAATCAACTGTGCTTGCGGAATTTTTCCGCGTAAATCCTCAATGCTCAGTTTTCCAATGTTCTCACGAGCCGACCCAAAGATATCACACAGGTACACATAATCAGCCTTCTTTAAGCTATCTGCAAATTCCGTTAAGAACTGCTGTGTACGTGTAAAGGTGTGCGGCTGGAAGACAGCCACAATATCACGCTCTGGATACTTTTGACGGGCAGCCTCAATGGTTACCTCAATTTCTGTTGGATGATGCGCATAATCGTCAATGAGTACTTGTTCACCCACCACTTTTTCATTAAAGCGTCGCTTCACACCACCAAAGGTCGTTAATGCCCCTTTAATCAACTCAACGTCAATGGCTTCATAATGACATAATGCAATCACCGCTAAAGAGTTGAGAATGTTATGGTTGCCGTATGCAGGAATATAGAAGGTATCATAAAACGTATTTCTTACAAAGACATCAAATGTCGTACCTTCTGTATTTTTCACAACATTTCTTGCTTGAAAATCATTTTCTTCATTTAATCCGTAATACACAACAGGCACTTTTGCTTGTATCTTCAGCAAATGCTCATCGTCTCCACAAGCGATAATGGCTTTTTTCACTTGTAGCGCCATGTTTTGAAACGCATCAAATACGTCATCAATATCCGAGAAATAATCTGGGTGATCAAAATCAATATTGGTCATGATTGCATAGTCTGGGTGATAGCTGAGAAAATGTCTGCGGTATTCGCACGCTTCAAATACAAAGTACTCGCTATTTTCTTTCCCCATCCCAGATCCGTCACCGATTAAATACGAAGTAGGCTTTGCAGATTGCATCACATGCGCAAGCAGTCCTGTTGTCGATGTTTTGCCATGTGCCCCGGTGATCGCGACGTTTGTAAATGAATCCATGTATTCACCAAGGAATTTGTGATAGCGAATGACAGGAATCCCTTCAGAAAGAGCACGCTCAATCTCAGGATGCGTATCAGGAAACGCATTTCCTGCAATTACCGTCATGCCTGGTTGAATATTATCCGGGTCAAATGGGAGTATGTTGATATTTCTTTCTTCTAATGCTTTTTGTGTAAAAATATGTTTTTCGATATCCGATCCTTGGACAGTATACCCAGTATCATGAAGAATTTGGGCCAGTGGACTCATACCTGTCCCTTTTATTCCAACAAAATGATAAACAGTCATAATTGTACCTCCAACAAACGTCTATCTGACTTACAGTATATGACGCTCATGTCAATTTGCAACTTGTGATTTTCGTCTCTAGTTGATCACAGTCGCATCTCCATATAAAGATTTTTTCCGATCTTCCTATTCTAATCAATATTAACTATGAATAGTATCCGACAACTTTCCCATTTCTAACACCTGTTTCATCTCATTTTCCATAAAAAGCACTCATACAGGCATGCGAAAGGTGTCCAATTACAAAATTGCACCTATGTGCTATCATACCATGTTTATCAAAAAAAAGAAGCGGTTTATTTAGATCAATTGTTCTAAATCACTCAGTGTCATGAGGACTTCTCTAGGTTTGCTGCCCTTCGCACCGGAAATCATTCCTTCACGTTCCATCATGTCAATCAGTCGTGCTGCCCGGTTGTAGCCAATTCTAAATCTTCTTTGCAAACTAGATGTACTTGCACTATTTTGCTCTATTGCAAATCGGCAGGCATCTACAAACAATTCGTCTTCGTCTGTAATCGCAGAACCTTGTAGCATCAATTCTTCTTGTTCGAAAAGGAATACCGGCTTACTTTGTTTTCTAACATGGGCGACCACTTGATCGATCTCGCGGTCTGACACAAAGTTTCCTTGCAGCCTTGTCGGCTTGCCAGAACCATTTTCTAAAAAGAGCATGTCTCCTTTTCCTAGAAGCTTTTCTGCACCTGCCATGTCAATAATGGTTCTTGAATCGATCTGACTGGAGACAGAGAAAGCAATTCTTGTTGGGATATTGGCTTTAATCAGTCCTGTAATCACGTCAACCGACGGTCTTTGTGTTGCAATTAGCAAATGGATTCCGCATGCTCTTGCTTTTTGTGCAATACGGCAAATGCTTTCTTCTACTTCATTAGGGGCGACCATCATTAAATCAGCAAGCTCATCAATGACAACGACAAGATAAGGTAGTTTTTCGCCCATTTGTTTTTCTTTCACGAGCTCATTGAATCGTTTCATGTCTCTGACACCGGAGTGAGCAAACAGTTCATAGCGTCTCTCCATTTCATCGACTACCCATTTGAGAGCAGCAGTAGCTGTCTTAGCATCTGTTATCACAGGACTCACAAGATGCGGGATGTGATTATAAGGAGCTAGTTCCACCATTTTCGGGTCAATTAAGAGCATTTTCACTTCATCTGGAGACGCTTTAAACATCAAACTCACTAGGATTGTATTGATGCATACACTTTTTCCGGAGCCAGTCGCACCGGCGATTAAGCCATGCGGCATCTTTTGCAGGTCAACCACTACAGGCTGGCCAGAAATATCTAATCCGAGCGCCGCTGTTAGAGGTGAAGGATTGTCTCTAAATGCACTGCTCCTGATCATTTCTCTTAGAAATACCATTTTACTGCGCAGATTCGGCACTTCAATTCCGATCGTGTTCTTACCTGGAATTGGTGCTTCAATTCGGATATCTTTTGCTGACAAACTGAGTTTAATATCATCTGACAGATTCGTGATTTTGTTCACTTTCACGCCTGGTTCAGGATGCACTTCAAATCTTGTCACAGCCGGTCCTTGTGTGACATGGACTACGCTTGCCTTCACGTTGAAATTCTTCAAAGTGGCGTTAAGGAGATCTTTCCGTTCATTCACCCATGTCCCGTCCTCTTCTTTTTGTGCGGGCGGCACATCTAAAAGAGCCAAACTAGGAAATACGTATCCTTGTCGATCTGACGCTTGTTTCTGATTCTGTACACGTTGGTCACTTTTTAGCATCATGACGTTAAATGGCACCGTTGATGTTTGACTGCCTGAACGCTTCGGCTGTGATGACATATGCGTTACTTCCTCTTGTATCACATGATGCGGTGTTTCTTGTTGTTCGGACGAATCATTTGTGCTCTCTGCTGGCTCGGAGCTCTTCAGTTCATCTGTTACTTGTTCTGCTGTAGCTTGATCGTCTTTAACTTCTTCTTCTACCGTGTATTGATCATGTTGCAGGTCGTTACTAGGTGGCTTCGTTTCTTCGGATGCTACTGCCGGCACTTCTTCTTGCGTCTCTTCATGAGCGATTTCTGTGTTCTCAGTCGTATCTGCTGTAATATCTTCTTTTACTGCCTCTTCCTCGACTGGAATTTCTATTTCCATTTCAATGGCTGGTGGTGTGTCAGCAGGAGCGACCTCTATGTACCCAGACTTATCTGCTGTGATTTCTTCTTTTACTGCCTCTTCATCGCCTGGAGTTTCTATTTCCATTTCAATGGCAGATGGCGTAGGTTTTAGCATTTTCACTTCCACAACATTTTCCGGCTCATCCACTGACTCATTGTCCGTTTCAATTGTCTCTTGTTCGTTTATGTTCTGTAATGGTTCATGTTCGGGTACATGCTCTTGTTGTTCTTGCTGAAGGTTCTCTTCAGGCTTTGTTAAAACAGGATCGTTGTCGTCTCCTTGAATGAATGGCTCGTCATTTAAGCGCTCCATCGTCGATTGAACGTGATCCTGATAAGCCAGTTCTTCTTGCAAAGCGAATGGCGTTATCTCAACTGGTTCCATATCTACTTTTTCCTTTGCAGGAGTAGAATAAGTCTCGGTGTTGCGGTTTTCTTTTCGAATTGACGGGATGTTCATTTGCTGTCTGATATTCCGTTCACGCTCTGCTTCTTCTGATAAAAGCGTCACTCGATGTGTCGTTTCTTTTGTTGATTTGAATTGAACAGAGGCTGCTTCTTTCTTCGTTTGTTTCGGGCGCATGTCCTGATGGTAGCCAAAAATCGGTGAAGGAATCTCTTCTGTTTTAAATGGCTTTTTTTTGACGTCAGGCTGGATTGTCTGTTTTATTTTTGGTTTACTTTGACGGACTCCCGGTCTCTGCTGCGCGTGAGCCCCTTCTCGTCTTGGTTCATCTGGAACTAAAGGAAAACGGAAGTTGCCTTTTGGGTATTCATAATAAACTTTTGTCTCTTCAATCTTTTTATATTCTTTATTTTGTTCAAAAGATGACTGCTTTGGCACAGATGCTTCTTGTGGCTTATCAGCCTTTTCTTCTTTCTTCTCTTCTCCTAAAAATACACTGAAAAATTTATCTAACCAACTCATCATTTATCACTCACTTTAACTCCCCTTGCGTTTTCTTGGGCGATTTTTAGTATACCATTGCTTTTTCTTGCAGAAAATCGAGAAAAGTGCCGCTTATCGTCTGTTCATCCTGTTGCACATGAAAAAAAGTCACTAAGTACGTACTTAGTGACTTTGGTATAACACAGTCTTCGCTCATATGTGCCCGTTTATGGGAGGTTATCCGTTAAAGGGCTCTCCAGCTTTGTGGCTACCTTCTAGTACAAGGATGCCTTTTTCAGTTGGTGCATCAGGAAGATCTAATTCTTTTGCTGAACAAATCATACCACTTGATGGTACACCTCTCAGCTCAGCATCTTTGATCACCAAACCGCTAGGCATCACTGCGCCAACCTTTGCCACCACGACATATTGACCTTGATCTACGTTTGGTGCACCGCACACGATTTGCAACGTTTCTTCGCCGACATCTACTTGGCAAATGTTTAATTTATCAGCATTAGGGTGCTTTTCTTTTTCTTTTACATAGCCAACCACAAACTTCGGTGATAGATCGACAGTCAATGTTTCACTGATACCATTGCGGTTTAAGATTTCATTCAAGTCTTGAACAAACGTTTCAGATAACGGGACAGACCCATTGTCTTCAATTTTCATATAAGTCGATGCATTGAAGATATTAAAGCCTGTTGTTTCTTTCGTTTCTTGATTGAAGATTCTCACCACATCTCCAAACGTCTCATACCCTACTTCGTCTCTTGTCACATCTTTCAGTGAAATGAGGAGTGTATCGCCCACACCTTCTGCATTATAAAAAACATTCATTCTTCAAAATTCCCTTCTACTGCTGTTTTGGTCTGCTTTTCGCAAGGATAAAGATCGGTTCAAGCTTGCCCTCGTCATATAAAAATGACAACGCGGTAATCGGAACTGTCCCGCTTGCGAAGAAGCTCATCGACATTTGTCCTAAAATATCATAACCTGATTCATTGCGAATATCTGCAATAATGAGCACATCTTGATGAGGTACAGATATCGCCATCTGCCCTTCTATTTTTTGTGCGTATTCTTGTAAAATGGATTCATTTAGCAGTCTGCTTGCATCATAGCCATCATTTGCACGGAAGAAATAAAACAGGTTACCTGCTACCTCATCCATTTTTACAACGCTTTCTAGCGACCGGACATTAAAGCTTGCGGTTTCCCGGATTCTTTCTCTTGTCCAGTTTTCCTTTTGAAGCATATTTTCATCAATTAACCTGTAGGTGCTTCCAAGGTCAAGCGCATAATAGATTCTTGTTTCAGCTGTATGCTCATCAAAGACAAGCGGAATCTCATCACTTGATGTCTCTGGAAAGGAAGTCGAACGAATGACAGGATAGATTTGCTTCTCTTTGCCGGATATGTGTTGGCCTTCGCCTTTCATTGCGCTCAATGCCTCTTTCACATAATAAACCATTTCATCCAGTGTTTCATCAGGTTTTACTTCCCATTTGGCAATAATAGGCGGTAGTTCAAGCGTGATGCCTTTACCTGTTTGTTTATCTTCTATACGAAGTGTGTCTTTTTCCCGATCAAACTGGTGTGACCAGCTGTCATTGACAAGACGACTTTTCAATTCATTGGCAAGCTGTCTTGATGTCATTTTCGCCATCTATAGACTCTCCTTTCGTTTATTTTGCAAGAGAATCTGTCAAAAATGCTTCAATCTCTTCCTTTGTCTTACGGTCTTTGCTGACAAAACGGTTGATCTCTTGTCCGTTTTTAAAGACTAAAAAGCTTGGGATGCCGTAAATGTCCCACTCTGCACAAGTATCTATAAACTGATCTCTATCGACATAGAAGTATTCAAATTCTGGATAGTTCGCTTCAAGCTCTGGCAAGAACGGTTCAATAAATGTGCAGTCTGGGCACCAGTCAGCTGAAAATAGTAATACAGTTAAGTCTTCTTGAATCACTTTTTGTAATTCTTCATTAGATTCAATTTTTTTCATGTTTGATTCCTCCAGTTTGTATCGTTAAATCTCCGAATTGAATATAGCCTTTTTTTCTCATCCATTCTGATACTACCAAACTAATCACGGCTGGACCAACGATATGCAAGAGTGCAATCGCTAGGAAAACGTGTGAATGAAATCCCATCACCGTCAGTGTCATTAATTGTCCGACAAAACCACTAGTGCCCATACCCGCTCCTGCCGCATTATTGACCATACCAAAAGCAATAATACCAATAGGTGCAAGAATGATCCCCGCAATTGTCGGCGGGATTAAGATGAGTGGATTTTTGACAATGTTCGGTAGCTGTAGTTTTGACGTCCCGATGCCAACAGCAGCGAGGCCACCAAAACGATTTTCTCTAAATCCTGCAGCCGCAAAGCCAACCATTTGCGCGCAGCAGCCGATCGTTGCAGCACCTGCAGCTGTTCCATTTAAATCAAGCATGAGCGCAAGCGCAGCACTTGAGATCGGTGAACTGAGGGCGAGTCCGACAATGGTCGAAACAAGCATACCCATGATCAGCGGACTTTGATCTGTCCCCCACATGATGAGTTTGCCTAGCCCTGTCATCATAGACTGAATACCTGGTCCGATTAAAGCGGCAGTGAGGAATCCAGTGAGAATGGTCACAAGTGGCGTTAAGATAATATCGATTCTTGTCTCACCACTAACAAGCTTGCCTAGTTCCACACCAATCAACGCCGCCACAAAGCTGCCAGCAGGTCCTCCAAGTTCCGCTCCAGCGGCTCCCGAGACAACGCTCGCAAAAATAATCAAGGGAGATGCATTCAAACGATAGGCAACGGCTACGCCGATCGCTGGTCCCATGAGCCCCATGGCGAGCGTCCCCATATCGACGATGAGGGAGAGGGATAACAACCCGCCTGCTGTTTTTAAAATAAGCCCTACTACTAATGTCGCAAATAGACCTAAAGCCATATAAGAGAGTGCATCTATAAAGTACACCTTTGGCGAAAGAGAAATGCCCTTTCTTTTCAAATAAGTCATCAACGTCGTCTTCCCGCTTTCTCATAGGAAAGACGAAGAGCCCGTCCTTCCCATTATATGTAGTATTCTTTCGTTGAATAATAGTCTCTACCATGAATATCATAATCATATTTTTTTTGCTTTATCAAGCACTTCTTGTGTAACATGATGAGAAACAGGGCAAACCTTTAGTAAGTTTGTTCAAAAGGAGGAGATCATTATGCAATTAACTGTTTATTTAGCAGGAGAAATCCACAGCCAGTGGCGTGATGAAATCAAGGAGAAAAGCCAATCACTCAAGCTACCCGTCACCTTCGTTGGTCCAATGGAACATCATGATCGTTCAGACAACATCGGCGAGGACATTCTTGGAGAGCAGCCAAATGCCATTTTGAAAGATGATGCCGCTTCTGATTTGAACAATTTTCGCACCAACATTTTATTAAACAAGGCAGATGTCGTTATTGCCCGTTTTGGTGAGAAATATAAACAGTGGAACACCGCAATGGATGCATCAACTGCCATCGCGAAAGGAAAACCGCTCATTTTAATACGCCCAAAAGAACTGCACCATCCGTTAAAGGAACTATCAAACAAAGCAAGCATCACGGTTGAAACAGTGAACCAAGCGATCAAAGCATTATCTTATGTCTTTGAACAGCAATAAAAAAGTAAGGCTGCCCGGATTCTAGGAGCAGCCTTTTCTATCACGATTAAACATTTTGATGAATGGCATCCACAGTGCTTTGATCACAGCTTTTGACAAGGCGGACGATCAACTCTTTTGCAGCCGCATAATCATCTACATGCAAAATAGAATGGCTCGTATGTACATAACGCGCGCAAACGCCAATGACAGCAGACGGTACACCTTGGTTTGAGATATGTACTCGTCCAGCATCCGTACCGCCCGGTGATACGAAGTATTGGTATGGAATGTGATGCGTTTCTGCCGTATCTAGTACAAATTCCCTCATGCCTCTGTGTGTAATCATGGTTCGGTCAAAGATCCGTAGTAGTGCGCCTTGCCCAAGTTGTCCAAATTGGGTTTTGTCACCCGTCACATCATTGGCAGGACTCGCGTCTAAAGCAAAGAACAAATCCGGCTGAATAAGATTGGCGGCTACTTGCGCCCCTCTAAGCCCGACTTCCTCCTGAACCGTCGCACCTGAATACAGGTGACATGAGAGCGCTTCGTCTTTTAGCTCTTTTAATAATTCAATGGCAAGCCCGCAGCCATAGCGATTATCCCATGCCTTCGCTAAAATCTTTTTGGGATTCGCCATTGGGGTAAAGACCGTTGAAGGGACAATTTGCTGTCCAGGACGGACCCCAAACTCTTTTGCCTCTTCTGCGCTATCAGCACCAATGTCAATGAGCATATCTGAAGGTTTGACAGGTCTATTTTTTTGTTCAGGTGTGAGTAGATGCGGAGGTGTACTCGAGATAACACCAGGTATTGGCCCATGATCTGTATGTACATCCACTCGCTGCGCCAACATCACCTGGCTCCACCAGCCACCAAGTGTTTGAAAACGAATCATTCCGTTTTTGGTAATAGACGATACCATAAAACCCACTTCATCCATATGACCAGCCACCATCACTTTAGGTGCGTTTGCCGGACCCTTCCGCACACCGAACACACCGCCAAGACGATCTTGAATCAGTTTATCGGAATATGCCTCAAGCTCCTTTTTCATAAAAGCACGCACATGATGCTCATTACCTGGCGTCCCTTGTAATTCTGTTAAATTCCGGAAAAGCGACAATGTTTCTTCGTTCATACGACAGTTTACCTCGTTTCTATGTAATAACCACCTATCAATTCCTATCAAAACAACACTCACTTTATACTATAAGAATTCTTTCGGTTTTCCAAGTATCTCCCCAGATTTTTTGAATATGCTTTCAAGTATTCGGATTCCTTAACATCAATGGACAAGTTTTGTATAATGGAAAAAACAGCAATACGGAGGTGCAGCACATTGAAGTTAAAACATGTTCTGATTGGTGCGGGTATTGGTGTAGCCGCTGCAATTGTTGTAAAAAAAGTATTATTCCCTACGTATATCTCATCTGAAAAAGCATTAAAAATTGTGAAATCAGCTTTTAAACAGCGCGGCCCGATTGATGGCTCTTGGATTTATACGGTACCAGAACCATATACCGTAAATGGTGAAACAATTGATGTATACAAATCAGGCATTACACGCTCTGCCTTTGGTGAGCTTGAACAGTACGAAGTCATGATTGATGCAAAAACTGGCATGATTGTTGATGTCATTGATTCGATTGCTTGATGAAGAAAGCTTCGCAAAGACAGAGTCTTGCGAAGCTTCTTTTTATATGACTTTGATTTTTTACAGGTTGCCACATGTCGTCTTGTACAGCCTGTATGAGGTCATCAGGCCTTTCAATCACGCCCGCTTGTAGCTGTTATCTCCCTGTTTCTCTTTTGATTTCCTGGATCAATTGCCCTTCATGATCCCACTTCACCGCCCGGTAAATGGCATCATGATAAAACAAGTACCACGCGTTCTTTTCTTCGGCAAACGCTTGCCATTTTTGTTTGGCCGGAATTGAGGTCATCGGATAATCGTCATATGCCAAAACCCAAAGCGGATTTTTATGTGCATGTGTGGGCATGATGTCAGCCAAATGAATCGCTGTTTCGCCCTGACTGGTCATTGTTAAGATGCTGTGACCATTGCTATGACCTCCTGTGTGGTGCATGTGAATCCCATCTGTCACTCCGATGCTCTCTTCAAATGTGACCACTTGACCGGCTATCGGCTCCCAGTTTTCTTTCCAATATGTATTCCTAGAGCGAATGTTTGGCTGTTTCATTTCCTCCCATTCGATATTTGATGTGATGATTTTTGCTTGTTTGAAGACAGATACGAGTTGATCTCCCTCTCGTTTTGTTAAGCCACTGGCATGATCAAAATGTAAATGTGTCATTAAGACGTAATCAATATCTGATGGTCGTAAGCCTAGTGTTTTAAGTGATTCTTCAATCTTCGTCTCCTCTGTCACGCCGTAATTTCGCTTTTGTTTATCCGTCAGTTTCCCTGAACCGACTCCTGTATCCACTAATAAATGAAGACCCTTCCACCTGATCAAAATTGGATCACATCGTAATTCAATTTGATTTCGATCATTCACAGGGTATTTTTTTGACCATAATGGCTTTGGCACTACACCAAACATTGCACCGCCGTCCATGTGAGTATCTCCTCCGTTTAACCAGAACAATTCCATTTCACCTATGCTCATTGTCTCCATTGCTCTCATCCCTCCTCCTCTCTATCGTAGCAAATACACTTCAAAACCGCATGCATCAATCCGCTAGTATTGATCATCAAAAAAGCTGATCGCACCCTATCGTGGCGATCAGCTTTTTTTAATATTATTCGGGGAATTTCACTTCTGAACGATAGATGGGTTGTCCCATTGAAGAAAATTTTTCTTCATATTCTGTCATCACATTTCCTTCTAGTCCATCTTCATGTAAATCTAAGCTCACATACGTTAAGAGCAGTCCGTAGGCAGAAAAGCTCTTTAATGAGTATTCAAATAATCCACGGTTGTCTGTTTTGAAATGTAGCTCACCGCCTGAACGAAGAATTTGCTCATATCGTTGTAAGAAGGCTTTAAACGTAAGCCTGCGCTTTTCGTGTCTTGATTTTGGCCATGGATCAGAGAAATTGAGATACACGCGATCAATCTCATTTTCGGCAAACACGTCTGTGAGGGTCTCTGCGTTGATGTTGAGGAGCTTCACATTGTCTACATCTGTTTCTTTGATTTTATCGACGGCTGTCACAATGACACTTTTAAACAATTCTATGCCAATATAGTTGATGTCAGGATGAAGTTTGCCCATTCCAGCAATAAAGCTGCCTTTTCCTGTCCCGACTTCGATATGGATTGGATGATCATTTCCAAACAGCTCATGCCATTTCCCTCTCAACTGTTCAGGGTCTTGCAAAGCAATATGAGCATTTTCTGCTAAATAATCATCCGCCCATGGTTTATGACGCATTCTCAATTTGATACACCTCTATTTTCTTTACATTTTATCAAGATACCATGAAACATAAAGAGCCGCAAGATCGCATTTTGTACACTACATCAAAAAGACCAGCCTCTTCATAAGCTGGTCTACTGCATGTATAAAATCAACACTTGATGCACAGTTTAACCACATAAACGACACTGAAAAAGGAGCATACGTATGGGATTAAACCGTCAACATCAGCTTCAATTAATCAAAGATATTTTAACCGATCACCAGCTTGATTGCTGTGGTACAGTTGCAGAATATGAACAGGTGGGACGAGTGGTTCAATTAATGCTGGCAAAAGAGGACCTCGATCCCGATGTCCGCCAGCTGTTAACAGATATTTATGATTATAGCCAAAAGGGCACTTCTGTCAGTTCAATTGATGCGCATATTCAAGAGCATCAGTCTCATCTGTCTCAGTGGGTCGAAAACATCCCCCTGTCTTAATGAATATTTAACCGTTTTAGCAATGCACTGAGCTCGGCGTGAAATTCCTTTAGTGCCTTTTCATTTCCTTTTCTTTTATGCCATAAGACAAAGGACACCGTTTCTGCGAGCACATACCATGCCATGCGTTTTCGAAGATGGTCCGTTAGCGAAGCGCCATACATTGAGAGCCAGCTTTCCCAGTTCTCTTCTTCAACATAATGGTAAAGGAGCGGTCCAAGATCGATCGCCGGATCCGCAATCATCGCACCATCCCAATCAATCAAGTAGAGCTGATTTTCATCTGTGAGCAGCCAATTGTTATGATTGAGATCACAATGACAAACGACCTTCTCCTCGAACTCGACGGTCTCTACATGCTTCTCTAAGTACTGAATGGCATGCGTCAAATCACTTGATTCAATCTGTTCGTTTAAAAGAGACTGCTTGAGGTTCATCAAGATGGATGCTGGGTCAAGCGAGTGCTTTTCTAATCGTTTCAACATATCGAGCAATTCTTTTGATGTGTGGATTTTTCTTAATTGCTCCGCAACTGGACGGTCATTCATGTCCTTTGGCTTCAGCTCTCTGCCGCTCAGCCAGTGCTGCGCTGTAATGACATCTCCATTTTCCATCCGTTTTGTCCAGACAAGCTTTGGCACAATGCCTTCAGCTGACAAAACCGCAAGAAACGGTGACGTATTGCGTTTTAAAAATAGCTTTTGGTCATTGTGTGTTGCGAAGTAGGCATCTCCCGTAGCGCCTCCAGCAGGAGAAATGTGCCATTCACTACCTAATATTTGTCCCAACCAGTTCATATCAATTTTCAACCCATCATTTCTTAAAATATTTTAAATCGTGCTTTTTTAGTCGACAAAATTCAGCCGATTGACGATCAATTGGCTGTTTCTTATTTAATTTATATGGTCATAAAAACAAAAAGGACAGCTATTGAGAATGAGATGCTAAACAATAGCCGTCCTATAGATTTTATCGCTACCTTCTTATACTCGTCAAGCAAAACTGAAAAAATCAGGACAAGATCCTTATCAAAAAATGTATCCTCTTTTGCCGGTGCATAGTTGTAGTGATGTTTTAAGCACGTAATTTCAAGGATCGTTCACTTGCTTTCACAAAGACTGGAGTTGCCCCAATGACTTCACCATCTGCGTGAAATAAGATTTTCTCATCTGCCTCTAAGTACGCATCCTCATGATGGAAAAGGGTGACCCCCTCCATCCTCAAATGCTTTCGAAAGACCATAGCACTTAAAAATATCAGGACTTTCAACGGGTTCAAATCCGTGACAACGATGGTTTGAAATCCTGGTTGCCTCGAATTCGCTTCTGGTGCTGCTTCTAGTCCACCGCCATAATATGGGTGATTACACACGATGACAAACCATACTTGACGAAAGACTTTTTTCTCATTTTCAATAAAAAGGGCAAGGTCGAAAGGCTTAAAGGACCTTAAAGAATGAAGAAACGACAGCGGGTAGATGATGAACCCAAGCTTCAGTCGATTCAGCCACTTTCTCCCTTTGAAATGGACGGTTTTTTTAAGAACGTGCGCATCAAATCCGATCCCGATATGATTGAGAAACAGGACAGATTGTGGGCTTTCTGCATGATCTTGAAATGAACCGAGCGCAAATGTTTTTGTGAGCATTCTCTTTTGCTTTCTCACTTCTTTTAAAAGATCATGACGCCCAATACCGAGTCCCTTCGCTGCATCATTCCATATGCCTGCTGGGACAAAGCTCAGTTGCACATGCTCTGTTTCTTTTAACCCATTTAGCACTTCATGAATGGTGCCATCACCGCCTATCACAATGAGACGCTTCAGCCGGTCATCTTGCATTGTGCTGACCTGTCTTGCCAAAACTTCTGCATGACCTTCATGCTGGGTGAGAAAAGATCGGTAGGAGACCTCCATCTTTTGCAATTCTTTCTCTATGTTCCTCCAAGTACGGAGTCCTTTTCCATGTCCTGCTGCTGGATTGACGATAAAGTACCATTCATTCATATATTAACTCCACTCAGGTCTCATTTTTCGCAACCTTGATTCATACTTTAATCGAGCCATTCTTGCCTTCTTTTGCTATCTGATTCACCATAAGCAAGCAATACTTTTGTCGCTTTAAATTGCTGATGCTTTGTTGGCGCCGTATTTTTCCGTTGCTTTTCAAGCCATTCCTCCGCCTTTTTCTTATCAATGACTTCCATTCCATACGGAACATCCGGTAAGTCAATATAAGAGGTGCGGCTGATGAGGATTTTTTTCACCGGAAGATCTACACCACTTTGATCTAAAATCTTCGACACCACTGTTCCAGAACGCAGAAGGCTTGCGCAAGGATTCAAGACAGACTGAACGGCTTTACCAGTCGCTCGTTTTTCCCAAAAGCGTTCCTTCGATCCGATATAAACACTGTCTGGCTCTGCCTCTAAGAAGGATAAACAGATCACCTCTAGCGGCGAAATAAGAACCGTACATAATTCCATTTCAGCTTTTTGAATGAGCATCACCGGTTTGTACATCACAAAATAAGAATCCGGAAGCTGCCTTGCGAGCATACGCAGTTTTTCATCATACCGAATGTGATGGGACACGGTGGAAATGTGAGAAATGGTTGAGCTTGCCCATTTTAATTGAACATCGTAAAGATGATCTTTAAAAAAATGAATCAGCTTCGTTTCATCGGTTGGGACATTGCGGAATACCCCTTGCTCTATATCGATCGGCTCGTTAAAAAGACTCAGGTCCCGTTCCTTTTTCATATCGGCAGCTTTCGGCTTTCTCTTTAAGGAGAATTTCGTTCTCTTTACTTCTTCCTCAGGCGTTTGTTCGGTTATTTGGTCAAATTGGTGTTGTGCCCCCTCTTTGGATGCTTTCTTCAACTCGTCCCATCTTTGTTTTTTCAGTCGAATAAACTGATTGATGTAATGATGCGGATCTTGTTCGTATCGAGATATATAATCTTGAATTTTGATAATTTGCGCCATCTGCTGATCACTCCAACTTCTAGAATCATTTATGTAATGTAAATTGTCTAATTGCGTGATATCGTGGTGTTTCTTTTGGACGTATTTCAAATAAAGTGATCCTTGAAACTTCTATGACGTATGGCTCTTCTCGTAAGGGCGCTTGTTCTACATAAGGCTGATCCCCGTTCCATTTGCGTGCAATGGTCATATGCGGATGAAATGGTCTTTTTTCCACAGGATGACCGGCCGACAAGACAGCTTCTTTTACCTTTTCTCTCATATGCATCAACGACTGGCTTTCATTTGGACTTGCAAAAAAGACTCTCGGTCGCTCCTTGATCCCAAACTGCCCTAAATGATTCAGCTCCAGTGAGAATGACGAAATCTCTTTTGAGCACATCTCGAGCAGATCGATGATCACATCCAATCTCTCTTTTGCAATACCTCCTAAAAACACCAAGGTCACATGATAATCAACAGGTGCTGTCCATTTTTGAAATGACAGCTCCCTTCTTGTATCTAAGTCTGTTTTCATTTGATACGCAAGTTGTTCAGGGATTTGAATCCCAATAAAATAATGACGGCTTTCTGACATATCAACACCTGTCCTTTTTAACAAACTTTACGAATCCCCATTGGTAATAGTATAACTAAAGAAATGCGGAAAGAGAAGAAAGGGTGTCACATGATGAACGTTGCACAAAACATTGCTGAGCTCATTGGCGATACACCACTTGTGAAATTACATCGTCTTCAGCCGGAGAATGCGGCTACTGTCTATCTCAAGCTTGAATCATTTAATCCTAGCCGAAGTGTGAAGGATCGAGCAGCTTACAATATGATCATTGAGGCAGAAAAAAAGGGGGAACTGAAAAAAGGAGCGACCATTATTGAACCAACAAGCGGGAATACGGGAATTGGCTTAGCCATGAATGCCGCAGCAAGAGGCTATAAGGCCATTCTTGTCATGCCTGATACGATGACGAAGGAGAGAATCAATATTTTAAAAGCCTATGGTGCAGAGGTTGTCCTGACCCCAGGTGAAGAGAAAATGCCTGGTTGTATTCGAAAGGCAGAAGAATTAGCGGCGAAGATTCCACACAGCTTTATCCCAATGCAATTCGATAATGGGGCAAACCCCGATGCGCATAGAGAGACTACCGCAAAAGAAATCATAGACGCTGTGAATCAGATTGGGCAGCCTCTTGGCGCTTTTATCGCCACAGCTGGGACCGGCGGGACGATTACTGGCACTGGTGAAGAGTTAAAAAAGGCATTCCCTCAATTGACCATACGTGTTGCCGAACCAAAGGGGTCTCCAGTGCTATCTGGTGGTAAACCCGGGAAACATAAGCTTGTAGGAACAAGCCCTGGCTTTATTCCAAACATTCTAAATGAACATGTTTACGATGATATTATCCAAGTGAGCGATGAAGACGCCTACCAAGTCACACGTCAGCTTGCCCGGCTAGAAGGGATTTTAGTCGGTCCATCCTCTGGCGCAGCATGCTATGCAGCCATTGAAACAGCTAAACAAATGCCAAAGGATCACATCGTCATTTGTATGACAGCAGATACTGGCGAACGATATTTATCAAGTGATGTCTTTCAAGATTAAAAAAGGAACAGGGCGATTGCGTCCCTGTTCCTTTTTCCATATACATCCCTTTTTCCCGATAAAATCAGAAAAGGACATTTTTTCGCTTGAGTTACCTTTTCTATTTCGCCAGTTCATACATAGCCTGCGCATAAAGAGCCGTGGCTCTCAGTAAATCATCAATTTCGATATATTCATCTTTTTGATGCGCACAGTCTGGTCTACCAGGGAATAAAGGACCAAAGGCTACTCCTGCTTCTAGAGACCTTGCATACGTTCCTCCCCCAATGGCAATAAGGGACGCTGCATCGCCCGTTTGTTCTTCGTATACACGCTGTAATGTTTTGATGAGCGGATGATCTTTTGAGACATGGTGCGGCTGGCTGTCATCAAATTTTTCAATGCGTGCGCCTTTGATGCTTTCAATTCCTTTTCTCACATCTTTGCCGTCTGCTGTTACCGGGTATCGAACATTTAAGCCTAGTGTCGCTTCTTCGTGTTGGATATAGCGAATGGTTCCGACATTGAGCGTCAATTCCCCACTAATATCGTCTTGGCATGCAATCCCTAGCTTTTGACCTCGTGTGTCCTGATCAAATAACGCAGTAATGTGTGATGTAAAAGCAAGCCCTTGTTCATCTAATTCATGCTGACATAAGAACTTCGCCATATGAATGCCTGCATTGATGCCAAGTGATGGTTCCATTGCATGCACGGAGACTCCTTTTAAGGTGAATTGCCATCCATCGTCTGTGATCTTTCCCTCACCTGATAATTGATGTTCCGCAAGATAGGCTTCAAAAGCCATGTGTAATGAGTCTCTATCATGTTCTTTTGCAGTTGTGACAGTGGCAATTGCCTCATCTGGCACCATGTTAAGCCGCTGACCTGATGTGAACTGTTTCAAGGTATAACGCTTATCGCTCATTTCTTTTTGATATGTAAATGACAAAACGGCATCAATGATCCCTTTTTCGGCATGGATGATTGGAAAGTCTGCATCTGGTGCAAAGCCGATTGTCGGCATGGCCTCATGTTTGAAATAATGTTCCACACAGCGCCAATCACTTTCTTCATCTGTTCCAATGATCATTCGTATTTTTTTTGATAACTGGAGGCCTGCATCTTTTAAAATCTTCAATGCATAAAAAGCAGCCATGGTCGGTCCTTTATCATCAATGGCGCCTCTTGCAAAGATTCTATTGTCTCTTATATCCGCTGAAAACGGAGGGGTTGTCCAGCCTTCACCTGCAGGTACGACATCTACATGGCATAGCACACCTACAATGTCCTCTCCTTGTCCATATTCAATATGACCGGCATATCCATCCACATTCTTCACTGTAAACCCTTCAATTTCTCCTTTATTCAGCATGTACTGAAGGGCTTCGTCGACTTTTTCACCAAACGGCTTGCCTTCTCTCCCACCTTTTTCATCAAGCACACTTTCAATTTGCAAAAATGATTGTGCGTCCTTTATCAACTCATCTTTTTTTCGTATCACTTCAACTTCCCAATTCATCTTACATTCCTCCTTGAAAAAAGGTTGCAATCCACCCTTAAAACGAATATTATATTAATTGTTTTGTAATAACGTTCGTAAATGGGGGATTTTATGTTTCAGTTAAAAGAAAACCAAACCAACATAAAGAAAGAATTAATCGCTGGAATGACAACATTCTTTACAATGGTATATATTGTAGCCGTCAACCCAGGAATCCTTTCAGAAGCAGGCATTCCTTTTAACCAAGTATTTACCGCAACAATTATCGCTGCTGTCGTCGGTACGCTCTGGATGGCACTATTTGCAAACTATCCCATCGCTATTGCGCCTGGAATGGGTCTGAATGTCTATTTCACCGTCACAGTTGTCGGAGGCGGCGGCATTAGCTATCAAACAGCTTTCAGCGCAGTTTTTGTCGCTGGTATACTCTTTATTATTTTATCGTTAACACCACTTAGAAAACAACTGATTGAAGCGATCCCAGATAATTTAAAGTACGCGATTACTACAGGGATCGGCCTTTTCATTGCGTTCATCGGTCTCAGACAATCTGGCATCATTGCCGCTGATCCTCAGAATCTTGTGAAGCTCGGCAATTTAAGCTCACCTGTTGTCATATTAACACTCATCGGTTTAATGATTTCCGTTATTTTAATGGTTCTGAAAGTAAACGGGGCACTGTTTATTGGGATGTTAGCTACAACCTTGATTGCACTTGCGACAGGCCAGCTTCATTTCCCGAATGTGCTCATGTCTGCTCCTTCATTACCTGAGGGCATGATGATTACGAATCCATTTGCTGCATTTGGTGACGTCATCTCTCATCATTTGTATGCCGTCGTCTTTTCATTCTTACTTGTCACGATTTTTGATACAACAGGGACAATGATTGGAGTTGCAGAGCAGGCTGGATTAATGAAAAATGGGCAGTTGCCTAAGGTGCGAAGAGCCTTGCTTGCTGACTCTGCTGCAACAACGGTCGGCTCAATGTTTGGAACAAGTCCAACCACTGCTTATATTGAATCATCCTCAGGGGTTGCAGCTGGTGGAAGAACTGGACTGACATCTCTAACGGTTGCTGGACTATTTATTGTCGCGTTATTTTTTGGTCCATTCATTCAAGTCATTTCTTCATTGCCTTCCATCACATCACCTGTACTCATTATTGTCGGCTGCTTGATGATGAACTCAGTTTCTCGCATTCGTTGGAATGAGCTTGATGAAGCATTTCCTGCTTTTCTCGTCATTCTATCGATGCCACTTACGTCTAGTATCTCTACCGGAATTTCACTTGGATTTATTTCATATCCACTTGTGAAACTAGCGAAGGGAAAATGGAAAGAGGTACACGTACTTGTCTTCATTTTCGCCATCTTGTTTTTCATTCAGCTCTTTTTCTTAGAAGGATAATCGAACAAAAAGACACAGCTCGTATAGAGAATGTGTCTTTTTGTTCGGATCGTTTTTTTTATTTTGTAAATGTTCTGTGTTTATTTTTTGTTTTTTTTAAAATCTCATTTTTCTTCATATCCCTTGCGGTTATTGGGTTGTAACCGAATTCAATTCATGTTATATACCACAAAATCTTTCATGAAGACAAGTTGAAAAATACGTAAAGTTGACTTTTTGGTGGAACTCCATGCATAATAACGTGTATAATAGAATAAAACATTAAGAAACACGAACATTTACCATTGTTGCATGTCCTTATTTCGCAGTTTTAGTGTAGTAAGTTGTGGTTAGTCAAGTCCATCCGATCTTATTGATAGGGAGTGGTTTTTTGAAACCTTCAACAAACCGTATGATGACTCGAATTAAATCAGTCTATATGTTCATTCAAGAGAGAGGTCTTGTGACAACACAAGAGCTTGTTGATGAATTCGGGATCACACCTAGAACCATTCAAAGAGACTTAAACGTGCTTGCCTATAACGATCTCGTTCATAGTCCAAGCAGAGGCAAATGGGAAACAACAAGAAAAAAAGTAAAAATATCATAAGCGTATAAGTGAATTGTCCATATAACAAAAAGAACCGGCGATATGCCGGTTCTTTTTTTCTATTCTCGATTGATTAAGCTGTCTAATTCTTCATCCGTCAATTCTCGGTACTCACCAGCCGCCAGATCCTCATCTAACGACACTGGCCCCATCGTCACGCGTTTTAAAAAGACGACTTCATTTCCGACTGCTTGAGCCATGAGTTTCACTTGGTGATACTTCCCTTCGGTGATCGTTAACCGAATGCGCGTATCTGATTCTTCATTGGCATCGACTTCAACCTTTGCTGGCTTCGTCATATAATCGTCTAAAATGACAACCCCCTGCTCAAGTCGCTGTATATCCTGATCTCCTACAGGATATTTCAAATGAACTTCATATGTTTTTGGGACATGCTTTTTCGGAGAAAGTAATTGATGAGCGAGCTGTCCATCATTTGTCAGCAGGAGGAGACCGACTGTATCTTTGTCAAGCCTCCCCACAGGGAATGGCTCTTTTGCGCTATCCTCGGGTTCCAGTAAATCAACAACCGTTTCATCCCTCAGATCTTCTGTCGCTGAAATGACCCCATTAGGTTTGTTCATCATGAGATAAATAAATTCTTTATATTCAACATGCTCTCCGTGTACAAGCACCTCATCAAGTATCGGGTCCACATGATCTTTCACCTGCTTCGCCACTTCCCCATTCACTGTAACAGCCCGGGCCTTGACCAGTTTTTTGACATCTTTTCTTGAACCAAAGCCACTATTGGCAAGCAATTTATCAAGCCTCATGGACATCCACCTCTTCTTAACTCTTTTTATTCAAAAATTTCGGCATTCTGTTGCCAAGGATACGCTCTAGTAATCCGACTTTGTAAGATAAGTACATATACACACCGCCACCTGTGAAAATAGAAATCAATATGACGATCCCGGCTTGAACAATCCCGTCTTCATAAGAAATCAATTGGTTCACTAGCTGACTCGTCACGAAAGCTACAACAGCCATGATCGTCGTTAAAATGCTAATCAGAATAAACCGTTTGGAAATCCGGCGGTACGAATAGCCTGCATGGCGTTTTATCATAATGAACATATACAATATAGACGCACTGTAACCAAGTGCCGTCGCAAGCACAGATCCATTTCCTTGTAGCCAACTAATAAGCGGGATATTCAAGACCGTTTTAATTAAGATGCCTAACAAGAGACTGACAATCGCAAATTTTTGTTTGTTAATTCCTTGCAGAATCGCTGCATTAATGGTGAATAAAGAAAACAATAACGCAACAGGTGCATACCAGAACAAAATAGAGATCCCAATCTCAGGATGAACAGACGGATAGAAAAACCAATAAACCGGACCTGCCAAGGCAGAGATTCCAATGGAAGCAGGCAGAACGAAAAATAAGATGACCTGCATCGTTTGATCAATTTGTCGATTGAGTAATTGATAATGACGTGACGTAAATGATTCAGTAATGGTCGGAATCAGCGTTAAACCAAACGCAGTTGCAAGTGATACTGGAATCATGACGAGTTTTGGTAAATATAACGTTACAATCGATAATACCGCTGTACTAACCTCCTGATATCCTGATGCAATCATCGCTCGGTTAATGGTATTTGTATCAATATAAGAATAGATTGGAATGGCTAGCCCAACAAACACATACGGTGCCGCATAGCTAAACAACTCTGTAAACATTTGCTTATAAGACAGACCAGAATACGCCCCTGCATTGGGCTGCATCGCAAGAAGCCGATCCTTCCGCTTCAGCCAATATAAATAAAGGGTAAACAGTCCACCAAATGCCCCGATGAGCGCTGCAAACGTCGCATATCCAACAGCAATGACAAGCCCGCCGTCAAGCACCTTTAAAATGATAAACGTAGCTGTTAAAAGGAAAGTGATTCTCACAATTTGTTCAATCACTTGGGAAACAGCTGTCGGTCCCATCATCGAGTGCCCTTGGAAAAATCCACGCACAAGGCTCATGATTGGTACAACCAAAAGACCTAGACTCACCATGCGAATGACATAAACCACTTGATCGACAGTCAAACCGCCTGTTTCATTCGATCCGCCAAGCTGTATTTTAGCAAAAATCGGTGCGGTGAAATATAAAATAGAAAAGGCGATGATACCGGTGACAAGCATAACCGACATACCCGCCCTAAACATCTTTCTTGTCGTCTCATAATCGCCAATTGCGTTATATTTAGAGACAAATTTTGATACCGCTGTTGGGAAACCAAGCGTAGCAATACTTAAAAAAATTGTATACTGGTTGTACCCATATTGAAATAACGCACCACCTGTCGCCCCAACCATTGCGCTAAATGGAATTAAATAAATCATACCGAGAATACGAGAGAGATAAGTCCCAATCGTTAAAACCAACGTACCACGAAGCAGTTTATTAGACATGTGCTTAATCACCATTTTTCTAATGAATATTCAACTTAATTATTTTACCACATCATTACATTGCACAGGTAACAAATCCAATACAGAAGTCACAAAACCAATCAATTCATATTTCAGCCTGCCCATATCTTCGTTATAATAAAGAAATGACTGAAAGTAGAAAGAGGAATGTAACATGAAACATTATGATGTCATTGTCATTGGCGGTGGACCTTCTGGACTGATGGCCGCGATTGCATCAGCAGAGCACGGTGCAACTGTTTTGCTAATCGACAAAGGAAACAAACTCGGCAGAAAGCTCGCCATATCTGGCGGTGGTCGTTGTAACGTCACCAATCGCCTTCCAGTAGAAGAAATCATCAAACATATTCCTGGAAACGGCCGTTTTCTATATAGTGCCTTTTCAGAGTTCAATAACGAAGATATTATCACATTTTTTGAAAAGCTCGGCATTGAACTAAAAGAAGAAGATCACGGGCGAATGTTCCCTGTCTCAAATAAAGCGCAATCCGTTGTTGACGCTCTATTAGACAGGCTCCATTCCCTAAATGTCACCATTCGAACGAATGAAAAGATTAAAACAGTTCTATATCAAGACGGACAAGTATCAGGAATTGTTACAAATAATGATGAAAAAATATCAAGCAAGGCTGTGGTCATTGCAGTTGGCGGAAAAAGTGTGCCACATACCGGATCAACAGGTGATGGCTATGCTTGGGCAGAAGCTGCCGGTCACACCATCACAGAACTCTTCCCAACAGAAGTACCTGTCACTTCAGATGAGCGTTTTATTAAAGACAAGGTCCTTCAAGGGCTTTCTTTAAGAAATGTCGCAGTGAGTGTATTAAACAAAAAAGGAAAACCGGTCATCACGCATGTCATGGATATGATTTTCACTCATTTTGGCTTATCAGGACCTGCCATTCTTAGATGCAGTGGTTTTGTTGTCAAAGAGCTGAAAAAACAACCGACCGTTCGCCTACAGATTGATCTATATCCAAAACTTCACGAAGAGGATCTATTTCAAAAGCTTCATCACGACCTAAAAGAATCACCGAAAAAATCGATAAAAAATGTACTGAAACCGTGGATGCAAGAACGCTATCTCATGTTCCTATTAGAACGCCACGAGATTGACCCGCAAGAAACATTCTCTGGCCTTGCCAAGGATAAACTGCGCGCCTTTGCCCATGACTGTAAGCATTTCGTTGTCCATGCAACTGGCACTCTTTCTTTAGACAAAGCATTTGTCACAGGAGGTGGCGTCTCTGTCAAAGAGATTGAACCAAAGAAAATGGCCTCTAAAAAGATGCCTGGTCTTTATTTCTGCGGTGAAATATTAGACATTCACGGATACACTGGTGGCTATAATATCACGTCAGCCCTTGTGACAGGCAGGCTTGCTGGCATGAATGCAGCACTTGACGGAAAGGACAGATATCAATGATAAGACGTGCGTTCCCCATTGTATTAGCGGTGATCATTAGTTTCACCATTGCCTTCTTCTTAAAGGTGTCGATCCCTTTATACAAGGTGGCGGTTGTTCTCGTGTTCACGATTCTCGCTGTTTGTTTAAAAGAATATATCTATCGTCTTCGTAAGCGTATAGAGGAAAAATCGTCGTCACATATCGATGGTTGAAAAATAAAAGAGAAACATGTTACGGTAAAATAGAGGACGAGTGAGAAACTCGCCTCTTTTTGTTTGAAAAAGTGGTGGTAGGGGATATTAAACAAAATCCTCTGCTTAAACGTGTAGAGCAACAGGAGAGTGAAATGGTGTGAAAAACGTATCAAGTGTGTTTTGGATTGTGATTGCGATCACATTTGTTGCAGTGCTATGGGGTGCTTTTTCTCCAGAGACATTGCAAGGTGTGACAGATCAAATCCAAACTTATATCACAAATGACTTTGGTTGGTATTATTTATTAGTAGTGTCACTGCTCGTCGGCTTTTGTCTATACTTTATTTTTAGCCCAATCGGAAAAATCACATTAGGGAAACCAGGCGAAGAGCCTGAATTCGGTCTTTTTTCTTGGTTTGCTATGCTATTTAGTGCCGGGATGGGAATTGGTCTTGTGTTTTACGGTGCAGCTGAACCGATTAGTCACTATGCCATTCAGTCGCCGACAGTTATGGCTGAAACTCCGCAAGCATTTCGCGATTCCCTTCGTTATACTTTTTTCCACTGGGGCATTCATGCTTGGGCCATTTATGCAATTGTTGCACTTTGCATTGCATACTTTAAATTTAGAAAAGATGCGCCTGGCTTAATCAGTGCGACGCTTCAGCCGGTTTTAGGAGATAGAATTCATGGGTGGATTGGAAAAACCATTGATTGTATTGCAGTCTTTGCGACTGTTGTTGGAGTTGCCACGAGCCTCGGATTAGGAGCGGCGCAAATAAATGGTGGATTAGATTACCTATTTCAAATTCCGAACGCGTTCGGCACACAATTAATCATTATTGGGATCGTGACGGTGCTTTTCCTCGCTTCAGCACTAAGTGGTATTGGGAAAGGGATTAAATATTTAAGTAATATCAATATGATATTAGCAGCTATTCTCATGTTTTTCTTACTTTTGGCAGGACCGACTGTTTTTATTTTAAATTCATTTACTGATTCGATTGGACAATACTTATCCAACATCGTACAAATGAGCTTTCGCTTGGCACCAAATGATCCTGAAAAGAGAGAATGGATCAATGGATGGACCATTTTTTATTGGGCATGGTGGATTTCTTGGGCTCCATTTGTCGGGATTTTTATTGCCAGGGTATCACGTGGTCGAACGATTCGAGAGTTTTTAGTTGGTGTCTTAGTCGCTCCTTCTATCCTTGTATTCCTATGGTTCTCGATTTTTGGCGTATCTGCGATAGATTTGCAGCAAAACAATATCGTTGATGTTGCGGGCCTTTCAACAGAAACGATGCTGTTCGGTGTATTAAATGAATATCCACTTGCCATGTTTACGTCGATTCTGGCACTCATACTCATTGCTGTATTCTTTATTACATCAGCCGATTCAGCCACATTCGTCCTTGGCATGCAAACGACCTATGGCTCATTAAATCCTGCGAATAGCGTCAAGGTGAGCTGGGGAATCATCCAATCAGCTGTCGCTGCCGTTCTCTTATTTTCTGGCGGGCTTGATGCCTTGCAAAATACAGCAAAACTCGCAGCTTTGCCGTTCTCAGTTGTCATTATTCTCATGATTGTATCGCTGTACAAATCGTTAAATCAAGAACGAAAGCACATCAAACAATTAAACAAGGTCAATAAACCAAGAAGTCCAAGAGTGAAAAAAGCATAAGCCAGAAGAAAAAAGCCGCTCATACGAACGGCTTTTTCTTGTGAATTTGTGATAGAGAAAAGGGCCCCTACTAGCAGATCCTTTTTGTATTATCTAACCGATGCTATTTTTTATATAAAATGAGTGCAGAAAAACAGTAAAGCTGTTCTCCCCCTTGGTCACAGATGACAGCCACATTGTACTTAATATCGATTACTTGATCATCGTCCATCCCTTTTAAAAAGAGATTGATCTCACTTTGTAAATCTTTTTCATGTTCTTCATCAAATACAGCTACCTTTAGCACATATGCCACTCTCCCTTCTCTCGCTACTCTATCTTTATGCTCTCTGAGACGGGCATATGAACAAAAAAAGCCTTCCATCATCGATGAAAGGGCTCATGGTTACCGCTTCGGTTTTGTTTCTCCTGTCCAAGCTAGCATTCCGCCAACCACATTGGTCGCTTGATAGCCTTGGTCTTCTAAGTAATAGCAGACATTTTCACTACGTTTACCAGAGCGGCAAATGATATAGTATTCTTTGGTTTTATTAAACGCATCCAATTTCTCCGGGATATCTCCCATGCGAATATGGACCGCTTCTGGAATCATGCCTTCTGCTACCTCTTCGTCTTCGCGTACATCCACTAACTGAATGGATTCTTCTTGCTCTAGCTTTTGCTGTAATTCGTCTATAGTGATCTCTTTTACTGACACGTCGTTGATCTCTCCTTTTATACAAGGTGTCACCATTATAACAAATCATTCGCACAAAGTTGAATTACTGTGTATTCACACGCTTTGATTTGAGGAAAGAAGGCAATCGTTTCTTCACATCGACAGGCTCTTGCTCACTTTCAAACTCGATCTTTTGAAACACTTGATAGGCCAACCACATATGAACATACGCTAGAATGCTTAGGCTAAAAAACGGCACAATCCCCGGTAAATAAGCAAATAGCACAAACAGCAAACCAGAGAAAACGAGCATAGATAGCGTATATTGCAAATACGAAATACCAAGCAGAAGGGAAAATTTGAAATAGAGACGTTTCTTCCAATCATAATGAGCAAGCAGTGGAAAAATATAAAATAAACTAACAAGATACAAGAAACCAAAGATATAAATGGCAAAACGAAGCACATGCAAAAGCAAGCTAGTGGGATATATATAAGCTAAATCCACGTAAATTATTGTACCCACGATGAGTAGAATCACCCCGATCAGATTAGACCGAAAAAACTCCTCGCGGAATACCTTCCAAAAGGTGCGGAATACCTTTACTTGTTCGTGCCCTTGTATCCACTTTCTCATCACGGAAAACAGTGCAGTGGTTGCAGGCATGAATCCAAAAAGACCGAGTCCTAGCAATGTGAACAAAAGCCACAGGACATTCGTATAAGCTAGCCGCATCACCCATTCACACATCCGCAATATTCTGCTCAATGATCCATCGTGATCCATCTCTTCTCCCTCCTTTCTTGCTACACCGTTTCTTGTTGAAACAGTTCTTCCATTCCGATCGGACGTTCTTCTATAACAGAGCGCCACATGCCTTCTCCAAGTGCGATAGAATAGGCACCGGCTTCTGCTCCTGCAGCAATATCATAGTGAATAAGTGGATCTTTTCCTAAAAACAGATCAGCCAATAGCAACGGATCTCCCCCACCATGTCCGCCTGTCTGTTTCACGACTTCAATTGTCTCTTTAGCACCAAACATCGGATAGTATGCAATCGTTTGTTCAGGGAATTGAAAAGGAATTCTTGATGGCACATGAAACTCATTTGTTTCAATACGTCCTTTTGTGCCATTAATGGCAAGCCGGTACCCTTCATATGGCGCTGAGAATTGAATGGAATAACTAAGCAGCGCCCCTTTGTCATACGCCACTGATGCCACATAAGTATCCTCAATGTCAATTTCGTCATCAAAAATACACGCGTCTGGGCGGTAATTCGAATACAATTGAGACTGCTCAAGGCTTGATTCTATATGGTCATCCTCCACCTTCGAGCGCTCTACCCGCGGATTCCACCTTGCTTCATAAAGACATCTGTCTTTCACCTGACATGTTCCACAATGTCGGTTCTCCTCGCTCGCTAATGGATTATAGGGACTTTCTTTCCCATAATAGTTCAGCGCACCGTATGCAAAGACTTGCCTTGGCTTTTGGTCAATCCACCAGTTGACTAAATCAAAATGATGAGTGGACTTGTGAATCGAGAGACCCCCAGAAAATTGCCTAGTACGGTTCCATCTTTTGAAATAGCTGGCTCCATGATATGTATCAATTAACCAGCTTAACTCCACAGATGTAACCCTTCCAATCTTTCCATCTAATATAAGTTCTTTGATTTTTCGGTGAAATGGATTATAGCGATAATTGAAGGTGACTGTGACCTTTCCTTTGCTTTCTGCCTCTTTCTCCATGACTTTTATGGCATCTTTTGCTGTGGTCACCATCGGTTTTTCAGTGATGACATCTAAATCATGGTCGAGCGCCTGTAAGATATAAGTGACGTGTGTATCATCCCGTCCTGCTACAATGACTATGTCCGGTTTTGTTTCTTTCACCATCTGATCAAATTCATCCTCCTGAAAAAATGCGACCCCTCTCAGTGATGGAAAGCGTTCCTGACAAAGTGTATACCTCCTCGTATCTATATCTAGGAGTCCTGTGATCATGTAATGCTCATGGAAATCCTCAATGAGCGGTTTGATAAACATATTAAAAGCGCGATGACTGAGACCGCAAATGACCACTCGTTTCACATTCCCCACCCCTTCTCTATCGATTTTCGCGAAGTTGTTTGATGAGTGACAAAGCTTCCTTAGACTTCTTGGCATACACTGGAATGAAAGCCACCATCTCTCGGTTTAAGCGAAATGTATACCCGTTTAGCTGTTTCGTTCCTTTTGAGATCTGAACGGCATAGTCGACCGTTTTTCCTGTCTTTACGTCTTCTATCGTGTACCTTCCCGCTGCCTCTCCATCTCGCCCCATTTCCCCCAGAAGTTGAAAACTTTCAGGGTCATCATACGTTTTAAACAATTCTTCAGGAACGAACATGACATCCCCTTCTTTTGCTGTAATTTCAACAAGAAGCTTTTCGGGAATCGCTGGGAAGATGTGGACATCATATATTTCTTGATCCGGCTGAAAGGCCTTCTCTATTAGCTGATCCTTCATTCCCTTTGACATGTCAGAATAAATCAGGACTTGAACCCCATCTGTCTCTCCCTGACAGGCTGACATACAAAAGACAGTTATCATACTAATCAACATCAGAAAACCTTGACGCCTCTTCATGCCTGCTCAAAAACAGACAGCTTCGCGATCTCCGTTAATGCCATGATAAAAGCGCCTGCCCCGTGTAAGTCATTTGCACTCCGCTCTCTCCCAATGTAGTAATCATAAAATCCAGCAGATGTTCCTATACAAATGTCATGTATTGAAAAATCCCCATTTTCCTTTTCCACCGTCTTATGCTGAATGAGGCCCTGATACGCTTTGACAACCTGATCTACATAACGCAGGCTCACATACCCTTTGTTCATCGCCTTTGCCATGGCATACATAAACAGGCAAGACCCTGAACTTTCAAGCCAATTGTCTGAATGACTTCCTTTATCAATGATTTGATACCATAGACCTGTCTCATCGTCTTGATACCTTGCAATACTCTCTAGCATGTCTGTCAGCGTCTCCTTCCACACTTGACGCCTCTCATGCTGTTCTGGTAAATCTTCGATCATATCTGCTAATGCAAGTACATACCAACCAAAGGATCTCGCCCAAAACTCTGGAGAACAACCGGTGTCTTTATCTGCCCATGGCATCGCCTTTCGTTCATCCCAAGCATGATAATACAGGCCTGTCTTTTCATCTTTTGTATGTGTTCTCATTAACTGCTCTTGGTGGACCACCATTTCCACCAGCTCTTCTTCTCCTTTCAGCTGTGCATATTTTAATGCAAAAGGTCCACCCATATAGAGTCCATCCAGCCACATTTGATAGGCATAATGATCTTTATGCCAAAATCCCCCTTCAGACGTGCGATTCAATGTGTTATATAGTCCACGTAGTTTCTCCGCTGCTAACACATATCGCTCATCTCCCGTTCTTTCATAAAGGGGAAATAAGATTAACCCTGCTTGAATGGCATCAAGCTCATCCCTGCGAAACAATAGGTTTCCATACGGATCAATGAGTGAATCCGCGTAGGTTTTCACGTACTCTACATATGACTCGTTTCCAGTTGCTTCATACAACTTCATGACACCGCAAAGGAAAACCCCCTGATGATAATGCCACCTTCCTGCTGGCGGAAGCTCGCCCGGTGTATACGCTTTCATAATTGTTTGTGCTAATTTCTCTGCGTGCTCAAGTGGTGACGTCTTTTCTGTCGATAATCTCATTTGCTTTCATCTCCCTTTTTAATAAATACCTTCTTCTCCAAATTTCTTCGCTAAACGATTTGCCATCATAACCAAAATGAGCCCTACAGCTGCTTTAAATAAACCAACTGCGGTACTGTAGCTGAATTGTCCTTGTTTTAGCCCTGCTGTATAGACGTACGTATCAAAGATCTCTGCTACTTCTCGGTTCGTTGCATTGAGTAATAAATAGACATGTTCAAAGCCAAGCTCTAACGTATCCCCGATTTTCAGAATGAGCAGGACAACAATGACGCTTTTAATGGCTGGAAGAGTAATATGCCACATCTGTCTTAGTCTGCCTGCCCCGTCCATTTTCGCTGCTTCATATAGCTGCGGGTCCACCGCCGTAATCGCCGCCAAATAAATAATTGTCGACCAGCCTGCTTCCCTCCAAATCACTTGTAAAATATACATCGGTCTAAACCAATCTTGACTGAGAAGGAAGTTAATTTTTTCTCCTCCAAAGAACGCAATGATTTCGTTAATTAACCCGCCATCTACTGTTAACAAAACGAAGGATAAGGACACGACAATCACCCATGACATGAAATGCGGAATATAAATCATCGTCTGAACAAATTTCTTAAATAAAGCCAGCCTGACTTCGTTTAATAAAAGTGCTAATAAAATCGGTATCGGAAAAAAAATCACGACATTCATAGCGAATAAGACCAACGTGTTCTTTAATAAAATCAAAAATGTCGGTTCTGTAAACAACCGGATAAAGTGTTTAAGCCCGACCCACTCACTGCCCAAAATTCCGAGAAACGGCTGATAATCTTGAAAGGCAATGATGAGTCCCCACATGGGTACATATTTAAAAACCAAAAAATACATCAGCCCTGGCAGAATCATGAGATACAAGAATTTTTGATTTAGCATTTGATCAAGTAAGCGCTTTCTATTTTCTTTTTTCAAAGCTGCCGCAGGCACAGCCTTGGCAGTGACATCCTCTGTTTTCATTGATAAAGCCTCCCCTCATATCGATGCATGTGTTAACTGTATCTTAAGGATGAAAAATCCGTCTACAATCATATCATCAGATCATATTTCCTTAGAGGATACTACTCAAAACGTTACATAAAACATGAGAAAATGATCCTAATCTCATAAAATGATTATTGACAAACCTACCAATTTTTTGGATTAATAAAATAAGGGAAAAAGATTGTTACGTTTGAAATGGGGGGTTTTATGAAAAGAAGGCAGTATAAATTTTATTACAAGCTTGTGACGTTTTTTTTCATGCTTAGTACAATTCCCGTTATCATAGTCGGAATTTTTTCATATCAGCATTCACAAAAAACAGCACTTGAAAATATCTCAAATGAAAAGCTAGACAGCGTCAAACAAACGCAATCCAATATTGAACATATTTTAAAAACAGTTGATCATTCTCTCACTCACTATGTCAGTTCGCCGCCTCTCCTTCAAACACTGGCAGAACCATTAAATCCCGACCAATTCCAGCTTTATAATCAAGTGCAGCAGGAGCTGAACTACCTGCAAACCTTTGACACAGACCTTTCCAATATTACACTCGTCAGCGAATTAGAAGATTGGTACATGAACAATTCAGGTCTCTACCGTTTAACGAACGGTGATCAAGAAAAAGCCTTAACGTCTTACATCAATATCCCAAGTCACTCTAGCTGGTCACTCGAAGAAAATAATTCACTCGTTGCGACAAAAGAAGGAAATGCATCCTTTTGCAAATACAATGTGAACTTAATCAAACAACTTCCAATGAACAGTGTCCAAAAAAAAGGCATCGCTGTCGCCAGCATCCCTAGCTGTGTGATAGCTGACAAAATCCCTGACTTCACTCAATCTGATAGGATGTTTGTCATTGATACTAACGGAAAAGTGCTCCTACATAATCGCAAAGAACAAATCGGTGAATCCTTGAAAAACAAAGACTTCGTGAAACGGGTACTGTCACTTGAAGAAAGATCAGGACAATTTGACATGCAAATCGATGAAATGAACTATCAAATCACCTTTCAAAAATCAGACTACAACGAATGGGCTTACCTCTCCTTTGTCTCAATCCCAGAGCTGAAGCAGCAAACGAAATCAATTGGGTGGATCACTTTTATTATTTGCTTCTTTTTGTTAACGCTTTCATTGATGTTTTCATGGTTTGGTTCCAGACACTTTTATAAACCAATCCGCTTGTTATACGAATCTTTTGCTCGCAATGAATCATCGTTGCAGAAACAACCTTTTCAAAATGAATTTGAGTTAATTGAGTCAAGCATTAAACAAATGAAAGATCAGAACATTGATTTAGAGGAACGTATTGAGCAGCAAGTCACTCACTTACAGCAATACTTTATGGTTAGGCTTTTACTCGGAAAGCTGACAGAGGAAGAAATCAATAATCGCTTCGAAAGCTTAGGCTTCCCTCGTCAGTGGTCCAGCTTATCCATGCTCGTGACACAAATTGATACGTTAAAAGGAACACCCTATGAAAAAAAAGATGCCGATTTGCTTTTGTTTGCCATCAACGGGCTCATCGAACAGATTATCCCGCAAGATGAACACTTACAGCCAACCGTTGTTGGTCAGCACCAAACAACCATTGTGCTCAACCAATCAACTTCAGATGAAGAATTTGCAGAATATTTAAACCAATTGACCGAAACAATCCAATTTCGTATCGAGGAAGAACTTGGTTTGTCTATCAGTATCGGAGTCAGCCGGCAATTTAAGGACCTTCCCATGGCCAAACATGCTTATATTGAAGGGACAGAAGCGCTGAAGTACAGACTCAAAGCTGAAAAAAAATCCATTATCTTTTATCAACATGTTCAGCAAGGAAAAACGTTTAAAACCCATTTCCCAAAACAATTGCAACACGACCTATTTGATGCCATAAAGTCAGGAGATCAGGGCAAAGCTGATCATTATTTACATGTGCTCTTACAGTCTATTTTCTCTAAAAATGCAGGACCACACGAATACCATATCGCCCTCGCCCGGTTTTTAAACAATTTGATCGAGCTGATGCACTTGTTAGGCATTGAATTATTCGAAGTCGAGGATAACAAAATGCTGTATGATACAATCTTTGAGTTTAAAACATTTGAAGATACAGAGGCATGGCTAAGGCATGAGATCATTCGTCCGATTATCAATCAGCTCGGTGCACGTGAGGATTCACAATACAAAAACATCTCAGAGAAAATCATTCATATCATTCACCAAGAGTTTGATTCAGATCTCACACTGGATGAAATCGCCACACGACTCCATTACAATCCAAATTATTTAAGCAGTATTTTCAGAAAGGAAATGGATATCTCCTTTAGTGAATACCTCTCATCGTACAGGCATCATGTCGCCAAAAACTGGCTTGTCGAAACAGAGATATCCGTGAAAGAAATTTCAGAAAAGTTGAAATATAAAAATCCACAAAACTTCATTCGATCCTTTAAGAAGTTAGAAGGCACGACCCCTGGGAAATACCGTGACCAGAAAAAAGGAACTTAACGGAAAAAACCCCCGCTCTTTATGAGTAGCGGGGATTTTTTATTTAAACTGCTCATTCAGAATGCTGTCTTCCAGCACTGAAAGCGGCTCTCCGTAGACACGCTCAATATGGGCTGCTCCCCAATCACATAAAGCATTGAGGATTCTTTCGAGCGACTGTCCGTATTCACTTAATTCATATTCTACTTTAGGCGGCACCTGTTCATATACAATGCGGTTAATCACACCGTCACTTTCAAGCTCTCTTAACTGCTGTGTGAGCATTTTCTGGGTGATATTGGGCATAAGACGTTTCAATTCACTCGTGCGTTTTTTTCCATGCGTCAAATGACATAAAATCACACACTTCCACTTCCCCCCGATCACTTCAAGGGTCGCCTCCACAGAGATATTATACTTCTTCCTTTCCATTGATTCCTTCACTCCTTTTATCTCGATGGGTACTTTTTGGTACCTATATTACAAAAAAGTACGTACTTTTTTTTTCGTTCCCTATGTTAGATAATAACTCTTGCCGATCGGCTTCGTCTATCAAAATGTCATAAAAGAAGGATGTGTGACCCTGTCATGAAAACAAAGCAAAACCAATTCGCTCTTTTTGCACTAGCTGTTAGTGCATTTGCCATAGGAACCACTGAATTTATTAGTGTTGGTCTTTTGCCGATGATTTCCGAAGAATTTGACGTGAGCGTCAGCCAGGCTGGCTGGACAGTCTCTTTATATGCACTAGGCGTGACTTTTGGCGCCCCCATTCTGACCTCGCTCACCTCAACCATGAAAAAAAAGACGTTGCTCTTGCTCATTATGCTCGTCTTTTTGGCTGGAAATACCATTGCGACGATCGCTCCAACCTTTTCAGTGCTGTTAGTCGGTCGTGTGATTTCTGCCTTGTCACATGGTGTCTTTATGTCCATAGGTTCTACCATCGCCGCAAGCCTTGTGGTAAAAGAAAAACGGGCAAGCGCCATTGCGTTGATGTTCACTGGTTTAACAGTAGCCACTGTGACCGGGGTGCCATTTGGTACGTTTCTTGGACAACAGTTCGGCTGGCGAACTTCATTTGGCGTCATTGTCATCATCGGATTGATCGCACTGATCGCCAACTATATTCTTGTCCCGTCTCATTTACAAAGGGGAATGAAAACAACGTTTAAAGATCAGGCAGCCTTATTAAAGACAAAAAGAATTCTGCTGCTGTTTGTTATCACAGCAACTGGATATGGCGGAACGTTTGTTGTCTTTACGTATTTGTCACCACTGCTTCAACATGTGACAGGTCTAAAACCTGGAACGGTCACTCTCATGCTACTAATATATGGTATCACCATTGCACTGGGGAATATCATTGGCGGAAAGGCCGCCAACAAGCAGCCGATCAAAGCACTGATGTCTATGTTTATCATCCAAAGTATCATTTTGTTTATCCTCAGCTTCACTGCCGGATTCACCATTTTAGGAATCGGAACAATCATGCTGATGGGACTGTTTGCTTTCATGAATGTACCTGGTTTGCAATTAGCCGTCGTTGACTATGCAGAAAGATACACACCTGGAGCAGTTGATGTCGCTTCCGCCCTGAACATTGCTGCCTTTAATGCTGGTATCGCGATTGGTGCGTTTTTAGGCGGGATTGTGACTGATACACTTGGGCTCTTGCATACAGGATGGGTTGGCGGCACGATGGTGCTTATGGCGGCGCTTCTCACCATGATTAGCTATAAGCTTGAACAACAATTACATTGCAAAAATCAAACAATATAAAGGAGTCATGGATATGAAAAACTTACAAAGCACAAAAACATTAAATAATGGGGTCAACATGCCGGGCTTCGGCCTCGGTGTTTTCCAAGTCGAAGATGGAGAAGAATTAATTGAAGCGGTGAAAACAGCCATTCATATAGGCTACCGTAGTATTGACACCGCTTCTATTTATGGGAATGAGGAAGGCGTTGGCAGGGGTATCCAGCTTGGCTTAAAAGAGACTGGACTACGCCGTGAAGATTTATTTATTACCTCCAAAGTGTGGAATGCGGATCTAGGCTATGAATCGACACTAAAAGCATATGAAGACAGTCTGAAAAAGCTTCAGCTTGACTATCTTGATCTGTATCTCATTCATTGGCCGGTGGAAGGAACATACAAGGAAGCTTGGCGTGCGCTAGAAACCTTGTATCGTGAAGGGAAGGTGAAAGCCATTGGTGTGAGTAACTTCCAGCCGCATCATCTAGATGAATTACTAAAACATGCACACATCACACCGGCGATCAACCAAGTCGAATTTCACCCAAAACTCACACAAAACACATTGCATACGTATTTGAAAACACATGGCATTCAAATGGAAGCTTGGTCACCGCTGATGCAAGGTGAACTTTTGCAACATCCGCTCATTGAGGAACTTGCGAAAACATACAGCAAAACACCTGCCCAAATCATTTTACGCTGGGATGTGCAGCAGGACGTCATTACCATTCCAAAATCAACGAAACCACATCGTTTAAAAGAAAATGCAGATATTTTTGATTTTGTCCTTTCTGATGTAGATATGGAGCGTATATCTGATTTAAATGAAAACAAACGAATCGGACCTGACCCAGACAATTTTGACTTTTAATGAAAACACCCCCGCTCATGCGATTAAGCGGGGGTGTTTGTTGATTATTTGGATTTCTTAAATGACGCTTCGTATTCCTCAATGATTTTGTTTCCGCCATTTGACTTCCATTTCTCTACTTCTTTCTTAAACTGCCCTTCATCTATGTCTCCAAGAATAAACTTATATGTTGCATCATCAACGATTTTTTTCAGTTCATTCCCACGCTCTGATGCCGTCTCTGAATATAGACTTTCAGCAGGATTGGCTACAATGATGTTTTTATTATCTTCTTCTAGCTCCTCATATTTTGTACGAACTGGGTCCCCCTTGTTTTTCAAATAACGCTTCTCAATTCCGACAAGACTCACGAGCGGCTGCACATCTGTTTGCCAGCTTTTCACCTGACTCTCTTCACGGACGAATGTATTCCCTTCTTCTTTGGTATAATGCTCACCGTCTACCCCGTAAGTCATTAAACCATAGACATCCTCTTCAGCAATGCGATCAAAGAACGCCAAAATCCGTTTTAACTCCGCCTCTGATTTCACACTTGTTTTAGGAAATGCGAAAATCCCATTATGACCGCCTGATGCCCACACACGCTCTTTGCCATCAGGTCCTTTGATTCGATTGATGATATCCACTTTCATGTTTTTATCTGTTGCATCATCTCTCAGGTTCACAGCATCAACCATATTCCCTACATAAATTCCTGCTTTTCCTTGTGAAAATAACTCCTGTTGCTGTGTTTTGCTTGTGACAGGGAAGTCTTTATTGATCAAGCCATTATCACGTAGCTTTTTCATGTATTTCATTGTATTCATGTATTCATTTGTCATAAAGTCAGGTGTGAACTCCCCGTTTTCTTCCTTCCAATCTGTTGGCATGCCTTCATAAGAACCAAGCGTCTTAAACGCCCCAAAAATCAAATCATTTCGATCCGTGAAGCCAATGGTATCATCTTTCTCATTTTGATTCGGGTCTTTTTCAGTAAAGGCTTTCGCCACTTCATAAAGATCATCCAACGTTTTCGGTGTATCCAAATTTAATTGTTCAAGCCAATCCTTTCGAATGACAATCCCTTGTCTTGAAAGTGGTCTCTCTCTATAAATGCCATACAACTTGCCGTCTATAGAAGCATTTTTGTTAATCAGTTTGTTCATCTTACTTAAATTTGGATAATCCTTTAAATATGGACCAATTTCCCAGAACATGCCTGATCTGAATGCATTAATAGCAGACGAGTTCTTAATGTCTTGAATCGTTACAATTTGCGGAAGATTCCCGGCAGCTAATGCTGAGTTTAACCGATCTTCTTTCACAGCATCAGGCACCCATGTCATATCAAGCTCTGTATTTGTCAGCTTCTCAATCTCTTTTAAGACGGAATCCTTCGGCGGCTGCTGATGATACAAAATCGCCATCCATGTCAGTTTCACCTTTTTGTCTAAATCAACCTTCTCATCAGAACTTGCCCCTTTACTTGAACATGCTGAAAGAATGCCACTTGCTGCAAACAGCAGGACAAACGCAATCAACCATAATTTCCTTCTCCCCATAAGATCCCTCCGTTGTTCCATCTTTTTAACCCTTTACAGAACCTAGTAAAGCCCCTTTGTTAAAATGCTTTTGAATAAATGGATAGACAATTAGAACCGGAATTGTCGCCACAACAATAACGGCCATTTTAATGGTTTGATCTGGCGGTGGTGTTGAAGATCCCATATCTGACATATCCCCCTGCATTCCGCTTGATACAATCACAATTTGCCGTAGCAATACTTGAATCGGCCATTTCACCGAATCATTTAAATACAAAATAGCAGTCATATACGTATTCCAATACGTCACGGCATAAAAAAGTGAAATCGTTGCAATGGCTGGTAATGAGAGTGGCAGCACAATTTTAAAGAAGATGCCTAAATCGTTACAACCATCCATCTTAGCTGACTCCTCAAGGCTTGCTGGGATATTCTGAAAGAAGTTTTTCAAAATGATCAAGTTAAACGCATTGATGGCTACTGGTAGAATGAGTGACCAGTAGGAATCAAGCAAACCGAGTGTTTTCACGACAATGAACGTTGGGATCATTCCCCCGCTAAATAGCATCGTGAATACAACTAGAAACATCAACGTTCTGCGGCCTTTTAGTTCCTGACGACTGAGCCCATATGCCATCAGCGAGGACAAAAACATACTGACCGTTGTGCCAACGAGTGTCACAAAAATCGATACGATGAGGCTTCGATACACAATGTCTGTTGAAAAAATATATTCATAAGCCTCTAGAGAAAACGTCGTCGGGAACAAGATGAACTTCTTCGTGATGACCTCTTCTACCGTAGCAAAAGATGCGGCAATGACATGGATGAACGGAAGCACACATATTAATGCGAACATGAGTAAAAAAGAGTAATTCAATAAATTGAACAATCGGCTCTTAATAGAACGATCTATGTTCATCACGCCCTTTCATTTGAAAGCGTTATCATTTCACTTGAAGATCAGCTGCAGCTGTGACGATATCGTGATTAAAATGTAACAAACGAGGGAAGAAAGCGTCTATAATCATCTTGACAGTCCAAACGGATACATAGGTCATCCGCGCATGTAGACTCACGAAACAAAAGAATAAGATCATGAGCTAATGACATGATTATGCCCTATGCCTGATCATCCTCCTCCAGGATGTCCGTTGCATTCACATCTGGTCTATAGCCTAATTCCTGCTTTGCGTTGCTGGTGGACCAAGGTTTTTTTTCGTTTTCTGAAACGGCATAATACGTTCCAAAACCAACATCGGTTTCAATGGCTGCCTTCATTATTGCGAAAAGATCCTCATGTGACAGCAGTGTGCTTTTTGCTCTTTTCTTCTTGTGTAATTCTTTCATTTCATCTGTCACAACCGTTCCAATTCGCAAATTGATCACAGACATGCCGGTGAGATCATGAAACAAGCGTCCTAGCTGTTCAGAAGCAAATTTTAAAATACCGTACACATTTTTCGTAGCAGGTACATCTTCTGTTGTAATGTCTCGCCCGAGTAATGAGCATCCATCCTTTTCATATCGATCGGTCACATGGTTACTGCTTGCAAAAATAACTTTCGGAATGCCTAGACGGGCTGCTGATCGGAACATCTCATACGTTCCTTTCCAAAAAACATCACTCATTTTCGCAAATTCCTCTGCATTCATCACGTCATGTGTCATGTCTATATTCAAGAGGTGAATCATGACATCTGTATCTTGAGGAATCGCCTGGAATAATTCCCGTTCATTTGTTGCATCTGCGACAATCACATGTTCGACACAACTCGATTGATCAATGATGGTCACATCGTAATCAGTCGATAGTTCTTTTGATAAAAGACGTCCGATGACACCACAGCCGCCAATGATGGTCAGTTTTTTCATACGTCTCCTCCTTTTGGCGTAGTATGTCCAAGCCTTTACTTGATTACAGCCACTTTTTCAAAAATCGTGTCACCTCATGACGCATTGCCGCAGTTTCAAAATGACCTGCTTGAAAACCGACAAGCTGATATCGGTCTTTGAATGATGCAGCTTGATACGTTTGACTCAAAACCTTTTGAATCCGATGAACGCCTTCTGCTGGTGTCAGCCGATCCAGTTTTCCGACCAAGCTCAAATGAGGTCTTGGAAAGATCAACTCCTGTATCTCCCCCGCTGTAAAATGCTTGGCTAAACTCGGTACATAGTAATAATAGCTATGGCGGTCTAAACTGTTTGTTTCTATTAAAGTGTGATGATCGACTTGTGCACAAAGATCAATACAGACACTCACTCTCTCATCAAGTGCTGCCGTCCACCATGAGAGGAGGCCGCCCATCGACATACCAAAAACAGCGAGACGTTCTGACAGAACATCCGGTCTTCCAACCAAATAATCAATGGCACACATGCTTTCATAAAGCATCATTCCCCACATGACTTTTCCTGTTAAAAGCCTTTCCTTAAAAATTTCACTTTCAGTTCTACCTCTTCTTTCACCAAAGCCTGCATGATCAATTGCCAACACACTATATCCTTTTGATGTGAATTCCTTCGCATATGAAGGGGCTTGTAAATAATGAGCACCCTTCAACAGCTCCTCTTTTCCATCAATGAAATTGCCGCCGTGAGAATGCTGAAACAATACAACTGGCCTTTTTTTTACTATGTCCTTCGGTTTTACAAAATAAGCAGGCACTTCCTCTACCCCATGAATTGACAGAATGAGCGTTTCTAATAAGTAAGATTCACGTTCTTCAATTTTTAATGTATATGCTTCCACCGTTTGTCGATCTGGCATTTCCCCTAAAAGACTGAGCAGTTGTTCACGTTTGCTTTCGTTTTCCATTGACGTCACTCCTCATTTTCTTGATTACCTTTTAAACATACGAGATCGATTAAGGAATCACCTTGTTTTCGACAAAATTATGTCCCGGGAAATAAAAACACCCATCGGATGAGTCCGATGGGTGTGATCAATTAGTTAGCGACAATATTGACAAGCTTACCAGGAACTGCAATTACTTTGCGAATTGTTTTCCCTTCAAGCTGTTCTTTTACTCGTGCATCATTTTTCGCAAGCTCTTCTAACTGTTCCTTTGTTGCATCAGCTGGAACGGTTAATTTCGCTTTTACTTTACCATTCAGTTGCACGACAATTTCTACTTCATCATCGACAAGTTTTGACTCGTCATATTGAGGCCATGCTTCATAGGAAATCGTTCCTTCATGACCAAGTTTGCTCCAAAGCTCTTCCGCTATGTGCGGTGCAATAGGAGATAGAAGTTTCACAAAACCTTCTACATATTCCTTAGGCATTGTATCTGCCTTGTAGGCATCATTGATAAACACCATCAATTGAGAGATTGCTGTATTGAAACGTAAACCTTCATAATGATCCGTCACCTTCATCACTGTTTCATGGTAGGTACGTTCTAATACGCCACCTGATGACTCGGTTATTTTTTCATTTAGGGTGCCATCATCATGTATAAACAGACGCCATACGCGATCAAGGAAACGACGAGCGCCATCAAGACCTGTTTCTGCCCAAGCGATCGAAGCATCTAAAGGCCCCATGAACATTTCATAAAGTCTTAATGTATCCGCACCATGAGATTCCACAATGTCATCTGGGTTTACTACATTTCCTTTAGACTTACTCATTTTTTCATTGTTTTCACCAAGAATCATTCCTTGGTTAAATAATTTCATGAACGGTTCTTTTGTTGGAACCACTCCAATGTCATACAAGAACTTATGCCAGAAGCGAGCATATAAAAGATGTAACACGGCATGTTCTGCTCCGCCAATATACACATCAACTGGAAGCCATTTTTTCAGCTTTTCTGATGATGCCAGTTCTTCAGAGTTATGTGGATCAATATAACGCAAGAAGTACCAGCAGCTACCTGCCCATTGAGGCATGGTGTTGGTTTCGCGGCGTCCCTTTTTACCTGTAACAGGGTCTACCACCTCTACCCAATCTTGAATATTTGCTAGCGGTGATTCACCTGTCCCGCTCGGTTTAATTTCAGTCGTCTTAGGTAAAATCAGTGGAAGGTCTTCCTCTGACACCGCTGAAGATGTGCCATCTTCCCAATGAATGATTGGAATCGGTTCCCCCCAGTAGCGCTGACGGCTGAATAGCCAATCTCTTAAACGATACGTCACTTTCTTTTCGCCTTTTTGATGTTCCTCAAGCCATGCAATCGCTTTTTGGATTGCTTCTTCTTTCTCTAAACCATTCAAAAAGTCCGAGTTGATGTGTTTTCCATCACCTGTAAATGCTTCTTTTCCAATGTCTCCGCCTTCTACTACTTCTTTTATGGGAAGGTCAAACGTTTGAGCGAATTCATAATCACGTTCATCATGAGCTGGAACCGCCATAATAGCACCTGTTCCATACGTTGCTAAGACGTAATCTGCAATCCAGATCGGCATCTTTTCACCATTTATCGGGTTGATGGCATATGCACCGGTGAACATGCCAGTTTTTGTTTTAGCAAGATCTGTTCGCTCTAAGTCACTCTTGGACTGAATATCTTTGATATACGCATTCACTGCTTCTTTTTGATCTGCTGATGTAATTTTCTCAACAAGTGCATGTTCTGGAGCAAGTACCGCATACGTTGCGCCAAATAGCGTATCAGGCCGTGTTGTAAAAACAGTGAACTGTTCGTCATGTCCTTCTACTTCAAAGTGAACGTGGGCCCCTTCAGAACGTCCGATCCAGTTACGCTGCATATCTTTGATGCTTTCAGGCCAATCAATGTCTTCTAAATCTTCTAATAGCCTGTCCGCATATGCAGTAATTCTCAGCATCCATTGTTTCATTGGACGTCTTTCGACCGGATGCCCTCCGCGTTCACTTTTCCCATCAATGACTTCTTCATTCGCAAGGACCGTGCCAAGTGCTGGGCACCAGTTAACTGGTACTTCATCAATATATGCCAATCCTTTTTCGTACAATTTCAAGAAAATCCACTGTGTCCATTTATAATAATTCGGATCCGTCGTGTTGATTTCTCTATCCCAATCATATGAGAATCCTAGTGATTGGATTTGGCGACGGAAATTATTGATGTTCTCTTCTGTAAAGATAGCCGGATCATTCCCTGTATCCAGTGCATACTGCTCTGCTGGAAGTCCAAATGCATCCCATCCCATTGGATGAAGCACATCAAATCCTTGCATACGCTTCATGCGTGAAAGAATATCCGTTGCTGTGTAGCCCTCAGGATGCCCTACATGTAGCCCTGCTCCTGATGGATACGGAAACATATCAAGCGCATAAAACTTTGGTTTATCTTCCGAGTCATTTGTGGCGAATGTTTTATGTGCCAGCCAGTAATCCTGCCACTTCTTTTCAATTTCCCGATGCTGAAAACTCAATGTGAAAACCTCCTTTAATATGTACGGCTTTATCTGCTAAAGTGATCACTGCGAGAATTCAGATTTTTCTAAAATCAACAAAAAACCCTCATCCCTGGAAAGGGACGAGAGATTTTTTGTTTCCCGCGGTACCACCCTTGTTAGCGTAACATCAATTCTACGCTCACTTATATCTTTAACGCAGACATGCGACAGAAGCTTTAACGCAACTGCAACTCTGAGGCGAGTTCAGAAACAGATTTGATTGACTTGCACCAGCCGTCAATTCTCTAAAGACAAATGCTGCTTTCTTACTACTCCTCTTCACTGTTCTTATCGTAACCGTCATCTAAGTAGTATTTTATAGAATTATGATCATAAGTGCAAGCAGGTTTGTATACAATGGGAATGTACCCTAGACCAGGGTAAAGTAGAGGATATTATTCGTGTGGAGATCGGTTGTGACGGTTGGAGTCTGCATCCTGTGAACGCTGCTCTCTAACAAAATCAAAGCTTCGCAGAACTGCTTCTCCTCCGTAACCAGAAATAATTGATAAGATGACTAAGTGCAAACTTGAATCGGGATTTGAGGATAATACAAGCAGTGTTGCGGCAATCATCCCAACGAGCCAATCTTCAATAAACCCTAAGTAAATAAACTTCTTTGTCATTCTGGGCTTCTCTAGCCTGCCTTTTTTCTTTACGTGACCGAGAATGCCCATGACCCCTCCAATGGCGCAAGCAATAATGACTTGTTGCAGCATTTTCATCACCTTCCTAAAGCCCTTAGAATAGTAAAGCGACTTCAGGCTGTCCAGCCCCCTGTAATGCCATTCTGCTGTTCGTCATAATCCATGTAAAAAGGTCTATTCTCTCTAACGAAGAAAAAAAGCTTGTTTCTTCCATTATATGTGAATGACCTAGAAACAATCTTGATGCATTGGAATCATTTTTACCTAATCCATATTAACTATTTTTGTTATTTTATGAATATTCAGCAATTGATTCCTTCTTTTTACTAAAAAAGTCTCCTTACTTACTCTATTCTAATGGAGGACAAACTATGATGACAAATTTAACAAAGCGTTTGCAATCATTGAAACAGAACATATGTTATGTTACGTTTATATGAGATTGGTTTTGGATCAAAACCAATCAAATTCGAATGCCTGATAGCAACAACAAAGGAGGGTAATATGGTCATCTCAAACATCTTTGGCTTACAAAAACAACTCGAACTCATAAAAAAAGCGCTAGATCATGCGCGGATTGGTGTTGTCATTACAGACCCTTCTTTAAAGGATAACCCTATCATTTATGTCAACCATGGCTTTACACAACTGACTGGTTACAAATCAGATGAAATACTTGGACGTAATTGTCGTTTCCTGCAGGGGAAAGAAACAGACCCTGAGCAAGTGGCTCTTATCCGTCAAGCCATTCAAAACAAAACGCCTATTACTGCACAACTAAAAAATTATAAAAAAGACGGCACTTTTTTTTGGAATGAACTCAATATAGATCCTCTATACATTGAACAAGATGACAAAACATTTTTTATTGGCTTTCAAAAGGATATAACCAGACAGAAAGAATATGAAAAGCTCCTAGAAGATTCCTTACAGGAAGTCACCTCACTTTCGACGCCAATTGTCCCAATTAAAAATGGTGTGTCAGCCCTTCCACTCATCGGAAAACTATCTGAAGAACGCTTCGATTCCATTGTGGCTAAATTAACTGCAACCTTAGAAGATTCAAAGGATGATTATTTAATTGTCGATCTGTCTGGATTGATTGATGTAGATGAATCAGTGGGAGTCCGTATTTTCAAACTGCACCATCTCCTCAACTTAACTGGAACAGAACTAATTATTACTGGAATCAAACCACAGCTTGCGATGAAAATGAAGGACTTGGATACTGATTTTCACCATACAACCACTTATTTAACCATTAAAGAAGCCATTAAACATCTTCCGTTAGCTGAAACCCCTGTATAAATAGGGGTTTTTTACTTATTTCCTCCAATGATAGCTGTAAGAACCGTTTTGAGGAGTACTGCACCTAAGCAATAACAAATCTTTCAAATCAAAAAACCTCCTGTTAGCTACAATCGCCACAGGAGGTTCTTTTTTTAAATTTCTCTTCTTAAAGCTGTTAACACATTCGTTTTCGTTGCCTTACGTGCTGGATTGAGACCAGATACAATCGCCACACCTGCACTAATCAAAGTCGCTGTTAGCACTAGGCTTAACGGAATATATGAGAAAGTGATAGAGAATTGTTCACTTGACGCTCCATCAGACATGGAAGTCAGCAACGCTGGAATGATTAAATTCACACCGAAACTGATGAGATACGAGATGACAATCCCTATCATCGACCCGATCACGCCAATATAAGCACTTTCCATTAAGAACATTCGCTTAATAATTGAAGGGCTAGCACCAATGGCTTTCATGATCCCAATCTCTTGAGTTCTCTCCGTAACCGCCATTGTCATCGTATTGAAAATGCCGATTGCAGAAATGATCACCGCAATACACCCGACAAAAATGAGCCCAATTTTAAAGACTGTAAAGAACATATCCATGCCTTCTAATTGGTTCGTCACCGAAATAACATGATAGCCGTCATCTGTCAGCTTATTTGTTAATGCGCCGACATTATCAAAATCATTTGCATAAACGGATGTACTTTTTTCTACATTTCCGCCGTCATTTGACATATCCATCATTTGACCAAATTCTTTTTGATAGGCATTCGGAATGAGAAGCATATGATCCCGCTGCCAGTCTGTATTCGGCTTTTTCGTTACACCTACTACACGAAAATCAAACGTTTTCTCTTTGACGATTTCATTTTTTTCATTTAATTTTGGTACTTTGATTTGAATGACTTGATTTAGGATATCTTTCGTGTACCCTTTTGGCACTTGAGGTGATTCTTCTCCATTTGAAAGTTGATTCGCTTCTTTTTCATAAGCTTTGCGTTCTTTCTTGGTCCACAGCTCCTGTGCCACATGATAACCGACAACTATTTCATTGGCTGATGTTGGCACCTTCCCACGATCTAACTCAAGCCCTGCTTCCTTCTCTTCTTTCATATCCGAAAATGCAATGGATAGATCACTTGAGCGATTTTCAAGCTCGACAGGTAAAGATGGAATCACAAAGGTTCTAGAGACAACAGATTTCACATGATCATATTTCTTCAAGTCATCAACTTTGACTTTCCCCTTCTCTTTGCCTAACACCTTCACTTCTGTGATGATTTGCTGGTTCATGATTTCGTCTTGAGCTGATTTTTGCAAACCAAAACCGACAGAAGCCAATACAATTAAGAAAGAACAGGCCATCGTGGTCGCAAGAATGGTCATAAAGACACGTAATTTATTTTTCTTCATATTTCTTCTAATGAATTTGACCTGATCTCTAAACTTCAATGGACTGCTCCCCTTTCTTTAACACACCATCATGTAGCAGGAACGTCGTATCAGCAATTGAAGCAACTTCGTCATCGTGTGTAATAATGACAAACGTAATTCCTTTTTCACGATTGAGCTGCTGGATAAATGCTAAAACTTCCCCTTCTGTTTCAGAATCCAGACTACCTGTCGGTTCGTCCGCTAAAATGATCGTAGGGTTGAGAATCAGGGCTCTTGCAATACTGACACGTTGTTGCTGTCCACCTGATAACTCATTCGGGTAATGTTCGGCATGATGTTCAAGACCTACTCGTTTAAGCATCTCCTTCACTTTCACTTTTCGTTCAGACGGCTTCACACCTTTTAAAGTGAGCGGAAGTTCAATGTTCTCGTATGTTGTTAAGCTCCCGATGAGTTGAAAGCTTTGAAAGATAAAGCCGAAGTGATCTAAACGGAATTCCGCCCACTCTTTCTCATTAAAACTTGTCACATCGGTTCCATCGATGACGATTTTTCCGTTTGTCGGGCTAATGTATCCGGACATTAAGTTCAGTAAGGTGGATTTCCCTGAACCGCTTCGTCCAACGATACAAGCAATGTCCCCTCTATTGATAGATAAGTCAATGTCTTTAAGTACAGGTATTTCGTGTTCCCTGCCCTTTTTCCCAATTGTAAAGACATGATTTAATTCTTGAATCTGGATCATCTCTTCTCCTCCACTCTCTGTTTATTTTTTTCGATAGATTAAGAAGTAGCTCATCAGTGCGCCTACAGCCCCGCCTATTAACATGCCAACGACATAACCTAGCAACGAAGATGAGCCAGCCATGCCAAACCCTAACACGCCAAAGACAATGACCATGATTTGAATTGGTCGATCCATCTTCGGATAAAGGAAAAATCGACCAGTTCGTTCGACTGGATGTTTTTGGAAGTAGATCAAGCCGATGATATAAAATAAAATCAACATCACGATGGGGATGACAATATGATGACCTGTAAATAAATAAGGTTCTACATCAGAACCGAGTTTTATTACATACATAACCGGTGACATTGTCATCGTAAAATTATTAATAAAATATAGATCAAAATTGTTTGTTGATCTTAACAATAAGTTTAAATGATCAGCTGGTAAACCGATGACTAAAAAAGGCAAGATCGCTGTACTGAATGCGACGAGTGCTTGAGCAATTGCGCTTCCTGTTAATGTACCCGCTGCTAAAAACAAACTATATATCATCAAAGATATAATTAATGCGTTGAAATACTGAGAGTGAAATCCATAAATTTCAGACGGGTTTAGCAGGAAAATCAATAAGAAAGTTATACCGTAAGATACCGCATGAATCAAAACCAAGATACCCGTACCGAGCATAAACTTTGAATGATAAATGGAACTTCTACTAAAAGGCAAAGACAATGTAAAATCCATTAGACCTTTGTTTCTTTCAACACCAAGTTGTATCAATGCAAATAACACACCGATGATCCATGAACTAGACAAAAAAGCATCTGAATGAAAATTATAGTAAAAGTCGTCAACTGGTATACACGAAGTGTCTTTTAAACAAGATTGAAAGGATGTATAATCCATTAACATTGTAAAGGGCGTCGCAAGTGCCGCAACAAGTATCACCAAAATGAATGTCAGCTCTGATTGTTTCCACTCCTTAAATAATAATTGCCGCTTTACCATCTGCGTTTTCCTCCAAACTTTGCAATGAATACTTCTTCTAAATTCACAGGTAGTTCATTCCATACCTTAGGCTGTAACGATTTCAAATACTCTTTTGCCTCTGTATCTGTTTTTAATACGAGCGCTGTATAGAAAATACCCGCCTGATCTAATATGGCAACGCCTTTTTTTCTAATACTTAAGTTCATATCCTCTTCAAATGCCATTTGAATTTTGACATAGTCATTCTTTAATTCATCTAAATCCATGACACTTGTGAGTTGATTTCCTTCTAAAAAACCGATTCGGTTACACATACGCTCAATATCCTCTAAGCGATGAGATGTGATGATAATAGAAGTCTGTCGTTCTGCCACTTCATCAATCATTAGCTGAAGAACATCGTTCCTTGTGACTGCATCAATACCATCTGTCGGCTCATCTAATAAAATGACCGCTGGTTTGATCGCAAAACTTAATATTAATGAAAGCTGTTTTTTTAGACCTGTCGAAAGCTCTCTGTATTTCGCCTTTTCCGGAATTTCATACCGGTTGACAAGCTCATTGGCATACGTCACGTCAAACTTCGGATAGATTTGCTTTAACAGTTGCACGAGCTGTCCATAATGGTACCGGTCAAAATAGGGATTCACTACAGGCATATACACAATGTTTTGCTTCACTAAAGGATGGTCTTTCACCAGTACATCTTTAAAATAAATCTCTCCTTCATCTGGAAGAAGAATTTGTTGGATTAATCTGAGTAGTGTTGTTTTACCAGAGCCATTTCTCCCTAGCAAGCCGAATATCTCACCTTCGCCGATCTTGAAGGAAATGTCACGGAGCACTTCGTGACCATTTAATTTCTTTGTTACATTTCTGACTTCAATCAACTTGATTTCCTCCTTTTAGACTTGAGCCAATCTCTTCTAGCCATTCCTTTAGTTGATGAATGTCAATCCCAGCATAATGAGCTTCTATGATGAGTTGTTTTAATTGCTCCTTCATCTCCGATACCTTCCCTTCATTCAGCTTTGACTGTGCATTTTCGGTCACATAAGTTCCTCGGCCTCTCAGCGTTTCTATAATCCCTTCCCGTTCAAGCTCTTTATACGCCTTACTCACGGTATTTGGATTGGCAATGATGATGGTAGCTAACTCTCTCACAGAGGGCAATTTGTCGCCAGGCTTCATCACACCTTTTAAGCACAATATTTTCAATTGTTCAATGATTTGTTCATAAATTGGCGCAGCGCTTCTTGGATCTATTTGAATCATGATGGCTCCCTCTTTCCTCATTCATGCTTTTGCAGTCCTATCGCTTGATCATATCCTTGCATTAAAGGGACCGAATCTGGAATAAAATCTTTTTGAACTTCAAAACCAATGAAAACGAGAACGAAAAAAAATGTACATGCCAGCATAATGGCCAGCACCATCCACTTCATATTAGTTGGCTTTTTTCCTTTTTTCATGGTTGAGCACCTTTCTTCACCTTTAAGTGTCTGTAGTGTATTAGTTGATATAGTACACTTAATACAATATAGACACTTAATCGAAAAGTCAATAGCTTTCTAAAAATAAAAACAGACCCTTAAAAGAAGGATCTGTACGTCAAATGTTATCATATGAAATACCTAGGATCATTTGATTTTGCAGACTTTGAATTTGAACACGCGCTCTGTCTAAACGCTCTCTTTGTTGATCATTGGCGACATCTTTTAATTTTTCTAATTCATTCACCGCATCCTCGAGCATGAGCTGCGCTTTTGAAAAATCTTCTTCGTTATAATGTTCTTGTCGTGAGCTCATATCAAATTGTTCACTTGCGAACTCAAGGACTTCAGTGCTTTTTTGCATAAAATCATCGATCGATTGTCTCGTTGCCATCTTTCAATTCCCTCCTTTTCCTCTTCGGCTCCCGCTTATTTTGCCCAGATGAAGCTTTTTCAATAAAGAAAATGTTGGACAATTCCATTTGTCCTCGACCATAATTTTTGTTAAACTTTTAGGATGCCTATTATTATGCAAGGAGGTTACTGACTTGGATCAGCATAACCCTTTTTTATATTCAAACAGTGAAAAACGTTACCACACATGGAATTATCATTTACGAAATCATTTTGGTCATAAAGTGTTTAAAGTGGCATTAGATGGTGGGTTTGATTGCCCAAACCGTGATGGTACTGTCGCCCATGGCGGCTGCACATTTTGTAGTGCCGCTGGTTCTGGTGACTTTGCCGGAAATCGAGCAGATGATCTCGTCACTCAATTTAATGAAATCAAAGATCGGATGCATACAAAGTGGAAAGACGGGAAATACATGGCATATTTCCAAGCGTATACAAACACACACGCACCGCTCCCTGTCCTAAAAGAAAAATATGAAACCGTCATGAATCTTGATGGGGTTGTTGGTTTATCCATTGCCACAAGACCTGACTGCCTGCCAGATGACGTCGTGGAATATTTAGCTGAATTAAACGAACGGACTTATTTATGGGTAGAGCTTGGCCTGCAAACAGTACATGAACGAACAGCCATGCTTATCAACCGAGCTCATGATTTTGAATGTTATGTAGAAGGTGTCGAAAAGCTGCGAAAACACGGCATTCGTGTTTGCTCGCATATCATCAACGGATTACCTCTTGAAAACCGGGACATGATGATGGAAACCGCGAAAGCTGTTGCCGACTTAGATGTACAAGGGATTAAAATTCATTTGCTTCATCTGTTAAAAGGAACACCGATGGTCAAGCAATATGAAAAAGGGAAACTTGAATTTTTAACCCAAGAAGAATATGTACAGCTTGTCTGTGATCAACTGGAAATTCTGCCGCCAGAAATGATTATTCATCGTATTACAGGAGACGGTCCAATCGAATTAATGGTCGGTCCAATGTGGAGTGTGAACAAATGGGAAGTGCTCAATGCCATAAATGCTGAGCTTGAAAGACGTAACAGCTACCAAGGCAAACGTTTCGTCAGATTGGAAGAAGCAGCCAAATGATTTTAAAACGCATGCTCCCTTTTAGTAAAGAGCTGTTAGAACGTGCTTGTAAAAAAGGTGACATCGTCATTGATGCAACGATGGGAAATGGTCATGATACACTCTATTTGGCGGACCTTGTCGGAAAAGAGGGACAAGTTTTTGCATTCGATGTTCAGGAAGAAGCATTAAAGCAAACAAGCAAAAGGCTTGGTGAGCAATATCCTTACGTACACCTGATCCACGACGGACATGAAAAAATTGGCTATCACTTACCAGCCGATACGTATGGACATATATCAGGTGCTGTGTTTAACCTTGGGTACTTACCCGGAGGCGATAAAGCAGTCACCACGCAGGCTCATACGACCATTCAAGCGATCAAACAGCTCATAGACTGGATGAAACCCGGAGGTCTGATCGTGCTTGTCATTTACCACGGTCATCCCGAAGGAAAAAAAGAAAAAGAAGTGCTTCTCGACTATTGCAGATCACTCCACCATGAAGAAGTACAAGTATTATCTTATCAATACATGAATATTCATAACGACCCGCCCTTTGTGGTCGCCATTGAAAAAAAGCCCAAATCCTAGTGGATATGAGCTAAACTTTTAAAAATAACATCATGTTCATCACTCGTTTCTTAATTAGAAACGAGTTTTTTATTTGATCAAAGCGCAGGAGAATTGGCGATTTCATTCTAGAGGGATTAAGCGGTGAGGATGCTTTTAAATTAAAAACGGTCAATGAGGCTTTAAAAAGAGTGGAGCAATAAAAGACAGTCTATACAATCTTTAGAACATAAAAAGATCCACACAAAATAAAAAAACTTGTAGAAAAAAACATCGTTTTCTCTACAAGCTAAGCTCGAATCCTAGTGGGTTTGAGCTTTTTTATGATGATTTCTTCCAAGGCATTTTCTGATAGGTACGATAGGCTCTTCCATTGATATAGAAAAAAAACGATGTTTTCCCGCTTGATTTAATTAAGCGTTTTGCCAGCTTATTCATCTCTTTTTGCGCTGTCACTTTTTCATCAGACAGATAGACTGCCAGCAATCCCCTGTTGATGAGTTTGTGGAAATTTTCATGGGGAATCCCTTTCAGTTGCTCGTCTGCCTTCTCGATAAAATGTTGTAGTCTGTCCATCATCTCGTGATGTGAGCTGTAATAAGAGCAGAAATTCAAGTCGCCGCCAAGCAAGTCCTCTTCTTGATCAATTAAATAATCCAGTAAGATATGCAAACCTTGGATGTAAGGAAAATAGCTTTCATAAATTTGTTTTGCCTGCTTCTCAGTAAAGTCAGTCTGAAGGGCATAAGCCACAAGACAGAAGATACCTAATGTCGAGCCTGCACATGCCGAGAACTCATACCATTCCATTTTCGGCAGATCCTTTTCATATTGACGAAACCACGATTCCAATCGAGGCACACGTTCGTGAGGGACCACGTGCTTATGTACTTGTAAATCACTATAGTAATCGCACAGCGTTTGTAAATATGGTTGGATGATATGATAATGCTCTAGACGTGACAAGACGTTTTGACAAGTACGAACAAGCGAATGTAGATACCCTTGATCCTCTTGATCGTCACGGAATTGATAATATGGCTTGAGCTCCGCATGGATATCTAGCGCATCTCTCATTGCTTGATGCAACATATGAAAATCTTTTGGATCAAGCGATGTACTCCGGTCACACAAATTATCTAAGTAATCACTGATGGTTTGATATGCCACAATAAATTCAATACATGTTTCTTTCGCATCACCTGCAAGAAGAGATAGGATCCCTCCGCCTTCACAGTGAAATGTTTTGGTCGATATGCTTGCTAATGCCTGTGTTCTTAGTTCATCATTTTCAATTGTTTCTGCATGAGCCTGCCACTTTTTCAGCTCCTGATGAACAACTGGAAAGATATCCTTATAAACCTTTGTCATCAGTGCAAAAGGACGCTCTGGTACTGACAAATCAATCCACCCCCAACTTATGCTTCAATCAAATATATTGATCTGTAAAGGCTCTTGCCGCCTTAAACACATCTTCTCGTTCAGGCTCGTTAAAAATTTCGTGATACAGCCCTTCCCATTCACGATATGATTTATTGAATGACTCAATGCCATTAAACCACTTGACCACTCTTGTCTTATCGACAATTTTATCGTCTCCCGCCTGCATTAAAAGCAAAGGAATCGTCTTAAAGAAATCCGTTGGCTGCATGGCTGCATCTATATTTTTCACAAGCTCTCGGTACCATCTAACAGACACCTTTGTCACATAAAGAGAATCATTAGAATCAGCCTCAATGACTGCCTGATTCCGTGTGGCAAGCTCTATTGACAGCCCCGATTCCACCTTAAAAGATGGCGCCAACACATTTAGACCTTTAGACGCAAAATCCATGAGCTTTTTCGGTTTAAATTGCAGACCTAAACAAGGTGATGATAAAATAAGTCCATCAATCTTCGTATGGGTATACTGCTTGACCCATTCAATTGAAATGAGTCCACCCATGCTATGACCAAGTAAAAATGTCGGAAGCCTAAATGACTTCCCATGTTCAATCCATTCATCTACTGTTTCAATGTATTCTTGAAATGAGCGGATATGGCCTCGCGCCCGAGTGGATGTGCCTTGTCCAGGCAAGTCACCCATGACGACGTGATAACCTGCATTTCGCCACATTTCAACTAGCCATTTATATCGGCCATGATATTCACTAGCACCATGTACAATCACAATTGTACCAACTGGTCGATCAGCATGCCAAGTCCACAAAAGGAAACACCTCACAATTGTTGTATTTAGAAAGGAAGTCGAAAAAAGTGATTTATCCATATCATCAGTTTACACCTGAGATTCATAAAACGGTCTTTGTCGCAGATAACGCCACCATTACAGGTGATGTCACAATTGGAGAATATTCAAGCGTTTGGTTCCAAACCGTCATCAGAGGCGATGTTGCACCTGTGAGGATCGGAAAAAACGTCAACATTCAAGACTTATCCTGTTTGCATCAAAGCCCGGGAAAAACACTTCTTATTGAAGATGGTGCTACCATTGGACACCAAGTTACATTACATAGCGCAATCATTCGAAAAAATGCCCTCATCGGCATGGGGTCCATCATTCTCGATGGTGCGGAAATTGGCGAAGGTGCCTTTATCGGAGCAGGCAGCCTTGTCCCCCAAGGTAAGGTCATCCCAAAAGGATCTCTCGCTTTTGGCCGTCCAGCCAAAGTCGTTCGATCGTTAACAGATGAAGACATTCTAGACATGGACCGGATCCGTAGAGAATATGTAGAAAAAGGACAATACTATCGTTCCCTATGAACTCGCTAAATTCATACGTGTATCTTCACTTTATCATGTTTTTTTCAGGATATTAAGCAATAACCATGAATCGCATGTTATTTTACCCTTCCCCTTCACTTTCTATCATGACAAAAAAGGTTTCCAGCAACGCTGAAAACCTTTTTTCATTAACTAAAAATAACTTCTTTCGGTTGATGATTCAACTGTTCTGGATCAATACTGCGTTCTACAAAAATGCTATGCCAGATCATAAAGATGAGGACTGTCCAAATTTTACGGCTATGATCTGCTTTCCCAGCACAATGTTCATTTAATAGATGAAGAACATATTCTTTGTTAATATATTCATCTGTTTGACTGTTTTGAATGATGTCTTTTGCCCAAGCGTTCATCTCATTTTTCAGCCAATGACGAATTGGTACAGGGAAACCTAGCTTTTTACGATGTAACACATGATCCGGTACAATACCTTCTGCCGCTTTACGCAATAAGTATTTCGTTGTACCATCTTTCGTTTTCAGCTCTTTAGGAATTTTAGAAGCTGCTTCAAAAACGACCTTATCAAGGAAAGGAACACGAAGCTCAAGTGAGTTCGCCATGGTCATCTTATCTGCTTTTAATAGGATGTCACCGCGCATCCACGTATGAATATCAACATATTGCATTTTGTTAATATCACTGTAGTCTGCACTTTCATTGAAGTATGTCTTTGTGATGTCACGATATGTCACGTTCGGGTCATACTGCTTTAAGAGGTTTTTCTTCACTGGCTCTTCAAAGATTTTCGCATTGCCGATATAGCGTTCCTCTAACGGGGTACAGCCACGTACAATAAAGCTTTTCCCTCTCATTCCTTCTGGCATCAAACGCGCCAGGCGAAGAAGAAGTTTTTTCAGAATGGTTGGAACCGATTCAAATGGCTTTAAAGACAGTGGCTCACGGTATATGTTATACCCACCGAACAGCTCATCCGCTCCCTCACCAGATAAAACAACAGTCACTTGTTTCTTCGCTTCTCTTGCAACAAAATAAAGTGGAATCGCCGCCGGGTCAGCTAAAGGATCGTCCAAATGCCACACGATCTTCGGAAGCTCGTTCATATATTCCTCAGGAGAGATGACAGCACTAAAGTTTTGTAAGCCAAGCTTGTCAGCTGTTTCTTTTGCCACATCTACTTCACTAAAACCGTCTTGCTGGAAGCCCACAGAGAACGTTTTCAGCTCTGGGTGAAGTTCTTTTGCCACGGACACAATGAAAGAGGAATCAATGCCGCCTGAAAGAAATGAACCAACAGGTACATCACTTCTCATATGCACCTTTACAGAATCATAGATCGCATCTCTTACTTCTTCTACTAATTTCTGTTCCGGTGTTTTTTCAGGCTTGAATTGTACTTTCCAATACGTCTTAAATTGAATGTCTTGACCAGCACGCAATGTAAACTGATGTCCTGGTTCCACTTTATGCACTTTTTGATCAAGTGTATTTGGCTCAGGAACGAACTGGAAAGACATATAGTGCTGTAATGACGTCTCGTCAAATAAAATATTCTCGTTCACAGCCATTAAGCTTTTGCGTTCAGAAGCAAAGTACACCTGCTCATCCGTTTGTGTAAAATAAAGCGGTTTGATCCCAAAAGGATCTCTTGCGCCATACAGTAACTGCGCCTCTTTGTCCCAAATCAAAAACGCAAACATTCCACGCAGCTTAGATGCTGCTTCTTCCTTATAATGACGATATGTGGCAAGAAGTACTTCTGTATCAGAGTCTGTACTGAACGTATACCCCTTCTTCACAAGCTCTTCTTTCAGCTCCACATAGTTATAAATTTCTCCGTTAAACACAATCCAATATTTCTCATCTTCATAAGAAAGCGGCTGCTTTCCGTGTTCAACATCTATAATACTTAAACGTCTAAATCCGAATCCTACATGCTCATCATGAAAGTACCCCTCATCATCTGGACCACGATGAACGATGAGACGATTCATTTGTTTAATTAATTCTTCCTGTTCAGTAGTTTCGGACAATGGACGGTGATTAAACACACCAACAAATCCACACATATTATTGCCTCCACGTTTTGTTATTTCTTAAAAGTAGACCTATAATTAGACAGTTATCTGTCTCATTTCGTTTCACTTTTTTAAGCTTTATATTGAATTTTTTTCACCAAAAGGAAAACCGCTTAAATTAAGCGGTTTCTATGTTGTTATTGTCCTAATGCTTCTTTGCGAAGCGTATCGGCTTTATCCGTTTTTTCCCATGGAAGGTCTAAATCATGACGGCCGAAATGTCCGTATGCAGCTGTTTGTTTATAAATCGGACGACGCAGATCAAGCATTTTAATAATGCCAGCTGGGCGAAGATCAAAGTTCGCACGAACCACTTCAATTAATTTTTCTTCAGAAGCTTTTCCTGTTCCAAACGTATCAATGGAAATCGATACAGGCTGTGCTACACCAATGGCATAAGCAAGTTGTACTTCACAAGATTCTGCAAGTCCAGCTGCTACAATGTTTTTCGCTACATAACGAGCAGCGTACGCCGCAGAACGGTCAACCTTTGTTGCATCCTTTCCAGAGAAAGCACCGCCACCATGACGAGCGTATCCGCCATACGTGTCAACGATGATTTTACGTCCTGTTAGACCAGCATCCCCTTGAGGTCCACCGATCACGAAACGGCCCGTTGGGTTAATAAAGTATTTTGTTTCTTCATCAATCAATTCACTTGGAACCACAGGATGAATGACATGCTCTTTTAAGTCGCTTTGAATTTGTTCAAGCGTCACTTCTGGTGCATGCTGTGTAGAGATAACCACTGTGTCAATTCGAACTGGTTTGTTTTGTTCATCGTATTCAACGGTTACTTGAGTTTTTCCATCTGGACGAAGGTATGCAAGAGTCTCATTTTTGCGTACTTCAGTTAAACGAAGAGATAATTTATGGGCTAGTGAAATCGGTAGCGGCATGAGCTCTTCAGTTTCGTTATTGGCAAAACCAAACATTAACCCTTGGTCACCTGCACCGATGGCATCAAGTTCTTCTTCAGTCATTGTGCCTTCACGGGCTTCGAGCGCTTGATCTACACCTTGCGCAATATCAGCTGACTGCTCATCAATTGCTGTAAGAACTGCACATGTTTCCGCATCAAAACCATATTTTGCACGTGTGTAGCCAATTCCTTTAATGGTGTCACGTACCGTCTTAGGAATATCGACATAAGTAGACGTTGTGATCTCACCGCTGACTAGTACAAGACCGGTCGTTACAGAAGTTTCACAGGCAACACGTGCATTTGGATCCTTCTTTAAAATTTCATCTAAAATACTGTCTGAGATTTGATCACAGATTTTATCTGGATGTCCTTCCGTCACTGATTCTGAAGTAAATAAACGACGATTTTGACTCATAATGGCTATTTCCTCCTGTACAAGACCACATCCTCCCAAGATGAGGCCTCCAATATGATACGGAACTCGTTCCCTCTTATATGAAACGTTTATATTAGAGATGTTTATGGCAATTAGTTGATATGATATCCCAAAAATAAAAAAACCATTTCCTTCATTACGAGGAAAGGGTCCTGAGATCGCATGCCTTTCACTCTTATCGCTCAAGGTGTTCTTGTACCTTGCATCAGGTTAGCACCTTGGTTTCTTAGCATGTTCATGCCTTTTCGTAAAGAAACCGGTTGCTGGGCTTCATCGGGCCTGTCCCTCCACCAACTCGGGATAAGAGTATCCGTTCAATAAGATATCTTATCTTAAAACCTTGCGTCATGTCAATGCATATAAGGAATTATCTCCTGTTTTTTCACCTCTTGATTAGCATCACCAATTAGCATATTTTCATAGCAAAAATGAAAAAACACACACAAAAATATTCAAATAGTATAGACTATTATTATCAATGTGTTATACTATTCAAAACAAACAAAATCAACGGTAAAGGAAGGGTTTTTTTATGAACTCAGTGGATTTAAAAGAAGATTTGCAGTCATTGCTCTCATTAGAAAATACGCACCAAAATTTATCTGTTCCGAAGCTTGTTGAAAAGATTCTAGCACGTCATGAAGGCGTTTTAACTTCAACTGGTGCTGTACGCGCAACAACTGGAGCCTACACTGGACGTTCACCTAAAGATAAATTTATTGTGAAAGAAGAAAGCTCTGAGCATAAAATCGATTGGGGTCATGTGAATCAGCCGATCTCTAAAGAGGCATTTGACCGTTTATATACAAAGGTTGTGTCATACTTAAAAGAACGTGATGAACTATTTGTATTTGAAGGGTTTGCGGGTGCTGACGAAAGATACCGTATGCCGATTACAGTCGTGAATGAATTTGCATGGCACAATCTATTTGCCAAACAGTTGTTTATCAGACCTGACGGATCAACACCGTCCTCACAGGAGAAGCCTTTTACCATCTTATCCGCACCTCATTTCAAAGCAGACCCAGCAACAGATGGAACACACTCTGAAACATTTATTATCGTTTCTTTTGAAAAACGTACGATCCTCATCGGTGGAACAGAATATGCAGGAGAAATGAAAAAGTCCATTTTCTCTGTCATGAACTATTTGCTTCCTGAACAAGATATCCTCTCTATGCACTGCTCAGCGAACGTCGGTCAGGAGGGTGATGTTGCCTTGTTCTTCGGCCTTTCAGGAACTGGAAAAACGACCCTTTCTGCAAGTGCAAGTCGCAAACTCATTGGAGATGATGAACACGGCTGGTCTGGATCAGGTGTCTTTAATATCGAAGGCGGTTGCTATGCAAAATGTGTGAACTTAAGCGAGGAAAAAGAACCTCAAATTTACAAAGCGATTCGCTTCGGCTCCGTCCTTGAAAATGTTGTCCTTGACGAGGAAACACGTGAAGCTGATTATGATGACACATTCTTTACTGAAAACACACGTGCTGCATACCCAATCGAAATGATTGATAACATCGTGAAGCCAAGCATCGCAGGTCACCCATCTGCCATTGTCTTTTTAACAGCTGATGCATTTGGCGTTTTACCACCAATTAGCCGTTTAACAAAAGAACAAGCAATGTATCATTTCTTGAGCGGATATACGAGTAAACTAGCAGGTACAGAGCGCGGCGTGACGTCACCAGAGACGACATTCTCTACTTGCTTCGGTTCACCATTTTTACCGCTTCCAGCTCACGTCTATGCCGAAATGCTCGGCAAAAAAATCGATGAGCACGGCGCAAAAGTCTTCCTTGTGAATACAGGATGGACCGGCGGAGGCTACGGTACAGGCAAACGAATGAACCTTGCTCATACAAGAGCGATGGTGCAAGCGGCCATTGAAGGGGATCTTGACCAAGCAGAAATGATCACTGACGACATCTTCGGATTACACATCCCGCTTCACATTCCGGGTGTACCAGATGAAGTCCTTCAGCCCGCTAAAACATGGGCAGACCAAGAGGCCTATCAAGAAAAAGCACGTTTCCTAGCCAATGAATTTCAAAAGAACTTCAAAAAATTCAGCCATGCAGCAAGTGACATTGAAGCAAAAGGCGGACCACTCGTATAAAAAACGAAAGCTGAGGGGATCCATTCCCTCAGCTTTTTTAATTCGTTGAATGCAAAGAGACAAGGCGATAAGTCACCTTCGTGACCTCCTCCGTCAGTTCAAGCTTTTCTACATGTGCTGTCCCTGTTTTCTCTCCGTCTTTCGTTTTGCGCACCTCAAGCGGAATATTTAATGGATAAATGCGATATCCTTCCTTCATGAGTTCGAATACATTTTCTTCAATTCTTGTCTCTTTTCCTTTTGTGACAATCATTGTATTAAATTCAACAGGCATTCCCATAACGAAAATCCCCCTACTTTCTAAATTTCTTTCTATGATTTAGTTTATCACATTTCCGCTTTTTCGGCTGTGCATCCAAGTGGACAGCCTTCTAACAATCTCTCGATTATGCTGTGGAGGAAAATAATGATTGTATTCGTTGAAATACCATGTTTCCACAGATTTCCCGTGCTGACGCAACGCTTCTTCTAATAAATACGCATGTTCAATCGATACATTTTGATCTTGCTCTCCATGAATAATTAAAACTGGCGCTTCGATTTTGTCGACATCATTCAGAGGGGTTCTGCTCTCGTATGCCTCGGGGACTTTATGCGGTGGTCCACCGATGACACGCTTCATCATTCTTCTCATATCCACACGCTCTTCATAGGTCAGTTTCATGTCACTTACGCCTCCCCATGTCACAAAGGACGCTGTCTTTTGTTTCATCTCAATCGCTGTCCAAATCCCCATAATACCGCCGCGCGAAAATCCGAAAATATGAATACGGTCTTGCTTCACTTGATGGTGGCGCTCCAATAGCTGAAATGCAGCGAATGCATCTTTCCTATCTTCTCCTGCAAAGTCTTCGTTGCCTTCGCCACCCTGATTGCCGCGATAAAAGGGAGCAAATACGACAAAGCCTTGTGCTGCAAATTGGACAATCCGACCTGGTCTGACCATCCCGACATTTTTAATCCCGCCTCGTAAATAAAGAAACCCATCATAGAGACCTTCTCCTGTTGGTTCAGCGAGCAATCCTTTGATTCGAAGTCCATCTGCCTCATACGTCACTAAATATAAATGAATGTTCGGATGGGGCGACGGGAATCTTCTTTTTTCCACAATCACTTGCTTTCTCTCCTTTTCCTCCGGTATTACTCATGTTGCTTAATTATCGCCTCTGCTACAAGCTGACCTGATTTTGTCACCATCGGGGTACCGCCACCAGGATGACTCGTTCCTCCAACAAACCAAAGCCCTTCAATGTCTTTTGATTGATTATTGATGCGGAAGAACGCCTGATTGAACGAATTTGAAGACATGCCATATATGGCACCGTGGTGCGCCCCTGTTTTCTCCTGGAGATCAAGCGGCGTTTGAATCGTCTCATACTCAACAAGCTGATCAATGTCGAAAAGACCTTTTTCCTTTAGTTTTGTTTTCATGTGCTGACGATATGTCTCTTTTAGCATGTCCCAATTTTGCGCTTTTGTCACATAAGGCGCATTCGCCAAGACAAAAAGGTTACTTCTTTCCGTTCCGCCACTTAATTCTGGTTCAGAATGCCCCGAATAGCATATGTAAAGCGTCGGGTCTTGAGGCAATTGCTTTTTCTGAAAGATATCCTTGAATTCCTGTCCATAATTCTCAGGGAAAAATACGTTGTGATGGGATAGCTGTTCATACACTTTAGGAATGCCTAAGAGGAGAACAAAGCCAGATAATGACGGCTCTATGTTTGATAGCTTTTGATTTGAATAGCTTCTGCGATCTTTCTCATCTATTAGTTGATGGTAGACGGTCAGTGCATCGGCAGCTGAAATGACCTGATCTGCTTCATACATCTGCTGATCGGTCTCAACACCTTCAATACGCCGATCTTTGACATGAATCTTTTTCACTTGTTCAAGGAGGCGAATCTCGACACCTAATTCTTTAGCCAGCGTCTCAAACGCCTCAACTAAACGATATGTTCCCCCTTTTATTCCATAAATGCCCTTCTCTCCTTCTAAATACGCCATCATATTAAAAATAGCCGGTGCTTCATAGGGAGAAGACCCAATGTATGTCGCATACCGCCCAAACATCGCCAATGTATGAGGATGACGAAAGTATTGCCGCAACAAACGATGAACAGAAGTAAATGGTTTGACAGCAAGAAGGGCTTTCATCAGCTTCATATCCGCCTTATCCTTCCAAGTCAATAACAAACGATTTAAAAACTGCTCCTCTGCCTTTTCAAAGAAGCGTTTAGATTCTTGTAAAAAAGCGTGATATTGCTTTGCATCCTCAGGACTATATGCGGCAATTTGTGTTTCCATCTGCTCTATATGCGGTGTGAATTCGACGGTATGACCATCTGAGAAGACATTTTTGGTGAGTGGGGATACCGGATAAAATGTCACGTAATCTTCCATTCGCCTGTTACAGGACGTAAACACCTCTTCAAAGTAAGATTTCATCGTGATCGTACTTGGTCCTAAATCAAAAGAGTATCCTGCTCCTTGATGGCGCTGTAATTTCCCGCCTAATGTCGCTTCTTTTTCAAGGATGGTGACCTGAAAACCACGTGACTGCAACCGGATTGCCGCTGATAAGCCGCCAAGCCCGCCGCCAATGATGATCACTTTTTTCATTCATAGCTTCTCCCTTTCCATACGTAACCTTCTTTTTTCAGTCCAGTCTTCATTGAAGCAAAGCCAATCGCAATCAAGGTCATGATGCTCACCGGCAGGAACAATGCCATAACAGCTGTTCTGCCATTTTCGATATCTATCACCGCTTTGATCGACACCCCTAATCCATAGCAAAGAAGGGCGAACCAAATATTCATAACGTCAAAGTGGATAAGGGCTATCGCCAAACAAACAATAGGAACCACATAAAGTAGTGTGTATAAGCAAAAAACAATACTTAACAGAGCCATGTTCCGATTCACCCCAGGGAACATATTTTTTCGATAGCCCTCCCATACTTCTTGTCCACTATCGTACATCCTCATATAGACAAATCGGTGAATACTAGCCAGCGTGAAAGGAAATCCCTTTTGCTTCACTCGCCTTGCTAGCGCCATATCGTCTACAAGTGACTCTTTGATCGCTTCATGACCACCAATGGTGAGATAACAATTCTTTTCTATCGCAATAAAGCCCCCATGAGCTGCTGCAAAAGCTGGATGTTTTGATTTTTTAATCCATTTCACTGGCAGATGACAGCCAATCGTAAACATCATCATAGGCACGACAAGATGCTCAAGCACTGTACCTGTTCTTTGCTCTGGAAAGCCTGAAAGCATTCCTGTTTGTTGACTGCATAACTGCTTGTACACGGTCTCTATTGCCCCCGGTTTTAACCGGACATCTGCATCTAGAAACAATAGCCAATCAGACGAAGCTTCTTCCGCAAGCTGAAAACAAGCATATGATTTACCAAGCCAGCCTTTCGGCAATTGTTTCCCCGATTGTACACGAATCCATGGATACATCTGAGCGTAGCGTTCTACCATCGCTTTCGTCTGATCCGTCGAGTGATCATCAAGAACAATGAGCTCCTTTGGGGAAAGACGCTGATCAACAATAGACTGGATACATGCTTCAATTCGTTTTTCCTCATTTCTCGCTGGAATGAGGATCGATAATGAGATTGATTCAACAGGAGAAATAGATTCTGGTTCAAGTGCAGGCAACTGCTTTACATTCCATATCGTAAAGATGAACTGACAGAGCAATAGCCCACTGATCACAATTAAGAGGAGCGCCATGTTTTCACCCACTTCTTAAACGAATCGAATGCATCACTTGTGGACCGGCTTGTCCTCGTCATCTGAATAAACTCTTCATTTGTTGAAAAATCAGGATCAGTGATTACCTGTGCTTGATGTGTGTTTAATTGCGTTTCAAGTAGCTTTGTCAGCTTGTGCGTTACTTCCTTGCTCCGAAATGACTCACTAGAAACGATCTCTCCTTCTCCGAACACCACGGATACTGTCGGTTTTTGAAATTGATTATATGTATATTGCAAAGTCACGGGTTTGACCACGACTTGATCAAATTGCCTGACTAAAAAAGAAGCCCCGCTTTCCAGTTCAAGTGGCCGGGTATCCTGGTGCATGATTTTCCCCTGCGGAAAAAGCCATATCGCTGCACCAGCCTGCATACTCTCTTTTGCCAGCATTAATGCTTGTTTCACACTTTTCAGACTCTCTTTCTGAACTGGAAACGCACCAAGCTTACGGAAAAATGCATATTGCTTGAGCTGCTTTTCTTCCATCATCATATAATGATCTAGTTCAGACGCTCTCTCTGTTAATAAAAAAATCATCAGTCCATCCCACCACGAGCTGTGGTTGGCAAGATAAAGTACAGGTAGCTTCTCCTGTGGATCCACCCTGCCTTTCATCATGAGACAGCGGAAATGTTTATTGAATAAGTATCGATTAAGATACAGATAAAACAATCGTCTAAACGAGCGGCTTTTTTCGCTTTCTTTCAAATTGAACCCTTCCTTCACACAAGATGACAATGACAAGCGCTAGATAAAAAATCACATCAAGCCCACCCTTTAATGCCAATAGACCGAAAAAGAACACCATTGCCTGATAAATAGAACTCGTCCAGCGAAGTGCCTTTTGATCAATTGAAACAAGCGGAAATAAGAAAGACAGTCCTGCTCCAATCATACCCCAGCTGACAAAATTCTCAAATGGAATGCCGTAAAATCCACCGCCATCATACCACACCCAGAATTTCCGCTCAGCTGCCACAGGATCTAAAATGAGATCAAGGAGCACAATCCATATCCCTGTTTCAATGGCTCGTTTCCATTTAGACTGTTGTCTTGATAAAAACAAACTGTTCAAAAACACCCCCACCCATGCAAAAGCAATCGTTAATGGGACTCCTGCGACAAGAAAACCTAGCGTCGGATAATAATCATAAGCTCCGAACGGAAAATCGGTATTGATTCCTACCCATTCCACGGTAAACGTCAAAACCCCAACAATCGCTGCTCGTTTTATTACAAACCCCCATCTTCCATAAATATTTCGCCCCATTTCCATCACACAACATGCATAAAGCACAAGAAAGACCCCGTTAGCAAATTGAAGCCACGCAGGCACCTCAAAAAACACCATCAATATTAATCCAACCAAATACCACCCTACAAATACCCAACTCACTCTATACACAAAATCGCTCCTTTAGTTCTGCCACATGCAATCAAGCATTCATTCTTCAAGTATAGAAAAAAAGACACGCTCTATAAATATTCAATGCGTTTCTATTTCATCTAGGCACTCACCAAAAATCCCTTTTGACATACTTTAATTAGTGATCTAGAACAAAGGAGGCGAATTACTCTTGAATCGTTCCATCAAAGTCAGACTGGCATTCATATTCGTAGTCCTGCTCTTTATCCCATTTGTCGCCTGTCAAAAAGAACAAGAGCAAACCGTACAAGTAGCCGAGGTCACCCATTCGGTGTTTTATGCCCCCCTTTACGTCGCTTTATCAGAGGAGTTCTTCAAAGATGAAGGCTTAGAGGTTGAACTAAAAACCACATGGGGCGGCGACAAAACCATGACAGCACTCTTATCTGGTGGTGCAGATATTGCCCTCACTGGATCAGAATCTTCTATTTATGTGGAGGCACAAGAAACGAAAGACTCGGTCATCAATTTTGCACAACTGACACAAACAGACGGTACATTTTTAGTCTCTAGAGAGAAAGTAAATCAATTCTCGTGGGATTTGTTGGAAGGTAAGGAATTTCTCGGCCAGCGAAAAGGCGGCATGCCGCAAATGGTCGGTGAATACGTGCTAAAAAAAGAAGGCATTGATTTAAAACAGGATCTTCGTATGATTCAAAATATTGATTTTGCCAACATTTCAGGTGCTTTCTCTTCTGGAACTGGCGATTTTGTTCAGTTATTTGAACCAACAGCCTCCTTGATTGAAAAAGAAGGCAAAGGGTACATTACCGCTTCCTTTGGAGAAGCTTCCGGCAAAGTGCCATACACCACCTTCATGGCAAAAAAGAGCTACTTAGAGGAAAACAAAGAGACAGCTGAAGCCTTTACTCGTGCCATTTACAAAGCACAGCAATGGGTAGAAGTTAAGAGCCCAAAGGACATCGCGAAGACGATCCAATCTCATTTTCCTGATACGGATTTTGATGTTTTAGCAACTTCCGTCAAACGCTATAAGCAGCAACATTCTTATGCGACTGACCCCCTTCTGAATGAAGAGGAATGGAACAAGTTACAAGAAATCATGAAGGCGAGCGGTGAATTGCCGCAATTTATTCCATACAAACAACTTGTCGATTCATCCATTGCAAAGAAGGTCACAGATCACAAATAGAATAGGAGGTCGCCCATGTCTTTCCTTCAAATTGACGATGTGACCCACACGTACTTCTCTTTAAAAGAAAAAACAACGGCCATTCAGCAGATCAATATGGAGATTGACCAAGGTGAATTCATTTCATTTATTGGTCCTAGTGGCTGCGGGAAAACAACCTTGCTGTCAATTATCGCAGGAATCACACCGCCCTCTGAAGGTCGTATTTTAATCGAAGGGAAAGAGCCTAATCAAAAGGAGCACCAAATCGGCTACATGCTCCAGCAAGATTATTTATTCCCGTGGAAAACCATTAAAGAAAACGTCATTCTCGGCTTAAAAATTGCCAAACAAGATTCACATGAAGCCACATCCGCCGCTCTTAGTTTACTGCCAAAACTTGGCCTAGATGATGTGGAAGAGAAATACCCGAAGGAGCTGTCAGGCGGAATGAGGCAGCGTGTAGCACTCGCACGTACACTTGCAGTGGACCCTGGACTTCTTCTACTAGATGAGCCATTCTCAGCCCTAGATTACCAAAACAAACTAACATTAGAAGATCTCGTCTTTCACACATTAAAAAATTATCAAAAAACAGCAGTTCTCGTGACGCATGACATCGGAGAAGCAATTGCGATGAGTGATCGAATTTACTTATTTTCTAAGCATCCCGGCTCCATTCAGCGTATCTTTACAATCCCTGAAGACTTAAGGACACTCTCTCCTTTTGAAGCTAGACAGACGTCAAGTTTCCAAGAGCTCTTTCAGACGATTTGGAAGGAGCTGAAATCAGTTGAAACACAGTGACCTTTTACATGAAGTTTACCGGAAAAAATATCGTATGGAAAAACGTATCACCCGTGTGTATCAGCTCATTATTTTCATCGCCTTCTTTTCACTTTGGGAGCTTGCCAGCCATGTACGACTCATTGATCCGTTGATCTTCAGTTCACCATCTGCGGTCTGCCAACTGTTTTTACAAAAAATATCAGATGGGTCATTAGTGAATCATATGAGTATTACGTTGTTTGAAACCGTCTTAGGATTTCTTTTAGGCACCTTTTGCGGCATATTATTAGCCGCTGCTTTATGGTGGTCCACTCGGCTTGCCAACGTGCTTGATCCTTATTTAGTGATTTTAAATGCGATGCCAAAAGTGGCCCTCGCTCCGATTTTAATTGTCGCCCTAGGCCCTGGCATGATCAGTATTGTTGCAATGGGTGCGATCATCAGTGTCATCATTACCACCATCGTCATTTACACGGCCTTTCAAGAAGTAGATGAGAACTATTTGAAGGTCATGAAAACGTTTGGTGCCAAAAAAAGAGTCGTCTTTCAGGAAGTGATTTTACCTGCCAGTATTCCAACAATGATCTCTGCCATTAAAGTCAATGTCGGTCTTTCCTGGGTCGGAGTCATTGTCGGTGAATTTCTTGTTTCTTCAAAAGGCCTCGGTTACATGATCATTTATGGCTTTCAAGTCTTCAACTTTACACTCGTGTTTTTAAGTCTATTTATCATCGCTGCGTTTGCTACCATCATGTATCAACTAGTCGAATGGCTTGAGCGCCGCTTCCTTCAAAAATAAAAAAAGCACAGGGAATGCCTCCCTGCGCTTTCTTTAACGAATCAAACCGTTCTTTTCTAAATAAACTAAACTCTGTCTTAACACATCATCTTTCATAATAAAGCTGAAATTTTTATTTTTCGCGATGGATCTTGGTAAGTCAGCGAAAAGAACGGGTCCTTTCGTTTCATAATACGTCTCTTGCTTGACTAGCCTTTCAATATCAGCGAAATAAATATTCTTGACGATCACTTTTTCTCTACCAAGCACTTGATATTGACCAATATACGTTAATTCACGAACAACAGCACCCGTCTCTTCTTGAATCTCTCGTATAGCGGCTTGGTCTGCTTGTTCATTCGGCTCTACTTTCCCTCCTGGAAATTCATAGCCCCGATCCTCATGTTCAGTGAGCAGCCATTTTCCTTGATACCGGCAAATGGCCCAAACATGCTTAGGATGACTTGAAAAAGGCTTCTCCTTAAAAGAAAGCTTAACCGTATTATGATAGTAGTCTTTAAATACATGCATGTGAAATCCCTCATATCCTGTCCTTGCTTCTTGTAAAACATCATACCACAGATCACATTTCTCTGAAGAATTTTTATGAAAAGTGAAACAAACGTATGGTGCCATCTCGTCTGTTTTTTATCATGACATATTATTGCTAAAACAATGTTTATCCTTTCCATCTCCATCTGTTCTTAATCATGGAACCTTTTATCCCATTAAAACGTAAATAAATCAGTTGTCCTATTTCTACAAGGAGGAAAACAGCATGACGTTCACCAATAGATCAGATCAAGAGAATGATCAAGATGCCCCACCGAAAAACGAAAAGAAAGCAATGTCTCATGAGGGAAAGAAAATCCTCATGAAAGGAGAAAAGCTAGACGTAACAAAAAATAATCCAAACGTCGATCAAATCCATATTGGACTTGGCTGGGATTTGTCTGGTCAGCCAATTGATTTAGATACGCAAATCTTCCTTCTCGATCATAAGGACAAGCTTTTGTCTCCAAAGCATCTCATTTATTATCAGCAACAACAAAGTCTAGACGGAGCTGTTCGTCATCTTGGCGATCATCAATTTGGCGGAGGCTACCATGACAACGAGATCATGATTATGCAATTAAGCAGAATTTCCCCTGATATTCATAAAATCGTGGTTACTGCCACCATTCATGATGCTCACGAGCGAGCGCAACACTTTGGACAAGTGTCCAATGCGTATGTGCGCCTTTCAGACCAAATCACCCAACAAGAAATATGTACCTTTCATTTAACAGAGGATTATTCTTATTGCACATCCATCATTTGCGCTGAATTAACAAGAGATCTTCATGACTGGAACATCACCGCAGTTGGACAAGGAACTACATTGGATTTAAAGGATTTATGTCTGATTTATGGATCTACCTGGAGAACGAGATGACCTTTTCAACTTATACTCCACGAAAAAGAGCATGTAGAGATCTCTACATGCTCTTTCCATTCATTAAACCATTTGTCTGAATAAAGTCCTTTGTTTCTTCATTGCCGAGCTTATATATCATCGAATAAATCTCATTTCTTTTTCTGTCCATTTCATCATTTGGACTATCATAATGATACTCAAGAAACGGAACATGCGCCCGAAAGAAACCTTTCCAATCTGTCATATACTGCTCATCAAAATACTCTCTTAGCTGCAATATTTGATCATCATCTGCGCTGATTTGGAACTGCCAGGCAGCCGCATCTCTGTGTTGTGATATAGAGCCGTCTTGCACGGATACATAGTAAGTGCGTTTGTCCATTTGATTCATCCTTTTTCCTTTAGTATGACCATATATGGGCAAATTACGGCTTTTTGCGCAATTTATTTTTAATCATGTCTAATACATCAATAAATAACTGCGGGATGGGAATCCCAAGGGCCTTTGCTGTCGAGACAATTTGGTAAGATTCATAAATCATATAAAAAATGATCGCTAAATCCTTAATCGTCCCGTTTGTCTGCAGCATCGTGTCAAAGAAATGTGCCATGGATATTAAGGATATCGTTACTATTTTTCGAACAAACCGTGTGAAAAACCGCTTCATTGTGAGCTGTCCTGTCACAGTTTCTCTTAGGCTTGAACAAATTAATTCAAACCCCATGAGTGTCACTAGTATCATCAGTAAATATCCTGCTCCACCAAACAGAAAGCCCATTGCCGACAAACTGACTGTAAACAACGAAAAGATGCCTAAATCTTTGCTCACTTGGCATCAACATCCTTTCAGAGTGGAACTCTTTATGGAAATAGTATATGCCGGTTCTTTTAAATAGCTTGGACGACAAACAAAAAAGCCGCCCGTAAATGGCGGCTTTCTTCGTTAAATCCTAACATCAATAAAAGTAGCATCTGAATCTTTTGGTTGAACAGCTTGAGGCTGCTGCTGGACTTGATCCAGCATTACCATGGCTTGAGCTGTGTTTGTGGCAAGCTGCGAATTCAGCAAACTGATGTTGAGCGTTTTTTGAATACTAGCCACTTGCTGACTCATCATTCCTGCAATTGAGGACATATTCTCCCCTCCCTTCTCTTATCTCTTCGGCTCAAAGCCCTATGATTTCAATGGGCTGTCTTTCACAAATCCAATAAAAAAAGAATGTCGACCTGTTGTGATCGACATTCTTTTCCAATGCTTTATCCTAAATATGCTTTTAACATCCAGTTGTGCTTTTCAATGGATTGATGGATCGCCAGTAACATATCACCGGTTGTTTCATCGCCAACCTCTCCGGCAAGCTCCATCCCTTGTTTTAACTCCTCTGCGATATTGGAGAAGTCTTCATATAAGTTTTTGACCATTTGCTCAGCTGATTCCTGGCCTTCAGCTTCTTGAATGCTAGAGATCTCTAAACACTCTTTCATCGTAGCGACAGGTTGTCCATTTAACGCAAGCATACGCTCAGCCAAATCATCAATATATGTCGCTGTTTCAGTATACAATTCCTCGAACTTTTCATGGAGTGTAAAGAAGTCTTTTCCCTTTACATACCAATGATAGTTATGTAATTTCACATAAAGCACGGTCCAATCAGCTACTTGTTTATTAACGGCGTCTAATAATTTCTCTGACATGTTGATTCCTCCTTATGTAGTTGCACTTAGTATGAGATTACCCTTTTTTTCTTATACCGAAACCTGGTGTCGATTTCTTTTATTTTGACCACGTGATATATATGGTAATATGGAAATAAGGAGGGAGTTAGATGCTGTTACTTGGGATTGTCAGCTTTATCATTATCTCAATAGTTGTCTTTTTATCGCTGTGGACGACATCGAAGGCTTATGATTATAAGCATAAAGTCGATTCACCACAGGAGCCTGAACCGAACAACCGTTCTAACCCAAAATAAAACCGCTTTCAATGGTGTGAGGTTTTCTCCTCTTCAGTAGATGGACGACTCTCTTTTTCAACCTCACCTACGTGAATGTTCGTTTTTGGCATATTATGTTGCTGTTTAGCTGTCACATGGACTTGTATGATATAAACGCCGTCCTGTTGAAAGGTCGTATGGAGTTCATACACACCTTTATTCTCTCTTTTTGGCTGAATCATCTTACTTTTATCCTTGTCGCCATCTTTCCATACTTCAAATTGAACATCATCAGCATCGTCAACAGGCGTATCACCGTATGTGACAGCTGCTTTTACTATGACGCTTTCATTTTTCTCCACCTGCTGTGGTCCTGTGAGCTTTACTTCTAATAGCTCGGGCACTTCCCCTTTGTCATTGCTTGCTGCGGAGTTTCCACATGCACTAAGTAGCACAAGCATCAGAATGATCCCCATCATTTTTCGCAATCCGATTTCCCCCTTTTTTCAGTGACATGTCCATTTTAACAAATATCTCCTATTTTGACACCTCATGATTCATGATATAAAAAAACCGGACATGTTGAATGTCCGGTGGATGATTATATTAACCAAATACTTTTAATAACTCTTCTTGATCTTGTGAAAGCCAGAAACGCATGAGACGTTTAGCTCCTTCAAGATCATGAAGCTTCGCTTGCCCGCACTGCTCTTCATTCGCAGCAGGAATCTCTGTTACTTCAACGGCATCCTTGAATGTGGCATCGAGCAGTTCAACAATCTCTATTGGAGTTGGTGCACCACTGACGACTAAGTAATACCCTGTTTGGCAACCCATTGGCGAAATATCAATGATATCAAAATGATCATATTTCTCTGAGTGTGTTCTAATATTGAACGCAAGCAAATGCTCTAATGTATGAATTGTATCAGGCTTCATCGCCTGTTTGTTCGGCTGACAAAAACGAATATCAAATTTATTCACTTCACCATCTGATCCGACCTTATGAACGCCGCAATGACGAACATATGGCGCTTTTACTGCATTATGGTCAAGTTCAAAGCTTTCAACTGAAGGCATTAATCATCACTCCTAAATTGCATTTTCTATATTATAGCATATCTCTCCGACCAGTTTAGTTGATAAAACTTCCCTTCCTTGTCCTTTTTTCTTATACTGTGAATGAAAGACAAGGAGGAACCTGCATGAAACAGATTTTTATCGGCATCATTCGTTTTTATCAAAAATGGATTTCCCCTATTACACCGCCCAGCTGCCGGTTTTATCCGACCTGTTCAAACTATGGGTTAGAAGCCATTAAAACGCATGGTGCTTTCAAAGGCGGCTGGCTCACAATCAAACGAATTTTAAAATGCCATCCCCTGCACCCTGGCGGCGTTGACCCAGTCCCGCCAAAAAAGGGAAAATAAATTAGTTCGTGTGATATCCATTGTCAACGACGTCTAGTTTACCAGTACCAGGATCAATGACAAGTCCATGGACAGGCACATCAGCCGGGAGAAGCGGATGATTTCTGACAACAGCCACACTGTCCTTCACGCTTTCTTCTACTGAGCCAAAGCTTTTGAGCCACTGTTTAAAATCAATACCTGAGTACTCAAGTACTTCAATTCGTTTTTCTGGGATCCCGCGCTCAATGGCTTTATCTAAAAGTGTTTGGCTATCAATTTTACTCATTCCACAATCATGATGTCCAATGACATAAACCTCTTCAGCGTTTAGTTCATAGACAGCCACTAAAATGCTCCGCATAATACTTCCAAATGGATGAGAAACAAGCGCACCCGCACTTTTCACAATTTTGATATCCCCATTTTTCATATTCATAGCTCGTGGCAGTAGTTCTACAAGTCTTGTATCCATACATGATAGAACGACCGCCTTTTTCTCAGGAAACTTTGTGGTTGTGAACTCTTCGTATTTCTTCGCTTCAATAAATTGTTGATTATATTCAATGATTTCGTCTAAGAGTTTCATATGTTTGTCCATTCCTTTATCTTTTTTAAAAATAAATATAGCACATTGTTTGAAATTTCGTCACGTGTTGGGCTGTAATTTTTTTTAGAGGAAACATCTGCTTGATCATTTTTTTATTTTCCTCTTTTCAAATCGTAACTATTACGATACAATAACTCAGGACATTAAATCGTAATCATTTCTATCTATTAGTTTGAGAGGAGACATTTTCCAAATGAAAAAATTTACACTTATATTAACAGCTGCTTTATTAGCGATCGGTCTAGCTGCTTGCTCAAGCAGTGCAGGGACAACTGCTTCTAAAGGAAAGACAGACGGGAAATTAACCATCTACACGACAATTTTCCCAATTCAAGATTTTACTGAAAAAATTGGTGGTTCTCACGTCAATGCTCAAAGTGTTTATCCTGCCAATGCTGATGCACATAGCTTTGAACCTAGTTCAAAAACGATGGTCGAAATGGCGGAAGGAGATGCCTTTATTTACAGCGGTTCAGGTGCTGAAGCATTCGCTGACAAGACAGCTGATACATTAAAAAATCAAGGTGTAAAAACCGTTAAAGCAGCAGAAGGCATCAAATTGTTATCGTCTGAAGGGGAGCATGCACATGAGGAAGATCATGAAGGCGAAGACCATGACCACGCTGGACACGATCACGGTGATAAGGATCCACATGTATGGCTAGATCCTGTATACGCACAACAAATGGCGAAAAATATTAAAGACACACTCGTTTCACTAGATCCAGATCACAAAGATCAATACACAAAAAACTATGAAAAACTCAAAAAAGAGTTACAATCATTAGATCAAGATTTCAAAACGACTTTAAGTAAAGCAAAACATAAAGAAATACTTGTATCTCACGCTGCATACGGTTATTGGGAAAAGCGCTATGGCATTGAGCAACTCAGTGTCCTCGGACTATCCGCTTCAGAAGAGCCTTCCCAAAAACAGCTTGAAAACATAGTGAAAGAGGCTGAAAAGCATGACATTCAATATGTGATTTTTGAACAAAACGTCAGCAGTAAAGTATCAGACATTATTCGCCAAGAGATCGGGGCAAAAAGCCTCACACTCAAAAATCTAGAATCAATTAGTGAAGATGATGCCAAAAAAGGTGAAAGCTACGTCAGTTTAATGAAACAAAATTTAAACACCTTAAGCACCGCTTTAAATGATTAAGTTTTAAACCCCGTGAGATGAATCGGGGTTTTTTGGTTCAAGAAAGAGGCACACCATATGAATGGTGTGCCTTTTGTCTTACATTTGATATTTTTTCTTAAATAGCTCGGCTCTACCGCCTTTTTCCCCGAACTTCTGACGACCTGTATAAAAAGGATGGGTATCAGAGCTTGTTTCTACCTTAATGACAGGATAAGTCTTCCCATCTTCCCACTCTACCGTCTCATTTGATGTCTTTGTTGATCTACTCAAAAAGCGATACCCGCTATTTACGTCCATAAATACAACTTCATGGGAGGTTGGATGAATTTGTTTTTTCAATGTCAAAACTCCTTTCGTTTATAAAACGTAATGATTACGTTTTATAATTCTATTCTACTCTCCCTTTTTGTACTTGTCAAAAAACAAGCTTTCTTATTCAGGAAGAATAATCTAAAACTGGTGGAGAATAATAAGTATCATGAAAAAGAGATGCGATAAGAAAGGCGGAAAAGGAATTGACAGATCTCGTTTTAGCTAGAAGTCTATTTGGCACCACAATGGGCTTTCATATTATTTATGCTTCCCTCGGTGTCGGCATACCGCTCATGATTTTGTTGGCTGAACTCATCTTTCAAAAAACGAAAGATCCGCACTACGCTGTCATGGCAAAGCGGTGGACAAAAGCACAGGCTGTTCTCTTAGGAGTGGCCATCCCAACTGGTACGATTGCCGGAACACAGCTGGCATTACTATGGCCAGGTTTTATGGAGGTCATTGGTAAAGTCATGTCCCTCCCATTTCAAATTGAAATCTATGCTTTTTTTGTCGAAGCTTTGTTTATGTCAATTTATGTTTATGCAGCGGACCGCCTATCACCAGCTATGCGGATCATTACTGTTATTTTTGTCGTTATTGGTGCGGCGGCTTCAGCGATTCTCATTACAAACGTACATGCCTTTGAAGGAACTCCTGCTGGGTTCAAGATGGTCAATGGAGAAATCACTGATGTCGAGCCTTGGAAGGCATTTTTCAATGCAAGCTTTGTTGTGACTGCTACACACGTTGTGTTATCTGCATTTACAACAGGTGCATTTGTCATTGCTTCTGTGGCTGCTTTTAAAATGCTCAAAACAAGAAAAAAGGAAAAGCTCTACGGCTTTCATCGAAAAGCCCTTTATCTCGGACTCATCGTAGGTGGATTTTTTTCTTTACTGACAGCATTAAATGGACACGAATCCGCCCAACTCCTGCATGAATATCAGCCCGAAAAGTTAGCAGCGGCTGAAGGACTATTTGAAACACAATCACATGCACCTCTTGCCATAGGCGGTTTTACGGACGCTGATACACAGGAAATTAAAGGTGCAATTGAAATCCCTTGGGCACTTAGTTTTCTAGCTGGGAATAGCTTTGATACTGTGGTTAAAGGCTTAAATGATTTCCCTAAAGACGAATGGCCTCCTTTATTTGTTCACACATTATTTAATGGAATGGTCATCATCGGATCTGTGTTGATTCTCTTTGCTGTATTAGCCTTGTTCTACCGTAAAATTTTAAAACGCGAGCATTATCCGAAGTGGCTCCTTTTTCTCTTTTTGTTTGGCGGTCCCCTTAGCTTGCTCGGCATTGAATTTGGGTGGATCTTTGCCTGTACAGGTCGTCAGCCTTGGGTTATCTACCGTATGCTCAAAACCTCAGAGGTGGTCACATCTTCTGGTTCTATTGGCACACTATTTATCCTCTTTGCATTTGTCTATCTCATCTTGGGCATCGCCACTGTGATTGTGCTGACGTACTACTTTAGAAAACATTCAATTGAAGAAGACCTACGATTAATAGAATCTTAAAAAGGAGCGATCTTGATGCAAATGGATGTGACAACTGATGCGCTCATTGCCATCACCATCTTATGGGGATTTGTTTTTATCTATGCGGTGATGGCATCAATGGATTTCGGCGCAGGGTTTTGGTCGATGATTTATATGAATAAAGAACAAACGAAGGCCGCAAATATTGCAAATAAGTATCTCTCGCCAACATGGGAAGTGACAAATGTATTCATTGTAGCGATTGTCGTCGCTCTGTTTAGTCTTTTCCCAGGCGCCACCTTCGTGCTTGGGACTGTTTTGTTAATACCAGGAAGCATCATATTATTGCTCCTTGCATTGCGAAGCGGATTTCTCGTATTTTCTCATTCTTTACCTAAGAAATATCGAAAAGCCGTCACGTATATTTCGGGGATTAGCGGGTTTATCATTCCCTCCATCCTGATCATGGTTCTTCCTATTACACATGGCGGGTTTATCCATCAGATGAATGGCGTCTACTCTTTAGATCTCGGATTGGTCTTTACAAGTGCAAATGTCTATTCCTTCATTGGATTTGCGGTTTTCAGCACACTCTTTCTCTCCTCCTTACTTTTAGCTGATTTTTCTAATGTGGCAGATGAGGACGAAGCTTATAGCATTTATCGAAGAGGTGCTCTTTTTACCGGTCCGCTCTCACTGATGATGGCTTTTTTTATCATGCTGACCATGCGGAGTGAAGCGAACTGGCTTTTCACAAAAATGATGCAGAACATTCCCATCTTGCTTGCTTCTTTACTTATGTTTTTGCTTGCAGGCTTAGCACTTTTTTTACCAAACAGCCGATTTAAGCATCGTAAAGGAAAACCTCGATTGGCTGTTATTGCCATTACCATCCAATATTTCTTAGCAAGCTATGTGTATGGACAAGCTCATTTGCCCTATATGGCCTATCCAGATATTACAATCATGTCCGGTTTTACAGATCCCGCCACGTTTAGAGCATTATTTATAACGTATATCGTAGGTTTCATCATTCTCTTTCCTGGGTTTTATTACTTCTGGAGATTATTTATGAAAGACAAGCGCTATATTCGACAAGAAGATTAACATGAATGGTTACGTGGAATTCGGTTACATTATGAATGAAAGACATACTCAAAAGGAGGTCATCTGTATGAGTCAAAAAATCCTTTGTGAAGTAAACAACTGTTCCTATTGGAATGCAGGGAACCGCTGCGGTGCAGATGCAATCTATGTCGTCAGCCATAAGGGAAGTACGGCGGAAAAAAGTGAAGAAACTGACTGTAAAACGTTTAAACCACAAGATCTTTAAGTCTCATGAAGGGGGCGCTTCACTTTGAATCACGATCGGCTGCTTCAAACGTTTTTTGACGAAATCCATGAGGCTGACGAAACCACATTTCGCCAAGCTGCTCACTCCTTTTTAAACCTTTGGGATTATGAATATGGTCATGTGACGGACATGCCGAATGAGATGCATGCGTATATTGGACAACTCGCGTATGACAGCGAGCTGATAGAAGAGTAAGAAAGAGCGGATCACCGCTCTTCTTTTTGTTCAGACAGGAAGGAAAAACTTTCCCCTACTATACATATTTTTTATAATTGAAGCAAAAACGTATATTGTCTGTTTCATTTTACAAAATCATGTTTTGTAAACACATCAATTTTATCTGAAAAGGAGCGAAGCGCTTGATAATCAACATCTACGCCTATTCCTGCTGCTTTCGGCACTTCAATAAAGCCATTTTCAACCTTGATTTCGGGAAAAATGATATCCTGCTCCCAATACTTAGACGAGGCCGAAATGTCACCTGGAATCGTGAATTGTGGGAGCGATGCGAGTGCCACATTTTGCGCACGGGATATTCCTGTTTCAATCATCCCACCACACCATAAAGGGATTTGGTGGTCCCTACAAAAAGAATGGATTTTTAAAGCTTCTGTCAGCCCTCCTACTCGTGAAGGTTTCACATTAATAATCTTACAGCTTCCCAGTTCTACAGCTTTTCTCGCATCTTCCAATGAACAGATACTCTCATCCAAACAAATAGATGTCTTTAAATGTTTTTGCAAATGACGGTGATCGACAATATCATCTGCAGCTAAAGGCTGTTCAATCATTAGTAAACGGATATCATCCAGCTGCTTTAATTTGCTAATATCTTTAAGCTCATAGGCAGAGTTCGCATCTGCCATTAAGGGGAGGTTTGGAAATCGTTCTCTTATTTTCTGTAGAAGTCCGATATCTTGTCCTGGCTTAATCTTAACCTTTACACGTCGATAGCCTTGTTCAACATATTCTTGAATGTGCGTCAGCATGTCGTCAATGGGACCTAGGCTCACAACGACACCAGATGGTATTTTCGTTTTTGTGCCACCTAACACTTCCTGTAAGGACTTGTTTTCACGCTTCGCATAAATGTCCCAAACTGCCGCTTCGATCCCCGCCTTGGCCATTCTATTCCCTTTAAAGTGATACAAACTGTTTGGAATCTCGGAGGGGTGTGAAAATGATCGAGTAAGTACGTTCGGAATAAAGAAAGCCCTCAGCATGTGATAGCATGTCTCGATCGTTTCCTCTGTGTACCATGGAGAAGAAAAAGCAGACACCTCTCCCCATCCAGTCAACCCTGTTTGATCTTTTACCTCGACAATGATAAATTCACGCTCTGAGATTGTCCCTAAACTTGTTGTAAAAGGCTGCTTGAGCTTCATCGTGACATGATATAAAATTACTCGTTCAATTTCAATCATCTAAAAACTCCTTTGACTTTAGTCTGTGCCTTTGTAATTTATTCGACGCATTTCTTGGCAGCTCGTCCACAAAGTGAAAAGCGGCTGGCCATTTATATTTGGCTAAATGCGACTGACACAAATCATAGAGCTCACTCACCGCCACCTTTTCGTCTGTCACAAGAAACGCAGCAGGAACCGCTCCCCATTTTTCATCATATATTCCCGTCACACCGGCTTCTCTCACATGCGGATGTGTTAGAAGAACCGCTTCAATTTCGGCAGGGTAAATATTTTCTCCTCCAGATATGATTAAATCAGAACGACGGTCTAGGACAAATAGAAATCCTTCTTCATCTACATATCCAATATCACCTGTTCTTAGCCAGTCTTGATCAAAGGCAGCAGCAGTTTCCGCTTCACAGCGAAGATACCCTTTCATCACATTTGCCCCTTTCACCATGATCTCTCCATGCTCAAAAGGGTGACAAGTACGCTCACCATCATGAATTTTCAGCTCACAACCGAACAGTGGCTTCCCAGCTGATCCTAGCTTTTCTACACTAAATTCCGGTGCAAGTGTCACAATCTGCGAACAAGTCTCCGTCATACCGTACGATTGAAACACAGGAAATCCCTTCTGCTTACTCTCTTCAAGCATGGATAAAGGCGCTGGTCCTCCGCCTAATAATAGACAGCGCAAAGAAGATGGGCATTCTTCTAACTCTCTTAATAATAGGGATAACATCGTTTGAACGACTGAGATCATCGTCACACGATGTTGTTTGATAGAATCCTTCACCTCATCCACATCAAATTTCTGATGCAACACGACCGTCATACCGTATATCACCGATTTGAATAGCGCAGATAGTCCACTTATATGAAAAAGGGGGAGCGCAATAAGCCAGCGATCGTTCTCTCCGATACCTAGATTCAATGCAGAGGAAACCGCACTATGAAAGTGATTGCCAAATGTTTGCTCGACCCCTTTAGGTCGACCCGTTGTTCCAGACGTATACATGATGGTTGCTGTTTCAGCTAGGTCAAAGGCTTTGACCAATTGGACCCCTTGATCTTGTTGGACTTCTGGTAAAGTATCAACTGTATAAATAGGAAGATCACCCTTATGTTCTTTTGCAAAATGAGGTTCTGTTAATAAAGCCACTGCCTGTGCATCTTCGAGCTGATATTGTCTTTCAGCTTTCGTTAATTTATTGTTTAATAACACAATCTTCAAACCCAATAAGAAACAAGCATGAACCAACATCACCATTTGCGGGTGATTGTTCATGAAAAGAGCCACTGTGTCCCCTTTTTTGAGTAATGTAGATGAAAGTCTATGTGAAAGTTGCTCTACTTCTAAGGCTAATTCACGAAATGTCCACTGTTTATCTTGATAAATCAATGCGACGCGGTCTGGCGTTAAATCAGCACGTTGCAATAGCCAATTAGGCTGCTTCATCATGACACCTCCTTTTCATAAAAGAAAACAGCTCAGTCTAATGCACTAAGCTGTTTTCATTCATATCATTGAATCAAGGGAAACGCGGGAACTGACCGAAGTCGGGCTTCCTTTTTTCCTTAAAGGAATCGCGTCCTTCTTTTGCTTCATCTGTTGTGTAATAAAGAAGTGTCGCATCCCCTGCAAATTGCTGAATGCCAGCTAATCCATCAGTATCTGCATTAAATGCAGCCTTCAAGAAGCGTAAAGCAGTCGGGCTTTTATCTAGCATTTCCTCACACCACTTCACCGTTTCTTCTTCAAGCTGCTCTAATGGTACAACCGTGTTCACAAGCCCCATATCGAGTGCTTCCTGTGCATTGTATTGACGACATAAGTACCAAATTTCTCTCGCTTTCTTATGACCAACAATACGTGCAAGATAGCCAGAACCATACCCAGCATCAAAACTTCCTACTTTTGGACCTGTTTGTCCAAAAATCGCATTATCTGCTGCAATTGTCAGGTCACAAACGACATGTAGAACATGTCCACCACCAATCGCATAACCTGCAACCATCGCAATAACTGGTTTTGGAATTACACGGATTAAGCGCTGCAAGTCTAGTACGTTCAGGCGCGGGATTTGGTCATCTCCTACATAGCCACCATGGCCGCGTACTTTTTGATCTCCACCAGAACAGAACGCTTTTCCTCCAGCACCTGCAAGAACAATCACACCAACATGTGAATTGTCACGGGCACGTGAAAATGCATCAATTAATTCACTCACTGTCTTTGGTGTAAAAGCGTTATGTACATGCGGACGATTAATGGTGATTTTTGCAATCCCATTATACGTTTCATATAAAATTTCGTCATATTGACGTTCCGTTTGCCATTCAATAGCCATTCATATTCCTCCTCTAATCATGCGCTAATATAAACTCACTTACTATTTTACCAAAAAAATGCGGTTGTTCCACATGAACTGTATGCCCAGCATGCTCAGCAATTGCAACTTGGCTAAAAGCCAGCTCCTGCTGCATACATTCAGCGATCTTGCAAAACTTCCCATCTAGTGCTCCGCAGATGAACAAGGCAGGTTGTTTGATCTGCTTCAATGCCTGCCACATAGAGGGCTGTGAACCTGTTCCGATTCCTTCAATACTCCGAGCTAACCCAAGCGGATTGGCTTTTAATCTTTCCTTTCTTAATTGGGTCAGCTGATCAGCAGGTAAGGATTTTTGCGAGGCAAACAACGGAATGTTCTCCCAAAAGTCGACAAACGCCAGTAAGCCATCACGCCTGATCTTTTGAGCCAGCTGATGATCATGCTTGAGTCTTGCTAGCCGCTCCTTGAGATTACGAAGCCCTGGCGACGTACTCTCAAGGAGCAGTTTATTGACACGCTCTGGATAATGCGCAGCAAACGATAAAGCAATGCGCCCACCCATAGAATATCCGAGAATATTCACTTTGTGAAGCTTTAATTGATCTAATATCTCAGCTAGATCTGCAAGCTGCTGCGACATCGCATATCTTCTCACACTTTGCGGTGAATCGGTGCCGCCATGGCCTAATAAGCTCACCTGAATCAATCTCGTGTTCTCCATATCATCATGTAAGAAACCCCAAGAAGCAGCACTACCCGTAAAACCATGTAAACATAGCGTCGCATTTGATGCTGAACGATTCTGGTCTAATACTTCATATGCCACACCATCACGCATTCTAATGATTAGGGAAGCCATTCTTTTTTCACTTCTCTCAATATCTCATCCATCATCTGACGGTGCTTCCCGACACGAGAATGCCGATCTGTTTCAATCTCAATTAAATGAAGCCCTGGCTCGTTAATATGAGCCATGTATTGATCGTGTAGTTCTTGCTTCGTTGTTGGCTTCGAATAGGTTCCCCCATATAACTTAGATGCATACTCAAAATTCAGTCCAGTCGGTGTACCGAAGAGTTTTTCATAATAAGGTTCATCAGATGCCTGTGGCAAAAAGGAGAATATTCCTCCACCATCATTATTGATCAACACAACGGTCAACGGGATGTGCATCAGTTTAGCTGAAAGCAGTCCATTCATATCATGATAGAAAGACAAGTCTCCAATCACCAAGGTGATCGGCTGTTTAAGAGCCGCGTACGTTCCAAGTGCTGTTGATACCACACCATCAATACCATTTGCCCCACGATTCGCCATCATACGTAATGGTTTCTTCTGCGTTTCAAAAAATGTATCTACATCACGAATTGGCATACTATTTCCGATAAAAAGGACACTTTCTTTTGGCAAGAGGTGCTGAAGCTGCCTGTACACATTTCCCTCAAATGTCAGATCTTCATCTGCGTATTGTGCTAAATGTGTCCGGAATGAAGAATTGACGTCATGCCATCGGTTTAAATAATTCGTATCCTCATGTTTATCCACTCGATTGAGCACTTCATTTACAAAAAAACCGACGTGACTTTCAATCAGATAGGTAGCAGTTAAACCAGGATCTCGAAACCCTCCGGCTGCATCGACAACAATTTGCTCGATTTCACTATGCTTTTCCAACCACTTGAACAAAGGCTTTGAAACAGGCATAGGACCAAAACGAATCACCAAATCAGGCAAAAGGTGCTGCTGTAATTCTTCATCTTTTAATAAAGAATCATAGGCATCTATGATATACATTTCACTTTCATGTCCATTTCGCAATTGAGACAGTGGATCTGCTAAAATTGGATAATTCCGTGCTTTTGCAAGACGCAACACAGCCTCTTGCTCTTCTTGCATATGAAGCTCTCCAGCGACAATAAGGCCTCTACGTGAATGAGCAATGATGGATGCTAATTCAGACACCATATGTTCATTAGGGACAGCCTGACCTGTCCCCATTATTTTTTTCGTATCTGTTTCTTCTCTATGAAAAGGATCAATGGACATATCAGGTAGCAGCGGTTCTCTAAGCGGCACGTTTACCTGAACAGGTCCTTTTGGCTCCTGCATCGCAATGTAACCTGCTCGAGCAGCTGCCGTCTGTACATAACGGAGCATTTTTTCATTCTTGTCTGGCAACGCTAAGTCTGTGAACCATTTAACAAACTTACCGAATATGAATTGCTGATCAATCGCCTGAGGTGCGCCAACTTCTCTCAATTCGTGAGGACGATCAGCAGTTAAAACAATCAGCGGTACCCGAGAATAGTGAGCTTCTACAATAGCAGGGTAAAAGTTAGCAGCTGCCGTACCTGATGTACAAATCAGCAGTACTGGCTTTTGATTCGCCTTCGCAAGTCCAAGCGCATAAAAAGCAGCAGATCGCTCATCCACTAACACATGAACATTTATCTCTTGATGGGCAAGCGCCAACATCGCAAGAGGGGTTGAACGTGAACCTGGACAGACAACCGCCTCTTTCACACCACCCTGTACAAATTCATCCATCATTCTGCCAATATAGGTTGTCATCGTTTGATTATTCAATTGGAAGACCTCCAAGTGCAGACAGCATCGGTCTTAATTTTACTCGTGTCTCTTCATACTCCTGCTTTGCAAGTGAGTCCTCAACGATCCCGCAACCAGCAAACAAACGAACCTGGTCTTCTTCAATGAGACCAGAACGAATGGCCACAGCAAATTCTCCATTGTCTTTCGAATCAATCCAACCTACCGGTGCTGCATACCATCCGCGTTTCAGTGGCTCAATTTCACGGATCACTTCAACCGCCTTTTCCTTCGGATAGCCGCCTAGTGCAGGCGTTGGATGGAGCTGCTCAATTAATGAAAAGAGAGAACAACTACTTTTTATCTTTCCGACAATCGGTGTAAATAAATGTTGAATGTTTTTTGTTTTATATAGGCTAGGTTGGGTTGGTTTTTGCACATGATGACAGTTTGCTTCAAATGCCTGTTCTATCATATCCACAACGATTTGATGTTCAATTAAGTTTTTTTCATCGTGAAGTAATTCTTCACCTAATGCTTGGTCTTCTATATCATCTTTCCCTCGTACAATTGAACCGGCTAAGCAAGAAGAAAAGACTTCTCCACCGCTTTTTTTCACCAAACGCTCCGGTGTCGCACCTACAAACGCTTGTTTTCCTTGCTCTATAGCAAATACATAACTTGTTGTTTGGTGTTTTAATAGTTCTGCTAATAATGGAGCAAGTGGGATAGGTTTTTTATAGTGAAGCAAGACTTCTCTTGCTAATACAACTTTTTCATATTCGTTTGCACGTATGTGTGCTGTTGCCTCGTGGATGGCTTTCATCCACTCATTCACATCCAATTCTTCCATATGAACGAGCTCAGCTTGTCCATCACTTTGGAATGGGAATGCTTCAAAATGGTCAGCTTTCACTTCTAAATCTTGAATCAGCCGATGAACATTCCCGTCTACCTGCTTCCATTCATTGATCGTAAGGAATGTGCCTTCTTTTGACACAGTCAGCATTATGGATGGCACAAAAAAATGAGCCTCGCCAAAAGCTTCCCAGTGACGCGCTTTCCCTTCATACGGATCAAATGAAAATCCGCCAAATAAAAGCGGACCTACAGCCGCTTGCTTTAACTCTTTCTCATCATGTATATGGAACATTTGTTGTTTCAATTGTTCCCATTCCTGATGGATTATATCAAATCGTTCTTTCCCTTGTTGTGATGATTTAATAACGGCGGCTTTCCCAAGTCCAGAAAAAATCATTTCGCTTTCCGGATCAGACCAAAAAAAACGCTCGCCTAAAAAGTCTGCTTCACCGCTTTGGAAAAAAGCAAAAGGATCCAGATCGTCAACTCTTCTGGAGTAGCTTATCAAAACAGCATGGTTGACGTTATTCGCTTCTTCTAATGTCGCAAGCGCTTCCTGCCGGAAAGTACTTTGCACTGTTGTCACCATGATACATTCCTCCAAAATCCATGAAATAACATATAAAATTAATCCGTCGTGTATAAAATACATGAACATTCGAGTATGTCGAATGACCTGTTTCCTATTATAAACCTTAACAGATGAACTTAGTAAAGAAAACAGCTTTTAAACCTCGAATCCTTATTATATCACGCTTTCGGGATTTTTTCGCTTCTGCCTTTTGAAACAAGACATTTGAAGAAAAAAGGATGGCCTGTCATCAGATGGTAACGATTAGCAAACATCTTTTTCATGTTTCCTCGCATCAATATATTGACACCCTTTTGAACTTTGCTAAACTGGAATTTGGACGTGTACGTATTTTTTTATTTAAAGGAGTATATTTCATGCAGCATCAATCGATATCAGATCAGCTTTCACCAATCAAACCTGATAAAAACTGGCGAATTTGGTGGAATTTATTACGACCGCATACATTAACAGCGGCATTTATTCCCGTTACACTAGGAACTGTCCTAGCACTCCCAAGTGGTCAAATTCATGTTGGATTATTCTTAGCCATGCTATTTGCCTCTATGTTTATCCAAATCGCAACCAACATGTTTAATGAGTATTTTGACTATGTCCGTGGATTAGACAATGAGAACTCTGTTGGCATCGGCGGTGCCATTGTGAGAAATGGTGTCAAACCAAAAACAGTACTTGGTCTCGCTTACGCATTATTTGCCCTCTCATTATGTCTTGGTGTTTATATTTGTATGATGTCTAGCTGGTGGCTTGCCTTGATAGGTCTTATTTGTATGGCAGCTGGCTACTTTTATACCGGAGGACCTGTTCCAATTGCTTACACTCCATTTGGAGAGCTCGTATCTGGGGCTTTTATGGGATTAGGAATTATTCTGATTAGCTTCTATATCCAAACAGGAACGCTTACTTCAACCGCTGTACTTATTTCATTGCCGATCTCCATTTTGGTTGGTGCCATTTTACTGTCGAACAATATTCGAGATCTTGTTGGAGATAAAGAAAATGGACGAAAAACTCTTGCTATCCTTGCTGGACGTAAAGCCGCAGTAAACATCTTGCTTTCAATGTTTTTGGTATCATACGTACTCATCTTTGTTTATATTTTCACAGATATAGTGGGACTTTGGAGCCTTCTTGTTTTACTGAGTGTGCCAAAAGCATATATAGCCATAAAAGAATTTAGGCAAAAAGAAAAACCGATTGAATTAATGAATGCCATGAAATCAACAGCGCAAACCAACACGTTTTTTGGTTTCCTGCTAACGATCGCATTGATTTTACAATTCTATCTCACGTAATGTTAAACGTCTGCTGCTGCAGACGTTTTTTTATGTGGAATTGCTTCAATTTGGAACAAGTCTTACATACAAAAATGCTCATACTAACAATATATTTGAAATGAAAGGATGATCGCTTTGTTGTCTAAAGATGAATTACATCATTTGAAGCAGCGCCTTCTAAATGAAAAACAAGAACTTGAAGCAAAAAGCCACAACGATGAACAAAAAATATCATTCCCTTATGACTCAGTAGGGGAACTGTCAGCTTATGATAACCACCCTGGAGACCAAGGAACAGAACTATTCGAGCGTGGCAAAGATATCGCTTTAAACAGTTTGGCACATGAACATGTATCAGACATCGATGAAGCCCTCCAAGCAATAGCAGATGGCTCCTATGGTATTTGTAAGGTGTGTAAGGCTCCCATTCCAAAGGAACGATTAGAAGCACTACCTACCGCTGTCACATGCACCGAGCATTCAAAAGAGCAAACGGTTTCACAAAATCGCCCTGTCGAAGAAGATTTATTAACCCCCCCTTCAGGAAAATTTGAAAATGAAGATCGTGCTGCATACGATGGAGAAGATGCGTATCAAGACGTAGAACGCTATGGCAACTCTGAGACACCTTCAGATATGGAATTTCCACCACTGACATATGATGATGTATATACACAATCAGATGATGAAGATTATGTAGAAGCCTATGAAGGATTCGCAGCTGCAGATATCACTGGCAAGGCAAGCAAGGTGTATCCAAACAAAGCACACGAAGCCTATGAAGAGGCATTAGATGAAGAAGATGTGATGGCGGTTTTTGGTGATTTAAAGCCATACGAAGAAGACCCTTATACAAAAGAAAAAAAATAGTCCCCTCATATTGGGGGCTTTATGTTTATATCATGTAATAACTGGGAAATCAGTTTAAGAAAGAATTTGAATTGGAGGAGATTCTTGATGGCTAGAAAGAGTATCATTTGGGCGGTTATCGTCTTCTTAATTACATATGGACTGTTCTCTATTGCAGGATTCCTGTTCCCTATTGATCGAGAATGGTATGATGCATTAAACAAACCAGACTGGACACCCGGTGGTGGGGTAATTGGGGCTGTTTGGGCTGTTTTATTTGCTCTCATTTCGTTGTCCGCAGCGATAATTTATGCGAAGTATGGATTTCAAAAAATCACCATGCCCTTTTGGATTTTCTTTATTTTAAATTATGTATTCAACCAAGCCTTTAGCTTTTTTCAATTTTCACAAAAAGATTTATTTGCAGCTACCATTGATTGCCTGCTGGTTGCGCTCACCGCACTGGCACTTGTCATCATTTCAGGTAAACTCAGTAAAGTCGTTTCGTTTTTATTGATTCCTTATGTGCTATGGGGATTCTTTGCGACGTACTTGTCCTATACAATCTATTCTATGAATATGTAAATAAAAGACCGCTGGTACCAGCGGTCTTCTGTTTTTGATGAAAATAAAAAAAGAGATCTTTTATAGACCTCTTTGAATATGACCCGTACGGGATTCGAACCCGTGTTACCGCCGTGAAAGGGCGGTGTCTTAACCGCTTGACCAACGGGCCATAAAATCATGGCGGAGAAGGAGGGATTTGAACCCTCGCGCCGCTTGCGCGACCTACACCCTTAGCAGGGGCGCCTCTTCAGCCACTTGAGTACTTCTCCATTTGGCTCCGCAGGTAGGACTCGAACCTACGACCGATCGGTTAACAGCCGATAGCTCTACCACTGAGCTACTGCGGAAAATCATGGTGGGCCTGAGTGGACTCGAACCACCGACCTCACGCTTATCAGGCGTGCGCTCTAACCAGCTGAGCTACAGGCCCATGAACGGATACACAAATGGAGCGGGTGATGGGAATCGAACCCACGACATCAGCTTGGAAGGCTGAGGTTTTACCACTAAACTACACCCGCAAATTATGTATGGGGCGATTGATGGGAATCGAACCCACGAGTGCCAGAGCCACAATCTGGTGCGTTAACCACTTCGCCACAACCGCCATACTTATCATATTTATTTGTAAAAAGTGGCTCGGGACGGAATCGAACCGCCGACACACGGATTTTCAGTCCGTTGCTCTACCAACTGAGCTACCGAGCCAAGTATTTTAAAAATGGCGGTCCGGACGGGACTCGAACCCGCGACCTCCTGCGTGACAGGCAGGCATTCTAACCAACTGAACTACCGGACCATTTTGGTTGCGGGGGCAGGATTTGAACCTGCGACCTTCGGGTTATGAGCCCGACGAGCTACCGAACTGCTCCACCCCGCGATGATATCAAGTTTTAAAAAATATGGCGGAGGAAGAGGGATTCGAACCCCCGCGGGCTTTGACACCCCTGTCGGTTTTCAAGACCGATCCCTTCAGCCGGACTTGGGTATTCCTCCGTATAGATGGTGGACCTTGTAGGACTCGAACCTACGACCGGACGGTTATGAGCCGTCTGCTCTAACCAACTGAGCTAAAGGTCCTTTATAGCGGCGGAGGGGATCGAACCCCCGACCTCACGGGTATGAACCGTACGCTCTAGCCAGCTGAGCTACACCGCCATGATAGTATCCATTATCTTTAAAAGTGGAGCCTAGCGGGATCGAACCGCTGACCTCCTGCGTGCAAGGCAGGCGCTCTCCCAGCTGAGCTAAGGCCCCATATAAGATGGTCGGGAAGACAGGATTCGAACCTGCGACCCCTTGGTCCCAAACCAAGTGCTCTACCAAGCTGAGCTACTTCCCGATCTTAAAATGGCGCGCCCGAGAGGAGTCGAACCCCTAACCTTTTGATCCGTAGTCAAACGCTCTATCCAATTGAGCTACGGGCGCTTATTGATAATGCCGAGGGCCGGACTTGAACCGGCACGATAGTCACCTACCGCAGGATTTTAAGTCCTGTGTGTCTGCCAATTCCACCACCCCGGCGTGGATGGTATAAGCGGAAGACGGGATTCGAACCCGCGACCCCCACCTTGGCAAGGTGGTGTTCTACCACTGAACTACTTCCGCATTACAGGATTTCTTTTCATTTGGCTATGCGGGTGAAGGGACTTGAACCCCCACGTCGTAAAGACACTAGATCCTAAGTCTAGCGCGTCTGCCAATTCCGCCACACCCGCATGAAACATGGTGAGCCATGAAGGACTCGAACCTTCGACCCTCTGATTAAAAGTCAGATGCTCTACCGACTGAGCTAATGGCTCGCTTTAAAAGCGACTTGTCTATCTTATCATATGAAAGTGGTGCCGGCAAGAGGACTTGAACCCCCAACCTACTGATTACAAGTCAGTTGCTCTACCAGTTGAGCTACACCGGCTTTATCTATCCTGACGTTATGTAAGAATAAATATGGTGGAGGATGACGGGCTCGAACCGCCGACCCTCTGCTTGTAAGGCAGATGCTCTCCCAGCTGAGCTAATCCTCCACATCAGTATCATTTCGAATGACTCTCGATCTGACAAATAGTATTATATAACGATAAGATATTATTTGTAAAGACTTTTTTAAAATAATTTTTGTTTTATTTCAAAACTGCTTTTCCTCTATCTCGTCATTAAGTCACCTAAAGAAGTTTACCACTTGTTTCGCTATTTTAAAAGTCTTTTTTCATTTTTTTATTATTTTTTATTCTAAATAGCTCTACTAAGCCTTCTTCGATATGAAAATACCGTATTTCAGGTCTAGATATACATGAGTGCTGTTGATATATTCACTTATACAACAGTCAAACTGAAATTTGATTTTTATTTTCCCAAGAAACCATTTCTAATATATTTATGAGGCTTTTCAATTGCTCATAAATATGCTGCGTATGGAAATTCTTAAAACCTGTCGAATTGATGTGTGATCCAATCTTCATATTGTCAAAAATCTGAGTATGACCGATTCCAGATCCTCTCTAAGAACGGTTAATATTCTTACTGGTGTTTCACTTTTATATGGATTCCTACATTTTTAATGATTAGTGGGTACTCATGTTCAACATTTCCGTTTTAGATGGGTGACTTATACTTTTATAATGAATAAGCAATTAATCATCTCAAAAACACAAAAAAGACCAGTTCCAAATGGAACTGATCCTTAGACAAGCTTGGCAGCGTCCTACTCTCACAGGGGGAAGCCCCCAACTACCATCGGCGCTGAAGAGCTTAACTTCCGTGTTCGGTATGGGAACGGGTGTGACCTCTTCGCTATCGCCACCAAACCTGATGGAGAGAATGTTCTCTCAAAACTAGATAACAATGTTCTTACTTCACATTAAAATAGGTTAAGTCCTCGATCTATTAGTATCTGTCAGCTCCACGTGTCACCACGCTTCCACCTCAGACCTATCAACCTGATCATCTTTCAGGGATCTTACTTCCTTACGGAATGGGAAATCTCATCTTGAGGGGGGCTTCATGCTTAGATGCTTTCAGCACTTATCCCGTCCGCACATAGCT
>MKZN01000002.1 GCA_001938995.1 Bacillus pumilus | reverse complement strand
GACTAATTGATCTAGCAATACAAATTCGGCTTCGTGCTGAGAAGAATGTCTAGTGTGGAACATGAGAAAAACACCTTCCTTTAGTGGGCTTTTCTCTATTATAAAATGAGGAGATGTAAATTTTAAGAAAAAAGCTGTCGAGATTTTCTCGACAGCCTGATGACACATCCTTTGCGATGTGTCTTTTTTTATTAGCGCATTAAAATGTGCAGCAATTCGAGAGAGTGATTACACTATTAAATGAGGTGAAGAATGTTGGAAATTGTCGTGATTTGGTTTCGTCGAGATATGCGATTGAATGATCATATCGCTCTTTCAAAAGCGGTCACATATGCTAAAAAACATCAGTACAGGTTATTTGCTTTTTATCATCTGGACCCTTATTTCACAAAAATGGAGCTAGACTTAAACCATGAACACTTCTTTCAAAATGTGGCTTATTTCGTGAAAAAAGCAAGAGATTCTCATTTATATGTGCATCTTTTTCATGAAGATATCATTTCTGCTTTTCAGCAGGTCATGGACGTCTACGACATCAAGGCAGTCTTTTTCAATGAGGACGAAGTAGGCATTGGAAAAAAGCGTGATGATCATGTGACGGATTATTTAGAAGACAAGGGCATCCATGTGTCGAAGTGGCAAGATACTCATTTGCATGGGGCTAAAGAGGTTTTGAAGGCAGACGGTTCTCATTATCAAGTGTTTACTCCATATTATCAATCATGGCGAAAACAAGAGAAGTCACCTGTGATCAAAGTGGATCATGCATTTTTGGGTGGTGAACATGTTGTTTGTGATGAGGCACTTTCGCAACAGGGAGATAAGCAGCTAAGAGATATCATGAAGAGTTGTTCAAGGAGATTTGATCAAATTGGTGAAGATCATGCGAAAAAAACCCTTCAATCATTTATCCAAAAGAGGATGAGGGATTATCATGATAACCGTGATATTCCATCTGTTTTTGGAACTAGCAAACTGTCACGGTTTTTAAAAACAGGAACGATCTCTATACGAACGATTTTTCATGCTGTTTCAGATGAGGCCCTTTTTGAAGACGAAGGCAGGGAAACATTTATCAAAGAGCTGGCTTGGCGTGATTTTTATCATATGATCTATGCCCATTTTCCAGAGATGAAAGAAAAGGAGATCAATTCTGCTTTTAGAGGGATGAAGTGGAATGCAGATGAAGCTCTTTTTGAAGCTTGGTGTAAAGGAGAAACAGGCTTTCCGCTCGTTGATGCAGGGATGAGGCAGTTAAATGAGGAGGGGTGGATGCATAATCGCTTGCGAATGATCACTGCTTCATTTTTAACAAAGGATTATTTGATTGATTGGAGGAAGGGCGAAGCGTATTTTGCTAAAAAACTGGTGGATTATGATGAAGCTTCAAATATTGGAGGATTCCAGTGGGCGGCGTCCGTCGGAACGGATGCCGTTCCTTACTTCCGCATTTTTAATCCCATCACTCAATCGAAACGGTTTGATCCAAGTGGAGAATATATTCGGAGATATGTACCGGAATTGAAACATGTCAATGACGACTGGATTCATGAACCGAGTAAAATGCCGTTGGATGAACAAACGAAGTCGGGCTGTGTACTAGGAGATACTTATCCGTTTCCTACAGTTGATCATCAACTGAGGCGAAAAGAAGCCATCACATTGTTTGAAAAAGAGAAACAATCATAAAAAGAATCCCCCTATCATCATGAAGGGGGATTCAAACTGTTTATTTAAAAGGTTCTTTGCTTTCATATTTATAACGTGCGATGAGTAAGCAGAAATAGCAAAGTACTCCAAACAAACAAGAAATAAAGAATGAATGTGCAAGCGTATAGCCAAGTGCAAGTTGAGAATAAACAGACATCACACCTGAAATGGCTTGAAGAGTAATGAGAATGGCAGAAATGATCCATCCATAATACAACTGTTTCTGTTCTTTATAATGTTTGATGGCATGGAACGTAGCAATGAATATCCATGCGAATAACAGAATGGCTGTTGCCCGGTGGGACATTTGAACCCACTGATTAAAATAAGTCGGCAGCGCACCATCTTTTGAACAAAGCGGGAATATAGAACAAGCAAGACTTGATTTTGTATGTCTCACGTAAGCCCCTGTATACACCACGATATACGTATACGTAATGATTCCATAAATATGGAACTGCATCGTTTTACCGATATAGAGCGGCTTCACGAGTTTGGTTTCAGATCTTGTTGCCTCAAAAACAAGAAGGGCAAGCAATAAGACTGAAGCAAAGGAAATCAGTGAAATACCGAAATGCAATGCCATGACAAGTGCGTTAGAACCAAATACAACCGCTAGTGCACCTAACAGCGCTTGGAACAGTAAGAATACAATTGACATGATCACCAAAAATTTGGTTTCACGGAACACTGGACTAATTTTTCTCCAGCATAGGATGGCCAGTGCCACGACAAGAATGGTTGAAACACCTGTCGACATGCGGTGACTCCATTCGATGATCGAAGCAGGGTTCATTTCAGGCAGGAACCGACCGTGGCAAAGAGGCCACTGTCTCCCGCAGCCTAGACCTGAACCGGTTTTAGTAACAAGCGCACCACCAATCAGAACGATCAGCATCACAAACGTTGTGACGACGCTCAATAGTCTTAAAGTAAATTTCATCTTTTCACCTTCTCTAAAAAACTTCTATTATAAATGAATACCTCACATGCTCTCAAGTTTAAGCCAAATGCGTGTTCTGTGGCAATTCATTATGATGAAAGTTCACAAAAAAATGATATGTTAGTTCACAAAGTTTACAGATTTAGAGTGCTTGATCTTTCTCTGACAGTCTGATAGAAATAGAGGAGAGAATATTTCATTTTGCACCGCCTTCTGAAACAAACAGATATCCTAATAAATTCACGAAAAGTTCACAAATAACTTCAAGTTTGTCATTTATTATTTAATAGGATGTTTTTTTACAGCCTTTTATCTTGTATGATAGAGTTGTAACGATTTTATGTTTCATCTGTACGTTTGAAGGCTTGGGCAAGGGAGGTTATACACATGGCAAATTCCAAAACAGCCGCAGAAGCAGCTATTCATGGACAAATAGAAGAAACAACAGCATGGAAAGATTTTCTTGCACTTATTAAAATGGGGATAGTCAATTCCAACTTCATTACAACATTTACTGGAATGTGGCTTGCTTTTTATTTTACAGATATGAGTTTCCTTGGGAATCTTGATATCGTTCTGTTAACAATGATTGGTTCTTCTCTTGTGATTGCTGGTTCATGCGCCATTAATAATGCGTTTGACCGTGATATTGATATAGTAATGGAAAGAACGAAAAATAGACCGACAGTAACAGGTAAAATTCAACCGGGGCAGGCATATGCCTTTGGTATCTTGCTTGTTGTGCTTGGACTTATTATGCTACTGATGACAACAGTAATATCAGCAGTGATTGGTTTTATTGGTGTGTTTACCTATGCGGTGCTTTATACGATGTGGTCTAAACGTCATTACACCATTAATACGGTCATCGGAAGTATATCTGGTGCGGTTCCACCATTAATCGGTTGGACAGCGGTAACAGGTTCAGTCGACACAACGGCTTGGGTTTTGTTTATGATTATGTTCATTTGGCAAATCCCACATTTCCTAGCACTTGCGATTAAGAAAACAGAGGATTACCGAAGAGCAGGTATTCCGATGCTTCCAGTTGTTTATGGCTTTGAAGTCACAAAACGCCAAATCATCATTTGGACAGCATGTCTTCTTCCACTTCCATTTTTCTTAGGTGGATTAGGATGGCCGATTGTTATTCTAGGTACATTGCTAAACATTGGTTGGCTCGTGATTGCATTAATGGGCTTTAAAATGAAAGACATCATGAAATGGGCAACACTCATGTTCGTTTATTCATTAAACTACTTAACGATCTTTTTCGTTGCGATGATTATTATTACACTATTCTAGAGTAAAATACACTTTTATCACATCAAAACAAAGGCTATATCTTATAACACAACATTTTCTAACAACTATGAAATCCGCCTGATATTCAGTTCTATTTAGGCGGCTTTCTGTTTATACATAGATGGTATTTTGAGTAAAAACATCATTTTTTTATGAAAAGAGGAAATGTAAGTGCTTTAATAAGAGGCGGGGGTTAAGGATGGGTTAAAAGTGATTTTATAAATAAGAAGTAAAAAGCGAAAGGCGAAGGAGATCAAGCAAAAGGGGTTGGGACAAATTATGATAAGAAAATGGCGTGTATATTCACTGTTTCTCTTACTGACGCTCGTTTTGGCGGGCTGCGGTGAACCATACTTATCAACACTCAAACCAGTGGGGGAAGTAGCCGATAAACAGTTTTTCCTCACGGTATTGAGCACACTTATTATGGTTCTTGTCGTTATTGTTGTATCGATCATTTTCTTTTACGTCATCATTAAATTCAAACGTTCTAAAGTGGGAGAAAAGACAATACCAAAACAGGTGGAAGGGAACCGTAATCTAGAAATTACATGGACAGCGATTCCAATACTTCTCCTGATTATTCTCGTTGTACCTGTCGTCGCATATACGCTTGAATTAGGGGATACAAGCGCGATGGATAAGAAAAAACGGGATCCTGAAAAAACACTTGTGGTGAATGTGAGAGCAAGCTTATATTGGTGGGAATTCGAATACCCTGATTATGGGATTGTCACAAGTCAGGAATTGATTGTTCCGACAGACCAAAAGGTGTACTTTAAGCTGAAAGCATCAGATGTGAAGCACTCATTTTGGGTTCCATCTGCTGGCGGTAAAATCGATACAAATACAGATAATGAAAATAAGTTCTATTTAGTATTTGACTCGAAACGAACGAAAAATGCAGGAGACTATTTTTACGGGAAATGTGCTGAGCTTTGTGGTCCATCACATGCTTTAATGGACTTTAAAGTTAAAACGCTTTCTCAAGATGAGTTTTTAGGCTGGACCAAACAGATGGCAGATTATCAAAAGCCAGCATCCACATCAGACTTAGCCCTAGAGGGTGAAAAACTATTTAAAGAGAAAAATTGCTTAAGCTGTCACGCAGTAGAACCTGGAGACGAACGACCAGAAGCGGCAAGGACTGCGCCAAACCTTGCAACCTTCGGAGAGCGAACGAAAGTAGCTGGGATCAAAGACATGAATAAAGAAAATGTGAAAGCATGGCTAAAAGATCCAGAAAGCTTCAAACCAGGTAATAAGATGACAGGGACATATCCTAAATTAAATGACTCAGAGGCGGATGCGCTGTACGAGTATTTAAAAGGTCTTAAAATAGAGTAATTCGGAATTGTGGCTGTGAAAAATAACAGGACAATGAATGACGTATTAAATGGGTATGTGCAAGATGTGAAGTTTTTGTTAAAAGCTCCCGAAAAAGCCTCTACACCCGAGAAGTAAATAGCGACAGGACGCAGTCTGTTTCATCGTCATACGATCATTGAAATAGGCATCAAAATGAAAAGGGGCAAATGGGAGATAAGAGGGGGATTTCATGGTGAGTACAATAGCTAAAAAGCGGGGGTTTGGCGCTGTCTTATGGGATTACTTGACGACAGTTGACCATAAAAAAATTGCCATATTATATTTAGTGGCAGGGGGATTTTTCTTTTTACTTGGCGGCCTTGAAGCGATGTTTATCCGTATTCAACTAGCCATCCCGGAAAACAATTTTGTCGATGCAGGGCTTTACAATGAAATCATGACCATGCATGGGACAACAATGATTTTCCTTGCAGCAATGCCGCTTTTATTTGCCTTAATGAATGCGGTAGTACCAATTCAAATTGGTGCACGTGACGTAGCATTTCCGTTTATCAATTCACTTGGTTTTTGGCTATTCTTTTTCGGAGGGATTTTCTTAAATCTTGGCTGGTTTTTAGGCGGATCTCCTGATGCAGGGTGGACGGCATACGCGTCGCTCACGCTGAATTCAGCAGGGCATGGCATGGATTTTTATATTTTAGGATTGCAGATTGCAGGTATTGGTACGTTAATTGCCGGTATCAACTTTCTTGTCACGATTATTAATATGAGAGCGCCTGGGATGACTTATATGAGAATGCCGCTCTTTACTTGGACGACGTTCGTCGCATCTGCACTCATTTTATTTGCATTCCCTCCGCTAACAGCAGGGCTTGCGATGCTGATGCTTGACAGAATGTTTGACACAAGCTTTTTCAATCCAGAGCTTGGAGGAAATACGATCATCTGGGAGCATTTATTCTGGATTTTCGGGCACCCAGAAGTATATATCTTGATTCTTCCGGCATTCGGTATTTTCTCTGAGATTATTCCAGTGTTTGCGAGAAAAAGACTGTTTGGGTACTCATCCATGGTTTTCGCCACTGTATTGATTGGTTTCCTTGGTTTCATGGTATGGGCGCATCACATGTTTACAACGGGTCTTGGACCAATTGCGAATGCGATCTTTGCTGTTGCGACCATGGCGATTGCCGTACCAACAGGAATAAAAGTATTTAACTGGCTGCTCACCATATGGGGCGGTAATGTCAAATTTACCACGGCGATGCTATATTCTGTTGCGTTTATTCCGTCCTTTTTATTAGGCGGTGTAACTGGGGTCATGCTCGCAGCAGCAGCAGCAGATTATCAGTTCCATGATACGTACTTTGTTGTGGCGCATTTCCACTACGTCATTATCGGTGGTGTCGTATTCGGTATTTTAGCCGGGGTTCATTACTGGTGGCCCAAAATGTTTGGGAAAATACTCAATGAGAAGCTTGGAAAAATTGGCTTTGTGCTTTTCTTTATCGGTTTCCATCTCACGTTTTTCATCCAGCATTTCTTAGGATTATGGGGCATGCCGCGCCGGGTATTTACCTTCCTGCCTGGTCAGGGACTAGAGCTAGGAAACTTTATCAGTACCATTGGGGCGCTGTTTATGTTTGTAGCGGTTGTGATCATGCTGATTAACGTTATCTGGACAACAGCGAAAGGTGAGCGTGTATCAAGTGATCCTTGGGGAGATGGAAGAACACTTGAATGGGCTGTGTCTTCACCTCCGCCAGAATATAATTTTAAACAACTCCCGCTTGTGAGAGGACTTGACCCGTTATGGATTGAGAAAATGGACGGTAAAAAAGGAATGACCGCTTCTGAGCCGTTAGATGATATTCACATGCCGAATAATTCCATCTTGCCTATCATTATCTCATTCGGTCTATTTGTGTCAGCATTTGGCTTCATGTATCGTCAAGAACACAGTTGGGGTCTTCCGGTCATTTTGATTGGACTGGGTATTACGTTTGCGACCATGCTGGTTCGATCGCTTGTGGATGATCATGGGTACCATATACACAAAGAAGATTTGACCGATGACGATGATAAAGGGGTGAAAGCATAATGGAACCACAAAAAATGACAGCAGAAACCTTTCCGGCTTCACCAGAGAAAGCCACGTTAGAAGGAAAGAATAAATTCGTCGGGTTTTGGTTGTTTCTTGGGGGAGAAACCGTTCTGTTTGCATCTTTGTTTGCAACTTACTTGGCATTGAAAAACTCAAATGCAGGTGGAGCCAAAACAACTGATATGTTTGACATCACACTTGTCTTTGTTGCCACGATGCTCCTTTTAACGAGCAGTTTAACGAGTGTATATGCGATGTATCATATGAAAAACTTTGCCTTTAAAAAAATGCAGATTTGGCTTGGTGTGACCGTATTATTAGGTGCTGCATTTTTAGCGCTTGAAATCTATGAGTTTTATCACTATGTGCATGAGTATGAATTTACGATTACTAGTTCAGCTCTTGGCTCTTCCTTCTATACACTAGTAGGGACGCACGGAGCTCACGTTGCATTTGGACTTTGCTGGATAACCGCTCTGATCATTCGAAATATGAGGCGCGGACTGGATTTATACAATGCACCTAAATATTACGTCGCAAGTCTATATTGGCACTTCATTGATGTTGTGTGGGTCTTCATCTTTACCGTTGTATATTTAATGGGAATGGTGGGATAAGAATGGGAAATAAAAACACAAATCAGTCAAAAGTCGACCTTGTCTATCGCAAAAAGAAAAACGCCGAAGAAATGAAGCATCAGCTCATTTCTTTCGGCCTCATGATTGGATTAACGTTTATTTCATTTTTAACAATCGCATCTGAAGACATCGGGAATTGGTTTGCAGTGCCGTTTATTTTGTTGCTTGCAGGAATCCAGGTGGCCTTTCAGTTGTACTATTTTATGCACATGAACCAAAAAGGGCATGAAACACCCGCATTGTTTCTATACTCAGGTGTGTTTGTCGCATTTATTACCGTGTTAGCTTTTTTGACCATTATTTGGTGGTAAGTCGGCTTCACCCTTGAAGGAGGTGCAGCAATGGAGAACTTAGAAATATTCGGATTCCGGGCGTTATGGAGCCCCTATTATCTGACATGTATTGCCGTAGCGGCTGTACTTTATCTACTTTTAGTCACAAAGGGAAAACACCGAGCGACGATGAAAGAGAAAATCCTGTTTCTCACTGGGCTTATCCTATTATATGCCGTGAAAGGAAGCCCGATTGATCTAATGGGGCACATCATGTTCAGTGCCCATATGGCACAAATGGCAGTACTGTATTTAGTCATCCCGCCCCTCCTTATCACAGGTTTACCTGCGACCATGTGGGGGCGAATCGTTCAAACGCCAGGGATTCATGCGATTTTCCGTTTGTTTACAAAACCTTTGATTGCCTTGATAGGATTTAACGGGTTATTTTCGCTTTACCATATCCCGCTTGTGTTTGATTTTGTGAAAACGGATCCGCTTTATCATGCATTGATTACAGTTGTGATTTTTATCGCTGCCTTTTTCATGTGGTGGCCGCTCGTTCATAAAGTGCAAAGTATGCCGCAGATCACTGGCATTTTAAAGCTGGGCTATATCATGGCAGATGGTATATTAATGACACCTGCCTGTGCACTGATTATGTTTAGTAATACGCCGATATATGCGACCTATTCAGACGCAGGCGCATGGATACAGGCATTACATTTATGTGTACCAAGCGATACACTTGCAGGTCTATCGCTAACTGGACCTGATATGTTTCACACATTGCCGCTCTTAGAAGATCAACAATTAGGCGCCATTTTAATGAAAATCATTCAAGAGATTGTTTATGGCTCCATACTTGCGGTTGTCTTCTTTGATTGGGCCAGAAAAGAAAGAGCAAAGGATGCCGTGCCAGACGCACTGATCCCGAAATATGAATAAAGAAAAGCACAGCCGCGAATGGGCTGTGCTTTATTTTATGCTTCAGTCGTCATTGATTCTAGTTTTTCTTTTAATCGGCCAAGTGTTTTTTTGCTTGATTGAATGAGAGATGTAGGGAAATCCTCACCCTCACCGTATTCGACGCCATGCGGATAATAGTGTTTCCCGAGTAAAGGTGTCAGCAACTGAATTTGTGCTCTTTTAGAGCCAACATCACCTTCAGTCGCATAGCCAGAGATTCGTAAATAAAATGTTCCCTCTACCATGCTGTACTTCCGGTCATACGTCACGCGCTCATAATCCCATTGATCGGCTCTCACAAATCCTTCACTTTCCATCATAAAATCCAATTTATTTAAGTCAGCTGATACTTTTTCAATCCCCGTACCTTCAAACTTCACCCAAAACCCCTCCTTATAAAAATTCCCTTTACTGACAATGATAGTATGAAAGCGTTAAACTTTCAACTGTGAAAGGTATGTTCTGATTGAAGCTGGTTAGAGTAATAAGGAAAATAGTAGATGGAGGAATCGACGTGAAAACAAAAAAAATCAAAGATATAATGACAAAACAAGTGATTACTTGCCAAAAAGACGACAATACTTATGAAGCAGCTGTGAAAATGAGAGACGCAGACATTGGGGCGCTTCCGGTGGTTGATGCAGATCAGTTGGTTGGTATTGTGACAGACCGTGACCTTGTCCTCAGAGGCATTGCCGAAAAAAAGCCGAACTCACAGGAAATTGGTGCGCTGATGACAAAGGAAGTATTGACCGCTCAGGAAGATGCAACCCTTGAAGAAATCGTCCGCTTAATGTCAGAGCATCAGCTCCGCCGTATCCCAGTGGTCAAAAACGGGGCGTTAACTGGGATTGTAGCCCTTGGCGACTTATCGGTCGAAGATTTGTCAAATGATCGTGCTGGTGATGCACTCACTGAAATCTCTCAACAAGACCAAGATCATGGACAAGGATTTCTTCATTAAGAGGGGCATATTTTAAATTCGTGTTAAATAGGCTGTATTGTCGTTGATAAATGGAACAAGTTTTGTTTAAATGACAGTAGAAGGTATTTTGTTACCTTGCCAATTTAACGGAGGTGTTTATTTGAAAACTGTGCTCAAAACACTCTTCATCCTCCTGATTATATCTGGAACGTACGTTCTGTTTATTCAATATGGATCTTCACCAGAAAAAGAGAGCGGCAATGAACCGAAGGTGTCTAATGAAGAAGCTTCTAGCGATAAGCCACTGAATATCCCGAAAAAAGGTCTGATGTCCTTTATGGGGAAATCATCAAATGAAGTGCTGAAACAGCTAGGAGAACCAGATCGCATTGATCCATCCGCATATGATTATGACTGGTGGATATACAATCAATCGAAGAAACACTATATCCAAGTAGGGGTAAAGGATAGTCAAGTTGTCACTTTGTTTGCAACAGGAGATGGACTGAATGTTGAACCGTTTAAAATCGGTCAGGCCACAAGTGAAGTATTTAAGAAAACACAAATCGCCCCTTACATTCATGTAGAGGACGATCAAAATTCATACCGCTTTGAATTCTCAGAAGATGATATGAATACAAGGCCAACGGTGAAAGTGGGAAATGATATCTATGTCCAGCTTTACATGGATAAGTTTGAAAGCACCTTATCTAGCATTCGAGCCTTTGACGCAGATACATTTGTGAAACAAAAACCGTACGAGGTTGTCTACCGGGGGCAACTGGTAGAACCTGAAGCGATATCAGGTGATAAGTGGAAAGATATCGAAGCTTCCAGTCAAAAACAAATTTTTGATATGACCAATATTATCCGCCATCAGTACAACTTGCCGATCCTTGAGTGGGACGATGATACCTCAGAAGTGGCATTTATGCACAGTGAGGATATGAAGGAAAATCGTTATTTCTCTCATGAGTCGAAAAAGTACGGTACGCTGAAAGACCGATTAGAACGAGGAGATGTCGCATTTCAGCTCGCGGGTGAAAACATTGCTTATAATTATGTAGACGGACCAGCAGCTGTAGAAGGCTGGCTCAATAGCGAAGGTCATCGAAAAGCATTAATGAATAAGGATTACACACACCTTGGTGTTGGCGTGAAAGAAAAATATTATACGCAAAATTTCGTCAAAAAAACATCTTAGCAGCTGCTCACTTGCAGCTGTTTTTTTATCAAAAAGAGGCGCACCAAAATGAATGCAGTTGTATATAGTATAGTAGGCATTTGTATGGGGGTGAGGATATGACAAACAAGCAAAAGCAAACATCCATTGATGAATTTAAACAATTTGTCAAACGCCATCCGAAGTTAATTCAAGAAGTGCACACTCAAGAAAAAAGTTGGCAAAGCTTATACGAAAATTGGGTCATGTTTGGTGAGGAAGACGAAATGTGGTCTCCATATCGGCAAACACAATCTGATGAAGGAAAAGATGAGAAAACGAAGCAGCGGGAGCCAGGAAAAGCAGATTTTATGTCTAAGATGGTTTCTGCCGTAAAAAAAATGGACGCTGATCAAATGAATGAACAAATAAACAAAATGAGCCAGTCTATTTCCTCTTTACAAAGCTTACTCGGTCAATTTTCATCAAATGGCTCAAAGAAAGGGTCATCTGGAGGTAGTCAGCACCCATTCTCCTTCAGGAAAGATTAATGAAAGGGGATGCTTTTGGTGCGGAGAGAAGTACAAGAATTTGTCATGGCTGAAGAGGAACGAATCAAATTCATCAGGCATCGCCCTCTCTGGTACAGACAGCTGACTCGTCATCCTGAAAATCTATCTTCCTTTGAGTTAGATAAAATGAACTTTTACGAAAAAACCATTCCTCATCGTGTGAGTCAGCTTAGTAATAGTGTGCAAATGGCTGAAATGATGATTCAAATGTTTCAAGCAATGCGCAATCAAAATGGAGCCGGGTGAGGCTTTTTTGAGTTGATTAAGATGTCTATTTCATGAGCATCCTATGAAAGTAGTCGAAAGGAGAATGTGATGATGAAATGGATGCTGTCAATTTGCGCATTGCTTTTTCTTGGCACCGGGTGTCAAAGTCAACGAGAGTCAGAACAAGTGGTACACCAGGAACCAGATGTACCCGTTATGCAGCAAGCCCAAAGTGAAATGAAGCAGCAAGGTATATTCAAGTACAAAGTGCAAGGATCAACTGTTTATATAGAAAGTACGCTCCAAGATTTTCACCTCGTATCTTCTTTAAAAAAGGGAGAGAAGTCGGGTTATTTCACAATATACGTAGATGGTCAGCGTGTGGGAAATGAATATACTGCTGCATTTGTGGTCAAGCATCTGTCGAAAGGAAAGCATAAAATGACCGTAGTGCTGAATACACATCATCCTGCATTTCAACAGAAAAGAGAAACATGGGATGTAATTGTCACGTAAAAGCATTTTCTGATTGATAGGTTTCGTGGTAAACTATGAATTGGAGGTGCAACATTTATGTATGCGACAATCGAATCTGTGGAGCTTCAAGAGGAAGCAAATCATTTGGCTGCCATGATTCTTCAGTCGGAGGAGGCTGAACATTACCGCAACTGCTTTAAGCGTCTCCAGCAAGACGAAGAAGCCCAACAAATTATTGCAGATTTTACAAAAGTAAAAGAGCAATATGAGGATGTGCAGCGGTTTGGCAAGTATCATCCAGACTATAGAACGATCTCAAAAGAAATGCGTGAGATCAAACGGAAGCTAGATCTTCACGATACAGTGGTTGATTTCAAAAAAGCAGAAACAGCGATTCAATCCATCTTAGATGAGATTAGTATTGAAATCGGTACAGCTGTATCAGCATATATTAAGGTTCCAACAGGGAATCCATATTTTGATGGTCTATCATCATGCGGCGGTGGCTGTGGTTCAGGCGGCAGCTGTGGTTGTAAAGTATCTTGACGAGACTTGAATGTCTCGTCTTTTACATAATGGATGGAAAGAATTGGAAAGCGGCAGGTGAAAAGATGGAAACCAAACGTCAAGGGATGGTGGTTTGGCTGCATTCGTTAAAGCAGTCAAAAGCGCTACGGAAATTTGGGAATGTTCACTATATTTCTCGGAAAATGAAGTATGCAGTGATTTATTGTGATATGAATGATCTTGAGCGTCACATGGCAAAGCTTGGCTCACTGCCATTTGTGAAACGTGTTGAGCCTTCATATAAGCCATTTATTAAATTAGAGTACGAATCCAAATTGGACAAAGCAAAAGAGTATGATTATAAGGTAGGCTTTTAAATGCAAAAAAATCCCCGCGGCATCACCCGCGGGGTCCTTCTATTCTTAATGATCCATTAAGGAGAAGGCAAAGGGAGAGGAGAAACCGGAGGAAGAACTTATGGGGAAACGTAAGTCTTCTCCGCGGTTGGCAACAGCACCACATCAGATGCTGTTACATGTAGTATGGCCCCTCCATGTGTAATCTATACATAGAAAATGAATGAAAATCTATTGCATTGTACCATAAGAAGTAGATGTGGTAAGATAATGTTGAATTTTTTGTCATAAGACATGAAGAGAATAGAAGCAAGTAGAAAAAGTGGTGGGAAAATGAGAGTCATCTCTGGAACAAGAAAAGGCCGTACACTTAAAGCGGTGCCAGGTCAATCAACAAGACCGACAACAGATAAAGTGAAAGAGTCCATTTTTAATATGATTGGTCCATATTTTGATGGTGGGTGGGCACTTGATTTATTTGCAGGAAGCGGAGGTTTAGGAATTGAAGCGCTTTCTAGAGGGTTCGACCATTGTATTTTTGTTGACCGAGACATGAAAGCCATTCAGACGATTAAAGGAAACCTTGCGCAATTGACACTCACGGATCAAAGTGAAGTATTTCGAAATGATGCCCATCGTGCCCTTGCAGCCGTTGTCAAACGAGAGGAGTCCTTTCAAGCCATCTTTCTTGATCCGCCTTACAAGGATCAAAAGCTGAAAGCACTTCTTGATATGATGGATAAGCATTCTTTATTAACAGATGACGGTGTGATTGTGTGTGAGCATGATAAAGATGTCGTGCTGCCAGAGGAAGCTGGACAGCTTCACATCTCAAGGCAGGAGCTATACGGGTTGACTGGTATCACGATTTATAGAAAGCGGGGAATGTAAAGCATGGGAAACATTGCCGTTTGTCCAGGTAGCTTCGATCCAGTCACGTTGGGCCATTTGGATATTATCAAAAGAGGCGCTAACATTTTTGATGAAGTGTATGTATGTGTATTAAATAACTCATCGAAAAAACCGTTATTTACTGTAGAAGAACGGTGCGAACTCATTCGACAAGCGACAAAGGATTTGCCAAACATCAAAGTGGAATCCTTTCACGGCCTGCTCGTCGATTATGCGAAACGGAAACAGGCTAAAGTCATTTTACGTGGACTAAGAGCCGTCACTGACTTTGAATATGAAATGCAAGGGACATCCATGAACAAAGTTTTAAATGATGAAATTGAAACATTCTTCATGATGACGAATAACCAATACTCTTTTTTAAGTTCGAGTATTGTCAAAGAAGTGGCGAAATATCAAGGCTCAGTCAAAGAGCTTGTCCCATCAGTAGTAGAAGCAGCGCTGAAGGAGAAATTTAATGGATGAGTGCATGAATGCACTCATCCATTTTTTTGTTTCTGATAGTATAAGCAGGTATACCCGATCAAGGAAAACAGGGTGATCAAAGGACCAATTGTCACAAGTTGATTCCAAAGCAAACTGCTGAACGTGGCGACTTGCTGACTTGCTTCAAAGGCACCCGCCGGTAGAACGATGTCGGAGCGAGAGACATAAAGAGGTTTAAATAATAAACAGGCAAAAACAGCAGCATAAACCCCGTGAAGCAAACGGGCGAAAAAAAACGGTTTAAAGCGAATATCTGTTGCTGACAAAATGCCAGCTACTTGGGCTTGAACAGAAAAGCCGCTAAATCCCAAAATAAAGCTGACGACAATTGTTTTGGCAAGCAGTGTGACTTCTTGTGAACCAGTTAATTGGCTTCCTAAAGTGATTTCAAATAATCCTGCAATCAACGCTACATCTAATTCTGGCGGAAGGTGCATGCTGTGCAGCATAAATTCGATCACAACCGAGAGTAGGTCTGTCACATGAACGACTGCCAGCATTTTGCTGAACACAGAAAATAGGATAATAAAACCGCCAATCATAAAAAGGGTTTGAACAGATGACATAACGGCATCGCTTAATATTTGCCCGAGTGGTCTTTTCTCTGCAAGTCTTGCTGCATGAAGGGCGCTAAAAGCGTCTTTAAATGGAGGGAATAAAAAGCCTTTCCGTCTTCTGAGGTGGGCATCATGCCGTGCTTTGTAGCCGCGCATGGTCACACCGACCGCTAAATTCCCTAAATAATGCGCACAAGCTAACACGATGCCTAAAGCCGCATGATGAAAAAAACCAACAGCAACTGCCCCGAAAATAAACAGTGGATTCGATGAATTCGTAAAGGAAACGAGGCGCTCTGCTTCAATTCTCGTCAGCTGCCCTTCTTGTCTGAGCCTTGTCGTCAACTTGGCGCCAGACGGGAATCCAGAGGCCATTCCCATGGCTAATACAAACCCGCCCACACCTGGCACTCGAAAGATCGGGCGCATAAATGGCTCTAATAAAACCCCAACAAACCTGACAATGCCGAAACTAATTAATAGCTCGGACAAAATAAAAAAAGGAAGCAACGATGGAAAAACAACCTCCCACCACATTGCAAGTCCATTTTTTGACGCTTGCAAAGAGGCTTGTGGATGTGTAATCACAGTGGCTGTTAAAAAGATAAAAAAAACAGCGATGAACAGAGTGTTCCATTTTTTCATGAAGGTTTCGCCCCTTGCCGTATGATTGGTATTGGCGAGCTCGTGATCAAAGAGAAAGAAACTGGCCGAGCCTGTCTTCTATTACTATACGAGCAGATGGGGCATGTTTAGACCTATAGATTCGTATATATGCATAGAAAGAGGAGGGTGGATGTTTTATGAAGCGACCGATCATTGGGCTTGCGCTAGGCTCCGGGGGTGCAAGGGGAATGGCACATATCGGGGTGTTATCTAGTCTTGAGAAACAAGGGATTCAAGTAGACATGATCGCAGGAAGCAGCATTGGCGCACTTGTTGGTAGCTTTTATGCAGCAGGACAAGACGTAGAAAAAATGAAAAAACTTGCACTTGTCTTCAGAAGAAAGTATTATGCTGACTATACACTGCCAAAAATCGGTCTTTTAAAAGGACATCGAATTTTGCAGCTGATTCATACGTTTACATATGGGAAAAAAATCGAGGAATTGCAAATGCCTCTTGCAATTGTTGCATGTGACTTGCAGACAGGAGAAAAGGTTGTGTTCACAAAAGGGTCTGTCTCACAAGCAGTGAGAGCAAGCATTAGCATTCCGGGCGTGTTTGTTCCGCACGAAATAGGGGGCAGACAGTTGGTAGATGGAGCGGTTGTAGACCGAATTCCTGTCTCTGTTTTAAAAGAAATGGGGGCAGACCTAATTATCGCCTCTGATGTATCAAGGGTGAAAAAGACAGAAAAGGCGACGAGATTATCGGATGTGATTATGCAAAGTTTGGACATCCTTCAAAATGAATTAGTTCGTCATCAAACCATTCATGCAGATGTCATGATTCGGCCAAAGCTTGAAACATTTAGCTCCAGTGCGTTCACACAAGTTCAAGAGATGATTGATGCAGGAGAACAGGCAGCAGATCAACTCAAAAGTAAACTGAAAGATGTCATAGATAAATGGGAGTGTTAAGATGAAAAAATGGAATCTTCGCTGGCTTAGCTTTTTTGTGATCATCCTAGTATTATTTGGCTTAACCTTTGTCAAACTGCCTTATTATGTGACAAAGCCAGGTGATGCAACAGAGATTGCTCCGCATATTAAAGTAGACGGGGGATATGGGGAAAAGGGCAGTTTCTCTCTCATGACCATTAAAGTAGGCCCAGCGAATCCGTATACGTATCTACTCGCAAAAATGAATAAGTATAATGAAATCGTACCAGAAGAAAACATGAAAGCAGACGGAGAATCAGACGAAGATTATATGAAAAGACAGCTGCAGTTGATGAAAAGCTCTCAAGAAAATGCGATGATTGCAGCCTATACAAAAGCAGGGAAACAAGTGGATTATACGTTTAACGGGGTATATGCGAGTTATGTCATGAAAGGAATGCCTGCATACGGAAAAATAGAAGTGGGTGATCGGATCAAAAGTGTCGATGGAAAGTCCTACGACTCTGCTGATAAAATGGTATCGTATATCAGCAGCAAAAAAGCTGGAACATCCGTCCGCTTTGTACTTGAACGCGATGGAAAAGAAATGATAGAACAAGTGACATTAAAGCCATTTAAAGAGGAACCGACTCGGGTAGGGATTGGCGTATCATTGTTTACAGACCGTCATGTGAAAGTATCACCAGCGATTAAAGTCGATATCGAAAATATCGGCGGTCCATCAGCCGGCTTAATGATGTCACTTGAAATTTATAATCAGCTGACAAAAGAAGACGAGACACATGGTTATGCGATTGCAGGGACAGGCACCATTGACGCAGATGGAACGGTTGGACCAATTGGCGGGATCGATCAAAAAGTCGTGGCAGCAGATAAAGCAGAGAAGGACATATTCTTTGCACCAAATGATAATGGTGATGCGAACTCAGACTACAAACTAGCAGCAAAGACAGTTAAAGATATCAACAGTGATATGAAAATTGTCCCTGTTGATACCATGCAGGATGCGCTGAATTATTTAAAAAAATTAAAAGACAAAGCATCTTAAAAGAAGAGCAGCCACATGAGAGCTGCTCTTTTTTTATTGAGAATGAAAGAGATCGCTCTCTTCATCGTAGCGAATGGGTGATGTTTTAAACTCTGCTTCCGTTAAGTTTGTTTGCATTGGCTCACAAATGGGAAGGCTAAAGACGCGAGAAGCACGTATATCAAGGTCAAGCGCAGGATGTGAAAACGAAGAAAGTTTACTGACGAGAGGTACGTCCAGTTCTTTTTTTATCAGGGACAAGTACTGTTGCCCTTTCTTTGACATACCGAGTAAGCGGATATAAGGCGCTTTTTTATCGTCTAGTAACTGGTGCATGGCTTTTTTCTTCACTCTCATTAAAAGGTGCGTATTCATTCGCTGTAACCTTGTCCACGTATAACGTTTTGTTTTCACAAGTGATAAATATTCTTCGTAGGATACTGCATGTTTCATTGCCTTTTGCATCCGATATTCAATGCCTTCTTCAATTTCATAAATCTCCTGTATCTCTTCCGGATTCATTGTATGGAAGGCGTGTTTCAAAAAGCTAAAATAGGCTTCCTGTGTATGGAAAAGACCGTAAGTCGATTGATAAGAACGTAATTGATGTAAAGTAGCGCTCGGGAGGTACGGTGTGACGACGTCAAATGAGTTGTGCTCTTTCAATGCTTTGCGGATACTCGTTGCACTTGCGATTTTTTGATGTACAGGAAGTTCTTTATCATGGTAATGAGACGCAATTCTTTCAGAAGTAAAGGGCTGAATGTGAGGCGATCTCTCTAAGATGGCTTTGACATAATGGAAACCTAAAATGTTATTCGGCTTTGATAAATCCAGTAGCTTCCCGGGATAGATGGCTTCTTGGAATGCAGAGGCTGCTGCTGCGGGATAACTTAACCCTTCTTTTACTTTCTTTTTTGTTAATTGGTCAATCTCTGATTCTTTCTGATGCCATGTGTGTGCTGTCCGCTGAAATGCCGAGATCACTCCATCTTCACTTCCGAAAAAAAGGGAATCGCATTTTAAAGCGTCTAGAATGGAAACAGCACCGTTTGCGAAGGTTTCCGCCTTTTGCACAGCATATATATATGGAAGCTCACACACGATATCTACACCGTGTTGCAGTGCCATTTTTGTACGCGCCCATTTGGAGACGATCGCAGGCTCCCCGCGCTGGAGGAAAGACCCGCTCATGACGGCAATTGCAACATCTGAGGAGGTCTGTTTTTTTGCTTGGCTCACGTGATAGGCGTGGCCATAATGAAAGGGATTATACTCGACAACGACTCCTACTGCTTTCAATAGATGTTCCGCCTTTCTTGCTATGGTGAATTGGCTATGCTAAAGTAGCATAAGAGAAAAATGAAGCCCATTTTTTTCAGTGTAGGCATTAGACGAACTGATGTCAAACAACCGTGATATATCACGAAGGACTGTAAAGAAAAAATATTGACAAATAGCATGATGAAAGCTATAATCATGTTTGTTGCTCTTAGAGGTGATCCAATTGAAATGGACAGTTTATCAGTTACATCAAAAAGCTAAAAACAGCTTCGATTTTCATGAGACGGTTGACTTAAATGAACTTACTAGCCTTCATTCAGATATACGTCGTATTTCACCAGTAGAGGTGAAAGGGACTGGAGTGATCGAATCAAAGCAAGTCGCATTTGATTTAACCATCACAGGTGAAATGACATTGCCTTGTTCAAGAACGCTTGTTGATGTAAATTATCCATTTGCGATTTCAACAAAGGAACTATTTGTACTTCATAAGACAGACGACATAGAAGATGAAGATGTCTCCATTGTGGAAGACGATCTTATCGACTTAACGCCTATTGTCAAAGAAGAAATTCTTCTTGAAGTGCCAATGCAAATTTTTTGCGACCAAACAGACGCAAAACATGCTGCGCCGCAAGAAGGAAATGACTGGGCGGTCATTTCGGAAGAGGCACGCCAAAACCGAATTGATCCGCGTCTAGAAGGCTTGAAGAAGCTCTTAGAAGAAAATAACGAATCTTAACTCTTTAAGGAGGTGGGAATAATGGCTGTACCTTTTAGAAGAACTTCTAAAATGAAAAAAAGATTGCGTCGTACGCATTTCAAACTACAAGTACCTGGTATGGTAGCTTGCCCAGAATGCGGTGAAATGAAAATTTCTCATCGTGTCTGCAAATCTTGCGGAACATACAAAGGCAAAGACGTAAAAAGCAACTAATGAGTAAAAAAACGCAAGGGAATCTTCCCTTGCGTTTTTTTATTGATCTATTTTTACGTTTCTCTCCTGCAAATAGTCTATCTACTCTAGCAAGCGCATATGATGTGATATTCAGATTCAGGGGGGATGATCAATTGACAATTACAAGACAGGACGCATGGACGCAAGATGAAGATTTGCTTTTAGCAGAAGTCGTCTTAAGGCATATTCGAGATGGGGGGACCCAGCTTTCCGCGTTTGAAGAGGTCGGGAAAGCACTCTCAAGAACAGCAGCAGCTTGTGGGTTCAGGTGGAATTCTTATGTGAGGAAACAATATCAATCAGGGATTGAACTCGCGAAAAAGCAGCGAAAAGAACTGCGGAAAAAAATCGGTATCCATGCATCTGGTTTACCGCAGCATGCGTTAACAGTAGAGGAAAAGACATCATCAGCTTATCCTGAATTAACGCTTCGAGAAGTCATTCACTATTTAGAGCAACTCGAAAAAGAGCCTTCAGGTCCAGCGTATTTACGTGAGGAGCTAAAGGATGCACATCATCAGTTAAAAGCTCTCACAGAAGAAAACGAACACTTAAAACGTCAATTAAAAATGACAGAAGAAGATTATAGAGCCTTGATTGGTATTGTTGAAAGAGTCAAACACAATATCAGCTTAAAAGACTACGCAAAATAAGAAAACGCCCCTCAACGACGAAAGGAGGGGCGTTTTGTCATCTGTGATTAAGCGGATTCGCCAGTATTTTTTTGTATATGGGCAGGTTCCCAAATAAGTGGATTTTCACCTTTATCGCGTTCCATATCATATTTCACTGCCTCAAAGCCCATTTTATCCCAAAAACCGGCAGATTTGACGCGTGGATTTGTACGAATTGGTCGTCCGAAGGATTTTGCAAAATCCACAAGTGCTTCGCCATATCCTTTTCGTTGATACCCGGGAAGTACTTCTAGTTTCCACAGCTCTAAATAATCATGATTATGATCAAAATAAGTCGTTGTTGAGCCATTCACTTGATATAAGCTCATACGTGCTACAAGCTTATCAGCAAAGTAAATTCCGTAAAATGGAGAATTGCTATCATTTTCAATCATATTACTTTCAAGGTCTTCAAGCATTGAAAGCTCTTGAATGCCATATTCCTTAAATTGTTTAAATTCCTCTAATGTTTTGTAGTTAATGAGAAGACGTTTGACTTGTGTCATGATATGTTCCCCCTTACCGCATAATATCGACAATGTTGTCATTGAAGGCGTTTTCATCCCATCCGCCTAAAAAAGTTATTACACTTATTATTATAGTTTTTAAATTAAAAAAATTCAAATATTTACATGCAATCTGCTTTTTTTGCATCATGACATGAAACTGATAAAATAGTTGATATGATAAAGTAAAGAGATATAAAAGGAAGTGCAGTAGTTGAAAATTGGAATTATTGGCGGGGGAGCGATCGGTCTGCTTTGCGCAAGTTATTTATCTGAACATCATGACGTCACTGTTATCACTAGAAGAAGAGAACAGGCAGAAGAGATCAGAGAGTTTGGAGTTGAACGAACTCGTCATGCAGAGATTTTTCGAGCGGATGTTGATGCTCAAACAGGTCTGATCGGGACATTTGATTTGCTGATTGTCACGGTAAAATATCATCAACTGCAAGACGTGCTGAAGGAACTGTCAACTTTACCTCGACAGCGAATTCTATTTTTGCAAAATGGGATGGCCCATCTTTTAGATTTGAAAAACTGGAACACAGCCCATCAGTTATATATAGGCGTAGTAGAGCATGGGGCGATGAAAGGATCAGATCATGCAGTTGTACATACAGGGGTTGGATTCATTAAATGGGGGGCATTCTATCATCAAGTGAAGGCAGACCTTAGTACAGATTTGAAGGATGTATCTCATTATTTTAAAATGGTTTACACAGCTGATTGGAAAAAAGTGCTGGAGGAAAAGTTGCTTGTCAATGTTTGTATTAATCCGCTAACCGCATTATTACATGTGAAAAATGGAGAACTGATCTCAAACACATCCTATGAGTACATGATGAGATATGCATTTGAGGAGGCAGTAACCATTTTAGATATGCCTGATAAAGAGCGGCTTTGGACGCATGTCGTCTCTATTTGTCATCAAACGGCGGCCAATCAATCATCGATGCTTCAGGATATCGTCAAGGGCCGACAAACTGAAAGAAATGCCATCATTGGCTATCTTTTAAAAAAGGCTCAGACTCAAGAGATTGACGCGCCACATCTTACTTTTTTCAATAGAAGCTTGGAAGTATTGGAAAAAAGGCAAACAAAATCTTTTGAGTGAGCTCATTTACATGCTATACTTTTTTCGGGAAACTAACTATTTATTGAAGAAAGGAAGTTCTAAACATGCAATTGACTGAACTTTCCATCCGAAGTCAGAATTTATTCATACGTGATTATATAGAAGAAAAGAAAGAGATGACTGCTTTTTTTGACTATGATATCCATTCTGAGCACACATGGAAAAAGAGATACGATGATCTCATGGAAAGGAGCTTCCCGCGAGAGGCTTTGGCCGATTATCTGAGTGCCTATCACGCAAAATTTGAATCGGCAACTATGAATGAGAACATTGAAAAGATCCGTGATGAACGGAGTGTGATGATAGTTGGAGGGCAGCAAGCTGGCCTATTAACAGGACCGCTTTATACGATACATAAAATCATATCCATTATTCAATTTGCGAAAGAAAAAGAGTCAGCACTTGGAGTGCCTGTCGTTCCTGTATTTTGGGTCGCTGGTGAGGATCATGATGTCGATGAAATCAATATGGTGTTCACGTCTGGTGAAAAAGGTCCAGTCAAACAAAAGCTCTCGTTACATCATGTAAAAAAGACTGCAGCGAAAAGAACACCTCTAGATCAAGAGAAAACAGAGAAGTGGCTACGTCATGTGTTTTCAACTTATGAGGAGACAGCGTATACAAATGAACTACTTGAAAAACTACTTCGATGTTTACGCAAATCACAAACATTTACTGATTTCTTTGAATGGATTGTGTTCGATCTGTTTGAAGAAGATGGCCTGCTGCTATTTAATTCAGGCGACCTAGGGGTTAAACCACTTGAACGGACACTGTTTAAACAAATTGTAGAGACAAATGATGAGGTCACACACCGTTTGAATGAAACGCAGCGAGCTATGAAACAAGCTGGCTATCAACCGATCATTGAAGCTGGAGAACTCCAGGCAAACCTGTTTTACGAATATGATGAGGAGCGTTTCCTCATTGAAAAAGATCAACATCAATTTTCTGTATCTGAGGTTGGACTGACGTGGACAAAAGAAGCGCTTCTGCAAGAAGTAGAAGAGCACCCAGAGCGTTTTAGCAACAATGTGGTGACGCGCCCAGTGATGCAAGAAACCCTTTTACCAACGCTTGCTTTTATGGCAGGGCACGGTGAAGTGAATTATTGGGGGGAGCTGAAAGGGATTTTTGAGCACTTCCACTTAAAGATGGCACCAGTCCTTCCGAGACTTCACATGACCATTCTTGAAAGACATATTGAAAAGAAACTCCCAGTAAGAGAGATGTCATTAGAAGAAGTGCTAACAAATGGGGTGAAAGAAAAGAAGAAAGCTCATTTTCAGCACAGCCTTCCTGACAGCTTTGTTCAATCCATTCATGTTGCTAAACGTGAATTAGCAAATGTTCATGAAACGGTTAGACATGAGGCATTAAAAATTGAACCGAGTTTTGAACAGTTACTAGATAAAAATGCCAAATTTATTGAAGATCAACTTCAATTTGTCTATCAAAAGGTTGCTCAGCGAGTGGAAGAAAAGGAAGGATACATCCTTCGTGACTTTGAACGAATAGAAAATAGTTTAAAACCACTTGAAGCACCACAAGAGAGAATCTGGAATATCATGTATTTTTTAAACAAATATGGTCCAGAATTCTTCAAAACATTCAAAAATATGCCATTTTCATTTCAGAACAAGCAACAAATTGTCAAACTTTGAAATAAAGTTTTAACAAACCCTGACCAGTTCAGGGTTTTTTTTTATGTAGAAACAGTGTAAAATGAGTTTGTGGAGAGAAGTGGTGGATAGTGGTGAGTAGGGGAAAGAAAGTGGGGCTCTGATATATCATGTTCATGGGTGAATACCAACATACGATTGATACAAAAGGGCGCATGATCATCCCTGCTAAGTTTAGAGACGATCTCGGAGAACAGTTTGTGCTGACGAGAGGGCTTGATCAATGTTTATTTGGCTACCCTATGAGTGAGTGGAAACTAATCGAAGAGAAACTAAAAGCACTTCCACTAACGAAAAAAGATGCACGTGCATTTACCCGATTTTTCTTCTCCGGTGCAGTTGAATGCGAACTGGACAAGCAGGGGCGCATTAACATCGCAACAAACCTACTCCAATATGCAAAACTCGAAAAAGAATGTGTGGTCATCGGCGTTTCAAATCGAATTGAGTTGTGGAGTAAGTCGAACTGGGAACAATATACAGAAGAGCAAGAAGATTCATTTGCTGAAATTGCTGAAAACATGATTGGATTTGATATATAATAATCCCTTGTGCAGCAAGCTTTCTACACATTCATTTCTATTTGAAAAAGGTGGGACCATAACAACATGTTTCAACATGAGACAGTATTATTAAAAGAAACAGTTGACGGTTTAAACGTCAAAGAAGACGGTACATATGTAGACTGCACACTAGGTGGAGCAGGTCATAGTTCATATTTGCTATCTCAATTATCAGAAAAAGGGACATTAATTGGATTTGACCAAGACGATGCTGCACTGGATCATGCCCGAAAGAAGCTCGCAGATACAAAAGCGAACATTCTTTTCATAAAAAGCAACTTCCGATATTTAAAAGAGCGTCTGAATGAACAAGGTATTACAAGCGTAGACGGTGTGATTTTTGATCTGGGGGTTTCATCTCCTCAGCTGGACACACCAGAGAGAGGCTTTAGTTATCATCACGATGCACCTCTTGACATGCGAATGGATCAATCGGCGGCATTGTCGGCGAAACAAGTGGTGAACGAATGGCCATTTGAAGATCTGGTTCGGATTTTCTACAAATATGGGGAAGAAAAATTCAGCAAGCAAATCGCTCGAAAAATTGAAGAAGCTAGAAAAAAAGCGCCAATTGAAACAACGAGTCAACTTGTAGACATTATTAAAGAAGGCATTCCCGCTCCTGCAAGACGAACTGGCGGACATCCAGCTAAAAGAGTGTTTCAAGCGATCCGAATTGCCGTAAATGACGAATTGAAAGTATTTGAAGAAGCAGTAGAACAAGCAATAGAGTTACTCAATCCGAAGGGAAGAATCTCTGTCATTACATTCCATTCACTTGAAGACCGGATTTGTAAAAGTACATTTAAAGAGATGTCTTCTCTTCCAGAACTACCGCACGGACTACCAGTGATTCCAGAAGGACTTGAACCCAAACTGAAGCTGATTACGAGAAAACCGATCTTAGCATCAGAACAAGAGCTGGAACATAACAACCGTGCACGTTCAGCGAAGCTCCGAATTGCAGAAAAAAAGTAAAACGACACCATAGAAGTTGATAAAAAGGAGGTTTCTTATGAGTAATTTGGCTTACCAAAGAGAAGTAAAGCAATATCAAACACAAGAGCAAGGCCGATCGGTTGTGATTAGAAGAAGAGGTTCTATTACACTTGGTGAAAAATTCTTACTTGTCATGTTTGTCATGGCTCTCATGTGCAGCTCAATTCTCATCATTTCCAAAGCTTTTGCTGTCTACCATGCGAATATTGAAGTCCAGAAATTAGAACAGCAAGTGTCTTTAGAATCGAAAAAGATTACAGAGTTGCAAAAGGAAAAGGATTTACTCAGTGAACCAGAAAGAATTATAGAAGCTGCAAAAAAAGCAGGCTTAAGCATTACGAAAGATGTTAAGAAGGTCGATTAACATGTCGATGCCCAAAAAGAATAAAATGATGAACAGAGGTGCGGCAATTGCAAGTATTTGCTTCGCCCTGTTTTTCTTTATCATCCTTGCGCGTTTTATTTATATTCAGATTACAGGAACAGTCGACGGACAAGTTTTAGCGGCAAAAGCTAATGAGCAATATCAATCGAAGAAAACACTTGAAGCCAAAAGAGGGTCAATTTTAGACCGAAACGGCAATGTGATTGCAGAGGATACATCTGTTTATAAGCTCATTGCGGTCATGAGTGACAAAATGACGGTAGATCCAAAACGCCCGATGCATGTTGTCGATAAAGAGAAAACGGCAAAAGAGCTATCAAAAGTGATTGATATGAGCGAAAGTGAGATTTTAAACCGTTTGAATACAAAAGATGCCTTTCAAGTCGAGTTTGGCAAAGCTGGAAAGGACATTCGTTTTTCAACAAAGGAAAAAATTGAAAAGCTTAAGCTTCCTGGGATTGCATTTGAAAAAGACACGAAACGCTATTACCCAAACGGCATGTTTGCCTCTAACCTCATTGGTTATGCAAGGCTTGATGAAGCCACCAAAGACATGTCAGGTGCGATGGGTCTTGAAAAGACGCTGAATAAATATTTAAAAGAAAAAGACGGTTACGTGACCTATCATAGTGACAGAAGCGGCTGGGCATTGCCAAACAGCAACGAAAACATTGTCGCCCCGAAGGATGGTAAGAACGTGACCCTCACCATCGATCAAAAAATTCAGGCATTTCTTGAAGAAAGCATGACGCAAGTCGCTAAACAATATAAACCGAAGAAAATCATTGCGACAGTCGTTGATCCGAAAACAGGAAAAGTGCTCGCGATGGGACAGCGTCCAAGTTTTAATTTAAATAAACTCGACATTACGAATTATAACAACGATGTCATTTCTTATGCATTTGAACCAGGTTCGACGATGAAGATCTTCACACTCGCTGCAGCCATTCAAGAAGGTGTCTACCAAGAAAGTGAAAAGTATCAATCGGGTACTTATAAAGTAGGCGGTGGTCTAGTGAGAGACCACAACAACGGCAATGGATGGGGGGAAATTGATTATCATCAAGGTGTACTCCGTTCTTCAAACGTTGTCTTTGCAAAATTGGCAAAGGAAAAACTAGGTTTCACACGATTTGAACAATACTTGCAAAAATTTCATTTTTATGACAAGACGGGAATTGATTTGCCAAACGAAGCGTCCAGTAAAATCAATTACAGATATGAATATGACAAAGCATCAACTGCCTATGGTCAAGCATCTGCGGTCACACCCATACAGCAAATCCAAGCGGCCACAGCCATTGCAAACGGCGGAACCATGATGAAGCCATATGTGATCGATCATATAACAGATCCAAATACGAACAAAACGATCCTGCAGCACGAGCCGACGGTGGCTGGAAAACCGATCTCATCTGATACAGCCAAAGAAGTACGTGATATTTTAGGTGAGGTTGTCTCCTCGAAAATTGGGACAGGTAAACCATACCAAATCAAAGGCTTTGACGTTGCTGGAAAAACAGGGACAGGACAAATTGGTGGAGACGGTGGTTACCTGCAAGGGAGAAACAATTACGTCTTTTCGTTTATGGGCATGGCACCAAAAGATGATCCGAAACTGCTAGTGTATGTGGCCGTGCAGCAGCCTCAGTTGTCGGAAACAGAAACAGGATCTGCCCCAGTTTCACAAATTTTCAATCCGGTCATGAAAAACAGTCTCCTTTATTTAAATATCGCACCATCGAAAACGGACAATAACAAATCAGACAAACAAAAGGTACCACAAGAAACAATGCCTTCATTGTTAGATCTAGAAGTAAAGCAAGCAGAAAAAGAAGCGAAAAGCAAAAAGCTAACACCTGTCATCATTGGCGATGGTTTATCAATTAAACGTCAGTGGCCAAATGCAGGATCTGAATTCTCAGAACGACAGAAAGTTTTCTTGAAAACAGCAGGAAAGACCATCAAAATGCCTGATATGAAAGGCTGGTCCAGAAGAGAAGTGCTTCAATTTGCATCTATTTCTGGTGTGCATATAGAAACGAAGGGACAAGGATATGCTGTGAAACAAAGCGTCAAACGTGGCACAGACATATCAGATCAAGTTGTCACTGTGACGTTCAAAAGTCAAAGTTAATTTCAAAAACCTAGCAAATCATTCGCTAGGTTTTTTTGATTGCGGAGGGGTACACTTCGACCGTTCTACAAAAGGACGTGCCTGCATATGATGAAAACAAGCCATATGTAAGGAGTGAACGGGGCGTGCGAGTGTCAAGTGTAACAGTGAGAAAACGATTGCTTTTCGTATTGCTGTTTGGGGTGATCATTTTTTTCATCATAGATACTAGATTAGGATATGTGCAATTTATCATGGGCGAAAAGTTGACAAGCTTAGCAAAAGATTCGTGGAGTCGAAATCTCCCTTTTGAACCAGAACGCGGAGATATTTTGGATCGAAATGGTGTAGAGCTTGCAACGAACAAAAGTGCTCCATCAATATTGGTTGTGCCGCGGCAAATTAAAGATCCAGCAGAAACAAGCAGGAAACTGGCGGCAGTCCTGAATATGTCTGAAGAGAAAGCGTACAAGCACGTCACAAAGAAAACATCAATCGAGCGAATCTCTCCAGAGGGGAGAAAAGTATCGCACGAAAAAGCAAAAGAGGTCCGAGAACTTGATTTAGAAGGGGTATATGTTGCAGAAGACAGCATTAGGCATTATCCGTTTGGGAGCTTTTTGTCTCATGTATTAGGTTTTGCCGGCATTGACAATCAAGGATTACTTGGGTTAGAAGCTTATTATGATAAGGACTTAAAAGGGGAAAAAGGTTCCGTGAAATTCTACTCCGATGCAAAGGGACAAAAAATGCCTGATGAAGCAGATGATTATACACCACCTAAAGATGGACTGGATATGAAATTAACAGTCGATTCGAAAGTGCAAACCATCATTGAACGAGAATTGGACATTGCACAGGCGAAATATAATCCAGATGGCATGATCGCGATTGCAATGAACCCGAAAAATGGTGAAGTGCTAGGTATGTCAAGCAGACCTGATTTTGATCCAGCTGACTATCAATCAGTCGATCCAAAAGTGTTTAATCGAAATTTACCCGTGTGGAGCACATATGAGCCCGGATCTACGTTTAAAATCATTACACTTGCAGCAGCATTAGAAGAAAATAAAGTGAATTTAAAACGTGACCAATTTTTTGACAGCGGATCTGTGACTGTGGATGGTGCAAGACTCAGATGCTGGAAAAAAGGAGGACATGGGTCGCAGTCATTTTTAGAAGTGGTTCAAAACTCCTGTAACCCAGGCTTCGTCGAGCTAGGTGACCGACTGGGCAAGGATCAGTTATTTTCCTATATTAAAAATTTCGGATTTGGTCAGAAAACAGGAATTGACCTCCAAGGGGAAGGAAGAGGTATTCTATTTCCGCTCGATCGTGTAGGACCTGTAGAGCAGGCGACAACTGCTTTCGGCCAAGGGGTTTCGGTTACCCCAATTCAACAAGTAGCAGCAGTGGCAGCAGCAGTGAATGGCGGAACGCTTTACACACCTTATATTGCGAAAGAATGGATAGATCCCATTACAAAAGAAGTCGTGAAAAAACAATCACCGATTGCTAAGAAAAAAGTGATTTCACCTGAGACGTCAAAAGAAATAAGATATGCGCTTGAGAGTGTAGTCGCTCAAGGAACAGGGCGAAATGCATTTGTGGAAGGGTATCGAGTAGGTGGGAAAACAGGAACAGCACAAAAGGTGAAGGACGGAAAGTACATGGAGAATAACCACATTGTGTCGTTTATCGGGTTTGCGCCAGCTGATGACCCAAGCATCGTTGTGTATGTAGCCGTTGATAACCCAAAAGGGACCATTCAATTTGGCGGGACAGTCGCAGCGCCAATTGTCGGACATATTATGCGAGACAGCCTGCCAGAGATAGGTGTGAAGAAAAGAAAAGGTCAAATCGAAAAGAAATATCAATGGCTGGACACAAAAACCATTGAGGTGCCGAATCTTGTAGGGGGATCTGTTTCTGACCTTGAATCACTTCTCATCAACTTAAAGATTGACGCATCTGGGAAGGGTAGCAAAGTTGTGAAGCAATCACCTGCTGCTGGAACAAAAGTAAAAGAAGGCTCCACGATCAGATTATACTTAAACGATGAATAATAAAGAATGAACAGAGGGTAGCCGCACTCATTCGGCTACCTCTTTTTGTTGAAAGAACAGGGCAGTTTTAAAAAAAGAGCAGAAAGTGTGTTTTTTCCAAGAGAAACTTAAGGAATACGCTGGATGTATCCTTTTTTTTACGATAAAATATAGACTGTGTGTTTTTTTCACGAGACACAACCGACGTGAACGAATTTGAGAGGTTTGATATGAAATGAAACTACAAGAACTCCTTACATACTTTAAAAGTGAAAACAAACAATTGATAAACGAAAATCCCGATATCACATCTATCGAAATGGATTCAAGAGAAGTGAAAAAAGGGAGTCTATTTGTCTGTATAAAAGGATATACAGTAGACGGACATGATTATGCTGATAAAGCAGTGAAATGCGGGGCTGCAGCCATTGTAGCAGAACATCCTCTTGACATAACGGGTGTACCAGTCATTATTGTAAAACACTCTCAAAGAGCACTTGCAAGAATGGCTGATGCGTTTTATGGGCAGCCGACACATCAGCTAAATTTAATAGGTATCACAGGAACGAACGGTAAAACGTCAACGACACACATGATTGAACAGATGATGAGAAAAGCTGAAAAGAAAACGGGCTTAATTGGCACCATGTATATGAAGGTAAATGATGAAATACTTGACGTGAAAAATACAACACCTGAAAGTGTCACCCTTCAAAAAACCTTTAAACAGATGCTTGATCAAGATGTGGATACAGCCATAATGGAAGTATCATCACATGCATTGCATATTGGCCGGGTTCACGGGTGTGATTACGATGTGGCTGTATTCACAAATTTAACGCAAGATCATCTCGACTATCACAACACAATGGAAGAATATAAACATGCAAAAAGTTTGCTATTCTCCCAACTTGGAAGTGCGTTTCATCACGACAAACCGAAACATGCCATTTTAAATGCAGATGATGAAGCGTCAAGTTATTTTGAAAAAGTCACAGCTGCTGACATTATGACTTATGGGTTAGAACAAGAAGCCGACGTGATGGCAAAAAATATTCAAATCAAGCCGAAGGGCACACAGTTTGATTTGATCACGCCACTCGGCACAAAAAATGTGACGGTGGCGCTAATTGGCAAGTTCAATGTGTACAACATCCTAGCAGCTGTATCAGTAGGTATTGTATCTGGCTTAACATTTGATACGATCGTCAGTGCAATTGAAGAGCTAGAGGGAGTTAAGGGAAGATTTGAACTAGTGAACTGTGATCAGGACTTCCCTGTTATCATTGATTATGCACACACACCTGACAGCTTAGAAAATGTGCTCACAACGTGTAGAGAACTAACAGAAGGCAAGATATTTTGTGTCATAGGTTGCGGTGGGGACCGTGATAAAACAAAGCGCCCGCAAATGGCTCAGATTGCCGTAAAGTATGCAGATGAGCCCGTCTTTACGTCAGACAATCCGAGAAGTGAAGATCCATCATCTATTTTAAAAGATATGGAAAATGGAGTGCCAGAGACATATTATCATAGCTTTGTGAATCGTAAACAAGCTATCTTTTTTGCGATTGCCAATGCGAAAAAAGGCGATACAGTATTAATTGCGGGAAAAGGTCACGAAACGTACCAAATCATTGGAGATCAAGTATACGACTTTGATGATGCGAAAGTGGCAGTGGACGCTATTTTAGATCTAAACAAATCTTAAAACGATGAAAAGAGTGTAATGAAATGAAGCATTTTATGCAAAAACAACATATGAAAGACACGAATGAATATGATAATAATGAATGCTATTTTCTGATAGAAAACGGCTATGGAAATTCGGAAGGAGTAAAGAACGATGCTTGAACAGGTGATATTGTTTACAATCATAATGGGATTTTTAATCAGTGTTCTTTTATCCCCGATTTTTATTCCGTTTTTAAGAAGGCTTAAATTTGGTCAAAGTATTAGAGAAGAAGGTCCGCAATCTCATCAAAAGAAATCAGGAACCCCGACAATGGGCGGGATTATGATTATCTTTTCGATCACGATTACAACGATTGTCATGATTAACAAGTTCTCTGAAATTAGTCCAGAGATGTTCTTACTTTTATTTGTCACACTGGGCTATGGTTTATTAGGATTTTTAGATGATTATATAAAAGTAGCAATGAAACGAAATCTTGGATTAACGTCGAAACAAAAACTGATCGGTCAAATTGTGATTGCCGTCATTTTTTATGCAGTCTTCCATTACTATCAGTTTGCAACGACGATTCGCATCCCAGGAACGGATGTCAGTTTTGATTTAGGATGGGCTTATTTTATCCTTGTGATCTTCATGCTTGTCGGTGGATCTAATGCAGTGAACTTAACGGATGGACTTGACGGACTGCTATCTGGAACAGCTGCCATTGCATTTGGAGCATTTGCTATACTTGCTTGGAATCAATCTCAATATGATGTGGCCATCTTTTCAGTAGCTGTAGCCGGAGCAGTACTCGGTTTTCTCGTATTTAATGCACATCCTGCAAAAGTATTTATGGGAGATACAGGGTCACTTGCTTTAGGCGGAGCCATTGTAGGGATTGCCATTTTAACAAAGCTTGAAATTTTACTCGTTATGATCGGAGGAGTATTTGTTGTTGAAACATTATCTGTTATCCTTCAAGTCATCTCTTTCAAAACAACAGGAAAAAGAATATTTAAGATGAGTCCGCTACATCACCATTACGAGTTAGTTGGTTGGTCTGAGTGGAGAGTAGTTGTCACCTTCTGGACAGCTGGTTTATTACTTGCTGTTTTAGGAATTTACATCGAGGTGTGGTTATAATTGAATAAGATGCAAATGTTAAAAAACGAACATGTATTAGTACTAGGTCTTGCAAAAAGCGGATATGCAGCAGCCTCAATTCTTCACGAACACGGAGTAAACGTGACAGTAAATGATCAAAAATCATTTGAAGAAAATGAACCTGCTCAGCTACTTTCTAAAAAGGGGATTGATGTCATTTGTGGCAGTCATCCTCTTCGTATATTCGACGATAAGAAAATCACCATTTTAATTAAAAATCCTGGAATTCCGTATGAGAATGTTATGGTTCAAGAGGCGGTGCGCCGTCAAATTCCAGTTTGGACTGAAATCGAATTAGCCTATCATTTGACCTCATCTCCTTTTATTGGAATTACCGGGTCGAACGGAAAAACCACGACCACCACATTGATCTATGAAATGCTGAAAAAAGATAATCAAAAAACGTTGGTGGCAGGAAATATTGGAACGGTTGCCAGTGAAGTCGCTGCACATGCCGCAGGTGATGAATGGATTGTAACAGAACTCTCGTCTTTCCAATTATTGGGGACGGTTCAATTCAGACCTAAAATCAGTGTCATTTTAAATGTTTTCGATGCACATTTAGACTATCACCATACTCGCGAAGAATATGAAAAAGCAAAACAGAAGGTTTACGCACACCAACACGAAGATGACATCGCGATTGTTAACCTGGACGATCCTTCTGTCGTCAAACTCGCTGAAGATGCAAAGGCGAAAAAAATATATTTCTCAGTTAAACGTCCAGTAGAACAAGGCGCTTTTATAAAAGATGGCGCTGTCTACTACAATTGTGAACATGTCATTGATCTGAAGGATGTTGTCCTTCCTGGTGAGCATAACCTGGAAAATACTTTGGCAGCCATTTGTGTTGTGAAAAATGCAGGCTGTTCAAACGATGCGATTAAACATGTGCTTTCAACGTTTGGCGGTGTTCAGCATCGTTTGCAATTTGTGGATACAATCAAAAACAGAAAATTTTATAACGATAGTAAAGCAACAAATATACTTGCAACAAGTAAAGCATTGACAGCATTTGATCAGCCGATCATTTTACTAGCAGGTGGGCTAGATCGTGGCAATGAATTGGATGAACTAAAACCACATATGATGAATGTGAAAGGGATTATCACATTCGGAGAAACTGCACCTAAGTTTGTTAAGCTGGGTGAAGAACTTGGAATACATCACGTAAAACATGTCGATAATGTTGAACAAGCAGTACCTGCGGCGTTTAACATATCAGAAGAAGAAGACGTGATTTTATTATCTCCGGCTTGTGCAAGTTGGGATCAACATAAAACATTTGAAGAACGTGGAGACATGTTTGTAAACGCCGTGCATATGCTTAAATAAGGGCTTGTCTCTCATACGACTGACAGCCCAAATGAAATTATGCTTGGGGTGTCGGTCTCTTGACGAATAAGAAAACTTCTCCGGATTTTTTGCTTGTTGTCATTACGTTACTTTTATTGACGATTGGTTTAATTATGGTGTACAGCGCAAGTGCTGTGTGGGCATCGTATAAATTTGATGATTCTTTTTATTTTGCTAAAAGACAGCTTTTGTTTGCCGGAATCGGAGTTATCGCTATGTTTTTCATTATGCGAGTTGATTACTGGACGTGGCGGACTTGGTCAAAGATATTGATTGCTGTTTGTTTTCTACTCTTGGTACTTGTACTTATTCCCGGGATTGGGATGGAGAGAAATGGTTCAAGAAGCTGGATTGGTGTCGGGGCATTTAGTATTCAGCCCTCTGAATTTATGAAGCTTGCGATGATTGCATTTCTTGCAAAATTCTTATCTGAAAAACAAAAAAATATCACCAATTTCCGCAAAGGATTTGCACCAGCTTTAGGTATCGTATTTTCAGCATTTGCTATCATTATGCTTCAGCCTGATTTAGGTACAGGAACTGTCATGGTTGGAACGTGTATTATTATGATATTTGTTTCAGGTGCAAGAATCACTCACTTTGTATTCCTTGGACTTATAGGACTTAGTGGATTTGCTGCTCTTGTCTTATCAGCACCTTACCGAATTAAGCGGATCACTTCTTATTTAAATCCTTGGGAGGATCCACTAGGTAGTGGGTTCCAAATTATTCAATCCTTATACGCTGTTGGTCCGGGTGGATTGTTCGGGATGGGGCTAGGCCAAAGTAGACAAAAGTTCTTCTATTTGCCTGAACCTCAAACTGACTTTATCTTTGCCATATTGTCTGAAGAGCTCGGTTTTATAGGAGGATCACTGATTTTGTTACTCTTCAGTATTCTATTATGGAGAGGCATACGAATTGCACTTGGCGCACCGGACCTTTACGGCAGTTTCTTAGCAGTTGGTATTATTTCCATGGTTGCCATTCAAGTAATGATTAATATTGCAGTTGTCACTGGACTCATCCCTGTGACAGGCATCACACTTCCATTTTTAAGTTATGGAGGGTCTTCATTGACATTAATGCTGATGGCGATTGGTGTGCTTCTGAATGTCAGCAGATATGCAAGATATTGATGGTCTGTTCGTTCATGAAACCATACTGACTTTCATTTTGCAAAAGCACAAAAACATGATATGAAGAGTGAAAATCACTGTTTCTACTTCGAAACACAAATTTCCGACTCTTCTTTACAGGTTTTAACGGAGCCCTGTTGTTTAAAACAGGGTTTATATTCTGTTCAAAACAGAAAAAAATCGAGGGGAAATGGTATAATGCGTATAGTAATCAGTGGAGGCGGAACAGGCGGACATATCTATCCAGCTCTTGCTTTTATAAAAGAAGTAAAAAGACAACACCCTGATGTGGAATTTTTATATATTGGAACTGAAAATGGACTCGAAAAGAAAATTGTAGAAAGAGAAAATATTCCTTTCAAGTCGATAGAAATCACAGGTTTCAAAAGAAAGCTATCGTTTGATAATGTAAAAACCGTTATGAGATTTCTTAAAGGTGTACAAAAAAGTAAATCTTATTTAAAAGAATTCAAGCCAGATGCTGTTATTGGAACTGGTGGCTATGTGTGTGGGCCTGTCGTGTATGCGGCTTCTAAGCTAAAGATCCCGACAATTATTCATGAACAAAATAGCCTGCCAGGTATCACAAATAAGTTCTTGGCGAGATATGTAAATAAAGTGGCGATTTGCTTTGAAGAGGCAAAGGCACATTTTCCAGCTGAAAAGGTTGTTTTTACCGGAAACCCAAGAGCCTCTGAAGTCGTCTCTATTAAAGAGGGGAAATCTCTAAAAGAATTCGGGCTTGATGAAAAGAAAAAAACCGTTCTTATTTTTGGCGGGAGCAGAGGTGCAGCCCCAATCAATAGAGCGGTGATTGAAATGCAAGATGGATTAAAGACGAAAGATTATCAACTTTTATATATTACAGGTGAGGTTCATTATGAGAAAGTGCTGACCGAATTAAATGAAAAAGGTGTAGCACCGAATATGATCACAAAACCTTTCTTGCATCAAATGCCGGAATATCTAAAGTCGATTGATGTGATTGTCGCAAGAGCGGGAGCAACAACGATTGCTGAGGTCACAGCTCTTGGCATCCCAACGATATTCATTCCAAGTCCATATGTGACGGCAAATCATCAAGAAATAAATGCAAAATCACTTGAAAAGCATGATGCAGCTATCGTTTTAAGAGAAACAGAGCTTTCTGGAGAGCAATTACTACATGCGATTGATGCCATTGCAGGTGACGAATTGAAACTAAAACAAATGAGCCGTTTAACGAAAGAACTAGGTGTACCAGATGCGGCTACACGTTTATATAATGTGTTAAAAGACATTACGACTACATGATTGAATGATATTAGGTAAGGCGGAGGGTAATATGGAGAACTTGAAGAAGGAATTATTAGAAGCGCAGGTTGGTAAAGTACTTGAAAACGAACCACTTGCAAACCATACAACAATGAAGATTGGTGGACCGGCAGATTTATTGATCATTCCAAAAGATGTCGACGCAGTCAAACATATTATGGATGAAGTGAAAAAACATCGAGCAGATTGGACGGTTATTGGGAGAGGGTCTAATTTACTTGTGCTTGATAAGGGCATTCGGGGTGTTGTTCTGAAATTAGGCGCTGGACTTGATCATCTAGTGATAAATGATCAAGAAATTACAGTTGGCGGCGGCTATTCTGTTGTACGGCTAGCAACATCTCTTAGTAAGCAAGGTCTTTCAGGGCTAGAGTTTGCAGCGGGTATCCCGGGGTCTATCGGTGGAGCTGTATATATGAATGCAGGAGCACACGGATCAGATATTAGCCGAATTCTTGTAAAAGCAAGAATTCTATTTGAAGACGGAAGCATTGAGTGGTTAACAAACGAGGAAATGAAATTTAGCTATCGGACTTCTGTCCTTCAAAAAGAACGTCCAGGTATTGTCCTCGAAGCCGTATTCCAACTAAAGCAGGATGACCGTGAGAAAATCACTAAAAAAATGCAGCAAAATAAGGACTATCGTAAGGAGACACAACCATATAACCGACCATGTGCCGGCAGCATTTTTCGAAATCCATTGCCTGAATATGCAGGACAGCTTGTAGAAAAGGCGAATTTAAAAGGATATCAGATTGGCGGGGCAAGAATTTCAGATATGCATGGGAACTTTATCGTCAATGCTGGTGGAGCAACTGCTCAAGACGTACTTGACTTAATTCAGTACATTCAAACAAAAATTAAAGAAGACTACAATGTCGACATGCATACAGAAGTAGAGATTATCGGAGAAGCAAGCGAATAATACTAATTGGTTGAATGATCGCATTGCAGAAGAACAAACGGCATTCTATCGTGCCGTTTGTTTTCTAATCAACATGAGAATCAGTCATGACCCAAAGATGTGGACAAGCAGCTTTGAATGAGGTGAGTATATATGCGGCCTGATCATGAAAATGAAAAGATCGTCAATATAGAAGAGCGAATTCCCAAAATTAAAGAACAACGGAAGCAAAAAGCCAATCGGAGGCTAATCTCTTTTATTCTACTGTTTTTTATCATGGTATTAATTATTATTTATTTGCAAACACCAATTAGTAAAATTTCTTCTTTAACCATCACTGGGAACGAGCATGTGTCAACAAAGCAGCTAGTGAAGCTTTCACAAATTAAAGAAGGCGAGTCAGAATTTTGGAATTTAAATAAAGGTGTAACAGCAAATCATATTAAAGAAAATAAATTGATCAAAGATGTGACCATTCACAAGCAATTTCCTAATAAGGTTCAAATTGCTGTGAAAGAATATGCAAATATTGCGTATCTCCAAAAGGGGAATTTTTACTATGAACTCCTCGAAAATGGTACAGTTTTACCAGATGAGGTCACACCAAGTCATGCAGGACCTATATTTGTCGATTGGGACAACAAAGAAAAGCTGAAGCAAGCGATCATATCACTTAACCAGCTACCAGCGTCTATTCAAGAGCTTATTTCAGAAGTATATTACGTACCAACAAGTGCAAATCAATGGCTTGTTAAATTTTATATGAATGATGGCAACACTGTAATTGCATCAATTAAAACATTTGCGAAAAAAATGGAGTCTTATCCAGCCATTCTAAAAGAACTTTCACCTTCTGATAAAGGCATTATTCACATGGAAGTAGCAACGTATTTTGAGGCTTTCAAATCTAAAAAAAAGGAAGATGAACGTTGAGAGGCAAAACAGTCATTTTCTCAATTGTGATGCTTGTTCTAGGGTTTCTGATTTCTTTTTCATATCAATATACAAAGCAGCATCAGGCGGACGTCAAACGAACAGAGCAATGGAAAAAGGAATATTCATTGAAAAGTCAGCTGACAAAGCAAGAAAAGGACAATCAGAAACTTGAAAAAGAACTCTATAGCCTCCAATCAAAAGTCCAAGCGACGGAGTTACATTTAAAGAATGAAAAAGAGCAGTATTTTAATGTGTTGGAAGATGTTGAAAAATATAGAATGTTTACAGGTGAAATAGGTGTAAAAGGAAAAGGGGTAAAAGTATCCCTTGAAGATGCGTCTTATATCCCGAGTGGACAAAATGTCAATAATTACATTGTTCATGAGAGCCATATTTTCCATGTGATGAACGAACTATTTATATCAGGAGCTTCTGCAGTATCCATTAATGGTCAAAGGATCACACATCAATCATACATACATTGTAATGGACCAGTCGTGACAGTTGACGGCGTTCAGCATCCGGCGCCATTTGTCATCTCTGCTATTGGTGATCCTGCTGTCTTAATACCAGCGTTAAATATTGCTGGTGGAGTGGTGGATCAGCTAACAAATGATCACATTTCAATGACCATTGAAAAAAAGAATATTCATATGAATCCTCTTTTAAGAAACAAAGATTAAAAGTGAAAAGGTGAGTGGTGTTGAGGAAAAAGAAGCCTTTACTTAGTTTGACCGCTTTAATGGTGATATTTGGTGTGATGGTCTCTATCCAATTTAACTCATTACAACAGCCTGAAATACGTGATACCCGGGATGTTTGGGCATTAAGAGAGGATTTATCCGCATCCAAAAGCAAAGAATTGGATTTGTTGAGAGAAATCGACAAATATGATGAAATGTTAAAAAAGTACGGCAATCAAGAAGACAAATCAAAAGAAGCACAATTAACGAAAACATTAAAAGATTTAAAAGAAAAGGCTGGTTTCACAGATATGACGGGGGAAGGAATTGAAATTGAAATTACTCAGCTCTTTTCCAAGGATCTTACGGGAGAAGAAGTGAAGAATATTCCTCCAGATCTTTTAAAAAAGTTAATCAATGAAGCCAATATGTATGGGGCAAAACATATTTCGATTAATGACCACCGGGTGATTAACACAAGTGTCATTAGAGATATTAATGGGACAACGAAAATGGATGGCTACAACATAGATGGTGATGAAGTAAATATTAAGATGATTGGCCAACAAGCAGACAAATTGTACAGCCGTTTAATTGTATCCGATATTGGTGATTTGTTCGCTCAGGAAAATTTTAATTTGAGTATTAGCCAGCCAGAGAAGAAAATCCAATTAAAAGCTTACGATGGTGCCATTCAATTAAACGAAATGAAGCCTCTTGACGATGTAAAGGAGGGGAAATCTTAATGTGGCTTCCTGTACTTGGTTTAATCATAGGAGTTGCAATCGGTTTCTTAACAAATTTTACGATACCGAATGAATATTCTAATTATCTTTCCCTAGCTGTACTTGCTGCGCTTGATACATTAATTGGTGGGATTCGAGCACATCTGCAAGGGGCATACGATGAACTCGTGTTTGTATCAGGCTTCTTCTTTAATATTATACTGGCAATAAGTTTAGCTTTTCTAGGCGTCCATCTTGGTGTAGACTTGTACTTAGTCGGAATGTTTGCGTTCGGCGTTAGACTATTTCAAAATATAGCCGTGATTCGAAGAATTCTACTAACAAAATGGACAATGTCTAGAGAAAAAAAGAAAAAAAGTGAGTCATAAAAAAGGATATACATATGATGTAACGAATATTTTCAGTAATCCTACTAAAAAATGTTGATTTTTTATATTTTGTTACACACTTGTAAAAACACATTCATTGTATTGTTGTTCAGCAAATAATAGAATAGAAAGTATTGATATGTGAGGAGGTGCCATAGAATGAACAACAATGAAATTTACGTCAGCCTTGACATCGGTACATCCAATATTAAAGTCATCGTCGGAGAAATGGCGGATGATACGCTTAACATTATAGGTGTTGGAAATGTCCCTTCAGAAGGGTTAAAAAAAGGATCGATTGTTGATATAGATGAGACAGTTCATTCTATTAGACAAGCATTTGAACAGGCTGAGAGAATGGTAGGTTTTCCTTTACGAAAGGCCATTGTCGGAATTAATGGAAACCACATTCATATTCAGAATACGAGCGGCGTGGTCGCAGTATCTAGTGAAAACAAAGAAATACATGCTGAAGATGTAAGACGTGTATTAGATGCGGCTCAGGTAGTATCTATTCCTCAAGAACATCTCGTAGTAGACGTGATTCCAAGACAATTTATCGTCGACGGAAGAGATGAGATCACAGATCCGAAAAAAATGCTTGGTGTTCGACTAGAGGTGGATGGATCGTTGATAACAGGTTCTAAAACGATTCTACATAACTGGCTCCGCTGTGTAGAGCGAGCTGGAATTGAAATTATGGATATTTGCTTACAGCCACTTGCATCGGGCTCGGCAGCGTTATCAAAAGATGAAAAAAATCTAGGGGTAGCTCTTGTCGATATAGGCGGGGGATCCACAACTATATCCGTATTTGAAAACGGGCATCTCTATTCTACTCACAGTATCCCATTGGGCGGAGAAAACATTACAAAAGATTTGTCTATAGGATTGAGAACTTCCACTGAAGAAGCTGAACGAATCAAAAAACAATTCGGACATGCGTTTTATGACGAGGCATCCCCGGAGGAAACCTTCGAAGTTTCCGTCATCGGAACTGATCAAAAACAAACGTATACACAACTTGAAGCTGCAAATATCATTGAAGCGCGCTTGGAAGAAATCCTGTTGTTTGTTGCAGAAGAGTTAAGGAATATAGGGGTTCAAGATTTACCTGGCGGATTTGTTCTAACGGGTGGACAAGCAGCCATCCCAGGTATTCTTTCTCTTGCACAAACTGTCTTACAAAACAATGTCAGGATGGCTAGTCCTAATTATATCGGGGTGAGAGAACCTCAATATATGACAGGAGTGGGACTCATCCATTTTGCTTATCGTAATGCAAAGATCCAGGGCAGACAGGTTGGATTCCAAATGCCAGATGAAGCGTTTCATGAAGTAGGCGCGTCCATGGAGCCGGTTTCTTCTGCACCACAAGTGAAAGAAGCGCAGCCAAGACCGAAAGTGAAACAAAAAGCACAACAAGAGACAAATAAAAAACCGGGCAAAATGAAAAAACTATTTAATATGTTCTGGGAATAGAATTAGATTTTCGACGGATTAGGAGGATTCAGCATGTTGGAGTTTGAAACAAATATAGACGGCCTAGCATCAATTAAAGTAATCGGAGTAGGTGGAGGCGGAAATAACGCTGTCAACCGAATGATCGAAAATGACGTGCAAGGTGTCGATTTTATTGCAGTGAATACAGATGCACAGGCATTAAATTTATCAAAAGCAGAAACAAAAATGCAAATTGGCGCTAAGCTGACAAGAGGGCTTGGGGCAGGGGCGAATCCTGAGGTCGGTAAAAAGGCTGCTGAAGAAAGCAAGGAACAAATTGAAGAAGTTTTAAAAGGCGCTGATATGGTCTTTGTTACGGCTGGTATGGGTGGAGGAACCGGTACCGGGGCTGCACCTGTCATTGCAAAAATCGCAAAAGATTCTGGTGCACTGACAGTTGGAGTCGTGACACGTCCTTTTACATTTGAAGGAAGAAAGCGTCAGCTTCAAGCAATTGAAGGAATTGCTTCGATGAAAGAAGCAGTTGATACATTAATTGTGATTCCAAACGATCGATTGCTTGAAATTGTAGATAAAAACACACCGATGCTTGAGGCATTCCGTGCAGCGGATAATGTATTGAGACAAGGTGTACAAGGAATTTCTGATTTAATCGCAACACCAGGTTTGATTAACCTTGACTTTGCAGATGTGAAAACCATCATGTCCAATAAAGGTTCAGCCCTTATGGGAATTGGTGTCGCAACCGGTGAAAACCGTGCGGCGGAAGCGGCGAAAAAAGCGATTTCTTCACCACTTCTTGAAACAGCAATTGACGGAGCACAAGGTGTGATCATGAACATTACTGGTGGCACAAACCTCAGTCTTTATGAGGTTCAAGAAGCTGCTGATATTGTTGCCTCTGCCTCTGACGAAGATGTGAATATGATTTTCGGATCTGTGATTAACGATAACCTCAAAGATGAAATTTTGGTTACCGTGATCGCAACTGGCTTTATTGAGCAAGAGCCGGAAGTGACAAAACCACAAAGAAACCCATTAGGACAAGGGTTAAAACAAAATCATTCCATTCCACAAAAGCGTGAGGTCAAACGTGAGGAACATCAGCAACCATCATCACAGTCAAGACAAAGTGCACAATCAAATGATGACACGCTAGATATCCCAACATTCTTACGAAACCGTAACAAACGTTAATTGAATAGGTCAAAGCCTCTTCCATTGGAAGGGGCTTTTTTGATGTTCGAAAGGAAATAGACCTGCTATTCAACTAATATAAAAGACTTGGAATTGTGATAAACCTCAATCCAATGTATGTAGTTTAGCTCGTGTGAACTAAGTCTAAAGCATCATTTTTAACGGCTGTTACAAAAAACGACAAAATGATGAACTTTCTTTGACTACATTAAATAGAACACCATGAATCTTGTCATGAGCATAATGGAAAGGAGAGGAATGAGGGCTTCACGCTGCTTTACCATTTGAGGAGGAGGGGTTTTATTGAAATTGAGGTTCCGTAAAACAACCGTCTATCGTTTCATGAGTGTTCTGGTCATTGGTACTTTCATTATGACAAGCTTTGGGATGGTTCAAGCAAAATCGACTTCTACCTCGTATCATGAGGAGGCAGTTTCGCCTAAAACAACGAAAGCAAAGATATCAACTAGATTAATGAAACAGTTTCAACAGGAAGATAAAGTCACCTTCTTAGTGAAAATGAAAAAACAGACAAATACACAAAAAGTAGCAAAAGAGGCTGTGTCAAAAGCTAAAAAGAAAAAACTTACCGCTGCTCATATGCAGTACACAAAGCGATCGGCAGTTGTTTCTGAGTTAAGAGCAACGGCGAAGGACACGCAACAAGCGCTCTTGACCTATTTACAAAAGGAAAAAAAGAAAAAGCGAGTGAAAGATATTCATTCGTACTATATTGTAAACGGTTTAGCTGTGACGGGAACAAAAGAAGTCATGGAAAAGGTAGCTGCCTTTCCAGAAGTAGCTCAAGTGCTGCCAAATGAAACACGTCATATTCATCGTCCGGTCGATTTAAAACAGTCTGATCAGAAAAAACAGATGAAAGCAGTAAATGGCATAGAATGGAATATCTCGCAAGTTCATGCTCCAGAAGCGTGGGGGTTAGGCTATGACGGAACTGGTACTGTCGTTGCTAGTATTGACACAGGTGTGGAATGGGAGCACCCCGCTTTAAAAGAAAAATATCGTGGTTTTGATCCAAGCAAACCGAATGAACCTGATCATGCCTTCAACTGGTACGACGCAACGACAGGTTCCAACGTACCTTATGATGACTTAGAACATGGAACTCATGTCACCGGAACGATGGTTGGTTCTGAACCAGATGGGTCGAATCAAATCGGGGTGGCGCCAGGAGCAAAATGGATTGCAGTGAAAGCTTTCTCAGAAGATGGGGGATCAGATGCTGATCTATTAGATGCAGGTGAATGGATCATAGCACCGAAGGATGAAAACGGAACGCCTCACCCAGAAAAGGCGCCAGATGTTGTGAATAATTCTTGGGGCGGTGGGCCTGGTCTTGATGATTGGTACAAAGATGTGGTGAATGCATGGAGAGCAGCGGATATTTTTCCGGAGTTTTCAGCAGGGAATACCGATTTGTTTAATCCTGGAGGCGAAGGATCCATTTCAAATCCGTCGAATTACCAAGAAGCTTTTGCTACGGGTGCAACAGATCAGGATAACAAGTTAGGGTCGTTTTCTCTTCAAGGACCATCACCATATGGTGTAATGAAACCTGATATTGCTGCCCCAGGTGTCAATATTCGTTCTTCGATCCCGGGAAAAGGGTATGAAGATGGGTGGAACGGTACTTCGATGGCAGGTCCACATGTTTCAGCCGTTGCTGCACTTCTTCGGCAAGTCCAATCAGATCTTTCTGTTGAAGAGATTGAAACTATTTTAGTGGATACAGCAAAGCCGCTGACAGATAAACAATTCCCTGAATCACCTAATAACGGATATGGGGCAGGGCTAGTTGATGCAAGGGAAGCTATCACAGCAGTAACAGACGGAATTGGCACGATAGAAGGTCAAGTGACCAGAGAGGGGGAAGACAAAGAGCCGCCTGTTTTTTCACACAAAGGACCAAACGAAATATTTGCCTCTACCCCAACACCTCTCAGTCTGACAGCTGAAGATAACGTAGCTGTGACGAATGTTTCCTTATCCTATCAAGTGGATCAAGGTGATTGGGAGACGTTAAAAGCAAATCGAATGGATGGACATCATCTGAAAGGAACGTATGTCGTTCAGCTTCCTGAGGTGGAAGGAAAGAAGCTGACGTATCGCTGGATCGTAAAGGATTTTGGAGAAAATGAAGTGTCATCAGATCCATATACCCTCCCAATTAAAACATCGGTTGCCTTAGGCTATTCGCAAAATTTTGAAGCATGGCCGAGTGGATGGTTTAGCGGTGGAACGAAGGATCCATGGCAATGGGGCACTCTAACAACAGGACCGAAAGAAGCATTTTCTGGTGAACGGGTTTATGCGACAAACCTAGATAGTCTTTATGATAACCAGACCGATGCCAACCTTTCAATGCCGATGATCGCTGTCCCAGATTCAGGATCATTATTTTTACAATATCAATATTGGCATGATCTTGAAAAGAACTATGACTATGTTCATGTCTATGTGGAGCCTGAGGGGGAAGAAGCGGTTCAAGTAGCAGCATTTACTGGGAAAACAAGTGCATGGACACCAGGTGAAATTGATTTAACCGCTTATAAAGGTCAAAAAGTGCGGGTGATCTTTCAGCTAAGAACAGATGGCAGTGTCACAAAAGACGGCTTTTATTTAGATGACGTGAAGATAACTGATGAGGCACTCCCTCAAAAAATGAAGAAACAACTAGGAATCGTGAAAGAGGAAAAGGACGTTACGCACAATAAAAAAACAGTAAATCCGAAACGAGCAAAACCTGCTAAAGTGAAAGAAAAACATGTGCAAATAGCGCAGGATCAAAGCTTGAATGCGCCTAAAATTCAAGCCTTGCCTATGAAGGCGCAAATGAGTGTTCTTGAAACGGGTAAATCAGTATACACAGATGAAGCAACGGGAAGATACAGTCTGTCTCATGGAGCAGGGGAATGGACATTAAAAGCTGAAGCCTATGGATTTGAGTCACGCACGCAAAAAGTCAGTATTTCATCAAAAGAAAATGTAGAGGCCAATTTTTCCTTGAAACCATTGGAGAAACGAACAATATCTGGCACTGTTGTCAACGAATCCACTGGAGAGAAAGTGAAGGATGCCACCGTTTATCTTGTAGAAGACGCCAAGGTTGAGCCGGTCACATCAAATGGTGCAGGTGAGTTCTCACTAGAAGCACTTAGCGGCGTTTATACAGTCAAAGTATTTGCAAAAGGATTTAAAGGCTATTCATTTACGGCGGATGTGACAGAAAAACCGCTGGAAAAATCGATTCAGCTTGAGCCATTTGTTGGTTTTGCTGGTGAAATTGGCTACGATGACGGGACGGCTGAAAATGCGCAAGCTTTCTACGATCCGGGCAATGGCTGGGCTGTGAAATTTTCATTAGAAAAAGGAAAGAAACAAGCACAAGTCACCGGCGGTCTTTTCCGCTTTTGGACATCGGATTGGCCGGCACCTGGCGGTGATGAATTTGTCGTTGAGGTTTACGACGCTACTGGAAAAAACGGTGCCCCAGGTGAGAAACTTGCAGGCCCATTAAAAGCAAATGCACTTCGCAATGGGGAATGGACAAAGGTCGACTTAGAAGACCAAACGATAACCGTGGATGGGGATTTCTATCTTGTCTACATCCAAACGAAAAAAAATACTGAATCACCAGGGCTTGCAACGGATGAAAATGGACCAAATGCACAAAGAAGCTGGCAGTTCACAAGTGGTGTTTTTTCTCCTTCGCCGAAAGAAGAGGGAAATTATATGATTCGTGCCCTCGTGAACTATGAGGCAGATGTGCCAAAAATCACATCTCCACAGCCAGACACAATCACTAATAAAGGTGAATTAGAGATTGAAGGAACGGCCTCTCCTAAACTCGACGTGGCCATTTATCAAAACAATCAAGAGGTGGCGAGAGTCAAAGCAGATCCATCAGGGATATTCAAAGAACGCATTACTGTTTCAAGTGGTAAGCATGTGTTCACAGCAGCCACAGTATCTGAAAAGGGCTCAACGAAACCATCTAAGCCCGTAAAGGTCACCATTGATCAAACCGCACCAACCTTGACCATTGACACACCGAAAAAAGGTGAAAAATCCAATAAAGAAACACTCACTGTAGAAGGGAAGGTAGCAGATGATCACCTTGGTCAGGTCACAGTTAATGGAAAGAAAGCCACTGTGAAAGAAGGCAAGTACTCTGCAAGAGTGCTTCTTGAAAATGGAAAAAATAAAGTGAAAGTCATAGCGAAGGATTTGGCAGGAAACAAAACGACAAAAACAGTCGACATTGATGTTCAATATGATGCACCTAACATTTCTGAGCTAACCCCATCAACCGATGTTCATCTATCAGCAGGTGAATCGGTGAAGATTTCATTGAAAAGCAGTGAAAAGCTAGATGCAACTTATGTGATCCACATGCCGCTCACGAATGCGAGATCAACGCTTCAAAACACAACAGAGCTACCACTGCGTGAAGTTGCAAAGGGAACATATGAAGGCTACTGGACGGCTACATCTAATGCATACGCAAAAGGAGCGGTGATCGAAGTCATTGTTCGAGATGAGTATGGAAATGTCACAAGACAAAAGGCGGCAGGAACATTGTACATCAATGTGAATAACTAATATGAATAAAAGGCACGGCTCCGATTGATGGAGCGTGTCTTTTTTTTCAACCGATTCAAATAGAACTTGTCCTAAACACGGCTCCCCTCTATCTCCCTCTCAATCCTCGACAAAAACAATAACAATCCACCAAAAGTTCTCTATCGTCGCTAACAAGAATTGACAGACTTCCTTCTGATGACTGTTTTATACTGGTACAAACAAGTGCAAGTACTGCTTTTGATTCTTTGTTTCAGATGAAAGGAGCAGAAGGTGGTCATTTATTTAGATGTGATTTGGCTGTTAAACTTTTGTTTTGATCTATTGCTGCTCTTACTCACTGCATTTATTCTCAAACGACAAGTGAAAAAAAGGCGATATATGTTAGGGGCTCTGATTGGATCAAGCATTGTACTCTTTCTCTTTACTCCATTTGCAATGTTTGTGTCGCATCCTTTAGGCAAACTGCTATTTTCTGTCTTGATCGTGCTTGCCACATTTGGTTTTCAGCGATTTCGTTCCTTTTTTCAAAACCTATTTGCTTTTTACTTTGTGACATTTTTGATGGGAGGAGGCATGATTGGCGTTCATTCGTTTTTGCAAACGAATACGGTCATTCAAGATGGACTATTGATTTCACAACATAATGGATTTGGTGATCCCATTAGCTGGCTATTTGTCTTAACTGGCTTTCCGGCCATGTGGCTGTTTTCAAAGAAACGTTTAGGAGAGGTGGGCGCGAAGAAAAGACGGTTTGATGAACAAGTACTAGTTGAATTACACATCAACGGGGAGACGATCCGCCTCAAGGGACTCGTTGATTCAGGTAATCAGCTGTATGATCCTATGACGAAAACTCCTGTGATGATTGTTCAGCTAGACCAGCTGACGTCAATTTGCGGGGAATCTTTTGTAGAGCTGATGAAACAGCACCACCCTGTTGAGGTGATGCAGAAGCTTGATGACTGTTTTCCGCTTCTTGATCGTTTACGACTTGTTCCATATCGTGCTGTCGGTCATGATCACGGCTTTCTCCTATGCCTGAAGCCTGATACGGTCGTGATTTATTCAAAAACGCATATGATCCAACCATCAAAATGCTTTGTTGGCATGAGCTTAAGTGGTTTATCAACAGATCAGGAATTTCAATCTATCATTCATCCAGACATGTTAGACGGGAAGATCGTACAAGGTGTGTCGTAGTTTTGGGTGACGTCTTTTATCTTACGAGGTCAACTTGATATTTAGAAGGGAGAAGAAGATGAAAAAATTAAAATTTAAACTCACTTACTACTGGTATAAACTCCTCATGAAGCTAGGGCTAAAAAGTGATGAAATTTATTATATTGGTGGAAGTGAGGCACTGCCGCCCCCGTTATCTAAGGATGAAGAACAAGAGTTGCTTGTCAAATTACCGAATGGAGACCAAACAGCAAGAGCTATTCTCATTGAAAGAAATTTACGTTTAGTGGTCTATATTGCGAGGAAATTTGAAAACACGGGTATTAATATTGAGGATTTAATCAGTATAGGCACCATAGGGCTCATCAAAGCGGTGAATACATTTAATCCAGAGAAAAAGATCAAACTTGCGACATATGCTTCTAGATGTATTGAAAATGAAATTTTGATGTATTTGCGCCGGAATAATAAAATCCGTTCAGAAGTGTCGTTTGATGAACCGCTCAATATTGATTGGGATGGGAATGAACTATTACTATCAGACGTACTTGGAACAGATGATGATATTATCACCCGGGATATCGAAGCAAATGTAGATAAAAAATTACTAAAAAAAGCCCTAGAACAATTAAATGATCGGGAGAAACAAATCATGGAACTGCGGTTTGGCTTAGTTGGCGGTGAAGAAAAAACCCAAAAAGATGTTGCTGACATGCTAGGTATTTCTCAGTCTTATATTTCAAGGCTTGAAAAAAGAATTATTAAACGATTACAAAAAGAATTTAATAAAATGGTCTAAAATTTTTTGAAAAGCCCTGTCCCTACGCGGTCAAAGGACTGACCCTTTTTTCACATGTTTCTCTACAGAGCTCGTGCATATTTTTCCAACCCAAGGAGATACTGAACTTTGTACAACAGCTCCTGTAGGGAGGGAAAAAAGTGTCCAGAAATAAAGTGGAAATCTGCGGAGTCGACACCTCTAAACTGCCTGTTCTAAAAAACGAAGAGATGAGAAAATTGTTTAGACAGTTGCAGGATGAGGGTGACGATACAGCGAGAGAAAAGCTAGTCAATGGCAATTTGCGGTTGGTTTTAAGTGTGATTCAGCGTTTTAACAACAGAGGCGAGTATGTTGATGATCTCTTCCAAGTAGGCTGTATTGGATTAATGAAATCAATTGATAATTTTGATTTAAGCCACAATGTCAGATTTTCAACTTATGCGGTTCCTATGATCATAGGAGAAATCCGTCGATACTTGCGTGATAACAACCCGATTCGGGTGTCTCGTTCACTGAGAGATATTGCCTACAAAGCACTTCAAGTCCGTGAGAGACTAATTAGTGAGACAAGCAAGGAGCCATCGGCTGAAGACATTGCCAAAGTGCTGGAAGTGCCTCATGAGGAAATTGTCTTTGCCCTAGATGCGATTCAAGATCCTGTCTCTTTGTTTGAACCGATCTATAATGACGGAGGAGATCCGATCTATGTGATGGATCAAATTAGTGATGATCGAAACAAAGACACACAATGGGTGGAAGAGCTGGCCTTAAAAGAAGGCATGCGCAGATTGAACGATCGAGAAAAAATGATTCTTCGCAAGCGATTCTTCCAAGGAAAAACGCAAATGGAAGTAGCGGAGGAAATTGGGATTTCTCAAGCGCAAGTATCAAGGCTCGAAAAAGCTGCCATCAAACAAATGAATAAAAACATTTATTAAAGCCGCCAGTTTAGCTGGGGCTTTTTCATTCTTCATAAGAGAACTCATGTGTCATGTTGACTCTGTTATTTTTTTCATTTAATCTGTTTTTAACATATGTTATTTTTGATATCATTTGTTAGGGGACACATAAGCGGAAAGAAGGGTTATTATGACATTCCATGATGAAAGAAGGCTGCTCATTAAGGTTGCGCATATGTATTATGAAGAAGGCGCCACGCAATCTACAATTGCAGAAGCGGTAGGCGTTAGCCGGTCACTTATTTCAAAGTATTTGGCAAAAGCACGTGAAGCAGGAATCGTGGAAATCATTATTCATGATGAAGTCAATCAACAATATGGGTCATTAGAAAGAAAAATAGAGCGGAAATTTGGGTTGCGAGAAGTCGTTTGTGTTGAATCACTTAGTCAAGAAGCGACGAAAAACCGAATTGGTGCTGCGGCTGCGGGATTTTTATTAAAGGTTATAAAAGATGGTCAGGTGATCGGCTTTTCATCAGGGACAACTTTGCATGAAATGGCAAAAGCAATGACCTCCGTGCAGCACTTTCCCTCCGTGACATTTGTTCCGCTTGTCGGAGGTGTCGGGAATGAAGATGTTGATATCCATGCCAATTACATTGTGGGGAGATGTGCAGAAGCGCTTAAATCAAAATGTGAATTTTTACATGTCCCTGTTATGCTTGATACAAAAGAGGGGAAGGAAGTGCTCATAAGACAGCCATCCATCCAAAAGGTCATTGAACTAGGAGAAAGATCAAATATCGCTGTAGTTGGTATTGGCGGAGTCCCGCAGCATTCGACAATGGTGAAATCCTACATGACAAGCGGTGAGGAAGACATACTCCAAGCGGAAGATGTGGCTGGTGACATTTGCTATAATTTTATCGATCATAATGGACAAGTCTATCCTCATCCATGGAACGACAGGGTGATGGGGATTAGCCCACAAAAGCTAAAAGAAATCCCACTTGTCATTGGTGTTGCCGGAGGAGAAGAGAAAATTGAAGCGATTCGAGCTGTATTAGAAGGCGGACTCATTCATGTATTAATTACAGATGAACAAACTGGAGATGCCTTATTAAATTGACTACCTAAGTGATTAGGTAGTTTTTTTGAGTCTTTAGACTCAAAAAGATGAAAGGTTTTATTGAAATGATCTTGACACAAAGTTGACATATCATATAAACTAAATTCATAACAAATGATAAATAAAATAACAAATGTTACAATAAACAGATTTTTGTTAAATTTTATAACATTTGTTAAAAGTTTCAGATTATTTTTCTAGCAACCTATTATAAGGCAGGAAAACCTGAAAGGATGATTTCAATGTCAATTTATCAACAATTGTTAGCACGAGAACGTAGCGGAGAACCGATTAAGGTAGGAATTATTGGCGCTGGTCAAATGGGGTTTGGACTCATTTCTCAAATTTCTAAGATTCCGGGCATGATTGTCGCAGGAGTTTGTGATATTCATCTTCATGCAGCAGAAAAAGCAGCGAATTTTTATAAACAGCATACGAAACCTCACCAAATGGTTGTCACAAATGATTACAGAGAGGTCATTCAATCAGATTTTGTGGAAGTGGTGGTTGATGCAACGGGTGTTCCAGAAGTTGGTGCAAACATTTCTTTGGAAGCGCTTAACTCTCAAAAACATCTTGTCCTTTTAAATGTAGAAGTAGATATTACGATCGGTTTGGTGATGCATAAGTTATTCACAAATGCAGGCCTCATTTACTCTGGATCAGCTGGAGACGAACCAGCAGCAACACTAGAACTATATGAATTTGCCAAAACAATGGGGCTGGAAGTGCTAGTGGCAGGGAAAGGTAAGAACAATCCATTTTTCCCACATGCCAATCCAGATACGTGTCAAGCAGAAGCTGATAGTAAACAAATGAGTGCACATATGCTTGCTGCATTCCAAGACGGTACAAAAACCATGGCAGAAATGAACTTATTAAGTAATGCGACAGGTCTTTTACCTGATAAAGTGGGTATGCATGGGGTAGAAGCGAATTTAGATAATGTAGCCGATAAATTGAATCAAACACAAAATGGCGGTGTACTCAATAACTTCGGCGTCGTTGAATATGTAAACGGACTTGCACCAGGTGTATTTGTTATCGTCAAAAGTGAACTTGAGCCAGTGGATGAAGAGCTTCGTTATTTAAAAGTTGGTAAAGGACCTCACTACACGCTTTATCGACCATTCCACTTAGCGAGTCTTGAAACACCGGTGACGATTGCAAAAGCAGTCTTACAGCACGATTCGTCCATTCACCCAATTGGTGTCCCAGTTTCAGAAACGGTGGCTGTTGCGAAAAGAGATATGAAAGCAGGCGAAACCCTTGATGGAATTGGTGGTTACTCTGTAAGAGGTGTATTAGAAACACATCAAGAGATGAAAACGAACGGTCACATTCCAATTGGTTTAATCAGCGGAAAAGTCGTTGCGAAAAAAGACATCAAATTAGGACAATTCCTCACCCAAGATGACGTAGAACTCGATTCACATACAACCGTTTGGAAGCTGCGTTCATTACAAGAACACCTATTTCAATCATAAGGACGTGAGGCGATGGAAAAATTAGCAATCGTACTTTGTATCATTCTCATTGTGCAGTATGGGTTATCATTTATACAAATCAAGTACTACCGAAAAAGCATGGATACACTCATTGATGATTATAAGGGGAAAGAAGGCTATCACTTATTTTCAGGGATGGAACGGCGGAAATTTGGCCCAGGAGCCATCGCGCTCATCATTGTGGATGAATCTTATATCATTCAAAAATGTCATACGCTTGGCGGAATTTCCATCCTATCCAAATTCAAAGAAGTTCCTTCATATGAAGGCAAACATGTAGGCGCTGTGCTAGACGAGCACCATATGATGAAGCAAACATGGAAAAAGCGCAAAAAAGGACCTGCTGTTATAAAGGCGATCTCAATGGCAGCTGAGCAGGCACTTGTATCCATCGCGAAGAAAAATCTAACAAATGTGAACTAAGAAAGGGGAGATGAAACATGGAATGGATTCAATGGTTTGGGGAGCATTTTATCGGAATGTTTGATGCCGGCGGAAAGCAATTCATGGGTCTTTTAACAGGGATCGTTCCAACACTTGTTGTGTTACTAACTTTCACCTATGCAGTCATGAAGTTTATTGGAGAAGAGCGAGTCAATCGAGCGATCCAGTTTGCAGCAAAGTACACCATTTTACGCTATACGTTAATGCCGATCTTATCTATACTCATTTTGACGAACCCAATGGCTTATACGTTTGGTCGCTTCTTACCTGAAAAACAAAAACCAGCATTCTATGATTCAGCTGTTTCATTTGTTCATCCGGTGACATCACTATTCCCGTATGCAAACGCGGGAGAATTGTTCGTCTATTTAGGCATTGCTAACGGGATAAAAGAAGCTGGATACTCGATGTCAGAGCTTGCTGTTCGTTACTTTTTAGTAGGGATCGTCATCATCTTGCTACGCGGAATCATTACTGAATGGATCACAAAATACTTAGCGGCAAAAATGAAAGCGGATTCATAACGGAGGAGGGTTAGACATGACAAACCACAAAGTATTTGTAGCCAAAGGTGCTGGCGGATGGGGAGTAGGATTAGAGCTTGAACCGACCGGTAAAAAAAGAAAAGTCGTTTCAATTACGGGGGGAGGCATTCACCCAGTTGCACGTAAAATTGCTGAAATGACAGGTACAGAAGCATGTGACGGTTTTAAAAATTCCATACCAGAAGATGAAATGATGTGTGTTGTCATTGACTGCGGAGGAACAGCGCGAATTGGACTTTACCCAATGAAGCGGATTCCAACTGTAGATGTGTTGGCATCCTCTCCTTCTGGTCCGCTTGCAAAACATATTACAGAGGATATCTTCGTATCAGGCGTCGCAGAAAAAGACATATCTTTTGCTGAAGCATCTGATGGTGAGACGAACGCAGAGGGGCAAGAGAGTAGTGAGTCGATTGACAAAGAGAACTTTAAAGAAACATATTCAAAGCTAAAACAAGAAAATATTGATCGCCAAGAAAAAGGCAACTTCCTGATGAAATTCTCAAGAGGAATCGGGAAAGTAACCGGTACGTTCTATCAGGCTGGTCGTGATTCTGTTGACATGCTATTGAAAAACATTATTCCATTCATGGCATTTGTCAGTATGTTAATTGGGATTATTAATTATACAAAAATCGGTGATCTGATTGCCCATTTCCTATCACCACTGGCGGGATCTTTATGGGGACTCTTGCTGCTCGTTGTTGTTTGTACATTGCCATTCCTGTCACCTGTATTAGGACCTGGCGCAGTCATTGCCCAAGTCATTGGTGTTCTCATTGGTAGTCAAATTGCACTTGGCAACATTCCACCTCAATTTGCCCTTCCTGCACTGTTTGCCATCAACGGTCAAGTAGGATGTGACTTCATTCCTGTCGGGCTATCACTTGGTGAAGCGAAGCCGGAAACGGTACAATACGGCGTACCAGCTGTTTTGTATAGCCGTCTCATAACAGGGGTGCTATCTGTTGTGATCGCATACGTAGCTAGCTTCGGTATGTATTAAACGTAATAGGAGGAATCGAAAAATATGGGAACACAATCTGTTGTAAAAGAAATCGGGATCTTAGTCCCGCAGTTTAAAGAAGATAAATTGATCGTTTTATTTGGACCTGCAGCACCCCAAGAATTAAGGGACATGTCTGTCATACATGAGTTTGAACATGTAGAAGAAGAGCCGCTGAAACTTGGCGGGACCATTCAAGTAGGCGATCAAACCTACAAGATTACAGCACTTGGCAATAAAGCAAATGACAACTTTAAAGAGCTTGGCCATATTTCGATATACTTCCAAGAGCCGTTTGATGATGTATTACCAGGAGCTGTCTTTGCATCCCCGCACACGTTTCCTGATATAAAAGAAGGCATACGGATAGAAATCTCTTAAGAATAAGAGCTGTTCCTCATAGGGAGCAGCTTTTTTATGTGAGGTTTACCGAATAAATGATGTGCGATATGCTGTATGTGATTATTATTAGTATATTCAGAAATTTTTAGGAGGGCAATGTTGTGTCACTTGACTTAAAGGATGTTTCACTAAAACGAAATGGAAAATGGCTACTTCATTCCGTCAATTGGCAGGTAAAAGAAAAGGAAAACTGGGTGCTTTATGGATTAAACGGTGCGGGGAAAACCGCTTTATTAAATATGTTGTGCTCGTATTACTTTCCAACGTCTGGTGAGATGACGGTACTAGGTCATGTCTTTGGAAAGGAAGCTCTTGGAGAGAAGCTAAGGAAGAAAATTGGGCTTATTTCAGCAGGGCTTGAAAAGAAGCTACATCCAGATGATCGTGCATTTGAAATTGTACTAAGCGGTGCATTTGCTTCAATTGGACTGTATGAATCACCAACTGATGACATGAGAGAGAAAGCAATTGACCTATTAAAAGCCTTCGGATCCATCAAATATGCCAATCGCACATATGAAACCCTTTCCCAAGGTGAAAAACAAAAAGTATTGATTGCAAGAGCGTTAATGAATGATCCTGAACTCTTAATATTAGATGAACCAGTCACAGGATTAGACTTTTTAGCAAGAGAACAAGTACTAGACATGATTTCCATGATTGCTTCAAAGCCTGATGCACCCACTTTACTTTATACGACCCATCACGCTGAAGACATTTCACCCGTTTTTCAGCACACCTTATTACTAAAAGAAGGAACCGTTTTTTGTAAAGGTGAGACTAAGCAAATGATGACAAGCGACACGCTCACCTCCTTTTTTAACTGTCCAGTCGAAGTCATGTGGAGAAATGAGCGTCCGCACCTAATAAAGTTGTAGCATTGAGAAACTATTGGTATGCGTCCCTGCTTTTCCATCATACATATTATAGTAGAAAACGAAAGGCGGGGAAGGCAAGATGATGAGTATCTCTGAATTTCAAATAAAGGACGTTGTCGATGTGTCCAGTGGGAAAAAACTAGGCACAATTGGAGACATTGATATCAATGTCACAAGCGGTAAAATTCAAGCAATTATTATTGGTGGTACGGTTAAAATGATGGGATTCTTCGGAAAAGAAGAGGAAATGATCGTCCCGTGGCGAAATATAGTAAAAATTGGCGAAGATGTAATACTTGTCCGATTGTCTTCTTAAAAAAATAACCCCTTACCAATCTCTCCATCTCAGTACACATTGTCTTTTTCGGGTAAAAAGATTACGTTTTCATATCAATTTGCAAAAAAACCTGTAGAAAGGGCACATTTGAGTGTATTATTTATTGAATCCCACTAACTGTCTTAGTATTTCTTGTGGTAAAATAGGAGCGATATCAAGAGAGATGAATGAAAGGTGGGAGGCAGCTATGACACACAAATATGACCCCTTTCAGTTGAAAACGCCTTATGCGATGGCGATTCATGATTGGACGAACATCACTTGTTCTGGTCAAAGGGTATTGGCCGGATTTTCGACAAAAAATGGCGGCTTTAGCCTTGATCCATATCAATCACTGAATACTGGACTCCATGTAGGAGATGATGCTTCTAGTGTTCAAATGAATCGCCAAGTCATAGCAGATGGAACTGCTGTGCCGCTCTCTGATTGGGTGTTTGCTGACCAAACACATGAGGACCATATAATGAAAGTCACCAAAGAGCACAAGGGCAGAGGCAGCCTTCATTATCATGAGGCCCTGCCTGGAACAGATGGTTTGTATACGTCTGAACCAAACATGATGCTCGCTCTTTGTTTCGCTGATTGTGTTCCGCTTTATTTTCTAGCCCCTAATGATGGACTGATCGGAACGGCTCATGCTGGCTGGAAAGGAACCGTCAAGCAAATTGGCGCAAAAATGATTGATATTTGGACCAGCCAAGAAGGTGTAGCAGTTGATCATATACAGGTCGGCATTGGACCGTCGATTGGCAGTTGCTGCTACGTAGTAGATGATGTCGTTATGGATCAAGTGAAAAAGCTTCCTTTCTCAACAGAGGAAGTGTATTCCGAGGTTTCACGTGGACAATACAAAATCGATTTGAAAACATTAAACAAACACGCATTGCTTCATGCAGGAATAAAAGAAGAAAACATACATGTCAGTTCGATGTGCACAAGCTGCAATGATCAGCTTTTCTTCTCGCACCGGCGTGATCAAGGGAAAACAGGACGTATGATGTCTTTTGTCGGATTTAAGGAGGCATAATGGCAATTGAATGTACGAGAGAATCTCAGACAAATAAATGAACAAATAAACGAAGCATGTAAAAGAGCAGGCAGAAACCCAGAAGATGTATCAGTCGTTGCCGTCACAAAATACGTTTCAGTTGAACGTGCACTAGAAGCCAAAGAAGCAGGAATTTTGCATTTCGGTGAAAATCGTGACCAAGGGTTACTTGAAAAACAGGCTGTGATAACCGATGAAAACATTAGCTGGCACTTCATCGGTAGTTTACAGACAAGAAAAGTGAAGTCTGTCATTCAGACGATTGACTATTTACATTCGCTTGACAGAATGTCTCTTGCGAATGAAATTGAAAAAAGAGCGGATCACACTGTTCGCTGTTTTGTTCAGGTGAATACATCTCTTGAGGAGTCAAAACACGGTTTAATGACCGAAGAGGTCATACCGTTTGTGAAGCAGCTAGCAGATTTCAAACACATAGAAGTCGCTGGACTGATGACAATGGCTCCATTTACGGATGATCAAGAAGTGATTCAGACCTGTTTTAAAACATTAAAAAGCCTTCAAGAAAAGGTACAACATCTCAACCAAGTAAATGCACCTTGTCAGCATTTATCGATGGGCATGTCAAACGATTTTGAAATCGCAATTGAAGAAGGTGCGACATTTGTTCGGATTGGCTCTTCACTTGTTGGAAATGAAACAGGAGGTGCGTGACATGAGCATAAAAAATAAGTTTAAAAGCTTTTTCACACTCGATGACGAAGAGTATGAATACGAATATATTGATGAAGAAAAAGAACCAGTGCAAGAAGAAAGAGGCACAAAAGAAAAGGCTGCATTTCAAGAGCGTCCGCAAACAGCAAAACAAAATGTCGTGAGCTTGCAAAGCGTGCAAAAATCCTCTAAAGTGGTGTTATGTGAGCCGCGGGTTTATGCAGAGGCACAAGAGATTGCAGACCAGATTAAAAACAGGCGTGCAGTTGTCGTTAATTTGCAGCGCATCCAGCACGATCAAGCAAAACGTATCATCGATTTCTTAAGCGGAACGGTTTATGCAATCGGTGGAGACATTCAGCGTATTGGCTCGAATATATTCCTCTGCACACCTGATAATGTAGATGTTTCGGGCACAATATCAGAGTTATTAACAGAGGAAGAACCTCAGAGGTGGTAAATCATAGTGATTCTATCTTATATTTTTAGCATACTACAAACAGTATTAACGATTTACTCATTCGCGGTTATTATTTACATCTTTATGTCATGGGTACCATCTGCTAGAGACACAACATTTGGCCGCTTTTTGACATCCATTTGCGAACCGTATTTAGAACCATTTCGTAAAATTATTCCGCCAATTGGTATGATTGATATTTCGCCAATTGTGGCATTGCTTGTGATTCGTTTTGCATCAGATTACGGATTAAAAGGTCTTTATCAAATGATTGCAGGAATCATGTAAACAGGCTGCCAGGCTTGGCCTCTGCCAAGCTTTTTTACATAAAAGGGGAACAAAATGAGCGATATTTATCAACATTTCAGAAAAGACGAACAGCCATTTGTCGATCAAGTGTTAGGTTGGAAAAAAATTGCACTCGATCAATATCGGCTGAAATTAACAGATTTCCTCGATCCACGTGAGCAGTTTATCACCCAATCAGTGATTCAACATGCTGATGAACTCGGTATCATGTTTTTTGGAGGGTATGAGGAAGCTGAACGCAAAAGAGCCATGATCTATCCCAACTATTTAGAGCCAGCGATTGAGGACGTTGAGTTGACTTATTTTCAGGTCAACTATGCAAAAAAGTTTATTTCCATTGAGCATCCGAAGCTTCTTGGCTCACTCATTGGGACAGGCTTGAAACGGCAAAAATTCGGTGATCTGTTATTTTCAGAGGAATCTGTGCAGTTTATTTGTACAAGTGACGTAGCAGATTTTGTTCGAGCGCAGCTGACGCATGTCGGTAGAGCAGCAGTGTCATTAGAAGAAATCAATCAGACGGATATAAAACCAGTAATCACAAAGACTGACATCAAAGAAGACACGATCTCTTCATTGAGGCTTGACGCTGTTTGTGCTGCTGTTAGCCGTCAGTCTCGGCAAAAAGCACAGATTTTAGTCAAAAATGGTCTTGTTAAAGTGAACTGGAAAGTCACAGAGGACCCTTCTTTCACAATTGGTGAAGGCGATCAGCTCTCAGTCCGAGGTTTTGGCCGCTTTTCCTTGAAAACAATTGATGGGAAGACGAAAAAGGATAAATTTAAAGTAACATTTGAGCTTCTGACATAACGAACTTGAATCTGGAGGTGGCGAGGTTGCCATTAACACCTAATGATATTCATAATAAAACGTTCACAAAAAGTTTTCGTGGCTATGACGAAGATGAGGTAAATGAGTTTTTAAGCCAAGTACGTAAAGATTACGAAATCGTGTTGCGTAAAAAAAATGAACTTGAAGACAAAGTCAACGAGCTCGATGAAAGACTTGGCCATTTTGCAACAATCGAAGAAACATTGAATAAATCGATTCTTGTGGCACAAGAAGCAGCTGAAGATGTGAAACGTCATTCAGATAAAGAAGCGAAATTGATTATTCGCGAAGCAGAGAAAAATGCGGACCGTATTATCAACGAAGCATTATCAAAATCAAGAAAAATTGCCATGGAAATAGAAGAGCTGAAGAAACAATCGAAGGTCTTTAGAACACGTTTCCAAATGCTGATTGAAGCGCAGCTAGATCTTCTGAAAAATGATGATTGGGATCATCTGCTTGAATATGAAGTGGATGCAGTCTTTGACGAAAAAGAATAGCCGATCATCTTGACATGACCCGCTCATGTTGCATATAATACCATCATAAATTAACAAGAGATAAACGTTTGAAAGGGACACTCGCAGTTGTTCAATGCGTAATAAAGCGAATCAGGGATGGTGGAAGCCTGACATTACGTGACGCTGCTCATGAGATCACCCCTTTAGTTCCTTTTCTGAAATGAATCAGTAAGAAAAGGCGTCCGATCACGTTACGATTTTAGAGTGGATGAGCGATTGTTAATCGCTTTTCTAAAAGGGTGGTACCGCGAGACAAGCCTTCTCGTCCCTTGTGGGATGAGAGGGCTTTTTTTATTGTTTTTCTTTAAGACGAATTTGCATGTGGAGGAATGGGTATGAACTACAAAGACACGTTATTAATGCCGAAAACAGAATTCCCTATGAGAGGGAACTTGCCAAACAAAGAGCCTGAAATCCAAGAGGAATGGGCAGAAAAAGACATCTATCAAATGGTCTTGGAGCGGACAAAAGGACGCCCGACTTTTATATTGCATGATGGACCTCCATATGCGAATGGTGATATTCATATGGGACACGCACTCAATAAAATCCTAAAAGATTTTATTGTCCGTTTTAAATCAATGAATGGATTCCACGCACCGTACGTACCGGGCTGGGATACACATGGCTTACCAATTGAAACGGCGCTCACAAAAAATAAAAAAGTGAAGCGAAAAGAAATGTCCACAGCAGAATTTCGCAAACTATGTGAAGAATACGCTTGGAAGCAAATCGAAGGTCAGCGTAACCAGTTCAAACGTCTAGGCGTTAGAGCCGACTGGGACAATCCATATGTCACGTTAAAGCCTGAATACGAAGCGCAGCAAATCCTTGTCTTTGGTGAAATGGCGAAAAGAGGCTATATTTACAAAGGGCTGAAGCCTGTTAACTGGTCACCTTCAAGTGAATCAGCACTAGCTGAAGCGGAAATTGAGTACAAAGACAAACGCTCCCCATCCATCTACGTATCATTTAAAGTGAAAGATGGAAAAGGCGTACTTGAAAATGGAGAGCAATTCATCATTTGGACAACAACACCTTGGACCATTCCAGCTAACCTTGGAATTTGTGTTCATCCGAATCTAGAATACAGTGTGCTCAAAGTTGGGGATGATCGATATGTTGTGGCATCTGAACTGGCTGAACAAGTAGCGAAAACCATTGGTTTTGATGAATACGAAGTCGTGAAAACCCTAAAAGGAAATGAACTAGACAAAGTCGTGGCAGAGCATCCGATCTATGGTAGAGATTCACTCGTTATGCTTGGCGATCACGTTACAACGGATGCCGGTACTGGCTGTGTTCACACGGCACCAGGTCACGGAGAAGATGACTTTATTGTCAGTATGAAATACGGTCTTGATGTGCTATGCCCAGTTGATGAGAAAGGTGTCATGACAGAAGAAGCACCTGGATTTGAAGGGGTTTTCTATGAGGATGCAAATAAAGCCATCACAGAACAGCTTGAAGCAAAAGGCGCACTGAAAAAGCTCGACTTTATTACCCACTCTTATCCGCATGACTGGAGAACGAAAAAACCGACGATTTATCGTGCGACTTCTCAGTGGTTTGCATCCATTAAAGATTTCAGAGAAGCTCTTTTAGACAATATTAAAGAAACAAAATGGGTACCAGCATGGGGTGAAACACGTCTATTTAATATGGTGCGTGACAGAGGTGACTGGTGTATTTCAAGACAGCGTGTATGGGGAGTACCAATTCCGGTCTTTTATGCGGAAAACGGGGAACCGATCATCACGGACAAAACGATTCAGCATGTATCACAATTGTTTAGAGAACATGGATCAAATATTTGGTTTGAAAAAGAAGCAAAAGAATTACTTCCAGAAGGTTTTACACATCCAGGCAGCCCGAATGGTGAATTTACTAAAGAGCAGGACATCATGGATGTATGGTTTGATTCAGGTTCTTCTCACCAAGCCGTTTTAGAAGAAAGAGAAGACCTTGTCCGTCCAGCAGATCTTTATCTTGAAGGCTCTGATCAATATCGAGGCTGGTTTAACTCATCATTATCAACAGCGGTTGCGGTCACTGGAAAAGCACCTTATAAAGGTGTGCTAAGCCATGGCTTTACGCTTGATAAAGAGGGACGTAAGATGAGTAAATCATTAGGCAACACAATAGATCCAACGAAGGTGGCTAAGCAACTTGGTGCGGAGATCCTCAGACTTTGGGTTTCCTCTGTTAACTATCAAGCTGATCATCCAGTGTCTGATGATATTCTTAAACAAGTGGCAGAAGTATACCGTAAAATTCGTAACACGTTCCGCTTCTTGCATGGTAACCTGTTCGACTTTGAACCAGCAGTACATGCTGTGCCAGTAGAAGAGCTTCGCGAAGTGGATCAATATATCTTAATCAAATTAAACAAACTGATTGATAAGGTGAAAAAGGCGTATGACGATTATGAATTTGCTGTCGTATATCATGCGATTCATAATTTCTGTACGATTGAGCTAAGCTCATTCTATCTCGATTTTGCAAAAGATGTGGTGTACATTGAACATGCAGATCATCCAGATCGGCGCAGCATGCAAACCGTCTTCTACGAAACATTAATGGCGTTAGTGAAGCTAACTGCACCAATTCTTCCGCACACAGCAGATGAATTATGGAGCCATTTACGCTTTGTGGAAGAACCAAGTGTTCAATTAACTGATATGCCAGAAGTTGTGGCTATTCCACAAGCAGAAGCGACCGAAACGAAATTCGACCGCTTTATGGAAGTTCGTGATGATGTTCTGAAAGCACTTGAAATTGCCCGTAATGAGAAAGTCATCGGACGTTCACTAGAAGCAAGTGTGACACTTTATGCGACTGATGAAGTGAAGGACCTTTTAGCTTCCATCAAAGAAGATGTCAAGCAGCTCTTCATCATCTCAGAATTAACGGTAGAAGATCAAAAGCATGCAGATGCATCAGCGCCTGAATACCCATCAGGACGTATTGTTGTTGAGAAAGCAGAAGGAGAACTGTGTGAACGTTCTCGTATTATTTCTAAAGATGTGGGTGCAAATCCAAAATACCCAACATTATCGCTGAAAAATGCTGAAATCATGGAGAAATATTACCAAAATTAACAGTCCTCTATCATCAACTAGCGCCCCGCTATAAGCGGGGCGTTTTCTTATTTTAGAAAATGACAGCGTTTAGAACGAAAGGAAAAATCTTATGGCTTTAAAGTCTACAGCCGGGGCAACAATAGGAGTATTACGAGAGGGCAGGAGTTGAATTAGCGACATGAATGGCGATCTACACACGATTTACATGGAACTCCTTCAAATGAAAGAAGAACTGCAATCCAAACTGTTCGAATATGCGTCATTTCGTTCACCCACTGAACATATCACAATGAATCAAACCAAAACGACCACGCTCCTTTATCACATCAAGGAAGAGCTGCAAGATGTTTCGCTCGCCATTGCAAAAATAGAGCAAGGAACGTACGGTGTATGTGAAGCGACAGGTCATGCAATTCCACTTGAACAGATGAGTATTCTCCCTACAGCCCGCACGACTGATGACTTTTTATATCATAAACAATACGAGAAAAAAGCATTCACTCCTTATCCTCATGAATCAAATGATTCTCATTTCGAAGCCTTCCATATGTAGGGAGGTTTTTGTCTGTCAACTAAAGTTTCTTTACTCCTTTCTGTTTTCTTGATAAAATGCTTAAAGACCAAAGTATGAAGATGGAGGAACATGTGTGTTCTATTACATAATCGCAATCGTGATGATTTGTTTAGATCAATTAACAAAATGGCTCGTTGTCAAAAACATGATCATTGGAGATTCTGTCCCAGTGATTGACGGATTCTTTTACTTAACCTCTCACCGGAATTCAGGAGCCGCATGGGGAATTCTTCAAGGGCAAATGTGGTTTTTCTATGTGGTCACACTCGTGGTGATGGCGGGGATTGTCTATTACTTGCAAAAATATGGACAAAATGACAAGCTGCTTGGCGCGGCGCTAGGCCTCATGCTTGGAGGAGCCGTTGGTAACTTTATTGACCGGATTTTCCGTCAGGAAGTGGTTGATTTTGCCCATTTCGTATTTGGGGATTATCATTATCCAATCTTTAACATTGCAGATTCATCTCTTTGCATAGGAGTTATTCTGCTCTTCATTCAAATGCTATTAGATGGAAAGAAAAATAAGGAGTCAACTACATGAATCAAATAAACATTGCCGTTTCCGAAGAACAAACAAGTGAGCGGCTTGATAAATTTTTAAGCACAACGGAGCCTGAATGGTCAAGAACCCAAGTTCAGCAATGGGTAAATGACGGGCTAATTGAAGTGAACGGAAAACAAGTAAAAGCAAATTATAAGGTACAAGCTGGCGATCAGATCAAAGTAGAAATTCCAGAACCAGAAGCACTAGATGTAGAAGCAGAAGCAATGGATCTAGATATTTATTATGAGGATGAAGACGTACTTGTGGTGAATAAACCAAGAGGTATGGTCGTCCATCCAGCGCCAGGACATGTATCAGGGACACTTGTGAATGGCCTTATGGCACATTGTCACGACTTATCAGGTATTAATGGCGTCATGAGACCTGGTATTGTTCACCGGATTGATAAGGATACTTCTGGACTGTTAATGGTTGCTAAAAATGATTTGGCGCATGAATCACTCGTCAATCAATTGGTCGCCAAGACCGTCACGAGAAAATATACCGCTGTGGTTCACGGCATCATCCAGCATGATACAGGGACGATAGATGCTCCGATTGGTAGAGACAAAAAGGACCGTCAAAGTATGACTGTCACAAAAGAAAATGCAAAGCAAGCTGTCACACACTTTGACGTGATGGAACGCTTTAAAGAGTTCACCGTTGTAGAATGCCGTCTTGAAACAGGAAGAACGCACCAAATCCGTGTCCATATGAAGTATATTGGTTATCCTCTTGCGGGAGATCCGAAATATGGCCCAAGGAAAACCGTTGATTTCAATGGACAATTGCTACATGCGGGTGTATTAGGGTTTGATCATCCAAGGACAGGAGAATACATCGAATTTTCCGCACCCATTCCGCAAGATATGCAGGCTTTTATCGATTCCTTAAGAAATAATGATTGACAGGCAACGCTTTTTCTGAAATAATGAACAAAGAAATTGAGATTCTTTAAGACAGTCCAGAGAGGCTGAGAAGGATAACGGATCAATTTGTGTATGTGTATGCACAAATGAACGCCCCTCTCTGCCCTTTGCAGAAGGGGCTTTTTATTTGTCAAAAAAGAGGTGTAAAAGATGGAACAAAAAGCAGTGATTCTTGATGAACAAGCGATAAGACGAGCGCTTACCCGAATTGCACATGAAATGATTGAGCGTAACAAGGGGATGAAAGACGTCATCCTTGCCGGGATCAAGACAAGAGGCATTCATCTTGCAAAGCGCCTTGCAGAGCGCATCGAGCAAATTGAAGGCAATCCCGTCACTGTGGGAGAACTGGATATTACGCTATACCGTGATGACCTAACCAAAAAAACAGACAATCAAGACCCACTAGTAAAGGGAGCAGACATTCCAGCTGACATCAATGACAAAACGTTGATTGTCGTAGATGATGTCCTGTTTACAGGCAGAACCGTGAGAGCGGCAATGGATGCCCTAGTGGATGTGGGCAGACCGTCTTCCATTCAGCTAGCGGTCCTTGTTGATCGAGGGCATAGAGAGCTGCCGATTCGTGCAGATTACATTGGGAAAAATATTCCGACGTCTAAAGCAGAAACAGTCATGGTCCAGCTTATCGAAGTCGATCAAAAAGACCTTGTCGCAATATATGAAAAATAACCTTTTTAAATGCATTCCAGAGAGTTTGCAAAGAGGGCAATAATAGAAACACCGAGCATATACACATGACGTGTACGGTTTTCTAAGCCTCTTTGCGCATACTCGCAAAGAGGCTTTTTTAATAGAAAAAACACATCTAGGAGGAAAATCATGAGTCAGCAAAAAGCCAATTTAGGCATTCGAGATATACCAAAACCGTTCATGTGGCTATCACTTAGCCTTCAGCATTTGTTTGCTATGTTTGGTGCAACCATCCTTGTACCGAAAATCATTGACATGAGTCCAGCTGTTGCCCTGATCTCAAGTGGAGTTGGAACCATCGTTTACTTGCTCATTACAAGAGGACAAATACCGGCATACCTTGGTTCGTCCTTTGCCTTTATAGCCCCCATCCTGAATGTCAAAGCATCAGGCGGTCCAGGTGCTGCCATGGTGGGTGCATTTATGGCAGGTGTCGCTTATGCACTCATCGCTTTATTCATTAAATGGTTAGGCACAGGCTGGTTGATGAAACTTCTGCCGCCGGTTGTCGTAGGACCAGTGATTATGGTCATTGGGCTAGGTTTAGCTGGAACAGCCGTCAACATGGCGATGTATGCTGATCCGAATGCGTCTGAGCTTGTCTATAGCTTAAAACACTTAAGTGTCGCTGGCTTTACACTGGTGATCACCATCATTAGTATGATTTTTCTAAGAGGATTCCTCAGCCTCATTCCTGTATTAATCGGTATTATTAGCGGATATCTCTTTGCTTTAACACAAGGCATCGTTCAATTCCAACCGGTCATTGATGCAAAGTGGTTGGCTGTACCAGATTTTGTTGTACCATTTGTCGATTATACGCCGGCTGTGACCTTAAGTATCATCACTGTGATGGTTCCGGTTGCTTTTGTGACAATGTCTGAGCACATTGGTCACCAAGTGGTCTTAAGCAAAGTAGTAGGTCAAGATTTCATTCAAAAGCCAGGCCTTCACCGCTCGATTTTAGGAGATAGTGCAGCGACCATCTTTGCATCACTCATTGGTGGACCACCTACAACGACTTATGGTGAGAACATTGGCGTACTTGCGATCACGAGAGTTTTTAGCATCTTCGTCATCGGCGGAGCAGCGGTACTTGCCATCTGCTTTGGATTTGTCGGTAAAATATCAGCATTAATCAGTACAGTCCCTTCCGCAGTGATGGGCGGTGTCTCGTTCCTACTCTTCGGGATCATCGCTTCGAGTGGTCTTAGGATCCTGATTGATCATCAAGTCAACTTTGAAGAAAAACGAAACCTCATCATCGCATCTGTCATCTTAGTGATTGGAATTGGTGGTGCCTTCATTGAGGTGAAACAAATCAATCTGACATTATCCGGAATGGCACTTGCTGCCATAACAGGCGTTTTGTTGAACCTGATCTTGCCACATCAGCAAGCAGAAGAAGATAAGTCAAATGAATCGAATACAGAAAACCTTTTAAAAGAAGTCCAGTGAGGCTGACAAGGGTTCTAACATAAGCAGAATGTGCGTAAGTGCCACTGCTTCTTTTGGAGAACCCTAAGCTGCCGAGGCTTAGGGTTTTTTTGAACCTGAAAGTGATTGAAAACTAGAGGGGGAAGAAAACATGAATCATCTATCGACCATGAGTTGCTTGACGAAGGAAGAGATTTTAGCGCTGATCGAGGAAGCGGTGGCGCTAAAAAATGGCAAACAGGAGCATGGCTTAGCGGGAGCATTTGTAGCGAACCTTTTCTTTGAGCCAAGTACAAGAACACGCTTTAGCTTCGAAGTAGCGGAGAAGAAACTTAGCATGAACGTACTAAATCTAGACGCGGCAAGTACTTCAGTACAAAAGGGTGAAACGCTATACGATACCGTTAAAACGCTAGAGTCTATCGGCGTCAAAGCATGTGTCATCCGAGATAGCACCGATGAATACTACAAAGAGTTGATTGGGAAAGTCGGCATTCCCATCATTAATGCGGGAGATGGATGCGGGCAGCATCCAACCCAGTCACTGCTTGACTTAATGACCATTTATGAAGAATTTGGCGGTTTTGAAGGCTTGACGGTGTCCATTCATGGTGATATCAAACATAGCAGGGTCGCACGATCTAATGCAGAAGTGCTTAGAAGACTTGGAGCCACTGTGCTCTTTTCAGGACCAGCTTCCTTCCAGGATGAACAGAACCCTCACGGAACTTGTGTCGAAGTAGATGAAGCGATAAAACGATCTGATGTGGTCATGCTCCTCCGTATTCAGCATGAAAGGCATGAAGAAAAAGTAGGCAATCAGGATTACTTGTCGAGCTATGGATTAACAGTAGAGCGAGCAAGAAACATGAAAGAACGAGCCATCATTATGCATCCAGCACCAGTAAACAGAGGTGTTGAAATAGATGATTCTTTAGTGGAATCAATGCAGTCAAGGATTTTTAAACAAATGGAAAATGGTGTGTATATCCGAATGGCTGTCTTAAAAAGAGCTTTACAAAATAGCAGATTACATCAAAAAGGGAGAGATTCTGTCTATGTCATATCTCATTAAAAACGGCTTTATCTTAACAACCACAGGTGAAAAAGTGCAGCAGGATATTAGGGTAAAAGGAAAAGTGATTCAAGCGATGGGTCACTTAGAAAGAGAAGACGGAGAAGAGGTCATTGATGCAACAGGATTGTTTGTGTCACCAGGTTTGATTGATCTACATGTGCATTTAAGAGAGCCAGGCGGCGAGAAAAAGGAAACCATTGAAACAGGCACTAAGGCAGCGGCGAGAGGCGGATATACGACCATTGCAGCAATGCCAAATACACGACCAGTGCCAGATACAAAGGAGCAAATGGAATGGCTCATGAATCGAATTGAGGAAACCTCATCAATCAGGGTTTTACCATATGCTTCCATTACAACAAGACAAATCGGTGAAGAGATGACGGATTTTGCGGCGTTAAAAGGAGCGGGGGCGTTTGCCTTTACAGACGACGGCGTGGGGGTCCAAACCGCAGGAATGATGTACGAAGCAATGAAACAAGCAGCAAGTTTAGATCAAGCAATTGTGGCGCATTGTGAAGATAACTCCCTGATTTACGGGGGATGTGTTCATGAAGGAGAGTTTTCCAAAGCAAATGGGTTACATAGCATTCCATCCATTTGTGAATCAGTGCATATTGCAAGGGATGTGCTCTTAGCGGAAGCGGCGAACTGTCACTATCATGTTTGTCATATCAGTACAAAAGAATCTGTGCGCGTCGTACGTGATGCAAAAAAAGCCGGCATTCGTGTGACAGCTGAGGTATCACCGCATCATCTGCTCTTATGTGATTCAGATATACCGGGTCTTGATACAAATTATAAAATGAACCCACCTCTTAGAGGAGCAGAGGATCGCGAGGCATTAATCGAAGGCCTACTAGATGGCACCATTGATTTTATCGCAACTGATCATGCCCCTCATACAGAAGAAGAGAAAAAAGAAACGATGCAGCGTGCACCTTTTGGAATTGTTGGGCTAGAAACAGCATTCCCGCTTCTGTACACACGGTTTGTTAAATCAGGCGAATGGACATTAAAAGAACTCGTTGACTATATGACAATTAAACCAGCAGACGCGTTTTCTCTTCCATACGGAAAGGTAGAAACAGGGCAAGTGGCTGACCTGACCCTCATTGATTTAAATAAAGAAATGGCCATCGATAAAAAAAGTTTCTTATCCAAAGGGCAAAATACACCGTTTGACCAAATGACTGTATCGGGATGGCCAGTCATGACAATTGCATCTGGAAAGGTCGTTTATGAAGAGGGGAGACTCGTAAAATGAAGAGACGCTTAGTGCTAGAAAATGGAACAGTGTTTGAAGGAACAGGTTTTGGTAGCTTAGAACCATCAGTTGGAGAAGTTGTGTTTAATACAGGGATGACGGGCTATCAAGAAATTTTGTCTGACCCATCATACTGTGGACAAATTGTCACACTCACCTATCCGCTGATCGGCAATTATGGCATTAACCGTGATGATTTCGAATCGATCACACCATTTGTTAAAGGGCTCATTGTGAAAGAGCTTTGTGAAAAGCCATCAAACTGGCGCTCATCCTACTCACTCGATGAATATTTAAAAATGAAAAACATTCCGGGACTCAGCGGAATCGATACACGTAAGCTGACAAGAATGATTAGAAGAGCAGGCACATTAAGAGGTGCATTTGCTCACCCAGATGAACAAGTAGATGACGTTGTGCGCCGCCTTCAAACTTTGCAGCTGCCAACAGATCAAGTGAGTCAAGTTTCTGTGAAAAATGCATACCCAAGTCCAGGAAGAGGAAAACGAATTGTGCTTGTGGATTTTGGCATGAAACATGGAATATTGCGCGAGCTGAATAAGCGCGACTGTGATGTCATTGTGGTGCCATACAATATTACAGCAGACGAAGTGTTGCAGCTAAAGCCTGATGGCATCATGCTCTCAAACGGACCTGGAGACCCTGTCGATGTACCTGAAGCGGTCGAAATGATTCAGCAATTGATTGGAAAGGTACCACTCTTTGGCATTTGCCTAGGACATCAGCTATTTGCGCTTGCGTGCGGAGCAAGTACAGAAAAAATGAAATTCGGGCATAGAGGATCCAATCACCCCGTGAAAGAACTAGCAACTGGAAAGGTAACGCTGACTTCTCAAAACCATGGCTACACCGTAAGTGCCATTAATGAAGACTTGCTAGAAGTAACTCATATTGCTCTAAACGACAATACAATTGAAGGATTAAAACATAAAGAAGCGCCAGCATTCACTGTGCAGTATCACCCAGAAGCATCACCAGGTCCAGAAGATGCGAACTACTTATTCGATCAATTCATGGAAATGATTCATACGACTGAGAAAGAAGGGGAAGAAGTATGCCAAAACGCGTAGACATCAAAAAGATATTAGTCATCGGATCAGGTCCAATCATTATCGGTCAAGCAGCAGAGTTCGACTATGCAGGTACACAGGCTTGCTTAGCACTAAAAGAAGAGGGGTATGAAGTGGTTCTTGTGAACTCAAACCCTGCGACGATTATGACAGATACAGAAATGGCGGACAAGGTATATATCGAACCGCTCACACCAGAATTTTTAACGAGAATCATTCGAAAAGAACGTCCGGATGCGATTCTGCCAACGCTTGGGGGACAAACTGGACTCAACCTTGCTGTTGAATTATCAGACCTTGGTGTATTAGCTGAATGCGGTGTTGAAGTGCTGGGAACGAAGCTATCCGCTATACAACAAGCAGAAGACAGAGATTTATTCCGTAATCTCATGAGAGAACTGAATGAACCTGTACCAGAAAGTGAGATCATTCATAATTTTGAAGAAGCGATGGCTTTCACCAATAAAATAGGGTTCCCAGTCATTGTGAGACCAGCCTATACATTAGGCGGAACGGGCGGCGGAATTTGTACAAACGAGCAAGAACTAAAAGAAACGGTTGAGAACGGCCTTAAGTTAAGCCCGGTAACGCAATGTTTACTTGAAAAAAGTATTGCAGGCTTTAAGGAAATTGAATACGAAGTGATGCGTGATAGCGGTGACCATGCCATCGTTGTTTGTAACATGGAAAATTTTGATCCTGTCGGCATCCATACAGGTGATAGCATAGTCGTTGCGCCAAGCCAAACTTTAAGTGACCGTGAATACCAGCTGCTACGAAACGTATCACTAAAGCTCATCCGGGCTCTAGGCATTGAAGGCGGCTGTAACGTACAGCTTGCCCTAGATCCAAACAGCTTTCAGTACTATATCATCGAAGTGAACCCGCGCGTGAGCCGGTCTTCTGCACTTGCGTCTAAAGCGACAGGGTATCCGATTGCAAAGCTTGCTGCGAAAATCGCTGTCGGCTTAACACTAGATGAAATGATGAACCCAGTAACAGGAAAAACATATGCAGCCTTTGAACCAGCACTTGACTATGTCGTGTCAAAAATTCCGCGTTGGCCGTTTGATAAATTTGAATCTGCCAATAGACATCTTGGTACTCAAATGAAAGCAACAGGCGAAGTCATGGCGATTGGACGTACTTTAGAAGAGTCGTTATTAAAAGCTGTGCGTTCACTTGAGGCAGATGTGCATCACATAGAATTAAAGGACGAAGCAGACATCTCAAATGAAGTGCTAGAGAAACGAATCAAAAAAGCAGGCGACGAGCGACTATTTTATATCGCTGAGGCGTTTAGGAGAGGTTATACAGTTGAGCAGATACATGAATTCTCACAAATTGATTACTTCTTCCTTCATAAACTAGAAGGTATCATTACATTTGAAAAGACATTAAAAGAAAACATAGGCAATACAGACGTATTAAAAGAAGCAAAAGAAAAAGGCTTCTCAGACATCTATATTAGCCGAGAATGGCACATGAAAGAAGCGGCACTTTACCAGCTTAGACAAGAAGCAGGCGTTGTGCCCGTTTACAAAATGGTTGACACGTGTGCGGCTGAATTTGAATCAGAAACACCTTATTTCTATAGCACATATGAAGATGAAAATGAATCTGAGCGAACTGAGAAGAAAAGTGTCATCGTACTAGGTTCAGGACCAATCCGGATTGGACAAGGGGTTGAATTTGATTATGCGACGGTCCATTCTGTTTGGGCAATTAAACAAGCAGGGTATGAAGCGATTATTATAAACAACAACCCTGAAACAGTATCAACAGACTTTAGTATTTCAGATAAGCTATACTTTGAACCACTTACAGTAGAAGATGTCATGCACATCATCGACCTTGAAAAACCAGAAGGTGTTGTCGTTCAATTCGGGGGACAAACAGCGATCAACTTAGCGGATGAACTATCCAATAGAGGCGTTAACATCCTGGGGACATCACTTGAGGACTTAGACCGTGCGGAAAACCGTGATAAGTTTGAACAAACATTAGAAACACTGGGCGTTCCTCAGCCAAAAGGAAAAACAGCGACCTCTGTTCCAGAGGCAATCATCATTGCCAATCAGATCGGCTATCCAGTCCTTGTCCGTCCTTCCTATGTGTTAGGCGGGCGCGCAATGGAAATTGTTTATCAAGAAACGGAGCTCCTTCACTATATGAAGAATGCCGTGAAAATCAATCCACAGCATCCAGTCTTGATTGACAAGTATTTGACAGGGAAGGAAATCGAAGTAGATGCAGTGTCTGACGGAGAAACTGTCGTCATCCCAGGTATCATGGAACATATCGAAAGAGCCGGCGTTCATTCTGGTGATTCCATCGCGGTCTACCCTCCACAAACGTTATCTGAGGACGTCAAAGCGAAAATTGCAGAGTACACCATTAAACTAGCAAAAGGACTCAACATTATTGGGCTGCTTAACATTCAATTTGTCCTATCAAAAGGTGAAGTATATGTGCTGGAAGTGAACCCGCGTTCGAGCCGTACTGTCCCATTTTTAAGTAAAATTACGGGCATACCTATGGCGAATCTAGCGACAAAAGTCATTCTAGGAGACAAGCTCAAACACTATGGCTACCAAGAGGGACTACACGAGGAGCAAGAGGGTGTATATGTGAAAGTACCGGTCTTCTCCTTTGCGAAACTGAGAAGAGTGGATATCACACTTGGACCTGAGATGAAATCAACAGGTGAAGTTATGGGGAAAGATGTCACCATTGAAAAAGCCCTGTACAAAGGATTGATCGCCTCAGGAATTCAAATTCCAAAAGACGGAACCGTTTTGTTAACGGTAGCTAATAAGGATAAAGAAGAGGGACTTGAGATTGCAAGAAGGTTCCATGCGATCGGCTATCACATTTTAGCGACAGAAGGTACAGCCAATTACTTGAAGCAAGCATCCATTCCATCAAGTGTAGTCGGCAAAATAGGAGAAGAAGGCAAAAATCTTCTTGATGTCATTCGACATGGTGAAGCACAGTTTGTGATCAATACACTGACAAAAGGGAAACAGCCAGCAAGAGATGGCTTTAGAATCAGACGTGAATCTGTTGAAAATGGAGTGGCTTGCTTGACGTCACTAGATACAGCAGAAGCGATATTAAGAGTGCTAGAAAGTATGACATTTAGTTCAGACGAAATGCCACAAGTGAAAACGAATGCTGAGGTGACGGTAACGATATGAAAAAAGCATACTTGACGGTCGTCACAAACCGAGAGATCGCGGATCATATTTATGAAATGACATTAAAAGGGGACCTTGTTGCATCCTGTCAAACGGCTGGACAATTTCTGCACATAAAGGTCAGCGAATTCATGACACCGCTACTGAGAAGACCGATCAGTATTGCCAATATTCATGCCGAGCGAAAAGAAGTGACGATTATTTTCCGTGCAGAAGGAGAGGGGACAAAACTCCTTTCCAAAAAGCAAGCGGGAGATGTAGTTGATGTCTTAGGACCGCTCGGGAATGGCTATGATCTCTCTGTCGTCAGGCCCGGACAGACAGCTTTACTTGTAGGCGGAGGGATCGGTGTACCACCTTTATACGAGCTATCCAAGCGATTAACGGAAAAAGGTGTCATCGTCAAGCATGTCCTTGGTTTTCAATCGAAAAAAGACGTGTTTTACGAAGAAAAGTTCCAATCCTTTGGCGAGACAATGATTGCTACTGTAGATGGAACGTATGGGTCAACAGGCTTTGTAACCAATGTCATTGAAGAACATGAATTGACCTTTGATGTCCTACTTTCGTGCGGACCGACCCCTATGCTTAAAGCCTTGAAAGACTCGTATCCTGATCGTCCAGTTTACATCTCGATGGAGGAGCGAATGGGCTGCGGAATTGGAGCATGTTTTGCTTGTGTCTGTCACACCGATCAGCATGAAAAACCGTACGTTAAAGTATGTCTTGATGGACCTGTTTTTAAAGCAGAGGAGGTGGTTTTGTCATGCTAAACGTTGAATTACCAGGGTTATCGTTAAAGAACCCGATTATACCGGCATCAGGCTGCTTTGGATTTGGTAAAGAATTTGCTTCATTATATGATTTATCTATACTGGGCGGCATCATGATCAAAGCCACGACCCTTGAACCAAGATTCGGCAACCCAACGCCAAGGGTAGCTGAAACTGGAGCGGGTATGCTGAATGCGATTGGCCTCCAAAACCCAGGTCTTGAAGGCGTGCTTGCGCATGAATTGCCTTGGCTTGAACAGTTTGATACCCCAATCATTGCAAACGTTGCTGGGTCACAGGTTGACGATTATGTCGAAGTGGCAAAGCACATCAGCCAAGCGAAAAATGTCCATGCTCTTGAACTAAATATTTCCTGTCCCAATGTGAAAACAGGCGGGATTGCTTTCGGTACGGATCCAAAAATGGCCGAGACATTAACAAAAGCAGTCAAGGAAGTCTCTTCTGTTCCTGTTTATGTGAAACTGTCACCTAATGTGTCCAATATCGTAGAGATCGCCAAAGCCATTGAAGCGGCTGGTGCGGATGGACTCACCATGATCAACACTTTAATTGGCATGCGTTTAGATCTAAAAAAAGGGACGCCCATTCTAGCGAATAAAACAGGTGGATTATCAGGGCCAGCCGTGAAACCAGTGGCTGTTCGGATGGTGTACGAGGTCAGTCAAGCAGTATCTATCCCAATTATCGGTATGGGCGGGGTGCAAAGTGCGGAAGATGTCCTCGAGTTTTTACTTGCTGGTGCAAGTGCAGTAGCAGTTGGAACAGCCAATTTTGTCAATCCATTTATATGTCCAGAAATCATAGAAGAGCTGCCACAAGTTCTAGCAGCTTATGGGTATTCCTCTGTAGAGGATTGCATCGGAAGGAGCTGGAAACATGAAGCACTTGCCCATCATCGCACTTGATTTTCCATCAGGTCGTGAGGCGCTTGCCTTTTTAGATACATTTGAAGAGGAAACATTATTTGTGAAGGTTGGCATGGAACTATTTTACCAAGAAGGGCCTGCCATCCTTGAAACATTGAAAGAGAATAATTGCAAAATCTTCCTTGATCTGAAATTACATGACATTCCAACAACGGTTCAAAAGGCGATGAACCGTCTTGCGGCTCTAGGGGTTGATTTGGTCAATGTACATGCAGCAGGCGGGAAAAACATGATGCAAGCTGCCGTAGAAGGTCTTGAAAGTGGCACACCTGCTGGCCAAAATCGTCCGCGGATTATTGCTGTAACTCAGCTCACAAGTACGTCAGAAGACATGATGAAAGACGAATTACTCATTGGCTGTCCTCTTCAAGAGGCTGTGCAGCATTATGGACAAATGGCATACGAGAGCGGATTAGACGGTGTCGTATGTTCTGTTCATGAATCAAAGGTGATTCATGAACAAATCTCATCTTCCTTTCTCACTGTGACACCAGGAATTCGCTTGCCAAATGATCAAACCGATGACCAAAAGCGTGTGGCAACACCCGCCTTTGCAAAAGCGCAAGGTGTTTCTCAAATTGTTGTGGGGAGATCTATTACGAAAGCCGCCAATCCAATCGAAGCGTATCATCAAATTTTGAAAGAGTGGGAGTGACTGCCATATGAAGGCGAAAATAGCGAAACATTTATTACGAATCAAAGCGGTCTCATTAAAGCCAGACGAACCGTTCACATGGGCAAGTGGCATTCGATCACCAATCTATTGTGACAACCGCCTGACGTTATCATACCCTGAAGTTAGACATGACATCGCTGAAGGACTAAAAGAGCTGATCCTCACTCATTTTAAAGAGGCGGAGGTTGTTGCTGGTACTGCAACGGCAGGCATTCCGCATGCGGCATTGGCAGCAGATCGTCTACATATGCCGATGTGTTATGTTAGAAGTAAGCAGAAAGCACACGGAAAAGGCAATCAAATCGAAGGAGCTGTATCACCCAGACAAAAAGTGGTTGTTGTCGAAGACCTCATCTCAACTGGGGGCAGCGTTCTTGATGTTGTCGCAGCACTTCAAGAAGAAGGTTGTCACGTATTGGGGGTTGTGGCTATCTTCACATACGGTCTGCCAAATGCAGCCGCAGCTTTTCAAGAAAAGAACATCCCATATGTCACGCTCACAGACTATGAAACGCTGACAGAGGTCGCGCTAGAGCAAAAAGCGATTGCGCCATCTGCTATGAATAAACTACAACGATGGAGACAAGATCCTTCCTCTGAATCTTGGATGGAAGAGACGGTCTAAAAACTGTGCGGTTCGCACAGTTTTTATCTTGTTAAAAAATAGTAAAATAGACTCAATTTTAAATGAAAACTAATCCTATCAATAAAGTCGGGTTGACTTTTGTTTGAATTGTGTTAATATTTAATACAAATTAAAACATCTTATCCAGAGAGGTGGAGGGACTGGCCCGTTGAAACCCGGCAACCTGCTATATTGAGCAAGGTGCTACTTCCTGCAAAATGATTCTATTTTGAAAGATAAGGAAATCGTATGCTTCCTCATCTTTCTTTCGGACTGAAAGAAAGTTTTTTTGTTTGAACGGTGAGGAGTAAGAGGAGATGGAAGTGAAAGAAAAACAAGATAAGGGGATAGTCAAGGCATTTATAAGAATCTGACAGGGGTTATCATTCGCTTCAATCATTCTGATTGTTCAGGACGATTAAGTGAGCTAAAAATGAAAAAATCAGATGAAAGTAGTGCAAGCAATGACGATAGAGCAGTACTCCGGAAGGGGAGAAACAATGTTAACTTATGAAAATTGGCAAGAGCCGTCCATTACATTTCAAGAGGACGATATGTATAAAGGGGCCCTATCGGTGCTGAAATGGGCGTACGGTCACTATGGTGATCAGCTTGTTTATGCATGTAGTTTTGGCATTGAAGGTATTGTCTTAATTGATTTAATTGCGAAAGTAAAAAAGGATGCGAGAATTGTCTTTTTGGATACAGGTCTCCACTTTAAGGAAACATATGAGACGATTGATGCGGTGAAGGAAAGATACCCCGGTTTAGATATTGTGCTGAAAACACCTGAGCTAACAGTTGAACAGCAAAATGAGCAGCACGGTGACAAATTGTGGGAAACAAATCCTCAAAGCTGCTGCCATATGCGGAAAGTCATCCCGTTACAAGAAACTCTATCCGGCTATCCGGCGTGGCTCTCTGGTTTAAGAAGAGAGCAATCGGCCAAAAGAGCAGGGACCAACTTTTTAAACAAAGATGAGAAATTCCAATCAGTGAAAGTTTGTCCGCTGATCCACTGGACGTGGAAGGACATATGGAGATATGCCTCAAAAGAGGACCTTACGTATAATTCGCTACATGACCAAGGATATCCAAGTATTGGTTGTGCACCGTGTACACAACCAGCATTTACTGCGGATGATTTGCGAGCTGGAAGATGGTCCGGTACAGCAAAGACGGAGTGCGGATTACATGAGTAAGGGAGCCTGATCTATGGAAATTGCCGCAATTTTATTTAGTTTGTTCTTTGCTTTAAACATTGGCGCAAGTGGAGCAGCTGCTTCTATGGGCATTGCGTATGGATCAGGTGCGATTCAAAAACCCATTTATGCACTTATCGTTTGTGCAGTAGGGATTTTAGCAGGTTCAGTGATTGGCGGGGGCGAGGTCGTCAAAACGATCAGCTCTGGTATTATGCCAGAATCAGTGATTACAATTGAAGTCGTTTGTATCATTATTGGTTCTGCTGCCTTATCACTATTCATAGCGAACTTAATGGCGATTCCTTTATCAACAAGTGAAGTCACTGTTGGAGCAGTGGTTGGTGTTGCAGTCGCATATAAAGTGTTGTATGTGAAATCTATTTTAGTCATTGTGTCATTTTGGGTGATCATTCCACTTGTTGCTTTTGTTTTCACCTTTGTCGTAATCAAAATCATCAGAATGTTCCCGAAACGCACATTATCTAAAAAAAGCACCAGTATTTTAGCCGTTGTTTTGATTTTGAGTGGTTTCCTAGAAGCCTTTTCTGCTGGTATGAACAATGTCGCCAATGCTGTAGGCCCACTCGTAGCCTCAGGAGTATTATCAGTTGGGCAAGGAACCTTTTACGGGGGAATCTTCGTTGCACTTGGTGCCCTTTTGCTTGGCAGAAGAGTGCTTGAAACAAATGGTAAGAAAATCACACGTTACAAAACAGGCGAAGGGATATTGCTATCTAGTACCGGCGCGGGTCTTGTGATTGTTAGCTCTATTTTTGGGCTGCCAGTTCCACTTACCCAAATCACCTCCTCGTCTATTATTGGACTTGGAATGGCAAAGGGTGGACCGAATATTTTTCATAAACATATTGTGAAAAAAATGCTGAAAGTTTGGGTTGTGTCGCCCTTTCTATCACTCAGCCTGTCATATCTACTAGTCAGCCTTTTCTTAAAAGGAGATTATTACTCTATCTTTATCATGATGAGTGTACTGCTTGCCTCACTTGGTGCGTTAAGTCTCATGAAGGCAATCAAAAACGAAAGCAGCTCCATTCATGAACAGGGCGGCGGTATTTAATGATAAATCCGACTATTAACATCTAATAAATCAGAACATTGAGAGGAAGATGAACAAATGAGTTTAACCCCACATGGTGGCGTATTAATTAATCGGGTAAATGAAGAATATGATGTAAGTACTGCTGCAAAAGAAATCGAACTGGATGCTATCTCTTTTGCCGACCTAGAACTGATTGCAATTGGCGGGTATAGCCCAATTGAAGGCTTTTTAACGAGAGCTGATTATGAATCAGTTGTCAGCAGGATGCGGCTAGCAAGTGGTGTGGTTTGGTCTCTTCCGATTACGCTACCGGTCACAAAGGAGAAGGCAGCAGAAATGAAGCAAGGTGATCTCGTTCGTTTATCGTATAATGGAACAGTATACGGGATCATTGAGGTGGAGGATCAATACACACCAGATAAGGAAAAAGAAGCGGTGAACGTGTATAAAACAGCTGACCGAGATCATCCAGGTGTGAAAAAATTATTTGAGCGCGGTGACACGTATATTGGTGGTAAAATTACATTAACGAAGCGCAGCGAAAAGCCGTTCCCCCAATTCACTTATGAACCAGAAGAGACAAGAAGACATTTTAAAGAAAATGGCTGGGACACGATTGTTGGTTTCCAAACGAGAAATCCGGTACACCGTGCCCATGAATATATTCAAAAAACAGCACTAGAAACAGTAGATGGGTTATTTTTAAATCCACTCGTTGGCGAAACAAAATCTGATGATATTCCAGCAGATGTGAGAATGAAAAGCTATCAAGTCTTATTGAACGGATATTATCCAAAAGATCGCGTCTTTTTAGGTGTTTTCCCTGCAGCCATGCGTTATGCTGGACCAAAAGAAGCCATATTTCATGCCCTTGTTCGTAAAAATTACGGCTGTACACATTTTATTGTCGGCAGAGATCACGCAGGAGTGGGCGATTATTACGGCACATATGAAGCGCAAGAACTATTTGATCAATTTACGAGTGAAGAGATTGGCATTACGCCTTTAAAATTTGAACATAGCTTCTACTGCAACACATGTGAAGCCATGGCTACGCCAAAAACATGTCCTCACGATAAAAGCGAGCATGTCATCCTTTCAGGTACAAAGGTTAGAACAATGCTAAGAAACGGCGAATTGCCACCGAGTACGTTCAGCCGAAAAGAAGTCATTGAAACATTAATTGAAGGATTAAAAACAACGGTTTCTTAAAAGGAGGGAAAGGACATGAATAACGAACATATCGTGTGGCATGATTCATCGATTACCAAAAAAGAATATCAGCAGAAAAATAACCATAAAAGCGGTATTATCTGGCTCACTGGTCTAAGTGGTTCAGGTAAATCGACGATTGCAAATGCAGCGGCTAGAGAGCTGTTTGAAAAGGGCTATCAAGTCACGGTGCTTGATGGCGATAACGTACGTCATGGACTCAATAAAGATTTAGGATTTTCAAATGACGACCGAAAAGAAAACATTCGCCGCATCGGAGAAGTGGCGAAACTGTTTGTTGAGCAAGGAACGATTGTCATTACTGCATTTATTTCACCATTTCAAGAAGATCGCCAGACTGTCAGACAGTTAGTTGAAGATGGTGAATTTCATGAAGTGTTTGTGAAGTGTGATCTCAATGTGTGCGAGCAACGTGATCCTAAGGGGCTTTATAAAAAGGCTAGAAACGGAGAAATTCCATTCTTCACTGGAATTGATTCTCCGTACGAAGAGCCAACTGCTCCTGAACTCGTATTGGATACAGGTGCACTAACGCGCGAAGAATCCAAGCAGCAGCTTGTTGATTATGTAAAGAGAACAACGAAATAATCGCCTGATGGCAGGGGGAGAAAGCATGATGGGGAAAGTATACATTGTTGGTGCCGGACCGGGTGATCCAGATTTGATTACATTGAAGGCCCATAAGGCAATACAGCAGGCAGATGTCATTTTATATGATCGTCTTGTCAATCAAGAGATTCTCGCCCATGCCAAACATGATGCAGAATTGATTTATTGCGGGAAACTGCCAGATCATCATACGATGAGGCAGGAAGCCATCAATGAGGCGCTTGTTGCCCATGCAAAGGAAGGGAAAGTGGTCGTTCGTCTGAAAGGAGGCGACCCCTTTGTATTCGGCAGGGGCGGTGAAGAAATCGAGTGCTTGGCAGAACACTGTATACCGTATGAGGTGGTGCCGGGCATTACATCTGGCATTGCAGCGGCTGCTTACGCGGGGATTCCTGTGACACACCGTGAATTCAGCTCCAATGTCGCCTTTGTCACAGGGCATTACCAAAAAGACGAACACTTTGAAGAAAAGTGGGAGGCGCTTGCGACGGGCATTGATACCCTAGTGATTTACATGGGGGTTAAAAATGTGGATCGAGTACAGCAGTTACTACTGAAAAATGGGCGAGATCCCGAAACACCGGCTGCCTTCATTCACTGGGGGACTACTGCCAAGCAAAAGACGACGTGTTGCACTGTAGCGACTTTGTCTGAAACAGTTCAAAAAGAAGGAATCCAACATCCGAGTTTGATTGTTGTAGGGGATGTCGTTCATTTTCATCAAAAGCTCAACTGGTTTGAACCAGCACTGATTGAGAAATAAGATCGAATGGGGAAAAGACACGTATATCAATCGTGTCTTTTCGTCTGTACTTGATGGCAAGGAGGAGTCAAATGAAACAAGCTGTACTATATGTTGGACATGGAAGTAGGGTAAAAGAAGCACAAGATAAAGCCATTTCTTTTATGAAAAGCTGTATGCCGTTAGTGGAAGCAGATATACAAGAGATTTGTTTTTTGGAGTTGACGGACCCTTCTATAGAAGAAGGATTTGAGACTTGTGTGAAAAAAGGAGCCACACACATTGCGATTGTCCCGCTTCTCCTCTTAACCGCCATGCACGCGAAATCAGATATACCAGTCGAGATTGAGAAAGTCAAAAAACGTTTTCCGCAAGTACAGGTGACATATGGAAGACCCATTGGGGTGAATCAAGAGGTCACAAAATCCGTAGTAGCAAGAATAGAGGAAGCGGGATATCAAGGCGAAAAGGCGAAGATTGTCTTAATTGGACGCGGGAGCTCTGATCCTGATGTGAAGCGAGATATTTTTGGCATTGCTGACGATGTTCAAAGATTACTGCCTCATGCAGACGTTCTTCCATGTTTCATTACGGCATGTGGACCAAATTATCGTGACGTCCTCATGCAAATAACGGTAGAAGATAATACACCAGTGTATATCGTCCCTTATCTTTTGTTTACAGGCATATTAATGAAAGAAATTGAGAGCGAGGCAGAGCAAGCGAGCAAACGATTGCCGGATATCCGTGTATGCAGGTATATTGGGTTCCACCCGCATGTGAAAGCTGCTTATATAGAACGCGTGCAAGAGACCATTTTAAACAAAGAGGGTGCGTTTCATTTCCAAGGAGAGAGCCATGCTGCCAGTTCATCTTGATTTATCAAATAAACGAGTACTTATCGTCGGCGGCGGACCGATTGCGACAAGGAGGGCGAATGCGCTCTCTGGTGAGCATTGTGAACTGACGATCATCAGCCCTGATATTTGTGATGACATGGCGAACCTCATTGATACGCATCAGCTTCAATGGAAGCAAAGGAAGGTAGTGGCTGAAGATCTGGAAGATGTGTTTTTCATTGTCGCTGCCACCAATGATCCTTCTGTCAACGAATGGATTGCACAAACAGCGCTGCCTCATCAGCTTGTCAACTGTGTGAGCCAGTCAGAGCTCGGATCTGTGATGATGCCAAAGGTTGTCAAAGCAGGGAGGGTAACGGTTTCAGTCTCTACGAGCGGTGCAAGTCCAGCTCGGACAAAACAACTAGCGGATGCTATCGAATCCATGCTAGAACATGAAGATATCGAAGCACTGGATGCACTCTATGTAGAAAGAAAAAAACGACAAAGAAAAAGCCGATAACATCTAGAGAAAATGCTATCGGCTTTTTTTATTGTCGCAACTTCAGTACAACATCTTCATCAGGCGTGACGAATAACGTTTGTTGCTGATCATAAGTGACGAAGCCAGGTTTTGCACCATTTGGTTTTTTCACATGGCGGATCTTCGTGAAATCAACAGGGACTGAGCCAGACTCTTTCGCTTTAGAGAAATAGGCAGCAATTTGAGCGGCTTCCAGCAACGTTTGTTCATCAGGTGCTTGATGGCGGATCACCACATGTGATCCTGGGATGTCTTTTGTGTGCAGCCAAATGTCATCACGTGCAGCCACCTTTGTGGTCAAATGCTCGTTTTGTTTGTTGTTTTTTCCGACTAATATCGGAATGCCTTGAGAAGATTCATACGTTTCCAACTGAATGGTCGTCTGTTTTCTCTTTTTTGCGTGACGCTTTTGTTTGGCACGTAAATATTTTCCCTCAACAAGCTCTTCTCTGATTTCCTCTAAATCTTTTGGCGAAGCCGAGGACAGCTGCTGGATCAGCTCGTCAAAATAAATAATTTCCTCATGTGTTCGCTCGATTTGTTCGTTGACAGCCAGTACTGCATTTTTCGCCTTTTGATATTTTGTGAAATACGCTTGCGCATTTTCTGAAGGGGTTTTGTTTGTTTTGAGTGGGATAGTGATTTCTCCACTTTCTTCATCATAATAATTGATGACCTTTGCTTCTTTATCACCTTTTTTTATGGCATATAAATTGGCTGTTAACAACTCCCCATAGAGCTGGTATTGATGTGCATTTTGAGATTCTTCAAGGGTTCTTTTTAGTTTTTTTAATTTGTTTTCGTTCTTTTTCTTTTCATTGACGACAAACCGTTCAAGGTCAGACGCCTGCTGCTTCACCCGGTCTCTTTCCGCCTTTCCAAAATAAAAACGGTCCAGTAGCTGGCTAAGAGAATCAAATGTCCTCATCTCACCTTTTACATGGAGGAGTTCCAATAGATAAAAATACTCTTTCCCAGTTGTTCTAGTGAGCTGTGGTGTAAAGGAATGGTTCCGAATGAGCTGGAACATGTCAAGCAGTGTAAACGGGATCGTTTCCTGATTGGCTAAACCAGCTCGATGCACCGCTTCCTTTGCAAACAGCGGGGAAACACCAGAGAAGGTCTCAACAATTTGATTGGCGATCTTTCCTTCTTGAAAACGCAAATGCCTTAAAATATCAGCTTTTGTCACATCAAAAGGATTCAATTTTTCCTGTGCGGGCGGCAAAAGGTATTCATGCCCTGGAAGCACAGTTCGATAGGTATTAACAGATGGGGAAAGATGTTTTAACCCGTCAATGATTAGCTGCGTTTCCGCCTCAACAAGAATGATGTTACTGTGCCGGCCCATGATTTCCATATAAAGCTTCCGCGTCTGTTCGTCGCCAATTTCATTCCTGCTTCTTACGTGAAGCACAATGACCCGGTCGAATCCAATCTGTTCAATACGTTCAATGAATCCGCCTTCAAGGTGTTTTCGTAAGAGCATACAAAACATTGGGGGTTCACTCGGATTTTCATACAGATGCTCAGTCAGCTGCACCCTTGCATAGCTAGGATGGGCCGATAGAAGGAGCTTGTGATTTCGTCCATTTGCCCTGATATGGAAGATCAGCTCGTGTTTATAGGGCTGATGTATTTTTGAAATTCTCCCGCCAGTTAATGCTTCTTGCAATTCATTTGTCATACCGTATGTAAAAATGCCGTCAAATGACATGTTGGATACACCCTCTTCTTTCACAAATCTACTGAAAGAACCTTACGTTTTCTCGTTCTTTAGGCAGTCTCATTATTATAGCATGATTTGGGACGAGTCTGAATAAACTGGCTTATAGAACACTGCATATGAGAGAGAACAAAAGAGGAGTGGACGAGGTCAAATGAATTGGCATGAACTGAACCAAACCGATTTATTAAAAACAATGAATACATCGATAGGTGACGGACTGTCAGAAAAAGATGTACAAAAGCGGCTAGAAAAACATGGGCCAAATGAATTGCAAGAGGGGAAAAAGGCATCTGCTTTGATCATCTTTTTAGCACAATTTAAAGACTTTATGGTCTTAATCTTACTTGCGGCAACCATCATTTCTGCCTTTTTAGGAGAATACATTGATGCCGTAGCAATTGTGGCTATTATTCTGATTAATGGGGTACTAGGGTTTTACCAAGAACGCCGGGCGGAAAAATCCCTCCAAGCGTTAAAGGAATTGTCGACTCCGCATGTATATGCCAAAAGGAACAATGAATGGATCAAGATCCCGTCGAAACAGCTCGTGCCAGGGGATATTGTCAAGTTTTCGAGCGGAGACCGGATTGGAGCAGATATTAGGATCATCGACACAAAAAGCTTAGAAATTGAAGAGTCTGCACTCACCGGTGAGTCCATCCCTGCGGTCAAACATGCAAGTCCACTTTCGCAAGACCACGTGTCGCTTGGAGACTTAACCAACATGGCATTTATGGGAACACTTGTGACGAGAGGGAGCGGTGTAGGTGTTGTCATCGGTACAGGCATGAATACAGCAATGGGGCAAATTGCCGGCATGCTAGATGCGGCCGGTCATATGGAAACTCCATTACAAAGACGTCTCGAACAACTAGGGAAAATCCTCATTGTTGCTGCTTTATTCCTAACAGTGCTTGTTGTTGTTCTTGGGGTAGTTCAAGGACATGAAGTATACCAGATGTTCTTAGCAGGCGTGTCGCTCGCCGTTGCCGCCATTCCAGAAGGACTCCCGGCAATTGTGACAGTTGCCCTTTCCTTAGGTGTGCAGCGGATGATTAAACAAAAATCAATTGTGAGAAAGCTCCCAGCAGTAGAAACACTCGGATGCGCCTCAATCATTTGCTCAGATAAAACAGGCACAATGACGCAAAATAAAATGACTGTGACACATGTTTGGGCTGAGGGGAAAACGTGGAATATTACAGGCACAGGCTATGAACCATATGGGGATTTCACCTTAAATGGCCAGCTTGTTCATGTTGACAAACACCCAAGTCTACAAAAGGTTTTGCTATACGGTGCGCTTTGTAATACATCGACCATCGTTGAAAAAGACGGGGAGATGAGGCTTGATGGTGATCCGACAGAAGGAGCGCTTTTAACGGCAGCACGTAAAGCAGGTTTTACAGAGCAATTCATAGAAGCGGGTTTTCACATAGTAGAGGAGTTTCCTTTTGACTCTGAAAGAAAGATGATGTCAGTCATTGTAGAAACGAAGCAGAAAGAGCGATACGTCATTGCCAAAGGAGCGCCAGATGTGCTGATGAACCGATCGAGTCATGTTATGCATGGTGGCAGAACAGCTACATTCTCTCCTTCACATAGAAAAGAAACAGAAGAAGCGATTCAAGGTTTGGCTAGGCAAGCACTTAGAACCATTGCGATAGCCTATAAAAAGATCAGCCTGGCAGAAAACATCACCTCTGTTCAACAAGCAGAAACCGATTTAACGTTTATTGGGTTAGAAGGAATGATCGATCCTCCGCGTCCTGAAGTAAGACGAGCGATCAAAGAATGCCGGGATGCTGGAATTAAAACGGTCATGATTACAGGAGATCATGTGGAAACCGCCAAAGCCATTGCAAAGGATCTCAGTCTTTTACCGAAACAAGGGAAGGTGCTAGACGGAAAAGCATTGGATCAGCTCAGTGACAAAGAGCTCGAACAAAGAGCCGAAGATGTCTATGTCTTTGCACGGGTGTCTCCTGAGCACAAATTAAGAATTGTGAAAGCCTATCAAAAAAATGGACATATTGTAGCGATGACAGGAGACGGAGTCAATGATGCCCCGGCAATTAAACAAGCCGATATCGGGATATCTATGGGGATAACCGGGACGGATGTTGCCAAAGAAGCATCTTCTCTCATTTTACTTGATGACAATTTTGCCACCATTAAGTCAGCCATAAAAGAGGGCCGGAACATTTATGAAAACATTCGCAAATTTGTCCGCTACTTGCTTGCTTCAAATGTAGGAGAAATTTTGGTCATGCTATTTGCCATGCTTCTTGGCATGCCACTTCCTTTAGTTCCGATTCAAATATTATGGGTAAACCTTGTCACGGATGGTCTGCCTGCTATGGCGCTCGGTATGGATCAGCCTGAAAGTGACGTGATGAAGAGAAAGCCTCGACATATGAAAGAAGGCATCTTCGCAAGAGGGCTAGGGTGGAAAGTCATATCAAGAGGATTTTTGATTGGGGTTGCCACTCTTTTAGCCTTTATGTTTGTGTATCACCGTGATCCAAATCAATTGCAATATGCACAGACCGTCGCATTTAGCACGCTAGTTTTAGCGCAACTCATTCATGTGTTTGATTGCCGTAGTGAGCGGTCTATCTTTGAACGAAATCCATTTGGCAACCTGTATTTAATCGGCGCCGTTCTGTCCTCTTTACTTCTAATGTTTGTCGTGATTTATTATCCACCGCTTCAGCCGATTTTCAAAACGGTGGCGATTGCTCCAGTTGATTGGCTTCTCATCATTGGCATGTCTGCACTGCCAACTTTTTTGCTGGCAGGATCACTTTTGACAAGAAAAAAATAACTCGTTATGGTATAATTTTGAGGTAATAGTGTCTGCTATTACCTTTTTCATTTATTAATATGAAAGAATTGGGTGTTTTCACATGATACGCAGTATGACGGGATTCGGCCAAGCGAGTAAAACGGATGGTGAACTGACAGTGTCAGTCGAGTTAAAATCGGTCAATCACCGTTTTAAAGAGGTTCTTGCCCGTTTGCCGAGGCCGCTTCTATATTTCGAAGATACATTAAAGAAAATCATTCTTCGTCACGTGCAGCGCGGTAGAATCGAGCTGTTTGTTACGATTGAAGGCGGTAAGCTCGCAAGCCGGTCACTCCAGATCGACTGGCCACTGCTAGATGAATACATGAAAGCCGCAAAAGACCTCGAGCACCGCTACCAGATTTCAGGCATTCAGCATGCGCATGACCTGCTTCAACTCGAACATGCCGTTCAGGTAGAAGAGTCTGCGAGTCGTAATGAAAGCCTTGAAAACTTGCTGATAGAAGCCTGTGAAGCTGCTGTAATAGAGCTTTGCTTTATGAGGGAGCAAGAAGGCACATCACTTCATAAAGACTGTGAACGAAGGTTGTCTGAATTAGAGGCCTATACAGAAGAAATGAATGTCTTTGCACCAGAAGTTGTGAGACAGTACAAAGAGCGGCTGAATCAAAGAATGCAAGAATGGACCGGAGAGGCACTTGAAGAAAGCCGGTTGATCACAGAAGCAGCCATCTTTGCTGATCGATGTGACATTACAGAAGAGATCACGAGATTAAGAAGTCATTTTCAGCAATTCCAGCAAATCCTTACGCAAGGTGGTGCTGCTGGTCGAAAACTGGACTTTCTTATGCAGGAACTCAACCGTGAAGTAAACACGATTGGGTCAAAAGCAAACCATCACCATTTAACAAAGCTGGTCGTGGAAATGAAAAGCACTATTGAAAAAATAAAAGAACAAGTGCAAAATATAGAATAGTCATTGTGTATGCTGTTTACAGTGCGTCTCTTTCGGCGAGACTAGAGACGTTTATATTACAGGGGGACGAAAGAAGATGACCATAAAGTTGATCAATATCGGATTTGGAAACATCATTTCAGCGAATCGGATGATTTCAATCGTCAGTCCGGAATCAGCACCGATTAAACGAATGATACAGGACGCAAGAGATCGAGGCATGCTCATAGATGCGACATACGGAAGAAGAACCCGTGCTGTTGTGATTATGGATAGCGACCATGTCATCTTATCTGCCGTTCAGCCTGAGACTGTCGCGCAAAGACTTTCTGTAAAAGAAGAAATCATAGATGAAGGGCAGGGGTAATACGCCATTATGAAAGAAAGAGGACTTTTAATCGTTCTCTCTGGACCTTCGGGAGTTGGAAAAGGAACGGTCAGACAAGCCATTTTCTCCCAGGAAGATACAAAATTTGAATACTCTATTTCTGTTACGACACGCAAACCACGTGAAGGTGAACGAAATGGTGTAGATTATTTCTTTAAAACCAGGGAAGAATTTGAAGATATGATTCAAAACAAAAAGCTGTTAGAATGGGCAGAGTATGTCGGGAATTATTACGGCACACCGGTTGATTATGTTGAACAGACACTTCGTGAAGGAAAAGATGTTTTCCTTGAAATTGAAGTGCAGGGAGCCCTTCAAGTAAGAGAAGCCTTCCCAGAAGGTCTATTTATTTTCCTAGCACCGCCTAGTCTGTCAGAACTTCAAAACCGCATCATCACGCGCGGTACAGAGTCTGAAGACCTCATCCGAAACAGGATGGCAGCTGCCAAAGAAGAGATTGAAATGATGGATGCTTACGATTATGTCGTTGAAAACGATGATGTCGAGCTAGCTTGTGAAAGAATTAAAGCGATTGTCCTTGCGGAACATCTTCGCAGAGACAGAGTCGCGCCAAGATATAAAAAAATGCTGGGGGTAGAATAAACCATGTTAGATCCTTCAATTGACTCTTTGATGAACAAACTCGATTCAAAATATACGCTTGTGACAGTGTCTGCACGCCGTGCGCGTGAAATGCAGATCCATCAAGATCAGCAAATCGAAAACACAAAGTCATATAAGTTTGTAGGAAAAGCACTTGAAGAAATTGATGCTGGTCTTTTGACATTTGAAAAAGAAGATCAAGAATAATCTCATCGCTTCTGCAACGCAGATACGATACGTTCAAAAAAGTCAAAACTATGATTGGTTTTGACTTTTTTGAATTGTAGACGAATTTGTCAAAAAGGCCGTTAAGGGGGACAAACAAATGTTACAGTCAAAAAATATTTTACTCGGCGTCAGCGGAGGAATCGCCGTATATAAAGCAGCTGCACTCACTAGTAAACTTGTACAAGCAGGCGCAAATGTAAGAGTGATTATGACAGAATCTGCCCGAGAGTTTATGTCGCCGCTCACCTTTCAAGCCCTTTCTCGTCAAGAAGTTTATGTGGATACATTTAAAGAAAATAACCCAAAAGTCATCGCCCATATTGATGTAGCTGACTGGGCTGATCTCATTCTAGTGGCACCTGCAACAGCCCATACGATTGGGAAAATGGCGTCAGGACTCGCAGATGATATGCTCACAACCACTTTACTAGCTTCTACGGCACCTGTTTGGATTGCACCGGCGATGAATGTGCATATGTATGATCACCCCGCTGTGAAGCGCAACATTCGCACGCTCTATGATGATGGTTACCGATTCATTGAACCAAGTGAAGGGTATTTAGCCTGTGGTTACGTTGGAAAAGGACGCTTAGAGGAGCCCGAAAAAATCGTTGAGCACATTCGTGCGTTTTTCGAAGCGCCTAAAAACCTGCCGCTTTCAGGCAAAAGGATTGTGGTGACAGCAGGTCCTACAAGAGAAGTCATTGATCCTGTTCGTTTCTTTACAAATCGCTCTTCTGGGAAGATGGGCTATGCCATTGCAGAAGCTGCCCAGCAGATGGGAGCAGATGTGACCCTGATTTCAGGGCCAGTCTCTTTGATTCCACCAGACCATGTCAATGTCGTGTATGTTGAATCGGCTGAAGAGATGTATCAGGCTGCTCTAGATGTCTACGGGCAAGCAGACCTTGTGATCAAATCAGCAGCAGTTGCAGATTATACCCCTGTGACAACCTATTCCCATAAAATGAAAAAACAGGATGGCGGACTAAAGATCGAATTCACCCGGACAAAGGACATTTTAAAAGAGCTTGGAAAAAGAAAAGAACATCAAGTGCTTGTTGGTTTTGCAGCTGAAACGCAGGATGTTGAATATTATGCGAAAAAGAAAATCGAATCCAAGCATTTAGATATGATTGTAGCAAACAATGTAACTACAGAAGGGGCAGGCTTTGGCACTGATACAAATGTAGCAGCCATTATCAAAGCAGATGGAACAAAAAAAGAGATACCGATGATGAGCAAAAAAGACCTCGCTTTTGAAATTCTAAAAGAGGCCAAGCAACTGTTGCCCAAAGAGCGTGAGCGAGCATGATGTTTGCTGAAGTCATTGTGGATGTCACAACGAAAGCCATCGATCGCCCATTTGATTATCGTATACCAGAGCGGTTCAAAGACTTGATCAAAGCAGGGATGAGGGTCGTTGTCCCCTTTGGTCCGAGGAAAATCCAAGGGTTTGTAACAAGAGTGAAAGATGTATCAGACGTAAAGACAGGGAACATAAAGGACATTGTGGATTTATTTGATTTATCTCCTGTTCTGACAGATGAGCTATTGGAGCTTTCCCACTGGCTGACGGAAAAAACGTTGTCCTATCATATTACGGCTCTTCAATCGATGCTCCCCGCAGCAATGAAGGCAAAATATGAAAAAGAAATTCAAGTGTTATCAAATGAAGACCTTCCGCAGTCATTGAAAGAGCTTTTCGGTCAGCAAGAGAGCCTGCTTTACGCTGACATACCACCTGAACAACTAAAGCTCATTCAAAAGCATGTCCAAAAGGGCCATCTAGAGGTGAGATATCATGTCTCTCAAAAGTCTGGAAAGAAAAAGGTGCGGATGCTTCATGCCGCAGCATCTACAGAAAGACTTAAAGAAAAGCAGCAACATTTAAAGAAAAATGCGGTGAAGCAACAGGCATTGCTATCCTACTTGTTACAAACAAGTCATACCACTTTTTTAGCAAAAGACTTACAATCACAAACAGGCGCCAGTTCTCAAACGCTGAAAACCTTTATTCAAGAAGGATTGTTAACCGAAAGTTATCAAGAAATCTATCGGGATCCTTATGTAGATCGAGAGTTTAAACAATCTCAACCTCTTGATCTCACCGTAGAACAAGCTGAAGCAGCGAAGCATATTCATCATGCAGTGAGTGATCACCGGCACGAAACTTTTCTACTTCACGGCGTGACAGGGAGTGGGAAAACAGAAATTTATTTACAAACAATTGATCATGTGCTTCAAAAAGGAAAAGAAGCGATCGTGTTGGTACCTGAAATCTCGTTAACCCCTCAAATGGTACAGCGGTTCAAAGAGCGATTTGGTTCAAGTGTTGCCGTTCTTCATAGTGGTCTATCAACAGGGGAAAAATACGATGAATGGCGAAAAATTCATCGCAAGGAAGTCAAGCTTGTGGTAGGGGCAAGATCGGCTGTATTTGCCCCGTTTGAAAACCTAGGGATGATAATCATTGATGAAGAGCACGAATCTTCCTATAAGCAAGAAGAAATGCCACGTTATCACGCCAAGGATGTCGCAATTGAACGAGCAAGACGACATCAATGTCCTGTGGTATTAGGAAGTGCAACGCCTTCCCTTGAGTCATATGCACGTGCGAAAAAAGGCGTGTATACATTGCTGACATTGAAGCATCGTGTGAATCAGCAGCAAATGCCATACGTGTCGTTAATTGATATGCGAGAAGAACTACGAAACGGTAACCGTTCTATGTTCTCTGAGGAGTTAATGCTCCGATTAAAAGAAGTCCTTGAAAAAAAAGAGCAAGCGGTCTTATTTCTCAATAAACGAGGCTATTCTTCCTTTGTGATGTGTCGTGATTGCGGATATGTATCGCAATGTCCTCATTGTGAAATTTCACTCACTTATCATCGCTACCAAAAACGACTGAAATGTCATTATTGCGGTCACGAAGCCCCAGTACCTGCTGAATGTCCGGAATGTCAAAGTGAACATATTCGTTACTTCGGAACTGGTACGCAGCGAGTGGAGGAAGAGCTCTCGAAGGTCTTGCCTGAGGCGAGGGTGATCCGTATGGATGTTGATACAACCTCTCGTAAAGGTGCACACGAAAAGCTCCTCACGGCATTTGGCAACAAAGAAGCAGATATTTTGCTTGGAACACAGATGATTGCAAAAGGCTTAGATTTCCCAGATGTCACACTTGTCGGAGTACTCAGTGCAGATACATCTCTTCATATCCCTGATTTTCGTTCAAGTGAAAAAACGTTTCAGCTCTTAACGCAGGTCAGCGGCAGGGCTGGACGCCATGAAAAAGCGGGATCAGTCATTATTCAATCTTATACGCCCTCACACTACAGCATTGAATTAACGAAGCAGCATGACTATGAAGCCTTTTATGAGCAGGAGATGATCCATCGACGTGATCAGTCCTATCCGCCGTTTTATTTCCTTGCAATGGTGACTGTTTCACATGAAGAAGTAACAAAAGCAGCGCATGTATCTGATCAAATTGTTCAGTTTCTCAAAATGAACTGTGCACCGAACACAAGAATCCTTGGTCCGGCTGCATCTCCGATTGCTAAGATCAAAGATAGATATCGGTATCAATGCGTGATAAAATACAAAAGGGAAAATGAACTGGCAAGTTTATTAAGGAAAATACAAGATCATTATCAAAAAGAAGTGGAACAAAAACAATTGATGATTTCAATCGATATGAATCCATATATGATGATGTAAAACGGAGGGCTTGAAGTGGCAGTAAAACCGATCGTCATACATCCGGCAGAGGTGCTTGAAAGAAAGACAATACCCGTCGATACATTCGATAAAAAACTGAAAAAACTGCTTGATGATATGTATGATACAATGCTTGAGCTAGATGGAGTAGGACTAGCAGCGCCGCAAATTGGCATCTCCAAACGAGTTGCTGTAGTCGATATAGGAGAAGAATCTGGCAGAGTCGATCTTGTAAATCCAGAGATTCTTGAAGTGGAAGGAAGCCAGACAGACATAGAAGGTTGCCTAAGCTTTCCATCACTATACGGCACTGTAGAAAGGCCAAACTATGTGAAGGTGAAAGCCTTTAATAAGAAAGGTGAACCATTTACAATAGAAGCAGAGGGATTTTTAGCAAGAGCCTTATTGCACGAGATTGATCACCTAGAAGGTGTCTTATTCACATCGAAAATCATTCGAACTTATACAGAAAAAGAACTTGCGGAAATGGAAGGGTGAAGAAAATGGCACGAATTGTATTTATGGGAACCCCTGATTTCTCAGTACCAGTGCTGCAAACACTAATGACAGAAGGATATGAAGTCGTCGGCGTCGTCACACAGCCAGACCGCCCGAAAGGCAGAAAACGAGTGCTGACACCTCCGCCTGTAAAAGTAGAAGCCTTAAAGCATGGCATTCCTGTTTTACAGCCTGAAAAAGTGCGACTTGATGAAGAAATTGATAAAGTGCTTGCATTGAAACCAGATTTAATTGTGACAGCAGCGTTTGGACAAATTTTGCCTAAACGATTGCTGGATGAACCAGAATTCGGTTGTATCAATGTTCATGCTTCATTGTTGCCAGAGCTAAGAGGCGGTGCGCCGATCCATTATGCGATCCTGCAAGGCAAAAAGAAAACAGGCGTAACAATCATGTATATGGTTGAAAAGCTTGATGCAGGTGACATGATTAGTAAAGTAGAAGTAGACATTGATGAAGTAGACAACGTTGGGACAATGCATGATAAATTAAGTATCGCAGGAGCAGCCCTACTAAAAGAGACATTACCAAATGTTTTAAGTAGATCCATCGCACCGATTCCTCAAAATGAAGAGGCTGCTACCTACGCACCAAATATTAAGCGTGAGCAAGAGCGTTTAGACTGGACGAAAACAGGCGAAGAGCTATACAACCAAGTTCGCGGCTTAAATCCATGGCCAGTTGCCTATACTGAATGGAATGGCGCCAATTTAAAAGTATGGGAAGCAAAAAAAGTGTCACTTCATGACCAAGAAGAGCCTGGAAAAGTGATTGAGCTTCAAACAGAAGGTCCAGTCATTGGAACTGGAAATCAGCAAGGCCTTTTATTAACAAGTGTACAACCGGCTGGAAAGAAAAAAATGAGCGGTGAAGACTTCTTAAGAGGTGCAAACATCGAAATCGGACAGAAATTAGGACAAATAAATGAAGAAAAGTAATGTAAGAGAAGTAGCGTTAGACGCTTTAATCAAACTTGAACAAAACCAAGCTTACAGTAATCTGCTCTTGCAGTCAGTCATGAAGGATAAAGAACTGGCAGATCAGGACAAACCACTGTTAACGGAACTTGTGTATGGGACCCTGCAAAATAAGCTGGCACTGGACTATATGCTAGCGCCTTTTGTGAAAAAACCGCAAAAGGTAGCCCCGTGGGTTATGCAGCTTTTAAGAATGTCTTTATATCAAATGGTCTACCTTGAAAAAATTCCAGATCGTGCGGCTATCCATGAAGCAGTCGAACTAACGAAAAAACGTGGACATAAAGGCATTTCTTCTCTTGTGAATGGGGTCCTTCGCTCTGTGCAAAGAGAGGGCGTTCCCTCATTTGATGCGATCAAAGATCCGGTTGAGCGACTCTCTGTTGAGACGAGCCATCCATTATGGCTTGTAAAAGAATGGGTTCAAGCTTATGGCTTTGAAGCGGCAGATGGCATTTGCCGCATTCATTTAGTACCGCCAAAGCAAACCCTTCGTGTCAATCAAATGAAAACAGATCGCGCTACCTTACAAAATCAATTGATGGATTCAGGGATTGAAACAGAACTTGGCGATCTGTCTGAGGACGCGCTTAAGCTGATGAAAGGGTCAATTGTATCGACATCCTCTTTTCAAGAAGGTTATGTGACCATTCAAGATGAAAGTTCGATGCTTGTCGCAAGAGCGCTTGACCCTCAGCCCGGCGAAATGGTGCTCGATGCCTGTGCAGCACCTGGTGGTAAATCCACACATATCGCAGAGCGAATGAACGATGAGGGGAAAATCGTTTCACTAGATTTGCATGAACACAAAGTGAAGCTCATCAAACAAGCGGCAAAGCGACTAAATCTCACTCAAATAGAAGCAAAGGCACTAGATGCTAGAAAAGCGATTGAACACTATCGTGAATCGTCGTTTGACCGTATTCTTATTGATGCCCCGTGTACAGGCTTTGGCGTGATTAGAAGAAAACCCGATATGAAGTATACAAAGTCTCAAGAAGATTCAGCAAGGCTGGCGCAAATTCAGCAAGCCATTTTACACGAAACAGCCCCGCTTCTAAAGCCGGGCGGAACCCTTGTATATAGTACATGTACAATGGACCCACAAGAAAATCAACAAGTGATTCATGCGTTTTTACAAGAACACCAAGACTTCGAACCCGATCTATCTCTAAATGAACGGCTGCCTGAGCAGGTTGCTCCGTTTGTTCAAAAGGGAAGCGTACAAATTCTTCCTCATTATTTCGGAACAGATGGTTTCTTTATTTGCAGCATGAGAAAGAAGGGATAAAAAAATGACAGCACAAAAAGTGAGAAAAGAACTGAAAACAGACATGCCCTCGATTTACTCATTCGAGCTTCACGAACTAAAATCATGGTTAAAGGATCAAGGGGAGAAGCCGTTCCGTGCCGCGCAAATTTTCGAATGGCTTTATGAAAAACGTGTGACTTCCTTTGAGCAAATGTCTAACCTGTCAAAGGATTTACGAGAAAAACTAAAGGCTCAATTTACAATTACAACATTAAAAACAGTGATCAAACAAACATCTCAAGATGGGACGATCAAGTTTTTATTTGAATTACACGATGGCTATACAATTGAAACAGTTCTCATGCGTCACGAATACGGGAACTCCGTCTGTGTCACAACACAAGTCGGCTGTAGAATTGGCTGTACATTCTGCGCATCTACACTTGGCGGGCTTAAACGAAATCTTGAAGCAGGCGAAATTGTTGCACAAGTATTAAAGGTGCAGCAGGCACTTGATGAAACAGAAGAACGAGTCAGCTCGGTTGTCATCATGGGAATTGGTGAACCATTTGATAATTTTGAAGAAATGCTTGCTTTCCTCAAAATTATTAACCATGACAACGGATTAAATATTGGGGCGCGCCATATTACCGTTTCAACAAGCGGCATTATTCCGAAGATCTATCAATTCGCTGATGAGCAAATGCAAATTAACTTTGCCGTTTCTTTGCACGCACCAAATACAGACATTAGAAGCCGCCTGATGCCGATCAACAAAGCATATCAGCTGCCAAAACTAATGGAGGCCATTGAATACTACATTCAAAAAACAGGCAGACGTGTTAGCTTTGAATACGGTCTGTTTGGCGGGGTCAATGACCAAGTACATCACGCTGAAGAGCTTGCAGATTTACTCAAAGGAATCAAATGTCACGTGAACTTGATACCGGTAAACTACGTACCGGAGAGAGATTATGTAAGAACACCAAAAGAACAAATCTTCCTTTTTGAAAAAACGTTAAAAGGACGAGGCGTAAACGTAACGATTAGACGAGAGCAAGGCCATGATATTGATGCTGCTTGCGGTCAGCTGAGAGCGAAGGAGCGTCAGGAAGAGACGAGGTGACGAATGTTGATGAGGACAGCTTTTCAAACAGATACAGGAAAAGTCCGTCAGCATAATGAAGATGATGCAGGTATTTTTCATGCAAAAGAAGACACATGTCTAGCTGTTGTAGCAGATGGAATGGGAGGTCATCTTGCTGGTGATGTAGCCAGTAAGATGGCTGTCTCATCTTTAAAAGAATACTGGGAAGAATCATCTTCAATTCCAAATAAACCAGCTGATCAAGAAAGTTGGTTAATCTCTAAAATTAGTGAAATTAATGAACAAGTATATGAACATGCGAGAGACAATGAGGAGTGCCAAGGAATGGGCACGACCATTGTTTGTGCGCTCGTTCATTTGCAAACGGTCACAATTGCCCATATTGGGGATAGTCGTTGCTATTTACTAAGAGAAGGTGCACTGACTCAATTAACAGACGACCACTCCCTAGTGAATGAGCTTGTGAAAACGGGTGAGATCTCAAAAGCGGATGCGGAGTATCATCCAAGAAAGAATGTCCTCACCAAAGCGTTAGGAACTGATCAACATGTTCAAATCGACGCACGCACGTTTGAAGTGGATCCAGGGGATCAAATTTTACTTTGCTCAGATGGGTTGTCAAATAAAGTAGAAGAAGAGAAGATCACTCATATATTAATGCAAACGACTCCACCTGATGAAAAAGTAACAGAGCTCATTCAAACAGCGAATGACAATGGCGGTGAAGATAACATTACAGCAGTACTGTTAGAAATCTCCTCCCAAACAGAGGAGGGTGACAGCAAGTGTTGATCGGAAAAAGGATCAGCGGCCGTTATCAGATTCTTCGTGTCATCGGCGGAGGCGGTATGGCGAATGTGTATTTAGCGGAGGATATGATCCTAGATCGCGAAGTAGCGATTAAAATTTTGCGGTTTGATTTTGCAAGTGATGATGATTTTATTAGACGATTTAGACGAGAAGCACAATCAGCAGCAAGTTTAGATCATTCAAATATTGTCAGTATCTACGATGTAGGAGAAGAAGATGATATTTATTATATTGTCATGGAATATGTCGAGGGGATGACGCTAAAGGAATACATAAATGCCAACGGTCCGCTTCACCCAAAGGAAGCCGTTCGGATCATGGAACAAGTCGTCGCGGCAATGGAAGAAGCCCATGCCAAACAGCTCGTCCATCGAGACATTAAGCCTCACAATATATTAATTGACCATATGGGAAATATCAAAGTCACTGATTTTGGGATTGCCATCGCACTTAGCTCAGCGACCATCACTCATACAAATTCTGTATTAGGCTCCGTGCACTACTTGTCACCAGAACAAGCACGCGGAGGTCTAGCAACGAAAAAATCAGATATCTATTCACTTGGTATTGTGCTGTATGAACTCATTTCAGGACGCATGCCTTTTGAAGGCGAATCAGCAGTCAGTGTGGCACTAAAGCATCTGCAGTCAGAGCCACCCTCTGTGAGAAGGTGGAATCCTTCTGTTCCGCAAAGCGTGGAGAACATCATTTTGAAATCAATGGCGAAAGATCCATTTTATCGTTATGAAGATGCATCTGAAATGCAAAAAGAGCTAAAAACAGCCTTCGACCCTGCAAGGCTGAAAGAAAAGCGATTTGTCATTGAAGAAGACCATGAAGCAACGAAAGCCATCCCGATTATTCACGATGATCAAGTAGGTCAAGATCATGATAAAAACGACGTCCATCCAGCCCAAAAGCCGAAGAAAAAAGACAAACAACAAACGAAAAAGAAGCGAAAAAAATGGCCTTGGATCGTAGCGACCGTCCTATTTATCCTGACAGCTGCAACGATTTTAGCCATTACTGTGTTTCCAGGCTTCCTCTTCCCGAAAGATATTGAAGTCATCGATGTGTCTAACATGACGGTTGATAAAGCAGAAGACACGCTGAAAAATGCCGGATTTACTGTCGCCTCTGATCCAATTGATATTGCAGATGAAGAAATTGAAAAAGGACTTGTTGTGAAAACAGATCCAAAAATCGGCACAAAGGTAAAAGAAGGAACAGAGATTCAGCTTTATCAAAGTACAGGTAAAGAAAAGACTGAATTACCTGATGTTATAGGTGAAAAGATCGAGAAAGCAAAAGAAATATTAGAGAAAAAAGGGTTTAAACAAGTCGTAGTGGAGGAAGTAAATGATCAAGACACCGAACCAGGGATTGTCATGGATCAAGAGCCTTCAGCGGGTACAGAGCTTGTCGCAGCAGATGAAGAAGTCACGCTGACAGTCAGCATAGGCCCTGCCGATATTACATTGCGAGATTTAACAACGTATAGTAAACAGGCAGCATCCAACTACTTAGAGGACAACGGACTCAAGCTTGATGAAAAAGAAGCATATTCGGACGATGTGCCAAAAGGTGAAGTGATGAAGCAGGAACCAGGTGCTGGTACCGCTGTAAAACAGGGCGATACGATCAAGATTACGTTCTCACTTGGCCCAAAAGAAAAGCCGGCCAAAACGGTGACGGAAAAGATTGAGATTCCATATGAACCATCAGCGGAAGGACAGGAAATGAATGTCCAAATCTCCATTGACGATGCAGAGCATAGCATTTCTGATTCATATGAAACCTTTAAAATTACTGCGCCAACAGAACGAACCATTCAATTTAAAATTGAACCAGGTCAAAAAGGATACTATCAGGTAACGGTAGATGATAAAGTTGTGAGCTCCAAAACGATCAAATACCCTGATGACGAATAAAGGAGGGACTTTATGCCTGAGGGCAAAATTATCAAAGCGTTAAGCGGATTTTATTATGTACTGGATGAGTCTGAAGAAAACGGGAAAGTGATACAATGCAGAGCGAGAGGTATTTTTCGAAAAAACAAGGTGACACCTCTTGTTGGGGACTATGTCGTTTATCAAGCAGATAATGATAAAGAAGGCTATGTACTAGAAGTGAAAGAGCGGACAAACGAACTTGTGCGTCCGCCAATCAGTAATGTGGATCAAGCAGTGCTTGTTTTCTCAGCCACAGAACCAAGCTTTAGTACATCGCTATTAGACAGATTTCTCGTACTTGTCGAAGCCAATCACATCAAACCGATTATTTGTATAACGAAAATGGATTTACTCAAAACGGATCAAGAGCGCGAAACAATTCAAGCCTATGCAGACGACTATCGCCAAATTGGATATGACGTTCACTTAACTTCAACCAATGAGCGTGAAGGTATTGAAAAACTGATGCCGCATTTTCACCATAAAATAACCGTATTTGCAGGTCAATCAGGTGTAGGTAAGTCATCGCTCTTAAATGCGATGAGCCCTGATTTGGCGTTGAAAACAAATAATATTTCATCTCACCTTGGCAGGGGGAAACATACAACAAGACATGTTGAACTCATTCATACAGCACAAGGTCTTATTGCGGATACACCGGGCTTTAGCTCACTTGAATTCACTGGAATCGAATCAGAAGATGTAGGCCTGTATTTTTTAGACATCAGAGAGCGGAGTGCGGATTGTAAATTTAGAGGCTGTTTGCATGTGAAAGAGCCTGGATGTGCAGTAAAAAGAGCAGTTGAGAATGAGCAAATCAGAGCATTTCGTTATCAGCATTATTTAGAGTTTTTAACTGAAATCAAAGAGAGAAAGCCGAGGTACTAAATGATGGTATATATAGCCCCTTCAATTTTATCAGCGGATTTTGCCAACTTAGAGAAAGACATTCGTGATGTCGATCAAGGTGGAGCGGATTATATCCATATTGATGTCATGGACGGTCATTTCGTTCCGAATATGACATTTGGACCGAATGTCGTGGAAGCGATTAGACCTCATACACGTCTTCCGCTAGATGTTCATTTAATGATTGAACAGCCTGATCGATATATCCCTGCATTCGCAAAAGCGGGTGCTGATATCATCTCTGTTCATGTTGAAGCGTGCCCGCACTTGCACCGCACCATACAACATATCAAAGAACAAGGCGTCAAAGCGGGGATTGTACTGAACCCGCACACCCCTGTCTCACAAATAGTGCATGTATTAGACGAAGTAGACCTTGTCTTATTCATGACAGTGAACCCTGGTTTTGGTGGACAGGCATTTATTTCGTCAGTACTCGAAAAGGTAAAAGAGGTCAAAGCGCTCAGCGAGCAAAAGGGATTAACCGACTTACTCATTGAGATTGACGGCGGTGTCAATGTAGAAACAGCGAAGCTCTGTAAAGAGGCAGGCGCGAATTTACTTGTGGCGGGTTCCGCTGTATACGGAAAAGAAAATCGCGCGGCAGCCATTCAGGCGATTCGAGAAGCGTAAAGACAGAAGAACCAAAGTCGAGAGCTTTGGTTCTTTTTACATGGAAAGGAGCGTACATCATGCATATACATATCATAGCAGGCGGTCCTTTTGAATACATCCCGCCCCTTGAGCATGAAGCGGCAAAGGATGACATTTGCTGGGTAGGGGTTGACCGCGGAACGGTCTTTTTGCTAGAAAACGGGATTGTGCCTGCTAGAGCATTCGGTGATTTTGATAGTGTGACAGATGAGGAGTTACGCGAGCTGAAAAAGCGATTACCCGCCCTTAACGTATTTCAGGCGGAAAAGGATGAAACCGATCTAGAGCTTGCGCTTAATTGGGCATTACGCCAGCGGCCTGAGCATATTCGAATTTACGGCATTACAGGCGGAAGAGCCGATCATTTCTTAGGGAATGTTCAACTGCTATTCAAAGGCATTCAGCACAAACAGCCCATCAGCCTCGTAGACAAACAAAATATCATTCAAATGTATGGTCCTGGTTCCTATAAAGTCATGCAGGATCTAGACAAAAAATATGTGTCGTTCTTGCCCTTTGGTGCACCTGTTGAAAAGCTCACATTAGAAGGATTCAAATATCCTCTGAAAAATTGTCATATTGAGCCTGGGTCTACACTATGTATTAGTAACGAACTCATCCACTCAAATGGTACTTTTTCTTTTGATGAAGGCATATTAATAATGGTAAGAAGCAAAGATTGACCAACCTATGAATTGTGGATGGCTGATTAAGCTCAATTGTGCTGCAAGCGGTACTTTTAGGAGGGGGACAAAATGAAATTTTATACCATCAAACTGCCTAGATTTCTTGGCGGCATTGTCCGTGCGATGCTTGGTTCATTTAAAAAAGATTAATGAGTAATCTCCTTTATTTCCACATAAAAACGCCTGCTACAGTTTCATTGTAGCAGGCGTTTACTCTTGCTTATACACGCTCAACTTTACCAGATTTCAAAGCTCGAGCTGATACATATACTCTTTTAGGCTTGCCGTCCACTAGAATACGAACTTTTTGAAGGTTCGCGCCCCATGTACGTTTTGAAGAGTTCATTGCGTGAGAACGAGTGTTCCCAGCTTTTGTTTTTCTGCCTGTAATAACGCATTTACGTGCCATTTGTTTCCCTCCTAACTGCGAAAACATCATCTTACAAATCATGTACGTACTTAGAGATGCCTCAAGATACTTTAATAATTTACCACAGCTTAATGGGGTTTGCAAGGATTGTTTGCGCCTCTTTCAAGAAAAATACCTTGACATCTTGATAAAAAATCGAGGCTATAGTATAAGTAGGATTGGGTCGGATTGAATGATTTCTTTTAAAAAGAAGGGTCTTATAGTAAAATAGTGATAACTCAGGGCAATTTCTCAAAAAGGGGGAACCAATATGTCCATAGAACTTAGAACGAAATACGGACAGATTGATATATCAAATGAAGTCATTGCAATGGTGGCAGGGGGCGCTGCAATCGATTGTTATGGTGTTGTTGGCATGGCGTCCAAAAATCAAATAAAGGACGGCTTGACAGATATTCTCCGCAAAGAGAACTTCAGCCGGGGTGTTCTTGTGCGTCAAAAAGAAGACCGGATTCACATTGACATGTACATCATCGTCAGCTACGGTACAAAAATATCAGAAGTCGCACATAACGTTCAAACGAAAGTCAAGTATACGATTCATCATACGATTGGACTTTCTGTTGACTCAGTCAACATTTATGTACAAGGAGTAAAAGTTACGAACCCGTAGTAAGGAGGAAATATATTGTCTATTAGAAATCTTGATGGCTACGCTTTTGCAAAAATGATTCTTGCAGGTGCACACCATCTTTCTCAAAACGCACAAATTGTGGATGCGTTAAATGTTTTTCCAGTGCCAGACGGAGACACGGGAACAAATATGAATTTGTCGATGACTTCAGGGGCTAAAGCAGTTGAAGAAACAAATACTGATCATATTGGTAAGGTCGGTATCGCTCTTTCAAAGGGACTATTGATGGGGGCCAGAGGAAACTCAGGTGTGATCCTGTCACAGCTCTTTAGAGGGTTCAGTAAACACATCGAACAAAAAGCAACGATTGATGCTAAAGAATTTGCCCTTGCCTTACAGGCAGGTGTTGATACAGCATATAAAGCCGTGATGAAACCGATTGAAGGGACCATCTTAACGGTTGCAAAAGATGCAGCAAAGAAAGCGGTTGCTGTGTCAGCGACAGAAGATCAAATCGATCGTGTTCTCGAATTAACGATTGATGAAGCAAGAGCATCCCTTGATCGTACACCAGATTTACTTCCTGTATTAAAAGAAGTAGGCGTTGTAGATAGTGGAGGGAAAGGACTTCTTTGCGTTTATGAAGGTTTTCTCGCCTCTTTAAAAGGAGAGGAGCTTCCTCAAGCAGCTTCTTTGCCAACATTAAAAGAACTTGTGAGTGCAGAGCATCATAAAAGTGCACAAAGCCATATGAACACAGAAGATATTGAATTTGGCTATTGTACAGAATTTATGGTGAAATTCGAAGAGGATAAACAAACTTTTGATGAAAATGCATTTAGAGAAGAACTTAGCGAATTCGGAGATTCCCTTCTTGTGGTATCTGATGAGACATTAGCGAAGGTTCATATTCATGCAGAACAGCCAGGCGTCGTATTATCATATGCACAGCGCTACGGTAGCTTGATCAATATGAAAATAGAAAATATGAGAGAGCAACACAGCTCGATCGTCAGTGAAGAAAGAGATCAATCGTCTGCACCAGCAACACCTGTTGCTGAAAAACAGCGTTTTGGTGTAGTCAGTGTCGCAATGGGAGAAGGAATTGCTGACTTGTTTAAAAGTATCGGGGCTTCCGTCGTGATTGAAGGTGGACAAACGATGAATCCGAGCACAGAAGACATTGTCAAAGCTATTGAAAGCATACATGCCGAAACCGTCTTTATCTTACCTAATAATTCTAATATTGTCATGGCAGCTAAACAGGCGGCAACTGTCTCAAGTCGTGAGGTCGTAGTGATTCCAACGAAGACCGTTCCTCAAGGCATGTCCGCACTTCTTTCCCTAAACGAAACAGCTTCAAATGAAGACAATGAAACAGCGATGCTAGAAGCGATTGACCATGTGAAAAGTGGACAAATCACCTTTGCAGTGAGAGATACTCAAATTGATGGGATCGACATTGCCAAAGGGGACTATATGGGTCTATTCAATGGTAAAATTACTTTAACCGCTAAGAATCAATTAGATGCAGCAAAACAGCTCTTAACCCACATGGTGACTGAAGATGATGAGATTGTCACGATCATTAAAGGGGAAGACGCATCATCTGAAGAGATGAAAGCGTTAGAAGCATTTATCGAAGAATCGTTTGAAGACGTTGAAATAGAAATTCACGACGGTCAACAGCCGCTCTATTCCTATATTTTGGCTGTTGAATAATGAAAGAAGGGCAGAATACGCCCTTCTTCTTCTTTTGCATTTTTTTACAAAGGGATCATCAGTGAAATGAGTTGCGGGAAACGCATGAATCCATTAGTCTAAAGGAAGAAACAAACCAATACGTGAGTGGTTATGAGAGGGGAAGACCTATGAAATTTAGAAGTGTGTTTGATATTATTGGGCCTGTGATGATTGGTCCATCTAGTTCGCACACAGCGGGTGCGGCTCGTATAGGGAGAGTGGCTCGCAGCTTATTTGGAAGAGAGCCGAAACGGATTATCGTTTCATTTTATGGTTCTTTTAAAGATACGTATAAAGGACACGGAACAGATGTCGCCATCATAGGCGGTGTTCTTGACTTTGATACATTTGACGAACGAATTAAAACAGCCATTGATATTGCAAAAAGCAAAGAAATGGACATTGAGTTTATAGAAGAGGATGCAGTACCTGCACATCCTAACACAGCAAAAGTAGAGATTTCTGATGCGAATGGAAAGCTGGAATTAATCGGGATCTCCATTGGTGGAGGCAAAATAGAAATCACAGAATTAAATGGCTTTGAACTTCGCCTATCAGGAAATCACCCTGCCATTCTTGTGGTTCACAATGACCGGTACGGCACGATTGCCGCAGTCGCCAATGTATTGGCGAAATTTGCAATCAATATCGGCCATATGGAAGTGGCGCGTAAAGAAATCGGCCAAGAGGCACTGATGACCATTGAAGTGGATCAAAATATTGATCCTGCAGTTCTCACAGAGCTTGAAACGCTGCCTAACATTATTCAAGTCACACAAATTGCAGATTAACAACAAGGAGGTTTTGTATGATGTTTAAAAACGTAAAGGAACTCGTGCAGCTAACAGAAGAACGAAACACCTCCATTTCAGAAATTATGATTACCCAAGAGATGGAAGTGACAGGAAAATCACGCGAAGAGATTTTCTCGCAAATGTTTCGTAACCTAGAAGTAATGGAGCAGGCGATTGAAAATGGTCTGAAAGGTGTCAAATCATTATCAGGTTTAACCGGCGGAGATGCAGTGAAACTCCAAGCATATATCGCATCAGGCAAAACATTGTCTGGACACGCCATTTTAGATGCTGTGAGTAAGGCAGTTGCAACAAATGAAGTGAATGCAGCGATGGGCACAATCTGTGCGACACCTACTGCAGGATCAGCAGGAGTTGTACCAGGTACGTTATTTGCAGTAAAAGATACATTAAAGCCAACAAAAGAACAGATGGTGAGATTCTTATTCACTTCGGGTGCATTTGGTTTTGTGGTCGCCAATAATGCTAGTATCTCTGGTGCAGCAGGTGGCTGTCAGGCAGAGGTAGGTTCGGCATCAGGAATGGCAGCCGCCGCCATCGTAGAAATGGCAGGTGGCACGCCCCAACAGTCCGCCGAAGCAATGGCCATTACACTGAAAAATATGCTTGGACTTGTTTGTGATCCAGTTGCCGGACTTGTTGAAGTGCCATGTGTGAAGCGAAATGCAATGGGCGCCTCTAATGCAATGATTGCAGCAGACATGGCACTCGCGGGGATTACAAGTCGTATCCCATGTGATGAGGTGATTGATGCCATGTATAAAATTGGTCAAACGATGCCAACTGCACTTCGTGAGACAGCGCAAGGTGGACTCGCCGCAACACCGACGGCAAGAGAGCTTGAAAAGAAGATTTTCGGAGGTGTGACCTCATCTCGTGATACAGAACCTGCAAGATAATGTCTCTGTCCTCAAAGGGATTGGAGCCGAAACAGAAAAAATACTTCATGAACTTGGGATCCATACAGTAGCCGATTTACTCGGCTACTTCCCTTATCGATACGATGATTATGAGCTTCGCAACCTAGAGGAAGTGAAACATGACGAACGTGTAACAGTTGAAGGAAAAGTGCACAGTGAGCCTGTCCTCACCTATTATGGAAAGAAACGAAGCAGGCTGACATTCAGGCTGCTTGTCGGGCGTTTTCTCATTACAGCCATCTGTTTCAACCGTCCATACTTAAAGAAAAGCTTAACGTTAGGCGACACAGTATCAGTCACAGGCAAATGGGATAAAAATCGCCAATCCATCATGGTGCAAGAATTTAAAAAAGGAACGCACGAACAAGATGGCAGCATAGAACCCGTCTACTCTGTGAAAGAAAATGTGACGGTGAAAATGATGAGGCGATTTGTCAAACAAGCCCTCACGCTTTACGTAGACAAGGCCGAAGACCCACTGCCGAAACAGCTTGTATCTGCCTACAAATTGATGTCCTATCAAGAAGCATTGCAAACAATTCATCTTCCTGAAACAAGAGACTCACTCAAACAAGCAAGACGCCGTTTTGTGTACGAAGAATTTCTTATCTTTCAACTGAAGATGCAAGCCATCAGAAAGAAAGAACGGGAAAAAACATCGGGCATTCAGCATCCGTTCTCAAAAGAGTCCGTGTTTGAATTCGTTCATAGCTTGCCCTTTCCGCTAACAAAAGCGCAATCAAGAGTCCTTGATGAAATTATGTCAGATATGGCATCCCCTTATCGAATGAATCGACTGCTCCAAGGAGATGTTGGATCGGGTAAAACCGCTGTTGCAGCGATTGCGCTTTATGCCGCTCATCTGTCTGGTTATCAAGGGGCGCTTATGGTGCCGACTGAAATTTTAGCAGAACAACACGCTGATTCTCTTTACCAGCTCTTTGAACAATGGGGATTGAACATCGCCCTATTGACTAGTTCTGTGAAAGGGAAGCGCCGTAGAGAATTACTGGAACGCCTGAAAGAGGGCGAGATTGATGTGTTAGTTGGGACGCATGCACTTATTCAAGACGAAGTCGAATTCCACAAGCTCGGACTTGTCATTACAGATGAACAGCACCGGTTTGGCGTTGAACAACGGAAGAAACTAAGAAGTAAAGGACAAGACCCAGATGTTTTGTTTATGACAGCCACTCCTATTCCAAGGACACTTGCGATTACAGTGTTTGGAGAGATGGATGTGTCAGTCATTGATGAATTACCAGCTGGCCGAAAACAAATCGAAACGTATTGGGTCAAGCATGACATGCTCGACAGGATTCTTGCTTTTGTAGATAAAGAGCTGAGAAAGGGTCGGCAAGCTTATATCATTTGTCCACTCATAGAAGAGTCAGACAAACTAGATGTTCAAAATGCAATTGATGTTCATCAGATGCTCACAGAGGCGTATCGCGGAAAGTGGTCGATTGGCTTAATGCACGGTAAACTCGCCAGTGATGAAAAAGATCAGGTGATGAGAGACTTTACCGCAAATGAAGTGCAAATTCTCGTTTCAACCACGGTGGTTGAAGTAGGGGTAAACGTACCGAATGCCACGATCATGGTGATTTATGATGCAGACCGCTTCGGGTTGTCTCAGCTTCATCAGCTGCGAGGCCGGGTTGGACGCGGGGAGCACCAATCATTTTGTATTTTAATGGCGGATCCGAAATCAGAGACAGGCAAAGAGCGAATGAGAATCATGTCTGAAACAACCGATGGCTTTGAACTGTCTGAAAAGGACTTAGAACTAAGAGGACCCGGTGATTTCTTTGGTAAAAAACAAAGTGGAATGCCTGAATTTAAAGTAGCGGATATGGTCCATGATTACAGGGCGCTTGAAACAGCAAGACAAGACGCAGCAGACCTTGTCCAATCTGATGCTTTTTGGAAAGAGCCAGAATACAAAGCCTTAAGACAAACACTAGTCGATAGTGGCGTACTTGGCGGAGAAAAATTAAGCTGATCAAGAGTTGGGGAAATTTTCTTGTCTTTTTGAAACAAGGATTGATTTATCACGGATGAGATTATATACTACTATTAGTACCTAGTCATAAATGTACGGATGGTGTCTGCATATGAAACTTAATAAAAAAGAACGTCAAAGGCTTCTCCAGCAAACGATCAGCTCAACTCCGTTCATTACTGATGAAGAATTGGCAAGTAAATTCGGTGTAAGCATTCAAACGGTTCGTCTTGACCGTTTAGAGCTATCAATCCCTGAATTGCGCGAAAGAATTAAGCATGTTGCCGAAAAGACATTAGAGGATGAAGTCAAATCACTTCCGTTGGATGAAGTGATTGGAGAAATGATCGATGTAGAGCTCGATGATCAAGCCATTTCCATTTTCGAAGTGAGAAAAGAACATGTGTTTAGTCGTAACCAAATTGCCAGAGGGCATCATCTCTTTGCCCAGGCGAATTCGCTAGCAGTTGCCGTCATAGACGATGAACTTGCTTTGACAGCAAAAGCGAATATCAAATTTACAAGGCAGGTCAAACAAGGCGAGAGAGTTGTCTCAAAAGCCAAAGTGACCTCACACGATAAAGAAAAAGGGAGAACCGTAGTTGAAGTGAACAGCTATGTGGGTGAGGAAGTTGTCTTTTCAGGTGACTTCGTCATGTATCGTTCAAAACAAAAGTAAAAGGTGGCACATAACATGAGAATTGCAGTCGATGCAATGGGGGGAGATCATGCCCCTAAAGCCATTATTGACGGTGTGCAAAAAAGCTTAGCGGCATTTTCGGATATCGACATAACCCTTGTCGGTGATGAAGACAAAATCAAACCATACATAACAAATGATGAACGCATCACGATATTAGACGCAAAAGAAGTCATTGAACCGACAGATGAGCCAGTACGTGCAGTGAGACGTAAAAAGGAATCATCTATGGTGAAAATGGCACAAGAAGTATCCGAAGGAAGAGCCGATGCCTGCATTTCGGCAGGAAATACAGGAGCACTTATGACGGCTGGACTGTTCATCGTTGGCAGAATCGATGGAATTGACAGACCAGCGCTCGCACCAACTTTACCGACACTTGATGGAAGTGGATTTCTATTACTAGATGTTGGTGCAAACGTCGATGCAAAACCTGAACACCTTGTGCAATATGCCATGATGGGCTCCATTTATGCAGAGCGTGTCTTCCCGAAGAGCCAACCGCGTGTTGGACTTTTAAATGTCGGGACCGAAGATAAAAAAGGCAATGATTTAACAAAGAAAACCTTTGAATTATTAAAAGCATCGGACCTAAATTTCGTAGGAAATGTGGAAGCCCGTGACCTTTTAGAAGGGGTAGCTGATGTCGTTGTAACAGATGGTTTCACTGGAAATATCGCCCTCAAAACAATCGAAGGCACAGCCCTTTCTGTCTTCAAAATGCTAAAAGAAACGTTAACATCAAGCTTTACAGCGAAAATTGCAGCAGGCATGATGAAGCCGAAGTTGATGCAAATGAAAGCGAAAATGGATTACTCCGAATATGGTGGTGCTGCTTTATTTGGTTTAAAAGCACCTGTCATTAAAGCGCACGGTTCCTCTGATGAACATGCGATTTTCCATGCAATTCGTCAGGCGCGCGACATCGTTGAAAAAGACGTGTCAGCCATCATTCAGCAAGAGGTCCAAAAAGAAAACACGAATGAGTCTTAATGGAGGTATAGCAGCATGAGTAAAATCGCGTTTTTATTCCCTGGCCAAGGCTCTCAAAAGATTGGTATGGGTAAAGATTTATTTGACCAAGAAGCGGCCTCTAAAGCCGTTTTTGAAGAAGCCGATCACACGCTAGGTATTGATCTATCTTCGATGATTTTTGAGGGAGATGCCGCGGAATTAACACTTACATATAATGCGCAACCAGCCCTTTTAACAACAAGTATCGCCATTTTAAAGAAATTCGAAGAGAGTGGAATCAAAGCAGATTTTGCAGCAGGACACAGCCTTGGTGAATACACAGCACTCGTAGCAGCAGGTGCGCTTTCCTTTAAAGATGCCGTATATGCAGTGAGACAGCGCGGCGAATTAATGAATGAAGCAGTGCCGGCAGGAGAAGGCGCAATGGCAGCCATCCTTGGACTAGATCACCAAACGCTTTTAGACGTAACAAAAGACGTAACAGAAAGCGGTCATCTTGTAGAACTGGCTAACTTAAACTGCCCAGGTCAAATCGTGATCTCTGGAACTGCAAAAGGGGTAGAACTGGCATCAGAAAAAGCCAAAGAAAAAGGCGCAAAACGTGCGATTGCCCTTGAAGTAAGTGGGCCTTTCCATTCAGCTTTAATGAAACCAGCTGCTGAAAAATTCACAGACGTCCTATCAAAATTAGCTATTCACGATGCTGAAATACCTGTTGTTTCAAATGTAACAGCAGACATCGTCACATCCCGTGAAGAGATTGAGACAAAACTAATCGAACAATTATATTCTCCTGTTCGTTTTGAAGAAAGTGTGGAACGCCTGATTGATTTAGGTGTGACCACATTTATTGAAATTGGTCCTGGTAAAGTGCTTTCGGGTCTTGTGAAAAAGGTCAATCGCCGCTTAACCACGATTGCCATTTCAGATCTAGAAACGATTGAAGCTGCCATTCAAACATTGAAGGAGGAATCTTGATGCTCACAAATCAAACAGCCGTTGTTACAGGTGCATCACGCGGAATTGGACGTTCCATCGCGATCGATTTAGCGAAAAACGGGGCAAACGTTGTGGTGAACTATTCAGGAAATGAAGCAAAAGCAAATGAAGTGGTTGATGAAATCAAAGCACTTGGTCAAAAGGCCTTTGCTGTAAAAGCGGATGTCTCTAATGCTGAAGAAGTACAGGCATTAATGAAAGAAGCCATTGATACATTTGGTTCTATCGACATTCTCGTGAATAATGCTGGAATTACAAAAGACAACCTACTCATGAGAATGAAAGAGCATGAATGGGATGATGTCATTAACATAAACTTAAAGGGTGTCTTTCATTGTACAAAAGCAGTGACACGCCAAATGATGAAACAGCGCAGCGGCAGAATCATCAATGTGGCATCAGTTGTCGGCGTATGCGGAAACCCTGGACAAGCTAACTATGTGGCAGCAAAAGCTGGCGTCATCGGTTTAACGAAAACAACTGCAAAAGAACTCGCTAGCCGTCATATTACCGTCAATGCGGTAGCGCCAGGCTTCATCGCGACAGATATGACAGATAAGCTAGATGAGAATGTACAAACAGAGATGCTGAAACAAATCCCGCTCGCACGCTTTGGTGCACCTGAAGATATTAGCAACGTCGTTGTCTTTTTGGCTTCACAAGGAGCAGGTTATATTACAGGCCAAACCATCCAAGTGGATGGCGGAATGGTCATGTCCTAAGAAATATCAAAATTTCGTTATGTTTTCTCTAGTTTTTTAAAAACGAATCAACTATAATACTTGAGGGGAGGTGAAAGGCAATGGCAGACGTATTAGAGCGTGTAACAAAAATTATTGTAGACCGCCTTGGCGTTGATGAGGCTGACGTGAAAATGGAAGCTTCATTTAAAGAAGATTTAGGCGCTGATTCCCTTGATGTAGTTGAGCTAGTTATGGAACTTGAAGATGAGTTCGACATGGAAATTTCTGACGAAGATGCTGAAAAAATTGCAACAGTCGGTGACGCTGTGAACTACATAAATAGCCAGCAATAAGCGTAACAAAGTCCCGTCTACTTTTATGGCGGGACTTTGAAAATTTATGTCAGTTTCAACACATTCAGCTGATCAAATGTCAGCCTTTTTCAGATGCTGGGAGCAATGTTTCCCTGCATGTAGAAAGAGAGACTCCATACAATCAGTATCCTTAAAGGCGATTAAGCCTACCTGGAGGTTGCTATGCCAAAAAACTATAAAGATAAACAGAAACAGAGCAAAAAACTAGAGCAATTCAGAGAATTCCAGCAGCGCATTTCAGTACACTTTAAAAATGAAAAACTTCTATATCAAGCCTTTACACACTCCTCTTATGTGAATGAACATCGAAAAAAACCATACGAGGACAATGAAAGACTTGAATTTTTAGGAGATGCTGTTTTAGAATTGACCATCTCTCAATTCTTATTTGCAAAATATCCAGCGATGAGCGAAGGTGATTTAACAAAACTGAGAGCGGCGATCGTTTGTGAACCGTCACTCGTGTCTCTTGCGCATCAACTCTCGTTTGGAGACCTTGTTCTTTTAGGAAAAGGGGAAGAAATGACCGGCGGCAGAAAGCGCCCTGCTTTATTAGCTGACGTATTTGAGGCGTTTATAGGCGCCCTTTATTTAGATCAAGGGCTGACGCCTGTCGAAAAATTCCTAGAAGCATTCGTGTACCCGAAAATTAATGACGGGGCATTCTCACATGTCATGGATTTTAAAAGCCAGCTTCAAGAATTTGTTCAGCGAGACGGGAAAGGTGTGCTAGAATACCGAATCTTGCATGAAAAAGGACCTGCACATAACCGTGAATTTGAAGCAAATGTATCACTTCGAGGAGATGTACTCGGCGTTGGCAATGGTCGATCCAAAAAAGAAGCAGAACAACATGCTGCGCAGGAAGCGCTTGCTAAATTACAGAAACATCATATGAGCCAATAAAATCCCCCTGATTCACTAGGGGGATTTCACTCTCTTTTCCATCATCTTTTTTACGATTCATATGATAAAATGATAGTACTTTAAATACATAAGGAGGATCACTCTCATGTTCCTCAAACGCTTAGACGTGATAGGATTCAAATCGTTCGCACAGCGAGTAACCGTGGACTTTGTCAAAGGTGTCACAGCTGTCGTTGGACCAAATGGAAGCGGAAAAAGTAACATTACCGATGCCATCCGCTGGGTACTTGGAGAGCAATCTGCCAAAAGTCTCCGCGGTGGAAAAATGGAAGACATCATTTTTGCAGGAAGTGACTCTAGAAAAAGAGTTAACTTGGCAGAAGTGACCTTAACACTAGATAACGAAGATCACTTTTTACCGATCGATTTTCATGAGGTCAGTGTGACAAGAAGAGTATATCGATCAGGAGAAAGTGAATTTCTCATAAACAATCAATCAGTTCGATTAAAAGATATTATCGACTTATTCATGGACTCTGGTCTCGGCAAAGAAGCCTTTTCCATTATCAGCCAAGGAAAGGTAGAAGAAATTCTATCGAGTAAGGCAGAAGAGAGAAGAAGTATTTTTGAAGAAGCAGCAGGTGTCTTGAAATATAAAACAAGAAAGAAAAAAGCCGAGAATAAATTATTTGAAACCCAAGACAACTTAAATCGGGTGGAAGATATTTTACATGAACTAGAAGATCAAGTGGAACCTTTAAAAATGCAGGCGTCGATCGCAAAGGATTATTTGCAAAAGAAAGAGGAACTAGAACACGTAGAGATTGCTTTGACCGTCCATGATATTGAAGAGTTACACGAAAAGTGGACAACACATGGCGAAACTGTCGAACGCCTCAAACAAGATGAAATGAAGCAATCAACCGACATCCAAGCAAAAGAAGCAAAAATTGAAGAGACAAGAGACCGAATAGAAGCGCTGGATGAATCGATTCAAGACCTGCAAGAAGTCTTGCTTTTCACAAGTGAAGAATTAGAAAAGCTTGAAGGGAAAAAAGAGGTACTAAAAGAACGAAAAAAAAATGCGGCGGCCAACCAAGGGCAATTGGAAGACACGCTTGTCCGGCTAACCGAAAAGCAAGCCTCGTTACACGAAAAGATTGTGCAGCAGAAAACCAAACGAGACAGCCTCCAAAGAGAAGTAAAGCAGCTAAAAGATGAAGTCAAAACAAGTCAGCATCAGCTTTCTCTGCATAGTGAAGATGTGGAAGGTCAAATAGAACAGCTAAAGAGCGATTATTTTGATCTATTAAATGAACAGGCGTCTATCCGCAATGAACGCAAATTATTAGAAGAACAGCAGCGCCAAGCGGCTGTGCAGCTAGAGCGCCTGACGCAAAATAACCAGAAGCATATCGAAGAACGGGTCGCTGTCAAAGACAAGAAAACAGAAGTAGAGCATCAGCTTTCGCACATAGAAGAAGAGATCCTAGCACAGGTGAAGCGTTTTAGAGAAGCAGAGCAGAAGCTTGAGCAAATGAATCGCCAATACGAGAAAAAAGAAACTGCTCTTTACCAAGCTTATCAATATGTACAACAAGCGAAATCAAAAAAAGAGATGCTCGAATCGATGCAAGAAGACTTCGCAGGCTTTTTCCAAGGAGTGAAAGAGGTCTTAAAGGCAAAGGATCGACTAGGTGGTATTCATGGAGCGATTGCAGAACTCATTCAAACAAATCAGCAGCACGAGACAGCCATTGAGATAGCACTAGGGGCAGCGACGCAGCACGTTGTTACCGAAAATGAAGCAGCAGCCCGTCAAGCGATTGGTTACTTAAAGCAGCATTCCTTTGGACGTGCCACCTTTTTGCCAATGAACGTGATCAAGGAACGATCCATTCAGTTCCGAGATGTTCAAACAGCAGGTCATCATGAATCATTTATCGGCGTAGCGAGTGATCTTGTTTCCTTTGACGTAAAATATCAAAAGGTCATTCAGAATTTGCTTGGAACAGTCCTCATTGTCAGAGACCTAAAAGGCGCCAATGAGCTGGCGAAAATGCTCGGACATCGCTATCGTATCGTGACCCTTGATGGGGATGTCGTGAACCCAGGTGGTTCGATGACTGGAGGCGGAGTGAAGAAAAAGAACAATTCTCTCCTCTCAAGGAATCGAGAGATCGAAACATTGACTAAACAGCTCGTCGAAATGGAAGATAAGACGACAATTCTTGAAAAAGAAACAAAAGAAACAAAACAATTAATTGCACAAGCCCAGACGCGATTACAAGAGTTGCGTGAGCATGGTGAAACACTAAGAGAACAGCAACAAGACGTCAAAGGCAAACTGTACGAATTACAAGTAGCGGAAAAAAACATCAACTCCCATCTAGAGTTGTACGATCAAGAAAAAGAAGAATTGCAGCATCGCTCAACTGAACTTGAAGAAAAGGACAAAGAGCAGCTAACACTTGAAGGATCCATAGGTGAAAAACTAACATCTCTTGATCAAGAAATAGACACATTGACAAAGCGCAAACAAACGCAAAGTTCAACGAAAGAAGCCATTTCCGCCGCACTGACAGAATTGAAGATCTCACTTGCAAAAAAAGAGCAATCTTTTGCGAATGAACAAGAGAAGCTGTCTCATTTAACAGCTGAATTAGAAGAAGCTGAAAAAACGCTGATTGAAACAAAAGAAGACCTGTCTCTTTTAACAAGTGAATTGACCTCTAGTTCTAGCGGGGCAGAACAACTTGAAGAAGCTGCTAAGGAGAAACAGCAAAATAAACATAAAACAACAGCACTTATTTCCGAGCGGCGCAAACAGCGTTTAGCCCTCTCGGAGTCATTGGAATTTGCTGAACGAGAAGTCAAAGAACAAAAGCGTCTGTATAAACAGCTTACGACAAGCTTAAAAGATGAAGAGATCAAGCTTGGCCGAATGGAAGTGGAACTCGATAACCTAATAGCTTATCTGAACGAAGAATATGCGCTTTCGTTTGAGGGAGCAAAAGAAATGTATCATCTGACCTTAACGCCAGATGAAGCGAGAAAACGAGTGAAGCTCATCAAACTTGCGATTGAAGAACTTGGAACTGTGAACTTAGGCAGTATCGATGAATATGAACGAGTGAATGAACGTTACCTGTTCTTAACAGAACAACGAAATGATCTGACCGAAGCGAAAAATACATTATTCCAAGTGATCGATGAAATGGATCTAGAAATGACAAAACGTTTCTCTGATACTTTCTCTCAAATTCGCATACACTTTGAATCTGTTTTCCAGGCATTATTCGGCGGAGGAAAAGCAGACCTCAAGTTGACCGATCCAAACGATTTGCTCAACTCTGGCGTTGATATTGTTGCGCAGCCCCCGGGTAAAAAATTGCAAAACCTAAGTTTGCTTTCAGGCGGAGAGAGAGCTTTGACTGCGATTGCTTTACTGTTCTCTATTTTAAAAGTCAGACCTGTCCCATTCTGTGTGTTGGACGAGGTAGAAGCGGCACTTGATGAAGCCAATGTGTTCCGTTTCGCTCAATACTTAAAGAAATACAGCAAGGAAACGCAGTTCATTGTCATCACCCACCGAAAAGGAACAATGGAAGAAGCTGATGTTCTTTACGGTATCACGATGCAAGAATCAGGTGTATCCAAACTTGTCTCTGTCAAATTAGAAGAGACAAAAGAGCTTGTCCAGTAACTAAAGGAGGTTTGAACTAATGAGCTTTTTTAAGAAATTAAAGGAAAAATTTACGCAGCAAACAGATACAGTATCAGAAAAGTTTAAAGATGGGCTTGAAAAAACGAGAAATTCATTCCAAGGGAGAGTAAATGAATTGATTTCTCGTTATCGTAAGGTGGATGAAGACTTTTTTGAAGAACTAGAGGAAGTATTAATCGGTGCTGATGTTGGTTTCACAACCGTCTTGGAGCTAATTGAAGAGCTGAAAAAAGAAGTGAAGCTTAGAAATATTCAAGATCCAAGCGAAGTGCAATCCGTCATCTCTGAAAAGCTTGTCGACATCTATCATAGCGGAGAGGAACAAATCTCCGAGCTGAATCTACAAGATGGACGCTTAAATGTCATTTTGTTAGTAGGCGTAAATGGTGTTGGGAAAACGACCACAATCGGTAAGCTAGCGCATAAGTTGAAAAATGAAGGAAAATCCGTCATTTTAGCAGCAGGTGATACATTCCGTGCTGGCGCCATTGAGCAACTTGAAGTATGGGGAGAGCGCTCTGGTGTCCCTGTTGTCAAACAGACGGCAGGTTCTGATCCAGCGGCTGTGATCTATGATGCCGTTCAATCAGCCAAAGCGAAAAATGCCGACGTCCTCATTTGCGATACAGCAGGAAGGCTTCAAAACAAAGTCAACCTGATGAAAGAGCTGGAAAAGGTCAAAAGAGTGATTGAGAAGGAAATTCCAGATGCTCCGCACGAAGTCCTCCTAGCACTTGATGCAACAACGGGTCAAAACGCTATGGCACAAGCAAAAGAATTTTCTAAAGCAACAAATGTGACGGGGATCGCCTTAACAAAACTTGACGGCACCGCAAAAGGCGGAATTGTCCTAGCCATTCGTAATGAGCTGAACATTCCTGTGAAACTTGTCGGTTTAGGTGAGAAAATCGACGATCTTCAGCAATTCGATGCTGAATCGTATGTGTACGGTTTATTCTCAGATGTCATTGATAACCAAGACTAATCAAATGCCAGCTGAATTGCTGGCATTTTTTAATTCATACGCATATGATGAACTGACAAGATAAAAACTTGACACGTAGATCAGAACCGTGTAAACTTAGTTGATGTAAAGGGAATGAACTTAACAAAGGGGAGAGAGCCCATGACGCTTGAAAAAACAACGAGAATGAACTATTTGTTTGACTTCTATCAATCGTTGTTGACCGCAAAGCAAAAGAGCTACATGTCGCTTTACTACCTAGACGATTTTTCCCTCGGTGAAATTGCGGATGAATATGAAGTATCAAGACAGGCTGTTTATGATAATATTAAACGGACTGAAGCGATGCTTGAACAATATGAAGAAAAGCTGCTCTTGTTTAAGAAATTTAAAGAGCGTAAAGACATTCTCGGAAAAATGAGAGAGCTTTTAGCTGATTCCGGTAAAAAAGATGAAGCAGAAGCTTTAATTGAATCGCTTGAGAAATTAGATTAGGAGGCGGCACAGTATGGCATTTGAAGGATTAGCCGACCGACTGCAGCAGACGATTTCAAAAATCCGCGGCAAAGGAAAAGTGTCAGAGCAAGATGTAAAAGAAATGATGCGCGAGGTACGCCTTGCCCTTCTTGAAGCTGACGTCAATTTTAAAGTGGTCAAAGACTTTGTGAAAAAGGTAAGCGAGCGAGCAGTTGGGCAAGAGGTTATGAAAAGCCTTACCCCCGGACAACAGGTCATTAAAGTTGTAAAAGAAGAACTCACTGAATTAATGGGTGGGGAAGAGAGTAAAATCGCTGTGGCGAAAAAATCTCCAACAGTCATCATGATGGTTGGTCTTCAAGGGGCAGGTAAAACGACCACAACTGGAAAGCTTGCCAATTTACTTCGCAAAAAACATAATCGTCAGCCGATGATGGTGGCTGCGGATATTTACAGACCAGCTGCGATTCAGCAGCTTCAAACACTTGGGAAACAGCTTGATATGCCGGTGTTCTCATTAGGCGATCAAGTAAGCCCTGTTGAAATTGCCAAACAGGCAATTGAAAAAGCAAAAGAAGAACATTATGATTATGTCATTTTAGATACAGCAGGACGTCTTCATATCGATCACGAATTGATGGATGAGCTTGAAAAAGTAAAAGAAGTAGCAAATCCAGACGAAATTTTCCTTGTTGTTGACTCAATGACAGGTCAAGATGCTGTCAATGTAGCGAAAAGCTTTAACGAGCAGCTTGGTTTGACAGGTGTTGTTCTAACAAAACTAGACGGTGATACACGAGGCGGTGCGGCACTTTCTATTCGAGCTGTCACAAATACGCCGATTAAATTCGCTGCACTAGGAGAAAAGCTTGATGCCCTTGAATCCTTCCATCCAGAGCGGATGGCATCAAGAATTCTTGGCATGGGAGATGTGCTGACACTCATTGAAAAAGCACAGGCAAACGTTGACCAAGATAAGGCAAAAGAGCTTGAACAAAAAATGCGGACAATGAGCTTCACGCTCGATGATTTCCTTGAGCAGCTTGGCCAAGTCCGTAATATGGGTCCACTTGATGAATTGATCCAAATGATGCCGGGAGCCGGTAAAATGAAAGGGCTCAAAAACGTCCAGGTGGATGAAAAGCAGCTCAATCATATCGAAGCGATCATTAAATCAATGACAACCAAGGAAAAAGAGCAGCCAGAGGTCATCAATGCAAGCCGCAGAAAACGGATTGCAAAAGGAAGCGGAACATCTGTCCAGGAAGTCAATCGCCTTTTAAAGCAATTTGACGAAATGAAAAAGATGATGAAGCAAATGACCAACATGTCTAAAGGAAAGAAAAAAGGCTTTAAATTACCATTTATGTAATTGGTTATACATGATAAAACCGTTGTTAAGAAAAAACACTTTACAAACCTTTTTATCATTGTTAATATACTATCTTGTTGAAATATTTTCGGAGGTGCTAGTAAAATGGCAGTAAAAATTCGTTTAAAACGTATGGGATCAAAAAGATCACCTTTCTATCGTATTGTAGTAGCAGATTCTCGTTCACCACGTGACGGTCGTTACATCGAAGTAGTTGGAACGTACAACCCAGTGGTATCACCAGTTGAGGTGAAGATCAACGAAGAATTAGCGCTTAAATGGCTTCAAGATGGTGCGAAACCATCTGATACAGTTCGTACCCTATTCTCAAGCCAAGGAATTCTTGAAAAATTTCATAACGCGAAAAACAGCAAATAATGAATGAGCTGTCCTTGGAAGAATTGATTGTGTCCATCGTCGAGCCACTTGTTGATTTCCCCGAAGATATTCACGTATCTTCATTAGAAAAAGATGAGCAGGTGATTTACACACTGTCTGTCAATGCCAAAGATACCGGAAAAGTGATCGGAAAGCAGGGGCGTACAGCAAAAGCGATACGAACAGTCATTTTTGCAGCAGGTGCAGAGTCTTCTAAGAAAGTTCAACTTGAGATTGCTGACTAAAAAGGGAGAGGGCATAGCACCTCCCCTTTTTTTACACGTTTAAATCTATTTTTCGTTATACTGTAGAGGACAAATGCCTTCGGATAGGGGGACAAAAAAGGAAGATGCAGATCATTCAACATGTCACCGTCATGCAAGTATTAACTGAAAGCAGTAAGGACAAACTGTTAACGACTTTTTTGGAGAAAAAAGAAAGATTAGAACGTGAATGCAATCAACTCTATTTTCAATTAAAGAAGCATGAAAAAGAACCACACCAACAAGAGGCAATCCCTCAATTTCAAAAAGCTATTGAAAAAAGACAAGAGAAAATCAAACAAATAGATTTTCAAATGGAGCAACTTCATATTTTGCCGCTTGGAAGTGAAATGAAAGAAACAGAAGTGGATGCACTCGTTGAAATCAAAATCGGTGATACATGGGATGACAAAATGCAAGGGAATGTCATCGTCGTCAAAGACGGTATCATTGTTGAAATACGACAGGGGTGATAGAGAACATGGAACTAGATTGGTTGAATGTTGGAAAGATTGTCAACACACACGGAGTACGTGGTGAAGTGCGTGTCGTGTCAAAAACCGATTTCCCAGAAGAGCGCTATAAAAAAGGGAGCGTCCTTTATATTTTCAAACAAGGTCAAACAGAGCCAATCAAAGTCACTGTCGCATCACATCGACAGCACAAGCAGTTTGATTTGCTCACGTTTGAAGAAATCGGCTCTTTAAATGAAGCAGAGCAATTGAAAGAATCGATCTTAAAAGTAGAAAAAGAACATCTCGGTACTTTAGATGAAGGAGAATTTTATTTTCACCAAATCATTGGCTGTGATGTATACGATGAACATGAGATGCGAATCGGTCAAATCAAAGAGATTTTAACGCCAGGGGCAAATGATGTCTGGGTAGTAGAACGAAAAGGCAAAAAAGACGCACTGATCCCTTATATACCATCTGTCGTCAAAATGATTGATATCTCATCCAAAACAATACGCATTGAATTGATGGAAGGACTCATTGACGAATGAAAATCGACTTTTTAACGCTTTTCCCTGAAATGTTTGAAGGTGTGCTTCACTCCTCAATCTTAAAAAAAGCACAGGAGAAAGAAGCTGTCTCATTTAATGTCGTCAATTTTAGAGAGTATTCGGATCATAAGCATAAAACAGTGGATGACTATCCGTATGGTGGCGGTGCTGGCATGGTACTCAAAGCGCAGCCCGTATTTGATGCGGTAGAAGATTTGACGAAGAAAGCAAAAAAGAAGCCCCGAATCATTCTTGTCTGTCCTCAAGGGGAACGGTATACACAAAAGAAGGCAGAAGAACTTGCAAAAGAAGAACATCTAATGTTCATCTGCGGCCACTATGAAGGCTACGATGAGCGCATTAGGGAGCATCTTGTCACAGATGAAATCTCGATTGGGGATTTTGTTCTCACAGGTGGAGAGCTGCCGGCGATGATGATTGCAGACAGTGTGGTCAGGCTTTTGCCTCATGTGCTTGGAAAAGAAGCGTCTCATATCGAGGATTCATTTAGTACAGGTCTACTTGAACATCCCCACTATACAAGACCAGCTGATTATAAAGGGATGAAAGTGCCAGATGTGCTTCTCTCTGGAAACCACGCCAACATCGAAGAGTGGCGGCGTAAAGAATCCTTGAAGAGAACTTATACAAGAAGACCAGATTTGATCGATGCATGTAAAACCTTAACGGATGATGAAAAAAGATGGCTTTGGCAGCTTCAGAATGACTAGATTGTATTGCACCCAAGATAGAGGTGTGGTATGATACTACTTGTGACTTGGACGGCTTGCCGATTCAAGTTTGAAAACGATGTTCCGCTGCAATGAAGAAAGAGGACATGAGCATCTGTTGGAAGGAGTTGAAAACGATGCAACATTTGATTGAAGAAATCACAAAAGAACAATTACGCACAGATCTTCCTGCGTTCCGTCCTGGTGACACTTTACGTGTACACGTTAAAGTTGTCGAGGGTACTCGTGAGCGTATCCAGATCTTTGAAGGTGTTGTAATTAAGCGTCGTGGTGGTGGAATCAGCGAAACTTTCACAGTTCGTAAGATTTCTTACGGTGTAGGCGTTGAGCGTACATTCCCTGTACACACACCAAAAATCGCTAACATCGAAGTTGTACGTCACGGTAAGGTACGTCGTGCGAAACTTTACTACCTACGTGAACTTCGCGGTAAAGCGGCTCGTATCAAAGAAATCAGACGATAATGATATCAAAGGAAAGAGCTTGTTACCTGTAACAGGCTCTTTTTTTGTCCAATGTATATATACAGACAACTTGAAAGAAGAGGGAAGGTGCACATATGACGATTCAATGGTTTCCAGGCCATATGGCGAAAGCAAGACGAGAAGTGACAGAAAAATTAAAGCTCATCGACATCGTATTTGAATTAACAGATGCAAGAATTCCGATGTCCTCTAGAAACCCAATGATCGAAGAAATCCTTCAAAACAAACCCAAAATCATGCTGTTAAACAAAGCAGACAAAGCAGATCCTCGTATGACAAAGGAGTGGCAGGCGCATTATGAACAGCAAGGCGTGCGGTCACTTGCCATTAACTCTGTTGATGGACAAGGATTAAATCAGATCATCACAACCTCTAAAGACATATTAAAAGAAAAATTCGACCGTATGAAAGCAAAAGGTGTCAAACCTCGTGCAATTCGCGCATTGATTATCGGGATTCCGAATGTTGGGAAATCGACTTTGATCAACCGATTAGCGAAGAGAAATATTGCCAAAACAGGAGATCGTCCTGGTATTACCACATCACAGCAATGGGTCAAAGTAGGCAAAGAACTTGAACTGCTCGATACACCAGGAATCCTCTGGCCAAAATTTGAAGATGAGCAGGTAGGACTAAGGCTGGCAGTGACTGGTGCAATAAAAGATTCAATTATCAATCTACAGGATGTCGCTGTATATGCCCTCCGTTTTCTAGAAGAGCACTATCCAGACCGATTAAAGAAACGCTATGATCTTGAAGAGATACCTGAGGATACAGTTGAGCTGTTTGACGCAATTGGAACAAAGCGTGGCTGTCTCATGAGTGGAGGTTTCATTAACTACGACAAAACCACCGAAATCATTATTCGGGATATTCGAACTGAAAAATTCGGTCCCCTCACCTTTGAGAAGCCTGAAAGCTAAAAGACACGCAGCTCATGCGGGTCTTTATTTTTTCTGAAAAACTGCCGATATAAAGAAGGAGGCTGCGAAAAGTCTGATGTATACTGTAAAACAAATAAAAGCTCTGATAGAAGAGCACATGGATGACGAAGCTTATATTCGTCACCTAGTGAAAGATGATACTAGAAAAAGTGTGAAGCAACTTATGGAAAAATGGCTCAAAGAGAGAGAAAAGAATCAGCATCAACAAGCGGCATGGAATCAAATGCTTCAATTCGAAAATCAAGCAAAAGCAAAAGGGTTCACCTGTATTGCTGGTATAGATGAAGCAGGAAGAGGCCCGCTGGCAGGTCCAGTAGTAGCAGCTGCTGTCATATTAAAAGAGGATACCATTCTTCTAGGGTTAAATGACTCAAAGCAATTAACTGAGAAAAAAAGATGGGCATATTATGATCTGATTCAAGAAGAAGCGCTTGATATCGGAATCGGCATTGTTGATGCGGCTACGATTGATGAAATCAATATTTACGAGGCATCAAGACTGGCGATGGTGAGAGCTGTGAAACAGTTAACTCATACACCTGATTTTCTTCTCATAGATGCGATGACGCTTCCGCTTAAAACGGCACAAGTGAATATCATTAAAGGAGACGCAAAAAGTGCATCCATCGCAGCAGGGGCATGTATTGCAAAGGTGACAAGGGATCAGATAATGAAGGAATATGGAAGAAAGTATCCCGAATATCATTTTGAAAAACATAAAGGTTATGGGACGAAAGAGCATTTAGCTGCCATTCAAAAACATGGTGCGACACCGATCCACCGCGTATCGTTCGCACCAGTTCGAGCCGTTATTTCATAATTTTTGACACAAGGAGGCTGCCTGTGATGACAAGAGTTGAAGACATACATACAGCACTAAATAGCCGGTTAAATACGGCAGAATCTGTCCCTTTAAACACGGAAGGAAAGGAAAATGTACAGCGGCTGATCCTCGGGAAAGTATTGAAAATGCTTGGAAATGATACAGCGCTTGTACAAATCGGATCGACTAACATAAAAGCACAGCTTGCTGCTCAGCTGAAGGCGGATGCATTCTATTGGTTCCAATTTGAACAAGCGAGTGGAGGCAGCCTCGATAAGCTAAGACCTGTTCAACAATTTGAACAAGATCCTAAGACGCTAAAAGATGCCGCGGCAAAACTATTAGAAGGCTTATCACTTAAAAATGGGCTTGAACCCATGTTAACAGCTACAGCCTTTTTAAAAGAGAAATCAATCATCAACGAAACTGAGTTAAAGACCGCAGTGAAATGGATCGAACAGCTTCAAGGAGCCGATGTCAAAAAAGGGTTACAATCACTTCTGTTTGCCTTAAAGAAAGATTTACCGATACAGCAAGGCGTTCTTCAGTCTATATTAGCAGTGAAATCATCCTCTGCTCTTCATCAAGACATGACAGCGTTGTTAGATCGATTAACACAGTTACCTAAGCACTCAGAAGCTACACAAGCCCTTACACAAGCCGTTCGTTCGGTAATAGATGCAGAGACTACCGTCCATGCAGAAAAGCTCTTATCGGTGCTCCTAGCAGCGAAAGAAGGACAAACGAAGCAAGGAGGGAATATGCAGCTACCAACGAACCCCAATCTTTCGCAGCAAACAGACAATACCCGGGCATCAATCGTCCAAAGGCAGCAGGCTAATCAGCCCAACGTAGAGCTATCACCAAGTTCAAAGCAATCACCGATCTCTGCTCAACAAATAGACAAAATATTAACAAGCATGACAAAGCAAGGTTCTGAAGGACATCAGCTCCCAGAAATCAAACAAGTCACAGCACTGCTACAAGGCCTTCAACAGGCAGGATCTCAGGCTGATGCAAAGGCATCCGTGCTTCAAAAGGAATTTCCGTTTCTATCAAAAACAGAGGCAAAGGCACTAGCTCACACCATCCAACAGACTGAACCAACATTGGGCAATAAAGCCGATGTGTTAGATTTACTCATGACGATGAAAAAGGCCATCGGTGTACGAGATGAAATAGGCATGCTGAAACTACTTGAAAAAGGAAGTCAAGACGTCAAAAGCCAAGAGCTTCACCAATTAAAGCTAGTTCTAAATGATGTTAGGCAGGCTGATTTACCAGAACACGTCAAAAAAGAAGTAGACCAATTGTTTCATCGATTAAATGGACAATTATTTGTACAGCAGGAAAACCAAACAGTCAGTCAAATGATTGTTTCCTATCCTCTTTTCTCGAAACATAGTGTCCAAGATTTGACTTTTATTTTAAAAGGTCATAAGGAAAAGGATGGCTCCATTGATATCTCTCAGTGCCGCTTAATGTTTCACTTAAATATGGAAAACCTAGAAGAGACATTAATAGACTGTACGATTCAGCAGAAGGTGATGTCGATTACAGTTGAAACGAAACATGAGCTTCAAGGAACCATTAATCCAATGATCCCAGCTGTTCGAGAAAGTTTAAATGCGCTAGGCTACAGTTTAACGGGTATTACAGCGAAGAAGAGACAAGAGCAAGTAGATCCGTCTCATTTTCTAGATGAACACTTTCATAAAATCAGCGAGAAAGGGCTGGACTTAAGAGTATGAAGGACTCAAAACCGCTAAGAAGAGCGGTCGCTCTACATTACGATGAAGAAAAACAAAAAGCGCCAAAAGTGATCGCAACTGGAAGCGGCTATGTGGCGGATCACATTATTGAAGAAGCTAAAAAATCAGGAGTTCCCATCCAAGAAGACCCTAATTTAGTAGAACTCATGCGACATTTAACGCTTGATGAAGAAATACCAGAAGCGTTATACGATACTGTAGCAGAAATTTTTTCGTTTATCTATCAATTAGATCAAAAAATGAAAAAATAAGGGAAAATAGATAATTTGACTGAAAAATTTATATTTTTAATAAAATAAAAGTTTGAATGTTTAGAAGGATTTTACGATTTTACATAGAACCCTAGACATTCTCTTTTTTATTCTTTAAAATGAAAGCGCAGTCTATTTTATAATTCTTGTTTCTACATATGTTGGGAGGATGGGAAATGAATATCCATGAGTACCAAGGAAAAGAAATCCTAAGAAAATATGGGGTTTCAGTTCCAAATGGTAAAGTAGCATTTACATCTGATGAAGCAGTGAAAGCATCAGAAGAGCTAGGAAGCTCTGTATATGTCGTAAAAGCACAGATTCATGCAGGTGGCCGTGGTAAAGCAGGTGGGGTAAAAATTGCAAAAACAAAGGATGAAGTGAAAGGGTTTGCAGAGGAATTGCTCGGCAAAACACTTGTCACACATCAAACAGGTCCTGAAGGTCGTGAAATAAAACGCTTACTTATTGAAGAAGGCTGTGATATTCAAAAGGAGTACTATGTTGGACTTGTTTTGGATAGAGCGACATCAAGAATTGTATTGATGGCTTCTGAAGAAGGCGGTACTGAAATTGAAGAAGTAGCAGAAAAAACGCCAGAAAAAATTGTCAAAGTGGTCATCGATCCAGCGATTGGTCTTCAAGCTTATCAAGCGAGAGAAGTAGCGTTTAAGATTAACATCCCAACAAAATTAGTTGGTCAAGCAGTGAAGTTTATGACAAGTCTTTACAAAGCGTTTGTCGAAAAAGATTGTTCAATTGCTGAAATTAATCCACTTGTTGTCACAGGTGATGGGAAAGTCATGGCACTTGACGCAAAATTAAACTTTGATAGCAATGCCTTATATAGACAAAAAGATATATTAGAATACCGTGACCTTGATGAAGAGGATCCAAAGGAAATCGAAGCATCTAAGTATGACCTCAGCTACATTTCTCTAGATGGCAACATCGGCTGTATGGTAAATGGAGCAGGTCTTGCAATGTCTACGATGGATATCATCAAGCATTACGGCGGGGACCCTGCAAACTTTCTGGATGTTGGGGGCGGTGCAACAGCTGAAAAAGTAACGGAAGCATTTAAAATCATCTTATCTGATCAAAATGTCAAAGGGATTTTCGTTAACATTTTTGGCGGTATCATGAAATGTGATGTCATTGCAGAAGGTGTCGTTGAAGCAACAAAACAAGTTGGTTTAACATTACCGCTCGTTGTACGTCTTGAAGGAACAAACGTTGAATTAGGAAAGAAAATCCTTAGTGAATCAGGATTAAATATCACTTCTGCTGAGTCTATGGCTGACGGGGCAGAAAAGATTGTATCTTTAGTCAAGTAGAGCAGAAAGGCAGGGAACCTAAATGAGTGTATTTATTAATCAAAATACGAGAGTAATTGTTCAGGGGATTACCGGTTCAACCGCATTGTTCCATACAAAACAAATGATAGAGTACGGAACAAATATTGTTGGCGGTGTTACGCCTGGAAAAGGTGGAACTGAAGTTGAAGGAGTTCCTGTATTTAATACTGTATCTGAGGCGGTACAGACAACTGGTGCAAATGCTTCCGTCATCTATGTACCTGCACCATTTGCAGCAGATGCCATTTTAGAGGCAGTCGACGCAGAAGTTGACCTTGTTATTTGTATTACCGAGCACATACCAGTTTTAGATATGGTAAAAGTGAAACGCTATATGGAAGGGAAGAAAACCAGACTTGTTGGACCAAACTGCCCTGGTGTGATTACACCTGAAGAATGTAAGATTGGGATTATGCCTGGCTACATTCATAAAAAAGGACATGTTGGTGTTGTTTCTCGTTCTGGAACACTTACATATGAAGCGGTACATCAGCTTTCAGAGGCTGGTGTTGGTCAATCAACAGCTGTAGGTATCGGCGGTGACCCAGTCAACGGGACAAACTTTATTGATGTATTAAAAGCCTTCAATGAAGATCCTGATACACATGCGGTCATTATGATCGGTGAGATCGGCGGGACAGCTGAAGAAGAAGCAGCCGAATGGGTAAAAGCAAATATGACCAAACCAGTTGTTGGCTTTATCGGCGGTAAAACAGCTCCTCCAGGAAAACGTATGGGACATGCTGGTGCGATTATTTCTGGTGGGAAAGGCACAGCCGATGAAAAAGTCAAAACAATGCGTGCATGTGGCATTGAAGTGGCAGAAACACCGTCTGTCATGGGAGAAACTTTAATCAAAGTATTAAAAGAGAAGAATCTCTTTGAAGTTTGTAAAACCCATTAATGACACAAGAAGACTTGTTGTTTGACAAGTCTTCTTCTTTCTATCTAATATTGGAGGAATGGTATGTACAACGTGTCCGAAAGAATGATTTTTCATCGCTTAAAAGGCCTCATCTCCCCCTCTCAGTTAACAAAATGGTGGAAAGTTGATCCTGCGTTATATATAAATGAAGAAACACATCATTTCAAACAAGATCGATCATTACAAAAGATCGACTTTGCCCGCTTAAAACAAGCTGAAGAAAATGAATTCCCCATGTTTCAACGCATCGTTCAAGCCTATTTAAAGCAAAACATTCACATGATTCCCATCACATCATCCTTATATCCCAGCTCACTAAAAAACATTTATGATCCTCCTCCCGTGTTATTCCTAAAAGGAAACGTATCTTATTTAAATGAAGAAAAAAGTTTAGGTGTAGTGGGTACGCGTGTGCCATCGTCTTATGGTGAAGAATGCGTGAAAAAAATTGTGAGGGAACTTGTGAAGGAAGACTGGATGATTGTCAGTGGTTTGGCAAAAGGAATCGATGGACTTGCACATCAGGAATGTATCAGAAGACAAGGGAAAACCGTTGGAGTGGTGGCAGGTGGCTTTCAACATTTGTATCCAAAGGAACATGTGCGGATGGCTCACTACATGGGAGAACAACATTTACTACTTTCAGAACACCCGCCATATATGAAACCCGAGAAGTGGCACTTTCCAATGAGAAACCGTTTGATTAGTGCACTGACAAAAGGGACCATTGTGATTCAGTGTAAAGAAAGGAGCGGTTCACTTATTACCGCTTACCAAGCACTTGAGCAAGGAAAAGAAGTTTTCGCTGTGGCAGGATCGATCTTTGATCCTAACTCTACTGGTCCTGCAAAACTCATTCAGCAAGGGGCGAAACTCGTCCATTCAACAAAAGATATTTTAGAGGAATTCTCCTTTCATGGCGTTCAATATACTGAACCCTCATAAAAATATCGTTTGACAAAAGACATAGGAATATTTAATAATAGTGAGGATTTAAGTTTACACTTTGTTTTTCATGTTTATAATGATGTTCATCATAAAGAATTTTCTAACGATTGCCTTTTTGATAGGTGCAATTAATATAAATAGGAAATGTGTAATGTATAAAGAGAGAACACCTCTTAAGGGGGATTTTGAGTATGGCTGATTATTTAGTCATCGTTGAGTCGCCAGCAAAGGCGAAAACGATTGAGCGTTATTTAGGAAAAAAGTATAAAGTAAAGGCTTCAATGGGGCATGTGAGAGATTTACCGAAAAGTCAGTTAGGTGTTGACACTGAACATGACTTCGAACCGAGATATATTACGATTCGCGGGAAAGGCCCAGTATTAAAAGAATTAAAAACAGCAGCGAAGAAAGCGAAAAAAATATATCTCGCAGCTGACCCCGATAGAGAGGGAGAAGCGATTGCTTGGCATTTAGCACACAGCCTTGACATTGACCTCTCATCAGATTGCCGCGTTGTCTTTAACGAGATTACAAAAGATGCAATTAAAGACTCTTTTAAACATCCGCGAAAAATCAATATGGACTTGGTTGATGCGCAGCAAGCAAGACGAATTTTAGATCGACTTGTTGGGTATAAAATCAGCCCAATCTTGTGGAAAAAAGTAAAAAAAGGATTAAGTGCTGGACGGGTTCAATCTGTTGCACTCCGACTGATTATTGATCGTGAGAATGAAATTAACGAATTTAAACCAGAAGAATATTGGACCATTGATGGTACGTTCCTAAAAGGAAAAGAAACGTTCGACGCTAGTTTCTTCGGCATCAACGGTAAAAAACATCCACTCAAAACACAAGAGGATGTAAAAGAAATCCTTTCGAAACTAAAAGGAAGCAAATTCTCTGTAGAAAAAGTGACAAAGAAAGAACGTAAACGCAATCCAGCTGTTCCGTTCACAACGTCTACCTTACAGCAAGAGGCTGCAAGAAAATTAAACTTCCGTGCGAAAAAGACAATGATGATTGCACAGCAATTATATGAAGGAATTGATCTAGGCAAAGAAGGTACAGTAGGGCTCATTACATATATGAGAACCGACTCGACGCGTATTTCAAATACCGCCATTGAAGAAGTATCTGCATTCATTGATCAAACGTACGGGAAAGATTTCTTAAATACGACAAAGCGTCCTGCGAAAAAGAACGAAAATGCACAAGATGCTCACGAAGCCATCCGGCCGACGTCTACGTTAAGAAAACCAGCAGATGTCAAACATGTGCTAAGCAGAGATCAGCTTCGTCTATATAAACTGATTTGGGAACGATTTGTGGCAAGCCAAATGGCACCAGCGGTTCTTGATACAATGAGTGTGGACCTTGATAACAACGGTCTTACCTTCCGTGCAAATGGAAGTAAAGTGAAATTCGCAGGGTTTATGAAAGTATATGTTGAAGGGAAAGACGATCAGCTGGAAGAAAAGGATAAAATGCTTCCTGATCTCAAAGAGGGCGATACAGTTCTTTCAAAAGACATTGAACCTGAACAGCATTTCACCCAACCACCTCCGCGCTACACAGAGGCAAGACTTGTCAAAACCCTTGAAGAACTAGGGATAGGTCGTCCATCTACGTATGCGCCAACATTAGATACGATTCAAAAACGTGGCTATGTGGCACTGGACAACAAACGATTTCTACCGACAGAACTTGGTGGAATTGTGCTTAACTTAATTATCGAATTCTTCCCTGAAATCATTAACGTTGAATTCACAGCTAAAATGGAAAAAGAACTTGATAGCGTTGAAGAAGGAACGATCGAATGGGTTCGCATTATCGACAGTTTCTATCAAGACTTTGAAAAACGGGTAGAAAAAGCAGAAGCAGAGATGCAAGAAGTTGAGATTGAACCAGAATACGCCGGGGTTGATTGTGAAGAGTGTGGACATCCGATGGTGTACAAAATGGGCAGGTACGGTAAATTCATGGCATGCTCCAATTTCCCTGATTGCCGAAACACAAAACCAATTGTAAAAGATATCGGCGTGAAATGCCCGACATGTCACGAAGGAAACATTGTTGAAAGAAAATCTAAGAAACGCCGCATTTTTTATGGCTGTGATCGTTTTCCAGAGTGTGAATTCGTCTCTTGGGACAAACCAATTGAAAGAAAGTGTCCGAAATGCGAAAATATGCTTGTAGAGAAAAAGCTGAAAAAAGGCGTGCAAGTTCAATGTGTGAATTGTGATTATAAAGAGGAACAACAGAAATAGCGGTGAGCAACCTTGTTCACCTGCTTTTTTATGTCATCAAACAGAACTTATGAAATAGGAGAGTTGCACAATGAGTCAATTTGTAAATGTGATTGGAGCAGGTTTAGCTGGAAGTGAAGCTGCTTGGCAAATTGCCAAACGCGGCATTAAAGTAAATCTTTATGAAATGAGACCTGTCAAACAAACGCCAGCTCACCATACAGATAAATTTGCGGAGCTTGTATGCAGCAATTCACTGCGCGGTAACGCTTTGACAAATGCAGTAGGTGTATTAAAGGAAGAAATGCGTTATCTAGATTCCGCCATTATTGCGGCAGCGGATGAAAGCTCGGTTCCTGCTGGAGGTGCTCTTGCAGTAGATCGTCATGAATTTGCAGCTAACGTCACTGACCGTGTGAAGAATCACCCAAATGTCACTGTTTTTCAAGAAGAAGTGCAGAGCATTCCTGAAGGTCCAACCATTATTGCGACCGGCCCACTTACATCAGAAGCTCTATCGAACGAATTAAAGTCTTTAACAGGTGAAGAGTATCTTTATTTCTACGATGCCGCAGCACCTATTCTAGAGAAGGACAGCATTGACATGGATAAGGTGTACTTGAAATCACGCTATGATAAGGGTGAAGCCGCTTATTTAAACTGTCCAATGACAGAAGAGGAATTCGATCGTTTTTATGAAGCTTTGATTTCTGCTGAAACTGTCCCGTTAAAAGAGTTTGAAAAAGAAATCTTCTTTGAGGGTTGTATGCCAATTGAGGTCATGGCAACAAGAGGAAAGAAAACCATGCTGTTTGGCCCGATGAAACCAGTAGGACTTGAAGATCCGAAAACGGGAAAAAGACCTTATGCTGTCGTACAATTAAGACAAGATGACGCAGCTGGAACTTTATATAATATTGTTGGTTTCCAGACACACTTGAAGTGGGGAGACCAAAAAGAAGTCTTCCGTTTAATCCCCGGTCTTGAGCAGGCAGAGATTGTACGCTATGGCGTCATGCACCGCAATACATTCATTAACTCACCAAGTCTTTTAAGACCTACTTATCAATTTAAAGATAGAGATGACCTCTTCTTTGCAGGACAAATGACAGGCGTTGAAGGTTATGTCGAGTCAGCTGCTTCAGGATTAGTGGCAGGAATCAATGCCGCTCGTTTGGTCAATGGAGAAGAACTGGTCACACTTCCTGAAGAAACGGCAATTGGCAGTATGGCGTACTACATTACGTCAACCAATAAGAAAAGCTTCCAGCCGATGAATGCAAACTTTGGCTTGCTGAAAGATCTTGGCGTTAGAATTAAAAACAAACAAGATCGCTATGCGGAATACGCTAAACGCGCAATCGAGACTATTCAAACTATTTCGAAATCTCTATAGTAAAACATTGCAGCCATGCACCATATGTGATACCATTTAAAAGCCTTAAAGAGGTGTAAAAATGACGAATAAACAGCGTCTTGTTCACTTATTCATTGAATATTTACAAATTGAAAAAAACTATTCAGCTTTGACCATCTCCAGCTATACAGAAGCCATTGAAGAGTTTGTCAGATTTATGAACATTCAAGGAATAGACGGTTTTGAAGAGGTATCCTATCAAGATACGAGAATTTATTTAACAGAAGCTTATGAAAAAGGTCTTACAAGAAGAACGATTAGTAAGAAAGTCTCTGCACTCCGCAGCTTTTATAAATTTTTATTAAGAGAACAGCTTGTGAAAGAAAATCCTTTTTTACTCGTGAGCTTACCAAAACAGGATAAGCGAATTCCTTCATTTTTGTATGAAGAAGAACTAAAAGAGCTATTTACAGTTTCTGATCTAAGCACACCGCTTGGCCAAAGGAATCAAGCGATTTTAGAACTTCTTTATGCAACAGGTATGAGGGTCAGTGAGTTATGTTCATTAAAAGAATCTGACCTTGATCTATCGATGGATACAGTGCTAGTTCATGGAAAGGGCAGTAAACAGCGGTATGTTCCTTTCGGGTCATATGCCCATGAAGCGCTGATCGCTTATTTAGACGATGGACGCATGAAACTTTTAGCTAAGAGGGGAGACCGTGCTGAGGAAAACGTGTTTTTGAATCAGCGCGGAGCACCTCTTTCAGATCGAGGCGTTCGATTCATTCTAACTGAATTAATGAAAAAAGCATCAGGCACATTACATATTCATCCACACATGCTTAGGCACACCTTTGCCACACACCTTCTGAACGAGGGGGCGGATTTGAGAAGTGTGCAAGAACTTCTCGGTCACTCCAATTTATCATCAACGCAGGTGTATACACATGTGTCAAAAGATTCTTTGAGAAAAACATACATGTCTCATCACCCAAGAGCTTTTAAACGATCATAAAAGGAGGTTTTTTCATGTCATCATTTCATGCAACAACCATTTTTGCCGTTCAACATAAAGGAAAAAGTGCAATGGCTGGCGATGGCCAAGTCACTTTCGGGCAGGCTGTCGTGATGAAACACACAGCAAAAAAAGTGCGCCGTCTTTTCGGAGGCAAAGTACTGGCAGGGTTTGCGGGATCAGTAGCAGATGCATTTACACTCTTTGAAAAGTTCGAAACAAAGCTTGAAGAATATGGTGGTAATTTAAAACGAGCAGCTGTTGAACTGGCAAAAGAGTGGAGAAGTGACAAGATGCTTAGGCAACTTGAGGCAATGCTCATTGTGATGAACAAAGAAAGCATTCTACTCGTATCTGGAACAGGAGAAGTCATTGAGCCGGATGATGGTATTTTGGCCATCGGTTCTGGAGGCAACTATGCCCTTAGTGCAGGAAGAGCACTCAAAAAGCATGCAGGTGATGGTCTTTCAGCGCGTGATATTGCACAAGCTGCTCTTGAAACTGCCGGAGAAATCTGTGTCTACACGAACGATCAAATCACTTTAGAAGAGCTTGAATAGAAAGGACATGAGACGTATGGAGAAAAAGCCGTTTACCCCAAGAGAGATAGTTGAAAAGCTTGATCAATACATCATTGGTCAGCTTGATGCGAAAAAAGCAGTGGCGGTGGCTTTAAGAAACCGTTACAGAAGAAGTCTTTTACATGATAAGCTAAAGGATGAAGTCGTTCCTAAAAACATTTTAATGATTGGGCCGACAGGTGTGGGAAAAACAGAGATTGCACGCAGAATTGCGCGCATTTCTGGTGCACCTTTCATTAAAGTCGAAGCGACGAAATTTACTGAAGTTGGCTATGTCGGCCGTGACGTAGAATCGATGGTCAGAGATTTAGTCGAAACAGCTATTAGGCTTGTTAAAGAGGAAAAGATGAAGGATGTTCAGGAAGAAGCAGAAAAACAAGCGAACAAACGTCTTGTTCATTTACTTGTTCCTGGAAAGAAAAAAAATCAGTCTGTGAAAAATCCTTTTGAGATGCTGTTTGGTGGTGGCGCTGATTCGGATGACCGTGAACGAGATGACTCAAATGAAGAAGTAGACCTTGAATCTTCAAGAAAACGGATTGCCCATCAGCTGGCAATGGGAGAGCTTGAAGATCACTACGTCACAATCGAAGTGGAAGAGCAACAGCCTTCCATGTTTGATATGCTTCAAGGATCGGGTATGGAGCAAATGGGCATGAACATGCAGGATGCGCTCAGTAACCTCATGCCTAAAAAGAAAAAACGCAGAAAGCTGACCGTCAGAGAAGCCAGAAAGGCTTTAACGGCTGAGGAAGCTTCAAAGCTAATCGATATGGATGAAGTGAGTCAAGAAGCTGTCCAAAAAGCAGAGCAACAGGGCATTATTTTTATTGATGAAATCGACAAAATTGCAAAAAGCGGCGGTGCCTCATCCGCGGATGTCTCTCGTGAAGGGGTTCAGCGTGATATCTTACCGATTGTAGAAGGTTCAACCGTGATGACGAAATACGGGGCTGTGAAAACAGATCATGTCCTTTTTGTCGCAGCAGGTGCGTTTCATATGGCGAAACCGTCAGATTTGATTCCTGAACTGCAAGGGCGCTTCCCAATCCGTGTTGAATTAGAAAAATTAAGTATAGATGACTTTGTGAAAATCTTAACGGAACCCAATAATGCGTTATTGAAGCAATATCAGGCTTTACTTGAAACGGAAGGTATATCTCTTGAATTTTCTGACGATGCTATTCATAAGATTGCTGAAGTGGCGTATCACGTCAATCAGGAGACGGATAACATTGGTGCAAGAAGGCTTCATACCATACTAGAAAAGCTTCTTGAAGAGCTTTCATTTGAGGCGCCTGATATCACAATGGAAACGGTCACCATTACTCCACAGTATGTAGAAGAGAAGCTAGGAAAGATTGCAAATAACAAAGACTTAAGTCAATTTATACTTTAACAAATGAATAAAGTAATCTAGGAGGATCATTAAAATGGCGTTACTACAAAAAACAAGGATTATTAACTCAATGCTGCAAGATTCAGCGGGGAAACCAGTTAATTTCAAAGAGATGGCAGAAACACTTAGAGATGTCATCGATGCAAACATTTTCGTATTAAGCAGAAGAGGAAAGCTTCTTGGCTACTCGATCAATCAACAGATTGAAAATGAACGGATGAAAAAAATGCTTGAAGATCGTCAATTCCCAGAAGAATATACAAAGGGTCTGTTCAACGTCCCTGAAACTTCGTCAAACCTAGATATTAACAGCGAATATACCGCTTTCCCTATTGAGAACCGTGATTTATTCCTATCAGGCTTGACAACAATTGTGCCGATCATTGGTGGCGGGGATCGTTTAGGCACTTTAATTCTGTCTCGCCTGCAAGATAGATTCAATGATGATGATTTAATTCTTGCTGAGTACGGAGCGACTGTTGTTGGAATGGAGATTCTTCGTGAGAAGTCAGAAGAAATCGAAGAAGAAGCAAGAAGTAAGGCAGTTGTCCAAATGGCGATTAGTTCACTTTCATATAGTGAGCTTGAAGCGATTGAGCATATCTTTGAAGAACTTGATGGAAATGAAGGGCTGCTAGTTGCAAGTAAAATTGCTGACCGTGTAGGGATTACTCGTTCAGTCATCGTAAACGCCTTACGTAAACTTGAAAGTGCAGGTGTCATCGAATCTCGTTCACTCGGGATGAAGGGAACCTACATCAAAGTGTTAAACAACAAATTTTTAATTGAACTTGAAAATTTAAAATCTCATTAATCAAAAACCCTTTTTAGCCAAAATAATGCTAAAAAGGGTTTTTTTGTGTGAAAAATGAGGATTTGTCCGAAAAATGACACTCTTTTTGGTGAGAAAACCCTTACATTCCTATAGTTCTTTAAATCTAGGTCTTTATACCTATTCGTAAAATAGATATATATTACGAGTTTTTTTTACAATTACATCATAGACTTTAATCCTATTATTTCTTACAATGAACATATGGTATTACAAATCTCGACATGATTAAACGGAATGAAATACATATGATTGGAGGTATATGGTTTTGGATATATTTTCTGGAACGATAGGCAACCTTGAGAATGCCTTAGGTAGAGCGAATGTTAAGCAAAAAGTCACAAGCAACAATATCGCGAATATAGATACACCGAACTATAAGTCGAAAAACGTCACATTTCATGATATGCTAAATCAAGCATCTCATAAGTTAGATGCTAAAAAAACATACCAAGGACACATTGAATTTTCAAAAACAAGGTCTAATTATTCAGTTGTTTCGAGTAACCGTACTTCTTATCAAGAAAACGGAAATAATGTCGATATTGATCAAGAGATGAGTGAACTTGCTAAAAATCAAATTCAGTATAATGCATTGGTTGATAGAATGAGCAGTAAGTTCAATTCTCTTAAAACAGTTTTGACAGGAGGTAAGTGATGTCGATTTTTTCAGGCGTTAACGCTTCGGCCTCAGCATTAACAGCACAGAGGCTCAGAATGGATGTTGTATCGTCCAATCTAGCAAATATGGATACAACAAGAGCTAAACAGGTTGATGGTAACTGGGAGCCTTATAGACGTAAGCTCGTCACATTACAGCCGTCAGGTGAATCATTTTCATCTATATTGAACTCAAGTATGAATTCGAGCGGCAGGTTAGGAAACGGCGTCAAAGTAACGAAAATTACAGAAGACGAAACTCCATTTAACCTTCAATATGACCCTACCAATCCCGATGCCAATGAAAATGGATATGTTCAAACACCGAATGTAGATCCATTAAAAGAAATGGTTGACCTCATCAGCAGTTCAAGGTCATATGAAGCAAACGTGACCGCACTGAATGCGAATAAAAGCATGTTGATGAAAGCTTTAGAAATAGGAAGGTAAGGTGAAAAGAATTGGTGAACGCAATATCTCCTTTCCAGCTTCAATCCGCTCAGCAAGTAAGTGAATTGACGAATGGATCAGCGCTGCAGGCTGCTGCGCCAAAGAGTCAAACGAACTTCTCTGATGTGCTAAAGAATTCCATTGAGGCATTAAATCAATCACAGCTCAAATCAGACCAGTATACAAATGCTCTTGCACAAGGAAAAGACGTAAATCTCGATGAAGTCATGATTGCTGCGCAAAAGTCGAGTGTGACACTCACAGCTGCGACAGAGTTTCGTAATAAGGCAGTCGAAGCGTATCAAGAGATTATGAGAATTCAGATGTAGGGGGTGCTGGTGGACAAAATAAGACTGAATGGAATGACCGGGGGTTAAGATGAATCGTAATCTAATGCAATTAAGAACAAAAATAGTTGAGTTTTGGCGAAATCGATCAAAATTACAAAAAATACTCATGATTGGCGGCGTTGCTGCCCTAGCAATCATTATCACGGTTGTTAGCATCTTTGCTTCTTCTGAAAAAATGGTTCCGTTGTTTAAAGATTTGTCTGAGGTAGAAGCAGGACAAATTAAACAGGAACTGGATGGCAAAAATGTTAAATCAGAACTTGCGAACAATGGAACGACAATTATGGTTCCGGAAAAGCAAGCAGACACTTTGAAAGTGTCACTCGCAGCTGAAGGACTTCCAAAGACAGGGAATATTGATTATTCCTTTTTTGCGAACAATTCTGGCTTTGGTTTAACAGATAATGAATTTGATGTTCTGAAAGTAGATGCAACTCAGACAGAACTATCCAATCTGATCAATACGATTGATGGGATTAAAGATTCAAAGGTTATGATTAACCTGCCAAAAGATTCCGTTTTTGTTGGAGAAGAGCAAAGTAATGCATCAGCATCAATTGTGTTGCAAGTTCAACCTGGTTACACGATTACTCCGCAACAAGTAAAAGGCCTTTATCATCTTATTTCAAAAAGTGTGCCAAATTTAAAAACAGAAAACATTGTGATTATGGACCAAGATTCCAACTACTATGACTTAAACAGCAACTCTGATTCCTATGCAAGTGGAATGGATGCCCAGCAGCAGAAAAAAGAAGAGATTGAAAAGAATCTTCAAAGAAAGATCCAACAACTGCTAGGAACAATGATGGGGCAAGACAAAGTAGCGGTATCGGTCACAACTGACATTGATTTTACTGAAGAAAATAGAAAAGAAGACCTTGTAGAACCAGTTGACGAGGAAAATATGCAAGGCATCGCTGTCAGCGCTGAAAAGATTGCTGAAACCTATTCAGGAAATGGTGCAGCAGCTGGAGGTACAGCTGGGACAGGCGATGATGATGTAACAAATTATCAAGGTGCTGATGGAGAAAATGGAAGCGGGGATTACGAAAAGAGTGAAGATCGTATCAATTATGAGGTAAACCGCATTCATAAAGATATCAAAGAAAGTCCTTATAAAGTGAGAGATATCGGTATTCAAGCATTGGTTGAACCACCAACAGCAGATGATGTTAACTCTTTGACAGCTGAGAGGCAAGAGGACATTAGAAGGATTCTTTCAACCATCATTAGCACATCAATTGATAAAGAATACACAAATGGTCAAGCACTCACGGAAGCTGACTTAGAAAACAAAATCGTTTTATCTGTATCAAAATTAGACGGTAAACAGCAAACAGCAACAGATAACGCTTCAAATAATATTCCGATCTGGGTTTATATTGTAGGCGGTGTGCTACTACTTGCAATTATCGCTCTCATTCTTCTGCTCGTACGTAAACGAAAACAAGAAGAAGAAGAAGAGTTTGAGCTAGATGAACGTACACCAATTCATGTTCCTGATATCGATACTGAACCAGAAACAGAAGAAATGGTGAGAAAAAATCAGCTTGAAAAAATGGCAACAGATAAACCAGAAGACTTTGCTAAATTGCTACGCAGCTGGCTGTCCGAGGATTAGGAGGAATACACATGTCGAGAAAAGATCCAAATCGACTAACAGGCAGACAAAAAGCAGCAATCCTAATGATTTCCTTAGGGCTAGACGTGTCAGCATCTGTATACAAACATCTGTCTGAAGACGAAATAGAAAAGTTAACACTAGAGATATCCAATGTTCGAAGTGTAGATACGGCTAAAAAAGATGAAATCATTGAAGAATTTCACAGCATTGCCATTGCGCAGGACTACATATCACAAGGTGGTCTCATGTATGCAAGACAAGTGCTTGAAAAAGCGCTTGGTGAGGACAAAGCGGATAATATCTTAAATCGATTGACATCTTCACTTCAAGTGAAACCATTTGATTTTGCAAGGAAAGCTGACCCAGAGCAAATCTTAAACTTTATACAGCAAGAGCATCCACAAACCATTGCGCTCATCCTTTCTTATTTAGATCCAGTACAAGCTGGTCAAATCTTATCTGAACTAGGAGAGGAAGTACAAACAGAGGTTGCGAGAAGAATTGCCTTAATGGATCGTACATCTCCGGAGATCATCAATGAAGTGGAACGTATCCTTGAACAAAAGCTTTCTTCAACCTTTACGCAAGACTATACACAAACGGGCGGGATCGAAGCCGTTGTTGAAGTGTTAAATGGTGTAGATCGGGCTACTGAGAAAACGATTTTAGACACGCTTGAAATTCAAGATCCCGAGCTCGCCGATGAAATCAAGAAACGTATGTTTGTCTTTGAAGATATCGTCACTCTTGATAGCAGAGCAATTCAGCGCGTCATCAGAGATGTCGAAAATGATGACTTGTTACTTGCACTTAAAGTGGCAAGCGAAGAAGTCAAAGAAATTGTTTTCCGCAATATGTCACAACGGATGGTCGAAACGTTCAAGGAAGAAATGGAGTTTATGGGTCCTGTCCGGCTTAGAGATGTCGAAGAAGCACAAACTCGAATTGTTAGCATCGTAAGAAGACTCGAGGAAGCTGGAGAGATCGTGATAGCTCGAGGCGGAGGAGACGATATCATTGTCTAGGATTATCAAACATGAATCATCTGTTATTCCTGAGCAAGGCAAGCAAACGATCCCATTGCAACAAATAGAGTTCAAGCGAGACCATCAAGAAGTAGAAGAGCTCGTCAATGAAACAGAAGTATCACAGCTTTTACTAAGTGATGCTGAAGATCAGGCAAGCCGTATTTTAGAACAAGCAAACAGTCAGTTAGAACAGACTATGGCAGAAATCGATCAGCGCCGCGCCGATTTTGAAGCGGAAAGAATGCAGTTGATTGAAGAAGCAAAACAAACCGGTTATCAAGAAGGCTTCCAAAAGGGAGAGGCAGACGCCAAAATGCAGTATCAATCCATTCTTGATCAAGGAAATGAAATTGTCAGCCTTGCAAAGCAAGACTACGAAGCGAAAATTGAAAGCTCCGCTGAAGAAATAGTGGAACTCGCTTTTGAACTCGCCAAACGCGTCTGGTACGCAGTAGAAGACACGAAAGATCAATTCTTTGCTCTCGTGAAGCAGGTGATTTCAGAAGTGAAAGAATATGACAATATTTCCGTCTATGTAGACCCTGATCATTATGAACATGTCATGGGTTATAAAGACGAATTGATCAGAATTCTTCAAAAAGACACACACCTTGCCATTTACTCGGATGAAAAAGCACCAAAAGGTACTTGTTATGTCGAAACAAGTTTTGGAAAAGTGGAAGCGAGTGTTGATACACAAATGAATCAGTTAAAAGGAAAATTACTTGAAGTCATTGATTCAGGTGATCACAAATGAACATGGATGTGTTAAAAGAAACGATTGAAACAGCGGATCCCTACAAACGATTTGGTAAAGTCAATCGAGTTGTTGGTCTAATGATAGAATCTAAGGGTCCAGAAAGCTCAATTGGAGATGTCTGCTTGATTCATAAAAAAGGGAGTAAGCAGCACCCGATTAAAGCAGAAGTTGTTGGTTTTAAAGATGAGAATATTCTGCTCATGCCTTATGTTGAAGCATCCAATATCTCCCCAGGAAGTCTAGTTGAAGCGACTGGAGAGTCATTAAAGGTCAAAGTAGGTACAGGGTTAATTGGTGAAGTCATTGATGCCTTCGGAAAGCCACTGGACGGCAGTTTGCTTCCAAAAGGGCTTGCGCCTGTTTCAACAGAACAGTCACCTCCAAATCCAATGGATCGACCGCCTATTCGAGAAAAGATGGGCGTTGGTGTCAGAGTGATCGACAGTCTACTGTCAGTTGGCACTGGACAAAGGATTGGGATCTTTGCTGGAAGTGGTGTTGGGAAAAGTACCTTAATGGGAATGATTGCAAAACAGACAGAAGCTGATCTCAATATCATTGCACTTGTAGGAGAGCGTGGCCGTGAGGTTCGTGAGTTTATCGAAAAAGATTTAGGTGCTGAAGGATTGAAACGATCGATTGTTGTCGTAGCAACCTCTGACCAGCCCGCACTGACGAGACTGAAAGCCGCTTATACAGCTACCGCCATTGCAGAATATTTTAGAGACAGAGGCAAAAATGTCATGTTTATGATGGACTCTGTGACAAGGGTTGCCATGGCGCAGAGGGAAATAGGTCTTGCAACTGGTGAGCCGCCAACAACTAAAGGATATACACCTTCAGTGTTCGCTATACTGCCAAAATTACTTGAAAGAACTGGAACAAATCAACTAGGTTCCATCACAGCGTTTTACACAGTGCTAGTTGATGGTGACGACATGAATGAGCCGATTGCTGATACAGTCAGGGGAATTTTAGATGGCCATATTGTACTTGATCGTGCATTAGCCAACAAAGGGCAATTCCCTGCCGTAAATATTCTCAAAAGTATCAGCCGTGTCATGAGCAACATTGCAAGTCATGATCACAAAGAAGCGGCCAATCGGTTTCGTCAGCTTTTATCCACCTATCAAAACGCTGAGGATCTCATTAATATTGGGGCATACAAAAAAGGCTCCTCCAAAGATATTGATGAGGCTATACAAGCCTATCCTCACCTGATTTCATTTTTAAAGCAGGATGTGGAAGAGGCTGTATCTATTGAAGACAGCGTGAGTTTATTGCTCAGCTTGATGAATAGAGAGGATTGACAGAACAGTGAATTATCAATACAAATTTCAAAAGCTCTTAGAACTGAAAGAAAGTGAAAAAGACAAATCACTTGCAGCGTACCAACAATCCGTATCGGCATTTGAGCAAGTCGCTGAGAAACTCTATGAAAATATGAGTAAAAAAGAACTGATGGAAAAAAGCAAAGAAGAGAAGCTGAGAAGCGGAATGAGTGTTCAAGAAATGCGTCACTTTCAGCAATTTGTGACGAACCTTGATAACACCATTCATCATTATCAGCAGCTTGTGATCATGAAACGTCATCAAATGAATGAAAAACAATCTGATTTAACTGAAAAAAATATTGAGTTTAAAAAGTTTGAAAAAATGAAGGAAAAACAATTTGAAAAGTTTTCCCTTGAACATAAGGCAATTGAAATGAAAGAAATGGATGATATCTCTATCAGCCAATTCATGTTTCAAGGACATTAGGAGTCGAGATGAATGCCTAAGAAGAACAAAGTGAAGGAATCAGGCGGCGGTAAGTTTCAATGGATCTTGTTTATTGTCATCATCCCATTGGTTGTGCTAGTGCTTGTAGCTGGCACGATCCTTTATATGGCAGGTTTTGATCTAAAGAAACCGCTCCAACAAATTCCGGGAATTAGTAGCTTAGTTGGTTCAGACGACAGTTCAAAAACATCAACTTCACCAACCAATCAAAGTGAAGCAGAGTTGAAAGAACTGAAAGAGACCATTAAAGAGCAAAAAAACGAACTTGAAATCGCACAAAAAGACTTGAAAACAAGTGATGAAGAGATTAAAAGGCTCAATCAGAAAATCAATTCACTTGAAAAAATATCTGACGATGGAACAAATGATGCGTCAGCAAACAACAATGATTCTAGCAGTTCGTCAAACAATAATTCAGCAGGCACGACCTCTGAATCAGCATCTTCAAATCCACAAACAAAAGGGAAGGTTGCGAGCATTTATGAAAGTATGGATGCCGGGAAATCAGCCAAAATCCTATCAGAGCTAAGTGATAAAGAGGCTTTGAAGATCCTTGAAGAGCTTAGCAAAAATAAGCTGACAGACATTCTAGCAAAACTGACACCTCAGAAGGCAGCTACGTTTACAAAAGAGCTTGCCAAAAAAGAAGAAAGTGAAAATGGGGGTGGGCAATAAGTGATGCTATTGGATATTGGAGCCTTACAGCAATCTTCTCAAAGTCTCACTGGACTTAAGGGAGGCGGTGCAGCAACTGCACGTGGTATGTTTAAACAAATGCTAAGTGGAACAGGCGTTCAAAGCAGTCAGGTCAGTTCTCAACCGGTTGCAGCTTCTCTTTCAATCAATGATGCCATACAAATCATTGAAAAATGGATGCAATCACCTGAAGAAGGGATAGATGGAGATCTTCTTGGGGCATTACAAACCCTTCAAGATCAAACGCTCGATGTACCTGATCTTCAATCATTAGATGAACTCTTTCAAAAAATGGAATCATTGCTTTATGGTGATCAAGCTGACATGCCAGTTGCTGAACATAGTGAGCAGCTTATACAAGTCCACTTTTTCTTATATCAAATGCTTAACCAAGAGCCCAACAGTTTTGATGGGAAACTTGTGCAGGATATTCAAGAAAAAGGTCAAGACTTCATCGACTTTCTTTCGAAAAACGGTGCAGATGAAAAGCTTGTTCAACAAGTAAAAGAGCAGTTTTTCTCACAAGGATCATCATCAACGAAGCTAAGCACGATGTCCGAAAGTGAGCTGAAACACTTTAATCAGTTAATTGACCATATGATGGCAAGTGCTAAGGGATCAGACAAAGAGTGGAAAATTTCATTAGGAGAGTTAAAAGAAATGGTCTCTCCACGGCATGAAGCAACCCTTACGTCCCCAACTAAAAGTGCTTCTTCACTAGAATGGCTCATCAAAAAAGAAGTCGTCAAGGGGCAAAGTGCCGCTGCACCTACTTCTGAAAAGATCATGACCCACACGCTGTTACCAGGTCATAAGCAGTTCTTTCAATTGCAGTCTGCTACTCCTGTTCAGCAGACACAAACACCTGATGAAAAACCAGCTACTGTTGATCAGCAAATTTTGAGCACTTGGAAACAAATGAAGTTCACGCCATTTGGCAACTCGAGTGGCCGCTTCACGGTTCGTTTAAATCCGGAAAATCTTGGATTTATCACCATTCAACTAACGAAACAAAACGGTGTATATGCGAGTAAAATCACTGCTTCCACGCAAGCAGCAAAGGAACTGTTGGAACAACATCTCCCGCAGCTAAAGCAGGCACTCCCGAATATGTCGGTTCAAGTAGACCGTTTCCATATACCGCTTCAATCAAATGAACAACCGTTATTTGGACAGTTTAGTGAAGAGAACAAAGAACAACAGCCAAAAGAGCAGAATGCGCAGAAATCTGAAGAGCAAGATGCAGAGTTTCAGGATGTATTGGATGCACTTGTTCGATCAGATGAAGAAGAAGAGGAGGAGATGGAATGACAACCGTTGATTCTACACTTAGAACAACTGCAACAACTGACACTTCTTCTAATGCAACAAAGAAAACAGACACGCTCGGCCGAGATCAGTTTTTGAAGATATTGCTCACACAGCTTCAAAACCAAGATCCAACGAATCCGATTGATGATCGTGAGTTTGTCACACAACTTGCAACATTTTCTTCATTAGAACAGCAAATGAATATGAATGAATCAATCACACAGCTCAATAAGGTCATGTCTACATTTGTTGCACACCAAGATCCGTTTACAACGTATGTAGGATGGATTGGAAAAGAAGTAGTGGGTAAACAAGACGACAAAGAAATTTCAGGCACTGTAAAGTCTGTGAAAAACATCAACAATGAATATTTCTTATATCTTGAAGATGGCAGAAAGATCAGTCCTTGGGACGTTACAACTGTTGGAGAAAAATCGTAAGCAAATCGAGGAGGAAAACAAATGTTACGCTCACTTTACTCAGGAATTAGCGGAATGAAAAACTTCCAAACAAAATTAGACGTTGTCGCCAACAACGTGGCGAACGTCAATACACACGGATATAAAAAGAGCCGTATCACCTTTAAGGATATGGTGAGTCAAACGATTGCAAGTTCTGGTGGACCGACAAATAACACTGGTTCGATCAACTCAAAGCAGGTGGGACTAGGATCTTCACTATCATCTATTGATAAAATCATGTCACCAGGTGCTTCTCAAAATACAGATGAGCCTTTCGACTTTTATATTAACGGAGATGGCTTTTTCCGAATTGAAAATCAAGGTGAAATTCTTTATACAAGAGCAGGTAACTTTAAACAAGACTCAGAAGGTAGCTTGGTTACACCTGATGGAAACTACCTGCTTGGAATGGATGGCCAAAAAATTACCATTCCTAGAGATATTTCAAGTGTCAGCGTGGGTCCCGATGGAACAATCTCGGTTGTTGAGAACAATGTTTCTAGAACTGTTGGACAAGTGTCACTTGCATCTTTCAGTAACCCAGCTGGATTAGATAAAGTTGGGGACAACCTGTTCCGTGAAACACTAAGTTCTGGTGCAGCGGGTAATGCAATTGTACCTGGCGAACAAGGGTCAGGTGTGATTCAAACAGGTAGACTTGAAATGTCTAACGTTGATTTAACAGACGAGTTCACAGAAATGATTATCGCACAACGTGGATTCCAATCGAATGCGAAGACAATTACAACATCTGATGAAATCCTGCAAGAGCTTGTGAATCTGAAACGATAGGGGGTAGGGGGAGCGTTTTTTCGCTTCACTGTTTAGTATGATCGAAGTGACAAGATTAAATGGCAAAGGATTTATGATTAACGCCCTCCATATTGAGCTAATCGAAAGCTTCCCAGACACGACCATTACATTAGCTAATGGGAAGAAATTTGTCGTGAAAGAAGATGAGAAACAGCTCCAGGAGAAAATCATTTCTTTCTATAGAAAGATCCAAGTCATTTCATTGAATCAAGGAATAGAGGAGTTTGAATGAAGAAATTAGTCGTAGTAATGCTAATCATGATTATTGCCATCGCCGGAGTTGGAACAGGCGTCTATTTTCTGCTAAATGGACCAGGTGAAGCAAAAGCAGAAAAAGAGCCAACAGCAGATGAAATCGTCAAAGCGTCTCTTGAAATTCCTGAGATTATCACTAATTTAAAGTCTGAAGGAAATGCCGTCAAACTAGTATTAAATATTGAAACTGATTCAGAAAAAGCAAAAGAAGAGCTTGAGAAAAGAAGTTTCCAAGTAAAAGATACAGTCATTGACATTTTATCTGAGACGAATGCAGAAGAGCTTGACGGCAAAAAAGGAAGAGAACATTTTAAAGTCCAAGTTAAAAACAAAGTGAACAACTATTTGCAAGATGGCAAGGTGAAAGAAGTGTATATAACCTCCTTTAATCTGCAATAGAGGCGATTAATTGACACGATGGAGGTGAAGAAATGTCAGGAGAAGTGCTTTCCCAGAATGAGATCGATGCATTATTATCCGCTATATCTACTGGCGAAATGGATGCAGAAGAGCTGAAAAAAGAAGAAACAACTAAAAAAGTGAAGGTGTATGATTTTAAACGTGCACTGCGCTTTTCAAAAGATCAGATTCGGAGTTTAACAAGGATTCACGATAATTTCGCTAGACTGCTCACCACCCACTTTTCAGCACAGCTTAGATCATATATTCAAATTTCTGTCAGCTCGGTGGACCAAGTACCATACGAAGAATTTATTCGTTCGATTCCGAATATGACGCTATTAAACTTATTTTACGTAAGCCCACTTGAGGGAAGAATTATGCTTGAAGTGAACCCAACCATCGGATATGCCATGATGGACAGGCTGATGGGCGGTATTGGTATTAGTCATAATAAGACAGAATCACTAACAGAAATTGAAACAAAGATTATCTCAAACATGTTTGAGGGAACTTTGGAAAATTACAGAGAAGCGTGGCAGTCCATAACCGACATCGAGCCAGAAATGGCAGATTTCGAGGTAAATCCCCAGTTTGTCCAAATGGTTTCTCCAAACGAAACAGTTGTCGTCATTTCTCTTAATACACAAGTTGGAGAGGTAAGCGGGGTTATTAACCTATGTATTCCTCACGTTGTATTAGAGCCTATCATTCCGAAGTTGTCTGTGCACTACTGGATGCAGTCTGAACGAAATGAACCAAAACGACATGAAACAAAGGCCATTGAAAAACGGATTATGACGGCAAAAATCCCGGTAGTCGCTGAACTTGGACAATCGGAAATGACGGTGGAAGAATTTTTGAATTTGGAAATTGGTGATTGTATTGCCTTGGACAAACCAGTAAATGCGCCTCTTACTGTTATGGTCGGAAATAAACCGAAATTCTTGGGACAGGCCGGCCGCGTGAATCGGAAACAGGCGATTCAAATTCTAGATCACGACATAAGAGGTGAAGAAGATGGAGAATAACGGAAGTAAATTATCACAAGATGAAATCGATGCACTCCTTAAGGGAGGCAACAACGACGAAATAGAGCCTGATGCACTCCTTTCTGCAATGGAACAAGATGCCATTGGGGAAATTGGCAATATTTCATTTGGTAGCTCTGCAACAGCACTTTCAACCCTATTAAATCAAAAAGTGGATATCACAACTCCAACAGTAACAGTGATTCAAAAAAGCAAATTGAATGAGGAGTTTCCTCATCCGTATGTCGCTATTGAAGTCAATTACACAGAAGGCTTTAGTGCAAGTAACCTGCTTGTCGTTCAGCAAACTGATGCGGCTGTCATCGCTGATTTAATGATGGGCGGAGATGGCACGAATGCTGATCCTTCTTTAAGTGAAATTCACTTAAGTGCTGTACAAGAAGCCATGAACCAAATGATGGGTTCAGCAGCGACATCTATGTCTACAGTCTTCAATAAAAAGATTGATATTTCTCCGCCACGCGTCGAATTACTCGATGTGAAGGAAGGAGAAGGGACAGACCGAATTCCAGCTGAAGAAATGCTTGTCAAAGTATCCTTCCGATTAAAAATAGGTGAACTCATAGATTCCAATATTATGCAACTGTACCCTATCACATTTGCGAAGGATTTGATTGCAGAATTAACCGTTCCAGCAGAAGAGGAAGAGTCTGTTCCAGAGGCGCCGCAAAGCGCACCTGAACCACAAGAGCAGACAGCACCGCAGGCCCAGTCTGCTCCTGTTCAGCAAACGGCACCGCCAAAAAGACAAGCGAAGCCAAAGCCGGCAGAACCTGTGAATGTGGCTCCAGTCGAATTTGAAGCATTCAGCGAGCCCCAGCATACAACGAACCAGCTAGGAAACCTCGATATGCTGATGGACATCCCGCTTTCTATTACGGTAGAGCTTGGAAGAACGCAGCGCAGCGTAAAAGAAGTCCTTGAGCTTTCAGCTGGAAGCATTATTGAACTGGACAAGCTTGCAGGGGAGCCAGTAGACATTTTGGTCAACAAACGAATTGTCGCCAAAGGGGAAGTCGTTGTCATTGATGAAAACTTTGGTGTTCGCGTGACTGACATTTTAAGTCAGTCAGAAAGACTTTCTAATTTAAAATAAACAAACACATAGGGAGAGAATAAGTAAATGGCTACTAAGGTATTAATCGTAGATGATGCAGCATTCATGAGAATGATGATTAAGGATATTCTGGTAAAAAACGGATTTGATGTAGTAGGAGAAGCAGAAAACGGTGCACAAGCTGTTGAAAAATTTAAAGAAACGTCTCCAGATCTCGTCACAATGGATATCACAATGCCAGAAATGGACGGGATTACAGCATTAAAAGAAATCAAGCAAATTGATGCATCTGCAAAGATCATCATGTGCTCTGCAATGGGACAACAATCAATGGTTATTGATGCCATTCAAGCAGGAGCAAAAGACTTTATCGTGAAGCCATTCCAGGCAGACCGTGTACTTGAAGCAATTAATAAAACGTTAGGCTAAAAAAGGGTGTAAGACTTGTTGAAAAAACGTTTGATATGTATAGCTATGATCAGTTTTATGCTTTTCTTGACGTTCCAGCCTGCTTCACTCATCGCCGAAACGAAAGATCCTGAAAACGGCACAGTGAATGATTGGCTCAAGGAAGAGAAAGAGGGCACAAAGGATACACAAAAGAAAAACACTGACAATCAAACGAATCCGGCAGAAGAAGTTCCCTCTTCTTCTGTCTCCATTATGGATTTTGTCAAAATGATTGGTGCCTTACTTTTTGTCATCCTGCTTATTTATGGATTGGTGAGATTTGTTGGCAAACAAAACCGTTTACTCAAACCATTTCGCTATGTTGAGAATATTGGCGGAACAACGGTCGGCCAAAACCGTTCGGTTCAGCTCATCAAAGTGGGCAAAAGAGTATTAGTTGTTGGCGTAGCAGACTCAATCCAGTTGCTGAAAGAAATTGATGATGAACAAGAATGTGAAGAAATTGTGAAACAGTACGAAGAAGCAATGGAAAGCAAAACCGATTTGCCGAAAATCGTTCAAAAATTCACAACACAGGTGAAGAAACAAGATCAGCCGGTCACTTCTTCTTTCTCAGCCAATTTAAAGGCGCAGCTAGCCGAATTGAAAAAGACCCAATCAGAAGTCAGAAAGAAAGGCCCGAAACAAAATGAATGAGTTTATCGATTTATTTAATTCCAGCGGTGCAGGGAATATTAGCACATCTGTCCGTCTTCTTTTACTTTTGACCGTATTTTCGGTTGCACCAGGCATTCTCATTTTAATGACGTGTTTTACTCGGATCGTGATTGTTCTCTCGTTTGTCAGAACATCACTTGCAACCAACTCAATGCCGCCGAACCAAGTGCTCATTGGACTTGCGTTGTTTCTCACATTCTTTATTATGGCACCTACGTTCTCAGAGATTAATAAAGAGGCATTAACACCGCTTCTAAATGACGACATTACGTTAAACGAGGCATACGAAAAAGCCGAAATGCCGATAAAAGAGTTTATGAGTAAACATACGAGACAGAAAGATTTGGCATTATTTATTAGCTACGCAAAGATGGACACACCTGAATCGATAAAAGATATACCGCTAACGGCGATGGTTCCAGCTTTTGCAATTTCAGAATTAAAGACGGCGTTTCAAATTGGCTTCATGGTCTTTATTCCATTTTTAATTATTGATATGGTGGTCGCGAGTGTCTTGATGTCAATGGGGATGATGATGCTTCCACCGGTTATGATATCGCTCCCTTTCAAAATATTGTTATTTGTTTTAGTCGATGGATGGTATTTGATTGTCAAATCTTTGCTGCAAAGCTTTTAGAGTAGGTGCTTAAAACATGAGTTCAGAATTTGTCATTACGATGGCTGAAAGATCAGTATATGTTGTATTGCTTATCAGCGGGCCGCTTCTTGCGCTCGCACTAATTGTGGGATTGATTGTCAGTGTGTTTCAGGCAACTACCCAAATTCAAGAACAGACGCTTGCCTTTATTCCTAAAATTGTTGCAGTGCTCATTGGACTTGTTGTATTTGGTCCTTGGATGCTTTCAACAATTGTTTCCTTTACAACAGAGCTGTTCTCGAATTTAGATCGATTTGCAGGTTAATAGAAGATGTCTCTCATAGAATTATTCCCTGCTTTTCTATTAGTTTTTATTCGGATTACCGCTTTTTTTGTGACAGTACCACTATTAGCGCATAGAGCAATACCGGCTATTCACCGGATTGGATTCTCGCTGTTTCTGGCCGTCATTAGTTTTAGCACGATTAAAGAACCGCCTGCACTCGACATCGATGGTCTTTATATGATGCTCGCAGTGAAAGAAGCAATGGTTGGACTGCTCCTTGGACTGATTGCCTATATCATGGTCTCGGCAGTGCAAATAGCTGGTTCATTTATTGATTTTCAAATGGGCTTTGCGATAGCCAATGTGATTGATCCACAAACAGGTGCACAGACACCACTGATGGGGCAGTTTTTTTATACGTTGACTCTATTGCTCATGCTTGCCACAAATGCACATCACTTGCTGCTCGATGGAATATTTTACAGCTTCCAATATATTGCAATTGATCAGTATGCTTTGAATTTCGGCAGTGAATCCTTTGCTTACTTTATCGCGAAGAGTTTCAATCAAATGTTTATCATTGCTTTTCAAATCTCAGCGCCTGTTGTGGCGAGTTTGTTTTTAGTCGATCTCGCATTAGGCATTGTGGCGCGGACCGTTCCGCAAATGAACGTGTTTGTTGTCGGACTACCTATTAAAATGACGGTGAGTTTTATTATGATTATCATCTGTATGGGCGTGATCTTCGGCGTTGTGCAAAATACATTTGAAACCATTGTGCTGACGATGAGGAATTTCTTAGCATTGGTCGGTGGTTCAGCGTGAAGACAAGGCTTAGACTGGACCTGCAATTTTTCGCAGGTGAAAAAACAGAAAAAGCAACACCGAAAAAGAAACAAGATTCACGTAAAAAAGGACAGATTGCCAAAAGTACCGATGTCAATACAGCCATCTCGTTTCTATTAATCTTTTTATCATTCTTTTTTATTGGGCCTTTTATGAAAGAGCGTATTATTGCGCTCATTGAACGTTTTTATTCAACAACCATGCTAATGAAGGTTAGCACATCTAATATTCATCAATTATTCTTGGAATTGCTTCAAGAAACAGCACTTCTTCTCATGCCAATTCTTGGTGTTGGTATGTTGGCTGGGATCATCAGTAACTATTTACAAGTAGGGTTTCTCTTTTCGACAGAAATCATCAAACCGAAATTAGAAAAACTGGATCCCATCAAAGGATTTAAACGAATATACAGTGTTCGAGCACTAGTAGAGCTATTAAAATCCATTTTGAAAATTGGTTTTGTTGGTTTTGCAACCTTTATAGCCATTTGGATGAACTTTGACGAAATTTTGCGGCTTCCATTATTAACAGCGGAAGAAACGCTTCATTTCGTCGCAAATATGACCTTAATTATGGGTCTATATGCAGCAGGAGCTCTATTGATCTTAGCAGGGCTTGATTACATGTATCAGAAATATGATTACGAAAAAAACTTACGGATGTCCAAACAAGACATCAAAGATGAGTATAAAAAATCAGAGGGTGACCCGCTCATTAAATCAAAGATCAAACAGCGGCAGCGGGAAATGGCCATGAGACGGATGATGCAGGAAGTCCCGAAAGCGGACGTCATCATTACAAACCCGACTCACTACGCAATTGCGCTTAAATATGATGAAGAAAAAATGGACGCACCTTTTGTCGTGGCAAAGGGAACAGATATTTTGGCTTTGAAAATCAGAACGATTGCGAAAGAACACAATGTCATGACAGTGGAGAACCGTCCACTCGCCCGCGCGTTATATGATCAGGTCCAAATCGATCAAGCGGTGCCAGAAGAATACTTCAAGGCCATCGCTGAAATTTTAGCTTACGTATATAAAACGAAACAAAAGATTTTATGAATTTTTGGTTTTAAAAGGAGAGAACAGGCATGTCAGCAAGAGATTTATCTGTTTTATTCAGTGTTATTTTAATTGTGGCGATGCTGGTCATACCGTTTCCGCCAATGTTATTAAGTATTTTAATCATTATTAATATTTCTCTTGCGCTTATCGTGCTTCTCACCACAATGAACATGCAAGAACCACTTCAGTTTTCCATTTTTCCATCATTGCTTTTGCTCTTAACACTGTTTCGATTAGGACTTAACATCTCTACAACACGTTCTATCTTATCAACAGGAGATGCTGGGAAGGTTGTAGAAACATTTGGTTCATTTGTTGTTGGAGGAAATGTACTCGTTGGTCTCGTTGTATTCCTTATCTTGATCATCATTCAGTTTATTGTTATCACAAAAGGTGCTGAGCGAGTATCTGAGGTTGCAGCAAGGTTTACGCTTGATGCGATGCCAGGTAAACAAATGAGTATTGATGCAGACTTAAATGCAGGAATGCTGACAGAAACTGAAGCTAGAAATCGCCGTGAAAAAGTATCAAGAGAGGCTGATTTTTATGGTGCGATGGACGGAGCAAGTAAGTTCGTCAAAGGAGATGCCATCGCAGGAATTATCATTGTTATTATCAATATTATTTTCGGAATCATCATTGGAATGCTTCAACAAGGAATGTCCATTCAAGAATCAGCCTCCCACTTTACGCTATTAACAGTAGGGGACGGAATTGTTTCACAAATTCCTGCACTACTTATTTCAACAGCTACAGGGATCGTTGTGACAAGGGCAGCTTCTAACGGAAACCTTGGGTCAGATATTACAGAGCAGCTGTTTGCCTTTCCGGCAATGCTCTACGTCACATCAGGAACCATCTTCCTTCTTGGGGTGTTCACGCCAATTGGTGTGCTCTTGACAGGACCGATTGCAGGTTTACTAGCACTTGGGGCATACATGATGTCGAAAAACAAGCAAGATAAAGAAGAAATTGAAGAGGTGCTGGAGGAACAGGCAGAGGTGGAAGAGATGAAAAGTCCAGAAAGTGTTATTCATCTTCTGCAAATGGATGCGGTTGAATTTGAATTTGGCTACGGTTTGATACCGCTCGCTGATGCGAATCAGGGGGGCGATCTTCTCGATCGAATTGTCATGATCAGAAGACAACTTGCGCTCGAATTAGGTCTAGTCATTCCAGTTGTTCGAATTCGAGACAACATCGCTCTGAACCCCAATGAATACCGGTTAAAAATTAAAGGGAATGAAGTGGCAAAAGGAGAGCTGTTGCTCGATCATTACTTGGCCATGTCACCAACTCCTGATGATGACCCAATTGAAGGGATTGAAACAATCGAACCATCATTTGGTCTGCCGGCAAAATGGATTTCAGAAGCAGAAAAAGATCAGGCTGAAATGCTTGGCTATACGGTTGTTGACCCAGCATCGGTTGTGTCGACTCATATTACAGAGAAAATTAGGCAAAATACACACGAACTACTCGGACGACAAGAAACGAAACAATTAGTCGATCATTTAAAAGAAAGTTATCCAGTTTTAGTGGACGAGGTGACACCAAGTCCGCTTGCAGTCGGCGATATCCAAAAAGTACTTGCCAAGCTTCTTAAAGAGAAAGTGTCCATCCGAAACCTTGTCACTATTTTTGAGACACTGGCAGACTACGGAAAATTAACGACAGATACAGACTTGTTAACAGAGTACGTCAGACAGGCGCTAGCAAGACAGATTACCGCACAATACGCAAGGGACAATGAATCCTTGAAAGTCGTGACATGCTCAGGCCGAGTCGAAAAGGTGATTGCTGATAGCGTACAGCAGACAGAGCATGGAAACTACTTATCATTAGATCCAGAATCCTCTGAAAGTGTGATTCAATCAGTGGCGAAAGAAATCGAACAACTGTCGCTTCGTCAAGAAACGCCAGTTCTATTATGCTCACCTCCTATTAGAATGTACGTCAAGCAGTTGTTAGAGAGATATTTCCCGGAATTACCGGTCCTATCTTATAACGAACTAGAAGCCAATGTGGAAGTACAGAGCATCGGAGTGGTGGATATCTAATGAAAATGAAAAAAATCATTGCGAATTCTATGCAGGAGGCAACGATTCAAATCAAGCAACAGCTTGGTCAAGATGCTGTCATTTTGAATTCCAAAACCGTTGTCAAACGAAAGCTGTTTGGTTTAAAGAAGCAGCAAATGGTCGAAGTGATTGCAGTGCTTGATCAAGATTTTGAAGAAAGAGCGAACCAAGGTCTTAAGCATGTGCCGCGTGTACCAGTTTTGCCGCAGAAGAAGGAATACGTCGATAAGCCGGTGAAAGAGCAGCCTGATGCTGCTCAGGCAATCAACTTGGCGCCCTCAAGTATCAAGCCTACTGAGTATGCTCGAAACGAGCGGCATGTTGGAATGTTGCCCGATTCTTTAATGGCCATTGATCAAAAGCTAAAGGATCAAGGTCTCGACGATGCACTCAGGGATCAATGCTTAAAAGGCCTTTTAATAAAAGGAGCTGTCCAGGAAGAACAGATTGAAAAAGAGCTTGAGAAGCTGCTGACAGAGATGTTGCCAGCTCAAGGCTCTAACGAATCGGTAATCCGTTCAAAATATATTGTGTTGTTTGGTTCCACAGGCGCTGGCAAGACGACAACCATTGCAAAGTTGGCTGCCAAAACGGCGATCCAGCATGATAAGAAAATTGCTTTTATCACAACGGATACGTACCGAATTGCAGCGATTGAACAGCTTAAAACATATGCAGAACTGCTAAAAGCACCACTTGAAGTTTGTTATTCAAGAGAGGATTTTGTTAAAGCGCAGCAGACCTTTGAAGAATATGATCATATTTTCATTGATACAGCAGGTCGTAACTTCAAAGAAGAAGCGTATATCAGAGAGCTGACGGATATTATTCCATTTGATGAAAGCATTCAAAGTTTCCTAGTCATGAGTGCAACATCGAAGTATCAGGACATGAAGGCCATGGTCAACCGATTCGAACACGTTCCAATTGATCAATTCATTTTTACAAAAGTAGATGAAACTGACACGATGGGAACAATCTTTCAAATCGTAGCAGAATCTCAAATTGGGCTTGCTTTTTTAACAAATGGTCAAAATGTGCCTGAGGATATTCTGGAAAGCTCCCCCCTTGATTTAACAAGGATGGTATTAAAATGATGAAGCCTGACCAAGCGGAAGGTTTGAGAAAACTCGTTCAGCAACGTCAAACGATCATCCCAGCGTCCCTATCTTCAAGCGGCCAGGCAAAAACAATCGCAGTGATGAGTGGTAAAGGCGGTGTTGGAAAATCGAATTTGACGCTTAATATGGCACTCTCTATCGCTGACGCAGGCAAACGAGTCTTAGTGATCGACCTTGATTTTGGAATGGGGAATATTGATATTTTACTTGGGAAAACATCGACGAGTTCTATATTAGATGTTCTTGTCAGAAAGAAATCCTTCCAAGCAGCTATGACAAAAGGAACCGAGAATCTTTATTACATTTCTGGCGGAAGTGGACTTGAACAGCTATTTTCACTAGATAACGATCAATGGTCGTTCTTTCTTGAAGAGATGGAGCGAATGATGCGAGATTTCGATTGTATATTCTTTGATATGGGTGCAGGCTTGTCAAAAGATCAACTGCCCTTTGTCTTATCGGTAGAAGAAGTCGTGGTCGTGACGACTCCAGAACCGACGTCCATCATGGATGCATACAGTGCCATTAAACATCTAGCCATTCACCAGTTCGAGCAGCCAGTGCAAATCATTGTGAACCGTTGTAAAACGACTTCTGAAGGGTCTGAAACCTACCGTAAATTAGCGGGAGTCGTCACATCTTTTCTACACAGAAAGCTCGTGTTTGCCGGGGCTGTACCTGATGATCCGGCAGTTCCGAAAGCAGTTACGGAACAGATTCCATTTTATATAAAGCAGCCTCATTCTAGGCTGAGTAAAACGATTAAACTGTTGGCAGAAACACTATACCAACAGCAGATAAGAGGGGCACGGAGAGAGCAGCATACGTTTATAGAGAAGTTGTCCTCTTTTTTTAAAAGGAGGAAGGTGGACTCATGATTAGAGTGCTTGTAGTAGATGATTCGGCCTTTATGCGAAAGCTCATTAGTGATTTCCTAAGTGCCGAGCAAGAAATAGAAGTCGTCGGAACGGCGCGAAATGGGGAAGATGCCTTAAAACGAATCAAGGAACTCAATCCAGATGTTGTGACGTTAGATGTGGAAATGCCTGTTCTCAATGGCACAGAAGCATTGAAGCAAATTCTGGCTGAGCACGACCTTGCCGTGATTATGGTGTCAAGCCAGACAAAGCAAGGAAAAGATTTAACAATCCATTGCTTAGAACTTGGTGCCTTTGATTTTGTGACAAAGCCATCAGGAAGTATTTCGCTCGATTTACACAAAGTCAGAGGGCAAATTGTCGAGCGGGTACTTGCAGCAGGGCTGTCTAGGAAACGCACTGAGAACAAGGTTTCTCCTAAACCAATCGTAAAACCGCCAAATCCAGTGGTGACTCCCCGGGTCCAAGAAGTGAGTAGCGGCTCACTTCGCAAGATCATTTCAATCGGAACATCCACGGGAGGACCAAGGGCGCTACAAAAAGTTGTGACGAAGCTCCCGAAGGACATTGAAGCGCCAATATTGATTGTTCAGCATATGCCTGCAGGGTTTACGGCATCACTTGCTACTAGGTTAGACCATTTATCACAAATTACAATTAAAGAAGCACAAGATGGGGACATCGCAAAAAATGGGGTAGCTTACATAGCTCCTGGTGGAATGAATATGTCACTTCATGAACAAGGAGCGTCTCTCGTCATCAAGCTATCCACAGAAGATACCGACAGCCGGCACAAACCTTCTGTTAACTATTTGTTTGCATCCATCAGCCATATTAAAGGTTACCAAAAGATTGCTGTCATTATGACAGGGATGGGTAGTGATGGCACGGAAGGTGTCAAGAAAATGGTCGCAAGCGGTCATACAAAAGTCATTGCAGAAAAAGAAGAATCATGTGTTGTTTTTGGAATGCCTAAATCAGTCATCAAAGCAGGCCTTGCACATGAAACAAGGCATGTGGATGACATCGCACATGCAATTATAAGCTCCATGAAAAAAGAGAGGGCGTGAACACGTTGGATGTAAACCAATACTTAGATATCTTTTTAGATGAAAGCAGAGAACACCTACAAACTTGTAATGAAAAACTATTAGAATTAGAAAAAAACCCAACTGACTTGCAGTTAGTGAACGATATATTCAGAGCGGCTCACACATTGAAAGGCATGAGTGCAACAATGGGCTTTGGTGATATGGCTCAACTCACGCATCACTTAGAAAATATGTTTGATGCCATTCGAAATGAACAAATGGTCGTCACACCTGAATCTATGGACACCATGTTTGAAGCGCTTGATCACCTTGAAGCGATGGTTCAATCTGTTGCAGAAGGCGGAGACGGAAAACGTGACGTCACAGAGATTAGTCAAAAGCTAGATGTGACAGGTAGTCATGCAGAGGCAGCGCCAACCGTTGAAACAGTGGATGCATCACCCAATGCTGCAAGCGACTTAGATTATAACGAATTTGAACGAACGGTTCTTGATGAAGCGAGAGAACAAGGGTTTAGATGCTATGAGCTCAAAGTCACATTAAGTGAGGCTTGTTTATTAAAAGCCGTTCGAGTCTATATGATTTTCGAAAGACTGAATGAAGTGGGCGAAGTTGTCAAAACAGTCCCAAATGCAGAACTTTTAGAATCAGAAGATTTCGAATCTGTATTCAGCATTTCTTATCTATCAAAACAGCCAATGGACGACGTGAAAAACATTGTGGCTTCCATCTCAGAGGTTGAAAATGTCGAGATTTCAGAAGTGCCCACATTTGAAGAAACGAAAGCGGCTGAAAAACAAGAAGAAACACCTGTGCAGAAAAAAGAAGAAGGCGCTGTTCCTGCTGTCAAAACGCCAGCAAATGAAGCGAAAAAGGCCAATAGCAATAACGGTGCGGCTGCCGGTGGAACGAAAACCATCCGTGTCAACATCGATCGACTAGATTCCTTAATGAACCTATTTGAAGAACTAGTCATTGATAGAGGACGATTAGAACAGATTGCAAAAGAGCTTGAAAACAATGAACTCACAGATACAGTCGAAAGAATGACACGTATTTCTGGCGATCTGCAATCTATTATTTTAAATATGAGAATGGTACCTGTAGAAACAGTGTTCAACCGATTCCCACGTATGATCCGTCAATTGACAAAAGAGTTGAATAAGAAAATTGAACTCATCATTGAGGGAGCAGATACAGAACTTGATCGAACAGTGATCGACGAGATTGGTGATCCGCTCTTACATTTACTAAGAAATAGTCTAGATCACGGTGTTGAATCACCAGAAGATCGTGTGAAAAAAGGCAAGCCTGAAAAAGGAACGGTCCTATTAAAGGCTTACCATAGCGGAAACCACGTCTTTATTGAAGTAGAAGATGATGGCGGCGGAATTAACCGTAAAAAGGTGCTTGAGAAAGCACTTGAGCGTGGCGTTGTGACGGAAAGAGAAGCGGAAAATCTTGAAGACCAACAAATTGATTCACTGATCTTTGCAGCAGGATTCTCTACAGCAGATACGATTTCTGACATTTCAGGTCGTGGCGTAGGTCTTGATGTCGTGAGAAACAAGTTGGAATCATTAGGTGGCTCTGTGAGCATCAACTCAACAGAAGGGCAAGGGTCATTATTCTCGATCCAACTTCCGTTGACGCTGTCCATTATTTCCGTCCTCCTTGTGAAACTGGAAGAGGAAACATTCGCGATTCCAATTTCCTCTATTATTGAAACGGCTGTTATTCAGAAAAGCGACATCCTGCAAACGCATGACCGTGAAGTCATTGATTTCCGCGGATATATCGTACCAGTGGTGTACTTGAAGAAGCAATTCCAGGTTCCGAATTCGAGTGAATTAGAGGAAGAATTGCACATCATTGTTGTCCGTAAAGGAGACAAGCTGACAGCATTTGTGGTTGATTCGTTTATTGGTCAGCAAGAGGTTGTATTGAAATCACTAGGAGATTATTTACCAAACGTATATGCGATTTCGGGCGCAACAATCCTAGGTGACGGTCAGGTTGCACTCATCGTTGACTGTAATGCACTGATTAAGTAAAAAAACAATAGAGGAGCGGTCTGAAATGAGTACAGATATCAAAACTGGCGAAAAGATGATTGTGTTTATCGTAAACAAAAAAGAATACGCCATTTCAGTATCAGAAGTGAAGTCCATTGAAAAATGGCAGCAACCGACAAGAATTCCTGGCGTTGCCCCATATATATGCGGTGTCATTAATCTGCGCGGTGTGGTCACACCTGTCATTGATTTAAGAGTAAGACTTGGATCAGCTGACAATGAAATTACTGACGAAACAAGAATGATCATTGTCTCTGTTGGTGAACTTGAAGTCGGCTGGATTGTGGATGAAGCGAACGATGTCATTACTGTACATCAAGAAGAAGTAGAATCTACGCCAGATCCAGGCGAAAAAGAAGGACAGTCGTGGGTGACAGGCATTATTAAGCATGATCAGCGATTGTTTAATATCATTCATGCTGGTGCTGTCCTCGACAGGAACATTCAAGATGCACCTGTTCATTAAGGGGGATGTGAAATGAACATTTTCAATGAAATTAAAGAAGAACAGTTGGATGTATTAAGGGAGGTTGGGAATATCGGGGCAGGCCATGCAGCGTCTGCTCTTGCCAGCCTGTTAAATCGAAAAATAGATATGGCTGTTCCTTTTGTCAAGGTTCTTTCGTTTGAAGACTTAATGGAATTCTTTGGCGGTGCAGATCTTCCCGTGGCAAGCATTTTTCTGCGAATGGAAGGAGATTTATCCGGCTCCATCTTTTTCATCATGCCGTTTGAGCAAGCTGAGCAATTTGTCAGAGAGCTCGTGCAAGATCCGTCATTTGATATTGATTCCATACATGAACATGTACTAGGCACATCGGCGTTACACGAGTTAGGGAATATATTAGCAGGCTCTTATTTATCAGCACTAGCTGATTTAACAAGGTTGCAGTTATATCCAAGTGTTCCTGATGTTACGCTTGATATGTTTGGGGCTGTGATTAGTGAAGGTTTAATGCAGTTAAGTCCTCTCGGCGATCAGGCGATTGTAATTGATACATCTATATTTGATGATCAAAATAAGCAAGAGCTGAAAGGAAATATGTTTTTATTACCAGACTTTGAATCATTTGAAAAATTGTTCAAAGCATTAGGTAACCTATAATGAACGTGCAAATTCCGGCAGTTGTAAAGGTTGGTATAGCAGATGTTCAACTTGTGAAGGCACCAGATCGAATTCGGACATCTGGCCTCGGTTCTTGTGTAGGTCTTGTCCTGTTTGATCAAGAGAAAAAGCTAGCGGGTCTAGTCCATGTGATGCTTCCTGATTCATCGCTTGCTAAAGGAATGGTAGAGAACTTGGCAAAGTACGCGGACACAGGTGTAAAGCACACAATTGACCTTCTCCTCAAACAAGGGGCGCGTAAACATGCGCTAAAGGCGAAACTCGCTGGTGGTGCAGAAATGTTTAAGTTTAAATCAACCAATGACCTGATGAGAATTGGACCTAGAAATGTAACAGCTGTGAAAGAACATCTGTCTCTTTATCATATCCCGATCATTAGTGAGGACACGGGTGGGAACAATGGACGTACAATTGAATTCGATCCGATGACGACAGAATTAGAGATCCGCACGGTGAAGCAAGGCACGATTAAGATATAACTAAGGAAGTATAGGGGGAGAAAGATGCAATCCTTAAATTACGAAGATCAGGCGCTATGGGCTAGATGGAAAGAGTGGAAGGACCCAGCTGCTGGAGATGATCTTATGCGCCGCTATATGCCGCTTGTCACATATCATGTTGGAAGAATTTCCATCGGTCTCCCGAAGTCAGTGCATAAAGAAGACTTGATCAGTCTAGGGATGCTCGGTTTATATGATGCCCTTGAAAAATTTGACCCTGGAAGAGATCTGAAGTTTGATACGTACGCATCCTTCAGAATTCGCGGGGCCATCATCGACGGTCTTCGTAAAGAGGACTGGCTGCCTCGTACATCAAGAGAGAAAACAAAAAAAGTAGAAGCGGCTATTGATAAACTTGAACAGCGTTATTTGCGAAATGTGACACCAACGGAAGTTGCAGAGGAACTAGGCATGAGTGAGCAAGATGTTGTCACAACCATGAATGAAGGATTTTTTGCGAATTTGCTCTCCATTGACGAGAAATTAAACGATCAAGAAGATGGAGAGAACGTCCAAGTGATGATTCGTGACGACAAAACGGTGACACCTGAAGAGAAAATGCTGAAAGATGAGTTAATTGAACAGCTTGCTGAAAAAATAACAGAGCTTTCGGAAAAAGAACAGCTTGTGATAAGTCTATTCTATAAAGAGGAATTGACATTAACAGAAATCGGTCAAGTGCTGAACTTATCAACTTCCCGCATTTCACAAATTCATTCAAAGGCATTGTTCAAGCTTAAGCATTTGCTTGATAAAGCCATTCAATCCTAAAGAGTTAGTGAGTGAAAAAATATGTTATGGCTGATTAGCTTTATGCTTCATGCTGCACTTATTTATTTTGTGATCATTTTATATACGAGAATGAACTCGCTGAAAGCAACGGAACAAAAACAGCGAGAGCTTTTAGAAGAAACGGAGAATACCCTGGCTGCATTTTTGATGGAGGTCAAAGAAGAAAATGACAAACTATCAAAAGCGGCAGCCGCTTCCCCTCATTCTATTGCTGGAGAGCTGGAAACGGATCTTCAGACACCGAAGCAACCACAACCTCCAACTGAATCCCAACAATCGATAGAAAGTGAAGATCCAGTACCAGAGCACCTGTCGGCTCTCTTGAGCGAAGTTGAGGTGCAGGAAGAGAAGGTAAATGAACCCGTTCCAAGTCATGAAACAGAAGACAATGCGCCTTCTGTAGAAGATAATGAAGCATCATTCCAAGATCAAGTAAAAGCTTTATATGATCAAGGGCTGACACTAGAAGAAATAGCAAAAGAATTAAAGACGGGTAAGACAGAAATCGAGCTTTTATTAAAATTTAGCGGAAAGCTGTAAAGGATTCTTGATTGTCAGTCCATCATGTGTTATAGTATTTCTTGGTGTTAAATACACACGCTTAATGATTCGGATGAAGGTGCTGCCATGGCGCAGTTTTATGTGAACATGACTTAAGCGGAGGAAAAAAAACCATTATATTAGGAGGCAATAAAATGTCAGTTATTTCTATGAAGCAATTGCTAGAAGCTGGTGTTCACTTCGGTCACCAAACACGCCGTTGGAACCCAAAAATGAAGCGTTACATCTTTACAGAGCGTAACGGTATCTACATCATCGATCTTCAAAAAACGGTGAAAAAAGTAGAGGAAGCTTACAACTTCACGAAAAACCTTGCTGCTGACGGCGGAAAAATCCTTTTCGTTGGTACAAAAAAACAAGCACAAGATTCAGTGAAAGAAGAAGCAATCCGTTCTGGAATGTTCTATGTAAACCAACGCTGGCTTGGTGGAACGTTAACAAACTTTGAAACAATCCAAAAACGCATCAAGCGTTTGAAAGATATTGAAAAAATGCAAGAAAACGGTACGTTCGAAGTTCTTCCTAAGAAAGAAGTCGTTCAATTGAATAAAGAATTAGAGCGTCTTGAGAAATTCTTGGGCGGAATTAGAGACATGAAGAGTCTTCCAGATGCACTTTTCATTATTGACCCTCGTAAAGAGCGCATTGCAGTTGCAGAAGCTCGTAAGCTGAATATCCCAATCATCGGTATCGTTGACACGAACTGTGATCCAGACGAAATTGATGTTGTGATTCCTGCAAACGATGATGCAATCCGTGCTGTGAAACTTCTAACTGCTAAAATGGCAGATGCAATTCTTGAGTCTAAACAAGGCGAAGAAGAAGCTGTTGTAGAAGAAACGACAGAAACTGAAACAACAACTGCGTAACCTATTCAAAAGGTGATAAGAGGGAAATGCCTTTTATCACCTTTTTTTCACCTACTAATCCGTGTTTTAACAAAGAAGGAGGAAATGTAAAATGGCAATTACTGCTCAATTAGTAAAAGAATTGCGTCAAAAAACTGGTGCAGGTATGATGGACTGTAAAAAAGCGTTAACTGAAACAGATGGTGACATCGAAAAAGCAATCGATCTTCTTAGAGAAAAAGGGATCGCAAAAGCAGCGAAAAAAGCTGACCGTATTGCTGCAGAAGGATTAACAATTACTAAAACTGATGGCAACACAGCCGTTATCCTAGAAGTAAACTCTGAGACTGATTTCGTTGCGAAAAACGAAGGTTTCCAAGCGCTTCTTAATGAACTAGCTGATCATTTACTAGCTGCAAAACCTGCAACAGTTGAAGAAGCACACGCTTCTAAAATGGAAAACGGTTCTACTGTTGAAGAGCATATTACGTCTGCCATTGCAAAAATCGGAGAGAAAATTACACTACGTCGTTTCTCTGTGATCACAAAAGAAGATAACGCTGCATTCGGTTCTTACCTACACATGGGCGGACGCATTGGTGTATTAGCTGTTCTAGATGGTACAACGGATGAAGAGCTTGCAAGAGACATTGCAATGCACGTTGCTGCTGTAAACCCTAAATACATTTCTCGTGACCAAGTGTCAGAAGAAGAAGCAAACCGTGAGCGTGAAGTATTAACGCAACAAGCACTACAAGAAGGAAAGCCTGAAAATATCGTTGCGAAAATGGTTGAAGGCCGTCTAAACAAATTCTTCGAAGAAATTTGCTTACTTGACCAAGCTTTCGTTAAAAACCCAGATGAAAAAGTGAAACAAGTTGTAGGTGCGAAAAAAGCAACTGTTCAAACGTACGTTCGTTATGAAGTGGGCGAAGGCATCGAAAAGCGTCAAGAAAACTTTGCTGAAGAAGTAATGAGCCAAGTGAAAAAATAATGTTTGAAAAGCTCTCTGGGGCTTTTTTAGGGAGCACAAGCACTGTGTTCCCTATTTTTTAGAGGATATTGATTTACAAAAGACAGTTTCTTACGCATAATAAGAGACGGTATAGTTTACACTTGGAGGTTATCATGAGCAAACCGAAATATAAACGCATTGTACTGAAGCTAAGTGGCGAAGCACTAGCAGGTGATGCTGGAAATGGAATTAATCCAACTGTTATTCATTCAATCGCAAAGCAAGTAAAAGAAATCGCAGAACTTGATGTTGAAGTTGCAGTTGTTGTAGGCGGAGGAAACCTTTGGCGCGGAAAGACAGGCAGTGACTTAGGAATGGACCGGGCAACGGCAGACTATATGGGCATGCTTGCAACAGTGATGAATTCGCTGGCATTACAGGATAGCCTTGAGACACTTGGTATTCAATCTAGAGTACAAACCTCTATCGAAATGAGACAGGTTGCAGAGCCGTACATAAGAAGAAAAGCGATCCGTCATCTTGAGAAGAAACGTGTCGTCATTTTTGCTGCTGGTACTGGTAACCCTTATTTCTCTACAGATACAACAGCGGCACTACGTGCAGCAGAAATCGAAGCAGACGTCATTTTAATGGCAAAAAATAATGTAGACGGTGTTTACAGTGCTGATCCTCGTACAAATGCGGAGGCAGTAAAATATGATAAGCTATCATATCTTGATGTGTTGAAAGAAGGGCTTGCTGTAATGGATTCTACTGCGTCCTCATTATGTATGGACAATGACATTCCATTAATTGTTTTCTCCATTATGGAAGAAGGAAATATTAAACGTGCCGTCAATGGCGAATCAATCGGAACGATCGTGAGGGGGAAATAACGTGTCAAAAGAAGTGTTGAACCAAACAAAAGAGAAGATGGAAAAAGCCGTCCAAGCATACGGACGTGAACTAGCAACCGTACGCGCTGGAAGAGCAAATGCTTCCCTATTAGATAAAGTCACAGTTGATTATTACGGTGCACAAACACCGCTAAACCAAATCGCATCGATCACAGTGCCTGAAGCACGTATGCTCATTATCACACCTTACGATAAAACAGCAATCGGTGATATCGAAAAAGCGATCCAAAAGTCTGACCTTGGCATCACGCCAACAAGTGATGGCAATGTGATCCGTATTGCAATCCCTGCATTAACGGAAGAAAGACGTAAAGAGCTAGTGAAAGTTGTGAAAAAGTACTCAGAAGAAGCAAAAGTAGCTGTTCGTAACGTTCGTCGTGATGCAAACGATGATCTCAAAAAGCTTGAGAAAAATGGGGAGATCACTGAAGATGAATTAAGATCATCTACAGAGGATGTTCAAAAATTGACAGATGAATATGTAGCTAAAATTGATGATGTGACAAAAGATAAAGAAAAAGAAATCATGGAAGTTTAAGAAAAAACTATGTACAATAGATAATAGTGAAAAGACCCTCTTCATGTTTACAGGGGGTTTTTTTGTTAATACTGTTGATGACTATATTATTAGCCGAAACGCAACCTTTTTGGGTGATGGAGGAATCTCATGCTCAATATACTCAAAAATTGGAAGAATCAGCAAACAGCAGCTTCCAACTTAGAAAGCCTGACAAAAGAAGATATATTAAATGGAGAAATTCCTGAACATATCGCCATTATCATGGATGGGAACGGAAGATGGGCGAAGAAACGTGCTCTTCCAAGGGTAGCAGGACATCATGAAGGGATGAAAGTCGTCAAGCGCATGACAAGGCTTGCAAATGAGCTGGATGTCAAAGTGCTGACTTTGTATGCTTTCTCTACGGAAAATTGGAAACGTCCAAAACTAGAAGTAGACTTTTTAATGAAGCTTCCTGAAGAATTTTTGAACATCTACCTACCTGAACTCATCGAGAAAAATGTCCGTGTGCACTTAACAGGTGATCCAGATGGCCTTCCGCCGCATACAAAAAAAGCGGTAGAGAACGCAGTGAAGAGTACGTCAAACAATGACGGACTGATTCTGAACTTTGCGCTCAACTATGGAGGGCGGACAGAAATCGTCTCAGCATGCAGACAAATTTCTGAAAAAGTCAAAGAAGGTAAGCTTAGAGCGGAAGACATCACAGAAGAAATGTTTTCAGCTTATTTAATGACAGAATCTCTTCAAGATCCGGATTTGCTTATTCGCACGAGTGGAGAAATTCGATTAAGCAATTTTATGCTATGGCAAATCGCGTACAGCGAGTTTGTCTTTACGGATGTGCTTTGGCCTGACTTTTCTGATCAGCATCTTATAAACGCGATCGGAGAGTATCAGCGCCGCGGCAGGAGGTTCGGTGGAATTTAGAGGGTGGTGCAGATGAAACAAAGAATTTTGACGGGTGTATTGGCAGCTGCGGTGTTTTTGCTCGCTGTCATTTATGGACAGATGCCATTTACCCTTTTGATTTATTTAATGGGAAGTGTCGCTCTCTTTGAGCTTCTAAGAATGAAAAAAATTTCTATTTTCAGCTTTCCTGGTGTTGTCAGTTTAATATTGCTTTGGCTTTTAATGGGCGGAGAGAATAGCTTCTTCAACAACGTAGACGCATCGAAAATGCAGATTGCCTTATTTGCAATCTTAATTCTATTAACGTATACAGTATTGAGCAAAAACACTTTCACATTCGATGAGGTTGCTTTTGTTGTATTAGCCACATTATATATTGGCGTTAGTTTCTATTATTTTATTCAAATTAGAGGTTTATATGGCATGAGTGCGATCTTTTTCGCAGCGGTCATTATATGGTCCACTGACTCAGGCGCCTATTTTATTGGCAAATCAATGGGGAAACGAAAGCTTTGGCCTGAGATTAGCCCAAACAAAACAGTAGAAGGATTTATCGGCGGAATCGTCACAGCGGTCGTGTTGTCACTTGTGTTTCAGGCGGTTACAGGATTTTTGCCATCATATCTGCTTGTCATGTTTATTACCCTCTTGCTAAGTGTTTTTGGACAGCTCGGCGACCTTGTGGAATCTGCTTTAAAGCGTCATTATCATGTGAAGGATTCAGGGCAAATACTCCCTGGTCATGGCGGAATATTGGACAGGTTTGACAGCTTTTTATTCGTTCTACCGTTTTTATATTTACTGCTAGCTACATTTGCTAGCTAACCTCATAGAAACAAACTGAACGAGAGAAGGAGTGGCATTTTGAAACATATTTCGCTTTTAGGCGCAACAGGATCAATTGGTGAACAAACATTAGATGTGATAAGACAGCATCCAGACAAATTTCTGCTCAAAGCGATGACGTTTGGCCGAAATGTAGACAAGGCGATACCGATCATTGAACAATTTCAGCCTGAATTCGTTGGGTGTTTAGACGAAGAAACGTATCACACACTGAAAGAACAATGTACATACGATGTCAAAATGGCTATTGGAGATGAAGCCAACATCGTGGCAGCAACCTATGAAGGAGTGGACGTTGTTGTCAATGCGCTTGTAGGAAGTGTTGGGCTTGTTCCAACATTAAAAGCCATTGAACAAAAAAAGACGATCGCACTCGCAAATAAGGAAACACTTGTGACAGCTGGACATATAGTAAAAGAGTACGCCAAAAAATACGATGTACCATTACTTCCTGTCGATAGTGAACACTCCGCTATATTCCAGTGCCTTCAAGGTGAACAAGCTAAAAACATTGAACGCTTAATCGTGACGGCATCTGGTGGTAGTTTTCGAGACAAAAAACGAACGGAGCTTGAAGGCGTGACGGTTGAAGAAGCGCTGAATCACCCGAACTGGTCAATGGGGGCAAAAATTACAATTGATTCTGCGACCATGATGAATAAGGGACTCGAGGTCATTGAGGCGCACTGGTTATTTGATATACCATATGATCGAATTGATGTCCTTTTACATAAAGAGAGTATCATTCATTCCATGGTTGAATTCCATGACAAAAGCGTCATGGCGCAGCTCGGTACACCTGATATGAGGGTGCCGATTCAATACGCGCTTACTTATCCAGATAGAGCGCCTTTAACAGAAGCGAAATCATTGAACCTTTGGGAGATTGGACAATTAAATTTCCAAAAAGCGGATTTTGACAGGTATCGCTGCTTACATTTTGCTTATGAATCAGGTAAAATAGGAGGGACCATGCCTGCTGTGCTCAATGCAGCGAATGAAGTCGCAGTGGATGCATTTCTAAAAGGCAAAGTCACGTTCCTGCAAATTGAAGAATTGATTGAAAAGGCACTGATCAGACATCATGTGATGACTAAGCCTAGTTTGCAAGATATCCATGAAGTGGACAAAGATACACGAGACTTTGTTCAATCAATCCTCACATAAGGTGGTATGTTCGTGAATACAGTGATTGCGTTTATTATTATTTTTGGAACGCTCGTTTTTTTCCACGAGCTTGGCCATTTAATTATGGCGCAGCGCGCAGGCATTTTGTGCCGCGAGTTTGCAATTGGTTTCGGGCCTAAAATTTTCTCCTTTAAACGAAAAGAAACCGTTTATACCATTCGCCTTCTTCCCATCGGTGGTTTTGTCAAAATGGCAGGAGAAGATCCTGAAGTCATTGAAATTAAACCAGGTCATACAGTAGGGCTCTTATTCAATGAGCAAAATGAAGTCGAGAAAATCATTTTAAATGATAAAGAGAAATATCCTGATACACTCGTCATTGAAGTTGAAAAAATTGATTTAGATCATGCAATGAGAATTTCAGGATACGAAGCTGGAAATGAAGATATGTTGACTGGCTACAACGTAAGCCAAACAAGCTTCTATATTGCAGATGGCGAAGAAATTCAAATTGCACCATACAATCGTCAATTTGGTTCAAAAACTGTATGGCAGCGCATTAAGGCGATCGCAGCTGGGCCAATTATGAACTTTATCTTGGCATATGTGATTTTAGTTGCTCTAGGATTCATTCAAGGTGTGACTGTGGATGAACCCGTCCTCGGAAAACTAACACAAGATGGCCGAGCTGCGCAGGCGGGTCTTATGCAAGGCGATCAGATTGTTTCAATTAACGGGGATAAAATGAACTCTTGGACAGACGTTGTTCAGACCGTTCAAAAGAACCCTGAGAAAAAAATGAATGTCGTCATTGATCGAGACGGCAAAGAAAGCACATTACAAGTAGTACCAGAAGCAGTGAAAACAGAAGCGGAAACCATTGGCCGTTTTGGATCGTATCCTCCTACGGAACATGGGTTCCTAAAAGTAATTTCATCTTCAGGCACGACTGTTGTATCTACGGCAGGTCTGATCTTAACGAACTTGCAAAAAATTGTCACAGGTCAATTTTCACTTGATATGCTTGCAGGTCCTGTCGGGATATATGACATGACAGGAGAGGTAGCCAAACAAGGTGTCCTCACACTTATGCAGTTTGCTGCTTTCCTTAGTATCAACTTAGGAATTGTGAACCTATTGCCGATTCCTGCATTAGACGGAGGTCGTTTACTGTTCCTATTCGTCGAAGCCATTCGCGGTAAACCTATTAATCGTGAGAAAGAGGCGCTCGTTGTCTTTATTGGGGTCGCTTTCCTCATGCTGTTAATGCTAGTGGTTACGTGGAATGACATCCAGCGATTATTTTTATAAACCCTTGATCTCTTGTTTCTCATCATGGGAAACAAGAGTTTTTGTGAGAAGTCCTATTTACTAAATGAGGTGTAATGACATGAGACAATCTTTGACTTTCATTCCAACTCTTCGAGAGGTGCCTGCAGATGCAGAGGCGAAAAGTCATCAGTTACTAGTGAGAGCTGGATTTATTAGACAAAATACAAGTGGAATCTATCATTATTTGCCACTGGCTCATAAAGTGATCCAGCACATTCAATCCATTGTTCGTAAGGAAATGGAAAAGGCAGGAGCAGCAGAGCTGTTAATGCCTGTGTTGCAACAAGCAGAGATGTGGCAAGAGTCAGGAAGATGGTATACGTATGGTCCAGAACTCATGCGTATGAAAGATCGTCATGGCCGCGAGTTTGCTCTTGGGCCAACGCATGAAGAAGTGATTACATCACTTGTACGCAGTGAAGTGAAATCGTATAAGAAGCTTCCTTTGACCCTTTATCAAATCCAATCCAAATTCCGTGATGAACAAAGACCACGATTTGGCTTGTTACGCGGCCGGGAATTCATTATGAAAGATGCGTACTCATTCCATGCATCACCGGAAAGCCTAGACGACACATACAACAAAATGTTTGCGGCATACTCCAATGTTTTCTCAAAAGTGGGTCTTAATTTCAGACCCGTTATTGCAGATTCAGGTGCAATGGGAGGAAAGGACACTCATGAATTTATGGCGCTTTCGGATGTGGGAGAAGACACGATTGCTTATTCTAATCAGTCTTCTTATGCCGCCAATATTGAAATGGCAGAAGCGGTGTATCAAGGAGAAGAAGCAAACCCTGCTAACTTCAAAGAACTTGAGAAAGTTCACACACCAAATGTGAAAACCATTCAAGACGTTGCGGCATTCTTAGAAGTAGACCCTTCCACATGCATAAAATCTGTTTTATTTAAAGCAGACGATGCTTATGTTCTTGTCCTCACAAGAGGTGATCATGAAGTAAATGATGTGAAGGTAAAGAATTTAGTGGGGGCACAGGTGGTAGAACTGGCTTCACGTGAAGAAGTTCTTAAAGTCATTGGCACAGAGCCTGGGTTTGTTGGTCCTGTACAGCTAGAGGCGGAAGTTGATATTTACGCTGACTTGGCTCTAAAAGGAATGACAAATGCAGTAGCAGGCGCAAATGAATCAGATTACCATTATGTCAATGTCAATCCTGCACGTGATATGTCTGTAAAAGAATTTACAGATCTTCGTTTGATTCAAGAAGGAGATGTATCTCCAGATGGTGAAGGCACGATTCAGTTCGCAAAAGGAATTGAAGTAGGACAAGTCTTTAAACTAGGGACACGTTATTCTGAATCAATGGATGCGACGTATCTCGATGAGAACGGACGTGCACAGCCAATGATTATGGGCTGTTATGGTATTGGTATATCTAGAACCCTTTCTGCAATTGTCGAACAGCATCATGACGATAAAGGGATCATTTGGCCAGAAACTGTTGCGCCTTACGACCTTCATCTGCTTGCACTCAATATGAAAAATGACGCGCAAAAACAATTAGCAGAGACATTATACGAGCGCTTAGAAGAAGAAGGCTATGATGTGCTTTTTGATGATCGATCAGAGCGCGTAGGCGTCAAATTTGCAGACAGTGATTTAATTGGACTGCCGATCCGTATTAGCTGCGGAAAACGTTCAGAAGAAGGTATTGTGGAAGTGAAATTTAGAAAATCAGGCGAATCACATGAAGTATCCGTCGATGAACTGATGTCATTTCTACGCCAGGCATAAAACGCTGATGTATACTTGAACAAATAAATGAAGGTACCTCCTATAAAAAAGGGGTACCTTTCTGATTTACAAAAGGAGGGTCCTGTCTTGGATGAACAATTACCGATCACCCGGCGGCAATTTCATATATTACTCAATCAGATTCAAATGACAGATGATGACCTCAGTCGTTACTTTGAAGAAGGTGAAATCGTCAAATTGACGGTGCATAAAGCAACGAAAACGTGGCATTTCCTTTTTAAATTTAAGGCACTTTTGCCTTACGAGGTTTATGCAATGTTTGTTAGCAGGTTGACAAGCGCATTTTCTCATATTGCACAAGTGGCTTGTACGATTGAAGTCCTTGAACCCCATATAACAGAGGAACTCGTTCAATCGTATTGGTCACATTGTGTGGAAGAGCTTCAAGGAATTTCTCCTCCAATCGTGAGTTTGCTCCAACAGCAAAAGCCAGCAATGGCTGGACATAAATTAATCATCAAGACCAAAAGCGATACGGAAGCCATGGCGATTAAGAAGAAATACAGTCCAATGCTTCAGGCGGCATTTAAACAAGTTGGGTTTCCAGAGCTACAATTTGATACAGAAATATTCGTATCAGATCAGGAGATTCAGAAATTCAGAGAACAAAAGCTGGCTGAAGATCAAGAAAGAGCCATGCAAGCCCTCACTGAAATGGAGAAGAGGGAAAGTGAAGATCAAGACGAAGCTCCATCTGGCCCTCTCATGATCGGTTACCAAATCAAAGATAATGAAGAAATCCGTACGCTTGATAGCATTATGGATGAAGAAAGAAGAATTACCGTCCAAGGCTATGTGTTTGATGCAGAAACAAGAGAGCTAAAAAGCGGAAGAACACTCTGTATCTTTAAAATCACGGACTACACAAACAGTATATTGATCAAAATGTTTGCTCGGGAAAAAGAAGATGCTCAACTCATGAAATCGTTGAAAAAAGGAATGTGGGTGAAAGCAAGAGGAAGCATTCAAAACGATACATTTGTCAGAGATCTTGTCATGATTGCAAATGACGTGAATGAAATGAAACCACAGCTAAAAGAGGATACAGCTCCAGAAGGTGAAAAGCGTATTGAGCTTCATTTGCATTCACCAATGAGTCAAATGGATGCCGTGAGTGGTATCGGTAAGCTTGTCGAACAGGCAAAAAAATGGGGTCATGAAGCAATTGCCCTTACAGATCATGCCGTCGTACAATCGTTTCCAGATGCGTATGCAGCAAGTAAAAAGCACGACATCAAAATGTTGTATGGCGTGGAGATTAATTTAGTTGATGATGGTGTTCCGATTGCATATAACCCAGAGCACCGTTTGTTAGAGGATTCGACGTTTGTCGTTTTCGACGTAGAGACAACCGGACTATCGGCTGTTTATGATACGATCATTGAACTTGGAGCAGTGAAAATCAAAGGCGGGGAAATCATCGATCGCTTTGAGGCATTTGCAAATCCACATCACCCATTATCAGCCACAACCATTGAATTAACGGGTATTACTGATGATATGGTAAGAGATGCACCAGATGTGGTGGATGTTGTTCGAGATTTCAAAGAGTGGATTGGACAAGATATTCTTGTGGCGCATAATGCGAGCTTTGATATGGGCTTTTTAAATACAGCCTATAAACGTCTGTTAAAAACAGATAAAGCTTCGAACCCTGTCATAGATACGCTTGAACTCGGCCGATTCCTTTACCCAGAATTTAAAAATCATCGGTTGAATACGTTATGTAAGAAGTTTGATATTGAACTAACGCAGCACCACCGCGCAATTTATGATGCAGAAGCTACTGGCTATCTCATGTTGAAGATGCTAAAAGATGCGAGTGAAAAAGAAATTGCCTACCATGACCAATTGAATGAAAACATGGGTCAGTCCAATGCATTTCAAAGATCACGCCCAAACCATGCAATCCTTATTGCACAAAATGAAACGGGTTTAAAGAATTTATTTAAGCTTGTCTCAATGTCTCATATTCATTATTTTTATCGGGTTCCGCGTATCCCGCGCTCGCAGCTTGAGAAATACCGGGAAGGTCTGATTGTTGGATCAGCTTGTGATAAGGGTGAGGTTTTCGAAGGCATGATGCAAAAATCGCCTGACGAGGTCGAAGACATTGCAGCATTTTATGACTACTTAGAAGTTCACCCGCCAGAAGTGTATCAGCATTTACTTCAGCTGGAACTCGTCCGAGACGAACGTGCATTAAAAGAAATTATTACAAATATCGTCAAGCTTGGTGAAAAGCTGAATAAACCCGTAGTCGCTACAGGGAACGTGCACTATTTGCATCAAGAGGACAAAATTTACCGTAAAATCTTGATTTCATCGCAGGGAGGGGCTAACCCGCTGAACCGTCATGAACTGCCAAAGGTTCATTTCAGAACAACAGATGAAATGCTAGAAGCGTTCTCTTTCTTAGGAGACGAGAAGGCAAAAGAGATCGTCGTCACGAATACGAAAAAGGTATCTGAAATGGTCGAAAGGATTAAACCGATCAAAGATGATCTTTACACTCCGAAAATTGAAGGTGCAGATGAAGAAATACGAGAAATGAGCTATCGAATGGCTCGCAGCATCTATGGTGACGAATTACCGAAAATTGTCGAAGGCCGGATTGAGAAAGAATTAAAAAGTATTATCGGCCACGGCTTCGCTGTGATTTATTTAATTTCTCATAAGCTTGTAAAAAAATCATTGGATGATGGCTATCTTGTTGGATCAAGGGGATCTGTTGGCTCATCACTCGTTGCAACATTGACGGAGATCACGGAGGTCAACCCACTTGCACCACATTATGTCTGTCCAGGTTGTAAGCATTCAGAGTTCTTTAATGACGGGTCTGTCGGTTCAGGGTTTGACCTTCCTGATAAAAACTGTCCAGAATGTGGATTGCCGTACAGAAAAGACGGGCATGATATCCCATTTGAAACCTTCTTAGGTTTTAAAGGAGACAAAGTACCTGATATCGATTTGAACTTCTCGGGTGAATATCAGCCGATTGCGCACAACTATACAAAAGAACTGTTTGGTGAAGAGTATGTTTACCGCGCAGGTACAATCGGTACCGTTGCAGAGAAGACGGCATATGGTTACGTAAAAGGCTACGCCGGTGATCACAACCTTCATATGAGAGGCGCAGAAATAGATCGGCTCGTGCAAGGTTGTACAGGGGTAAAGCGGACAACTGGTCAGCATCCGGGTGGTATTATCGTTGTGCCAGAGTATATGGACATTTACGATTTCTCACCGATTCAATTCCCTGCTGATGCGACAGGATCTGAATGGAAAACAACGCATTTTGATTTCCATTCTATCCATGATAACTTACTCAAACTAGATATACTTGGGCACGATGATCCGACGGTGATTCGTATGCTTCAGGACTTAAGTGGAATTGATCCAAAAACGATTCCAACGGATGACCCAGAAGTGATGAAGATTTTCCAAGGGACCGAACCACTAGGTGTAACAGAAGAGCAAATTGGATGTAAAACAGGTACACTCGGTATCCCTGAGTTTGGGACCAGGTTTGTTCGGCAAATGCTCGAGGATACGAAACCCACGACCTTCTCTGAACTTGTTCAGATCTCTGGTCTATCTCACGGTACGGACGTTTGGCTAGGAAACGCACAAGAGCTCATTCACAATAAGACATGTGAACTGAGTGAAGTGATCGGCTGTCGTGACGATATTATGGTCTATCTCATCTATCAAGGGTTAGAGCCGTCATTAGCCTTTAAAATCATGGAATCTGTTCGTAAAGGGAAGGGACTCCCTCCTGAATGGGAAGAGGAAATGAAGAATAATAACGTGCCGAACTGGTATATTGATTCTTGTAAAAAGATCAAATACATGTTCCCTAAAGCTCACGCAGCTGCCTACGTGTTAATGGCCGTTCGGATTGCGTACTTCAAGGTGCATCATGCACTACTTTACTACGCAGCATACTTTACCGTTCGTGCGGATGACTTTGATATCGAAACCATGACAAAAGGGTCAAATGCGATTCGCGCAGTCATGGATGATATTCATTCAAAAGGTCTAGATGCATCACCGAAAGAGAAAAACCTATTAACCGTACTAGAGCTTGCACTTGAAATGTGTGAAAGAGGGTACCATTTCAAGAAGGTCGATTTATACCGCTCAAGTGCAACCGAATTTATCATTGATGGAGATGGATTGATTCCGCCATTCAACTCGATACCTGGGCTCGGAACGAACGTTGCGTTAAATATTGTGAGAGCACGAAAAGATGGAGAGTTTCTCTCAAAAGAAGATTTACAAAAACGCGGGAAAGTCTCTAAGACCATCCTTGAATATTTAGATCGCCAAGGCTGCCTAGAAGCACTGCCAGATCAAAACCAGCTTTCTTTATTTTAATCGATTGAAAAGCGCCCCGATTTGGGCGTTTTTCTTTTTTATTTTAATATAAATATATTATGTTAACTAAATATTTGGCGCAGTTAAAATCCATTAACTGCTTTCACTCCATGTCTTGATGAAAAAACTGGGTCAGATCCGCCTTAGGAGATAAACCAAACATACGGCGGTACTCCCGGCTAAATTGTGAGGGGCTTTCGTAACCTACCTGATATGCTACGCTTGACACATCTTGTGTTTCAGTGAAAAGCAAACGTTTTCCCTCATTTAGCTTTAATTGCTTTTGGAATTGTATAGGGCTCATCCCAGTGATCGCTTTAAAATGCCTATGCATCGTCGGTACACTCATATTTGCCATTTGAGCTAATTCTTGAACGCGGAGATGTTCTTTGTAATGTGTCATCAGATGGTCAATGATATGTGAGATTCGTGAAGCATGACTACCTTCAATCATCATTTGGGTTAGCGCTTTTCCATTTTCCCCTTGTAATATCCAGTAGAGGATTTCTTTTTTATATAAAGGAGCTAACATATGAATGTGCGTCGGAGTGTTTAATAAGCTCACTAATCTGATGACAGATTCTATCAATAAAGGTTGTGATTCACTCGTAAACATGGCGCGTTTTACTCTTTTTTGGCTGCTTATTTGTTCTTTTATCTCTTGATATACCTCTATCATTTCTCCTGGGGTAAATTCAAGCTTGAGAGCCAAATAGGGCGAAGCAGGTGAGGCGTTAACGACCTGCCCGATCACTGGTAGGTCAATAGAAGCAACGACATAATGGTTTGCGCCATACTGAAACAATTCATCTCCAAGCCATACTTTTTTCTCGCCTTGTATAATCATACAAAACGAGGCTTCATTTACTCTCGCAATGCGTTCTGTTGTCGCAGATTCACGAATGAAAAAAAGAGAAGGAATGGAGGTTGGATGTACCCCATCTTGAGTTGTACAATGTTCAATCATGTCTTTTAAAAATGAATGGTTATTGTGCTGGATGTTTTGCAATGCCCTCAACCCTTTCTCTATTTGGTACTCGTTTTATTTTACTTGATTTCACATGAGTGAGAAAGTCGTTTGATCAGATTAGGCAAGTATATGATATCAATATGTATAGGAATGCTATTTTTTTTATGACATGATGAATAGGGATAGACAACAGTGAAGTGAGGGATAGAGATGGATTATGTAAAACTAGGTCATACTGGTCTTGATGTCTCAAGATTGTGTCTTGGCTGCATGAGTTTTGGAGAAGCAGATAAATGGATTCACCCGTGGGTTTTAAATGAAGAGCAAAGTCGAGCTATTATTAAAAAAGCACTAGATCTAGGGATCAATTTTTTTGATACCGCCAATGTCTATTCGCTTGGCACAAGTGAAGAATTTTTAGGTCGAGCCATGAAAGACTATGCCAAACGTGAGGAAGTAGTGATTGCAACGAAGGTACATGGAAAGATGCATGAAGGACCGAATGGCTCTGGATTATCTAGAAAAGCGATCATGAGTGAGATCGATAAAAGTTTAAAACGATTACAAATGGATTATGTCGATTTATATATCGTGCACCGCTGGGACGAACATACCCCTATTGAAGAAACAATGGAGGCTCTTCACGACATTGTAAAGGCTGGTAAGGTCAGGTACATCGGTGCTTCTGCCATGTATGCTTGGCAATTTCAAAAGGCGATATATACTGCTGAAAAGAATGGATGGACGCGTTTTGTATCCATGCAAAACCATTATAATTTGATTTACCGTGAAGAAGAGAGAGAAATGCTCCCGTTTTGTCAGGACGAAAAAATAGGAATCACACCATATAGCCCACTTGCCTCAGGCAGATTAATACGTGATGTGCAAGAGACAACCCATCGATCTAAAACAGACAAGATACAAAAAATGAAATATGAAGGTACACAATTTGCAGATGAAGGAATTATTAAACGTGTGGCGAAGCTTGCGAATGAGTATGGCGTCTCGCGCATCCAAATCGCTTTGTCGTGGCTTCTTCATCAAAAGCAGGTGACTTCACCTATAATTGGAGCAACAAAAATCCATCATCTCGAAGAAGCATACGGTGCGTTATCAGTGAAACTATCAGAGGATGATATCACTTTTCTTGAAGAGCTGTATGTCCCCCATTCAATCGTGGGTCATAACTAACAGAAGGACTCGAAAAGACTTGGTTTAGCCCTGTTTTCATCGCAACTTCATTTGCATAAAAAAAATGGATATGGTATAGTTTTTATGGAAATGCTAACGATTACCGAGACAAGAGTGGGGAAACCCGCTCTTTTGTATTGAACAGGCAATTTTTGTCTCGACATTATTCATCCGTTTTCTGCTCCCCTGCTCACATAAAGCAGGGTTTTTATGCAGAATGATTGATAAGAGCGTTTATCGAAAGCACAAGGAGGAAGAGAATGAGCAAAAAAGTAGTGGATATCGTAAGCGAAATGGTGCAGCCAATTTTAGACGACTTTCAGCTTGAACTCGTTGATATCGAATTTGTCAAAGAGGGTCAAAACTGGTTCCTTCGCGTGTTTATTGACTCTGACAAAGGCGTCGATATCGAAGAGTGTGCCAAAGTGAGCGAAGCCTTGAGCGAAAAGCTTGATGAGGCAGATCCGATTAGCCAAAACTACTTTCTTGAAGTATCCTCTCCTGGAGCGGAGCGCCCATTAAAGAAAAAAGCTGATTTTGAAAAAGCACTTGGAAAAAATGTTTTCATGAAAACATACGAACCAATTGATGGCGAAAAAGCATTTGAAGGTGAGCTTACAAGCTTTGATGGTGAGATAGCAACAGTGACAGTGAAGATCAAGACAAGAAAGAAAGAGATCAATATTCCATACGAAAAAATAGCTAACGCAAGATTAGCAGTTTCGTTCAATTAACCTTTTCATTGATATAAGGGGGAACCATAAAAATGAGTAGTGAGTTGTTAGATGCCCTGACTGTTCTAGAGAAAGAGAAGGGTATTGGTAAGGAAATTATTATTGAAGCGATAGAAGCTGCACTCATTTCTGCATACAAGCGAAATTTTAATCAAGCGCAAAATGTTCGGGTTGATTTGAATCGTGAAACGGGAACCATTCGTGTATTTGCAAGAAAAGACGTTGTAGATGAAGTGTATGACTCTCGCCTCGAAATTTCTGTAGATGACGCAGTCAGCATCAATCCGAATTACATGGTAGGTGATGTCGTTGAGATTGAAGTCACTCCAAAAGATTTCGGACGAATTGCTGCTCAGACAGCGAAACAAGTTGTAACCCAGCGAGTCAGAGAAGCAGAACGAGGTGTAATTTACACAGAGTTCATTGATCGCGAGGAAGACATTATGACGGGAATCGTTCAGCGAATTGACAGTAAATTCATTTACGTGTCTCTTGGCAAAATTGAAGCCCTTCTTCCTGTCAACGAGCAAATGCCTAATGAGGAATACAAGCCCCATGACCGCATTAAAGTGTTTATTACAAAAGTAGAAAAAACGACAAAAGGACCACAAATTTATGTATCTAGAACACATCCAGGTCTTCTAAAGCGTTTATTTGAAATTGAAGTGCCAGAAATTTATGATGGTACTGTAGAGCTTAAATCAGTGGCTAGAGAAGCTGGAGATCGCTCTAAAATATCTGTTCGTACAGATGACCCTGATGTCGATCCAGTTGGTTCTTGTGTTGGACCAAAAGGACAGCGTGTACAAGCAATTGTTAATGAGCTAAAAGGTGAAAAAATTGACATTGTTCAATGGTCTAATGACCCAGTTGAATTTGTTGCCAATGCCCTTAGTCCATCAAAAGTGCTTGATGTCATTGTCAATGAAGAAGATAAGGCGACAACAGTGATTGTACCTGATTATCAGCTATCATTAGCCATTGGTAAAAGAGGTCAAAATGCACGTCTAGCTGCGAAGCTGACTAGCTGGAAGATTGACATTAAAAGCGAAACAGATGCAAGGGAACTCGGTATTTTTCCAAGAGCTGAAGACTCTGAATCTCTTTTCTTAGAGGCTGAACCAGTAGCTGAGGAATCTGACGAATAAGAGGTGATATCAAAGGTGAATAACCGAAAAAAAATCCCGCTTAGAAAATGCGTCGTGACGGGAGAAATGAAACCGAAGAAAGAATTGATTCGTATTGTTCGTTCTAAAGAAGGGGAAGTGTCTGTTGACCAAACCGGAAAATTGAACGGGCGCGGAGCTTACCTTTCTCTCGATAAAGAAACCATTCTTGCGGCAAAGAACAAACGCAGTTTACAGCAGCAATTTCAGACGCAGATCGACGAACACATTTTTGAAGAATTACTAGAACTAGCTGAAAAGGTGAAAAAGCCAAATGACAGAATCTGAGTGGTATCCTTTGCTTGGTCTAGCAAATCGAGCTCGTAAAGTCGTGTCAGGAGAAGATCTGGTGATTAAAGAAATTAGACATGCGCGTGCAAAACTGGTTCTTCTTGCAGCAGATGCCTCACCGAACACGGAGAAAAAGGTATCTGACAAATGCAAATTTTATCATGTTCCGGTTAGAAAAGTTGAGGACCGTTCCATTCTTGGACGTTCTATTGGGAAGGAAGCTCGCGTAGTTGTCGCTGTCACTGACCAAGGCTTCGCTAAGAAGCTCATAAGCTTGCTCGATTAATTTATTTGGGGGTGAACGAATGGCTAAAGTGAGAGTATATGAATACGCAAAAGCCATAGATGTTTCAAGTAAAGATATTATAGCAGCGCTTAAAGATATGAACGTGGAAGTGAAAAATCATATGGCGACGCTTGAAGACGACACTGTTAAAAAGCTAGACGCCATATATAAAAAAACTAAAGCAAAAGAGGCAACTAACGAGAAACCCGCAGAACAAAAAAAACAATCATCAAACAAAATCAATGATAGAAAGAAGAATGACGTGCAGAATAATCAATTTAATAAAAACAAAAACAACAACCAAAACAAAAATAAAAACAAACGCGGCGGTAACAAACCGCAGAACCAACAAGCGAGACCAATGAAGCCTAAAAAAGAGCTTCCTGAAAAAATTGAATTTACAAATTCAATGTCAGTAGGTCAGCTTGCTGATGAACTTGGAAAAGAATCAGCTGAAATCATCAAAAAACTGATGGTGCTTGGTGTGATGGCAACCATTAACCAAGAACTCGATAAAGATACAGTTGAATTAATTGCTTCTGATTATGGCGTTCCAGTAGAAGAAGTCATTATTTTAGAAGAAACTGAACTAGAAAAGTATGAAGTTGCAGATAAAGAAGAAGATATGCAAGTACGTCCTCCAGTTGTCACGATCATGGGACACGTTGACCACGGGAAAACAACGCTTCTTGACAGCATTCGTAAAACGAAAGTCGTCGAAGGCGAAGCGGGTGGAATTACGCAGCACATCGGGGCATACCAAATTGAAGAAAACGGTAAGAAAATCACGTTCCTTGATACACCTGGACACGCAGCTTTCACAACAATGCGCGCACGTGGTGCAGAAGTAACAGATACGACGATCCTTGTGGTTGCAGCAGATGATGGTGTTATGCCGCAAACGGTTGAAGCGATTAACCATGCGAAAGCGGCTGAAGTGCCAATTATCGTTGCTGTCAATAAAATTGACAAACCAACAGCTAACCCTGACCGTGTGATGCAGGAATTGACTGAGCATGGTCTAGTACCAGAAGCTTGGGGCGGCGAAACGATCTTCGTTCCTCTATCTGCTAAAACAGGTGACGGTATTGACGAATTGATCGAAATGATTCTTCTTGTCAGCGAAGTTGCAGAACTGAAAGCCAATCCAAACCGTGCGGCAAAAGGGACTGTCATCGAAGCTGAACTTGATAAAGGAAGAGGATCAGTTGCAACCCTGCTAGTTCAAACGGGTACACTTCAAGTAGGTGACCCTATCGTGGTTGGAAACACGTTCGGACGTGTTCGTGCCATGGTCAATGACATTGGGCGCCGCGTGAAAACAGCTGGACCATCTACACCTGTTGAAGTTACGGGCTTAAACGATGTACCGCATGCGGGTGATCAGTTCCTCGTATTTAAAGACGAAAAGACAGCTCGTCAAGTGGGTGAGGCACGTGCGTCAAAACAAATTGACGAAAACCGTTCAGACAAAGCGAAATTATCTTTAGATGACCTATTTGAGCAAATCAAACAAGGGGATGTCAAAGATATCAACCTAATCGTGAAAGCAGACGTACAAGGTACGGCTGAAGCACTGACAGCATCTCTTCAAAAAATTGAAGTAGAAGGCGTGAAAGTGAAAATCATCCATACGGGTGTTGGAGCGATTACTGAATCTGATATCATCTTAGCAAGTGCTTCTAATGCGATTGTGATCGGATTTAACGTACGTCCTGAAGGGAATGCTAAGAGCACAGCTGAAACAGAAAATGTAGATATCCGTCTACACCGCATTATCTATAAGGTAATCGACGAAATTGAATCTGCGATGAAAGGAATGCTTGACCCAGAATATGAAGAAAAAGTCATTGGTCAAGTTGAAGTTCGTCAAACATTCAAAGTATCTAAAATCGGTACAATTGCCGGTGCTTATGTCACTGAAGGAACGATTACAAGAGATAGTGGAATTCGTTTAATCCGTGACGGCATCGTGATTTTTGAAGGTGAAGTAGACGTATTAAAACGATTCAAAGATGATGTGAAAGAAGTTTCACAAGGTTATGAGTGTGGTATTACCATTAAGAAATACAATGATATCCGTGAAGGTGATGTCATGGAATCATTCGTTATGCAAGAAATTGAAAGAAAATGATCGGTTATACCGAATGTGAGTGCATGATCTATGATGCATCCTCACTGAAGGAAAAGCGTGCGGTTCTTCAGCGTATCATGACAAGAACGCGTCATAAATTCAATGTGACCATTGCTGAAATGGATTATCAGGATACATGGCAGCGTACATCTATAGGAATCGCCGTGATTTCCTCCTCTCGGGTTCAAGTGGAAAAAGAACTTCAGCGCGTATTAAGCTTTATTGATTCTTTTCCAGAAATTGAACGAACGATCACGAAAACTGAGTGGTTTTAAATAGAGGTGAGAAGATCATGAGTATGAGAGCAACCCGTGTGGGTGAGCAAATGAAAAAAGAATTGGGCGACATCCTAGGCCGAAAGCTGAAAGATCCAAGAATCGGCTTTTTAACGGTAACGGATGTTGAAGTGTCTGGTGATTTGCAAATTGCCAAAGTCTATATTTCGGTCCTTGGGGACGAAAAGAAAAGAGAGGAAACCTTAAAAGGCCTATCAAAGGCTACAGGGTACATCCGCTCTGAAATTGGCAGTCGAATGAGACTTCGCAAAACACCAGAGCTTCATTTCGAATTCGATGAATCGGTCGATTACGGAAATCGAATTGAAAGCCTGATAGCGGAACTAAACACAAAAGATCACGAATAAGACGTTGAAATAAGGATAGGCGATCGATCGTCTGTCCTTTTTCATCGTTTATGAAAGGAGAGAACGCAGATGGTAAATGGTGTTCTTTTATTACATAAAGAAAAAGGGATGACCTCTCACGATTGTGTGTTTAAAGTGAGAAAGATACTGAGAACAAAAAAAGTTGGACATACAGGTACATTAGATCCTGAGGTAACAGGGGTTCTTCCGATTTGTATTGGCAGAGCGACGAAAATTGTCGAATACTTAACAGACAAATCAAAAACATACGACGCGGAAATCACGATAGGCTTCTCTACGACGACCGAAGACCAAACTGGTGAGATAGTAGAAGAAAGAAAAGTGAAAAATCCTATTTCGGAAGCTGAAATTGATGCTGCCTTGACACAATTTGAAGGCACCATTGAGCAAATTCCTCCGATGTTTTCCGCTGTGAAAATTGGCGGGAAAAAACTATATGAATATGCAAGAGAGGGCATTGAAATTGAGCGCCCAGCTCGCAAGGTGACCATCCACCGTATCGAGCGAACAACACCTGTGATATTTAAAGAAGGCAATGTTACATTTAGATTCACTGTTCATTGTTCAAAAGGGACATATGTGAGAACGTTAGCAGTCGATCTAGGAAAAAAACTAGGGTTTCCTGCCCACATGTCACACCTCATTCGAACGGGTTCAGGTGACTTTACACTAGCTGAATGTATAACCCTTGATGAGCTAAGCCAATTGAGTGACGAAGGAATGATAGAAGAGACACTTGTCCCGATCGAACGAGCGCTCAATCATTTGCCGAAATGGGAGATAAGTGATACATTAGCAAGTAAAGTGGAAAACGGTGCAGTCCTACCAATGCCTGATGAGTTCGCTCATTTAGCAGAGGAAGATCGTGTCGCTGTCTTTACGTCTTCAGGCCGTTGTATCGCGATTTATATGAAGCATCCGACCAAAGAGAAGCTCATGAAGCCGGCGAAGATTTTATTTCAGGACAAGCAATCTTAAAGAAAAGGTGACATCTCGTGGAGACTATACATATTTCACACCCACATACATTGAATCAAAAGGAGCAAGTCCCATTGGTCATGGCTTTAGGTTATTTTGACGGTGTTCACCTCGGACATCAGAAAGTGATAGAGGCGGCAGATGACATTGCGAAAAAAGAAGGCATGGCCCTCGCTGTTATGACCTTTCATCCTCACCCATCACATGTTCTACAAAAAGCACGTGAACCGAAAGATTTAATTACCCCGCTTGAGGATAAAATCGATTTCATTGAACAGCTAGGTGCCGACTATTTATACATTGTCCAGTTCAGTGAAAGCTTTGCAGCGCTATCTCCCCAAGAGTTTGTGGATCAATATTTGGCGGAATTGAATGTGAAACATGCAGTAGCCGGTTTTGATTTTACATTTGGCAAGTTTGGTGCAGGTACAATGGAAACGTTTGATGAATATGGGAATGGACGTATCGCAGCAACCATCGTACCTAAGCTGTCCAACCAAGATCGGAAGGTTAGCTCCACTCTCATTCGTTCAGCCTTAAAAAATGGAGACGTTGAATATGTCAGTGAGCTACTAGGGAAACCTTATCAGCTACGTGGTATCGTTATTCATGGAGATAAGCGTGGCCGAACGATTGGCTTCCCAACAGCAAATGTCGGATTATCGGCAGAATATATTATTCCGCCAACAGGTGTGTATGCAGTGAGAGCGAAAGTAAAAGGGAAAATGTACGATGGCGTATGTAACGTTGGCTACAAACCAACTTTCTATGAAAAGCGACCTGATCAGCCTGCCATTGAAGTCAACCTATTTGATTTTAACGAAGAAATTTATGGTGAACCGATTAAATTACAGTGGTATAAACGCATACGAAGCGAACAAAAATTTAATGGGATCCAAGAATTAACCGCTCAAATCAGCCGAGATAAAGAAGAAGCAATTCAGTTTTTTCAAGATCACCTGAATGAAACAAAAAAATCATAGAAAAACAGCTCTACCATTTGCAAATTCAGCATATTTTTAGTATGATAATTCCTGTAGCTTTAAAACCACTTACTTGGCAGGCCGACTTCACCGACGGTTGCGAGGTAGATGGGGCTAACATGATTTGGAGGTGAAACAGGATGGCTATTACTCAAGAGCGTAAAACTCAACTAATCAGTGAGTTCAAAACACACGAATCTGATACTGGATCTCCAGAAGTTCAGATCGCTGTCCTAACAGAATCAATTAACAATTTGAACGAGCATTTACGTACTCACAAGAAGGATCACCATTCACGTCGTGGTCTTTTGAAAATGGTAGGTCGACGTCGTAATCTTCTTACGTATCTACGTAATAAAGACGTAACTCGTTACCGTGAGTTAATTAACAAACTAGGCTTACGTCGATAATCGTAAAAAGCGGGAGGATTCCCGCTTTTTTATCGTATAATCACTAATATTTTATGGTTAAAATGTTAAAAGAATGGAAAAACCCTTCTACATACAGCTTTCATATTGATATGTGAAAATCATTTTGTTCATAATAAGAAATAACCTAAAAAATTCACGATAAGAGAGGAGTTTATCTCAGAATGGGACAAGAGAAACATGTCTTTACCATAGACTGGGCTGGACGTCAACTGACAGTTGAAACTAGCCAGCTTGCAAAGCAAGCAAACGGAGCGGTTCTCGTACGCTACGGAGATACGGCTGTGCTTAGCTCAGCAACTGCTTCTAAAGAACCAAAACCACTTGATTTTTTCCCGCTCACTGTGAACTACGAAGAAAGATTATATGCAGTAGGTAAAATCCCTGGTGGTTTCATTAAAAGAGAAGGACGCCCAAGTGAAAAGGCGATCCTAGCTAGTCGTTTGATTGACAGACCGATTCGTCCATTATTTGCTGATGGCTTTAGAAATGAAGTACAAGTGATTAGTATTGTCATGAGTGTGGACCAAGATTGTTCATCTGAAATGGCAGCAATGTTTGGCTCATCTTTAGCATTATGTGTGTCAGACATTCCATTTGAGGGACCAATTGCAGGTGTCACAGTAGGACGAGTTGATGGAAAACTGATCATCAACCCAAATGTTGAACAGTTAGAACAAAGCGACATTCACCTTGTTGTTGCAGGTACAAAAGATGCGATTAACATGGTTGAGGCTGGTGCAGATGAAGTACCAGAAGAAACGATGCTAGAAGCCATCATGTTCGGTCATCAAGAGATCAAACGCTTAATTGAATTCCAAGAAGAAATTGTGAAGGCAGTCGGTAAAGAAAAAATCGACATTCCTTTATATGAAGTCGATCAAACATTGGCAAACGAAGTGAAAGAACTTGCTGAAGCCGATCTACTGAAAGCGATTCAAGTACATGAGAAGCATGCACGTGAAGATGCGATCAGTGCTGTGAAAAAAGCGGTAGTGGAGAAATTCGAAGCAGAAGAGCGTGACGAAGCGACGATTAAACAAGCGAAGGATGTATTGAACAAGCTTGTCAAAAACGAAGTGCGCCGCTTAATCACTGAAGAGAAAATACGTCCAGATGGACGTGGTGTCGATCAAATTCGCCCACTTTCTTCAGAAGTAGGACTTTTGCCAAGAACTCATGGTTCCGGCTTATTCACAAGAGGTCAAACGCAGGCGCTCAGTATTTGTACATTAGGAGCACTCGGTGATGTACAGATTCTGGATGGTCTAGGTGTTGAAGAGTCTAAACGCTTCATGCACCACTATAACTTCCCACAATTCAGTGTTGGTGAAACTGGACCAATGCGTGGCCCAGGTCGTCGTGAAATTGGACATGGTGCACTTGGTGAACGTGCATTAGAACCAGTCATTCCATCCGAAAAAGATTTCCCTTACACGGTTCGCCTCGTTTCAGAGGTTTTAGAATCAAACGGATCTACTTCACAAGCAAGTATTTGTGCAAGCACACTTGCGATGATGGATGCGGGTGTACCAATTAAAGCACCAGTTGCAGGCATTGCAATGGGACTTGTGAAGTCTGGTGAATACTATACAGTGCTGACTGACATTCAAGGAATGGAAGATGCCCTTGGTGATATGGACTTTAAAGTAGCAGGTACATCTAAAGGTGTAACGGCACTTCAAATGGACATTAAAATCGATGGTCTATCCAAAGACATTTTAGAAGAAGCCCTTCAACAAGCGAAAAAAGGAAGAATGGAAATTTTAGATAGCATGCTATCAACGATTCCTGCTTCTAGAGGAGCATTGTCACGTTATGCACCAAAAATCTTAACGATGACGATCAACCCTGATAAAATTCGCGATGTCATTGGACCAAGCGGTAAACAAATTAATAAAATCATCGAAGATACCGGTGTGAAAATTGACATTGAACAAGACGGTATGATCTTTATTTCTTCTACTGAAGAAGACATGAACCAAAAAGCCAAGAAAATCATTGAAGATCTTGTCAGAGAAGTGGAAGTTGGTCAACTTTACTTAGGTAAAGTGAAACGCATTGAAAAATTCGGTGCTTTCCTCGAAATCTTCAGCGGAAAAGATGGATTGGTTCATATTTCTGAGCTTGCGCTTGAGCGTGTGGGCAAAGTAGAAGATGTGGTGAAGATTGGTGACGAGTTACTTGTAAAAGTCACTGAAATCGACAAACAAGGTCGAGTCAACCTTTCTCGCAAAGCAGTTTTACGTGAAGAAAAGGAAAAAGAAGAAAAACAGTCGTAAATGAAGACGAATAAGAAGGAGTAGAAGCCAGGTATCCGTGCCGGGCTTCTTTCTTTTCTTGCAGGCAACAATAGTTCTAGCTTGTTTCTCTCCATCATAATTTGTGGTAAAGGGGAGGGACAACCATTGAAAAAAATGTTACCTGTCGTGGTGTTTATGTTTTTACTGCTTGTATCATATCAAACGATGAAACAGCCGGCGACTGTCACCTATATCGATTCAATGAAAGAACATGCCGAGGTGGCATCTGTTTCTAAAGATATTTTATATCAAGAGATTGAATCGAAGTCTTCTGACTATGAAGTAAAGGCGCAAAATGCTAAGATTGATAAAGTGTGGAAAAAGATGCCCGGCTTAAACGGACGAGTAGTAGACATCGAGGCTTCCTATGAACAAATGAAGACACTTGGAAAATTCGATGAAAAGCGGCTTGTGTTCCATGAAACAAAACCAGCCGTTCATTTACATGAGCTTGGCGCTGAGCCAATTTATAAGGGGCACCCGGATAAGAAAATGAATGCATTTCTCATCAATGTGGCTTGGGGGGACGTTCATTTAACAAACATGTTGGAAACCCTGCAAAAGCATCAAGTGAAGGCTACCTTTTTCTTAGAAGGAAAATGGGTGAAAAATAGTCCGCAGCTTGCCAAAAAAATCGTGGCAGGTGGTCATGAAATTGGAAATCATTCATACAATCACCCGGATATGAGCACACTGACAAGAGAACGCGCATTAGAGCAGATTATCAAAACCAATCGTCAAATTGAAGAAACCCTTGGGAAAAAACCGGAATGGTTCGCACCTCCAAGCGGGAGCTTTAAAAAAGAAACAGTGAAGATCGCCGCTCAAGAAGGAATGGAAACGATTCTGTGGTCGGTAGACACCATAGACTGGAAAAAACCGTCACCACATATATTACAAAAACGGGTTCTAGGGAAAATTCATCATGGGGCGATGATATTAATGCATCCAACAGAAGCAACCGCGGAAAGTCTTGACACCCTCATCACTCAAATCAAGAAACGAGGATATGAATTAGGAACGGTTTCAGACCTCCTAAGTGAAAAGAGACACCCGTGATGCTTATCTGTTTGTTGAATAGGAGGAGCAAAACTTGGTCAAAACGTATACATGCCAAAACGGAGTAAGAATTGTACTCGAAAATAATCCCACTGTGAGATCGGTCGCCATTGGTGTCTGGATTGGAACAGGTTCTAGACATGAATCGCCAGAGGTGAATGGAATCTCACACTTTTTAGAGCACATGTTCTTTAAAGGAACAAAAACAAGATCCGCACGAGACATTGCTGAGTCTTTTGATCGCATTGGCGGTCAAGTGAATGCCTTTACATCAAAAGAATATACTTGCTATTATGCAAAGGTTCTTGATTCACATGCGGGTTACGCACTGGATGTATTAAGCGACATGTTTTTCCACTCCGCATTTGATGAAGAGGAGCTAAAGAAAGAGAAGAATGTCGTCTATGAAGAAATTAAAATGTATGAAGACACACCAGATGACATCGTTCATGATCTATTAAGCAAAGCGATTTACGGTGAGCATTCATTAGGGTATCCAATATTAGGAACAGAAGAAACACTATCTACCTTTAACGGCGACTCACTTAGAACATATATGGATGAATTCTATACGCCGGACCGAGTAGTGATCTCTGTTGCAGGCAATGTAGAAGACACCTTTATCAATGAAATTGAAAAGCTGTTCGGCTCTTATGAAACGAAAGGGAAAAAGCAACCTGTAGTAGCCCCGCAATTTCACTATGACAAGCTGACACGTAAAAAAGAAACCGAGCAGGCGCACTTATGCATGGGCTTTAATGGTCTCCCTGCTGGACACGAAGACATCTATAATTTGATTGTCTTAAATAATGTTCTTGGCGGAAGCATGAGCAGCCGGTTATTCCAAGATGTGAGAGAAGATAAAGGACTGGCGTATTCAGTCTTTAGTTATCATAGTTCATTTGCTGATAATGGAATGCTGACCATTTATGGTGGGACTGGCGCCAAGCAACTAAATCTTCTATCAGAAACCATCTTACAAACGTTAGACGTCTTAAAACGTGATGGAATCACCCAAAAAGAGCTTGAAAACAGTAAGGAGCAAATGAAAGGCAACCTCATGCTCAGTCTTGAAAGCACAAATAGCAAGATGAGCAGAAACGGTAAAAATGAGTTGCTTCTTGGCAAACATCGTACGCTTGATGAAATTATTGATGAAATCAATCACGTCACATTAGAAGGCGTAAATCATTTATCGAAAAGAATCTTTACAGAAGATTATGCGCTCTCGCTTATTAGTCCGACAGGTGATCAGCCATCATAATGTATACACAACACGGTAGACTTCTCATGAGGTCTGCCGTTTTTTTACATGAAGAAAGGAGTTCGTGATCGTGGAGAATGAAAAACGAAAGCGGTTGTCTCCGCTCCTCAGTCAAGCCATCTCTTTTCAGCCAATGAGATCCGGTTATTCAGGTGACCGTACGTTTAAGGTCACGACGGCAAATGATGAAAAGCTCGTGCTCAAGTTAACAGATGTCAAAAGAGCTGATGACTTAAAAAGAAAAGCACATTTGCTCAGGCGATTCAAAGAACGAGGCATCCTCTGCTCGGAAGTGTTAGAAATGGGGATAGATAAAGAGCAAAAAAATTTCTATCGCATTTTTCCGTTTATTGAAGGGGAAAACGCAAGAGAGTTCATACATCAACGAACAAATGAAGAGCAGTATGAAATTGGTCGGCGGGCAGGCAAGGAATTGAGATTGCTGCACACCTATGCTGCACCATCTACAATAAAGCCATGGGACGAGCGAGTGATGGCTAAACACGAGCGATATGTACATGCCTATCACTCTAGCGGTGTGACATTTGAGCATGACGAGATCATATTACATTTTATCAAGTCCCATCAAGATGCGGTAAAAGGCAGACCCAACCGATTCCAACATGATGATTTTCACTTAGGGAACTTGCTGATCAAGGGCAATCAATACGCTGGGGTCATTGATTTTGACCAATCCGACTGGGGTGACCCAATTCATGATTTTTATAAATTATCCTTATTTAGTCGCGAGAAAAGCATTCCGTTTTCTATTGGACAAATGGATGGCTATTTGGGCACCAAGGCCTCAAACGAGTTTTGGCTTCTCTTCTCCATCTATACAGCCATGAGTTTCTTTTCTTCTATCGTATGGACACTGACATTTGCCCCGGCTCACATGAGAGAAATGATGGAACGAGTGAAAAGAATGACGAAAGAGCATCAATGTTTCAATCGACTTGCACCCATATGGTATACGAATGCCCGTTAGCATTGATCAAGGAAGGGACGTCTAATCGATCTGGTGAAAGCATATATCATATGGAAGGGAAGTGATGCGATTTTGAGGTTGAGTGAACTGTCAGGAAAAGAGATTGTCGATATCAAAAGAGCGGAGCGACTAGGTGTGTTAGGACAAACTGACCTTGAGATCAATGAACAAGACGGTCAGATCACTGCACTCATTATACCTTCCGTGAAGTGGTTTGGTTTTCGGAAACAAGGAAATGACATCCGCGTGCCGTGGAATCACATTCAAAAAATAGGATCAGATATGATCATTCTCGATGTGCCTGAAGAGCTTCAACCACACGGGGAAAAAGAGCACCCATCATAAAAGGGTGCTCTTTTTCTTTTCTCTCCTCGAATTGTTCACAGCCTGAATCCTCTCCTCATATGCTGAAAGGGAGATTCGGAAAATATTACAGACTTTTTTAAATAAAGAAGGTGAACGGTCAGTATGTTGAGCGGTTTAACGGTTGCGGTGATCGGGGGAGATGCAAGGCAGCTTGAAATCATTCGTAAGCTGTCACAGCAGCATGCCAAAGTATTTTTGGTAGGATTTGATCAACTTGATCATGGGTTTATCGGTGCTGAAAAGCTGAAAATGTCAGAGCTGCCATTTGAACAGGTAGACAGCATGATTTTACCCGTATCAGGCGCAACAGATGAAGGTGTCGTCGCCACAGTGTTCTCAAATGAGAAAGTCGTACTAGAAGCTAAATATTTAGAGAGAACCCCTGCACATTGTACCTTGTACTCAGGTATTTCCAATACGTACTTAGACAATCTAGCAAAGCAGGTGAACCGAAAGCTTGTGAGACTGTTTGAGCGAGATGATATTGCCATCTATAACTCTATTCCAACAGTTGAAGGGATTATCATGATGGCGATTCAGCAAACAGACTACACGATTCATGGTTCGCATGTCGCTGTCCTTGGTCTCGGGAGAACTGGGCTCACAATTGCTCGCACATTCCGGGCACTAGGTGCGAACGTCAAAGTAGGTGCCGCAGATACGGCGCATTTAGCGCGCGGTTTTGAAATGGGACTTGATTCATTTTCAATGGATCGCTTAAAAGAGGAAGTAACAGATGTTGATATCATCATCAATACGATTCCAAGCCTTGTCATAGATTCATCTGTCATCGTCCGCATGACACCTAAAACATTAATATTGGATATCGCCTCCCGGCCAGGCGGAACTGATTTTGACTTTGCGCAAAAACATGGCGTAAAGGCGCTTCTTGCACCAGGTCTTCCGGGAATTGTTGCACCGAAGACGGCAGGACAAATTATTGCAAAAGTGCTTTCAGGACTCTTAAATGAACTTGCGGAGGAGAAAAGGGGGATGGAATCATGACAACATTAAAAGGGAAAAGAATTGGCTTCGGTTTAACAGGTTCACATTGTACGTACGAAGCCGTCTTTCCGCAAATCGAGGCACTTGTCAAGCAAGGTGCCGAGGTGCGTCCAGTGGTGTCGTTTACGGTGCAGAACACGAATACGAGATTTGGAGAAGGAGCTGAATGGATTGAGCGGATTGAAACACTTACCGGATTTCAAGTGATTGATTCAATCGTAAAAGCAGAGCCGCTCGGTCCGAAACTTCCGCTAGATTGTATGGTGATTGCTCCGTTAACAGGCAACTCTATGGCAAAATTCGCAAATGCGCTGACAGACAGTCCTGTTTTAATGGCTGCAAAGGCAACCATTCGTAATCATCGTCCGGTCGTTTTAGGTATTTCGACAAACGATGCATTAGGCTTAAACGGTACAAATCTCATGAGGCTCATGTCGACAAAAAATATATTTTTTATTCCATTTGGTCAAGATGATCCTATCAAAAAGCCAACATCGATGGTAGCGAATATGGATCTTCTGTCCAAAACAGTAGAAGAAGCCCTGCAGCACAGACAAATCCAGCCCATTTTAATTGGTTCTACCGAAAAATAGATTCACTAGAAAATCATCAAAGATTCAAAAAAGATACCTCAAGCCTTGCTTTTCTATGGTAAAATAAAATGTAAAAAGTCATAGGATGGCCATCCGAAGCAAAAGAATGATGGATGGGTCGGAAGGAGTTTTACTGATGGGAAGAGGATTACATGTAGCTGTAGTTGGAGCGACTGGAGCTGTCGGTCAACAAATATTAAAAACACTAGCTGACAGAGATTTTGAAATGGATACACTTACTCTACTATCCTCAAAACGTTCTGCTGGAACAAAAGTGACATTCAAAGATCAAGAGTATACCGTTCAAGAAGCAACACCGGAAAGCTTTGAAGGGGTCAGCATTGCATTTTTTAGTGCTGGAGGAAGTGTTTCAAAGGCGCTAGCTCCTGAAGCAGTCAAACGAGGTGCCATTGTTGTTGATAATACTAGTGCTTTTCGTATGGACGAAAACATCCCTCTTGTTGTACCAGAGGTAAACGAAAAAGATTTGCATGATCATCAAGGCATCATTGCAAACCCTAACTGTTCAACCATTCAAATGGTGGCGGCGCTAGAACCGCTTCGTCAGGCATATGGTTTGAAGAAGGTCATTGTGTCCACATACCAAGCTGTATCAGGAGCAGGACATGAAGCGATTGAAGAACTATACAGCCAGTCGCAAGCCATTTTAAATAAAGAAGAGGTTACACCAGAAGTCATGCCTTATCAAATCGCATTTAATGCGATTCCGCAAATAGATAAATTCCAAGACAATGGATATACATTTGAAGAAATGAAAATGATCAATGAAACGAAAAAAATTATGCACATGCCAGAGCTAGAAGTAGCGGCAACATGTGTCAGACTTCCGATAGAAACGGGTCATTCAGAATCTGTGTACATTGAGCTTGATGCAACAAACGCAACAGTTGATGACTTGAAGTCTATTTTAAAAGATGCACCTGGCATTACGTTGCAAGATGATCCATCCCAGCAATTGTATCCAATGCCTGCAGATGCTGTTGGGAAAAATGACATATTTGTCGGCCGCATACGGAAAGATTTGGATCGTCCAAATGGGTTCCATTTATGGATTGTATCTGATAATCTGCTCAAAGGCGCTGCATGGAACTCCGTTCAAATTGCAGAAAGCTTAAAAGCACTAAAATTAGTTTAACATTCAATGGATGATGAGGACGAACAGAAGAGAGTTAGGCATCTTTCGCCTGCTCTCTTCTGTTACGTCAGAATGAACTTGGAGTGAAAACAGTGAAAATAATTGTCCAAAAATTTGGCGGTACTTCTGTCAAAGATGATCAAGGTAGAAAACGGGCACTTGCTCATATCTCATCTGCAAAAGAAAAGGGTTATAAATCGGTCGTAGTGGTCTCAGCCATGGGAAGAAAAGGCGATCCATATGCGACAGATACGCTGCTTGGACTGCTTTATGGAAATACGCAGCACATGACGAATCGCGAGAAAGATTTACTGGTTTCTTGCGGAGAAAATATTTCAGCAGTTGTTTTCTCTAGTATGCTGAAAGAAAACGGGTTGAAGGCTGTTGCAATGACAGGTGCACAGGCAGGCTTTTTGACCGATCAAGATCATACGAGTGCGAAAATAATTGACATGAAATGTGAACGTCTTGAGGCAGCACTTGCTGAACACGATGTCGTGGTCGTTGCTGGGTTCCAAGGTGCGGCGAAAAATGGAGACGTCACAACGATCGGACGAGGTGGTAGCGATACATCAGCAGCTGCTTTAGGTTCGGCTTTGCAGGCGGATTTTATTGATATTTTTACAGATGTAAAAGGTGTGATGACGGCTGATCCTCGCATCGTAGAAAATGCCAAACCACTACGAGTTGTGACTTATACGGAAATTTGTAACCTTGCGTATCAAGGCGCTAAAGTGATTCATCCGCGAGCAGTTGAAATTGCCATGCAAGCAAAAGTACCCATGAGGGTTCGCTCAACATACTCTGATGATGAGGGCACACTTGTGACTTCACACTATTCGGATAAAATGAGTCATGATGTGTACGATCGACTCATTACGGGAATTGCCCATGTGAATGATGTGACGCAAATCAAAGTGCCAGCAAAAGAAGGGCAATACAGCGTACAAACAGAGGTCTTTAAAGCCATGGCAAATGCGCAAATTAGTGTCGATTTCTTCAACATTACACCGAGTGAAATTGTGTATACAGTAACAGGTGCAATGACAGAAAAGGCAACTTCCATCCTGAAAGATCTTGGCTACACACCGGTTGTGACGACGAACTGTGCAAAGGTGTCAGCTGTAGGTGCAGGCATTATGGGTGTGCCAGGTGTCACATCCAAGATCGTATCGGCCCTTTCAGAGCAAAACATCCCAATTCTTCAATCAGCTGATAGTCATACGACCATTTGGGTTTTAGTGCATGAAGAAAATATGAGAGCGGCGGTAAATGCCCTTCACGAAGTGTTTGAACTTTCAAGATAAATGTGATTGAATCATGATGAGGTGAAAAAAATGAATTTCGGAAATATCGCAACAGCTATGATTACACCTTTTGATAAAAAGGGCAACATTGATTTCCAAAAGCTATCAATTCTCATTGATTATTTATTAAAAAATGGCAGTGACTCTTTAGTTGTTGCAGGCACAACAGGCGAATCGCCAACTTTATCGACAGAAGAAAAAGTCGCTCTTTTTCAGCAATCGGTTAAATTAGCAAATGGTCGTTGTAAAATCATTGCAGGAACAGGCAGTAACAATACAAATGCGTCTATCAAGCTAACGAAAAAAGCAGAAGAAGCGGGTGTCGATGCAGTGATGCTTGTCGTACCTTATTACAACAAGCCATCACAGGAAGGCATGTATGCACACTTTAAAGCAATTGCCGAGTCTACATCCCTTCCTGTCATGCTTTACAATGTACCGGGAAGAACGGTTGCCTCTTTAGCGCCGGAAACAACCATTAAGCTTGCCCAAATACCAAACATTGTCGCAATTAAAGAAGCAAGCGGCGATTTAGATGCAATGACAACCATCATTGCAGAAACACCTGAAGATTTTGATGTATACTCAGGTGACGATAGCTTAACATTACCTGCTGTCGCTGTCGGTGCAAAAGGGGTCGTCTCGGTTGCTTCTCACGTGGTGGGACTGGATATGCAGCAAATGTTAAAAAGTTATGCTTCTGGTCAAACAGCAAATGCAGCACTGATTCATCAACAGTTACTGCCTATCATGAAGCAGCTGTTCTCAGCACCAAATCCAACACCTGTCAAAACAGCGCTTCAGCTTAAAGGGCTAGATGTTGGGTCAGTTCGTCTCCCGCTTTTACCTTTGTCAGAAGAAGAGAGACTTAATTTAAGCAGCGTGTTAAATAGCTGATCAAAACTAAAAATTTCGGAAGCGGTCATTCTCAGATGTCCCTGAGTATGACCGTTTTTTATACATAAACACTTTCTTAAAATGTGACTTCATCTTGTTTTCTAAAATTAGATTCAGTTATAATAGCATTAAGCGATGATGGACGGGCTTGAGACTAGGAGGATTAGAATTTTGAAAAAGAAAAATACAGAGAACGTAAGAATTATTGCACTGGGAGGCGTTGGAGAAATCGGGAAAAACCTATATGTCATTGAGATTGACTCTGACATATACGTTGTAGATGCTGGCTTAATGCATCCTGAAAACGAAATGTTAGGTATTGACGTGGTCATTCCTGATATCTCCTATTTAACAGAACGAGCTGATCGGGTGAAAGCAATTTTTCTTACCCACGGACATGACGAGGCAATCGGAGGCGTATTCCATTGCTTAAGTAAATTGTCTGTACCAGTTTATGGAACGAAGCTGACCCTTGCATTACTTCGAGAAAAATTAAAGCAATATGGCTTCAATCAAAAAGCTGATTTACGTGAGGTCCATGCGAAATCAGTCATTACATTTGAAACAACAAAAGTATCATTTTTCAGAACGAACCACAGTATTCCTGATTCGGTGGGAATCAGCTTAAAAACGTCTCTTGGATCAATCGTATGCACAGGTGATTTTAAATTTGATCAAACCCCAGCGCTTAACCAAGCCTGTGACATCGGAGAGATTGCGAAAATTGGAAATAATGGCGTTCTTGCACTTCTTTCAGACAGTGCAAATGCTGAAAAACCAGGTTATACACCGTCTGAGGCGCTCGTCCAAGACGAAATCTCAAATGCGATGTACAATGCTGAAAATCGTGTCATTGTGGCTGTATCTTCTTCGAATATTAATCGTGTACAGCAAATCATCAATGCAACGAGTCAAAATGGCCGTAAGCTAGCAGTGGCAGGAAAGAATATGATGACAACCCTTCAGCTGGCGATCAAACTTGGTTATGTGACAGCAGATGAAGAACTATTTGTCCAATTTCAAGAAGTGAAAAAAATGGCGAAAAGCGATGTAGTCATCTTAACAGCTGGAAGCCATGGCGAGCCGCTTGCTGCTTTAACAAAAATGGCAAAACAAAATCACAAACAGGTTCACATCGAAAAAGATGATACAGTTGTGATTGCATCAACACCTCTTCCTGGACAAGAACTCACTTATTCAAAAACAGTTGATTTCCTGACAAGAAGCGGAGCACAGGTCATTTTTGCCCAAAAGCGTGTGCATGTATCTGGACACGGCTGTCAAGAAGAATTAAAGCTTATGCTGAATCTGTTAAAGCCAAAGTATTTAATCCCGGTGAACGGGGAATATCGCATGCAAAAGGCACATTCCCGTATAGCAGAGGAAGTTGGCATGAAGCGCAGTGACATTTTCTTGATTGATAAAGGGGATGTTGTTGAATTTAGAGGACAGAACGTGAAGATCGGTGAAAAGGTTCACCAAGGTAACATTTTAATTGATGGTCTTGGTGTTGGGGATATTGGCAATATCGTTTTACGCGATAGACGCTTATTGTCTCAAGATGGCATTTTAATTGTGGTCATTACACTTGATAAACAAAAGAAACAATTAATTTCTGGACCTGAAATCATCACTAGAGGATTTGTGTATGTCAGAGAATCCGAAGAACTAATTGTCAAAGCAACAGAGCTAGTACAAGGCATTGTCAAAGAACAAACGGAAAACTCAATTGTTGAATGGTCGACACTTAAACAGTCCATGCGTGAGGTATTAAATCAATTCCTATATGAAAAAACAAAACGAAAGCCGATGATCATTCCAATTATTATGGAAGTGTAATGGCAAAGCCCAAGGAGCAAAAGCTCTTTGGGCTTTTTCGATGTGGTGCAAGGAAAGCGGATGGAAAGCGATCTTCTTGTTCATAATAGGAGGAGAGTTTGTAAGAAAGGATGGAGACAGATGGACGAAAAAAATGAACAGCAGTCTGAGCGAAAGTCACAAGAAAAAGATAGCATTATGAGCAAAATACAACAGCTTGGCGAAACAGCTGTTCCCCAATTACCGCAAGATACAAATATACATTGTCTCACCATTATTGGACAAATTGAAGGTCACATGCAACTACCGCCACAAAACAAAACGACGAAATATGAACACGTCATCCCGCAAATCGTTGCAGTGGAACAAAACCCGAAAATTGAAGGGCTATTAATCATTTTAAATACAGTGGGCGGCGATGTCGAAGCTGGGCTAGCCATTGCAGAAATGCTCGCATCCTTATCAAAACCAACAGTATCGATTGTACTTGGCGGCGGACACTCAATAGGTGTACCAATTGCTGTATCGTGTGATTATTCATATATTGCAGAAACGGCAACAATGACCATACACCCTGTACGATTAACCGGGCTTGTGATTGGGGTCCCGCAAACATTTGAATACTTAGATAAAATGCAAGAACGGGTCATTAATTTTGTTACAAGCCATTCAAAGATTACAGAAGAGAAGTTTAAAGAGCTCATGTTCTCAAAAGGGAATTTGACGAGAGACATCGGGACAAATGTGATTGGTCTTGAGGCGGCAGAATATGGACTCATGAATGAAGTCGGCGGCGTAGGGCAAGCGATCAAAAAATTAAATGAATTGATTCAGGAACGAGCAACTCAAAATGAGGGGCTGATCCAATGATTATCTATACACCCATGCCGTATGAAGCAATTTACGCTGAGACAAACGAGCAACGCAAGTTGAAGCAAGTTCAAATTCAAGGTGTGCCAGTCATGGTTGAGATGAAAGAAGATGAAGCGGAAATCGTGCAAATTATGAGCACCAATCCAATGGACTTTCTAAATCAAGAGCTTGCACCAGGCAAGCGATTGAAGTTAAATTTAGGTGGCGATCAAACAGACTCATAAGAAGGATTCTATGCTATAATAGAGGGAAAACTTACAACAAGATGCAGCCAAAGCCAGGCTGCTTTCTTTCTGATCTTTCGTAAGTTATATTTTCTTTCGTAGTAAGGTGATGAGTATGGCAAAAAAGAGAAAACGTAAAACGAGAAAAAAACAAAATAAACAGCTAAAATTGAAATTTGAACTGAATGGGTTAGTCTGTATTGCCATAGCGATCATTGCCATTTTACAGCTAGGCGTTGTTGGACAAACCTTTGTACACGTCTTCCGATTCTTTGCCGGAGAATGGTTTATTCTCTGCTTGATCGGATTATTCCTTTTTGGGGTGACGATCTTTTGGAAAAAGCAGATCCCGGATATTTTAACAAGAAGAAAAGCAGGTCTTTACTGCATCATTGCAAGTATCTTGCTCTTGTCGCATGTCAAGCTGTTTCAGCACTTGTCAGCTGCGGGGATCATAGGCTCTCAAAGTGTGATCAGGAATACGTTTGAGCTATTCTTAATGGATATAAAGGGTGAAACAGGATCGCCTGATTTAGGAGGCGGAATGATCGGTGCCATTTTATTTGCTGCTTCGTATTTCTTATTTGCACAAGCAGGATCTCAAATTATGGCGATCGTTCTCATGCTTATTGGAATCGTATTGTTGACCAACAGATCACTACAAGAAATGCTGAAAAAAGTGACATTGCCTGTTTCTCAATTTTTGGTCAAGCAGTGGAAGGCGTTTGTTCAAGATATGAAAGACATGAGACAGGCCAATAAACGTACTGCTGCTCAAAAAACGGGTGAAAAGAAAAAACGTTCACGTGTTCAAGAAGAGGATGAAGACGATCAGATCTTGATTGAGGAGGAAGTGCCGACTTCGGACAATCGTCAGCCCATCATCTCAAATTTTGCAGATAGAGATGACATCATGACGCCTCCCGTCCTAAAAGAGCAAGAAATGAAAGATTCAGAGCCTCCTGTTCAAAAGCCAGATGCACAGAGCGCATCAGCACAGCAGATAACGTCTGAAACAAAAGATGCACCGCCGATAACGTTTACCGAAGTGGAGAATAAAGATTACGAATTGCCGTCTCTTGATATTTTGGCAGAGCCGCAGCATTCAGGGCAGCAAACAGATAAAAAGAATATATACGAAAATGCAAGAAAGCTTGAACAAACATTTCAAAGCTTTGGTGTAAAAGCAAAAGTCACACAGGTTCATTTAGGACCGGCCGTGACAAAATATGAAGTTTATCCAGATGTCGGAGTCAAGGTGAGTAAGATTGTCAACTTAAGTGATGACCTAGCCCTTGCACTAGCAGCAAAGGATATTCGCATCGAGGCACCAATTCCAGGTAAATCGGCAATAGGGATTGAAGTGCCAAATGCTGAAATTGCCATGGTCTCTTTAAAAGAAGTGTTAGAATCGAAGCAAAATGACCGTCCAAATGCAAAGCTACTCATTGGACTTGGCAGGAATATTTCCGGGGAAGCTGTGCTCGCTGAAATGAACAAAATGCCGCATTTACTTGTAGCAGGTTCAACCGGAAGCGGGAAAAGTGTCTGTATCAATGGCATCATTACAAGTATTCTCATGAGAGCAAAACCTCATGAAGTAAAAATGATGATGATTGACCCTAAAATGGTGGAACTGAATGTTTATAACGGTATCCCGCACCTGTTAGCGCCTGTTGTAACAGATCCGAAAAAAGCATCCCAAGCCCTGAAAAAAGTAGTCAGTGAAATGGAACGCCGCTATGAATTGTTCTCCCATACGGGAACGAGAAACATTGAAGGATACAATGATTACATTAAACGAATGAATCAAACTGAAGAAGCCAAACAGCCAGAGATTCCTTATATTGTCGTCATTGTGGATGAGCTAGCAGACTTAATGATGGTTGCATCTTCTGATGTGGAAGACTCCATTACAAGACTCTCGCAAATGGCACGTGCCGCAGGTATTCACTTAATTATAGCGACACAAAGACCTTCTGTAGATGTCATTACTGGTGTCATTAAAGCGAACATCCCATCCCGCATTGCCTTTAGTGTTTCTTCACAAACAGATTCAAGAACCATTCTTGATATGGGAGGCGCAGAAAAGCTACTCGGCAGAGGGGATATGCTCTTTTTACCTGTCGGTGCGAACAAGCCTGTTCGCGTGCAAGGCGCATTTTTATCAGATGAAGAAGTGGAACATGTGGTGGACCATGTCATCACGCAGCAAAAAGCACAATATCAAGAAGAAATGATCCCAAGTGAAGAAACGCAAGATCAGCTTGCGGCTGTAGAAGATGACTTGTACCATGAAGCAGTCGACTTAATTATTGGTATGCAGACGGCATCTGTCTCCATGCTACAAAGGAGATTCCGCATTGGATATACCCGAGCGGCACGCCTGATAGATGCAATGGAAGAGCGTGGTGTGGTCGGACCGTATGAAGGAAGTAAACCGAGAGAAGTTCTTCTCTCTAAAGAACAATATGACGAGCTCTCTTCATAAATAGGAGAGAGCTTTCCTAAAATAAAGTCAACGATATAATGATTATGTCAACTGGATGTCAGACTATTTATTTATTTTTAAAAACATGATATAGTTATGTTCATCTTATCTCGGAATAAAGATTTCTCATCTTATCATTTGCATTGATTAGACGGAGGGAAAACATGTCGACCAAAACAGACAATCGCCACTTATATTTGAAAGTGATTGACCGTATCAAAGAAGATATTCAAACAGGCGTATATGCCGAAAAAGAAAAGTTACCTTCAGAGTTCGAGCTCTCAAAGCTTTTAGGCGTAAGCAGAGCGACACTTCGTGAAGCCCTTCGTATATTAGAAGAAGAGAAATTTTTGATTAGAAGGCATGGTGTGGGTACCTTTGTCAACACAAGACCACTATTTTCAACAGGCATTGAACAGCTTACAAGTGTCACAAAAATGATTGAACAGGTCAATATGACACCTGGGACCATTTTTTTATCCTCACAAGAAGGAGAGCCGACAGAAAATGATGTCATTCGTTTTCAGTGTGATGAATCCGATGAGATTTTTTCAATGGAGCGTGTTCGAACGGCAGATGGACAACCAGTCGTGTATTGTTTGGATAAAATCCCTGTTAAACACTTGCCCGCTACTTTTACGCATGAAGAAGAATCACTCTTTGAGTTGTTTGGAAGAGAACCACATAGCGGGATCAAATATGCAGTTGCTGATATTGAACCAATAGGCTATCACGATCAGGTCTCGCCGATACTAGAGTGTGATCCTGAAACCGCACTTTTACTACTAAAACAAATGCACTACGATCAAGATGATCAACCGGTCTTATACTCGCTTAACTATTTTCGAGCGGATAAATTCAGCTTTCATGTCATTCGTAAACGATTTTAACAAAGCAGTCGCTATTTTCAGCGATTGCTTTTTGTTTGCCCATACATAATTACCGTAAAACATGCCACACTAGCAAGTAACAGTATATAGAATTGGGTGAATGAAGTTGGGCGAGAAAGCAGTCAGTAAAAAGAATATTATTGCATTATCATCAGTGCCCTTAATCATGACACTTGGGAACTCGATGTTAATACCAGTATTGCCAGAGATAGAAAAGAAACTTTCGATTACTTCTTTTCAAGTCTCCCTCATTATCACGGTTTACTCCGTTGTCGCCATTTTATGCATTCCGGTTGCCGGCTATTTATCTGACCGGATTGGGAGAAAAAAGGTGCTTCTTCCATGTCTTTTGATTGCAGGACTTGGAGGAGCTGTAGCAGCCGTTGCATCAACCTTTTTGAAGGAGCCTTACATGTGGATTTTATTCGGCAGGGTTCTTCAAGGGGTTGGCTCAGCAGGTGCATCACCTGTTGTTATGCCCTTTATTGGAGACTTGTTTCATGATGATGAAGAGGTTAGCGCAGGTCTCGGTGCAATTGAGACATCCAATACAGCTGGGAAGGTACTTAGTCCTATTATCGGCGCATTTCTTGCGACTTGGTTTTGGTTTATGCCATTTTGGTTTATTCCGATTTTCTCAATCATCAGCTTCGTGATGGTATTGTTTATGGTGAAGGCAGCTAAAAAAGAAGAGAATTCACCTGCATTTAAAGAATTCTTGAAATCAACAAAGACGATTTTTAAACATGAGGGCCGCTGGCTTTATGCCATATTTGCAATTGGTGGTTTTATTATGTTTCTTCTTTTTGGTGTGCTCTTTTACTTATCTGACAACTTAGAGACGGCTTATCAAATTAAAGGAGTCAAGAAAGGACTGCTGCTTAGTATCCCTCTTCTTTTCTTGTCCATTAGCTCCTACATTGCAGGAAAGACGATTGGCAAGGAGAAGGGCAAAATGAGGATCTTTTTAATCGTTGGCATGGCTCTTTTATCTATTTCTTATATCTTTTTGTGGTGGAATCACAGTTTTTACTCGTTATTTATATGTTTGAGTATTGGTGGAATTGGGATCGGTATTACCCTACCTACACTGGACGCCCTTATTACAGAAGGAATTGAAAAGGAGCAATGCGGTACGATTACATCATTTTACAATAGTATGCGGTTTATCGGTGTAGCTTTAGGTCCACCAATTTACGCGTATCTCATGGATCAAGGAGACTCGATTGTTTTTATTCTCTCGACCATTTGCAGTGTCATTTCGTTATTTATGGTGGTCTTTTTCATTCAACCAGATGAAAAAGATGAAAGTAAACAATTGAAGACAGTATAAACATAGAAAAAAGATGGTAATTTGCCATCTTTTTTCTTTTTTATAAATTGACATGTAAAATTTTGATAGTTAAACTAATGTATAGTAATATCTTTTAAATTATCCCAAACAGGAGGTGTTTCGATCGATTCATTTTTAGCCTACAGATAGGCGGAAAATGAGCTCGTGGATGATGGACTTGTGATTCTTCAACACGATTAGACAATTGAATAGATCATCCCGCTATTTGGTACGTTGAAGGAGTCACAGTCAGCACTTCACAGACGCTCAACAAACAGCAAAATGATTGATGAACTAGAAGGAGCATGAAGCAGCTATGTTGCAAATAATTAAGGCAAGATGGATGATTTTAATGGTGTGGTTGATAACAGCTGTTATTCTGTTTATGACTGCGCCCGATTTAGAGGAATTAACAAGGGAAAAAGGGCAATTAAAGGTTCCGGAGGGGACACCAACAGCTGAAGCACTTCACTTATTGGATAAGCTATCAGATCATAATGGGAAAAAAGACACTGGTGTGATTGTATTCTCCGAACAATATCTGTTCCCTGCGAAAGAGCAGGAGTTAAAAAAGGCTTTAGCAACTCTCATGACGCATGCCCCAGAACTCCACATTGACGGAATCACTTCTTATTTTCATGAAGATCCGGACATTCAAAAACAACTTTTATCAAAAGATAAAAGTACACTTCTTGTTCCATTCAAATTCGACCACTACGAAACAAAAGCTGTGAAGATGAAAGAACAAATTGAGGAAGTATTAAAGCCTTTCAACGTCTCGTTTCAAATGACGGGTCAAAAATTTGTGGATTCAGATGTCATTAAAAGCTCTCAAGAAGGTCTGAAGAAAACTGAACTTATAACGATGATTTTTATTTTCTTTATTTTAATAATTGTATTCAGATCGATCTTGGCACCTGTTGTTCCACTGATTACGATTGGCATTTCTTATGCAGTCAGTCGGAGTGTTGTGGCTTTCCTAGTAGAATATACGCAATTTCCTCTATCTAATTTTACTCAGATTTTTATGGTAGCGATTATGTTCGGTATAGGGACAGATTACTGTATTTTGCTTTTAAGCCGTTTTAAAGAGGAAATAGGACAGGGACGTGATGTCCAAGAGTCCATTATCATCACTTACAAATGTGCAGGGAAAACGGTATTTTTCAGCGGATTGGCTGTATTGGTTGGCTTTTCTAGTATTGGTTTTGCCAAGTTTCAATTGTACCAATCAGCTGTGAGTGTTGCCGTGGGAGTTGGTATCCTGCTGATTGCTCTAGTCACGATTGTTCCCTTTTTTATGTCGGTTTTCGGAAAATCTCTCTTTTGGCCATCAAAAAGAGAAAATATCCATCATCCGCAAAGTAAAATGTGGGAGTTTGCTGGCCGTTTTTCATTTAAGAGACCACTCATCAGCTTAGGTGTTGTCGCACTGATCACAGTGCCACCGATTCTCATGTATGATGGGACCCTATCGTATAACAGCTTAAATGAAATTGGAACAAAGTATGAATCAGTGTCTGCATTTAATACCATATCAAAGCAATTTGGCTATGGTGAAGCATTGCCGCTGAATGTACTTGTTGAAAGTGACAACAAGCTAGATAATCAAGAAAATATTGTGATTATTGAAAAACTAACCCGTAAGCTAAATGACATTAAGGAAGTAAAAGCCGTCCGTAGTGTCACCCGGCCTGTTGGAGCTGGACTAAGTCAGCTGTACGTAACCTCTCAAGCGAAAGAGCTAGGAGGAGAGCTTGGAAAAGGACATGAGGGAATTGGGAAAATCTCTGATGGCTTGACCGAAACAAACTTAGCCCTTCTCAAACAAAAGCCAAAGATGAAAGACTCTGCGAAAGGCATCGATCAGTTGATTCATGGGACGACAGCCATCAAAAACGGCATCGGAGAAGTGAGAGAATCATTGATCGCATTAGAAGATGGAGTCAAGCGCAGCAAAGATGGAGTAGGAACCATTCGGAAAAAAATCAAAGAAGCGAAAAAAGAACTAGCACAAGAATATCGAAACAGTGAAGCGATGATAAAAGAGCTTCAAACTACGGTCAAAACGCTCGAACGTCATGCGAAATCGAATCAACAACTCATGACTACGATCAAGAAAGTAAAAAAATCATATGAGAACGTATCTTTTGAAGCGCTTGAGAATCGAATTCCAGAAATAAAAGATATGAGCGAATATCAGGACATTAAAAAGGTATTCAAAGACACAAAGGGAATGCTGGAACAAGCTTCAAATCAATTGAGCTTATATGAAGAAGAAGCTGCTGCACTTGAACAAAAGATCGAGAAAGCAGATGAAGTCATCCAAACATTGTCAAGTAAACAAAATGAAGTGAAACGTCAAGTAGATGCCTTCATGACAGGGCTAGATCAAATTTATAATGGACTTGATCAAACAAATCAAGGACAAAAACAATTAATCAAGGAAATGCCTAAAATTGAAGATGGCGCAGACCAATTATCAGATGGTCAAAAAGCATTAAAAAAAGGATTTAATCAGCTCTCATCCAAACTTTCATTATTGACCGATGGTTTAGATGCAAGTATTACAGGGCTTGAGCAAGTCAAAAGTGGATTCACAGAAGCGGATGGCTACTTAAAGCAGCTTCAACAAGCACCAGATGAAGAAATAACGGGTTGGTTTATCCCAGGGGAAGTATTAAAAAGGCAAGAGTTTAAGCGGATATTTAATACGTATATGTCTCCAGATCGTAAATTAACCAGCTTTGAAGTCATTTTAAATGTAAATCCATACAGCAATGAAGCCATGAAAGGTGTCGCAAAAATTGAGGACACACTCGATCAATACTTACCTGTAAGTGGATTGAAAAATGCAAACTATGGTGTATCCGGCATATCTAGTTTAAATGTTGATTTAAAAGAAACATCAGATGGTGATTTTATTCGTACCGTGATTTTTATGTTAATTGGAATCTTTTTAATTTTAATTATCCTATTACGTTCAATTGTCATGCCAATATACTTAACACTATCTCTCATTCTCACGTATTTTACATCAATCGGATTAACAGAATGGATATTTAAAACATTTTTTGGATACGATGGTGTCAGCTGGGCGGTTCCATTCTTCAGCTTTGTTATTCTCGTTACGCTTGGCATTGATTATTCGATCTTCCTAATGGATCGTTTTAACGAGTGGAAGGGAGAACATGTGCAAGCATCGATGATATCAGCGATGAGAAACATGGGTTCAGTGATCATTTCAGCAGTTGCTATTTTAGCAGGAACGTTTGCAGCCATGCTGCCATCAGGTGTGCTATCACTTGTTGAGATTGCAACAGTTGTATTAATTGGACTTTTGCTTTATGCATTTGTTGTTTTGCCGCTATTTATTCCAGTCATGGTCCGTATTTTTGGCAAATGGAATTGGTGGCCGTTTCGAATGAAATAAGACCCTCGTCTCTGCTTTTGCAGAGGCGTTTTTATTTCCTATCCTTTCCTCTGATTGATATAATGTCTATTAAATGGCTGTTTCACGTATATATCAGCTATGTTCTAATACATAATAAATAGGATGAACAAAGGAGGTTTCTCATGACACACTTACAAGAGAAGACATTCAAGACATCTGGTCTTCATACACATATCGTCAAAACAGAAAAATTTAAAACCGTCACGATCCTTTTTAAAATGCTTTCGCCTCTATCTAAAGATCATGTGACCATGCGTTCACTCTTCCCGCATGTGCTATTAAGAGGAACAGAAAAAATGCCGAAAACAGGAGAATTACGCGCTTATTTTGATGAACTATATGGTGCGACTGTTTCGGCTGATATGGCAAAAAAGGGAGAGAATCACGTCATTACATTCCGTTTGGAAATGGCGAATGAAAAATATTTAAAGGATCAAACTCCTTTACTAGAAAAGGGGATTGCGCTGCTAGCGGATCTTTTATTTCACCCGTATCTTGAAGATGGGGCGTTTAGTCAAATATATGTTGAGCAAGAGAAGCGTACATTAAAACAGCGGATTCAGGCGGTTTATGATGATAAAATGCGTTATTCAAACTTGCGGCTTGTGCAGGAAATGTGTAAAGGTGAGCCGTATAGCTTACATGTCAATGGAGAAATGGAAGACATTGAGGGGATCACAGAAACCACCCTCTTTAAAGCCTATGAACACGCCCTTCAATCAGACCAGCTTGATCTCTATGTGGTGGGAGACGTTGACGAACAGGAAATCAAACGAATGGTGACGGAATACTTCAAAACAACTGAAAGAGAGCCGTTGAAACAAAACATCGAACCGCGAAGAGCACAAATAGAACGAAAAGAAGTCATTGATGAAGAGGATGTAAAACAAGGGAAGCTGAACATTGGCTTTCGCACGCACACTTCGATTGCAGACGAAGATTATCCAGCACTGCATTTGTTCAATGGAATATTCGGCGGCTTTTCGCATTCAAAACTATTTATCAATGTCCGAGAAAAAGCGAGTCTTGCGTATTACGCCGTATCTAGACTCGAGAGCTTCAAAGGTTTAATGATGGTGATGTCTGGTATTGAAGTGGCGAACTATCAGCAGGCAGTAGACATCATTCAAGAGCAATTTGAGGCGATGCAAAAAGGTGATTTTACAGACGAAGCCATCGAACAAACAAAGGCTGTCGTCAAAAACCAACTATTAGAAACGATTGATACATCCTACGGTACAGCCGAATATTTATATCAGCATGCGGTCATTCCAACAGGGGAGACCCTTGATTCCTTTTTAGAAGCGTTAGAGAGAGTCACAAAAGAGGACATCATCAAAGTGGGCCAGAAAATCGAGTGGGATACGACCTATTTTCTAAAAGGAACGGAGGGTGCTTCATGACGGTAAAAACCATTCAATTCGATCAGTTGCAGGAGACAGTCTACCATGAAAAAATGGAGAGCGGTTTAGACGTCTATGTCCTGCCAAAACAAGGATTTAATAAAACATATGCTACCTTTACAACCAAATATGGTTCTGTCGATAATGAATTTGTACCTCTAGGCCAAGAGGAGATGATCCGTGTTCCAGACGGAATTGCCCATTTTTTAGAGCATAAGCTGTTTGAAAAAGAAGATGGAGACGTCTTCCATACGTTTAGTAAACAAGGTGCATCCGCAAATGCCTTTACAACATTTACGAGAACTGCTTATCTATTCTCAAGCACCTCAAATGTCGAACAAAACCTTGAGACCCTCATTGACTTTGTGCAAGAACCCTATTTCACTGAAAAAACAGTTGAAAAAGAAAAAGGAATCATCGGTCAAGAAATCAATATGTATGACGATAACCCAGACTGGCGTTTGTTCTTTGGACTGATTGAAAATCTGTATCAAGAGCATCCTGTCAGAATTGATATTGCTGGAACAGTTGAGAGTATTGCACCTATTACAAAAGATCATTTATATGAATGCTATGAAACGTTCTATCATCCGAGTAATATGCTTCTTTTCGTGATCGGACCTGTAGAACCAGAGGAAATTTTAACACAAGTACGAGCAAACCAAGCGAAAAAGCCATTTACAGACCAGCCTGATATTCAGCGAAAAGAAATCAATGAGCCTGAGGGTGTGTATCGTTCAGAATATGAACTTCAAATGAACGTACAAGGTTCTAAATGCTTGTTCGGCTTGAAGACGAAAAATCGGCATAAAAAAGGCAAGCAACTGTTAAAGCACGAGCTTGGGATGAACCTTATCCTAGAGACGTTATTTGGCAAAAGCTCCTTACAATACGAACGCATGTATGAAAAAGGCTTGATTGACGAGACGTTTAGTTACGATTATACGGAAGAAGGCGGTTTTGGCTTTACGTCAGTGGGTGGAGATACGAACGATCCCGACCAGCTAGCAGAAGAATTAAAGCAAACACTTCTTAAAGCAAAAAGCCTGATCACAGAAGAAAAAATAGAGCTCGCCCGCAAGAAAAAAATCGGCAGCTTTTTAAAAGCCATGAACTCTCCTGAATACATTGCCAATCAGTTCACTAGGTATGCGTTCTTAGAGATGAGTTTATTCGATGTTGTTCCAATGTTAGAGCAGCTCCAATTACAAGACATTCAACAGATTTTAGATGAGGAAGTAGACGAAAAGCGAATGTCTGTTTTCAAAGTCGTTCCAAAAGCGAAATAAATGACCAAAAAGACAAACTCTTTGCAAAAGAGTTTGTCTTTTTTATTTTGAGAATATGGATTGACAATTGTTTTGGTGATTAGTTAAACTCTTTAATAGTTAAACACTTAAACTAAAAAGGAGCAGCCTATGGATCAACATAAAATTGCCCAGCTTATTCAGCGGTATGCCGATGTCTACATCATGATGGAGAAAAAGGTATCGAGCTTGATTGCTGAAAAATTAAATAAAGAACTCACACTTGATCAGTATTACTCGTTACGATATATCAATTTACATCCAGGTTGTACATCAACAGACCTTGCGACTGAATGCAATGTCAATAAAAGTGCCGTAACCTCTATGACCAATCGTCTGTTTAATAAAAACTATATTATTCGTGAACATGATCAAGCGGATCGAAGAAATGTTCACCTGTATGTGACCCCAGAGGGGAAAGACGTTGTGAGCCGAATGGAAAAACAGCTTCAGGATTTTGTGAGATCGTATTTTGAAAAATTTGAAGAGAAGGAAATGGAATCATTTATTCAAACATATGAAAAGCTGTATCAAATTATCATCGAAGAGGAGGCACAAAGCACCAATGAGAGCAATAATAAAAGGTAGATGGCTCATAACGATTCTTTGGGTTGTATTAGCGGCAGTGCTATTGATCACCGCTCCTAATATGGCGCAATTAACAAAAGAAAAAGGTCAAATTTCCGTACCCGATGGTTATTCGTCCTCATACGCCAATCAATTACTAAAGGAAATGTCCGAAAATGGGGATACGGAAAAATCAGTTGTACTCGTCTTCCAAGAGAAGAACCTTGTGGAAGAAAAAGAAGCGTCTTTAAAGAAAGCAATGGAGATAATAGAAAAAGATCAAGAGCTCCATGTAGAAGACATCACTTCTTATTTTGAAGCAAACAAAGATATTAAAAAACAGATGCTTTCAAAAGATCAATCGACACTACTTGTACCGGTTACATATGATACAAGCAAAATCAAAGCGTCTGATTTTAAAGAACGAGTCAATGAAAAGCTGAAGAATCTAAATTTGACATATGAAATGACAGGTCAGCCGATCATCGATCATGATGTGCTGACAAGCTCTCAAGAAGGACTGAAGAAAACAGAGTTCATTACGATTGGATTTATCTTAATCGTCCTTGTGCTCGTCTTTAGATCAGCGGTAGCTCCGCTCGTTCCTTTAGTCGCTGTCGCCATTTCTTATTTGGTCAGTCAATCCATTGTGGCGTACCTAGTCAAATATGTAGACTTCCCGCTTTCTACCTTTACCCAAATCTTCATGGTCGCGATTATGTTTGGGATTGGAACAGACTACTGTATCTTACTCCTAAGCCGATTTAAAGAAGAGCTGTCTCGTGGGCAAGATAAGATTGAAGCCATTTTGATTACGTATAAAACAGCAGGTAAAACCGTGTTATTCAGCGGGATTGCGGTACTTATTGGCTTTACATGTATTGGTTTGGCGCAATTCCAACTATATCAATCAGCTGTAGCAGTGGCCGTTGGGGTGGCTGTGCTAATCTTGGCACTGCTTACCATCGTTCCATTTTTCATGGTTGTTTTAGGAAAGGTTTTATTTTGGCCGATTAAAGGTGACATCTCCCATCCGCAATCGAAAGTATGGGAAACAGCTGGTCGTTTCTCCTTTAAGAAACCACTATTCAGCCTAATCATCGTGGGAATTATTACGCTTCCACCAATTCTCATGTATAAAGGAACACTTTCATATAACAACTTGGATGAAATCGGCAGTAAATATGCTTCTGTTAGTGCATTTAATACCATTTCAGATAAGTTTGGACCTGGTGAGGCACTTCCAGCAACAGTCGTGGTGAAATCATCTGATTTTCTTGATAATAACGAAGGTCTGATTGCCGTTGAAAAATTAAGCCGTGCCATTGAACAAACAGAAGGTGTAAGTGAAGTGAGAAGTGCAACACGTCCTGTTGGTAAAAGCTTAGATGATCTCTATGTAAAGTCTCAAGCGAAAGAGCTGAATAGTGGACTTGATCAGAGTAGTGAAGGATTGAAGAAAATCAAAGATGGACTTGAAAAAGCAAGTCAATCAATTGAAGATCAAACACCACAAATCAAATCATCTGGAAAAGGCATCAATCAATTAATTTCTGGAACCGAATCCGTCCAAACAGGGATTCAAAAAGTCGAAGAAACATTAAATAAACTAAAAGACGGCATCAATCAAAATAAACAAGGTGTATCCACAATCAAAGAAGAGATCAAGGGTGCTAAAAAAGAACTAACTGATCAAATCGCACAGGTCAATGAGCAAGTGGGTCTTTATAAGAGCATCTCCAAAGAATTAAAGGCAGCCTTATCACAAGTGGATACGTCATCTTCTGCAGCAGCTGACGTAAAAGCGCTGCTCAGTCAAGCGAATAAACAATTCAATACACTTGAGAAGCAAATTCCACAAGTAAAGGATAATGAATCCTATCAAGCGATCAAAGCTTCTTATCAAGAGCTTTCTGCTACTTTACAAGATGGAGCCAAACAGGCAGACAGCTATGCAAAACAAGCGAAAGAAGCGAAAAAACAGCTTGAAGCGGCTGACGCATTTATTGCAAAAGCGTCAGCACAACAAAAAGTCATCACGAATAAAATTGATCGGCTTATTCTTGGTTTAGAAGAAATTGAAAACGGACTGGATCAAACAGCAAAAGGGCAAGAGCAGTTAGCTGATAGCATGCCAAAACTTGAAAATGGCGCTGGTAGAATTATTGATGATCAAAAGCAAATGAAAGAAAAGGTAGAAGAATTTGGTGATGACCTCATCAAACTCACAGATGGTCTGAATGCCAGTGTGGATGGACTAGAGAAGATCTCAAGTGGCTTAATGGGTGCAGGTGATTATTTAGATGAATTGAAAAACGCACCAGATCAAGACATGGCTGGCTGGTTTATTCCGAAAGATGTCCTGAAAAACAAAGCATTCAAGCAAGTGTTTGATTCATACATGTCTGATGATCGCAAGATAACCAAAATTGATGTCATTTTAGAAAAAAATCCGTATGGCAATGAAGCGATGTCGACAATTAAAGAAGTAGAAACATCACTAGAGCGTGTACTTCCTGAAACAAACTTAAAAGACGCTTCATTTGGTGTAGCGGGTGTATCAAGTATGAATGCTGATTTAAAACAGATGTCAGACCAAGACTTTAACAAGACGGTCCTTTACATGATGATCGGGATTTTTCTCATCTTGGTGATCTTGTTCCGTTCAATTGTGATGCCGCTGTACTTGGTTGGGTCTCTTATATTGACGTATTTTACTGCCATTGGTGTGACTGAGTTTATTTTCACTCAATTCTTCGGATATCCAGGCATCAATTGGGCGGTTCCATTCTTTGGATTTGTGATTCTAATGGCTCTTGGAGTCGATTATTCTATCTTCTTAATGGAGCGATTTAATGAATATAGGACAAAAGATATCCAACACGCGATGACGGAATCAATGAAGAATATGGGCTCTGTAATTATGTCTGCTGCCGTCATTTTGGCAGGAACATTTGCGGCGATGCTTCCTTCTGGCGTGTTATCTCTCTTGCAGATTGCAACCCTCGTCTTAACAGGACTTTTATTGTATGCACTCATTGTGCTACCATTATTTGTACCTGTCATGGTTAAATTGTTCGGTTCGGCGAACTGGTTTCCATTTAAACGAAAAGAATAGCATTTCATAAAGAAAGTAGGAACGATTTATGAGCAGTTGGGCGCTTATTACTGGTGCCAGTGGTGGAATTGGGCAGGCGACAGCCAAAAGGCTTGCCCAAGAAGGTTGTCACCTGATGTTGCATTTTCATCAAAATAAACAGGCAGTCATGCATCTTTCCGCTTATTTGGAAGAAACCTATCAGATTGAAACGCACATCGTTCAAGCAGACTTAGCGCAAACGAACGGTGCTAATGAACTGATCAGTCGTCTGCCTCTTTTTCCCGATATTCTTGTATTAAATAGCGGCAAAAGTCATGTTGGACTCGTGACGGACACAAAAAAAGAAGTCCTTGCAGGCATGGTGCAGCTGCACGTAACAAGTCCATACGAACTCACTCAATCGATTTTGCCAGCAATGATCCGAAAAAAAGAAGGCTCAATTATTGCAGTGAGCTCTGTATGGGGTGAAACCGGCGCATCGTGTGAAGTCCTGTACAGCATGGTGAAAGGTGCGCAAAATGCTTTGATAAAAGGTTTGGCAAAAGAGCTTGCACCAAGTGGAATTAGAGCGAACGCCGTCTCTCCAGGAGCTGTTCAGACTGATATGCTTCAAAGCTATTCATCAGAAGATATAACGATGCTTGAAGAAGAGATCCCGCTTGGCAGGCTTGCATCACCTGATGAGATTGCAGACGCTATTTGGTTTCTCGCCTCAAAACAGTCAAGTTATATCACGGGGCAAATTTTATCTGTCAATGGCGGCTGGTACTGTTAAAAAACGTGTATAATTCATCTCTCCATAACAAAAGCTATGGCTGTAATTCATCTTTTCGAATGGAGGAATCGACATGTCTGTACTTGAGAGCTGGGACCATTGGAAAAACTTTTTAGGTGACCGTTTAAATCATGCACAAGATAAAGGTTTATCAGATGATACAATCAATAACCTTGCGTATGAAATTGGCGGATATCTAGCAAATGAAGTCGAGGCAAAAAACGAGCAGGAAAGAGTACTAGCTGACCTATGGAGTGTTGCATCAGAAGATGAGCAACGTGCCATTGCAAATATGATGGTTAAGCTTGTTGAAAATAATAGCTCGCATTAAACAAAAAGAGGGGTCGATTGTGCCTCTCTTTTTATTTTAACTGTTTAGCAACATTGTGCTTTCTAAAAAGGTGAAAATGCTTTATGATAAAGGAAGGTGAAAATTTGCCACAATGAAGGGGGTAATATCATTTGGCAAAGCTCGAATGGTATTTTGAATATGAGATACAGGTAAACCGTCCCGGTCTTTTAGGAGACATATCTTCTTTAATGGGGATGCTTTCAATTAATATTGTGACAATTAATGGTGTTGATGTATCAAGACGTGGAATGCTTTTGCGCTGTGACCATACAGACCAAATTAAGCGCCTTGAATCAATTTTAAATACAATGGAAACGATACAAGTAACGAAACTAAGACAACCGAAACTTCGTGACCGCTTAGCCGTTCGTCATGGAAGATACATACAAAGAGATGCAGATGACAAAAAGACGTTCCGTTTTGAAAGGGACGAGCTTGGCCTCCTTGTTGACTTTATGGCTGAACTCTTTAAAAAAGAAGGTCATAAATTAATTGGGATTCGCGGAATGCCGCGCGTTGGAAAGACAGAATCAATTGTTGCTTCAAGTGTATGTGCGAGCAAAAGATGGCTGTTTGTGTCGTCTACTCTTTTAAAACAGACCATTCGCAGTCAGCTGATTGCAGATGAATATAGCCCAGATAACGTCTTTATTATTGATGGGATTGTATCGACAAGAAGAGGTTCTGAGAAGCATTTACAGCTTTTAAGAGAAATTATGAGACTGCCTGCAACGAAAGTAGTGGAACATCCAGATATCTTTATTCAAAACTCAGAATATACGATGGATGATTTCGACTATATTATTGAATTGCGTAATAGTGCAGATGAAGAAATTACATATGAGCATGCTGAAGAACCACAAGTGTTTGACCATTCCGGTTTTTCGGGCTTCGATTTTTAATATGGTATTGGTAGGTGTTTGTTTTGACTGAATTGGGAAAACGGCTCATTGAGGCCAGAGAGGAAAAAGGGATGTCGCTGGAGGATCTGCTGGCGGCAACCAAAATCCAAAAGCGCTATTTACTAGCAATCGAACAAGGAAACTATGATATTATTCCAGGTAAATTTTACGTCAGAGCGTTTATTAAACAATATGCCGAAGCCGTTGGACTGAACCCTGAACAATTGTTCGAAGAATTTCGTAAAGATGTACCAAGCACGTATAACGATGAAGTGTCTGATAAATTATCAAATATTAAACCACAAAGAGAGCTACCAAAGCCTGCTTCAAAGATGTTAGAGTTATTGCCGACCATCTTGATCATTGGCGGTATTCTCATCGTCATCGCGATTATTTATGTGATCGTTCAAGCGGTCAATCAAGACGACGGTCAGAAGAATCAAGCGGTCCCGCAGCAATCAGAATCAAAATACGAAGTGTCTAAGGATTCATCGTTAGCAAAGGATCAAAAGAAAAAAGAAAAAGCTTCATCTGATACGAAAGAAGAAACGTCTAAAAAAGACGAGTCAACCAAAGATGATGAAGGAGTTTCAATTAAGGCGACAAATACTGAAGGATCAACAACAACTTATGAGGTATCAGGTGCAGATGAAATGGAGTTAACGATTTCTGCCACACAAGCTTCATGGTTGCGTGTAAGAGACGAGTCTGGAAAAGTGCTAAAGATGGACGAACTGAAAGATGACGAGTCCTTTAAAACAGATCTATCTGATCTCACTCAAGTAGATATCCGCCTTGGAAATGCGACGGGCATTGATATCAAAGTCAATGACGAGACACTCAAGTATGAGTTAGATCCGAAGAACACCATGACACAAAACATTGTGATTGTGAATAAAGGAAAGGAAAAGTCATCTTAAGAACGTAGATGACTTTTCTTTTGTTCCTACTGTTATAGATAATAATGCATTATTGGAGGATTGGATTTCATGTTTAACTTACCGAATAAAATTACACTTTCTAGGATCGCAATGATCCCTGTATTTATGATGATTATGCTAGCGCCTTTAGACTGGGGTGTTGCACGATTTGGTGACGTCAGTATTGAAGTGACTCACCTTGTTGGAGCGATTTTGTTTATTGTGGCTTCCACAACGGATTGGGTTGATGGTTACTTCGCACGCAAATTCAATTTAGTGACGAATTTCGGTAAATTTTTAGACCCACTTGCAGATAAATTGCTTGTGTCAGCTGCTTTAATTATACTTGTTCAGTATGATCTCACGCCGGCATGGATGGCAATCGTGATCATTAGCCGTGAATTTGCAGTGACAGGTCTTCGTCTTGTACTAGCAGGCGGCGGTGAAGTGATAGCAGCGAACATGCTAGGGAAAGTGAAAACTTGGGCGCAGATCATTGCGATATCTGCTCTTCTTTTGCATAATTTACCATTTGAACTTGTATCATTTCCGTTCGGTGACCTTGCCATGTGGGTAGCGGTGTTCTTCACAGTTGTCTCAGGCTGGGATTACTTTGCGAAAAACTGGGAAGCTTTAAAGAATTCTAACTAAGAAGGACGTGTACGCTTTGAAGTCAGAGAGACAAGCAGAAATTATTGCAGTCGGTTCCGAACTTTTGCTAGGGCAAATTACGAATACGAATGCACAATTTATCAGCAAACAGCTAGCTGAGATTGGTGTGAATGTTTATTACCATACAGCTGTTGGTGACAATCCAGAGCGTTTAAAACAGGCGATTCGAGTGGCACAAGAAAGATCTAATATGATCATTTTCTCAGGTGGACTTGGTCCAACAAAAGATGATTTAACAAAGGAAACAATTGCAAATACACTCGGCAAAGAGCTTGTTTTAGATGAAGAGGCGTTTGATTCTATTCAAGAATACTTTCAAAAGACAGGGCGTCATATGTCACCGAATAATCGAAAGCAGGCACTGGTCCTAGAGGGATCTGATGTCCTTATTAACCGATTTGGGATGGCGCCGGGTATGTTTATTCAAGAGGAAGATACTTTTTATATTCTGCTTCCTGGTCCGCCAAGTGAACTACATCCGATGTTCGAAAACGAAGCGAAGCCGTTGATTTCAAAGAAGCTCGGCTTAAAGGAAAAAATCGTATCTGTTGTGCTGCGTTTCTTCGGAATTGGTGAATCACAGCTTGAAACAGACCTTGAAGATTTAATTGATGCTCAGACCAATCCAACGATTGCGCCGCTGGCATCAGACGGTGAAGTGACGCTAAGGCTCACGGCAAAACACGAAGATGAAAAGGAAACTGAGCGCCTCTTAAAAGAAACAGAATCACACATTTTACAGCGGGTGGGCGAATACTTTTACGGATATGGTGATACGTCACTTGTCCATGAGGTTTCAAAAGCATTGCACAAACGTGGAAAAACAGTGGCAACAGCTGAAAGCCTAACTGGCGGAATGTTTTCTGAATGGTTGACAGATGTTGAAGGTGCATCTTCAATTTTCAACGGAAGTGTGGTTTGTTACACAAATCAAGTGAAGCAGACGGTGATAGGTTGCCGGCAGGAAACGTTGTCTGCTCATGGTGCTGTCAGTAAAGAATGTGCCTTTGAGCTCGCCGAGGGCGTAAGAAAGTTGACAGGAAGCGATATTGGAATGAGCTTTACCGGAGTTGCAGGTCCTGATACGCAGGAAGGTAAGCCAGTAGGAAAAGTGTTTATTGGTCTATCCACAAATGATCAGACAGAAGTATTTGAATGGATGTTTACGGGCAGTCGAGCAGGTATTCGGAAACGTTCTGTGAAATATGGATTCTATCACCTACTCAAATTATTAAAAGAGAGTTAATTTTGTTTTTTGTAGGTTTACTCCTTTATAAAAAGAGTATTTTTTCTAATAGAAACGACTCTTTTCTTAAATAATTTGCCAAGAAAAAATCGAATATGTGTTCGTTTTTTTCTTGGCAAATGACATAAAACAAGGTATAGTATAGATAGTGGAATTGATAAAGGAGGAAACAATAGAATGAGTGATCGTCAGGCAGCCTTAGATATGGCTCTTAAACAAATAGAAAAACAGTTTGGCAAAGGTTCTATTATGAAACTAGGAGAGCGAACAGATACGCGTATTTCAACAGTGCCTAGTGGTTCTTTAGCACTTGATACTGCGCTTGGAATAGGTGGATATCCCCGTGGCCGTATTATTGAAGTGTATGGTCCAGAGAGTTCTGGTAAAACGACAGTGGCACTTCATGCGATTGCTGAGGTTCAGCAACAGGGAGGGCAAGCAGCGTTTATTGATGCAGAGCATGCACTTGATCCTGTTTATGCTCAAAATCTAGGTGTCAACATTGATGAGCTGTTACTTTCTCAACCAGATACGGGAGAACAAGCACTTGAAATTGCAGAAGCTCTTGTCCGTAGTGGTGCAGTTGATATTGTTGTCATTGACTCAGTGGCTGCTCTTGTTCCAAAAGCAGAGATTGAAGGGGATATGGGTGATTCACACGTTGGTCTACAAGCACGTTTGATGTCTCAAGCACTTCGTAAATTATCAGGTGCCATCAACAAATCGAAAACAATCGCGATCTTTATTAACCAAATTCGTGAAAAAGTAGGGGTCATGTTTGGTAACCCTGAAATAACGCCTGGTGGACGTGCATTGAAATTCTACTCGTCTGTTCGTTTAGAAGTGCGCCGTGCTGAACAGCTGAAACAAGGCAATGATATTATGGGGAATAAAACAAGAATTAAAGTCGTGAAAAACAAAGTCGCACCACCATTCCGTATTGCGGAAGTAGACATTATGTACGGTGAAGGAATCTCGAAAGAGGGAGAAATCATCGACCTTGGAAGTGAACTCGATATCGTACAAAAAAGCGGTGCTTGGTATTCTTACCAAGAGGAACGTCTTGGACAAGGCCGAGAAAATGCGAAACAGTTCCTAAAAGAAAACAAAGATATCCTTCTTATGATTCAAGAACAAATCAGGGAGCACTATGGTTTGGATACAAACGGAGTGAAACCAGCTGAAGAAGAAGGACAAGAAGAATTAGAGTTTAAAGAATAAAAAGACAAAAGACGCTGAAAAGCGTCTTTTTTTTACAATTACATAACAGCTAGCGTGTCAAAAGTGCTGTCTTTGCTTGAAATAACGACTTACGCCTCAGTCTGACTAGCTTGACAAGTATTTCCGACACAATTACAATGGAAATGTATCACTTGTTTTTCTTAACATGATTGATAACTAATTTAAACTTGACAAGGGCAGTGAGGACCTCATTCCCTGTGAAGGCCCTGTATGTTGAGGCACAAAACAATGTACATGCCGACACTTTATTTGTAAAACCAAGTTCATAGCAAGGGGAGGTGAAAATATGTCGCCTACAACGATGTTTACGATCATCTCCATTTTGCTGAGCCTAATCTGTTTAGTTGTTGGCTACTTTGTTCGTAAAACCATTGCAGAAGCAAAAATATCCGGCGCAAGAAACATGGCCGAACAAATTGTTGAGGATGCAAAGCGTGATGCGGAAGCATTGAAGAAAGAAGCGCTCTTAGAAGCGAAAGATGAAATTCATTCGTTTCGTGTAGAAGCGGAGCAAGAAGTTCGTGAGAGACGTAATGAGCTTCAAAGACAAGAAAACCGTTTACTTCAAAAAGAGGAAAATCTTGATCGCAAAGATGACACTTTAGATAAGCGGGAGTCCCTGTTGGAGAAGAGAGATCAATCTCTGAATGAACGACAACAACATATTGAAGAGATGGAAAGCAAAGTGGATGATATGATTCGTTTGCAGAAAGACGAGTTAGAGCGTATTTCTAGTCTAACTCGAGATGAAGCGAAACAAATCATTCTGGATCAAGTTGAAAATGAGCTTTCCCACGACATTGCAGTCATGACGAAAGAATCTGAAAACCGAGCGAAAGAAGAGGCTGATAAAAAGGCGAAAAACATTCTTTCACTTGCGTTACAGCGTTGCGCAGCTGATCATGTAGCTGAAACAACGGTATCTGTAGTCAATCTTCCAAATGATGAGATGAAAGGTCGTATTATCGGTCGTGAAGGACGAAATATCCGTACGTTAGAAACATTAACAGGTATTGATCTGATCATTGATGATACACCTGAAGCTGTAATATTATCGGGCTTTGATCCGATTAGACGTGAAACAGCGAGGATAGCTCTCGATAAGCTAGTCCAGGATGGCCGCATTCATCCTGCACGAATTGAAGAAATGGTGGAAAAATCACGCCGTGAAGTCGATGATTACATTCGGGAAATGGGTGAACAAACGACATTTGAAGTTGGTGTTCATGGACTACATCCGGATCTCATCAAAATTCTCGGTCGCTTAAAATTCCGTACAAGTTATGGACAAAATGTCCTGAAGCATTCCATTGAGGTTGCACATCTTGCAGGTCTCATGGCTTCAGAGCTTGGAGAAGATGCAAAGCTTGCAAAACGAGCAGGTCTTCTGCATGACATTGGAAAAGCCATCGATCATGAAGTAGAAGGAAGCCACGTAGAAATTGGCGTTGAGCTTGCGACGAAATATAAAGAACACCCTGTTGTCATCAACAGTATTGCATCCCACCACGGTGACCAAGAACCGACATCTATTATCGCTGTTCTTGTTGCAGCAGCTGATGCATTATCTGCAGCACGCCCTGGTGCAAGAAGTGAGACACTTGAAAATTACATTCGGAGACTAGAAAAGCTAGAAGATATCTCTGAATCTTATGAAGGTGTTGAAAAATCGTTTGCAATACAGGCTGGACGTGAGGTTCGAATTATGGTGAAGCCAGATTCAATTAACGATCTTGAAGCTCACCGTCTAGCAAGGGATATTCGTAAGCGAATTGAGGACGAGCTCGATTACCCTGGTCACATTAAAGTGACGGTCATTCGAGAGACTCGCGCAGTAGAGTATGCAAAATAGAGCGGTGCGCTTAGCGCCGCTTTATTTTTTTATGTAAATATGCAACACTTATATGAAGGTCAATTTATAAGAGAAAGGGTTCATAACGCATGAAAATATTATTTGTTGGAGATATTGTCGGTTCACCCGGCAGAGATACATTAAAAGAATACTTACCAAAGCTGAAGAAAAAATACCAACCTCACTTTACGATCGTCAACGGAGAGAATGCCGCGCATGGCAAAGGGATCACCGAAAAAATCTATCACGAACTACTGCAAGCAGGGGCTGACGTACTGACGATGGGGAATCATACATGGGATAAAAGAGACATTTTCGATTTTATCGATGATGCCGCCAATATTGTTCGTCCCGCGAACTTCCCGCAAGGAACTCCAGGGAAAGGGCTTACATTTATCAAAAAACAAGGAAAAGAACTGGCTGTGATCAATTTGCAAGGACGCACATTTTTACCGCCAATTGACTGCCCATTTCAAAAAGTAGATGAGCTGATTGCAGAAGCATCGAAACGCACACCCTTTATTTTTATTGATTTTCATGCGGAAGCCACAAGTGAAAAGCAAGCGATGGGCTGGTATGCTGATGGCCGTGCATCATGTGTTGTTGGAACACATACACATGTACAAACAGCGGATAACCGTGTGCTCTCAAAAGGAACAGCGTATATTTCAGATGTTGGGATGACTGGACCATATGATGGCGTTTTAGGTGTCGATCGAGAAACCATCATAAAGCGATTCAAAACAAGCCTGCCTGTACGATTTGACATTGCAGAAGGTCGTACCACATTAAGTGCAGTGATCGTAGAAATTGACGAACAGTCGAAAAAAGCTGTCAAAATTGATCGAATTTTGATAAATGATGACCATATTTTCTTTGAATAAATGTTCACATATTTATTTCAGAAAAATATTAATCAGAAAGAAGGAATATGCGCCCTCTATCGTGAATATAGTAAAAATGGTAGGTAGCCTGCTATTCTTGAAAAACATTTGGGGATGGATTTTCAAAGGATAGCATCATCTAACAAAGATTGTTCTAATGAACACTCACTTATCCATTGTAAATTTAAGGGGGAGCAAAAATGGAAATTTTAAAAGTTTCAGCAAAGTCAAGTCCGAATTCAGTAGCAGGAGCATTAGCAGGCGTTTTACGTGAACGCGGTGCAGCAGAAATACAAGCGATAGGTGCTGGAGCATTGAACCAGGCGGTCAAGGCTGTCGCCATTGCAAGGGGATTTGTAGCGCCAAGCGGAGTGGATTTGATATGCATTCCAGCCTTTACTGACATTCTTATCGATGGAGAAGAAAGAACAGCAATCAAACTGATTGTTGAGCCGCGATAATTCTAATTTTATTATTTTCAGCCTGCTTACATCATGTAAGCAGGTTGTTTTTGTTTACCAATATACATTTCTTATATAACATATTCACCTCATAAAATAGAGAAAAAATACATATTAGAACTTGCATTTTTTCACCATGATGATAAATTAGGATTATGTTATAAGAACTTCATTAAAAATAAATATTTAAGTAGGTGAAATAATGATTGAAGCTTTTTTGAAAAGAGGAAAGCTTGTTTTCGTTTTATTTTTTATTGTGCTGATTGTAGGCGGATATTTATTTACGCAGCTACCTAAACGAGAACTGCCTGAATTCCAAGTGAATATCGTAACTGTTTCAACCGTTTTCCCTGGGGCAGATGCAAAACAGGTGGAAAGTGATGTAACCAATAAGCTAGAATCAGCGATTTCTGATATCAATGGTGTAGAGAAAACAAGCTCTGTATCGGCCATTGGTTTTTCGAATATTGTCCTTGAAATCGATGATTCGGCAGATTTTCAAAAGGTTGCTAGTCAGATTAAAAATGAAACCGCAAATGCCGCGAATTCCTTTCCTGACGGCGTCATGGAACCGAATGTAAAGGATGAATTCGGCAACGTGCCGGTTGGCTCTTACATGATTGTTTCGGATAAACAGTCTGACTTAGCAAAAAGTCAGGAAGCTTTGCGTTCCTTAAAAGAAGAAGTAGAGGACATCAAAGGAGTGGATAGCGTCGTCATGAAAGGTTTCAATGACAAGCAAGCCGTCTTGAACCTTGATTCAAATAAACTGGAAGATGAAGGTTTAAATGTGACAGATGTCACCAATGCCATCCAACAGGAATTTGAAACATCTCCATTAGGTGACATTCGTCAATCTGGAGAAAAAGTGAAGCTGTCAATTAATAGCTATGATCAATTAGATCAAGTGAAAAAGGTTGAACTTTTTTCAAGAACGAACCGAGAGCCTGTCACAATTGACCAGCTTGGTCGTTTGAAGGAAGTAGAAAAAGAGAAAAGTGATCTTGTGTCATATAACGGAAAGCCAGCCTATTCGTTTACAGTCAATATCAAACCAGGACTAGATATTCCAAAAATGTATGACAAAGTAAGTGATGTCATTGAAAGAGAAAAACAACTCCCAAATAGTGTGGATTGGGTAGACTACTATTCACAAAAGAGTGAAGTCGATACACTTTTTAACGATTTAATCAAAGAAGCCATCATTGCCGTGATTGCTGTTATTGTCGTCACGACACTTGGCCTAACAATTGGCGGCGCCTTTATTGTATCACTAGCGATCCCATTATCAATTACGATTGGGACCATTCCACTGCCATTTTTACAAGTAGACCTAAATCAGATTTCCATCATTGGCTTTATTATTGCACTAGGAATACTCGTTGATGATGCCATTGTGGTGAACGACAATATTTTAAGGAAAATGAAAAAATATGAAAGTCCGCTAGAAGGTACCATTGCAGGGGTTAAAGAAGTTGCAGGGTCCATTGTGACATCAACACTAGCGGTTGTATTTGCCTTCCTCCCACTCGTATTTCTATCAGGTGCGAACGGTTCATTTATTCGGGCATTACCTTCTGTTCTAGTGACGACTGTCCTAGCGTCCATGGTCATTTCCTTGACACTGGTCCCAGTCTATCAATACACAGCAGCGAATCGAAAAAAGAAGAACAAGAAGGTACAAAAGGAACCAGGATTCTTAGGCAACCCGTTGAAAAGATTAGCAGATTTTTATGCAGACCGTGTGCTGACAAAAATCGTCAAACGGCCATTGCTCATAGGACTCACAGGTTTGCTCGTCGCAACCCTTGCCTTTTTACTAATTTTCGTGACACCGTTTGAATTTTTCCCGGCAGCGAATAAGAAAGAAGTCGTTGTGACGGTCACACTGCCAAGTGAAACGACATTAGAGAAAACAAATGAAACACTAGAGAAAATAGAACAAGAGATCAAACAGCAAAAGGGAATTGAAGAGACTGCCATTTTTGCAGGTGGCGGTGTACCTAACTTGTTTAATGAAAGCATCTCAAACGCAAGTGACCATACCGGACAAGTCGTGGTGAGAGTGGATAATGATCAGTTGACAAGTAAAGAACTGATTGATCGTATGACAGAACCACTGCGAGGGAAATTTAAAGATGCTGACATCTTTATGAATACCATTGTTCAAGGCCCACCAACAGGAGCACCTGTGACGGTCACCATTGCGGGCGAACAATTTTCAAAGCTAATCAATGTCAAAGAAATATTGACGAAAGAAATGAAAGAAAATGGGGCAAGTCTGATCACAGACGACGTTAATCAGCCAGTGAAAACCATCACATTTGAATTAAATCGTGACCGGATCGCAGAGGATGGGTTAAGCGCTCAGTTTGTGAGCAGACAGCTCGGTCTTGTGACAGAAGGATTCCCATTAGGCACATTTAAACAAGGGACAGATGAAATGGATCTCGTCGTTAAACAAGATGTGAGCACACATCAAAATGGATTGAAGCTAGAAGAAATCAAAGTACCTGTGAATTCAAATGAGGGTGGTATGCCTTCTCTCGAATCACTAAGCCGTTATGTGAAAGAAAAAGAAACGGAGCAATACGAGAGTATTCCACATGAGAATGGTCTCCCAACGATCACGTTAAAGGCGTATCCTGGAACATCTGATACGTTCAAAGAAGATATGCAGAAAGTCGTGAATCAAGTGGAAAAAAGTGATGACGCAAAGGACATGGCCATTTCTCAAGGGGGAGAAAATGAAGATCAGGCGCAATTCTTCATTGAAATCAGTCTCTTATTTGGGGTTGTCTTGCTGCTTATTTATGTGACCATCGCTTTCCAGTTCAATTCACTGGTGCTACCGCTTTTAGTACTCGGCACGGTGTACCTCGCGATTTCAGGCGCGATTATTGGGTTGTTTGTCACTCAAACACCGTTCAGCTTTATGGCGACGATGGGCATTGTCTCATTAGCAGGTATCGTGGTCCGAAATGCGGTTGTTTTGTTCGAGTTTATTGAGCAGCGACGCAAGCTTGGACTCGACCAACGCACAGCCGTGATTGAAGCGGGAAGAGCAAGAATTAGACCGATTTTGTTAACGGCATTTACGGCGCTTGTAGCCCTTATGCCTGTCGCTCTAAGTAATGATCCTCTCTTTAAACCGCTTGCGATCTGTATTGTATCTGGTGTCTTTTTCTCAACAGTTCTGACACTGCTGATTGTCCCGGCGCTATATGTGGCCGTTTCAAAAAGAAGATAATCGAAAAAAGCAAATCTCTTATCATGTAGAGATTTGCTTTTTTTTTAGAAAATATCCAAAAAATTATCTGGCGCGACCATTCGTCTCTGTCAGGCGGACATTGCTATTTACGATTAAAATAACACGTGTTAAAATCTGATTGGAAGAAGTTTTTCACAAAGGGGTTGTACGTCATGTGTGGAACGATGAAAGCGATTGTTAAAAAAGAAAGCGCTTACGGAGCGGTGCTGACTGACATGCCGATTCCAGAGATCAATGATCATGAAGTCATGATTCGAGTGAAAGCCACATCGATTTGCGGAACGGATGTGCATATTTATAATTGGGATGATTGGGCAAAGGGGAGAATCAAAGCACCGTACATTTTCGGACATGAATTCACAGGGGAAATTGTGAAAGTGGGGAAGCAAGTCACACGTGCAAAAATAGGGGATTATGTATCAGCTGAAACTCATATTGTGTGCAATCAATGCAATATGTGTTTAACTGGACAGCAGCATTTGTGCCAAGACACCAACATTTTAGGAGTGGACATGGACGGCTGTTTTGCTGAGTTTGTTAAAGTACCTGAACAAAATGTATGGCAGAATCCTAGTGATATGCCGGTCGAGCTTGCGTCCATTCAAGAGCCGCTTGGAAATGCTGTCCATACGGTGTTGCACACGCCTGTTTCAGGAAAGTCAGTCGCCATTTTTGGCTGTGGTCCAATTGGTTTAATGGCTATTGCGGTCGCAAAATCTGCTGGCGCTGTCCAGGTGTTTGCCATCGATAAAAACGAATACAGACTTGAACTTGCTCAGAAAATGGGCGCAAATCATATCGTGGATATTGGGAAAGAGGATCCAGTCGTAAAGATTAGGCAGCTCACTCGTCTGGAAGGGGCAGACGTGATTTGTGAAATGTCAGGACACCCAGCAGCGATTAATCAAGCTCTTGAAGCTTGTACAAATGGCGGGAAAGTTAACATATTAAGTTTGCCAGAACGGCCAGTCACGATTGATATTACGAATCAAATTGTATTTAGAGGACTGACAGTTCAGGGGATTACTGGGAGGAAAATGTTCGAAACATGGCGCCAAGTATCTGATCTGTTAAGAACGAAAACAATTGATGTTCAGCCAGTGGTCACACATACGTTGCCATTTGAAGATTTTAAAGAGGGATTCGAACTGATGAGAAAAGGGACATGTGGAAAGGTCGTACTTGTGATGCCATCATATCAAAGGGGGAAGAAATGATGAAAGAATTCACCTATTTACAAGATGAATTAGAATCAATGAAGCAGCAAGGTACCCACCAGACGTTAAAAGAGATCGAGTCAAAACAATCATCCACAGTCACATTCAATGAACAAGCTGTGATACAACTCTCCTCAAATAACTATTTAGGGTTGACTTCACATCCACGACTGATGAAAGCAGCAAAAGCAGCGATTGATGAATTCGGTGCTGGAACTGGTTCAGTACGGACAATTGCCGGAACCTTGACCATGCATGAGCGACTCGAAAAAAAGCTCGCGTCATTTAAAAAAACAGAGGCAGCCCTTGTATTTCAATCAGGATTTACGACGAATCAAGGGGTCTTATCAAGTGTTTTATCAAAAGATGATATTGTCATTTCAGATGAGTTGAATCATGCTTCTATTATTGATGGCATTCGATTAACGAAATCACACAAAAAAGTATACGCGCATTCCAATATGGAAGAACTCGAGAAAATTTTAAAGAAATCCATGAATTACCGCGTCCGACTCATTGTAACGGATGGTGTGTTTTCGATGGATGGTGACATTGCAAAACTGCCTGATATTGTAAGGCTTGCTGAAACTTATGATGCATTTGTCATGGTAGACGATGCACACGCTTCAGGAGTGCTTGGCGAAAATGGCCGCGGGACTGTTAATCATTTTCAGCTCGATGGAAGAGTGCAAATTCAAGTTGGCACACTTAGTAAAGCGATCGGCGTGCTTGGCGGCTACGTGGCGGGATCTGCAGTTTTAATCGATTACTTAAAGCATAAAGCAAGACCATTTTTGTTCAGTACATCTCATCCGCCAGCTGTGACAAGAGCATGTGAAGAAGCCATAGACGTGCTATTAGATGAGCCAGAGCGAATGCAAACCCTATGGGAAAATGCCACATATTTTAAAGAGAAAGTCATCAATCTAGGATTTCAGATTGCACCAACAGAAACCCCTATCATTCCCATTATGGTGGGTGATGAGGCACTGACTTACCAGTTTTCGAAAGCGTTAATGGAACGAGGCGTCTTCGCACAAGGAATTGCCTTCCCAACAGTCGCCAAAGGAAAAGCGAGAATTAGAGCCATCATCACAGCAGAGCATACAAAAGAAGAACTAGACCGTGCGCTGACGATCATTAAAGATGAAGCGGAAAAACTGAAGATACTTGATTAAGAGAGAGCGGGGTGCTCTCTTTTTTTTACATCAAATGGATTGTTTTTATAAAAATTCAATGTAGGAAGACAGTCTTTTATAAAGGTAAACTCGTATGAATTTATTTTCAATTCATAAGAAAATAGTCTATACTGGAGGGTGGAGCTTGGTTTGAAAGGAGTACTAATTCATGAATGAAGAACAGAGAAAAGCGAGCGGACAAGTAAGTTCATCGGACAAAAAATCCGAGAAGGACTACAGCAAATATTTTGAAGCTGTTTACATTCCGCCATCATTAAAAGATGCAAAAAAACGGGGTAAAGAAGAAGTCGAATATAATCAATTTCAAATTGACGAACGGTTTAAAGGGTTAGGGAACGGCCGTAAGTTTTATATCCGCACATATGGCTGCCAAATGAATGAACACGACACAGAAGTAATGGCAGGTATTTTTATGGCGCTTGGCTATGAGCCGACAAACTCTACTGAAGATGCGAATGTCATTTTACTGAATACATGTGCCATTCGTGAGAATGCTGAAAACAAAGTGTTTGGAGAGCTTGGTCATTTAAAAGCGTTAAAACGTGAAAAACCAGATCTGATCTTAGGTGTCTGCGGCTGTATGTCACAAGAAGAGTCTGTTGTTAACCGCATATTGAAAAAACACCCATTCGTGGATCTTATTTTCGGTACGCACAACATTCATCGTCTGCCTGAGCTTCTATCTGAATGTTACCTTTCTAAAGAAATGGTGATTGAGGTTTGGTCGAAGGAAGGGGATGTGATAGAGAACCTTCCGAGAGCCCGCCGAGGTAAAATTAAAGGCTGGGTGAACATTATGTACGGCTGTGATAAGTTCTGTACATATTGTATCGTCCCTTACACCCGTGGGAAGGAACGAAGCCGCCGGCCAGATGAAATCATCCAAGAAGTAAGACGTCTTGCTGCAGAGGGATATAAAGAGATTACCCTTCTTGGCCAAAACGTCAATGCTTATGGAAAAGATTTTGAAGATATGGAATACGGTCTTGGCCATCTGATGGATGAACTGCGTAAAATCGATATCCCGCGTATCCGTTTTACAACAAGTCATCCACGTGATTTTGATGACCACTTAATTGAAGTGCTTGCCAAAGGTGGCAACCTGCTTGATCATATTCATTTGCCAGTTCAATCAGGAAGTTCTTCCGTACTGAAACTGATGGCGAGAAAGTATGATCGTGAGCGTTACCTTGACCTTGTGCGCAAAATCAAAGAAGCCATGCCAAATGCTTCTCTAACAACGGACATCATCGTTGGGTTCCCGAATGAGACAGATGAGCAGTTTGAAGAAACGATGTCCCTCTATCGGGAAGTGGAGTTCGATGCCGCCTATACGTTCATTTATTCTCCAAGAGAAGGAACACCAGCGGCAAACATGAAAGACAATGTCCCAATGCAAGTGAAGAAAGAACGCCTGCAACGCTTAAATGCCCTTGTGAATGAAATTTCTGCGAAAAAAATGAAGGAATATGAAGGGCAGACTGTCGAAGTATTAGTAGAGGGTGAAAGTAAAAACAATCCTGAGATCCTAGCCGGATATACAAGTAAAAGCAAGCTTGTGAATTTTAAAGCACCAAAAGAAGCGATTGGCAACATCGTCAAAGTGAAAATCACACAAGCAAAAACTTGGTCTCTTGACGGAGAAATGGTTGGAGAAGCTATCGAGGTGAATTAAAATGACGCTTTATTCAAAGAAAGAGATTGTCGAGCGTGCAAGAGAGCTCGCGAAAATGATTTCTGAAACAGAAGAAGTGGATTTCTTCAAAAAAGCGGAAGCGCAAATCAATGAAAACACAAAGATTTCAACGATTATTAACCAAATTAAGGCGCTTCAAAAACAAGCTGTGAACTTAAAGCATTACGGCAAACATGAAGCCTTAAAGCAAGTCGAAGAAAAAATCGATGCCCTGCAAGAAGAACTGGATGACATCCCGGTGATTCAAGAATTCAAAGAATCTCAAGTGGAAGTCAATTCTTTGCTTCAATTAGTAGCGCACACAATTTCTAATCAAGTAACAGATGAAATCATCCTTTCAACCGGTGGCGACCTATTATTAGGAGAAACCGGTTCAAAAGTGAAAAATTCATCACCAAGTTGCTCCATTAAATGAGAAAACCCCGCTGATGCGGGGTTTTTTGTTGATCCTCCATATTAATTGAACCAAATGTTCCATCACCTTCTCGTGACATTCATTCACCCCTTATTCTCTCACTCTGCAACTTTTCCAATTTTCAAGGCAAGTTTATGGGCGACCATGCATACACTGAAACAGAAATGAATTTAATTGAACATGAAGTTCAAAATCGTGACACACTAGACGAATGCCCAGCATAAGATAAAACGATCAAGAACAAGGAGGCATGCCGGAATGTCTGAATACAGAGAGATTATTACAAAAGCGGTGGTTGCAAAAGGGAGGAAATTCACCCAAAGCACACACACCATTTCTCCATCGCAAAAACCAACCAGCATCCTAGGTGGTTGGATCATTAATCATAAGTATGATGCAGAAAAGGTCGGTAAAACAGTTGAGATTGAAGGAACGTTTGATATTAACGTCTGGTATTCTTACGCCGATAACACGAAAACAGAAGTGGTCACCGAACGTGTGAAATATGTAGATATCATCAAACTGAGATATAAAGATAAAAATTTCCTTGATGATGAGCACGAAGTCATTGCGAAAGTACTACAGCAACCGAACTGTTTAGAAGTGACCATTTCTCCAAATGGCAATAAAATTGTGGTGCAGGCTGAGCGTGAATTTATTGCTGAAGTAGTAGGAGAAACAAAAATTGTCGTAGAGGTCAATTCTAGCTGGACAGAAAAAGATGACCAAGAGTGGGAAGAGGAAGTAGATGAGGAGCTAGAAGATCTTCATCCAGAATTTCTAGCGGGAGATCCAGAAGAATAAAGGATGACTAGGGCGCATGTACCCCTAGTTTTTTTGTGTTTCGATCTAGGCGAAAGAAGGCATTTTTTTATGATATAATATGTGTTGGTATGAATTCGAAAGTAATATAGTGAGGGATTAGATATATGGCAAGTTATACGCCCATGATACAGCAATATTTAAAGATTAAGGCAGATTACCAGGACGCCTTTTTATTTTTCCGCTTAGGCGATTTTTATGAAATGTTTTTTGATGATGCAAAAGAAGCGGCACAAGAATTAGAAATTACGTTAACAAGCAGAGATGGCGGAACGATTCCTATGTGTGGTGTTCCTTATCATTCAGCTTCCGCATACATAGAACAGCTCATTACCAAAGGATATAAAGTTGCCATTTGTGAGCAAGTGGAAGACCCTAAAACGGCTAAAGGTGTTGTGAAACGAGAGGTTGTTCAACTGATCACACCTGGTACGGTGATGGATGGGAAAGGATTAAGTGAAAACGAGAACAATTTCATTGTGTCTGTTTCCTCTTTTCATGAGGGATATGGCCTTGCGCTATCCGATTTATCAACAGGTGAAAACATGGCTGCTTTGATCGAACGATTAGATGAAGTTGTGTCTGAAATTTATTCTGTCGGTGCAAAAGAAATTGTCGTATCAAAAGAGCTGGATGAGGACACAGTGAAGACCCTTCAAGAGCGCTGTCATGCGACCATTTCATACGAAGATGGTGAAGCGCTAGTAGGCGAAGCAGAAACACTCATTTCTCATCTTGATGAAAACTTGCAGTCTACATTTTTAAAATTATATGCATATTTAAGAAGAACACAAAAGAGAAGTCTTGATCACCTTCAGCAAGTACAGGTATTTGAGCTTGAACAAACGATGAAAATTGACCTTTATTCAAAGCGAAACCTAGAATTAACTGAAACCATTCGTTCAAAAAGTAAGAAGGGTTCATTACTATGGTTGCTCGATGAAACGAAAACAGCCATGGGCGGCAGGTTGCTAAAGCAATGGATTGATCGACCATTAATAAGGCGATCACAGATTCAAGAGCGTCAAGAAATGGTGCAAATTCTGATAGACCATTTCTTTGAACGTGAGGATCTGCGTGAGCGGCTCAAACAAGTGTATGACCTTGAGCGTCTAGCAGGCCGTGTGGCATTTGGGAATGTGAATGCACGTGATCTTATGCAATTGAAGGAGTCTTTAAAGCAAGTACCGGCCATTAAAGAGCTCGTTCATTCGCTCCCGGAGGAAATGGCAACGTCAAGAGCAAACGATATTGATCCTTGTGGTGATCTCCTTGAATTATTAGAAGATGCCCTTTATGAGAATCCGCCGATGACATTAAAAGAGGGCAATTTAATTAAAGATGGCTATAATGCGAAATTAGACGAATATCGTGATGCTAGTCGGAACGGGAAGGATTGGATTGCGCGGCTTGAACAGCAAGAAAGAGAATATACCGGCATTCGTTCCTTGAAAGTAGGGTTTAATAAGGTATTTGGCTATTATATCGAAGTGACCCGGGCGAATACGCATTTGCTGGAAGAAGGGCGTTATGAAAGAAAACAAACACTTACCAACGCAGAGCGGTATATTACGCCTGAATTAAAAGAGAGAGAAGCCCTCATTCTTGAGGCAGAATCAAATATAAGCGAATTGGAATATGAATTGTTTACAGCGCTGAGGGAAGAAGTAAAAGCATTTATTCCTAGATTACAATTACTTGCAAAACAAATGAGTGAGCTAGATGCCCTGCAATGTTTTGCCACTGTGAGTGAAAAGCGCCGTTACGTCCGTCCAGCGTTTTCAGAAGGTGAAGTGGACGTAGTAGATGGGCGTCACCCTGTGGTTGAAAAGGTAATGGATCATCAGGAGTATGTGCCGAATGATTGCCAGATGGGAAAAGGCAGACAAACCTTGCTCATTACAGGACCCAATATGTCAGGGAAAAGCACATATATGAGACAAGTGGCACTGATTTCGATTCTTGCGCAAATCGGTTGTTTTGTCCCTGCATCAAAGGCGACACTTCCTATATTTGATCAAATCTTTACACGGATTGGTGCAGCAGATGATTTGATTTCTGGTCAAAGTACTTTTATGGTAGAAATGCTTGAAGCAAAAAATGCCATGGTGCATGCGACAAAAAATAGTTTGATCTTATTTGATGAAATTGGACGCGGGACAAGTACTTATGATGGAATGGCTCTTGCCCAGGCGATTATAGAATTCGTTCATAACCATATTGGTGCCAAAACCCTTTTCTCTACGCACTACCATGAACTCACTGTGCTCGAATCTCAATTAAGCGAGCTGAAAAATGTCCATGTACGCGCTGAGGAGCATGAAGGGACCGTTGTTTTCTTACATCAAATCAAAGAAGGTGCAGCTGATAAAAGCTACGGAATTCATGTGGCCCAATTAGCTGAATTACCTAATGAAATCATCAATCGAGCTCAGACCATTTTGACAGAGCTTGAGAGCGGATCGCATGAAGTGATGCCAAGCGTTGCTACGTCAACGATGACAGAACGTGCTGAAGAGAAAGAACAGCTTTCCTTCTTTGAAGTAGGAGACAAACCGCAACCCAAACTCAAAAACAAAGATCATGCGGTGATAGAAGAACTAAAATCGCTCAATTTAATGGATATGACTCCATTAGAAGCGATGACAAAGTTATATGAATTGCAAAAGAAAGTATAAACGCAAGGAGAGGTGAGCAAAATTGGCAAAGATTATTCAGTTATCTGACGACCTATCAAACAAAATTGCAGCAGGTGAAGTGGTCGAGCGACCAGCCTCTGTCGTAAAGGAGCTTGTTGAAAATGCAATCGATGCAGGCAGTACCGTGATTGAAATCGACGTAGAAGAGGCAGGTCTTTCTTCTATTAGAATCATTGATAATGGCGTTGGAATAAATGCTGAAGACTGTAAGCTCGCCTTTCAAAGACATGCGACGAGTAAAATCAAGGATGAGAATGACCTGTTCCGTGTCAGAACGCTCGGGTTCAGGGGGGAGGCGCTGCCAAGTATTGCCTCTGTCTCTCATCTAGAAATGAAAACAAGTACTGGCGAAGGAGCTGGCACGCACTTAGCTCTCCAAGGCGGGAAAATCATTTCAGAGAAAAAAACTTCCGGTCGCCGCGGCACGGAAGTTGTGGTTACCAATTTATTTTATAATACGCCAGCTCGCTTAAAATACATGAAAACCGTTCATACAGAACTTGGTAATATAACGGACGTTGTCAACCGGATTGCGCTCGCTCATCCAGAAGTGTCAATTCGTTTGCGACATCAAGGAAAAGTATTACTTCAAACAAATGGACATGGAGATGTGCGGCATGTGCTTGCTGCCATTTATGGAACGGCTGTAGCGAAAAAGATGCTACCTCTGCATGTACAATCACTAGATTTCGAGGTGAAAGGTTATATTTCATTGCCAGAGGTGACAAGAGCATCGCGGAATTACATGTCTTCTGTTGTGAACGGTAGATATGTGAAGCATTTTCCACTTGTGAAGGCGATTCATGAAGGGTATCATACACTTCTCCCAATTGGCCGTCACCCGATTACGTTTATCGAAATGAAGATGGACCCAATTCTAGTAGATGTGAACGTACACCCATCAAAACTTGAAGTAAGACTGAGCAAAGAACACGAACTTCATGAACTCATCAAACAAGGAATTAAGGAAGTGTTTCAAAAACAGCAGCTCATTCCAAATGCTTCGCTACCAAAAAAAGCACCAATGCCAGCCGCGAAAAATGAGCAGCAGTCCTTAACCTTTGATGCAAAACAAATCAATAACGAACAGGCACAAACGCCCATCACCTATCAATCGAGTCCGCTCGAATCGGCTGTTTATGAGCCAATTAAGACAGAAACATATGACGTGTTAGTGCCTGAAAATATCCAATCTTCGCTACCGGCATCGTATCAAGATCAATCAGCCGCTAGTGAGACAGACGTGAATTTAGACGAATTGGCTGCTTCGCAGGAGGAATCTGTCCTGCAAGAAGGGAATACTGAATTAACGGATGAGGCCGAACGTGTCCCTGTGATGTATCCAATTGGTCAAATGCATGGAACCTATATCTTAGCTCAAAATGAACGAGGGCTGTATATTATAGATCAGCATGCGGCACAGGAACGAATTAAATACGAGTATTTCCGGGAGAAGGTAGGAGACATTGAACAGGAAGTTCAAGAAATGCTTGTCCCGTTAACATTTCACTACTCGAAAAACGAGATGCTGATTATTGAAGAGCATCAGGATATTTTAGCAAAAGTGGGCGTGTTTTTAGAGCCTTTCGGTTCAGGAAGCTATATCGTTCGATCACACCCGCAATGGTTTCCAAAAGGGGAAGAGGCTGAGCTCATAGAAGAAATCATTCAACAGGTGCTTGACGAAAAGCGGGTTGATATCAAAAAGTTAAGAGAAGACGCGGCGATTATGATGAGCTGTAAAGGGTCAATTAAAGCAAATCGTCATTTGCGTCATGATGAAATCAAAGCGTTATTAGATGAACTTCGCCAGACAAAAGATCCATTTACATGTCCGCACGGCCGCCCGATTATCATCCATCATTCCACATATGAGATGGAGAAAATGTTTAAACGGGTGATGTAGCAAGGTTTTAGATGGTGGGTGAATAAGTTTGCTCACCATTTGCCCACCGATTAATTTTTAAGGTACTTTTCGAAACGCAAAACGCTTTCTGTTTCGTGTTTTTTGTAACGTGAAGATAAACATCCGCTGAAACGAACCCATTGTAATAGTTTTATCTGATGGTAAAGCGAGATTTGTACCGCTACCGTCGCACGGTGAAACAAAAATCGTTACACACGATAACAAAGTAACTCGTGTTAGCTTCACGGAAGGCGAGTTATTCAAAAAAACCGTTCTACCGGAAAGCTGGGGGGACACTGATCACGACAGCAAAGCGCTGTTTGATTGGTGTCCCTTTTTTATTTTCAGAAAAGAGGAGATTTGTTTGCAAAAACTAACTGCGGAAGAATTACAGGATCTTAGGAAATTGGAAAGATGGTGTTACGACATAATGAACAAGGCTAGTATCTCACCTGTCTATTGGTTTCTATATATTTTCCAGATAACGATGTATGGTTATGGGTCTACGATAAGCCGAATTGGTCAGTGAAGCATTCACAATTGTAAGACTGTCACAGTAAACGGGTAAAGATGTACAAGCTTAAATCTGGATTATACATCACGGCTGCATCTAAATATATTGAAGTAAAACAAATGTAAGTGAAAAGCCCTTCCGATTTGGAGGAGCTTTTCTTGGTTATTCATCACTGTCCAATTCCCATATTTTCTGGCCGTCTGCTAAATAAACTGCACTTGGTGTATCTTCATAAAGAGAGATCTCAAACAAAGTGTTTCCCTTAATTAACCAAGTATATAAACTGTCTTTTTCATTATTAAGTGGGGGAGATAAAATCTTATTTACTTGAAAGACCGTAGCGTAATATTCTTTATAATTGATGTCATCATCTTCTAGACCGTTATCAGTTTCAAAAAATGTATCAGTTCTACCAATTAGCCTTAATCCATTTTCATATTCCAATTTAAGGTCTCTATTTTTGTATTTTAATAATGTTTTGAATAAAGAATCAGGTTCCATGTTTAACCTCTTTTCTCATATTTAAGATGGTTGTGAAGGTACTATGTGAGCGCCGTTTTTACTATAATGTATAATGCCTCTTGTAGTCTCTTCAAATTTATTGGTCTCTGTATTGTAATGTTTTCCTATTACTTGACCAAAATCAACTCTTTCTTTATTTTTTGTTTTTAACATATTACCAGTATCTGCATACTTATCAACCAATTCTTGTGCTTTTTTATTATCTCCATAGAAGATACTCTTTGTTTTACCATTCGCAACCTCTTGTTTATAGTTAGGTGCATCAGGATTATGCTTTTCTTGAGCTCCTGGTTTTACTTTCGCAGGGAAACCATTTACTTCACGATACGGACCTTTGGGTACGGAGTGTTTGCCATAGGAAGGTGTTTTTGCAACCTTCTTAGCCTTTTTCTCACCTTTAATTAATTTAAATACATATTTAATTTTCGCGACAGGTACTATACTCATCCCTGACCAGATACGATCCTTAACAGACGTTTCATCAAATGTTTCAGGATCTCTCCCGATAATGGCACGAAACGCATCGTTTATCCCTGTAAATTCCATCGCTGGATCTAGGAATTTTAATGGGGTGTCTTTTACTTTCACGTCAGGTATCGGTGTGATGCTCTCAATCTTTACTTTGTTTTGATCAAATATTCGTAAGCGATAGATCATTCCATCTTGAATGACCTCAACGGTTTTGGCATTTTCGAAGTTGATCTTTTTGTATTCATTTGTATTATATACTTTACCATTGATAGTCACAGTGTCTTGATTGATTTTATTGGATGGTTTTTTCTTCACAACCGTATCCACATTCGATCGCTCTTTTTCATTCAGTTTCTTAAGCATGATCTTCATTGGGGACTCATCGAGATTGTCTATTTTTTGATCCAATTCGTTTAGGTTACTGCTGATTTTTTTGTCTTCCTCATTTTTGAGAATAGATCCTTTTTGGTAGCTCGTGATCTCGATTTTCGGACCAGTGAACATGTTGCCGAGGGTATTCATGTATTCCTTCATTGTTTGGATGGAGCTATTAATTTCATCCAAAGCACTAACTTGTTCTCTGTCAAAAGCATGGAGCGATCCAATGGTTTTTGAGATGTTCATCCATGCTTTTTGATAGCTTGCTTGAAAAGCAGAATCGTCCACACTTGGTAAATCAATGATATGGCTGACCTTGCCGATGGCGCTGTTGGCATCTGCGACGATTTCAGAAATAGCCTGTTGGGCGTTTTTTAAACCTTGATCCAGCTCATGTTCGAGAAATGATTGTGAGATATAACCTTTTTCGTTTGATTCAAATGCGTGAAGTGCTGTTTTTATTTTTTTGAGCGCGGCGCTGTATTCCTCAATGGCGACTTGAAAGAATTGCAAAAAGGGAATATGACACTCCGTATAAAACGCTTTTATCGCTTGTCCAGCTTCTCCCTTTAGTGCGCCATCCAGTGAGATGATTTGATTGATTTGTTTTTCTAGGGATTTGATGTTCTGTGATTGTTGCTGTAACTGTGTCAGTGTTTGAGCAATTGCATCATCCAAAGCTTGAACATCTAAAGTTTTCATGGCAATCTCCTTTAGTGCTTGGTTACAATCAATAGAGAGTTTACCATTAGACGGAGATCAATTGAGAAATAAACCCTGCAATTCTTTAAAAATGAATCGATGTGCATAGGTGATATAGACTAGATGAGAAGTAATCTCTTAGAAATTATATTAAAAGTGTTGATAAGATCTTCACTGTCAACAGTTCAAAAATGTACAAGTTGAAATCAAGCCTTTTTATTAAAGCCGAATGCAAATAATTTGAAAAGCCCGTCTGAAATGGAGGGGTGCATCTATCTTGTGTAATGTTTCTTATTACTTATTTTTACATAAATATTGTGAAGTGAAAGGATATTTGCGATAAAAAATTGAAATCATGTTGGATAGTGATTAAAAGCAAACATGTGGACTGTTTGATTTTTCTCTGAATTGGGAGGTGAACTTGAACTATAATGAATGGTATAGATATATTAGAAGACGTATCAAGAATTGGTCAATTAATTCTGGTGCTCTCTGGTTATGCTCTTCATTGGCGCTTGTCTCAATTGAAGAAGAAACGTCCTCTTACAAAGTACGAGAGTTTCCTTAAATTTTTTGTAATGCTTGGTTTACTTACTTGGGCGCTATCATTCTTTCTTCTATTTATGTGGGGTTAATGTGTCGCAATATGTCGATCTTTGCAAGAACACTTTAACTCTCACTTAAAAATGTATGACAAAGTAAATTAGGAAGTTTAAAGGGGGAGTTAATATGAAAAGATTGGTTTTTTAAATGTTTGCATTAGTTCTAGCTGTGACTGCATTTGCGCCAGCTGCTTCGGCAAAGACACAAGCACAAGATTAGAAGGTTTGACAGAAGAGCAAATTGAGAAGTCTTTAAAAGAAGTTGAATACATCTTCACAAAGTTTATAGTGTAATTATCTTCTACAATAGATTCAATTTCAAATTCAGCAACACTTATCAAAGATTCTAATTCATCTTCTTCACCTGATACTTCTGACTCGTATACTTCTTCGGAATCTGTTTCATTGTGTTTGGCAGCAAACCACTTTTAAATTTAGAACTTAGTCGATCATCTTCAAATATTAAGTCTGCCGTGGCATCATTTTCAATTCCATTTACCCCTTCATATTCCCAAATGAAATAATTATCTTCTTTTATTCTTCTGATCTAGCGGAACCACCAACAATTTTTTTAACTTCTTTAGGAGTCATGCCTTCCTTTAATTGATTATATTTTTCAGGAGTTACTGATGAGATTTCGGAACTTTCATATTTCCAAACAAATGAATTTGAAAATGATATTGTTAACAATATAAGAAGACAAGTAATAAAAACGCCTTTTCCTACTTTCCTTGATTTCGAGAAAATTAATAGAATAAGTCCTATACAAATTCCTATAACCATTAAACCAGCAAATATTGAATTAAAAATCTCCATTTTGTTCCCTCTAAGAATGGCGCTCTTTTAAGTCAATAACCATTATATAACAATGATGGAATTTAACGAATCCATTATTCAAGATGTTATAATTTATATAAAAAATTAATAATTGTGGTGTGTTATATGCATTTCGTAAGGAATCAGTCGACGAAATCATTAAATATGACGACTACCCGTATAAAGTTTATACAAGGATTTCGACAGACCGAGATGACAAATAAGTTCTAAGGAATGATCTGATTTTGTTTATGTTCGTGTATCCTACTATCTTCATTAATATAGAGTTATGTTGGCTTGCCTACAAAATGCCCCCTAATTGATGACAAACTATAAAGTGGTATGATGTAAAATAATATAAAACGCAGGAAACTCGAGAGGACATAAGTTCTTGTTTGATTTCCTGAGATGGAGAAAATGTTTAAAACGAGTGATGTAAAGTATATTGATGAGAAGAAATAAAAAAAGCGCTCAATGAGCGCTTTTTCATTTAGCAACCACATGGATTGGTTGGTGGTGTAACAACAGGTCGTTTATGAATATCAAGCGTATCCTCTGCGTAAAATCTTGAACCGATGCTGATCGCACGGTTTTCTGCGCGGAACGTATATGTACCAGCGGCAGGAAGCACTTTATGTGAAAGTTGTAATTTATATTCAGAACTACCAAATAAATCAACTCTAGCCGGGATGCGAACCGTCTTTCCACTATTTAGAATGTAGCTGTCTTTTAATGCTTTCCCATTCATAAGATCCTTTGTTGTTGCTTGGAAGCCTGTAGGCAATGTGAATTCTACTGCTCCGATACTGAGGACGGAATTTGGTCGGTAAGTCAGCTCGATATCAGAGAAAGACCATTCTTGCTTACTTGTTCCCGTAATTTTCGCATAAAGTGCAGCCGATTTTGCATTTGTCGAAGCTCGGCCTTCCTGCGTGTTGGCACCTTCAGCAGATGCAGCAAGCGGGACAGATAGCGCCATGACCATTGTAAGCATCCCCATTAATAGAATCGTCCACGTTTTTTTCATTTTTTCTTTCCCCCTTGATTGATGATAGGTAAATAATAGATGAATTAATCCATTATTTACCTATCATGTTACCATATCCCTATATGGTATTAAATGGGGTATTATACCCTTATTTTCTCTATTTGTTTAGTAATATCGAGGATAAAAGGCATTTGCTTGATTCATATCGTAATGGTGTCCTCCCATATGATGGTTTGGCGCCATCATTATATGTCCGCCCTCATGGTATCCGTATGGCTGATATGGAGACATCCCGTAGCCACCATAGCTGCCTGGGTGATGATGATCTTTCATTGGGAAATGTGAAAATGAGTCATATTGCTGAGGAAACGGGGCATATACTGGATGATGGTGCGGATGATGACCGCCATAAGCATCTTTTTTGCCGGTATGATAATGGTTTGGCATATTCATAGGATCATGCATGTTTGGAGCAATCATATGCTCGTGATTGGCAGTATAAACTTGGTCAATCGTGTGATAGGGGTTTCCTTGGTGGAAATGATTGGTCTGGTTATTCATATTGTTCATTCTGTATCTCATCCTTTTTTTTCAGGTTACCTTATCCTATGTTCAATATCCAGTTGATGAGCCTATCCATATGTAAGTAAGGATGATAAAGCAAAAAAACCGGCTTCTCAGCCGGGAAAACAAACATCTGTTGAAGCGCCACACTAAAATGAGATGCTATGTCTTCTTCTACGACGCTTCTTACATTTAGTGCAGACACTTTTAGGATAATAATTGGGATCGTAGTCTCTAGAAGTATCCCAGAAGTCGCTCTCAAACCAATGATCTTTTTTATGATATGACTGACTTTCATTACATGGGTGAACATGCTGGTCGTCACGCCTTTTATAACAGCTTGAGTGGGAATGTTTGCATTTGCAGTTGCACATTGTCATCCCTCCTAAATGTGACTCCATGCTAGTATATGCAAAAAGGTCAATAAAGACTGGATGCTAGCGCTTCTTTTGTAAAAAAGGCTTTTTCTTTAAAATATCAAATAAAAAGAATTGACTAGTGCTGAAACAACATGATAAAATATAAATTTTTATCTTCTGATAAAATGTGTTATAATCATTTTGTGAATATTTTCGGAGGTGGCGGATTTGTTTCAAATAGGTGATAAAATTGTTTATCCTATGCATGGAGCCGGTGTAATTGAAGGAATGGAAGAAAAAGAGATTTTAGGGAAGACAGAGGAGTATTTTCTGATTCAAATGCCAAATATGCAAATGATGATCCCGCGGGGCAGAATCGATCAAATAGGTATACGTCCGGTTGCAGATCAAGCAACGTTAAAGGTTGTGATGAACAATTTTGCAGAAGAAACAAACGATGACACGCTGACCTGGAAGCAAAGATATGATGAAAATATGAAAAAGCTCAAAACAGGTGCGATCGAAGATGGTGCAGATGTTGTAAAAGATCTCATGAGACGGAATCAAAAGAAAGCATTAAACTCTAGTGAAAAGAAGATGCTCGATGATGCACGTGGCATGTTAGTCAGTGAAATTTCACTTGCGCAAGGATTATCACAAGATGAAGTGCTAACGGTCTTAGAGAACGGATTAAGAAATTAATACGAGATATTCAAGCTGCAAACAAGCGAACGCTTTGTTTGCAGCTTTTTTCGTCTAGGGAAAGGTGAATATTCCCAATTCCGTAGGCGCTAATAACCAAAATGAAAATAAGGTCGTAAGATTTAGTTTTGCGTCATATGCAGAAAGGTCAAATGAAGTCTGAAATACCTAAACAAACGAAAAAAACAGGTATGTTCTCCTGATTCGTTGATTTGAGCGGAAGATTCTTTGAATTTCGTTAGCCATTGATAGTAAAATAATGCGATAAGAAAGCACCTAAAGAATGAAAAGGAGCTGTGAGATGAAAAGGCTACTAATATGCGGATCCATATTTTTGATCCTATGCGCTCTTTTGATCGTCAAATGCAGTCATTCACAAGAGGAAAAAAAAGAGCAAAAAAAACATCATGAGGAAGTAGAAAAGAGCATAAGAGAGCGGAAAAAAGGAGATCAATATGAGAGCTTTCAGCACATGAAATGGCATGAAAGTGAGGGGTATGAGATTGAATTACATGAAAAAGGCGGCAGTGATCTACTTGTATTCTCTCCGCATGGCGGTGATATAGAACCAGGAACAAGTGAAATTGTTGAAGCCTTTCAGCAAACATACTCTACTTATTTATTTGAAGGAACGAAAAAAGACAACAATCGTGACTTGCATATCACAAGTACAAAGTTTGATGAACCTATTTTGGTACAGTTAATTAAAACCTATCCATTTTCCATGTCCATACATGGCTATCAAAGTGATAGAAGACATACGCTTGTTGGCGGGACGAACCGAAAGATGGCAAGGGCGGTCGTCCGCGAATTAAAAGATAGAGGCTTTTCAGCGGAGATGGTGCAAGAAGGTGAACGACTTTCTGGTACAGATCCAAAAAACATCAATAATCAAAATGCTAGTGGAGAAAGTGTTCAGCTTGAGATTAGTACTGCCCAGAGAGAAGCCTTTTTTGACAATTTTTCTACAAGGAAAGGAAAAAAGAAAGCCTTCAGGCGTTATGTAAATGCCATCAAACAAGTGCTTCGTGATGTTCATACGTCTCCGTAGAAAATGGTTTTGATGGGCAAAATGACTCTCTTTAAACTTGGTATAAAAGATAGAAATATGCAAACTGAAGATAAAATGTGAAATAAATGGCAATTTGCCTTAAAAACATAAATTATGTAAAATAATAGTTATCAGTTTGATATGATAGAATGGGGCTGAAGTGGATGGCACACAAAATACCATCTTCCGAAGTAGGTGTAAAAATCAATCAATGGTACACGCATATTTGCAAATTTGAATTAAAACAGGCAAAAGAGATGAAGCAAATTGTGGAGCAAGAGATTCATGAGATGGAAGAAGATCAAGATTTATTACTTTATTATTCATTAATAGATTTTCGCCATCAAATGATGCTTCAGCACTTATCTCCGGCTCATGCGGCAAGCGAGTCACTTCAAGCTGTATCCATTCCAAAAGAAATGGAAGATGCAGAAGATGAAATGACAGGCTTACTCGGCTATTATTTTCATTTTTTTCATGGGATGTATGCGTTTATCCAGAACCGATATATCGAGGCCATTTCATATTACAAGCATGCTGAGCATCAACTGATTTTGGTGACAGATGAGATTGAGAAAGCGGAATTTTACTATAAAATAGCTGAAGTATACTATCATATGAAACAAACCTATTTTTCTATGCATTATGCCAAAAAGGCGAGAGATATTTATAAAAAGCATCAGCTGTATGGAAAAAGAAGCATTCAATGTGATTTTGTGATGGCTGGTAATTGGATTGACGTGAATCAGCATCAAAAAGCACTTCCTTATTTAGAAAAGGCGCTAAAGGACTGTGAAGCAATAGAAAGACAAGAATGCACGTCTTATTTTAAAGCCATGGCCCTGAACAATTTAGGGACCTGTCATTATAGTATGGGTACGTACCATACAGCAACTGTCTATTTTGAACAAGCCATTTCGCTGTATCAAAAAGACCAAGCCGCAACGATGATCAAATCATTGTTTTCCCTGGCGCTTACTTATTTTAAACTTGGCGATATGGCGCGTGCAAAAAGCGTGATAGATAAAGGATTGCATCAGTCTCGTTTATTGGAAGATGAAATTTACCAGCTGAAATTTCAATTTTTACAGGCGCTGTATATGGAGAAGGGCAGTAGCGAAAAGCTGCGGTTAGCTCTTTTTGGTTTGAAAAGTAAAAAAATGTTTGCTGATTTAGAGGAATTAGCGCTTGATGCGGCTAATTATTATAAGGAACGCGACATGTACAAGGAATCTTCCACTTTTTTTGAAATTGTGATAGAAGCGCGTACGCACATTCAAAAAGGAGATGAGATGTATGAGAACGAAGCATAACATGTCAGCTGCTCAATTAGATGAAAGACTTCACACATAACAAACAGTCAACATAACACCCTTTACGAAAAATCGTAAAGGGCTTTTTTATTTATTCTTTCACTGCTTTCTCTGCGTCAACAGCACCTGCCCCGTAAATCAACGGGTCCTCTTCAGACCACTTACTTGTATGTTTTGTTAATCGTTTTTTGACCTCATCAGGTGTTAAATCAGAGGAATGTTCTAACATGAGAGCGCAAATACCAGCGCAAATAGGTGTCGCCATAGAGGTGCCCGATAACATTGTATAGTCATCGTCTACTCTCTTTGACTTATCTAGTTTATCAAGGTAAGACCTTGGTGATCTGAGTGAGACGATATTCACGCCTGGCGCAAGAATATCTGGCTTAGATGTGCCGTATACAGTTGGACCTCTGCTTGAAAATGGTGCTACGACATCATCGTTTGATTCTAGTGTATCTTGGTCATCATAGGCCCCAACTGTGATGATTTTTTGACTGACGCCAGGGCTTGCGATCGTTTGCTTGTTGGGACCAGCATTTCCTGCAGCGACGCAGACAACGATGCCTTCATCCCAAGCCGCATTGACAGCCCGCACCATTGGATCATCTTGTTCATCATCATAACGCTGCGCATCTCCGCCTAGTGACATACTGATAATGTGTATCGGATCATCAGGATGATCTTCGTTAAACTGCATGCACCATTCAACACCTTCTATAATAGTAGAAAGTGATCCGGATCCTTGTTTATTTAATACTTTTACACCAATAATCCTTGCTTTTGGAGCAGGTCCTTTATATAAGCCATCTGAAGCTGTTCCATCTCCAGCCACATCCCCCGCACAATGAGTGCCATGTCCATTATCGTCATACGGGTTCTTTTTTTGTTTGACTAAATCTACAAAATCACGAATCCGTCCATCTACATCCTTGTGTGGATAGATTCCCGTATCAATAACAGCCACCGTGATGCCTTCCCCGGTTAACGTCTTGTCCTGCCGGATGACTTGATCAGCATGGCTTGCTTCTGTTGCGATGTCGAGTAGTGCATGAACTTGTCTATCTAAATAGATTTTTCGAATATGTTCACCTTCAGCAAGCAGTTCTTCTAAGACAGCAGGTGTCAGATCTGCTGCACAGCAGTTGATGTGAGGAAAGTGCTGTTTGATGTTTGTTTTTTTGCTTTTTTTCATCATTTGCTCTGCGCTTTGAATCCCCGCCTCTCCGGCCTCTTGCTGAAACTCAATGATGACACGAAGCTTCGTTTTTTTCTTTAATCTCCCTTCGAAAAAACGATGGAGAAAGCAAGGTGTCCATTTAAAAGGTTGATAGAGGTGAAGAACCGTTTCTCTAAGCGGCTGATCTAGCTTACTTGCATGTGTTCTGACCATTTGTACCATCGAAAATCCAAACATGGAATGCCCTCCATTCTAGCGATCAAATCTCGTACACTCTTTACGCTATGAAACTGGGAGCTGCTTGGTTCGGATTCTTGTCTCAACTTTTGTTGATATTGGCGGCTTTCTTATTTTCCTAAAAAATAAAAAGCGCTTACATTTTGTAAAATAATAGAAAAAGGTGGAAAACATTTAGAATTTGCCGATGATAGGTTGGAGAGTTCTTTCTAGAGAACTAGTGGATCAATGGATTTTGAAGTAAAGCGAGGGGGGATAGACAGGGTCAATGCTCATACAAACCTGATTCGTCAACAGACGAAAAAATCGGAATCAGTGTCAAAATATGCTGAATTAAAGAAAACAGACTGGATAGGACTAGGTCAATTTAAACATAACTCCATCTGTTAGTCATACTATTCTAACTCTGTTTTCAAATAGCAGAGGCGTTTCTGTGTATATAAATGCAATTATCTTATTTTTGAGGAATCTCATGTTTGAGAGTGTTATGATCAAATTTGGGAGAGAAAATGTGGAAAAAATGAAAAGAAATGATGATTCAATATTAATCATAGAAACGGCTTAGAAATCTGTTAAAGGAGAACGGGAATGAAGAAGTTTTTTGCTTTGCTTCTCCTGCTTGCGATCGGATGGGGCGTTTATTATACCATGCAAGCACAGGAACATGATGAGCCAGTGTCATCAGGTGGGGAAGACGAAAGCGGTTCAACTGATATTTATCGCAATTTTAAAGAACTTGAAGAGAACGAATCAACAAGCAATTATCGTATTACATCCAATCCAGTGCCTGACAGCTCGCTTCTAGTGATGTCACCCCATGGAGGGAGAATTGAAGGCGGCGTTAGTGAAATCGTCCATTTTTTTGATAATGAGTATTCGACGTATTTATTTGAAGGATTAAGAGAAAATGCTTCAGAACTTCATGTAACAAGTACAAACTTTGACGAACCAATCGGAGTCGCTCAGGCGAAAGCCCATGATTACATATTATCGGTGCATGGATATAAAGGCGAAGAAGGAATTGACCACACACTTGTCGGCGGAACTGATTACGACCGTGCAGAGAAAATTGTGAACTCATTAGAACGGAATGGATTTTCTGCTGAGCTTGCTGTTGCACACGCCACCCTAAGTGGTACGAGCAATCATAATATTAATAACCTGACAAAAACAGGGCAAAGTGTGCAGCTGGAGATTAGTAGAAGTCAACGTGAAGCTTTATTTGAAAGTTTCGATTATCGGCGGCGTTCAAGTACAAAAAACGAGACGTTTTACCGTTATGTCAGGGCGATTCGAACGGTACTGGAGGAAGAATACACATAAAGACTGTGCAAACCTTAAGACAACACCGTGATTTCTTGTTACACTATAAAAAGTGATAACAAAAGGAGCGACGGATATGGCACGTCATCATTTTCATCTTCAAGCAAGCTGGCCTGGACTTCGTAACGATGTTGGGACAATCTCATGTGAACAACTAAAAACAAAGGTATCGATCCCAAAAGAAATGGCCGGTCCAGGCATTGGAACAAACCCAGATGAGATGCTCTTAGGTGCAGCTGCTACGTGTTATATCATTACACTGGCGGCCATGATGGAGCGAAGTCATCTTGAAAAAGAGGATCTCACAATGAACTCTGAGGCAATCGTAGATGTGACAAATGGTGTTTTTACCTATCAACAAATCATTCACAGGCCTCTCATCATTCTAAAAGAATCGGCTACCGCTCATGAGATAGAACTAGCCCGAAAACTTGCACATAAAGCAGAAAGCTCATGTATGATTTCAAGAGCAGTTCAAGGGAATGTGGACATTTCTTTAGAAGAAACCATTCAAGTTGGTCGTTAAAATAAAAAGTCATTTTCTCTATATTATCGAGAAAATGACTTTTTTATGATGTCCAATCGATATGGTCATGAATTCACATAAAAAAACACCTACTTTACTGAATGGGCGGTAAAGTAAATGTTCACTTGGAGAACACCAAAAGTGTCCATTGCATCATTTTATATGTGGTTGTTTTCACTTACATCTTACATTCATGTTTAATAATAAGGATAGGGTGCATACGGTGGGTATGGTGGATAAGGATAACCATAGCCATATCCTGGAGCAAGAAGGGATCCAGCGAGTAGTCCCCCCGTAAAACCGCCTAAAAATGGAGGACCAAAAAATCCTGGTCTCCCAAACCCAAAGCCAGGACGCCCAAATCCAAAACCTGGTCTCCCGAACCCAAAACCTGGTCTCCCAAACCCAAAACCTGGACGGCCAAATCCGAAAGGTCTTCTCATATCTTCTTCAATAAAAGGCGTTTCAAAATAATTCATAAAAAAAGGCTCCCTTCACATAAAATTACTGTAACTGACATCAGTGTATTCTGTTTGCCCAAATGTGTTTGGGTGAACGCCTAATATAAGGAGGAATGTGGAAAATGGGCCTGTATCCATCTGATTGGGCAAAATGTCCATCACATGCTCACGCGTATAAAGCACGTACAGATGTAACAGAAGAACATTATCATTTAATCGAAGGGATCTCTCAGCCTGTAAATGGAAGCAGTACGGACCAGCATGCCCACTACTATCGCGGAATCACCTCTTTTGAAAGGGGACACTTTCACAGATACTATGGGCTTACAGGTCCTGCCATCCTAAGAATTGATGGAACACATTATCATCAGATTCAGGAGGTGACATTCTCTGCCTATACAGAACCTGTTCCCATTCCATACGGCGGGGTAGTCTACAGCCCAGACGAAGAAAGGCCAACCCATACCCACCGGTTTAAAGGGAAAACATACGAAGTCCTCGGCAATGAACCACTTGGCTGGTGAAATGCACAGTCTATAGGAGAGAAAGAGAAGTTATGCTATACTGTAGGCAGTTTGTAAAAGAGAGTGATGTCAAGTGAAGAAAACAAAACAACCTGTCATTGTAATAGTAGGACCGACTGCTGTTGGTAAAACAAAGCTGAGCATTGATATAGCTAAAGCGTTTAATGGAGAAATTATAAGCGGAGATTCAATGCAGATTTACAAAGGAATGGATATTGGGACAGCGAAAATTACCCCGGAAGAAATGGATGGTATTCCGCACCATTTAATTGATATGAAACAGCCGGAGGAATCATTTTCGACAGCTGAGTTTCAGCAAATTGTCCGTTTGAAAATCGAAGAGATTGCCGCTAGAGGAAAAACACCAATGATTGTTGGCGGCACAGGACTCTATATTCAGTCCGTTTTATATGATTACACATTTACTGAAGAAAAAAGTGACCCAGCGTATAGAGAAGAAATGGCTCTCTTTGAAAAGGAACATGGATCATTGCAGTTACATGAGAAACTAAGAGCAGCAGATCCCGATGCTGCAACATCGATTCATCCGAATAACGTCCGCCGCGTCATCCGGGCACTAGAGGTTATACATACAACAGGAAAGAAAATATCTGAGATGCAAAATGGACAGCAAAAAATTTCACTTTATGATACAGCAATGATTGGATTAAAGATGGATCGAGAGCTTTTGTACGAGCGCATTCATCAAAGAATTGATATGATGTTAGAAGAGGGCTTAGTTGAGGAAGTAAAAGCACTATATCAATCTGGATTGAAGGATTGTCAGTCAATTCAAGCGATTGGTTATAAAGAGTTGTATGCCTATTTTCAAGGTGATTGCTCACTTGATGAAGCCATCAAACAATTAAAGCAAAATTCCCGAAGATATGCGAAACGTCAGTTTACGTGGTTTCGGAATAAAATGGATGTCACTTGGTTTGACATGACACCACCTTGCCACTTTTCTGACAAAAAAGATGAAATTTTCGCGTATATAGCAGGAAAGCTTGGACTTAAAGCGAAACTGTAGTTATCAGAATCAAGGAGGACGAAACATGAAACCGATTAATATTCAGGACCAATTTTTGAATCAGATTCGTAAAGACAACACATTTGTGACTGTATTCTTACTGAATGGCTTTCAACTTCGCGGTCAAGTGAAGGGATTTGACAATTTCACAGTGCTGCTTGAGACCGAAGGAAAGCAGCAGCTTATTTATAAACATGCCATTTCTACATTTGCGCCTCAAAAAAATGTGAATCTAGAATTAGAATAATATGATTGTGTAATGAATAGCCCCGTGCATCTGCGAACAAACCGGCCGAGACCCGCTCCGTTTTTTTGTCAGTGCAGAGGGGCTCTTTTATATGCCATGAAACTTTTCTGTCTAATTTACGTATGATTCCATATAGGTTGCATGAAAGGTGAGGAACGATATGGAAAATACAGAGCTTGAATTAAGAAGAATTAAGGTGATCCTCGTCATACTCGGGATCATTGTCTTATTTGGTGCGTGCTCCATTTCGAACATAGAAGAGAGATATGAAAGTGCGCTAAACGAGTCTTATAGAGAGTATGATGGAGATGTGCAAGGGATTTTACAATCATCGATCCAGCTAAAAAATAATCACTTTGCTCTTGTGAAAGATGACGAAGTATTTGTGTATCGATTCGATGAAAATGAAGGCACGCTAACCCTTGTGACAAATCATTACATAGACGAAGATTTTGATGAGGAGTAGGCACGTAAATTTACAAATGGATCTGAAGTCGCTACACTATAAATATGTAACAGACATCTAGATAGAAAAGGATGAGTTCATGACACACAAAATTAAAATCAATCATTGGGAACAAACTTGTGAAGACGACTCCTGTTTCGAATATGGAACGAGTGTTTCTGTAAATGGAAAAGAATTAGTGAGAGAGGCCTCGATCGTCTCTGCGCTTGAAGCTGTGCTAAAAGAATTAGGTGTGGAAGTGGAAATAACAGAAGTGTCAGAAGATTTACAGTGCAATGCCTACAAAAAATAAAACAAAAAGTCTAGTCTACTAAGCGAATTTTTTTCGTGTTATGATAGATTTCGGTTTCAGTTGAATAAGGAGTAGGGCAGTTGCTGCTCTGCTCTATTTATTTGAACGTACGAGTTCGGCTGTGAATGTTCGGCCGGGTTGGTTGATTTTTTTCGTTATTCATATCTATATGTTGTGTTTTAAAATGACATGGTATACTATATATAGCGGAAGGCGAAATAATCAACATTATTAAAAACTAGGTCGTGATGGAATTGATTCAAATCGTATTTGATTCAAAAACAGGAAATGTTCAACGCTTTTTGGACAAGACCCCTTTTACAGACAGACGAAAATTGACTGGAGAAGAGTTTTTGGATACGCCGTTTATCCTTGTCACCTATACGACAGGATTTGGACAAGTCCCTAGTACCACTCAGTCCTTTTTAGAGAAAAATGCCCACCTTTTATTAGGTGTAGCGGTGAGTGGCAACAAAGTGTGGGGAGATAATTTTGCCAAAAGCGCCGATACGATTTCTAAACAATATCAAGTTCCTATTTTGCACACCTTTGAATTAAGCGGAACAAAAAGGGATGTTGAATTGTTTACACAGGAGGTAGAAAGAATTGTCACAAAATCAGGTTCCAAAGTGGATACAATTAAATAACGAAATTATGATTCAAAAAGAAGGAAAGTTTCAGTTCGATAAGGACAAAGAAGCTGTACATAGTTATTTCGTAGATTATATTAATCAAAACACAGTCTTCTTTCACAATTTAGAAGAGAAGATTGATTACTTAATAGAAAACGACTACTATGAGGAAGAATTTCTAAGACAGTACAGCATGCCTGACATTAAAGAAGTATTCGAAGCTGCCTATTCCAAGAAATTTAGATTCCCATCATTTATGAGTGCCTTTAAGTTCTACAACGATTATGCACTCAAAACAAATGACAAAAAGAAAATCTTAGAACGCTACGAAGATCGCATATCAGTTGTGGCACTCTTCTTCGCTGGCGGAGACAAAGAGAAGGCGCTTGAGTTTGTTGAACTGATGATCAATCAAGAATATCAACCAAGTACACCAACCTTCTTAAATGCTGGACGTAAAAGACGCGGTGAACTCGTCAGCTGTTTCTTGCTTGAAGTGAATGACTCATTAAACGATATTTCAAGAGCAATTGATATCTCCATGCAGCTTTCAAAACTAGGCGGAGGCGTCAGTTTGAACCTTTCAAAGCTTCGTGCAAAGGGAGAAGCGATCAAGGACGTAGAAAACGCGACAAAAGGTGTCGTAGGTGTGATGAAGCTTCTTGACAATGCCTTTAGATATGCAGATCAAATGGGACAAAGACAAGGATCAGGTAGTGCCTACCTAAATATTTTCCATAGAGATATCAATGATTTCCTAGATACGAAAAAAATCTCTGCTGATGAAGATGTTCGTGTAAAAACACTTTCAATCGGTGTTGTCATGCCAGATAAATTCATCGAGCTTGCAAGAGAAGATAAAACAGCTTACACGTTCTATCCGCACACAGTCTATAAAGCATATGGACAACATCTTGATGAGATGGACATGGAAGAAATGTATGACAAGCTTGTTGAAAACCCAAAAGTCAAAAAAGAAAAAGTCAATCCGAGAAAGCTTCTTGAAAAATTAGCTGTTCTACGCTCGGAATCAGGCTATCCATATATTATGTTCCAGGATAACGTAAATAGAGAACACGCACTGAATCATATTTCACGTGTCAAATTCTCAAACCTTTGCTCAGAAGTACTCCAAGCTTCCGAGGTATCTTCTTACACAGACTACGACGAAGAAGATGAGATCGGTCTTGATATTTCTTGTAACCTTGGTTCATTAAATATCATGAATGTCATGAAAAACAAATCAATTGAAAAAACAGTCAAGCTAGCAACAGATTCATTGACGCTTGTGTCTGAAACGACGGACATTCGCAATGCACCGGCTGTTAGAAAAGCCAACAAAGCGATGAAATCAATTGGACTTGGTGCGATGAACCTTCACGGGTATTTAGCACAAAACCAAATCGCATATGAAAGTGAAGAAGCAAGAGATTTCGCCAATACATTCTTTATGATGGTGAACTATTATTCTATTAAACGCTCAAGTGAGCTTGCAAAAGAAAAAGGGGAGACGTTCCACCGTTATGAAGGCTCTGGTTATGCAACTGGTGAGTACTTCAATAAATATGTAGAAACGGATTTCACCCCAAAAACGGAGAAGGCAGCAGCACTATTTGAAGGTATGCACATTCCGACAAAAGAAGATTGGGCTAGTTTGAAAGAGTTTGTAGCCGAAAATGGAATGTACCATAGCTACCGTCTATGTATTGCGCCAACCGGTTCGATTTCATATGTTCAATCAGCAACAGCTTCTGTGATGCCAATTATGGAACGTATCGAAGAAAGAACTTATGGAAACAGTAAAACGTATTACCCAATGCCAGGTCTTTCAGCGCAAAACTGGTTCTTCTATAAAGAAGCGTATGATATGGACATGTTTAAAGTGGTGGATATGATCGCAACGATTCAGCAACACGTCGATCAAGGAATTAGTTTCACGCTATTCTTAAAAGATACGATGACAACGCGTGACTTAAACCGCATTGATCTTTATGCGCACCATAAAGGCATTAAGACACTTTATTATGCTAGAACGAAGGATACAGGGCAGGAAGGCTGTCTTTCTTGTGTTGTTTGATTAAAGGAGAGTTTAACGTGACAAAAATTTATGATGCAGCCAACTGGTCAAAACACGAAGATGATTTCACACAAATGTTTTACAATCAAAATGTCAAGCAATTCTGGCTTCCTGAAGAGATCTCCTTAAATGGTGACCTCTTAACATGGAAGTATTTAGGTGAGAAAGAGCGAGATGCTTACATGAAGGTACTTGCTGGACTGACTTTGCTTGATACAGAACAAGGAAATACCGGAATGCCGATTGTGGCAGAACATGTAGAAGGCCATCAGCGTAAAGCTGTTTTAAACTTTATGGCGATGATGGAAAATGCGGTTCATGCGAAATCATACTCTAATATCTTTATGACACTTGCACCAACTGAAGCAATTAGTGAAGTATTTGAATGGGTGAAGAAAAATAAATTCTTGCAAAAGAAAGCAGACCTTATTGTGAGTCTTTATCGTTCGATTGAAAAGGACGATCCCATTTCTTTATTTAAAGCAATGGTCGCTTCTGTTTATTTGGAAAGCTTCCTGTTTTATAGTGGATTCTACTACCCGCTTTATTTCTATGGGCAAGGAAAGCTCATGCAAAGTGGTGAAATCATTAACTTGATTTTGCGTGATGAAGCAATTCATGGAGTGTACGTTGGGTTATTGGCGCAAGAAATTTACAACCAACAAACACCTGACATGCAAAAAGAGCTGTATGATTTCTCTATCAATCTGCTAGAAGAACTTTATGAGAATGAACTTCATTATACAGAGGATATTTATGATCAAGTGAATTTATCTCATGATGTGAAAAAGTTCATTCGATACAACGCCAATAAAGCGTTAATGAACCTTGGATTTGCCACGTACTTTGAAGAAGAAGAGATCAACCCAATTGTATTGAACGGACTCAATACAAAGACAAAGTCGCATGACTTCTTCTCAATGAAAGGGAACGGCTATAAAAAAGCAACAGTTGAGCCGTTAAAAGATGATGACTTCTTCTTTGGAGATGAAGCATAACCTAAACGCAAAAGTCAAAGCGCATCACACGTTTTGGCTTTTTGCCATTTCTTATAAGTGATATTTTGGAGGTTACTGAACACATGGGAAAAATGGATGAAATCATTTTAGTGGCACCACGAGCACGTGTCTTTCAAAACGAGACACTGACGTTTAATGGTGTGAATAGTGAAGAACAAACGATCAAAACAATTATGAAAGAAATTGAAGCGCATTTTGAACAGATGCGAAGAGGCGATGCTGAAGAAAATCCTGACTACAAACAGCCAATTCCTTATGTCGTGATTAAACGAGAAGATGAAGTATATGTATATGAAAGACTTCAAGGCGGCGGAGAAACGAGGCTTCACCATAAGTTATCTCTTGGTTTTGGAGGTCATATGAACTTTATTGAAGGCAAAGACTTTGCTGGTATCCTAAAAGAAAATACGGATCGTGAGCTAGATGAAGAGCTTTCTATACAAGAAGATGACAAACTTGAGATGACAACACTTGGATTAATCAATGATGATGACAATAGTGTCGGCCGTGTGCACATTGGGCTATTATCCGCACTAGAATTATCACCTGGTGCTCATGTTGAAGTAAAAGAAACTGATCAAATCTTAGGAAAATGGATGAAAGTATCTGATTTGAAAAAGCCTGAATACTTTGATCGACTTGAAACTTGGTCTCAATTTGTCGTTACTATCTTAGCGTAAATTTATAGACAACAAACCGGCTCAGCATCCCCTTAGAGCCGGTTTGTTTCATGATCAGAACTTATTGGAAAACGAATGCATCATGACCGGCTTTTTTCAGTCTTGCAACAAGGTCATCCGCATTTTGTTTTGAACGGAAAGCCCCGGCTTGCACCCTGAACAAACCGTCTTCTATTACCACAAATACATCAAAACCTTTAGAGGTAAGTGTGGCGACTAGCTCATCCGCGTTTGCTTTGACTTTGAACGCACCAGCCTGTACTTTATACAGGTTAGTTTCTTTTTTTTTCAATTGAAAAGCTTTCTCTAGACCGGTGGCATGTGCGCGAGCGATGCCTTGAAGGAAAGAAGTGTTACGGAGCTTATTTGCGTCAGCTGCCGTATCGACGAAACCGTTTTCAGTTAAGATGGCAGGCATAGAAGTTTCACGAAGGACGTAGAAGTTCGCAGTTTTCTTGCCACGGTTCGCAAAATCAACCGAACGGACAATTTGATCATGAAGGGCATTGCGATACGTGGTCGTCGGTGCAGAAACGCCAGTGTACACATAGCTTTCAAAACCTGTGCCTCCACCAGCATTGATATGAATTGACAAGAAATAGTCGGCTCCCCAGCTATTTGCAGCATTTGTCCGCTGATCTAAAGTGATGGATTGGTCAATTGAGCGACTTAAGCGGACGGAAACCCCATCATATTCACTCAGCAAAATATCTCTCAATAAAAGCGAAATTTGAAGAGTTATATTTTTTTCGAATAGTCCATTAGCGGCAGCTCCAGAATCTGTTCCGCCGTGGCCAGGATCAATAAAAATCTTCACCATCTATTCATCACCTCGTTTTTATTTTATGAGGAAATAGCAGAATTGCCTGTACAAAATGTGGAAATCAATGAAACTCTTTTTGGCTGAATTTGTGATCGAAAAGCTTAATTTTTCTAAGAAAAAGTAAATTGTTGGTTTGTCCGCACAAAAGGGATGAATACAATAGAGATAGCAGATCATTTCCTGGGAAACCGCAGGATTCCCGATAAACATCGGAATCTCGGGTCATTTTGACAGCAAACCAAATGGATGTCTAAGGGCAAAAGCGGGCGATTGTCACGATTACAGCTCCACCCGAATAGAATAAAGAGAGAAGAGCGAGAGGTGAAAACGTTGGAGCGAGCTGTCACATATAAAAACAACGGCCAAATCAATATTATCCTTAATGGACAAAGGCAAGTATTGGTGGATGCAGACTCAGAAGCAGAATACTTAGAAGCTTTACAAAAAAATGAGGCAAAACACAGTATCTTAAGGGAAATAGAGCGAGAAATGAATAGCCTTGTTGGAATGGATGAAATGAAACGAAATATAAAAGAGATTTATGCTTGGATATTTGTGAACCAAAAAAGACAGGAACAAGGATTAAAGGTAGGGAAACAAGCCCTTCATATGATGTTTAAAGGCAATCCAGGCACAGGGAAAACAACGGTTGCAAGGCTTGTCGGAAAGCTTTTCTTTGAAATGAACGTGCTTTCAAAGGGTCACTTAATTGAAGCTGAACGTGGCGATCTCGTCGGCGAGTACATTGGGCATACAGCGCAGAAAACAAGAGACTTAATTAAAAAATCACTAGGCGGTATATTGTTCATTGACGAAGCTTATTCCCTTGCCCGCGGGGGAGAAAAAGATTTTGGGAAAGAAGCGATTGATACACTGGTCAAACATATGGAAGACAAACAACATGAATTCATCCTCATACTTGCTGGTTACTCCAAAGAGATGGATCATTTTCTTTCTTTAAACCCTGGTCTCCAATCAAGATTTCCTTTCAATATCAATTTTCCTGACTATACGGTCGATCAGCTCATGGACATTGCAAAACGGATGATGGCTGACAGAGAATATGTATTTACCCAGGAAGCCGAATGGAAGTTGCGAGATTATTTAATGCACATCAAAAGCACAACGAGTCCTGCAAAATTTAGCAATGGCCGTTTTGTGCGGAATACCATTGAAAAAGCGATTCGCACACAAGCGATGAGACTGCTTCTTGTAGACCATTACGACAAAAAAGATTTGCTGACGATTAAAAGCCACGATCTTCAAATGAAAGAGGATACGCCTTCTTAAAATGGCGTATCCTTTTTGTAAAGAGACACCAAAATAAACCTTCTGAACAGTGGTATACGCCTGGTGTGTTTGATATGATGGTACTACTGAAAACTTAAGTAAAGAAAGGAAACAACTGACGTTGAATGAACAAGATATGATCGAAAAAGCAATACTTGTCGGATGTCAATTACCACATGTAACGGATGAACGATTTCAATACTCAATGGATGAATTAGCTTCCTTAACCAAAACAGCTGGCGGTGAAGTCGTCAGTTTGATGACACAAAAGAGAAATAGGCAAGACAGTGCAACATATATCGGAAAAGGAAAAGTAGAAGAACTCGAGGTTCTTTGCGAGGAATTAGCATGTGATGTCATGATCTTTAACGACGAGCTATCTCCGAGCCAATTAAAGGCTTTGGCAATAGCGCTAGATGTGAAAATTATTGACCGTACACAGTTGATTTTAGATATTTTTGCTAAAAGGGCACGAACAAGAGAGGGGAAGCTGCAAATCGAGCTTGCTCAGCTTCAATATGCCCTGCCGAGACTGAGTGGACAAGGGATCAGCCTCTCAAGACAAGGAGGCGGGATTGGTGCAAGAGGTCCAGGTGAAACGAAACTTGAAACAGATAGACGCCATATTCGCAGCCGCATTCACGAAATCCATGGACAGTTATCAGCAGTCAAAAGTCACCGAACAAGATATCGAGAAAGACGGAAGAAAAATGGTGTATTTCAAATTGCCATTGTGGGCTATACGAATGCTGGAAAATCCACTTTGTTTAACCAGTTAACAGATGCAGACAGTCATGAAGAAGATTTGCTATTTGCGACCCTTGATCCAATGACGCGTAAAATGAGCCTTGAATCTGGATATAGTGTGTTGATTTCAGATACCGTTGGTTTTATTCAAGACCTTCCAACGACACTCATTGCGGCTTTCCGTTCCACACTTGAAGAAGTGAAAGAGGCAGACTATTTACTTCATGTCATTGATTCGTCGAATGAGGATTATGAAGGACACGAACGAACGGTTCATAACCTGTTAGAGGAACTAGAAGCAGATCGCATTCCGATGCTGACCGTTTATAACAAGGAAGATCAAATCAGACCGGATTTTATTCCATCCTCAAAGCACCGACATCTTTTGATCAGTGCGAAACGTGAAGAAGATGTGAAGCGTTTAAAAGCAGACATGATGACAGAACTGAAAAAAAACTTTTTAAAGCCATATCATGTGCAAATTCCGGCATATGAAGGGAAATTGATCTCCGCATTGAAATCAGAAACTCTAGTGGAATCACTCGTGTTTCAAAAAGAAGCAGAACGATACGAAATCACCGGATTTAGTGGTGAGGAACAGACCATATTAGGTCAAATGAAAAAGTATATGTTGTAGGAAAGGAATCGAATAACGATGTTTCACACTTTAAAACATGGCACCATCTTAGAAAAAGTAGCAGCAGAGACAGAACAAGAAATTTCACAGGTACACCAACAAATTGATCAGATTAGCGAACAAAACGAGTGGCGTGTTCTTGAAAGCTACCGACATCATAAAGTCAGTGATTCTCATTTTACGCCAACAACCGGATATGGCTACGATGATATGGGAAGAGACACGTTAGAAAGAATTTACGCTGACGTGTTTGGTGGAGAGAGCGGCCTTGTGCGTCCGCAAATCATTTCAGGAACACACGCGATCTCTACTGCCTTGTTTGGGGTACTAAGACCAGGGGATGAATTAATCTATATCACCGGGAAACCATATGACACCTTGGAAGAAATTGTGGGGATCAGGGGCAAAGAAGGGACAGGCTCATTAAAAGATTTCCACATTGGTTACAAGGCGATTGATTTGCGTCAAGATGGAACAGTCGATTTTGATCAAGTGAAAGAGTCAATTTCCTCAAAAACGAAAGTGATCGGTATCCAGCGATCAAAAGGATATGCATCAAGACCATCCTTTACAATAGAAGAAATTAGACAAATGATCTCGTTTGTGAAGGAAATCAATCAGGATCTTATTGTGTTTGTTGACAACTGTTACGGTGAATTCACTGAATTACAAGAACCGTGCCATGTCGGAGCAGACTTAATGGCTGGTTCACTCATTAAAAATCCAGGAGGCGGCCTTGCTAAAACAGGCGGCTATATCGTCGGGAAAGAAAAATGGGTAGAAGCTTGCTCTTATCGATTGACATCACCAGGCATCGGCAGTGAAGCCGGTGCATCGCTTTATGCACTTCAAGACATGTATCAAGGATTTTTCCTAGCACCACATGTCGTTGCGCAAAGCTTAAAAGGTGCCGTGTTTACTGCACGTTTTCTAGAGAAACTTGGTTTTCAAACGAATCCAGCATGGAATGCCAAAAGAACGGATTTGATCCAATCAGTTGAATTTGGTGATCCTCAAAAAATGATTGCGTTTTGCCAAGCCATTCAATATGCATCTCCTATCAACAGCTATGTCACACCGCATGCAAGCTATATGCCAGGTTATGAAGATGACGTCATAATGGCAGCAGGGACATTTGTGCAAGGCGCAAGTATTGAATTATCGGCTGATGGACCAATCAGACCTCCTTATACCGCATATGTTCAAGGTGGACTTACCTATGCCCATGTGAAAAATGCGATTTGCAGTGCTGTAGATGCCTTACTCAATCAAGGTTTTATTGATGTACCTACTCAATGAAAAAACCATGTCAGGTTTCCTAACATTGCGTTGACACATAAAATGACATAACATATAATGAATTATGCAAAGAGGAGGAGACAGTTGAGATGAGTGATTACATTCGCCGCTCAATGCCTTTATTCCCTATTGGGATTGTCATGCAGCTTACAGAATTATCTGCAAGACAAATTCGATATTACGAAGAAAATGGTTTGATATTTCCTGCTAGAAGTGAAGGGAATCGTCGATTATTTTCTTTCCACGATGTTGATAAATTACTAGAAATTAAAAACCTCATCGAACAAGGTGTAAACATGGCAGGAATTAAAAAACTTTTTGCCAAAGCGGAGGAAGAGCATTCAGTATCTAAAACAAAGGATGCGGAGAACACCAAAGCAAAGAACAACTTAACAGATGATGAACTAAGGAAGCTTCTAAAGAAAGAATTCATTCAAGCAGGACGTTTCCAACAAGGAACGACCTTTAGACAAGGGGATATGTCGAGGTTTTTCCGCTAACTGATGAGCAAACCCATTGCTATAAACAATTGACCTTTTATAGGGAGGAGTTTTACGAAATGGCAAAGTATACAAGAGAAGACATCGTAAAATTAGTAAATGAGGAAAACGTGAAGTATATTCGTCTACAATTTACAGACATTCTCGGAACAATTAAAAATGTTGAAATCCCTGTGAGTCAGTTAGAAAAAGCGCTTAATAACAAATGTATGTTTGATGGTTCATCCATTGAAGGATTTGTACGTATTGAAGAATCTGATATGTACCTTTACCCAGACCTCAATACATTTGTAATTTTCCCTTGGACAGCAGAAAAAGGGAAAGTGGCACGCTTTATTTGTGACATTTATAAGCCGGACGGGACACCATTTGGCGGAGACCCACGTAACAATTTAAAACGTGTCTTGAAGGAAATGGAGGAAATGGGATTTAGTGATTTTAACCTCGGGCCAGAGCCAGAGTTCTTCTTATTTAAACTAGATGAAAAAGGCGAGCCAACACTTGAACTAAACGATAAAGGTGGATACTTTGACCTAGCACCGACAGATCTAGGTGAAAACTGTCGCCGTGATATTGTACTAGAACTTGAAGAAATGGGTTTTGAAATTGAGGCATCTCACCATGAAGTAGCACCTGGACAACATGAAATTGACTTCAAATATGCAGGCGCTATCCGATCTTGTGATGACATTCAAACATTCAAACTCGTTGTCAAAACCATTGCAAGAAAGCACGGACTACACGCAACATTTATGCCAAAACCATTGTTCGGTGTAAACGGGTCTGGCATGCACTGTAACCTATCATTATTCAAAGATGGTAAAAACGCATTCTTTGATGAAAAAGCAGATTTACAATTAAGCGAGACAGCCAAACACTTTATCGCTGGCATCGTAAAGCACGCAACAAGCTTTACAGCAGTGACAAACCCAACAGTGAACTCGTTCAAGCGACTTGTACCAGGTTATGAAGCCCCTTGTTATGTAGCATGGAGTGCACAAAACCGTAGCCCGCTTATCCGTATCCCAGCATCTCGCGGCATCAGCACACGTGTAGAAGTGCGCAGCGTAGACCCATCTGCAAACCCATACCTTGCACTAAGTGTATTACTTGCAGCAGGTCTAGACGGAATCAAAAACAAACTAGAGGCACCAGCCCCAATTGACAGAAACATTTATGTCATGGACAAAGAAGAGCGTCTTGCAAACGGTATCGCTGACCTACCAGCAACCCTTGCAGAAGCACTAGAGTTACTGAAATCAAACGAAGTCATGGTAAATGCACTAGGCGATCACTTATTTGAGCACTTCATCGAATCAAAAGAGATCGAATGGGATATGTTCCGCACCCAAGTTCACCCTTGGGAACGCGATCAGTATATGTCTCAGTATTAATAAAGAAACATTGATTTGACAGGGTTTTTGAAAAGGATTTGGTGGTCAATTTTATAGTGACCACAACCGAAATAAGGGTTGACCACTTTTTGACCACCAAATTCACCAAAAAATTTCAACTCAGAATTGAGTTGATGTAATTCTCGAAACTGTCCACAGATTTATTTTCGAGTTTTTCACTTATATGAGCATACACGTCAGAAGTTATGCTTATATTTTTATGTCCCAATCTTTCTTGGATGAACTTCATGCTCTGGTCAGCTTCTAATAGAAGAACGGCGTGAGTATGTCTTAGTCCATGGATTGGGATATTTTCAATTTCAGCCTTTTTTAATATTCTTTTTAGAGCATTGAAGAGGGAGGACTTTGGTAAGGGATCTCCTTTTTCTCTGCAGAAAACAAGGTCTAGATCATGATCGTATATTTCATTAAAGACCATTTTGTTATCGTTGATCCACTTCATATGAGCTTGAAGTTCCTTTGCAAAAGACTCAGTAATCTTGATTGTTCGTTCTGAGTGATATGTTTTTGTGTTTCCGAATACTTCTTCACCAGGGTCTCTTTGGAAGTCTAGTGATTTGTTTATGGCTATTGTCCGATTTTTTAGATCAATATCTTTTCGTTGAAGAGCAGCAGCTTCACCTTTTCTCATTCCAGTTTCAATCAAAGTCTTAAAGTAAATGTAATAGATATAGTTGTCCTGACGAGCTATTTTTAAGAACTTTCCAATGTCCTCAGAGTTGATATATTCCAAACTGTGTTTGGATTTGGATCGATCTTTTTTGGGCAATACAACTCCATCGCATGGATTTGATGAAATTTTTTTAAGTGGTCTAACAGCCTTTCATTATTAAGATTTCTTGATCGTTAAAGATGAATTGCATCGGTTACATGTTATGACCATTTGTTCACCCTTCACATAAAGATCGCTTTCTGTAAAATCTTCTTCACCTATTTCATCAATACCGCCAATTTCAGAATCGAATGATAGATGTATCTCATGATGGCCAAAATCATAATCAGAAAGTTCACTATGAAACTTCTGTTCTTTATTAAACTCCACTTCGTTTCCACACGTACAAGTTAGACTTAAAATCATTTCAATTTCTCCTTTTGTTTTATTTGTGAATTACAAACGATTGCTAATTCCAAATACTCCAAAGGGTTATATCGGTTATAAGCTTATTTTTACCGCAACGATAGTTCAGTTGATACTGGTGAAACTGATTACAAGATTGAATGTGAAGTAATTATCAAGACAGATAAACAGGTAGACAAAGTGATTAATCCAATAAAATGATGTTTTTAATGAAAAAGAGAAGCTGCAGCTTCTCTTTTTATGTTTTTATTAAAAATAATAGATCTTTAGCTTTTTTTGATTCAGAAGACTCAAGCAGGTGTACACACAATTCTTTACAAAGGCCTTGTTTATATATGCTATAAATTAATTCTGCGACATCTACTTTTTTGCCTGTACCATTTTTCACAATATCTGCAAAGTCCTGAAAAGTTATTTTTTTGACATCTTGGAGAGTCTCAGGTAGACCTGCATTTGGGAATGTATTGAGATATCTATCAAGGATAGCATTCTGTTTGTCCATCGGAAGTATAACACCATACTTTAAAGTTGAAAGGCATACTGTTATTTCTGAGATTAGGTCATAATCCTCTACCGAGAGGCCTTGATCTCTTCTCCACTCGTGAAATTCTTTAATCACTATTAAAGCCCCCTTGTGATTAACTAACTCTAAAAGAATAAAATATCAGCAATTCTAAGCAAGTAACCTACTGCTATGGCAATGTTGTGAGCTACACCTTTTGTAACTCCAAGATCTGTTAGAATTTTAGGAAGTTGTTTTTTAGTAGTATCAATAATATTGTCTACATCAATCCATTTTAGTAGCTGGCTAGAGATAACTCCCTTATTTCTTTTGAAAGATCTTGCAACGTTTCCATCGATTACGTTTTCAGATCTAAGTATGTCAACAACCCAATCAATGCTATTATCTAATGCGTCGATTAATCCTAATATTGCTTTTCTTTTAACTACTTTGGTTGAGGCGATAGGGTCATTCTGGGTAACAGCAGCTCTTTGCAATTCAGTTTGTTGTAGAGATACATATGATTCTTCTTTTGCTTTAGGTTGGTTTACAGCAGCCTTTGCATCAGAAAAAGGGATGAAGATTGTAGCTGACACTGCAAATACAATAACACTAGCCAACACCTTTTTTACATTAAACAATTTAATACACTCCTTTTGGTAAGTATTAAGCAGGAGAGTAAATCCCTATAATTTGTATCTACAGGGATCATTTCCCACCCATTGGAAATAGTCTACCAATGCTTAGTTCAGAAGTAAATGTGATAATTTACCTATTTAACAAATAAATAAAGTCAAAAATATATTTTTGAATATTATGATTTCACCTGCTATAATTAAATTACAAGTTAAGGAAAAGTAAGAATATTATAGGTTATATAAAATCATTCTTTTAATGAAAGAGGAGAAGTAGTTGATAAATATTTTTTTAGACACACAGGTATATAAAGCCATAAACTTTAATTTTTTTTATAAAGATTTGTTGAGATTGAAAAGATTTATAGATGAAGGTCTGGTGGAACTATTTATAACACCTATAACTATAAAAGAAATAGAGGATCACATAAAAAGGGAAATTCAAGCTTCTCGTGAATATATTAATGCTATTAAAGATAACGCAAAAATATTGTTGAATTATAATATCTATAAACCAATTTGGGATCGTAGAACAATAAATGATGCAGAAATTGAGCTTTTAGGGGCTTTCCACAAATTTTTAGATGATATAAATGTAAATGAGGTGGCAATAAGCGGCACTTACACGAACCATATTTTTGAAAGCTATTTTAATGGAAGGCCTCCTTTTAGTTCTAAAAAGAAAAATGAATTCCCAGACGCTTATGCACTATACTCTCTTTTGGAATTGTCTGAAAATAAAGATGAGATACTGTATGTAGTCAGCGGTGACAAAGATCTCAAAGACTTTTGTGATGATAAACAAAATTTATATTATATTGAATCATTGGAAGCAGTTCTTGATTTTATCAATCAACAGGACGAAGTTAAATATCAACTTGCTCAAAAGCTCTTTGATGAACAAATAGACACATTCTTTGAGTCAATAAACGATACCATCAATGATGAAAATTTCTCATTCAATATAAATGTTTATGATGTAGAAGATGTAGAACTGAAAGAATTTACCGTTGAAGGGGTAGGAGATTTCGAAGAGGAACCATTGGTATTAGAATTAGAAGATAACAAGCTTACAGTTGTTATTAATGTAATATTTAACTTTACTATTGTAACAAGTGAAATAGACCCTGCAATGTCTCCATATGATTCCGAGGAAAAGATGTACCTCTACGTTGAATATGAAGAAAAAGAATATACGGACGAAATAGAGCTCCCAGTTGAGATTGAAATTTATATAGAAGATTATGAAAATCAAGATTATTCAATTGCATCTATTAAGATCAATAATGATGAAGAATATCTTTATACTGTAGATGAATAATGCTTATAAAATAAAACAGCATTTTAAAAGTAGTACTTGAAGGTGATCAAGTTTAATTGGCAGACAGGGAGATGTTACCCTGTCTGCTTGTTTTAATTAAACACTAATGAAGTTTGTTAAAAACAAAGGGTGGGGCATGATGCTAGCACCTTATTCGTCGTTCTGTAATTTTTAAATTGTCGTATATAAAATAAAAAATGAAAGCAGGAATTAAATGTTAAACATCAAAATTGATGAAGAAGAAGTTAGAAAACTTTACATAGATGAATTGGAGAAACACTTAAATAAGCTCGACAATGAAAAACTGTTTTGGAATACTAAGGAGCTAGAATACCAGACAAGTATGTGTATGAACACTATGCAAAAAGAGTTTTTCTTTGATAAAGATTTCCCTAAAAGAAAGATAGGGAACAAGTGGTATTATCCTGTAGCCCAAACTAAAGAATTCTTATTAAAATGGATTAATAATCAGTAAATCAATAGGACTAATTTCAATGTGATTTTGACCACCAAATTGACCACCATTTGACCACCAATGGATAATTTAAGGTGAGTTAAGATGAGGGTTATATCTGTCAAAACGTTGATTTAGTAGGGTTAATAAACGATAAATTACATATATTAAGCAATAAATTATGTTCCGTACCCAAGTACACCCATGGGAACGCGATCAGTATATGTCTCAGTATTAATCAAGAAACCCCTTGGAGCCATTGGCTTCAGGGGGATTTTGTTTTTTTGTTTCTTATTTTTTAAAGTGAAACAGGCATCATCCACAATTCACCCCGAAACTGGTGATTAGAAGATGTGAACTATGATGAATTAAAGAAATTGAGTTGCAAATACAGCTAAGTAAAGGCTTCGATGCTTAATAGGTCGTTAATTAGGTTTAATAAAAAATATTTTCTGTGAACGAAAACCTCGTGGTTAATCGAATGTGGGTATTTTTATGTATATGTCCTCGCAACCATTTTTAAACGTGATAAAATTGGTTCTAGCAAGCCATTATTAACATACCTTAAAGATAAAAAAATGTTTGTGAAATTCACATTAAGTAAACAATAGGAGAATGAGTATGGAATACTATCCTTGGGAAGCTCCCCATTTTGGAATGAAAAGTTTTGATGAGATGTCCAAAAAAGAAGCAAAACAATTCTTTAATTGGTATGTAAAGCAAATTCCGGAGAGAATTAAAGTATTAGAAGAAGTGAGAAGAAACACCTGATTCTTTATTTAAAATGTTTTTAATGGATGTAAACGATATACTTGGTATTTATGAAGATCCTGAAGAATAGAAAAAGTGGGTCATCTTTTCAGACATTTGGAAAAAGAACGATTGATTCAACTGATATTTAAAACAGCCATTCCTTTTTACCCTTACCCCATTTCAATTCTTTTTTGATAGGAGACTCATATTATTAATAATTTTAAAAATTTTTCTGAGATCAGACATACAATTATCACTAAAACAGTCTAATCGAATGTTCGTTCTGTTCCTAAATTTGAGTTATAATAAATTTATATAGTATAAAAGGGTAAGCAACAAAGGGACCAGATTGTTGACTAAAGCTGAAGATTTAGATAATCAAGGAGAGGGATTAAAATAACGAATTACTATTATTTAGCATCAGACCAGAAATTAGGATTAGGTAATGCTTCGCTTAATTTTGTAGAGACAGAACCGTGGATGATTCCAGGGTTCGATTATCCAGTTCAGAGAGAGATATTTAATGGTGTAGAAAAAGAGTGGGAGCTACGTGAATTACTACAATATATCCGTAATTACACCGCACCTCATAAAGTGTGTACAGTGCAAGTGGCTCATTTATTAAATTCGGATCAAGTTGCACTAAGAATACAGAAAAAGTCTACCTTACAATTACACGAGATTGTTGATTCAAAGCAACTTATACTACAAGAAGGACATTTGTTGACTATCAATAAAGTGCCAATCTTTTAGTAATACCTTATGTAGCTGTTCTGCTAACGGGTGCGTTTTTTGAATAAGAGCAAATAAAAGAGACCTTTGTAGAAAATTGCAATGGTCTTTTTTGTTATTATGTTAAGGATCGGCAGCGCATAAAGGGGAGAAAGTGAGATGTGACAATTTCACTGCACCCGAACCCTCTTGGCTTGTCGAAAATCCCATTTTATAAATTCGTATATTTCAATGATTCACTTCTTTATCAAACCACTTTTACTCATGTATTACTCACACGGCTCCTTTGCAGGAGCTCTTTTTTTGTTCTATTTGCGGTATCTTTTCGGTTCCTTGTAAATTAATGTATGACATTACTTTGAAAATAGTAGGTTTATTAGGTGAAAATACATCTAATTATAGTATCCATTATTTTGTTATCCCAATACGGAACATCTTAATTTTATTCAATTTGCAATTTCAGCAATTCATGAACCTAAACTACTGGATTTTTTGGAGGAAATGCCACAGAAGTGGTTATAGATTCAATTTTAATATCATTTAAGTGCAAACTTTCCCGTATAAAATCAAGTTAGTACAAGTTTTTAATCATCATAATGGGTTATTCACCTTAAAAAAAGCCCTTTTGGGGGCTTTTTTATTTGAATATCTTTTTCATTAACTTCTTGGATACTTTTCCCGCTGAACGTCGCATGACACGTTTCCCGATCGAACCCTTTTGCACGCCGTTTACGTCACCTAGGATTTGTGATGTTTTATTAAGGAATGACCTTATTTTGTTTATGTTCATATATTCCACTTCCTTTTATGTGGCGCGTCTACAATACACACAGAATTATAAATATTTAATGTTATTATACCATTTATGATGGAATCTAACCTATATATATCGATGTTCGTGATTCATAATGAATTAAGACATCAGATTAACAAAATCTCCAATTGTCTGGAAAATTAATCTCCTTAATTCATGAAGAATAAATTGGTTATAAAACGATAAAGTGGATTAAAGTGATAGACTCCTTATGGAATTCTAGTACAAGAATATGTCATAAAAGGAGTCTTTTTTGTATGAAAATATTAGATTCACCCTTGCTGATTTCGGCTTTAGAGAAAAGATCGAAGGCGTATAATCAGCTTCGGGAAGAAATGACGGATTTGAAAGAAGCAATAAAAGGAGTGTCAGGCTTAGGTGACGAGTTCACTGGAAAAGGTGCGGACAATATCAAAGCCTTTTATGAAGATCTTGCACTTTATGCTGACACCTATATTAATTTCATTGATATGCAAAGATCTTTTTTAGATGGTGTGCAAGGAAAACTTGATGATGCTTCGTTAGGCGGAAGTACATTTATTGATGAGCACTTTTTAGACGCACAATTGAAACAAGGCATTCAGAACAATAAAGACATGGTCAAAGAACAAAAGGAAACCTTATCCACTATTTTTGACGATATCAGTGATCTCATTGAGCTGAATGTATTTTCAAGTAAAGAGGTCAATGAACATCTAGACGATGCGAACAAAAAAAGAAAAGAGTCAATTGAAGCCTTACATAAACTAGACAAAGATCTGAAAAAGAATATGCAGAAACAGAATCCGTTGAGCAGCATCTCAAAACATTTTATACAAAAATGATGGCAGCGACAGGAAAAGAGAAAGACGCTCAGCCGATGTATTATGATGCAAAAGCGTTTCATGAAACGGCTGTTTACAAGAATCATAATGAAATCGATGCAAAAATCAAAGCATATCTAAAAGTGAAAAAAGAAGAATCAAAGAGCTGAAAGCAAAACTCGATGATCCTTCGTGTATGTCAGTAGAAAATTTTTTTGAGATTGTAGATGAGATTGGCTACGAAAATCTTTCATATAATCAGAAAATGTACTACAGCCAACTTCTCCAAATCAAAGCACAAGAAGAAGCGACAGATATTATGATTGATAGTGTAAAAGGGGCAGCAGTAGGTATCTATGATGTGGCAAAAGATACAGTGATGGGAATATATGATCTTGTCACTGACCCTGGTGGGGCTGTAGAATCAGTTGTGACAGCTGTTTCTCATCCAATTGAAACATCGAAAGCGATTGGGAAGTCTATTTCTGATTCATTTCAAAAAGAAGTCATAGTGGTGATGCGTATTCTCGATCACACTGGTTCACCTATGCGACAGGCTCTATTGCCGAATTCGTATTTGGCTCAAAAGGAGCAGGGGGCAGTTTCAAAAACAGGAACAACCGCAGCGAAAACAACCGTTAAAAAAGGACTTGAAAAAGGCGCGAAATCAATCGATAACGTCACCATTCCGAATCTATTACCATATTCACCAAAGTTTCAAATAGCTGGTGAAGGAAAACTACCGTACAATGTGTTGGATGAGGAGAATATCAAAAATCAGCTTCTCTCCATAGCAAAGCATCTAGATAACAATTCAGGCTACGGAATCTCTAAACCAGGCAGACGATTACCAGCACCAAAATCACCGCCTACTGTCGTTCATACGGAGAACATTACGTTAGATGGAAACGCAAGAAAGTATTAAAACCAATGATAGGTATCGGAGTTCAATTTGTTTTATATCAAAAAAACACCCCAATCTATTAAGATTGGGGTTGTTACTTATTTTCGCCAAAACGTAGAACAATCTGCCTTGTCTTTGATATTAAATTCTATAATTTTTTTCAGTAAGGGATAATCAATTGGTAAACTTTCTTTGATCCGGAACATGTTTTTTCCATGATCATACCCAGCCTGTATAATCTCCGCTGAGAAGTGATTTATTCCTTTTCGTTCTGGTGCGACAGAAATGTGATGCTTTGCAACGCTAAATCCAATTATAAAGGTCCCATGGTCTGTGTACATGGGTTGATTCCATGCAATTCTTGGCTCTAATTGAGGAAAAGTGTCTTCAATCCATTGGAATATTTCTTTTAACCGTTCTTGCTGCGTTGGATGATCGATACCGCTTACAAATTCGTCAAATATATGCATCATTTATATCCTCCATTTTCTTCTATAGTCAAAAGCTCAGACAAGATACCTCATTTTTTCGCAGACATAGACTAAAGGTGACGCGTTTCCTGCGAATTTCGCTTGCAGACAGTTGGCCTGCCTCAGCTTTTTACATGTCGGTGCTACTGAAACAAACCAATGCCTAGTAACCCGGCGCCCATCTAAAGCTACTGAGGCATGTAAGATCTTAATCATATTATATAGAGAATCAAGTGAAATGAAAAGCTTACTCAAAAATGGATAAAACCGTTTCTGATGTGTAGGGAAATCGCACAGAATACGCAAAGAGACATATGATAAAGAACCAAATCGATTTGTATACAGCATTGAATTGGGTTGATTGAAAGTGACAAACCGGTTGATGAGTACACTAAATGAGATCATCTATAAAACAAAAAATGAAGGATTTGCTCACAAACGTTCCATTCGTTCTCCTTTTTTGCTCATCACGGAAGATGGGGAACCTTTCTACTCCTGGGTGTTCTGTGAAAGACATGTCTTTAAGACTTGCTATTTTTCTTTGATTTCCACTAATGAAGATCATAATTGTGTGTTATTAGAGCTTCTTGTACCATGCTGTACAAGATCGACGTGTCCTCAAAAGGCATTGTATCGATCCAGTTCGAGGATTCTTGTGGACCTCTCATTTTTATGCGGAATGAGTGAAGTGGGGCTACCGGTATATGATGCTTTCATTCTAAGGAAGATAGAAACTCATCACGTCGTCCAACGTGTTTCAACATCGCCTACTTCGTTTGAAGTATGGCGTAATGGAACTAGGTTTCACAATACGGCAACAGTCGTTTTGTGTCATCAAGGTGATCAAGATGTGTCAATTGCGATTAGAGTTCAAACGAAAAAGGCGTGTCATCGCCTATGCGTTGAAAAAGGGGAAAGCCGGGCAATTACAGTGGAAAATATCATGTTTATTTCAAAAGAAATATCTTCTATAGAAAATGCGCAAGCGTTATTAGACATACAACTGAATTTGGTACGTAAGAAAAAAATAAAGCTTTAAAATGGGATATCGCACAAACTGTGTAGATCACTAGTTCATAGTCTATCAAGAATAGGTTGAAGGAGGGTTAAAATGGCTATTTTAGGCGGATGTAGTAATGAGCAAACGGGCTTCGTAAATGATGCAGTGTGTTTTACAGTCGATTTAGGAGCGACAGCGCCGGATGCGGTTGTGGTATGGACAGATGGAACACCATTTGTCATCAATGGAACAATCATGGTGGAGAATAACGGGATTGCGGCGGTAGCTCCGACTGTCTCACTTCAAGTAAACGATGCGGCTGTCCCAGGGTTTACAGTGCCTCCAGGGGAGAGCCGATCTATTACGCTCAATGACATTAACTCCATAGGCATAATAGGAACTGGTGGAACCTCAACTGGGAATATTGTTGTTTCTTTTTCTTTAAATTATCAGTATTAGTGTGTATGTCTTAATTAATCCACTGATTGAAAGTAGTGAGAGACATGTGCGCCCAACTTAATAGGTGTAGAGGAATATTGAGTCCAACAGGCTCAACGGGCGTAACCGGCGCAACAGGTTTAACAGGATCGACAGGAATAACTGGCGCAACAGGAATAACCGGTCCAACGGGAATAACAGGACCTACCGGTACAAGTTCAACGGCTAATTCGATGTATGCGTCAAACACGTCAGGAAGTACAGTATTAGTTGTATTAGGTGGAACGGCTGTTTCTTTACCTAATAATCAGAGTTTAGATGGATTTACTGCAAGTAGTGGAAATACAGTGTTCACAGTGCCTGCTTCAGGCCGGTATTTTATTACGTATCAAGTCAATACAAGTGCAGCGCTTCTAGCAGGTACGAGGGTGATGAACAACGGCACATCCATTGCCGGTTCTGTTTTAACCCCTGCTTTATCAGCATCTAGCTACATCGTAACTCTTATTACAACATTGGCAGCAGGTAATCAAATTCCTCTGCAAATATTTGGCTTGGTGGCAACAGTTGTCTTACTTGGTGGAGGATCGGTAGGAGCGGCATTAACGATCATACGTGTGGAATAAATCGAAAAGCCCTTTAGGCAAGTCCTTTAGGGCCTTTTTTGATTTCACATTTCAGTTAAATAGGGGCGAAATTTTCACAAGGCAACTAGATAGTGGGAGATAGCCGCATTTAATATAAAAACAGTTATTGAAGTAAGAAGTGATTCATATTAAAATGAGGTCACATGGACAAATTAGCAATTGCTAATAAAAGTTCCATATTTAGTGAAATCATGTCATGTAGCTGAAGGTGATAGGGGGTGTAGAATGAGCAAAGTTCCTGTTGCGGAATTAGCATCACTATTAAATGACTGGAACATGGAGATCAAAAAAGATCATGCAGATGAGGCGGAGCGTTTATTTTCAAAAGCAAAACAAGCGGTAAAAGATATCGACGATCCTGATATTCTCATGTATTATTCCTTACTTGAGAAAAGACATCACATTCTCATGTACAATTTGAGAGGACAAAAAGGCATTGTTTCGCCGAAAAGTATGGAAGGTCAACCAGGAAAAAAAGAAGATGATTTGTCTCATCGACTTGCCTACTATTTCGATTTTTATGAGGGTGTGTATGAGCAGCATCAAGGAAATTATGAGGTTGCATTGCAGATGTATCAAAGTGCTGAAAAGCTCTTAGATAAAATCCCAAGTGAGATTGAACGTGCTGACTTTGATTTTAAGGTGGCATGGCTTTATTATCGCCTGAGTCATATCATGCTCTCATTAAGTTATATTCGCAGAGCGCTTCATGTCTATAAACGACAGAAGCATTATGAAAGAAGAACAGCTCTTTCATATTCTCTCATTGCAGCGAATCTAACAGAGGTTGGCCGGTATGAAGAAGCGCTTGAAAATTATCGCTTAGCAGAAAATGTTCTTATGTCTGAGCAAGATGACTTTATGTTGGCGCAGCATCACCACAATGTGGCGATTTTATATTCTTTTTGGAACAGACCAAAAGAATCTATACGCCATCTTGAAAAAGCATTATCCCACAAAGAGTATTATGATTCTGATTTCTTTTTCCATTCTACGTACCTAATCAGCCGGGAACTCTGTGTAATTGGTGAAACGCAGTGTGCAAGCCAATATATAGAGGCTGCATATGCTCGTATGAAAGGTGATACTTCTCATGAAGTGTTTCAGCTGAAAATTGGCATTATACATGATCTTTACTTAACGAATACGCCACAAAGATTTCAGCAAATTGATGAGAAATTAAGAAAGTTAGAAGAGAAGAATGAATATCATGAAGTAAAAGAACTTTCTCACTTTGCGGCAAAATTTTGTGAAAAGCAAGCACTCTTTAAGCAATCTGTATTTTATTTAAATCAAAGTTTAGAAGCAGATTTACATATGAAAAGAATGGGGTTGATTTGAGATGAAAACAGGATTAAAAGTATTACTAGTAGTGGGTGTAGCCATCGCTGCGGCTGTTCTAACTGAAAACGCAGTAGGTTCATTTGAAGTAGCAGAAAAAATTATTGGTGGGTAACCTATTGTCCATCATGATTGCCCTTGTTGACTATGATCAGCAAGGGTTTTTTGCTATGAATCATATAGGCTCTTCTTATTAAACGCATTAAGAACGTTTAATAAGAAGAATTCGCAACAAAGGGGGTGTGCAAATTTGTTACCTGCCCCATTATTCTAAATAAACTTAGGGAGGTGCAACAAGTTAAAAAGGTCACCTTTCTTTGCTTATTTTATTTATTTGCAGGACTTTTCATTCAAATTTTAACAAATTGGTCTATTGTACATAGAAAGGAAAGAAAGAAGGGGAACACCGTACCATTTGTCATGCATATGATAAGGTAACCGACATCTTAAAGGTAGGTGATTGTATGTATTCACGGGTACATGGCGGTTTTCATGGAGGCGGTTTTAGCGGAGGCGGGGCACATATTGGACCAGTAGGCCCACATGTTGGCTTTGGGGGTTATTATGTAAGCCCTGGTGTGTTTTCTGGATTAGGAGGTTTCCCTGGGTATGGTGGATTTGGTACATTTTCGGGATATCCGTATGGCTCTACATTTATCACGGGACACCCTCCTGGTTTTTATGTGAGATAAAACCAATCATTGAAATAGCCGTCCATCGTTAGGCTATTTCAATTGATTCAATTGCTTGAGTGTGGCAACGAGTATGATCACGACAAGCAGACAAATCGGAATCCAAATAATAATAAATGGATCGTATGCATCTGTGAATGCCGCTAATGCAGCACCTAGGCAGTAAAGGACAATCGATCCGATTCGCATCCAGTTGACTTGCTCTATGGGTGCTTTTCTTTGTTCTCGATTTGACAAGCGCTGTGCGAACTCTTCAAATAGATGAGCGAGGGTACTTGTTAAAACGGTCGTTGAAATGCCGGCCACATTTAATTTACGGGCGGCCGTTGTCTGCATGCCCATCGCCATACTTAAAAGAATGATGAGCATGAAATAGGCTCCCTGTGTATAGGGGATAATGGTCATGAGCGCAAAGAGAAGCAAAATGATGACTTCCATGACAAAAATGCGTGTGACAGCTTGCGGCCAAAACGTTTTTTTGTGTTTTTTCCCAATTACAATGGCAAGTAAGACACCTAGTACAAACCCGCTCAGTGCGGTTATAGAATGAATAGCAGTGAGCTGCAAAGAACTTCCTGCTGCAACACCAAGTAGCACAATATTACCAGTCATATTCGCTGTAAACACATGCCCTAAGCTTAAATAGCCAATCACATCCACAATGCCTGTGGAAAGACATAAAAAGAGAAGAGCAATGTGTCGAAATGAATGTGCGGTCAAAATGGTCATCCCTTTCGTTCTATCTAATATATCAGTGTAACGCTTAGTGACCGCGTATGTCCATCTTCTTATCGGCTGGTAAAATGTCTTGAAGCCGGTGCAATACATGGGTAAACGAATCGTCATTGATCAAATGTCTCATTCGGCGAAACGGATCACCTTTTTCCTTTAAGCGCTGGATGACAACAGGCATGGTAAACATCGATGGATGAAGCTTTTGATGATTCAGCTCTTTCCATTCAAGTGGTGTTGCAACAAGTCCTTGCTCATTTCCTCTCGGGGAATAAGGGGCAATGATTGTTTTTCCAGCATCATGCTGAAGGTAATCTAAATACAAACGACTGCCTCGGTTTTTCTTAAGACGTTCCAGTGTAAACAGATCGGGTGCTTGTTCACATAAAAATTGACATATAAACGCTGTAAATACTCTGGTTTCTTCATATGTGAACGCATTTTTCTTTAGTGGAATGTAGAGTTGGAGTCCTTTTCCGCCACTCGTTTTGATAAAAGCTGTCAGATTCAACCCGTCTAGAAGTGCTTTAATTCGCTTAGCTGCTTCAACGGCTAGGTGAAATTCATTGACAGATGGTGGGTCTAAGTCAAACACAATTTCCGTAGGACAATCAGTATCTCTTGTTTCAAATGGAATATGAAACTCCATAGCAAGCTGGTTGCCAAGCCAAAGTAGCGTGTTTGGGTCATTACAGACGGTATATGGAATATCTTGAACTTGGTCTGTGACAACAAAATCAGGTGCGTAATCAGGCGTCGATTTTTGATAAAAACTTTCTCCACCTGCGCCATGTGGAAACCGAATTAAGGTGAGCCGTCTTTCCCGTAAAAAAGGCAATAGGTAGGGAGCCACTTGTCTCAAATAAAGTAAGTAATCTGATTTGTTAAAGTGAAGTGCTGGCACAATCGGTTTCTCTGGATGAGTAACCTCCATCGTGGACGGTAGTGGATATAACTGCTTTAACATTTGTTGAAATGTACAAGCTAAGGGATCTTCATCGAATAAGAACGAAGAAAAACGGGGTTCTCTTAATGTTGATCCATCAAAAGAGATACAAGCAATACGAACGCAAATAGATGGGGGCAGTTCATATTGCGCTGCACCTACAAGGTGTCCATTTGTTTGGAATAAAGAACGAAGGGTATGTTCTTCTTCTTTCGAAAAGCCATGCTTAAATTGGACAACCTCTAATAGCGCATCATCTTGATAGATACACCCTTGGAAGTAGCCATTGTCATGATCAAATTGGGTGACAATCACCGACACAAATCGCCAATTTTTGATTTTTAACCATTCTTTAGAGCGTGTATTGTCATGCCATTTGCTCCCTGCCTTTTTGGCAACGAGTCCTTCTGCTAAGTATGTAAGCATGAGTTCTTTCATGTATCCAGGGCTGCGATGGCTTTGGATGACTTGAACTAAAGAAGGGTGATCTAGCTGTACAGAAGAAGGGAGCTTTGCTTCTTGGAACATTTGCTGTAACCATTCTTTTCTTATGTTAAGCGGTAAGTCAATCATGGATTTGCCTCTGCTCCTCAATACATCAAACACAATCAAATGACATGGAAACCGCTCGGATTGCACTTGGATAGCTTTTTTGTTTTTCAATCTTCCTCTTTGCTGCACCTTCGCAAAATCGCTCTCTTGTTCACTCAGTAAAAAGACCAACTCTCCATCAAATGTCAGTGGTAAATAAGAAGCTATTCGGTCTTGTAATTGTTTGCACTGTTCAATGATTTCTGGGAATGCTTCATTTAACCGTTTACCTGCTCTACTCTCAAGAAGAATCTCGGCTTCTTCCCACACAAGAATCGCTCGAAAGCCATCATATTTCAATTCATATAACCAGTCGTTTCCTATCGGTATGTCATTTGCAGAAGTTAATCGCATCGGTTTCATTTGGTTTGTCACTTCCTCGCATCATGTATTCTTAGATTGGGATGAAATTTTCATAAACATACATAAGTCTTTTGAAAACATTACATAGTAAAGAGAAAAGAACGGAGGCGTTAGGATGCATACAGTATGGAAAGGCGGCATTAGCTTTGGTCTGGTGAATATTCCAGTCAAATTGTTTACCGCTACAGAAAACAAAGATATTAAATTAAGGCAGCTGCATAAAGAGTGTCATACGCCCATTAACTATAAAAAAGTTTGTGCCAATTGCGGAGAAGAGGTAGCTCCAGATCAGATTGTTAAGGCGTATGAGTATGCCAAGAATAAATTCATTGAATTGGATGGGGAAGAGTTAGAAAGACTGAGGAAAGAAAATGAAGAAAAAGCCGTCGAAATCATTGATTTTGTCAAAATAGAGGAAATTGATCCTATTTATTATGAAAGAAGTTATTTTTTATCACCAGATTCAGGCGGTGCCAAGGCTTATTCATTACTAAGAAAAGCATTGCAAGAATCAGGTAAAATCGGTGTAGCGAAAATCATCATTCGCTCTAAAGAGCAATTAGCCATCGTAAGGTGCTATGAACACATTTTGCTGATGGAAACGATTCATTTCCCCGACGAAATTAGACAGGTTTCAGATGTACCAAACATTCCGAAAGAAGAGAACATTGTGAAGAAAGAGTTAGACACAGCACTTCTATTAATCGAGCAGCTGACAACCACCTTTGATCCTGCGGCATATCAAGATGAATACAGAGAACAGCTGATGAATTTAATTGGAGACAAAATAACTGGTGAACACACCGTTCAGCCAGAGACGACAGGTAAAAAGGATCCTTCGTCAAATGTAACTGACTTGATGGCTGCCTTACAGGCATCGATTGACCGATCCAAACCGGCAAAAACCAAAAAGGCAGCCCAAAAGAAAAGAAAAGCTCCTACAAAAAAAGAAAAGAATGCGTAAGACCGCTTAATCGGCGGTCTTATTTCGGCTTTATGACATCTTGAATTGTGCCGTCTTTTCGATGAATGACGACAGATGTCCCCTTTTTGGACGAAATATCTTTTGCGCGAGCAATTGCCGCTTGTTTCGTCTCTTTGATATCACTAGCACGCTTCGCTTTTTCTGTCTGAATCGCCCAGCCCTCTTTATGTTTTACTACATGCTGCGCATGATCCAAGAGCTCTGGTCTGGAGGAACGACTCTTTTTAGATGGTGTGACAGATCCACTCGATAAGAACGCCTCAATTTCCTTCTGAGTGGCGTTCTGTTTCCATTTCTTCGCCTGATTGATCGCAATAGGGGTGGCTCTATGATCGTCGTAGCCTTCCTGTATCATTTTGTTGGTAATCTCAAGCGCTTTTTTTCGAATGGTTTTTTCTAACGACTGAAATGAAGCGGGATAATCTTTCATTGTCCAAGGCATGTTGAATGCTCCTTTCTTTTATGTAAACTCGTTCCCCCATCGTGAATCGATCAAACATACAGAGATCTCAATCAAATGAAGTGAGCAAAATACATCGTTATACCGAGGTTTTTTATCGTCAGCTCCTGCACAATAGAAGGTAGTAAAGGAGTGATATGAATGATGATCAAAGGTTTGTATGAAGCCCATTTACCAGTTAGTGATCTAAAGGCTTCTATCGAATTTTACAAAAAAATAGAATTGACACTAGCGTATGAGAATGAGCGAGTTGCATTTTTATGGATTGAGAAAGGAAAGAGCTGGCTTGGACTATGGAAGGCAGATATGTCAGCTATTCCATATCATCCATCTACACGTCATGTGGCGTTTCAGATCGAGACGTCTCATATTGAACAGGTAAAATCATGGCTGATACAAAAAGGCATCAACATCCATCCGATGTTTGGTTTTTCGGAAGAGCAGCAACCGTTAGTTCTTGATAATCCACCTCAATTTCATGCCGCCATTTATTTTCTTGACCCAGATGGAAATTTACTTGAATGCATCGCGCCACTTGATCTTGATACAGCAGATGCGCATGATATGATGACATATCGGGATTGGAACAGAATGAAGAATCCGTTTAAGAGTTGACAATCCGCCTAGTTGTAACTATGTTAATTACAACGGTGGTGATTGAATGAAACAGATTAGCAGCAGGTATTCAATTGCTGTTCATATTTTGTCATTTATTGCAGGTGTTCCAAGAGAATGTACGGGTGATGTTATTGCAGAAAGCGTCAATTCAAATCCGGTCATTGTTCGAAAGATGATGGCCATGCTCAAACGTGCAGGATTGATTGAGATTCGCCGCGGAGTAGGTGGTGCTTACTTAAAAAAACCAGCAGAGGATATCACGCTGTTAGAAGTGTACCAGGCTGTGGATGTGACCGAGGATGAACAGTTATTCCACTTTCATCAACCTGTGACCGCATGTCCAATTGGTCAAATCATGGATAAACGACTCCGCCATGAACTCCAAGAAGCACAGTCAGCGCTTGAACATCATTTAAGCCAAGTGACAATCAAGCAATTATTGACAGAGGCAGAATAAAAGAAGCTCAAGGCCTGAGCTTTTTTTATTCTGCTCGTTGTAATCGATCTGGTTATAATGAGATATACCCACCATCTGATACGTGTTTTTGCTGTTTGAATCATATCAAGTAGCCCCGTTATATTGAACAATGAGGAGGACAAACAGATGAAATTATTAGTGACAGGAGCAACAGGACAACTTGGAGCGTTGGTCGTGCAACATTTACTAAAAAAAGTATCGGTTGACCAAATAGCTGTGAGCGTTCGTGACCCGCAAAAAGCATTACATTTGAAAGAAGCTGGTGTGGATGTGCGTAAGGGAGACTTCACTGAGCCAGATAACCTTGCGTCAGCATTTCAAGGAATTGATCGTCTTTTGATCATATCAACTGCTGATGGAGACCGGGTGCAGCAGCATACGGCTGCCATCCAAGCGGCGAAAGCAGCAAATGTGGCATTTATTGCTTATACAAGTGTTGTCAATGCTAGAGAGAGTCAGCTTGTCCTTGCTCATGACCACGCAAAAACAGAAGAAGTCATTTTGACCTCTGGTATCCCTTATGTGTTTTTAAGAAACAATTGGTATGTAGAAAATGAAAAAGACACGATTCTGGCATCAGTCAGCGGCGCACCATTTTTAAGCCCTATTGGTGAAGGGAAAGTTGGCTGGGCGACTAGAAATGACTACGCAGAAGCGGCGGCAAATGCCCTCATTACTCCTTTGCATCAACAAGAGATATATGAACTATCAGGACCGCTCCGTACACACACGGAACTTGCTCAAATCGTCAGTGAAGTGAACGATCAAGAGATCAAGGTGGAGCAGGTGTCTGTGGAGTCATATGGAGAATTGCTAGCATCAAGTGGTGTACCAAAAGAAGTCGTGCCGTTTGTCAAGGAGATTCAAAGCGGAATTCGTGATGGTGCCTTAGCTGTCGAAAGTAATGATTTCGAACGATTATTAGGCCGATCTCTTACACCAATTCAAGAAGGAATTCGTGAATTAATATCTAAATAACAGTCCTGAACGCCCTGTAAATCAGGGCGTTTTTTTATGAACAACAGTACATGATATCCGAGTTTAGACATATCACCACATTGAACTTTCTGAAATTTGGGATTAAAATGAAAAAACAAACATTTATTTACCATCATATGACCAGATCGAATATAACCACGCCATTGAAGGGGAGTTCGCTTATGAAAGTCAGTTTGTTTGTGACTTGTTTAATTGACACAATACAGCCGAATGTAGGAAAGGCAACAGTCGAGGTGCTAGAGCGGCTAGGGGTTGAAGTTGAATTTCCAGAAGCACAAGTGTGCTGCGGACAGCCAGCCTTTAACAGCGGTTATACAAAAGAAACAATCAAAGCAGCAAAAAATATGATCAAAGCATTTGAATCAGCTGAATATGTTGTGACGCCATCAGGCTCTTGCAAGGCGATGTTTCTAGAGTATCCTCGTCTTTTAAAAGATGATCTAGTGTGGTCGGCACGGGCAGAGGCCTTAGCGTCCAAAACATATGAATTCACGGAATTTATAGTAGATATCTTACATGTAACTGATGTAGGGGCTCGTCTCAAAGGTAAAGGTACTTATCATACATCCTGTCACATGACGAGACTTCTTAGAATTAAGAATGCTCCTTTCACATTATTATCAAATGTCAAAGACTTGAGCATGATCCCTTTGCCAAAGGCAGAGAATTGCTGCGGATTCGGCGGCACCTTTTCAGTGAAAATGATGCCGATTTCTGAGCAGATGGTGGATGAAAAAGTAACGAGTATAGAGGAAGTTGAAGCTGAGTATTTAATTGGTGCGGACTGTGGATGCCTGCTGAATATCGGCGGAAGAATAGACCGTTTGAATAAACCAATCAAGGTGATGCATATAGCAGAAGTATTAAATAGTCACTGACGCTAGGGGGAAGTCATATGAGTATGAAAATTGGGGAGAAGAGCTTTAAAGATCGAATAGGGGAAGGGCTTGAGGATGCTGTCATGAGAGGAGCTGTTTCCTCGGCCCAGGAGCGACTCTACAAAAGGCGAATGACAGCAAGCGAAGAGCTTGGCAACTGGGAGAAGTGGCGGGAACTTGGCGAGGAAATCAGACAGCATACACTCGCGCATCTTGATGATTATTTATTTCAGTTAAGCGAAAATGTGAGTGAACGTGGAGGTCACGTCTATTTTGCGAAAACAAAGGAAGAGGCATCGGCGTATATCCAAGGGGTGGCGAAAAGAAAAGCGGCCAAAAAGATCGTGAAATCTAAATCAATGGTCACAGAGGAAATTGAACTGAATCGAGCACTTGAAGAGATCGGCTGCGAGGTGATCGAAAGTGATCTTGGTGAATATATTCTGCAAGTTGATGACCATGAACCGCCCTCACATATCGTGGCACCTGCTCTTCACATGACGAAGGAACAAATACGGGAAGTGTTTCATGAAAAGCTTGGGTATGATATGTCAGACACCCCTGAAGACATGACCCGCTTTGTCAGAGCCATATTACGAGAAAAATTCCTCGAAGCAGATATTGGAGTAACAGGCTGCAATTTTGCCATCGCCAATACTGGATCGATTTGTCTTGTCACAAATGAAGGCAATGCAGACCTTGTTACGGCGATTCCGAAGACCCATATTGCTGTTATGGGGATGGAGCGGCTTGTCCCAACAATGGAGGAACTAGATGTACTCGTCGGTCTTTTGTGCCGCAGTGCAGTCGGTCAAAAATTAACAAGTTATATTTCTGTTGTAGGGCCAAAAGAAGAAGAAGAGGGAGATGGTCCAGAAGAGTTTCATTTGGTCATTGTTGATAATGGGAGATCGAATATATTAGGTACAGCCTTTCAGCCCGTTCTGCAATGTATTCGGTGCGCAGCCTGTATCAATGTGTGTCCTGTTTACCGGCATGTTGGCGGACATTCGTACGGTTCGATTTACCCGGGTCCGATTGGCGCTGTTCTCTCGCCTCTTCTTGGCGGCTATGATGACTACCAAGAGCTTCCTTTTGCGTCAAGTTTGTGCGCAGCCTGTACGGATGCTTGCCCTGTAAAAATTCCACTCCACGAACTATTAATCAAACATAGACAGGTCATCGTAGAAAAAGAAGGTAGGGCACCCAAAGCTGAATTGATGGCGATGAAAATGTTTGGAATGGGCGCATCGACTCCGCAGATCTACCAATTTGGCACAAAGGTTGCTCCTGTCGTGATGAACCGAATGGCAACAAATGGAAGTATATCAAAAGGAATGGGGCCTTTAAAGAATTGGACAGATATTCGTGATCTGCCGGCTCCGAGTAAAGAAAGATTTCGAGATTGGTTGAAAAAGAAACAAAAGGAGGAGCGGCAATGAAGGGGAGCATTACCCATCGTGATGACTTTTTAGCTCAAATCCAGCATCAATTAGGCAAAGTCCATTCCCAATCCATTCAGCGTCCCAAATGGAAGCATCAAGTGCAGTGGGAGACAAATACATTTTCTACTAAAGAAGAATTGGTGGATCAATTCAAGAAACAGTGTCAACAAATTCACACAAAAGTGACCGAAACGACTCCAAAGGAAGCACCATATGCCTTACGATCCATGATGGCAGAGTCTGGAGAAGGTCCTGTGATCACCTCACAAGATAGCCGATTTGAACAATATGGTTTTCACCCGATGTTTGAACGCATGCAAACAGATGGGATCTCAATTACTAGCTGGGATGCACGTGCACCAAGGAACGAAAATATCTTGCAAGCAGAAAAAGCTAAATATGGAATTGTGTTCAGTGATTATACACTTGCAGAATCAGGAACGGTCGTACTGCAATCTCATCAAGGTCAAGGCAGATCCCTGCATTTTTTACCGATGATGTATGTCGTCTGTATAGAGAAAAGCACCATTGTGCCTAGAATGATTCAAGCTGCTTCAGCTTTGAATAGGGCAGTTGAGCAGGGAGATCAGGCGAAAGGAGCTATTCATTTTATATCAGGTCCAAGTAATTCGGCAGATATTGAGATGAATTTAGTGGTCGGTGTTCATGGCCCGGTGCGGGCGAATTATCTGTTAATAGATGATGAGAAAGAGCTTTCGAGATGAAGGCTCTTTTTTCTTTGATGAGTGTTGAAAAAAAGGATCTTGCCTATAGGCTAATCGACATAGTAAGATGACGACATATATCATCTACTACTGATGTAAAGGAAGCTGCTGATGGAAATCAATACAACCGCCACAAAGAAGTCAATTGCTATGCCGCTTGTTATTTCAATTATTGCTATTTCGTTTTCAGCCATTATTGTCAAATGGTCAAATGCACCTGCGGCGATTTTAAGTATGTATCGAATGATTTTTGCAGCCATTTTAATGTTACCGTTTATTCTCACACGAAAAAAAGAATTTCTGTTGATGAAGCGAAGAGAATGGCTGTTTTTATGTCTATCTGGCTTTTTTTTAGGGCTTCATTTCGTCTTGTGGTTTGGCTCATTAAAGTTGACCACAGTGGCAAGTTCAACAATTATCATTGCGCTTCAGCCAATCGTGTCCCTGTTAGGCGGATTTCTTCTTTATCGTGAACGAACAACAATGTCTGCTGTGTTGACCATGTGTGCGGCGATCGTTGGTGCGCTGATGATTGGGTGGGGGGATCTAGGACATAGCCAAGAGGCCATTATAGGGGATGTTTTATCCTTTTTAAGTGTCATTGCAGTTGTTTGTTATTTATTAATTGGTCAACAGGCTGTGAGGAAAATATCTCATTGGATTTATAGTTTTTGTGTGTTTGGTTTTGCTGGTCTTTTTTTAATTATATATAACATGCTTCAGCATACGCCTTTTACAGGATACTCTGGGAAAGAGTGGGGGATCTTTTTATTACTCGCCATTATTCCTACCATGTCTCATGTGATTAACAATTGGCTTTTAACGTATGTCAATGCCACAACGATTTCAATGAGTATATTAGGAGAACCTGTTGGAGCAACAATCCTTGCTGTTTTGCTTCTTGGAGAAAAGGTAACACTGATCCAAATGTTAGGCGGATTTCTTGTCCTGCTAGGTGTTTTCTTCTTTTTAATGAAGCAGCGTCAAGGAGTTGTGATGAAAACGAAAAAATCCGGTTGAAAGCCGGATTTTTATTCTTTTAAGTGGTTTTTGTCAATTATGTGATTTAATCTTGCCTCTATTCTTTTTAGCTCATCTCTTTTCCTTTTGAACTTACGCCCAGCTATGACAATGATTGTCACGATCAATGCGATAAATAGAAAAGAAAATAATTGAAACGCAATATCTCCAAACGCAAATGTGATATTCCCTTCATTGGACATGTGCGCACCTCCTCGACTATCTATATATTACCATAATCAAAAAAAGATTGAGATTTATCCATATTTTATCTATAATAGTAAAAATATCACACGTTAAAGGAGAACCAACATGAGAACTCTAGTCCTTTTAAGAGGTCTCCCAGGGGTAGGTAAATCAACATGGATTCAACAGCAAGGCTTAGAACCATATACTTTATCAGCTGATTATATCCGTCTGTTGACTCAGCCGCCGCAGTTATCTATCAATGGGAAACCAGAGATTACAAGTAAACATGATCATAAAGTCTGGTCTTTATTATTTGATTTACTCACAGCTCGTATGGAACGCGGGGACTTTACTGTGATTGATGCGACACATGTCACAAGTAAATCAATTTCTCAATATAAATCATTAGCCACGTCGTATCGTTACCGGGTATATATCGTGGATTTCACGCAAGTACCGCTAGAAACAGCCTTGTTACAAAATCGCTCGCGAGAATCACACAAAGTCGTAAGAGAGTCTGTTTTGTATCAAATGAACGAACGTTTAAAAACAGAAAAGGTACCGTCATGGGTGACGGTTTTGCAGCCAGATGAATATCCGCTTGTGATGACTTATCAGCCTAGATCTTTTGATCAATATGAAGCCATTCATGTCTTTGGTGATATTCACGGTTGCCATACAGCCCTTAAAACGTATTTGCAAGGGGATATCAAAGAAAACGAACTTTATATCTTTGTAGGTGACTTGCTTGATAGAGGGATAGAAAACAAGGAAGTTTTAGAATGGATGCTTGCACATAGAGAATGCCGGAATGTCATTGTGATTGAAGGAAATCATGATCAGCACTTATACCGATTTGCACATGGCGAAACAGTCAGAAGTAACATGTTTAACCGTCATACTGCACCTGAAATTGAAGCAGCTGGTTTTGATTTAAAAGAAGTAAGGAAGTTTGTCAGAACGTTTCATCAGCTTGCTTATTTTACGTACCAAAGCCAGACATTTCTTGTTACCCATGGAGGTCTTGCTCATTTGCCACAAGAACTTCTTCATGTATCGACACAGCAGCTCATTCATGGTGTAGGTGAATATTCAGATGACATTGACCACTTATTTGTTCAAAACACAGCTGGCTCGGACATCATTCAAATCCACGGACATCGTAATTTATACAGGCTGCCTATTCAAGCTGCAGAAAGGTCTTATAACCTCGAAGGTCAAGTTGAATTTGGTGGTCACCTGCGTGTGGTGAAAATCACTACTGATGGCATTGAGACACATGAGGTTGAGAATCCTGTTTACAGAGCATCTAATCAAAAACAATTGATGTCTGTTCAGTCAGATATCACATTAGATGATTTTTTAGCACACTTAGATCAGCATGATTATGTACAGGAATTAAAGCTACCACATCATATTTCTTCTTTTAATTTCACGAAACAGGCATTTAGTGAACGTCGATGGGATGATGTGAATGTGAAGGCAAGAGGATTGTTTGTTAATATGGCGACTAAGCAGATTGTCTCTAGGAGCTATAATAAATTTTTTAATATTGATGAGCGTCCAGAGACGAGAATGCAGCATTTAGTGAATCATCTTCAATTTCCAGTCAAGATTTACGATAAAGCTAATGGGTACTTAGGAACTGTTGGCTTCAACCAAATGGAAGACGAATTGGTTTTCACCTCCAAATCGTATACGTCACATGTCAAACAAAATCAGCATGCCACTTGGGTAGAAGAGCTGTTTTATGAAACCTTTGACGATGTGCAGGTAGATTACATCAAATCGTACGTACGTGATCATAACGTATCTCTTGTGTTTGAAGTCATTTTGCCAGCTAAAGACCCGCATATTATCTCGTATGATCAAGATCAACTCATTTTACTTGATATAGTAAAGCGTCAGTTGACCTATGAAAAAGCACCATTTGCAGAAGTGAAGAGATTGAGTGAACAGCTTGGAATGTCATGCAAACAGGAAGTTGCTGTGTTTCATGATTGGACATCTTTCTATAAATGGTATCAGGCCGTAGTATATGATCAGTCGATCAAAGAAGAGGGCTATGTGATTGAGGATAGTCGAGGCTTTATGACAAAGTTAAAGCTCCCTTATTATCAATTCTGGAAGCAGATGCGTTCTCTTAAGCAACGTGTCGCTCAAAAACGCCCTACCCAAAAATATATGCAGGCATTGCAAACAGCGGAGCAAGCAACATTCTACACATGGCTTCTGGAACAGGCGCCAGAGGTCGTGAGACAATTGTCTATTATTGAGTTACGATCTCAATTTGAGCGAGGAGAAGCGGCTCAACCGAATAATGACGAAATAAATGCATAACCTAAGAAGAGTTCTTTCTATAGAAAGAACTCTTTTTGATGTCATTGAAAGGTGGATGGACAAATGCCGGATTACATAGAAGTGATTCTACGGACGATGTTTGCTTTTGCTATTTTATTCGGTGGCGCACGTCTTCTTGGGAAGCAAACCATTGCCCAAATGAATATTTTCGATTTTATTGCGGCAATCAGCTTAGGCTCAATTGCGGCAAACCTTGCGTTTAATACAACCTTGCCGCTGCATCATACAACGATTTCTTTTGTGACGCTTGTGTTTATTATTTATATCATTTCCTTATGGGCTTTAAGAAACCGGAAAGTGAGAGGGTTTATGGCGGGAAAACCAACGCTTCTTATACAAAATGGTAAAATCCTTGAAGAGAATATGAAGGGCATGAGGTATACGCTTGATTATTTAAATCAACAACTTCGAGAAAAAGATGTGTTTGATATTAGTCAAGTTGAATTTGCGATGATCGAAACAGATGGACATATGTCAGTGAAAAAATATCCGTCATTTGAAAATATTATAAGAAAAGATCTCAACATTTGGATGAAGGCAGAGCGCTATATGCCAATTGAGGTCATTATGGATGGAAAGCTCATTTTAAAAAATATTCATGAAAATCAATTGACTGAGCAATGGGTTGATGAAGAACTCAAAAAAAGGCAACTCAGCTTAGAGCAAGTCGTATATGCGGTCCGTGCAAGTAACGGAAGCTTATACATTGACACATATGACGATCACATCCATTCTCCAATAGATCAGGAATGACTGTGTAGTGCCCAAGACACCTGTGTGTCACCATTCTGCCAATATTTATAAGTCCTTTGGATGCAAGATAACTAGGTATCATTTCTCAATTATTATTATTTTCAGAAAATGTAGTGACGAACAAAAATAAGTATGTTTAAGTATAAGAAGAAGAAATTAGAATACCAATATAATATGTCATTTGCGGAATGAACGTTCATTCCTAATAAGAAGAGGAGGGATGAAATGGCCGTACCCACTGATAAACAAGAACAGATCATGAAAGCTTCACTTGAATTATTTATTGAACGAGGCTTTGATGGCACGACGATGCCAATGATTTCAAAACGAGCAAACGTCGGAGCTGGTACAATTTATCGTTATTTTGATAGCAAGGAAGCGCTCGTCAATATTTTGTATCAACGAAGCCTCACCTCATTTATCGAAAAAATGAACACAAACAGCCCAGATCCGCAAACCAATATTCGGGCTTACTTCAAACATGTATTTTATTGCTTGGTTCTCTTTACAAAGGAGAACCCAAGCGGGCTATATTTTTTAGAAATTGATAAACGGTCACATTATTTAGATGAGAAGAGTAAAGAAAAAATGCAGCATTTGTTAGATGAATTATTTCTCATCTTTGAAGAGGGGCGAAAAGATGGCATCCATCCGAATCTCTCTGGGAGAACCATTTTATCCATCGTATTTGGCGCTTTTGTACAATTGCATAAACAGATTCTTGCTGAGAAAAAAGAGCCAACCATTGAATTTCTTGAGGAAGTTGAGCAATGTCTATGGCGTGCCATTAGCGTTGCATCATGATGATATAAAGGGAGTGGGCACATGAAACAAATATCTACTATTCCAAAACCTAAAACATATGGACCATTAAAAAATATCCCCCTATTAAAAAAGGGAGAGCTGTCTCAAACCTTCTGGCGTCTGGCAGATGAATTAGGACCGATTTTTCAATTTGAATTTACCGGTCAAACAACTATTTTTGTTTCAAGCCATGAACTTGTCAGTGAAGTGTGTGACGAGAGCCGGTTTGATAAATATGTTGGGATTAGTCTCGAAAAAGTAAGAGCATTTACAGGGGATGGATTGTTTACTAGTTGGACAGAAGAACCGAACTGGAAAAAGGCTCATCAGATTTTAATGCCAGCCTTTAGTCAGCAAGCGATGAAAGGGTATCATCATATGATGCTGGATATTGCCACACAGCTCGTTCAAAAGTGGCAAAGGTTAGGTCATGATGAGGAGATCGAAGTAGCTGAAGATATGACTAAACTCACTCTTGATACAATCGGACTTTGTGGCTTCGATTTTCGTTTTAACAGTTTTTATAAAGAAAAACAGCATCCATTTATCGAAAGTATGCTAAACGGTTTAAACGAAGCGATGGATCAATCTAGCCGATTGCCGATTGCCGATAAAATTATGATCAAAAGAAAAAAAGAATTTGAGCAAAATGTCGATTTTATGAAGCAGTTGGTAGATGACATTATTAAAGAGCGGAAACAACAAAATGTACGAGGAGATGATTTGCTGTCCCTTATGCTGCATGCCAAGGATCCTGAAACAGGTGAGAGATTGTCGGATGAAAATATCCGTTACCAAATCATTACATTCTTAATCGCGGGTCACGAAACAACAAGTGGTTTGCTATCATTTGCTATTTATTTCTTACTGAAAAATCCAGACAAACTAAAAAAAATTGTTCAGGAAGCAGATGAGGTGCTGCAAGGTGGAATGCCATCTTTCAAGCAAGTACAAAAACTGAGCTACACACGTATGGTTTTAAATGAAGCCCTTCGTCTCTGGCCGACTGCACCTGCTTTCATGCTCTATGCGAAAGAGGACACAGTCATCGGAGGAAAATATCCGATTGAAAAAAATCAAAGCGTTGGCGTGTTGCTTCCTAAATTGCATCGTGATCAAACCGTCTGGGGGGAGGATGCGGATGAATTTAAACCAGAGCGTTTTATGCATCCAGAACATATTCCTCAGCATGCCTATAAACCTTTTGGAAATGGTCAGCGTGCGTGTATTGGTATGCAATTTGCGCTTCATGAGGCCACCATCGTATTGGCCATGGTATTACATCACCTAGAATTGATTGATCATACATCATATGAGCTGGATTTAACGGAATCCCTGACGATTAAACCGAATGATTTTAAAATCAAAGTGCGGCCAAGGAAGCAGCCGTTCTTTATGTCACCACCAAAGGAAGAACCAAAAAAAAGAGCAGCTTCTACCACACCAAAAGTAGCCAGTCACGGAACGCCTCTATTGGTCTTATATGGGTCAAATCTAGGCACCGCACAGCAAATGGCCAATGAATTTGCTGACGATGGAAAAGCAAAAGGATTTGATGTGACGATTGCCCCGCTCGATGACTATACTCGTCAGTTACCAGAGGAAGGAGCAGTTCTGATCGTAACCGCTTCTTACAACGGGCATCCGCCTGACCATGCGAAACAATTTGTAGAGTGGGTGACGCAGGATGGGGAGCATGATTTATCAAATGTGACATATGCGGTCTTTGGATGTGGTGATCGAAATTGGGCGAGCACTTATCAGCGTATTCCTCGTCTCATTGATGAAGCACTTGAAAAAAAGGGAGCAAAGCGCATGACTGAATTAAGTGAAGGTGATGCCAGTGGTGATATGGATGAGGATAAAGAACGGTTTCAGCAAGCGGTATTTGAAGAGCTTGCCAACGAATTTGACTTGACCTTCCAAGAGGAAAGTCAAGACAAGCCAACCCTTTCATTTACCTATACAAATGAGCTAGTAGAACGACCTGTCGCGAAAACATACGGCGCTTTCTCAGCTGTTGTGTTAAAAAATCAAGAATTACAAACTGAAAAAAGTCCCCGACAAACAAGGCATATCGAACTGAAATTGCCTGAAGGGAAAGAATACAAAGAAGGAGAGCACATCGGCATTTTACCGAAAAATAGTGAGGCACTCGTGCAGCGGGTGACGAATCGATTCAAACTAGATGCTTCGCAATATATGAAGCTTTCCTCTGAAAAGGAGACGAGTCATTTACCGCTGGATCAGCCGATTCAAATCGGTGAATTACTAGCATCTCACGTAGAGCTTCAAGAGCCTGCGACACGAACGCAACTAAGAGAGCTAGCGAAATATACGGTATGCCCGCCTCATCGCATTGAGCTTGAACAAATGGCGGGTGAATCCTACCAAACCGCTGTGTTACAAAAACGTGTGACCATGCTCGATTTATTAGAACAATATGAAGCTTGTGAGCTACCATTTGTGCAATTTTTATCACTCTTACCAGCCTTGAAGCCCCGTTATTACTCGATTTCTAGTTCGCCAAAGGTAGAGGAACAACTAGTTAGCATCACAGTAGCCGTTGTGAAAGGTGAAGCATGGAGCGGCCGGGGGGAGTATGCTGGCATTGCATCAAACTATTTATGTGGTGTACAAGAAGGTGAAGAAGTGGCTTGCTTCTTGCATGCGGCGCAGGCAGGCTTTGAGTTACCTCCTGCATCTGACATCCCAATGATTATGATCGGACCGGGAACAGGAATCGCTCCTTTTAGAGGGTTTGTTCAAGCAAGAGAGCACTGGCTAAGTAAAGGGAAGCAACTAGGTGAAGCGCATCTTTATTTTGGTTGCCGCCATCCAAATGAAGATAATCTGTATGAAGAAGAAATGCAGCTTGCACAAGAGAAAGGAATTGTCACCATCCACCGGGCATATTCTCGTTACGAAGACAATAAAGTGTATGTCCAAGATTTGATGAAAGAAGATGGCGCCACGCTGGTTCATTTACTTGATCAAGGTGCCTATCTATATATTTGCGGAGATGGGAAAATGATGGCACCAAGTGTAGAAGCCACATTAGTAGATATTTACCAAACTGTGAAACAATGCGCAAAAGAAGACGCCCAAAATTGGCTCACATCGCTTACGAATGAAAATCGATACGTAAAAGATGTATGGAGCTAACAAATAGAAAAACCGCCAGCCATATTGGCGGTTTTTTGTTGTTTCATAGAAAGGGATAGAAATATTTTACAAAGGGAAGTTCCAAAACACCTAATTTAAAAATGAAATATTTTGTGAAAAATGTGAATATTCTCTCATTTACTCCAATATGAAACAATCGTATGATTTTTGATATAGGACATTAAGGAGGAATATAATGAAAAAGGTGAAAAAATTAATCCCTACTCTACTCGTTTTTGGTGCTTTAAGTGTGCCTAGTATTGCCCATGCCACTTCTACTTCAGTACTAACGACTGATTATGACATGGTGACTTCTGACGGAAAGGTGATTTCTTCTAGCGATTTCCACAATGATTTAAAAACCCCTTCATCCTTCGACAGAGTTGATGATCTATCTTCCACAGTTGGCGAAAAAATCAAACCATTGACTAAATATTTAAAAGACTTTCAAACAAAAGTGGTCATTGGAGAAGATGGTAGAACAAAAGTAGCGAACACGAGAGTCGCTCCATACAATTCTATCGCTTACATTACGTTTGGTGGGTCTAGTTGTACAGGAACCCTCATTGCACCTAACAAAATTCTGACAAACGGACACTGTGTGTATAACACGTCTACGAAAAGTTATAGTGCAAAAGGCTCTGTGTATCCAGGCATGAATGATGGAACAGCTGTAAACGGCTCTGCAAAAATGACAGAGTTCTATGTGCCAAGTGGGTATATCAATTCAGGCGCAAGTCAGTATGACTTTGCAGTGATTAAAACAGATACGAATATCGGGAATACAGTTGGTTATCGCTCGATTCGTCAAGTCACAAACATTGCAGGGACAACGATTAAAATCTCTGGTTATCCTGGTGATAAAATGAGATCGACAGGCAAAGTGTCACAATGGGAGATGTCAGGTTCTGTAACAAGAGAAGATACGAATCTCGCATACTATACAATTGATACGTTTAGCGGAAATTCTGGCTCGGCGATGCTAGACCAAAGTCAACAAATCGTCGGCGTGCATAACGCAGGATATTCAAACGGCACGATCAATGGAGGACCAAAAGCCACAGCCGCTTTTGTTGAATTTATCAATTTTGCGAAAGCACAATAAAAGATAGATCTTTAAAGCTTGTTTCCATTAAAGGGGGACAAGCTTTTTTATGTGAAACATAACGTGTTCACTTTGCAGCTTCATAAACGATTCATCTATACACATGTCTCCTTAAAATTACTCATACATTAACGATGACTTGTTTTTATCAAGTCAATATCTTTCATTGTATGAGGAGATGACTGCTTTTGAAGGTGAGAAGAGGCTGGTTAACGGCTGGAGTCCTATGCTTAGCGATATGGATAGGTTCCTTTTTAGGTGTTTTTGGTGAGGATCAGCAAGCAACAGGGGCTGATCGTTATGATCATGTCATTCAATTTCCAAAAGAACGTTATCCTGAAACTGGTGGTCATATTCAAAAAGCGATTCAAAATGGACATTCATATGTGTGTACCATTGACAGGAATGGAGCAGATAGCAGAAGGCAGGAATCTTTAAAAGGTGTACCAACAAAACCTGGGTTTGACCGTGATGAATGGCCGATGGCAGTTTGTCTAGAAGGGGGAAAGGGGGCAAGTGTTCAATATGTCAGTCCCTCAGATAATAGAGGAGCGGGTTCTTGGGTAGGCCACCAGATAAGCAGTTATTCTGATGGACAAAGGATTTTATTCATCGTCAAATAAAGATGTGGGCCGGTGTTGTCATGGTTGCTCATCAAATTTTTGATCTTGTCACATCACTTCGTTTAATAGGGGGGGAGACGACCATTTCAGGTATTCGACCAGAAATTGCTCAAACAGCCGTTCAGCTTGGACTTCCTTTCCATGAGTTCCGTACAGCATCATCAATTGCTCATACACTGGATCGCATGACTGAAGTGATCCCTACATAAAAAAACAGGCCTGATAAATGGCCTGTTTTTTTAGATTACAGCGTCAATTTTTGTTACTTTCCACTCGTTGTCTACTTTTTTATACGTGACCGTTCGTTTTACTTTGCGTCCATCAAGTGTTGGTACTGTGAATTCATATGTGCGAAGGGTATTTTTCTTAGAGACGAGTTTAGGTGTTGCTTGATCCCAGTTAAGCATGTTGTCGCCATCACCGACTGGCACAGCCATTTTTCCTTTATGAACAATGAACTGATAGTCATTTAAACCTTGAGTGATCGCTTCTTGCGTGAAAACTTGAGATAAATAGCTGTTTAGTTTTTTCTTTGTATCAAATGTTTTAGATAGGTAGTTGTAAGTCATGTCTTTATAAGTAAATGATTTTAATTTGTAGTCTGTATGCTCATTAACTTTGTAACCTGACATGGCACTCCAAAAGTGTTCTCTTGCATCAAGAGCAATATGTAACGCTTCTTTATTGGTCAAATTGGTTGTTTTTTTGGAAGAGGCTAGTGTAGTTGTTTGTAAAGAGATCATTAGCATAAGAGCAGTGAATAAAACAAATAATTTTTTCAAGGCGATTGCCTCCTTTTTTAAATGAAAACTTCTTATGTTACAAATGTTACAATAATTACAGAAAGATTACAAGTGTTAAATCGAAATGTTTTTTATTTCTTTCTGTTTATATAACGTTTGAGTGAGCGAAAAGTTTTCACTTTTTCATTTTTTTATTCCTATTATTTATTTAACCGTTCTAAAGGAGAATGAAACGTCTTTTTGAAAAATTTCTGTTTTGAAGATTTACACTCTTTTTTTGCCGGGCGCATATACTGTCGTGATGAATGTCTAAGAAAGTGGTGTTTAGATGTATAATCCGTATGAAGGTATGTGGAGTGGATACTCATATTACAGGCAGGTTCCTGGATGGCCTTCGTTACCTGGTCCTCAAGGAGGAGGGCTTCCAGGCTTTCCAATCGGAGGAGGAAGTATTGGCCAAGGGCAAGGGTCAGGCGGTCAGTCAGCTCCACCGGCTCCCTCACAGCAAATTCTGTCTCAATATCAGCAAGCTTTGGCTCAGCCGCAAAGTATGCAGCCTTTCATTTCACAACAAAGTGTAAGTGGCGGTCAGCAAACGGTTCAATTTGCTGCTGGATGTAATAGACGTTGGACCATTGTGTTTCTTAGAAATGGTCAAGTATTTTTAATGTATGTGCTTTCTTCACAGCCATTTGGTCGTACAACCGGTTTTATATGGCCGAATTTTACTTTTGGCTCCTTCCCGAGCTCAAGGATTCTCGCATATTCTTGCTCGTAAAAAAAGAGCCGGATCTCATCAGCAGTTGATGAAATACCGGCTTTTTTTAATGAATATTTCTAAATACCCCGATCACTTTACCTAGTATACTCACATTCTGTAAGATAATCGGTTCCATGGATGGGTTCTCTGGTTGTAATCTAAAGTGTGTATCTTCTTTATAAAAACGTTTGACTGTTGCCTCATCTTCCTCTGTCATGGCGACTACAATGTCTCCATTGTTAGCAGTGCTTTGCTGACGGACAATGACATAGTCCTTGTCCAAAATACCCGCATCAATCATACTTTCTCCCATAATTTCTAGCATGAATACTTGTTCATCTGGCGCTGCAAATGTCTCAGGAAGAGGGAAGTATTCTTCTACATTCTCAACAGCTGTGATAGGTAAACCAGCTGTGACTTTACCGATGACTGGAACATTCATTACAGGACTCTTTGGAATATTCAATTCCTCTTCATCTAGTACTTCGATCGCTCTAGGTTTCGTTGGATCTCTTCTAATTAAGCCTTTTGTTTCTAATCTAGCTAAATGTCCATGGACTGTTGAGCTAGATGCGAGACCGACAGCTTCACCAATTTCACGAACGGATGGGGGATACCCCTTGCTTTTTACTTCTTCTTTGATGAAGTTTAGGATATCGAGTTGTCTTTTTGATAGCTTCGTCATCTTTTGCACCTCAAAACGTCAATTTTAAAGAAATTATAGCATGTTTTTCCTAACAGTACAAACATAGGTTCGAAAAAAACGTTTGACAGAAACGTTTGTTCGCATTTATAATGAGTAACAGCGAACACACATTCTATTATGGGGGATGACATTATGAGGTTAAAAGAATCTATTATTTTTATTGGGCTATTCTCATTCATCGTTGGCATATTTCTCTCACTTATTGCGGTCACAAGCCATAATGATACAAATCAATATGTTAAAATAGAGGTTCAATCAGGTGATACTCTTTGGGGAATTGCTGATCAAGTAAACGACAGCAAATCAATTGATAAAAATGCATTCATTGACTGGGTTACCGAACACAATGATCTTGCTTCAGTTAACATTCAGCCTGGAGATGTTCTTGTGATACCTGTCAAAAAGGAACACCCAGTCGTATATCAACTCGCAACAGTTCAGTAGAAAGGTCGATTGAAGCATGAACGCAATCATTTATGCGAGAGTGAGTACTGTTAAAGAAGAACAGGAAACCTCGCTAAAAAGACAAGAAGAAGAACTTTTGGCTTTAGCCAATTTGCACAAAATGAATGTCGTCAAAGTAATTAAAGAAAAAGCAAGTGGATATGATTTAGATCGTGATGGCGTTTTTGATCTGCTAGCGACGCTGAAAGAAGAGTCAATAGATGCTGTCTTAATTCAAGATGAGACACGCCTTGGGAGAGGGCAAGCAAAAATAGCCCTTCTTCATTGTCTTTTTAAAGAGAAAGTAAAGGTGTATAGCGTGTTTCATAGAGGAGAGCTTGAACTTTCAGAAGCGGATGAAATGGTCATTGAAATTGTAGGGATTGTGGAAGAATATCAACGGAAAATTCATAACCTGAAAATAAAGCGAGGTATGAAAAGAGCGGTAGAGCGCGGCTATCAGCCTGAGCATAATTTAACACATCAAGGACAAGCGCCTGGACGTGAGCGTATCGAAGTGCCGATTTCGGAAATTGTTCGATTAAGAAAGAACAAAATGACTTTCGCCGAAATTGCAGCAACTCTTCAAGCACTCGGTTTTGATATATCAAAGGCAACGGTACATAGACGCTATCAAGAATACGAAAAAGGTCTTTCCACTTAAAGTGTGAATTGTTGTAAATATGAATGATATTTAGTAGTATGTATAAAAAATGTTTTAAAGGAGTTTGTCATGATTTCTAAAGAACAGCTTGCAAGAATTAATGAGCTTTCAAAAAAGTCGAAAGAGACCGGTTTATCGGACGCTGAAAAAACAGAGCAAAAGCATTTGAGAGAGGAATATTTAAAAGCTTTTCGTTCTTCTGTGAAAAATACACTTAAAACTGTCAAAATCGTCGATCCAGAAGGAAACGACGTCACACCAGAAAAATTAAAAAGAGAAAGAGATCAAAACCTTCATTAAATGACATGATTTCTTGAAATTTGAAAAGATGGGAATAATATTCTCATCTTTTTCATATTTGTATAAGTTTTTAATCGATAGATAAACTAAATGTGACAATTTACTTCATTTTCAGCGTGAAATAGTTGTGAAAAAAGGACAGTAGATTTATGATAATGGTGTACACAAGATACGGAAGGGGATTTATATGGAAACGATTGAATTGAAATCTATTGCAACAATACGTACTCTCTCCATAGACGCAATTGAAAAAGCAAAATCTGGTCACCCTGGAATGCCAATGGGTGCTGCTCCTATGGCTTATGCATTATGGACGAATCACTTAAACGTAAGTCCGCAAAACCCAAACTGGTTTAACAGAGACCGTTTTGTATTATCTGCGGGACATGGTTCTATGCTTTTATATAGCATGCTTCATTTAAGCGGATACAACCTTAGCATCGAAGATCTGAAACAATTCCGCCAATGGGGAAGCAAAACACCAGGACATCCTGAATTTGGACATACAGAAGGTATCGACGCGACAACAGGTCCTTTAGGACAAGGGATTGCCATGGCTGTTGGAATGGCTCTTGCAGAAAGACACCTTGCAGAAACGTATAACAAAGACAAATTTAATGTTGTAGACCACTATACATACAGCATTTGTGGTGACGGTGACTTAATGGAGGGAATCTCCTCTGAAGCGGCTTCACTTGCTGGTCATTTAGGCTTAGGTCGCTTAATTGTACTTTATGATTCAAACGACATTTCTTTAGATGGTGATCTAGATCGTTCATTCTCTGAAAACGTAAAAAACCGATTCGAAGCAATGAATTGGGAAGTGATTTACGTAAAAGATGGAAACAACATCGAAGAAGTGACAGCTGCTATTGAAAAAGCCAAACAAAGCACAGACAAACCTACACTAATCGAAGTGAAAACAACGATCGGTTTCGGTTCTCCAAACCGCGCTGGAACGTCTGGTGTGCATGGTGCTCCGCTTGGTAGCGAGGAAGCGAAGCTAACGAAGGAAGCCTATTCTTGGACATTTGAAGAAGATTTCCATGTTCCTTCTGAAGTGTACGAACATTTCCAAACAGCTGTAAAAGATGCTGGTCAGAAAAAAGAAGCAGCATGGAATGAGCTATTTGAACAATATGAAAAAGAATACCCAGAGCTTGCAGCTCAGCTGAAGCTTGCCATTGAAGGGAAGCTTCCAGAGAATTGGGATCAAGAGGTTCCTGTGTATGAAGCAGGGTCAAGTCTTGCTTCTCGTGCCTCTTCTGGCGAAGTATTAAACGGTATTGCAAAACAAGTACCTTTCTTTATTGGGGGTTCTGCTGACCTTGCTGGATCAAATAAAACAACGATTCAACATGCAGACGACTTTGGTAAAGATAATTATGCGGGCAAGAATATTTGGTTTGGTGTCAGAGAATTTGCAATGGGCGCGGCTTTAAACGGTATGGCGCTACACGGTGGCCTTCGTGTCTTCGGAGGAACATTCTTTGTTTTCTCAGATTACTTAAGACCAGCAATTCGTCTTGCTGCATTAATGGGACTTCCTGTCACGTATGTCTTTACACATGATAGTATTGCAGTCGGAGAAGATGGCCCAACGCATGAGCCTGTAGAACAACTTGCATCACTTCGTGCGATGCCAAACCTTTCTGTGATTCGTCCTGCCGATGGAAATGAAACAGCTGCGGCATGGAAACTGGCTGTGTCTTCAACAGATAAACCGACAGCGCTAGTGCTCACGCGTCAAAACCTTCCAACGATTGACCAAGCACCTGAAAAAGCATACGAGGGTGTAGAAAAAGGTGGGTATGTAGTCGTTGAAGCAGCAGATGCACAACCTGAAGCACTTCTACTCGCTTCAGGATCTGAAGTAGGTTTAGCAATTGATGCACAAAAGGCACTTGAAAAAGAAGGCATCCGCGTCTCTGTCGTGAGTCTACCTGCATGGGATCGCTTTAATCAACAATCTGACGAATATAAAGAGTCCGTTCTTCCTAACGCAGTGAGAGCGCGTATCGCTATAGAAATGGGTTCTTCATTAGGCTGGGATCGTTATGTTGGTCTTGACGGTGATATAATTGCAATTGACAAATTTGGTGCTTCTGCACCAGGCGAAACCATCATGGAGAAATACGGATTTACTGTTAGCCATGTTGTCAGCCGTGTGAAAGCGAAGCTCAATAAATAAGCTTTCTTCAAACCGCATACTTTTTTTGCGATCTGTTTGCAGAGCATTTCCATTAGCTCTGCAAACTTTTTTCTTTTTTCTTGTTTTTTTGACAAAACTAGTTTCTTCTTGCTTCATATATAGACAATTCTTTCTTTCACATTTTTGTATAATACAAGCAATTAACGAAATTGACGAAATGTGAAAGGAAGGGATAGATATGGAACGTCATTATTATATTTACTGGATTGAGGATGAATTTGCGAATCATTATTTTGGTAGAGAATCAATATTGTATCATTTGTTTGAATCGTTACACTGGACGAATCGCAGTGACGACGAGTTAGTGATGCTAGTCAAGCAAGTGGATTATGTGACGAAACGAATCCCTGCTTTTCATATGCATCAACGATTAATGAGCAATTTAACCAATATTCACTATACGCAAATTGGCTCAATTTACAGCGCCTCTTTACCAGATGGAAAAGGAACAGCAGCATTCATTATCAAAGATCGCTATATCCAAATGTCTGCTACAGGCAGCTATGAGGCAGAAGCAGTATTTTTTGAAGTGCTGAGAAAAATTAGTCCCTGTTTCCTAGCGATGGACTTTGGATCAAAGAAGCATGGGTGGCTTAATCCGGTAAAAGTGAGGAATTTTGTTTAAAAAAATAAATTTGAACGTGAAATGTTGTATAATAGCCTTTTGTTTAGTACACTTTATACGAGACAACATGAAGGAGGAAGAATTATGGATTTATGGGTTGTCATCCTTGTAGGCGTCGTTGCACTGCTTGCAGGAGTTGCACTCGGATTCTTTATTGCTCGGAAGTATATGATGAGCTACTTGAAAAAGAATCCACCAATCAATGAACAAATGCTTCGAATGATGATGATGCAAATGGGCATGAAACCGTCCCAAAAGAAAATCAATCAAATGATGAAAGCCATGAACAACCAAGCGAAATAATACGTACGATATTATGATCATAGATGGAACATGGTAATAAAGGATGGACAAGCACTGTCTGGACTTTATTGAAGTCACCTTCATCAGACAATTAAAGCCACTGTACTTGCATAAGAGCAGGGAAGGTGGTTTTTATTATGGCATTAAATGAATCATGCAAACAAAACAAAAACCCCAAGTGAACAGGGGCTTTTGCTTTCGTTTATTGTCATACATATCAACTTTTCTTAAAATCGTGCGGCATGGTGTTGTTCATTATAGATATAAGTTAGTTGGCTGAGTTTGAATGTAAATGTCGTTGATATTGTAAGAGGAGATGATCTAGTTGCTGGCTATGTTCGATCGTCACTGTTGATGTCATCCCATTATGCAAGACAACTTTCATCAGCTCTTCTCTTTTTTCTTCAATCTGAGTCAATAATGATGTTTTTACCAAAGTCATGTTCCTTTCATGCAAATCTTGATAAAAAGAATCGATTCTATTATATCCATTTTAAGGTTTATTTTCAAATTTAAAGGATTCGATCTCTCGATGTCAAATTAAATTATATAAGGTTTTCAGAGAATAGACCATCTTTATTAAGGTGATGTAAAAAAAATGAAATGATTTTGTCATCTCTTGTTGTATATTGTAAGAAGGGGGTGTTCTTTTGTCAGAACTTAATTATTTTTTGGCGTTTGGAGCAGGGTTTCTTTCGTTTATTTCGCCATGCTGTCTGCCGCTCTATCCTGCCTTTTTATCTTATATCACAGGTGTGAGTATAGATGAAGTGAAATCAGAGAAAGTGATGCTTAGAAGGAGGAGTCTGCTTCATACTCTTTTCTTTTTAATTGGTTTCTCGGTCATTTTTATTGCGATTGGCTTCGGGACATCGCTTGTTGGTTCGTTTTTTATCGAATATCATCAAGCAATTCGTCAAATTGGTGCCATTCTTATCGTTTTCTTTGGTTTTATGATACTGGGTGTGTTTAAGCCATCTTTTCTCATGGGAGAAAAAAGAATGCAATTCAAACATCGTCCTGCTGGATTTTTGGGATCGATTCTGATTGGAATGGGTTTTGCTGCTGGGTGGACACCATGTACTGGCCCAATTTTATCAGCTGTCATCACACTTGCCAGCAACAATCCAGAGTCCGCTGTGACCTATATGATCGCATATGTGTTAGGTTTTGCTATCCCATTTTTTGTTCTCTCTTTTTTCATTACGAGACTGACTTGGATCAGAAAACGCCAGCAACTGATCATGACAATAGGCGGGATCATTATGATTGTGGTAGGGATCTTGCTGTTCTTTGACCTTCTTACGTGGATCATTATTATGTTCTCTTCTTTGTTTGGAGGATTTAAAGGTTTTTGACAACGTTTCCTAAAGTGGCAGTGATGGTTTTTTCTCGTCAATTGGAGTATATTATACATAGGCTGACCTTAAAGGATAAAGGAATGATTTGATATGATGATCGTGATTTCTTCGATAATTGCAGTATGTATGGCCGTAGCTGTAATGTTTATTCGAATTAAATCCTCTGCAAAACCGGCAACCGCTAAAAAAATTATATTGCCTCCTATTTTCATGAGCACTGGCGCACTGATGTTTTTTGTTCCTATGTTTCAAGTAACTGGAGCTGAATTCCTCGAGGCCATCACAGTGGGGATGTTTTTCTCCATCTTTTTAATTAAAACATCGAAGTTTGAAATTAGAGGGAATGACATTTACTTAAAGCGATCAAAAGCATTTGTTTTCATCCTAATTGGTCTACTTGTGCTTCGTATTGGTTTGAAGACCATCTTAAGTACATCGATTGATTACGGCGCATTAAGCGGGATGTTCTGGATACTTGCCTTTGGAATGATTGTGCCATGGCGGGTCGCTATGTATTTATCCTTTAGAAAGATATCGAAACAATTAGATGCACAGCAGGTGCAAATGAATTAAACCTCCTTTTCAAAAAAGGAGGTTATTTTAATAAAGATTCATATGGTGTATAATCAATATTTTTTTCTTGTAGTCGTTTCAGTAAAAATTTATGATCACGTTTAGGTGTAGCCATCATATACCCTCGAATGATTAAATCTAAATTAATACTGGCAACCTGTTCTTTTAAAGCCAGTTCGCCAATTTTCCCGGCGATTTTTTCTTTAGCCACATCTCTAAATAGCTCTGGGACAGGTAGTACAAGTTCATTTAACAGTTGTTTGTCCTCATCTCGCCATAAGTGAAGGCTTTTTTGAATATATTCATCCTGCCAATCAAGCTCTGATTTACCGTCTTCCTTTGGCAATCTCTTTAAAAATTTGCGAAACATAAAAAAGCCACCGATTGCTAGTAATCCGATCATCGCCGTACCCCAAAAGAGAATCAACCACAAAAACCAGCCGCTTAACATGTTCTCACTCCTTTTACCCCTTATCTTTATTACATTTTACATGAATAGATGATAGAAGAAAATAACAAAAATGTCTAAACGTCTTCATAGACGCCTATTTACTAGAAACACCCAAGCCAAATAGTAGAAAACGAATACATTATCGTATAGCGACTCTACTATTTGGCCATGGCGGTTCGCAAGAGGGATTGACTTGAAACGAACGGAAGAGAGCCCACCTGAATGAAGGTGGGCTCTTACTGTTTGAAGTGCGGCATTTGAAAGGTAAAAGCCGCCTCTTCGCGATGAGTATATTTTTTAATTTTGATTGATAAAATACAGTTTTCGTACTCTGTGTCAATTTCTTTGTCATTCAAATAAAAAGGAAGCATCATGCTTTTTTCAATGTGCTGTTCCTCCCCATTAGGCTGCTGAATCACGTAAGTTAAGACAAGCTCGTGTCCAGCAAAGGTTAGCTTTAAATCAGTGAGTGACAAGGTGGAGGTATCCAACTCGATAATATAATCACGGCTTGTTTCATATAGATCAATTGGGAGCTGTTCATCATACCACGCAAAGGGGTCATCCATTAATACATTGAGCCAATCATCTATTTCAAGAAAATCAGAGGAATTCAATTGCTTTTCATTCTCCATATACACTCCTCCATCACATCTCATAATAAATCATATGTTCAGAAGTGAAATGTGTGAAAGACCTAAAAAAGAACGGGGAAGTTTACATATCGTGATGTGTGTTATGTTTTTGTCTAGTATGGTTGCGATTTTTCACTTTTTTACTGCCGGATAAAGGCTCGGGTTGCCCACCTTGATGCTCCTTCGGAGAGTTTTGGTGGATGTCTTTACCTGTGTTTTTATTTGTCATAGGTCAAGCTCCTTTCTTATTGGTTTTTTTTGCGTTTTTTATTGTTTTGTCTTTGTTCTTCTGTTAGAACAAGTTGGTCATTTTCGATATAGCCTGCACCTTTTCCTTGGCTATTGGCTGCGTTCATACCATCAATCGTATGATTGGCTTTTCGTTTTGTCATGTCTGATCACCTCACCATTAGTATGAACGTGCGCTGATCGGTTTATGAAGAGTAATCATTTCCTAATGATAAGGTAAACTTATTGAATATAATAAAAGCATTGTTATTTACTTATGTATGAATTTGTTTTAAGATGAAATTGTGAGAAAATTGTGGTGAAATACGACGATTTTTCTGAGAGTTGAAATTGATCTTGATCATCAAAAGGGGGATTTTGGACATGTCGAAACAACAGCAAGTCGCTAAACAAGACGCTTTTCAATCTAGAAAAACGTTTTCGACAAATGGGAAAACATATCACTATTATTCGTTAGAAGCACTTGAAAAACAAGGAATCGGAAATGTTTCTAAGCTACCTTATTCCATTAAGGTACTATTAGAATCAGTGCTTCGCCAAGTAGACGGTAAAGTGATCAAAAAGGAACACGTCGAGAACTTGGCAAAATGGGGAACTGCCGGGGTAAAAGAAATTGATGTTCCATTCAAACCATCTCGTGTCATTTTGCAAGATTTCACGGGTGTACCAGCCGTCGTTGACCTTGCTTCTTTAAGAAAAGCTATGGCTGATGTCGGTGGAGATCCTGATAAAATTAACCCTGAAATTCCAGTAGACCTTGTCATTGACCACTCTGTACAAGTTGACAAAGCTGGAACGGAAGATGCTTTGAACATTAACATGGATTTAGAATTCGAACGAAATGCAGAGCGTTACAACTTCCTTAGCTGGGCAAAGAAAGCGTTTAATAATTATCAAGCTGTCCCACCTGCAACAGGAATTGTTCACCAAGTGAACTTAGAGTATCTTGCAAGTGTTGTGCATGCGATAGAAGAAGATGGCGAGATCATTGCTTATCCAGATACACTAGTTGGTACTGACTCACATACGACAATGATTAACGGGATCGGTGTGCTTGGTTGGGGCGTTGGTGGTATCGAAGCTGAAGCGGGTATGCTCGGTCAACCTTCTTACTTCCCAGTACCAGAGGTTATTGGTGCGAAGCTAGTCGGTGAACTTCCAAATGGAACAACAGCAACAGATTTGGCACTAAAAGTCACACAAGTCCTACGGGAAAAGGGCGTTGTCAACAAGTTTGTTGAATTCTTCGGACCAGGGGTTGCGCAGCTTCCATTAGCAGACCGTGCAACCATTGCTAACATGGCTCCTGAATACGGCGCTACTTGTGGTTTCTTCCCTGTAGATGCGGAAGCTCTTGCATACCTTCGTCTAACTGGACGTGATGAAGAGCAAATTAATATCGTTGAAGAATATTCTCGCGCAAACGGATTATTCTATACGCCAGATGCTGAGGAACCAATTTTTACAGACATCGTAGAAATCGATCTTTCTCAAATTGAGTCAAACTTGTCTGGTCCAAAACGTCCACAGGATTTGATTCCGCTTTCTGAAATGAAAGACACATTCCATCAACACCTTGTCAGTCCAGCTGGTAACCAAGGATTTGGTTTAGAAAAATCAGAGCTTGATAAACAAATCAAGTTCGATCTTCAAAACGGTGAAAAAGCTGTGATGAAGACTGGAGCGATTGCCATTGCAGCGATTACGAGCTGTACGAATACATCGAACCCTTACGTGCTGATTGGTGCAGGCCTAGTTGCCAAGAAAGCAAGTGAGCTTGGCATGAAGGTACCAAACTATGTGAAGACGTCACTTGCGCCAGGTTCAAAGGTGGTCACAGGTTATCTTGTGAACTCAGGGCTTCTTCCGTACCTAAGAGACCTTGGATTTAACATTGTCGGGTATGGCTGTACAACATGTATCGGGAACTCTGGTCCGCTTGAAAAGGAAATTGAAGATGCTGTTTCAGAAAATGATCTGCTGATCACTTCTGTCTTATCAGGAAACCGTAACTTTGAAGGACGTATCCATCCGCTTGTTAAAGGGAACTACCTTGCATCACCGCCATTAGTTGTGGCTTATGCCCTTGCAGGGACAGTTGATATCGACTTAACAAAAGATCCTATCGGTGTTGATAAAAATGGTGAGAACGTTTATTTCAATGACATTTGGCCTTCAATGGACGAAATCAATCGTGTCGTTAAAAGCACTGTCACACCTGAACTCTTCCGCTCAGAATATGAAACTGTTTTTGACAGCAATGATCGCTGGAATGACATTAAAACGACGGATGATGCATTGTACAAATGGGATGAAGATTCAACTTACATTGCGAACCCGCCATTCTTTGAAAACCTGTCCGTTGAACCAGGTAAAGTCGAACCGCTTAAAGGCTTGCGTGTAGTCGCTAAGTTTGGTGATTCGGTCACAACTGACCATATTTCTCCTGCTGGAGCGATTGGCAAGGACACACCTGCAGGTAAATACCTGCAAGAAAGAGGCGTGTCGCCTAGAGACTTTAACTCATATGGATCTCGTCGTGGGAATCACCATGTCATGATGAGAGGTACATTTGCAAACATCCGTATTAAAAACCAAATTGCACCAGGAACAGAAGGTGGCTATACAACGTATTGGCCAACTGGTGAAGTCACTTCCATCTATGATGCGTGCATGCGTTATAAAGAAGATGGAACGAGCCTTGCGATTTTAGCGGGTAAGGACTATGGAATGGGATCTTCACGTGACTGGGCTGCAAAAGGAACAAACCTTCTGGGTATTAAATTTGTTCTAGCTGAAAGCTTTGAGCGTATTCACAGAAGTAACCTTGTCTTTATGGGTGTCCTTCCATTGCAGTTTAAAGATGGAGAGAGTGCAGAGACTTACGGTTTAACTGGAACAGAAACGTTTGAAGTGGATGTTGATGAAACAGTTCGACCGCGTGATCTTATCACTGTGAGAGCAATTGACGCAGATGGTCATGCAAAAACGTTTGAAGTCATTGTTCGCTTTGACAGTGAAGTTGAAATTGACTACTATCGTCATGGCGGTATCCTTCAAATGGTATTGCGCGAAAAATTAGCTAATCATTAATAAAGTGAAAGAAGAGAGGGCACTCGCAAGCTTTCTCTTCTTTTTATAATAGTGGAGGATCAATCATGTGGAAAAAAGGAATGGCAAGTGCTGTTTTACTTGTGTTGATTGGTTTACTTGCATGGAATCTATTTGGAGAAAAAGAGCCTGCCATTGGTCTAGAAAAAGGGGATCAAGCCCCTGATTTTCAGCTAAAGACCCTAGAGGGCAAAACGGTTTCGTTGGCTGATTATCGCGGGAAAAAGGTGCTCGTTAACTTTTGGGCAACATGGTGTCAGCCATGCAGAACGGAAATGCCAGATTTAGATGCCATCCGAAGTGAGAATGATCAAGTGGAAGTTCTTGCAGTGAATTTGACCACGACTGAAAAGAGTGTGGATCATATTGCAGCATTCAAAGACGAATTAAGCTTAAGCTTCCCGGTTTTATTAGATGAAAAAGGTATTCAAGCCAGATATCAGGTGCTTTCATATCCAACAACCTACATATTAGATGAAGAAGGACGGATCATGTCCGTCAAGCATCAAATGCTAACAAAAAAAGAAATCGAAACAGAGCTGGGTCTATAAGGATTCAGCTTTTTTGCTTATTTTCTAAATGTTTTGGCGAAAATGTGACTAATACGTGGAGGTGAATGGAATGAGAAGAAGAAAAAGACGGACTTTTGAAGAGCTTTTGCTTGAAAATAAAAAAGAATTAATGAGCAATGAAGAATTTTTAAACCAGCTTGAAGAAAAGTTGGAAGAGCGTTTTCGACAGAAATAAGTTATGATTTTACCGTTTTCGTTCATCCTAAAGATGAGGAGGGATGTATGATGGGTAGAGAGCATGATAAACAAGCACAATTTACACCGGACCATTTAGGGACAAAACCTGTGGCGTATAAACGAAATAAAGGTAAAAAGATGCATAATAAATCGAATGAACAACCTGATGTCATTCAAACAAAAGGGGAATAACAGGGGGGAAAGAAATATGAATAACAAGTCGTATCAGCCACATCCAGACGATCGTTCTGACAATGTTGAGAAGCTGCAAGATATGATTGAAAACACACTTGAAAATATAGATGAATCTGAAGCAGCCATGGCTCTTTCAACAGAGGAAGAGCAAAAGATGATTAAGCAAAAAAATGAAAACCGTAAAATCAGTATTGACGCCATGCGAGCGGAGATAAAGGATGAAGAGGCTGCAAGAAAAAATGGTTATACTGAATAAACCAGGGATTCCTGGTTTATTTTATTGCCTCTTTTTAGAAGAACCTTTTGGAATGTGGTAAAATGACAGAGACTTTAGGTTCTGATAGGAGTGCGATGAACACGTGTATGTATCAAAAAAAGAAATAGAAGTACGTTATGCAGAAACAGACCAAATGGGCATTGTCTATCATGCGAATTACTTAATCTGGATGGAAGTCGGTAGAACGGCGTTAATTAAAGAACTTGGATTTTCCTATGCCCAGCTAGAGGCAGATGGTGTTCTAGCACCAGTTGTCGATCTTCAGGTTCGATATAAAAAACCGCTGTTATATGGTGAAATCGCTACAGTCCATACATGGATCGAAGAATATAATGGCGTAAAAACAGTATACGGGTATGAAATTCAAAAGCCTGATGGTCAAATAGCCATCACAGGGACGACCTCGCATATTTGTGTGGACAAAGACACCTTTAGACCCATTCAATTTAGAAAAGCCTTCCCGGCATGGCACAAAGTATATGAACAGTCGAAGAAGCAGGTTTAATTTATGGCCTTTGGTATCAAAAGACATGATTTAAACGCATGGAAATCGGCAGTTCGGCAAGGTGAAATCGCCTTTTTAACACACTATTGGCTAGACGACCGTTTTCCACATGCTAATACTGTAACAAAAGCAGCTTGTCAGGATTTGAAACACTTAATGGCGTGGGGAGAAAAACACGGTTTAAAAAAAGAATGGATTCATGAACGAGAGGGATTTCCTCACTTTGATTTGATTGGTGATGTACAAAAAAGAATTCTGAAAAAAGAGCGGTCTATAGGAAACATTCAGGAGTACGGATTACACATAGATGTATAAAACAAAAAAGATACCCGAGGGATGAGGTATCTTTTTTGTTTATTCATAATGGAACTCTGGTTCTTTTACGGATTCGTTATAATCAATATGCAGATCATGGTTGTCAAAATACCAAATATCACTTTCTTCAACAAAGAAAGTAATGCCTTCTATTTCAGCGGTTGCGCCGGCATTTTGAGGTTCATCTTTTGCGACGCCAAGAGAAAAGCCTTTTTGTACATGACTGCACCCACCATATCTGACAAAAAAGCGAACATGATCACCTTTTTCTAATTCTAGTTCATCCTTGTACCAATTCAGTGCATCATCTTTTATCGTTAATTTCAATGTGATCGCTCCTTTTTAAAGTCATGCTGTTTTTCGAAATGCAGAATGTAAAAAACAGCTTTTCCTTTGTTTTACCACGTATTCATTCTTTTTAAACGGCTAAAGCCATTTGATTTTCGGTTCCGTTTTGTTAATAATTCGTTTGAGGTTGGCGATGTGTCTGTAGATCACAAAGCCAGCAAGAACAGCCACAACAATAATCAAGAATAAGTCTTTAGTGAATAGACTGTAAATGAATGTATAAACCCCAGTCAAAATCGATGATAAAGAAACATATTTAGTAATGTATAAAAATAAGAAAAAAGCAGCAATCATCGTAACAAATAAAAATGGGGCATAAAATAGCAATACACCGCCTGAGGTAGCGACTGCTTTTCCCCCTTTAAATTTTGCAAATATAGGAAAGCTGTGACCAACGACAGCAGCAACTCCTGCTAATAAGGGATGGATGTCCAGTTGCATGAAAAACGGTAGTGCTGAAGCAAGCGTGCCTTTTAATATATCGGCAGTGATGACGATCGATCCTGCTTTTACACCAAGTGTCCGAAATGCATTCGTTGCACCTAGGTTCCCGCTGCCATGTTCACGAATATCGATTCCCTTTGTAGCTTTCCCGACAATAAGACCGGATGGAATACTGCCGAGAAGATAAGCCAAAATAAACATCAAAGCAATTAACATCTGCATATCTCCTTTATATTCTCCCTCTTGTCTTACATTTTAACATGATCTTAAGAAAAACATGCCCATCTTTTATGAAAAAATAGCAGGCAGATGAAATCAACTTTGTTTTTAGGAAGGAAATTCGCTAAAATAGAAGGAAAGGAGTGATTGGATGAATCATCCTACCAAACAAGAAATTGGCCGTATCTTAAGGGATAGCAAACGAATTGCTGTTGTTGGTTTATCAAATCAGCCGCACCGAACGTCCTTTATGGTTTCAAAGGCGATGCAGGATGCCGGTTATGAGATTATTCCGGTTAACCCAACCATTGATGAAGCACTTGGAGTGAAAGCGGTTGCCACGTTAAAAGATATAAAAGAGCCTGTTGATATCGTGAATGTCTTTAGACGTTCAGAATATTTACCTGACGTAGCAAAAGAATTTATTGAAATAGATGCACCTGTTTTTTGGGCCCAGCAAGGCATTTATCACGAAGAAGCGAAAAGACTGATTGAGGAAAATGGTAAGATTGCGATAATGGATTTGTGCATCAAGGTTGCACATGCAATGACAAAAACTCATTAAATCGTCAAAAATCCTTGTTTTTTCAAGGGTTTTTACTTTTTTGTAAAGAAATATATTTGCGATTCTAGAAGAAAGCGATAAAATAAGGCGACAGGGACATACCGATGACCTTGCATAAGGAGAAAAAGAGAGATAAAATAAATAAGAACGAATGTTCTCGTTTGCTAAAATCAGCATAATATTGCATTTGGCTTATGAAACAGTCTTGTTTATAATGGACTTCGAGTTCTGAGTGCAGAACAAATAATCTTCATATTCGTGCAAAAGAGCATGTGTTGATGAATCATACATGCATGATGATGATGCAGCTTATTAAATAGACAGTAATGAGCAGCATGATCATCATGAATTTTAAAGAGATATTTGATGATGAACCGGTTATGTTTGTTAGTGAAAGGGGATTAAGCATTTGGTTAAAAAGCAGCAAGTAGATTATAACGATGATTCTATTCAGGTGCTAGAGGGGCTTGAAGCGGTCCGTAAACGTCCGGGAATGTATATTGGATCAACTGATTCACGCGGACTCCATCACCTCGTCTATGAGATCGTAGACAATTCAGTCGATGAAGTGCTCGCTGGCCATGGAAATCATATCATTGTCAAAATACATAAAGATAACAGCATTTCCGTTCAGGATAAAGGGCGAGGAATGCCTACTGGTATGCATAAACTTGGAAAACCAACGCCTGAAATCATTTTAACGGTCCTGCATGCAGGCGGGAAATTTGGGCAAGGCGGATATAAAACAAGTGGCGGACTTCACGGTGTAGGGGCTTCTGTTGTAAACGCACTGTCAGAATGGCTGACTGTCACAATTGAACGTGACGGCTTTATTTATCACCAGCGCTTTGAACATGGCGGAAAACCTGTGACATCACTTGAAAAAGTCGGGAAAACGAAAAAGACAGGCACGTTAATTCACTTTAAGCCAGATCGGACAATGTTTAGTGTTACCACTTATAACTTTGATGCGTTATCTGAGCGCTTAAGAGAATCAGCCTTTTTACTGAAAGGATTAAACATAGAGCTCATCGATGAACGACATGATGTAAAAGAAACTTTTCATTATGAGACGGGAATCGAAGCATTTGTTGCTTATTTAAATGAAGAAAAAGACGTACTCAGTGAAGTGGTCTCTTTCGAAGGGGAACATCAGTCTATTGAAGTAGATTTTGCTTTTCAATTCAATGATGGCTATTCAGAGAATATCCTTTCCTTTGTCAACAACGTCAGAACAAAAGATGGGGGTACCCATGAGTCTGGAGCGAAAACAGCGTTGACGAGAGCCTTTAATGAATATGCGCGCAAAGTGACCCTTTTAAAAGAAAAAGATAAGAATTTAGAAGGTACTGATATTCGTGAAGGGCTTTCTGCGATTATTTCTGTGAGAATTCCTGAGGACCTGCTGCAATTTGAAGGACAAACAAAAGGAAAACTCGGGACGAGTGAAGCACGATCCGCTGTCGATGCCGTAATTTCTGAAAAACTTGCCTATTTCCTTGAAGAAAACCGGGAAACAGCGACACTTCTTGTGAAAAAGTCCATTAAGGCGCAGCAAGCGAGAGAAGCTGCTAGAAAAGCAAGGGAAGAGGCAAGAAGCGGCAAGAAACGGAAAAAGTCTGAAGCGACATTAAGCGGGAAATTGACGCCTGCTCAATCAAGAAACCCAGCAAGAAACGAACTGTACTTAGTGGAGGGAGACTCAGCGGGTGGTTCAGCAAAGCAAGGGCGTGATCGAAAATTCCAAGCGGTACTTCCACTTCGAGGGAAGGTCATTAACACAGAAAAGGCGAAGCTTGCTGATATTTTCAAAAACGAAGAAATCAACACCATTATCCATGCCATCGGTGGTGGTGTCGGTGTCGATTTTAATGTAGAAGACATCAATTATGACAAAATTATCATTATGACAGATGCTGATACAGATGGAGCGCATATTCAAGTTCTACTACTCACGTTCTTCTACCGCTATATGAAGCCGCTGATTGAACATGGCAAAGTATTTATTGCCCTCCCGCCGTTATATAAAGTCAGCAAAGGCTCAGGGAAGAAAGAAGTCATAGAGTATGCATGGTCTGATGAAGAAATGGATGACGTACTAAAAAAAGTTGGAAAAGGGTATACGATTCAGCGCTATAAAGGTTTAGGTGAAATGAATGCCGACCAGCTATGGGAAACGACAATGAATCCAGAGTCCAGAACACTTGTCAGAGTGAAAATCGACGATGCTGCACGAGTGGAACGCCGCGTCACGACGCTTATGGGTGACAAAGTTGAGCCGCGCCGTAAATGGATTGAAAAGAATGTCGCCTTTGGACTTGATGAGGAAAGCAACATTCTTGAAAATGAAAACTTGTCGCTAGCTGAGGAGGTTTAAACATGGCACAACAAGAACGATTTCATGATTTACCATTAGAAGAAGTGATTGGAGACCGATTTGGTCGCTATAGTAAATATATTATTCAAGACCGTGCGCTTCCAGATGCACGTGATGGTCTAAAGCCCGTCCAACGGAGAATTTTATATGCGATGTATGCGGAAGGGAACACACAAGATAAGAACTTCCGTAAAGCCGCAAAAACCGTCGGAAACGTTATTGGTAACTATCATCCGCACGGTGACTCATCTGTTTATGAAGCAATGGTGAGAATGAGTCAGGACTGGAAAGTGCGGAATGTGCTCATTGAGATGCATGGAAACAACGGAAGTATCGATGGAGATCCGCCTGCTGCCATGCGTTATACAGAAGCACGGCTCTCTGCTATTGCTTCGGAGCTGCTAAGGGACCTAGACAAGGAGACAGTCGAACTTGTCTCAAACTTTGATGATACGAGCAAAGAGCCAGTTGTCTTACCAGCTATGTATCCAAACCTTCTAGTGAACGGATCAACCGGAATATCCGCAGGTTATGCCACTGATATTCCTCCGCATCATCTCGGGGAAGTCATTGATGGCGTCATTAAGCGAATCGAACAACCGCATTGTACGGTCGAGGATTTAATGACGGTCATTAAAGGACCAGATTTCCCGACAGGTGGTATCATTCAAGGTGTGGACGGCATTAAGAAGGCATATGAAACAGGTAAAGGTAAGATTATGATCCGCGGAAAAGCAGTGATTGAAACCATTCGTGGCGGACGACAGCAAATTGTGATTACGGAAATTCCTTATGAAGTCAATAAAGCCAATCTCGTTAAAAAGATGGACGAGTTTCGAATCGAAAGAAAGGTTGAAGGGATTTCGGAGGTTCGAGATGAGACAGACAGAACGGGACTTCGAATTGTTGTAGAGCTCAAGAAAGAAGCAGACGCAAACGGTGTGTTGAACTTCTTATATAAAAATTCAGATCTGCAAATTCCATATAATTTTAATATGGTTGCGATATATAATCGAAGACCAACTTTAATGACACTGACCACTGTGCTCGATGCATATATTGGCCATCAAAAAGAAGTAGTGACGAACCGCTCGGCATTTGAGCTTCGAAAAGCAAAAGAACGTCATCATATTGTAGATGGTTTAATTAAGGCACTCTCTATTTTAGATGAAGTCATTGCGACCATTCGCTCGTCTAATGACAAGCGCGATGCGAAAAACAACTTGATAGAGAAATACGATTTTACAGAAGCACAGTCAGAAGCGATTGTTTCTCTGCAATTATACCGTTTAACAAATACGGACATTACTCAATTAAGAGAAGAAGCAAGTGAGCTTGATGTGCGTATAGCAGAACTTGAAGACATTTTGGCAAATGAGAAAAAGCTGCTAAAGGTGATTACCACAAGCTTGAAAAAGCTCAAAAAAACCTATGCGGACGAAAGACGTTCTGTGATCGAAGAGAAAATTGAGGAAATCAAGATTAATCTTGAAGTGATGATCGCCTCAGAGGACGTGTATGTCACTGTCACAAAAGATGGGTATATCAAACGGACAAGCCAGCGCTCCTATGCCGCATCTAACGGTAAAGACTTTGGCATGAAGGACACAGATAGGTTGATTCATCAGTTTGAAATGAACACAACCGATGTGCTTCTATTGTTCACGAATAAAGGAAGTTACATTTATTGTCCGGTTCATCAGCTGCCAGATATACGCTGGAAAGATATGGGGCAACATATTACAAACATTATCTCCATTGATCGTGATGAATTCATCCAAAAAGCAATTCCAATTAAAGAATTTGATGAACAGTCGTATCTTGTCTTCTTTACAAAAGGCGGTATGGTGAAGAAAACAGAACTTCATCAATATAAAGCGCAGCGCTATTCGAAACCGCTCGTTGCCTTAAATCTAAAAGGTGATGATGAACTAATAGATGTTCATATCACAACTGGACAGCAAGAATTGTTTATTGCGACGAAAAATGGTTATGGCTTGTGGTTTGATGAAGAAGAAGTGAGTGTTGTTGGTCCGAGAGCGGCAGGTGTCAAAGGAATCAACCTGAAGGAAGGAGACGAGGTTGTCTCTGGACAGATCATTGATCCGAAGAACCATGTGCTTGTTCTCATCACACATAGAGGGGCCGTGAAACGAATGAACCTCTCGGAGTTTGATAAAACATCAAGAGCCAAACGCGGTGTACTCATGCTAAGAGAATTAAAGAAAAATCCGCATCGAATTATCACGGTGATTGCTGCAGGGCTGCACGACACACTTGAGATTGATACGGAGAAGGGTGCAATGATTCCGTTAAATATCTCTAGTCTGAGAGCAAATGATCGTTATAGCAATGGATCATTTATTTTAGATGAGGATGAGCAGGGAGAGGTCACATATGTTCTCCCGTCGCTTGAACCAACCCCAGATAACAATAAATAAACAAAACGAACCCCCCTGTGATAAGCAGGGGGGTTATTTATAGTTCGGTCATTTAGCTCTCATGGTTGCCAAACAAACTAGTAATGGCATGCACCACTTCTATTCCTTGATAAACGAAAAGAGAAAGTGAAGTCACAGAGAATAGACCTAGAATGAATAATCTTAAGAAAAATAACATCGTGTAAAACCTCCCAATTTTGCTTGCTATAGATGGTTGGGTTAGACACGAGCGAATCGAAAATAAGAAGATTGATAGAACACTGCAAGTAAATGCTTCTTTTTCCGGTCAAACCGATCAGTATACGTGATGCGTGCAAATCCAGCTGTCATACTGCCAATGATCAGTAGGGCTGTAAATGTGAAAAATACTGTGCTCACATGTTTCTTTTCATCATCCGTTGTTTGAACGGTGTTCATTTCATGTGATTCTTGATCAGCAATCACCTTTGCATGGTGATACACCTGAGCGGAATGAGGCATTGAGAACAAATGAAAACTTGCAAAGGCTATGAAGAGAACGGCTAAAGTTAACAGCACATTTTTTTTCATTTTTCTCACCCCTTCCTGTTTATTTTCATGATTCTATCACGTTTTCAGTTATTTGAAAAGTGTTATTTTTTCAGTTTCCCTGTTTCATAAAGGGATAAACGTGAGGATATGGATCAGACTATTTCATTGTATGAAAGGTTTCAATTTTCTCGTTAAAAAAATACCATGGTCAAACGACCATAGTACTTTTTAGTGAGATTGCGCGGTATGAGGTTTTGCAACAGCTTTTGTAAAAATTCCTGCAATACATATCGCACAAAGAACAAAAATAAACGCATTGAGTAGTCCCACTTCATTGGCGAGAAGCCCTAAAATAGGGGGCCCAGCGAGTGAAGCTGTGTAACCAGATAAGGTCACGATACTCACACGTTTGACTGCATATCGGCTGTCATCACCAGCTGCAGAAATGGTGAGTGGAAAGCCTAATGAAGCGCCCAGTCCCCATAAAAAGATCGAGATCATACAGACAACGAGGGAAACTTTTAAAATCACGAGGAATAATCCGACAGCAGCTGAAAGAATGGCGATCCTTAGCAATAACACTCTGCCGAAGCGATCTATCAATTGTCCACTGATCAGTCTACCAGTAATCATCCCGCACAAAAATAATGCATAGATGACGGTACTCATCGAATGTGACACCTGATAGCCATCCACCATCGCAAGAGGAATCCAATCATTTGCAGAGCCTTCTACAAATGCAAGACATAAGGCAATCATTGCAAGTGAGACGGTTCGTTTATTCAGCCAAGCGTTTTGAGTCTCGTGATGTTCTTCCGGCTGCTCCTCATGCTGATCTTTCCCTGTGCCGTGTGGGATAAACCGTGTACAGACTAAAATGCTGAAAAAGAAAAGCAGGGCAATGATCACTAAATGAATCATCACGGAGATACCTAGATATATGAACAGAATTCCAACACCAGCGCCAATTAAAGTCCCGATACTGAAGGAGGCATGTAATATAGGTAGGATGGTTTTATGGATCCTGTACTCAATTTCGGTTCCTTCTAAATTCATTGCCACATTGCACATGCCTGAACCAGCCCCGAAAAGAAAAAGCCCAGCAGTGACAACAAGAGTAGAAGGGACTGTTGAGCCGATGGCAAGAGTGATGAATCCAGTGAACATCAAAAAGGAACTGATCACAATGGCCACTTTTCCGCCTTTTGAACGGACAAATAGATTGGAAAGAACAAGACCAACAATCGATCCAACGGATAATCCGAGTAAAATGAGTCCCATTGTTCCTGTGTTCGCTTGTAAAATATCTCGAACTTCTGGTGTCCGTGAAAACCAAGTAGAGATGGAAATCCCGGACATTGTAAAAATAACGATTATCGCTTTATACCACTTTAATTCCATCTAATCCCTCATATCTGATATTCTATAAGTTAATAACGCAAACCAACTCGATTATAAATGAGACTTCTTCATTCGTAAATAACATTAAGGATTATTTTGCTGAAAACTTGTTTAATGCTGTGATGTAGTTGAAAAGATAAATCCTATCAATTTTCAAATAGGGGAGAGATCAAAGTGAATAGTGAAAAAGAAAAAATGATTCAAGGAGAATACTATCAATCAAATGATCGAACGCTTAGGGCAGATCGTGAAAAAGCTAGAAGGTTGACATATGCATATCAGCAAACAGATGAACCAGAGAAGAGACGTGCCATTTTAAAGGAATTGTTAGGTGCTTCCGGTGAAGATGTGGTATTCGAGGGACGATTACAATGTGATTATGGATATAATATCGAAGTTGGAGAGCATTTTTTTGCGAATTTTGATGCTGTTTTATTAGACGTTTGTAAAATTACCATTGGGAGTCACTGTTTATTAGGTCCGAATGTACATATTTATACGGCTGGACATCCCCTTGATCCAGTTGAACGAGCAAAAGGCATTGAATTTGGTAAACCGGTGAAGATTGGGAACCATGTTTGGATTGGCGGAGGTGCCATTATTAATCCAGGTATCACCATAGGTGACAATGCAGTTATTGCATCTGGATCCATCGTCACCAAAAATGTCCCATCTCATGTGGTCGTTGGTGGAAATCCTGCGAAGATCATAAAATATCTTGATCAATCAACAAACAAGATCTGACGCTTAAACGTTGGATTTTTTTATTTTATCTCAATAAGATAAGTATACTTAATTTTGAGACTGGATAAATGGATCTGTTTCTTAACTTCCTAGAATATATATTATGTAAACTAATAAAAGGAAATGAATAAAGTTTGTTTCACGATTGTGTTTTTGTACTAGAAGGTAAATGTAGATCCATTGTTGTACAATCCCTCTTACCCATCTCCATCTGCCTTTTTGTATGTAATATCAAAAGCCTCTATTTCAGAACCATTGAGATTAAGAGTTATTTTTTTCATACTTAGTAATCTAATAAAATGAAGAGTTATTATAACTATTGATAATCCTACTGCTATAAAAAGAAGATTTATTTTACAACGAGCATCTAAGTCTAGAAATGCAATAATCCCTCCCACACAACCTGGAATACTTATAACCATGACATTAAAAGCCCAAGTTAAAAATTGTTTATCTTTTATTAATTCTTTGAACTTCTGTACAGCGAAGTAAACATGGATCCATTGTTTTTTTATGCCCTTCTTCTTTCTGTACATGTTTACAATAATATAAACATTGGTCATTCTACTATTTTAATATCAAAAACCTCTACGTCCTCAATAAAAAATAAATTGGTCAAATTGGTCACTAAGGTTTTTGAATTAATGAGCTGCTATAAGGACGAAAATAAAGATAATTCTTTCTCTCCCTTTTTTAAAAAAAGGCTGGAGAGAAAATATCTCCAGCCTGAGCCCAGGGCCTTTTTTGGCATGCTTTTATTGATATGTTAATTATAACGTAACTTACTACTCTAATCGAATGATACATAATGATGCACCAACCGATCCCCCACCTAATAACACAACAGTCGCTAACAACCCAAAGATTTGAAGCGAGATTTGGTTTCCAGCTGATAAGGTGGTAATGAGTGAAACATTGTAGTTGGCAATTGATAAAGCTGGAGAAAGAATTGACCCCGGAATTGGTATGCCATTATTAATAACCCTTGTGCCGGCAAGCAGAGCCACATTTGTATTCACTTGATAAGTGATAAAATAACGACCTGATAAAGGTACAGTAAAGACCGTATTCCCCCCACTCACTGTAAATCCATCTAAGCTCTGATTATTTGGCAAAGAAACAGCCGTTCCACCTAATACGACAAGCACAGTACTCCCCGACGTATTAGAGGCATACATAGAATTAGTAGTTAAACTTGAACCCGTTGAACCCGTTGGACCTGTTGATCCTGTTGAACCCGTTGGACCTGTTGATCCTGTTGAACCCGTTGGACCTGTTGATCCTGTTGAACCCGTTGAACCCGTTGGACCTGTTGATCCTGTTGATCCTGTTGAACCCGTTGGACCTGTTGATCCTGTTGAACCCGTTGGACCTGTTGATCCTGTTGGACCTGTTGATCCTGTTGGACCTGTTGGACCTGTTGATCCTGTTCCACCTGTTGGACCCGTTACGCCTGTTGGACCTTTAATACCTCCACACATATTAAGTTGGGCGCACATTTCTGTCACTACTTTCAGCAAAAGTTTGTGGAATCAAAGATACAAACTGATTAATATTGATAATTTAATGAAAAAGAAACGGTTACATTTGAAGTTCCTGTTGCCCCTGCCCCAACAATACCTATTGAGTTGATATCATTCAAAGTGATTGATCTACTTTCTCCTGGTGCTACTGTAAATCCAGCTACTGCTGTTCCATTAACTGTAAGAGAAGCTGTGGGGCCTACTCCTTCAATCCCGTTGTTTTCTACCATTATTGTTCCATTTATAACAAAAGAAGTTCCATCTTCCCAAACTGGTGTAGCTACACCTCCAGTATCCCCTAAATCAATCGTAAAACATACTGCATCGTTTACAAAGCCCGTTTGCTCGTTACTACATCCACCTAAAATCGCCATCTTAATCCTCCTCTTATTCATTTCTAAATATGTCTATGTTCTCGCTACCTAATTTGATTATACTAACGACTAGATTCGAAAATTTATTTTCTCTCTTTGTATCAGATTCAACTGTAGCTCTAGTAAAGCACGAATCTTATGTTTTGAATCATTTTTCATAATAGAATTGACATCTTTCACAGTAATCGCTCTACTTTCTCCCTTTTCTACACATAATGTATGCAATGACTTCTTAGTTTGAATATTGATTGATATCGGGGAATCTTGCTCATCTTGATGGTGCAAAACGACAGTAGCTGTATTCATACTCCTTGTTCCATTTCTCCATAATTCAAGAGAACAGGAGGAAGTTGAAAAACAACAAAGAACAGGATATTTCTCTATGTGTTCCAAAATGATATAATCAAAAACAGGCAGTTCAACCTCACTAATTCCACAAAACAATGAAATATCTACCAAAACACACGAGTTTGAACGATATAACCCCTTTTGACATAGATGAAAATTCTTGAAGCAAGGTACTAGTAACTCCAATAACACACAATTATTCTCCTCATTTATTGAAATCAAAGAGAAAAAGCATGTCTCAAATACTTTATTACCAGTGAAAACCCAAGAATAAAAGGGCTTACCATCCCCAGTAATGAAACAGAAAGGTGGACAAATTATATCTCCAGATATTTCATGTTGCATGTCTTTTAGTCTGTTTAACATAAGGTTTTTCACTACAATCATTCCATTTCAAAGTATAAATGCAAAATCACAGGTTTAGTCGCTTTTTATTCTATGTGGAACTGAATACTTTGTGCGAATGTTACCATAAAGGTGTTAGACAATACTTTTAGGGGGATGATGTTTGGTATGAACGGTTTATTGTGTTAGCTCAATATAAAACTTACACTGGTATTTACTCTTATTGTGAGTCTTGGCATCACATCTACTTTCGGCCAGGCTTCAGCAAAAGAACAATCGAACCCACAAAAGCAGCAAAGAATTGCACAAGCTATTTTTGAAGCTGCTGCATACAATGAAGAAAATAGGACTTTTTCGTTTGATGAATCTAAAGTCGTCAATGCTGGGTTGCCAAAGGATATTGCGGTAGAGATTAAAAATCATTTAGAGTCATTGGGCGGTAGCGATGCTGAAAAGGTGTATCAAGATCAATTAGCTGCAAAACAAAAAGGCGAAGTTACAACTATGGTTGCGCCACTAGTGATATGGGCGGCTACGAATTTTGCAAACGTTACAAAAATGAAAACAAAACAACTAAGTATGTTTGTAAATTCCTTTAATTTTTGAAAGGAAGTGTTTTGAGGTTGAGAAAAACAAATTGGTTTCTGTCTGTGTTTATAACTGCCTTGATCTCGTTTATAATTCAATCTGGATTAAGTAAATTCGGTATTATTAACATGGCCAATATATGGGCGGACTTGGTCAGCTGGATTATTATATTCTTTGTCGTCTTCATTGGCGTTGAAGCATCTTTTAGAACAATCCATAAAATGAGGCATCGAACTGAATAAAGACAAACTAAAAAAAGCCCTACGGACAGTGCTTTCTCTTTGTTCATTTTCAACCATTTAACTGGATGCTTTGGTATTCTTTTTTTTTGCGTTTAATAAAGTACACTATTGCTGTGATGATGGCTACAGGTATCACAATAAAAATACCAGCACCGATAATCGTATTCAAAGGCATGTTTACTATCTCCTTCCATTAAGAATTAATACCATTTAGACCATGTACCCGAAGCTACATCATAAGCATTGTTTGACTTTGTTGCCACAGATGCTTTTGTCCACATAATAGAAAAAAGTAGACTATAGAGAGTCTACTTTTAACGTTCATCCAAAGTATCCGTTTTCTGCGGTTTGAAAATCATTTGAGGAATTTACATGTGCAGTGGTTGCGACACCCAATAATAAGGTAAGGCTCAATATCATAATAACTTTAAGGTGATTCATCCATTACCTTTCCCACCTCTATTCATCACAATTTAGATTTATTATCGCAGATGACGATTCATTTTCTAACATTTGTATAAAAATAAGTAATCTGTATGGTCAATTCTCTATTTCACATCCATCAGACTAAGCAATTCTTTAGCTAAAGTCTTTGAACCTAAACTTTTAGGCAAGATTTCTAAACCTATTATGGATAGAGCATTTATCCCAACAATATGAGTTAGTTTTGATTCTTTATAGTTACCCCAATCAACAGGAAACATTTTTTTGATCTCGGCAAAATATATTAAAGATACTCTTAGTAATTTTTCTTTTGACAACTCAGATAGTTTGTTCTGCTTTGTTAAATAGACGAGAGTATTATAAATGTTTTGTAAAGTAACGCGTTTAGCAGTAGTTCTCAGGCCTACAATTGTTCCTAAATCATGAAATGGACTGTCTGGTTGGATAATCAGTTGTGCTGCCACCCAACTCAAATCTTCAGAGTCTCTTTTTAGGTATCGACTTAAAGAAGACCCTATACCTTTAGCTTTAGTGTTGATAGTATCAAATAAACTAATCTCTTCTTCATCTTCTAAATAATGAAAAGTTTCCATTGTTCTAACTCTAAGTGTAAGAGGTGTTTCTATGAATAAATTATTGGCAATGTTGATATTAGGATTGGGCTTTAGTGGTGCCGCGCTCATTCTTTCTGTCCCTTTGTTATTCAAATCCAAACTAGAACAATCTGGGCTGATGTTTACTGCTGGATCAGCAGGCGCTTTCGCAGTTTTTGCTATCTCATGCCTAGTTCTTCGAAAACGATTCAATCGCTAAAAAACCTAAACACAATCCACCATTAGAACAATGGATATTTGTTTAGGTTATTGTGACTTACCTTGATATGAACTTAAAGAATGTGGTATAAGCTGACCCCAATACTAAGAGCGAATAAAACAAGTGCAGGGATTGCTTTTTTAAAGGGGTCTTTGGCCAATACGATCAGAGTAAATGCAGCTGCCAGCATCGTGCCTCCTAACAATAAGCCTGATAATAATGCTAATGTTGGCATCCATATGCCAGCTAGCATTCCAGCAGCGCCTATTAGCTCAAGAGCCCCCGTTAAAACATTGAAAAATGCGGGTAAACCAAATCGTTTGAACTCTTCTGCCATTTTTCCTGATATGATTTTTGTTCCTGTTAGGAAAAAGAAAACGGCCAATACAATTTGTAGAATAAGAATGAAAATAGTGATCACATCTTTCTAAGTTATTTGACCAAAAGGTGAAATTTATATGTCATAGCATATATCGTACCAAAATAGAGGTTGTTCCAACCTTACAGATTTATCAAGATGAATAGTGTGAATGAAATAATTTGTTTAAAAGTAATTTTAATTGTTGAATCTCTTCATCGCTTAATTGATTTGTCACAGTTCGATGTGCATCCATGACGACAGGAAGAATCGCCTTTTTGATCTTGTCCCCTTTTTCTGTTAAAAACAGGTGATGCGAGCGCCGGTCTTGTTCATTATAGATTTTTTTGACAAGCCCTTTTCGTTCCATTGACTGGATCATTCTTACGACAGTGGTTTGATTTTTATCAATGCCTTCTGCCAATTCCTTTTGAGTCGAGCCTTTTTCACGGCTAAGAATACTAATAATGCTCCACTGTTCTGGTGTAACTCCGTACGGCTTTAACCTATTCGTAAAATAATTCGTCATTTTCACATCAGTGCGATGAACGAGATAACCTATTAAATCATGTAACTTCATGTAAACACCCTCTAACAATTTTATATGCTATAGCATTTATATTAGTGGAGCGGTTAAACATTGTCAAGTTGTCTACCTGTTATGCTTAAAATCAATTCCTGACATGATATACGGCAATGCTGATTTGATAAATTCTTCTGAAGATATGTGCGAACTATTCTTTCTCCACTCAACAGAAGCTCCGTGAATTCCCCAACTTAAAAAAACAGCCGTGACCTTTAACACTTGTTTTTCGACATTTGTATATTGATTAACGAACAATTGATAAAAAATAATTTCAAGCTGTTCACGAACAATTGGAGCAAGTTCAGTTTCATATTCTACTTGGCAGCGGTTATGCATCGCTCTAGCAGTTCATCTACCATCATACCTTGGAACCCTTGTAAGAAAAAAATAAAGCTTATGTTGTCAAACGTAAGCTTCTTCATTCTTATGCTTTTTTATAACGCTTTGAAACGTCTCGTATAATCTTTGTTATTAAAGTAGTACACATGCATAAAAAAGTCACAACTCCTACCCAATACATATTTGACAAGTCGAACCCAGTATAGACAAATATGAAGATGGTTGATGTTATAAATGTGATAATTAGTACCACGTAAACCTTCTTAAAGATTAAATAGCCGATAATCCCCCAAGCCAAATACAATAATGGTAATGTGAATAAGACAAGTGCCATGGGTTGAAGATAATGTAAGTTAATATACTCCACTCTCCTCGCCAGTTATTTAACCACTTCCAAGCCTGTCATTTCCCAATCTCTATCAGATTTTAGCGATATCTCTTTAGAGTCTTTACTTTCAATATTATATTCAATAATTCTGCTAATAATTCCATTCTTATCTCTATCAGACATTTTTACTAATGCGAAAACCTTGCTATCTAAAATCTTAACCTCTTCTAAATGTTCGTTATCTGATTTTAAATTAAGTGGGATCTTTTCAGAAGATATCTCTTTGAGGTCTCTGTTGAATGTCTTGACTTCTCCTTCATAGGAAACCATCGTGACTTTATCAGTGTCTACATTGGTCTTGTAGATAGTGAAGCCATCATCCATGACAATCTTTCTTTTCGTATCGAGAGTTTTCTTGTCGAGTATAACCAACATAGAATTTTTCTTACTATCAACGGCATCGTTTACGGCAACCAACAATTCTTTTTTGTTTAATGACTTCAAAGATTCATTGTTGTCAGGGAAGTAGACCGAGTCCATGTCTATCTCTTTTCGTTTTTCTTTATGACTTTTTGGGTCTATGGAAGACGCTATAACATTATCGTTATTATTATTAATAACGGCATATATTTCCCCGTCTTCAAATACTGCCGAAGTCAACGACCCTTCAAGTTCAATCTGTTTCTTATCGTCGCTATCTTCTTTCCAGTAGACTAATTCTCCTACTAAGCCATCCTCTGTAAAACCCACGTTAATGTCGTGTAAAACATACCCATTAGAGTAGTTAATAAAGAATGCACCCTCGTCATCTGTAGATTTTGAAAGTGATTTTGTACTCAAAGGCTCTACCTTGCCAGTCTTCTTATTTAAAGACACATGATAGTTAGACCTGTTAGATGAAAAGTAGATATTAGTATTGCTCTGAGTCGATGAGGTAAATCCCACGCAATCTTTCATTTTTATACTCGACAATTTCTTTCCTTCATTGTTGTAGTTGACCATCTCGCATCCTCTATCCATAACCTGCGAATAAATGATAGCAAATTTACTATCTTTCATATTGCTCAATTCTTTCTTAGGGGAGTCCACCACAGCCTCCTCTTTCTTTGAACATGCTGTACAGATTAATACTATGGAGCAAGCTGACAAAAGTAATTTAAAGTATTTCATTCAATCATTTCCTTCAATTTAAAGCAAGCAAAGCAATCGAGGGGAAACCCCCGACTGCTTAACTTTTTATTTTTTATGATAAAAGACTTTCGTGTTATTAGATTTAACTAATTCCATTGGCGACACGACAGCCGCATGTCCAAAGCCAATCGCCGAACTACCTGAATTCAAGTCGTAGCTAACCAATACATCGCCTTTAGTCCCTAATGCAGTAGCATTCACGCTCATCTTATCTTTTTCCTCGTTGTACTTAGGAAGATACTCATCAATTACACCATCTTTTATATATTGGTCGATGTCTTTCTGAGACTCTTCGTATAGAGCCTCTGCCTTTTCTTCCGTAGATACAGATTCATATTCCCTCTTGCTCATCTCGTGAAGCTCTTTAATCTGCTCATCGGTCATTCCTTCTGCTTTCATCTCTTCTATTTCTTCCTTGACTCTTTCATTGTTCAAAGATGGAAATACATCTTCCGCCAGTACTTCCCCATCTAAACCAAACCCAGTGAATATCACAGATGCCGACAACAAGGACGTGAGAATAACGTTACGTTTTTTTATATTATTACCTCCAATTCCTTTTTCAGTGTTGCAACACATCACTATAATAATGGGTAATATGTATCATGTAAACGCTTTTAGAAATTTAAGGATACTTTAATATTAGATGATTTGACATGTAAAATTTGAGTATACTTTTAATTAAAAAAAGAGACTACCTATACGTAGTCTCTCTGTAATCGCTATACTAATCTTCCCAATTAACCTGAAATATACGCTCTTTCTCCTTTATGAATTACCTCCTAGTACCCCTTGTCATTATATTTACCCTTAACAGATCCTGTAATTGGCTTTTTCGCGATTTTTCTGTTTGGCACATTCATCATAATTGGCGAGCTAGAAACTCCAACGATCCTTTTTTGGGCTAATTTCTTTCTGTTTGCTATATTACTATCTACTGTTCATTCGTCGTTTATTTCCAAATGTCTTTTAGTTTCCAATAGGTTAATTCCTTCACTGCTACATCACCACTATTTGCAAATAACTCGATGCCTAGTCTATCTTCAGTCGGGTAGATACGACTTGTCATCGTTGTTTGTCCTTCATTTGCGAATACTTCAATCGAAGATCGATCAATAAATATACGTAGCGAAAGCTCTTCGTTTGTTCTAAGGATAGTATTTCTGACTCCGTCTTCCACCTTACCTGACTTTGAACAATCGATTGTCAATTTCTGTTTGTTTAAGTGATACGTTAATACTGTTTCTTCCTTATTCATTCCGCGAACCCTTAAACCTACGGATTGAGAGTGACAATTGGTTAGGTCAAATACAGCTTTGATTTCAAGTAAATCCTCTTTTGTTTCTATTAAATGATTCCCAGAAACCACTTGATTTGTCAGTATAGTATGTTCAATCTCACGTAATAAATGTAACTCTTCAACTGGATTCATTAGAACTTTATTATTTTCTCCTAGTGTAACTTCACGTGGCAATGTAAGTGCTCCACACCATCCATCTACTTTTGTTGGCATGTTCGACTCCCACATGTCCATCCAACCAATCGCAATTCGACGACCTTTCTCATCCAATAATGTTTGGACCGCGTAAAAGTCATGTCCATTATCTAACTCAGTAAATCCCCCATGCACAAACTCGTTTGTTTCGTAATGATAATCTCCAATCAAATAACCTGTCTGAAATAAGTTATGATATAAATCTCCTTCTTTTTGAATCCCTTGTGGAGAAATCAAGAGGACATACTTTCCATCTAATTCAAAGAAATCTGGGCACTCCCACATATATCCAAGATTCTCGTCACTTTGCGCAAGGACGCCAATGTACTCCCATTCACGTAGATTAGAAGAACGATACATAATAACTCTTCCAATATTATCCTTAGTTGAATTTCCTAAAATCATATACCAAACATCGTTATGTTTCCATACCTTTGGATCACGAAAATGACGTGAACTATCTGCTGGTGGCTCGGCAATAACTGGATTCTCTCCAACTTTCTCGAATGTAGTACCATCTGTACTGACCGCAATATTTTGATTTTGATAGAAGAGGTCCTTTTCTTTATCGGTATAATGATGTCCTGTATAGATTAAAGTTAGTTCTCCATTATTATCGACTGCACTTCCTGAGAAGCATCCATCTGTATCACAAACATCTCCAGGTGCTAAGGCAACGGGCAGGTGCTCCCAATGAACAAGGTCCTTACTTTTTACGTGTCCCCAATGCATTGGACCCCAATTTTCATCATATGGATGATGCTGATAAAATACGTGGTATTCCCCTTTATACTGTACTAAACCATTTGGATCATTGATCCAGTTCGCTGGTGCCATGATATGATAACCTAGTCGATAACGGTTATTCATTTTTTCTTTTGTATTCTTAAGTGCCTCTTCTGCTTTCTGAATTCCATTTACTGATAACATCCTAATATCCTCCTAGATAACTTTTTGTATCCTTTTTTACCTTCACTCGCGATTCTATGACTTTTTTCGAATTTAATAACGTGAAAATTGAAATAATTGTGAAACAAAAAACCATGATTCCCATGATGATATAGGTATGACGAAAACCTATATTATCGTATAATCCACCTGCGATTGGTGAAAGAATAGATGCACCTACTTGAGAGGCAAATTGAAAACCGACTAAATATAATACAGAAGATAATCTTGTATCAAAATTCGCTGCTAAATACTTGAAAATAGCAATCAACATAATCGGTAATTCAAGTGCGTGAATTAATTTCATGGATGAAATTCCAATTGGTCCAATTACAAGTCCAGATCCAATGATTCGAAAGGCCATTAGAAGTCCTGCTAAAATTAAACTATTCTTTGCGCCAAGTTTATTGACTACAAATGGGGCAAGAAACAACATCCCAGCTTCTAAAAATACTTGGAAGGAATTTAAATATCCAAATACTTGATTGCCTAAAGCTTCAGTTGGAAATAAGGATGCATAATAAATTGGGAATTGTTGATCATAAACGCTATAAACACATGTCACTCCGATAACATACATCATTAAAAACCAAAAATCTTTTAATAGAAATAGTCGTCCAACGTCTGTTAATGTAACAGAATCGGCTTTTTCCATTTCGTGATCTGTCATTTCTATTCTTACGGACATAATGATTGTGACCAATATGATGGCTGAAACAGATGCTACCCAAAAATTAATATGTGGGTTGATATTAAATATCTGTCCTGCAAAAAATGTAGCTGCTGCCCATCCTAACGAGCCCCACATTCTTGATTTTCCGTACTCAAACTTATACTTACGACTAATCTTTTCAACGTAAGATTCGATGGCTCCGATGCCAGCCAAAAAAGCTACTCCTAAATATAGTCCCCCAACAACTGCACCTAAAATGACATTGTATTGTAATAACGGTCCATAGATAAAAATATAGAATGGTCCTACAAATACAAGTAATAAACTGATAAAAAATAAGACATTTTTCTTTAAACCTATTTTGTCAGAAATGTAACCATACAAAGGCTGTATACATAAGGCGAAGATAGCGTTTACAGAAAAGATCAAACCTGTTTCTGAACCATTTAATTTTATTTCTTGCCCTAACCAAATAGAAAATAAAGAATAACTAGCAGACCAAGTAAAAAAGAAAAAGAAGAAATATGCACTTAACTTCCAATATAGACTTTTTGAACCTTTCACGTTAAATGCCCCTTTAGCTAGTGATGTAGAATAGTTTTTAAATATGAAAGCACTTTCAATATTATTTTATGTCAACCGGTTTCATATGTCAACCGGTTTCATTGTTGAATATTCAAATAATTACATTTCTTTGGATCATTTCATAAATAGATTATCATTAAAATATGAATGTTCTAGACTTTTTCGGACTTATTAAATTTGTAAGTTCTTAAAAAGATTATTTATTTACAAAGTCTTATGTCCAAGTATGAATGGATGTAACCGGGTTTATGTTTAGCATGATGAAACAAAACTATTTAAGTATAAGTTCTTTCATTTCAATACATTTTACTGTTACAACATATCTCAGTATAATACGAATAAATGGTTCTAAAGAATTTAGGAGGAAATAGGATGAAACCCAAAATTAGCGATGTGGCAAAAATAGCAGGTGTTTCGCCAACAACTGTTTCTCGCGTATTAAACAATCGTGGTTATATAAGTGATGAAACAAAGAAAAATGTCTACAAAGCAATGAAAGAGGTCAATTACTTTCCCAATGATATTGCTCGTTCTCTATTCAATAAACGAACAAATCTGATAGGAGTCATCGTACCACAGACAAGTAATCCGTTTTTTGGTGAGCTGGTTTTTCATATTGAAAGTATCTGTGCTTCGCTCAATTATAAGGTGTTGCTTTGTAACAGTTTAAATCGTACAGATAAAGAAGAGCAATATTGGGAAATGTTAATACGAAATCAGGTAGACGGTGTAATAGCTGTGACATATAACCGAGGTATACTAGATTACCACAACCAAACTCTTCCCATTGTAGCGATTGATCATTATTTATCGAAAAAGATACCTACAGTATCATCTGATAATTATTCTGGAGGAATACAAGCAACAGAATTGTTAATTTCTAAAGGTTGTAAGCATATTATCCATATTAACGGACCAATTAAACTAGAAACACCAGCAAATTTAAGAAGAAAAGCATATGAATATGTCATGAATGAACATGGGAAGACACCGAATACGTATGAAATTTCAAATACATTTGATCGTAAAATTCAGCAAGAGGTCATTTGTAAACTTTTCGATGAGCATCCAGAGGTAGATGGTATTTTTGCAAGTGATGACTTAATTGCTGCTTCTGTTATAGTTGAGGCACAAAAAAGGGGTAAAGACATTCCAACCGAACTAAAAGTCATAGGATATGATGGAACAGAAACCAGTCAAACTTTGCTACCTGGATTAACAACTATACGTCAACCAATTGAGTCAATTGCTAAAAAGGCCATTGAGATTTTAACAAAAGAAATTGAAGGTGAATTTAACGATTTACCACTTGAAACAAGCCTGCCCGTTATGCTTTTAGAAGGAACAACCACTTAAAGATAGTATCTTTATATATTATTTTTACACTTAGATGTCAACCGATTAGCATAAATTAATTTTTGAAAAAGCTTAATAGTAGTCCTCTTACATAAAAATGAGTACCTAGTTTCTCGTGTATTATATAATAAAAAAGACAAACTTCATCAATGGGTGAAGTTTGTCTAAAATGACATAGTATGATCTTTATTCTAGTTCCCTACCACACTCACAGGCAGCTCCGTAATAACTCCTCCACTTTTGTCAGAGATTTTGATAGTTGAGTTACCTATCTTTAACCCTCTCAATGTTCCTTGGGAACCTCTAGATTCGGTAGATACTTTCACAATTGAACTGTCAGTTCCTTCCCACTTTAACTCACCTTTGTAATCTAACCAATCCGGCTTTGCTACTGCTTGAACATCCTTTTTTTCACCTATTTTAAGAACGACTGCTTGTTCACTTAATGTAATTCTTTCTAACTTGTCCTTTTTGAGTGTATCACGCCAAATAGAGTTTAAATGATGAAATTTGAGGGAGTCTACACGTACTTTACCTCCTTTTGAATATAATTCAATGCCACGATTAGCTGGATTAGTATAAATTAAATTTGTAAAAGTTTGTTCCCCATCATTAATAAATACTTCAACCGATGATTCATCCACAAAACCATGAATTTTGATTTTTTTGCGATTCTTTGGATAATCAGTTTCATGACGTGAACCAAATGCAAATGGTTTTCCATTTCGATCGATCAATTCTTTCAACCCAGCATTTGTTCGATCAGTAAAAACCTTGTGATTTTTCACATCAAGCCCTATATCTGTGTGCTCTTTTCCTGAATCCCCTTGTCGCACACGAATTCCTAACTCACGTATTTCCTTCCATGTCATTTCTGCTTCAAATTCAAATGTACTTCCTTTAAAATTAGTAATCTTTTTATTTCCTTCGAACGTAAAAGGTTTAAATTTTGTAGTGGTTGCTCTTAATTGTTTTAATTCATTCACTGGTTCTTGTACTAATTTAATCTCACCATTTTCCATTGTCCTTAATTTCAATTCACGAGGGATAGACATATGACCCATCCAAGGAGAAGTTGGTGATTGGTATGGATAACGCCAATTAGACATCCAGCCAATCCAAATACGTCTTCCATCTTTTTCGGGAATATCAGAGAATGTCTGCCCTGCGTAGAAATCCTGTCCTATATCTGTTGTCAGAACTGTCTCTGGCCCATTGTCATTTTTGAATTCTTTTCCATCAAATTCGCCAATAAAATATTGAGCAGTTGATCCATTTGTTTCATCATTATCGCCAACACTCACATGAAGAACCCATTTTTTCTTTCCACTATCATCAACAGGTAGCTGGAACAAATCTGGACATTCCCAGACTGCTGCATGTGAGCCTTCCTGGTCACCAAATCGGCTCATTCTTGTCCACTTTTTCAGGTTTTTCGACCCGTAAAAGGTAACACTTTGATTGGTGGATACAACCATTACCCATTGTTTTGTTTCTTCATGCCAGAAAACTTTTGGATCTCGGAAATCCTTCCCTTCATTGTTTGGAAGAACTGGATTACCTTTGTATTTTACCCAAGTCCTACCGTTATCTTTACTGTAAGCGAGACTTTGTTGTTCTAAGCCATCCAATGTGTTAGTAAAAATCGCAACAAGACCAGATTTGCCATCAAAGAAGCCACTTGTGTCATTCCAATCCACTACAGCACTCCCTGAAATGGCCTCGCCCAATTTATCATGTCCGAAGGCAACAGGCATATGTTTCCAATGAGTAAGATCTTTACTAATTGCGTGAGCCCAAGTTCCATTTTGTTGATGGAACAAATGATATTCTCCTTTATAAAAAATTAAACCATTTGGGTCAGCTAAATGACCTTCGGGTTGTGAAAAATGGAATTGTGGACGATATAATTCATTGTAGAAAGTAAATTCCGAGATATTCTCTTTATCATCTGCACCCTTTGCTTCATCCTTACTCACAAAACAACTAAATGATGCTAATGCAATTAATGCTACCACTAGGATAATTAGCTTTCTCCTAAACATAGACATCCAACTCCTCGACTCTTGATTAGTCATTGACCAATTATATACTATTTTCTATTTGATACCTGTCCCTGAACCACCAATTCCCTCCAAAATATATCGTTGGGCTACGATATAAATCAGGATTAATGGAATGGTAGAAATGGTAAGTACAGCCATAACTTGATTAGTATAAACAGGCTCTGTACTATTAATTGCCGTGATGGCTACTTGGATAGGGAATTTCGACTTGTCTGTCAAGACCATCAAAGGCCAGATATAATCATTCCAACTTCCGATAAAGGCTAAGGTTCCAACTGTAGCAACAGCCGGTTTGGACATCGGTAACATAATCCTTAAGAATATTTGCCACGTATTTGCTCCATCCAACTTGGCTGACTCAATAATCTCTGCTGGAATGGCCATAAAAAAGTTTCGGAATAGATAGATATTGAATGCCCCTGCTAAAACAGGCAAGATGACTGCAAGGCGAGTGTCTACTAATCCTAATTTCTGAACTATAGTAAATTGTGAGATTAAGATGGTTTCGAGTGGGACGATTAAAAGGGCCAATAAAAGACCAAACAGTACTCTTTTCCCATTAAAATTCAATTTAGCGAACGCATAACCTGCCATCCCATTGATAATGACAGAACCAGTTGCGACACATAGACCATAGATCAAACTGTTTACAATATAGCCAAGTAAGTGAAAGCGTGATAGAACTTGCTTATAAGATATAAACCAATTCGACGGATCGAACGAAGGTAGGAAAGCTTTGATACTATTCATATGATGATATACTTCTGCTTCTGGTTTCATTGATGATGCGATCATCCAGAACAATGGAAAAATAAATAATAACGCGAGTAGAACCAAACAAATGTATTCTAAAATTGTTAAGGGTCCGAATTTCCGTCTCATTAGTCATCTTCCTCCTTCACTAATCTTCGTTGGGTTAGCGTAACCAATCCAATAATTGTTCCAAAGAGAAGAGCAATTGAACTAGCATATCCAACCATTCGATCCGTAAAACCAGTTTGATAAATGTAATATACAACTGTCATCGTGGAGTTGATTGGACCTCCTTGTGTCATGACCATTGGTTGAACCAATAATTTAAATGCACCAATTAATGTCGTTATAAAGATAAAAACGGAGGTTGGCTTTAATAAAGGCAATGTAATGTAAATAAATCGTTGCCATCTATTTATTCCATCTAACTGTGCAGCTTCATAGACATCCCCAGGTATGTTCTGCAAGCCTGCCAGAAAAATTAGCATCTGAAAGCCAGCTCCCTGCCATGCTGAAACAAAAACAATTGTAAACATCGCCTGCTTAGGGCTTGTTAAGAACGGTTGAGCTGAGAGGCCAAAATGCGTGAGTACATTGTTGATGATTCCTTCATTTGGATTTAACAAATAGAGCCACAGAACAGAGATAACAACGAGCGACATGACTACAGGACTAAAATAGGCTACTTTAAAAAATGTGTTAGCTTTACGCTGTTTGTTTAACAGGAGGGCCAGCCCAAGAGCTGCCCCTATCTGTAAAGGAATTACCCAAACAACAAATTTTAGAGTGTTCACTAAACTTTTCAAGAAAATAGGATCCTTGAATAAATTGATAAAGTTATCTAATCCGACAAATTTACGCATATCGGGCGTTAACAGGTAGTAATCTGTAAATGCATAGTAGATGGACATAATAGCTGGAATAATGAGGAACAGCAATAAAAGGAATAATGCCGGTCCTAAAAATGTATAAGCTACTACGTTTTCTTTCCATTTCACTTTATTTTTGGTTCCATTTAATTTTATTGGAAATTTGTAAACAGTCTTCTTTCCTTTTAATCCAGTTTTAATCATAATGCCTCCTTCTAGCTGCTTTTATCGATTCGCCTTATCGATAGCTTCCTGCATTTCTGTAGCACGTGAATCTAAGACTTTTTTGATATTTTTGTTTTGATCATAGAAACTTATATCATCAATGGTTTGTTGGAAAGCACGTGTTACTTGTGGATACGCTGGTGTTACTGGTCGTGCGTGTCCTGATTCCTTTAATTGTTTCATGAATACATTCATTTGATCAGAAAATTCTTTTGTAAGCACTTTCTCAGAAGAGTAACGAACTGGTAGGGCTGCAATTGTGCGACTTAATTCTAAATTTGAATTTTTATTTGTCATCCAATCCACCAATTTTGCAGACCATTCTATATTTTCAGACTTTTGTGTCGCTGCAAACTGCCAACTTCCTGAAGGTGAAACCAGTTTCTTTGTTTTTGGTGATACGGGATAAGGCATTACACCATAATCAACTTTTTGAAAGTTTGTTTCCATATCTGTTACTGTCCATACACCACTAAACTTCATTGGATATTTTTCTGTTTCAAAAGCTTGTTTGACCGGGGTACGCGTTGTATAGCCTTCTTTTAACATTGTTTGAATAAAACGCATTGCTTCAACAGTAGGCTTCTGATTAAACACACCTTCTGCTTTCGTACCATCTTTTGAGAGAATTTCTCCACTTGCAGACCATACAAATGGTGTTAGAGCATACGTTAACATTTCATCTTTTGATTGTAATTGCATATCAATAGCCGGTTTATTATATTTTTCTTTTAACGTTTTACAAAGAGCAATAAATTGATCCCATGTCCAAGGATTATCAACTGTCGGTAACGTATTTAAATCAACGCCTGCCTCTTGTAACATTTTTTTATTGTAGTAAATTCCCACGGATGATTCACTAGCACCAATTGCATACAATTTGTCTTGATATGTTCCTTGTTGCTTGATACTCGGTAGTAAATCATCTTGATCTTTCACATACTCATCTAGTGGGGCAATGATCCCAGATTTAGCATAAGCAGCCGTATTTGGCCCATCTAAAGTAATAACATCTGGTAATGTACCGGTTGTCAGTGCTGCGTTCACTTTATCTTCATACCCACCACCGTTTCCACTACGTGGAATAAATTCAATTTTAGCTTTAATATTTTCAGATGCATACTTCTTGTTGAAAGCTTCTACCCGGTTTTTATAAACTTTTCCTTCTTCACTATCATCAGATACATGTACCCACATTGTGATTGTCTTTTTTCCATCACTGTTGACACTTTGATTTTTACTACATCCTACTGCAGCAAAAATCAGTAATAAAGCTATACTTACAAATAGCCACTTTTTCATACATTCCACGTTCCCCTCTTTTATCTTTTCCATAAATATAAAAGCGCTTTCAATGAAAATTTTATGTCAAGCGGTTTCACATGTCAACCGGTTGACATGAAATGTTTGAATTTTCTTTTTTATTTATTGCTCTTTGTTATATCCAATTCTATTTCTATCATTCAAAAGTTATTTGAGTGATGAATGAAATAATTTTGTAATGACGCTTACGCTCATTTTTGCGTTTTCTTTTGTATTTTTCAAAACAAGTGTAGTTTAAATGCTTATTCATGTCCATTCCCCCTACTGGTCTTTTAAAGAGATTTCTCAGTAAAGATATCCTCTCAATACCAGTAGGGGCTGCAGCCTTTTGTGTGTTGCACACAAAAAAAGAGCCTTTGCTGGATCCTTTTTGTTTAGATATTGCTGAATATATTGCAAAACACAACGCTCTCTTATTCTATTTTAATTAGGTTATTAGTATTGTTTCTACTTAAAATTATTGCAGGTTTTAACCCACATAAAAAGTTTGTGACACCCACACTTTTCCCTCCTACAAACTAAATACTCGTAATAATGTCAATTGTGCGAACGATAATCATCAATAAAAGATAAGTTATTAGACTTGATTACTATGGGTCCGCTTTTGCCTTCCAAAATAATAATGGATCCACATTTACCTTCTTGTACAGCTTAGTGTAATATGAAAAAATCTCTACGTCCTTAATAAATGAAATTGTTCATAAAGGTTTTTTAGTTTGAGTATTTTCATTTCAGTTATGTCACTTGTTGCTGGTCTTCTTGATCAAGTCCACGCCATCGTATGCCAGACTTTCCACACTTGCATCCATCTGCAGCAAGTAATGATCAAAAAAGTTCTTCGTATAGTCTGTCACAAGATGTCGCATCTCCATAGCATTCCGTTCGCCTCTGAGTTCCTCATTAACACTGGTAAACACGATGTCGCAGTAATCTAAATGCGCAACACGATCAACAGAGAAATAATAGGTTTCCATACTGTTGTTAGCGCCAATGATCGCATTCATATTATAGTTAGGTTCAGAAAATAGCAGCAAAAAGGGTTTCTTCAGGTCGCTGTCGATAAGACCGAACGCACCACTATCCAAGCCAATCCCGCAGGCGAACCGGTCGTCGTCCCGGCAAACAATCGCCGCCGTTGGCCCTCCATAAGAATGTCCGACTATGCCTATGCCGATGTCAAGCAACAATCTGTCCTTAAAGATGGAATTCACCTCTCCAGAGTCCAGTTTGTAAAGATAATCGGCTACATACCTGACATCTTCTGACTGTAATTCACTATACTTCATTAACTGGTTAAGTATCGGCAGTGTAAGGACGTTACGGCACATGTCAATGGCCGTTTCATCGTCAGGCCGCATCTCCATCTTACTAGAAAATGCCATCATCTCCGGATCTTCAGAAAACGCCATCATGACATCGGAAAAATCCTTTGATACATTAAACAGGCGCCCGTCTTTACGCTTATACATCGTGCTATTCTGATGGCCGATGCTTACGACAACATACCCAATGCTTGCCAAATCTGTACAAATCACTGTACCCCATTCTGGAGAACCGCCCCCGCCGCAAACATAGAATAACACCGGATAGCGATTTTCCTTCTCGGAAAGAGCAAGGTCGTCGTAACACTGAGTCTTGATATCGATAGAGAAAAAATCCTTCTTTTTAAGATACTCAGTGACAAGTGGCTGTTCATTAAGCATCTCGTAGACTTCTGGAAACATGTACGTTGATGTAGTCTTCCCTTCGCTACTATCGGACGGATAGTACACAAACGCCGTCAGTTCCCTTTTTGAGTGATCTGATGCCGTGTAATCAACATCCATTTGGGTTCGCCCGACAGTAAAGCCACCAATTGGTTCTGGAAATGCATCATCAGTTTTCAATTTCTTGTTCCCCCATCCTTAATAAAAATGATGAATGTGAAATACATACATTGCGCTATAAGCGCTTTTCAACAATCTGAAACTATTACATCCTTTCTTCAGTGAATCATATATTCTCCATGGCTTTCTTGATATCGCTACCAATTTCAGAAATATTTATGATTCCCTTCATCATGTCTTTGTACAAAAGTTGAAACATGTAACTAGTTTAAATAAAAAATACCATCATTGCCAAAAGATCAAAGGACATGATGGTATTATAGAACATATTAAGTTGGTTCGATTAATCGCCTGTCATTGATCTTTTGGCTTCGTTATGCTTCGTTGTATTTGTATGCTACTATTTAATTAATCATACATCCAATTTGCACATTAGGAATAAGCATAAAATAACCCGATTGTTTCAATCGGCTGATTACGTTATGAATGCTCTTATTCTCCAGTCTCAGCAAACTGTTTCAATCGATCTCCAATTTCATCTCGTACTCTTTGGAAAAAAGCCCACTTCTCTACTTCTGTTCCTTTTGCTTTTGCTGGATCATCAAAGCCCCAATGTACACGTTTGACATGAGAGGGTGTCATCGGGCATTTATCAGCTGCATCACCGCATAGTGTGACGACTAAGTCAGCGTGATGCAATATCTTCTGATCAATCAGGTCAGACGTTTGATTAGAAATATCAATCCCTATTTCTTTCATTGCTTTTACAGCATTCGGATTTAATCCATGAGCTTCAATACCAGCGCTATAGACCTTCCACTCATTTCCAAGATGTTTTTTAGCCCAACCTTCAGCCATTTGACTGCGGCAAGAATTACCTGTACATAAAAAGTAAATTGTTTTCTTCGACATGTTGATCGTCTCCTTTAATGTATCATTATTAGCCAGAAATACAGAGCTAGTAGTGTGATAAATAGTGTTGGTACAGTTAAAATGACTCCTATTTTGAAGTATGCCCCCCAGGAAATCTTTACACCTTTTTGAGAAAGGACATGGAGCCATAAAAGTGTTGCCAATGAACCAATGGGTGTAATTTTAGGTCCTAAATCAGAACCAATGACATTTGCGTAAATCAATGCTTCTCTCATAACTCCTTGTGTATCGGTACCAGATATGGCTAATGCATCAATCATGACAGTCGGCATATTATTCATAATAGATGAAAGGATTGCGGCGATAAATCCCATCCCGAGTGTCCCTGCCAATAAACCTTGATCTGCTACAGCTTGAATCACGCTTGAAAGAGCATCAGTGAGTCCTGCATTTCGCATACCATAGACAACAACGTACATACCGATTGAAAAGAAAACAATCGCCCATGGCGCTTCTTTTAAAACGCTTTTTGTTTGAACAGCAGGGCTTTTTTGTGCAATGATCAAGAATAAAATGGCAATCACACCAGCTATGACCGACACAGGTATAGATAAAAATTCGCTTGCAAAATACCCAATCAATAAAAAAACCAATATATACCAAGATAATCTAAACATTTTTGGATCTTTTATTGCTTCATGAGGGTGCTTTAACTCAGTCAGATCATAGCGCTTAGGTATACTCTTTCTAAAGAAAAGGTATAATGCAGTGATACTCGCTAGCAATGAGAAAAGGTTTGGCACAATCATTCTAGATGCATATTCGATAAAAGTTATTTGAAAATAGTCGGCTGTTACAATGTTCACCAAGTTACTTACGACAAGGGGAAGCGAAGTTGTATCTGCAATAAAACCACTCGCAATAATAAATGGGAACACAATTTTTTCATTGAAGTGTAATGCTCTGACCATGGCTAAAACAATGGGTGTCAAAATTAGTGCTGCCCCATCGTTTGCAAATAAAGCAGCTACGGCTGCACCTAAGATAGTGACATACACAAACATACGTAGCCCACTTCCTTTTGCAGCCTTTGCCATATGCAGTGCTGCCCACTCAAAAAAACCGATTCGGTCTAGTATGAGAGAAATGACGATAATGGCGACAAAAGCTAAAGTCGCATTCCAAACGATGCCTGTCACGGTCATCACATCTTCAACATTCACAACACCTACAATTAAGGCTAAAATAGCTCCTCCACATGCTGACCAGCCAATCGATAAGTTTTTTGGTTGCCAAATAACCAATCCCAAAGTCAACAAAAATATGAGTAATGACAATATGGCAAAACTCAAACTCATCCCTCCTTACGAACAAGAAACGTTTGTTCCGTTATGTTGAACCCTTTTTAAAAGATCATCTTCTTTGTCTATTTGATTTAAGATCATCCGAATCGTCTCAAATTCTGGACACAGTGTATTAATTGAATAATAACGCCACTGTCCTTTTCTATTTTCGTGGACAAATCCAGCCTTTTTTAATTTTCCTAAATGTTGACTAATGGATGGTTGACTCATTTCGAACATATCGACTAGTTCACAAACACAATATTCCTTCTCCAAAAATAATTTCATCATGATCAGTCTTGTTTGATCGCTAAGTGCTTTTAAACAATTCGTCATATGCGTCACACCAATTGAAACATTAGAATCCACTATGCTATGATCCCCCCTCTTTTTCAAATATTAGTCACTGTTTTCAACTCCTTTATTAGTATATAATCAATTACTTATATAAACAATAGATTATATGAGTCAAACCAAAAATTTATTCATGGATAGAAATATGGCATTCAATGTTTTCTCATTTTTAAATAAAGTATTTTCATTAATATTGAAGTAAAAAAAGCTTATGTTTGGGAACATAAGCTTTTTGGATATCTATACTTTTTTATAACGATTTGAAAGATATCGTCTCATTTTTGTGATGACACAGGTACACATGCTTAGAAAGGTCATAGTCACTACCCAATACATATTTGACATGTCGAACCCCGTATAGGCAAATATGAAATAGTCGAAACTACAAATGTGATGATTAGAACGACATAGACTCGCTTAAAGGTAACCAACAATCCCCCAAACCAAAGATAACAATGGCAATGTAAATAAGATGAGAGCCATCGGGTGAAGAAAGAATACGCTAATAAAATCCACGCTCCTTGCCAGTTATTTTATGACTTCCAAGCTCTCCAAACCAACTGTAAGCAATAAAACTTTTTGTAGCATGCTTATTCAATAAGTTTATATGATATGGTTTTTTGTTGAGCTAGTTTTTGCTGCATTTACATATGTGGCATGATAATACTTCTTCATCCAAAGCCCATAACCAAAATAAGAAACTCAGCTTGTTGCAATTCGATGTCTTTAACGCTTTACTACAAATGTTGTCACACTTTGAGCCGGGAGATGAGCCCAAAATTGATTGCCTGATATCGTTACATCTGTTCCAGGCTCAAGGTTGCTGCTTTTGCTTGTGATCCACCTCGATGCTTCTGAAACGGTTCCATTCTGCATCACAAAGTGTTGATTGACCCCTGTATTGTTTTTATTGATCGCCTTTATAGGCTGATACGATAACATTCGGTTCAGGACTTTTCGTTGCATCAATCCTTACGTAGCCAGGACGAACAAATTTGGAGAAATGCGCCATGTTGTATCCGCGTTTGCTGATCATCCCATCTTCTTTCATTGGGACATATGACCTGCGGATGTACCACCAGACATATGCTTGAAAATCCCCTTCTACCATTGAATGGTGAATATGCTCTGAAACCCCTAATGCTTCAGGCCAGCGGTCCGCTGAGTTGTTGTCACTATTCGGATAGTATACTTCTGTCATCCATAGCTCTTTTCCTCCTCCTTTTTGTTTGAAAAGCGGATATGGAAGCTGGCTGATTTGGGTTCCGTACAGGTGAGCACCGAGAATGTCCATATTTCTAAGTGCCTGCGGATCATTCAAAATGGGGTCCGACAGATTTTTCAGGTATTGAAATGATTCTGGCGCAATTACGCGGGCATTGATGGAACCGGCATTTTCTCTCATGAAACGCAAGATTTCCTGCGGGGTCCAACATGTCCATTCGTGTGCATAATCTGGCTCGTTTTGCACTGAAATGGCATAAAGATTCACCCCGTTACTCTTCATATAAGTCACAAAGTCGTTTAGATGCTGAGCATATGCTGCGTATTGATTGTATTTAAGCCGCTTAGCAGTTGTTCCATTACGATTGAGGTCTCGACCATACTGCTTGGAGGGTTCCATGGCGAAGCAATCACCAAAGCTCCGTGCTCTATCGCGCGTTTGGCAGTGGCGACTTCTCTGTGCCAATTATTTCTGTTCTCGTCTACATATATTCTAAGAATAGAAAACCCTAATTGATTCTGTCCATTGCCAAAGGCGGTTTCCCTTTGAGGTGCTGTCAAATCCCCGATCCAAGCTGGGTGGTTCATTCCGCCAAAGCCACGAATCACCTGTCTTTCCGCATTTATATTTACATTGGCATCACTTGCTGCTGATACTTTAGTCACTCCGGGTCCTATGAACACGAGAGGCAACATGGTGAAGCAGGCCAATAAAGCACAAATTGATTTTTTTACACATGACATCAAGTTCCCGCTCCTCTACCCAATATTTCTGAATCTGCCTTTGTTACCTTTGAGTAAATTGCCATGAATCAAATTGAAATAGGTTTCCTGCACCTGTTCCGGTAAAGACAAAAAATACGTTGTGCACGCCTGTTGCACCGTTTACCGCAGCTTCAATTTCTCGCCAGTTTTGCGTTCCGCCTGTTGAAGGAACATGGAGTGTCCCGACTAGTCTGCCGCTTGTACTGCCAAGTCGTACTTCTATTTTCCCGCTTGTAGCGGATGCGACATTGGCTTTAAATGTGCTTGCACCGCTCGATCCAAAGTCTACATTCCCCGCAGCCACCCAATCTCCGTTCTGAATATTGGTGACATGTTGATTGTTGACCGGCCCTCCGGGTGCTGAAGAGTCTTCTGTCAAAATGCGTCCATTCCAAGCAAACGTTTCAGCTTCTGTCCTTTGATAAGGATTCAGATTGGACAGCTGTTTGACCCCCTCATAATTGGCTGCTACTTCTTGAAGGGAGCCATTTGTCTGATGCACTAGCTTATTAATATGAGGAGAACGGTACCCTTTCCCGGCTCCGAACAGAGCGGAGCTGACAGTTTGCGTATGATACACCACATACCACTCATTTTTAAAATTGAAAACAGCATGATGGTTGTTTCCACCGCCTCCAAAAAATGCGCCCGGATTTTTCAGGAAGTGCCCTCTATACGTAAAGGGGCCCATCGGACTTGAGCTGGTCATATAACCAATCTCACCAGGGGGTTTGTCAGCTGGGTGTGTGCCGCCAAAATTGATACAATAGGAATAGTAATAGGTTCCGTTATACTTGTGCATGCCTGAGTCTTCAAACATAAAAGGGGCATCAATGGTAGAAGCACTGCCCGCAACACTCGTCATATCTTCCCCTAATTTCATGACTCTGGCTGTTTTTGGATTCGCCCATTGCCCCTGTGTTGGATTTGAATCGCCAGGAACACCTCCGCCGGCATATAGGTAACCAGTACCATCATCATCTACAAAAACTGCTGGATCAAAAAGCCATACAACCCCCGACATGCCTGGCGTACTTGGCGTGACGAGCGCTTTTCCGATTGGATCCGTCCACGGACCAATTGGGCTATCTGCTGTTAGAACGCCGATACCTCCCCCACTGTTCGCGAAATAAAGGAAAAATTTATCCTTACCATTGATCTTTTTCACCGCGGCTGATGGGGCCCAAGAAGCTCCCGCCCATTTGGCAATGCCTCTCCCACCATTTGCCCCGTTGGCACCTGCTACTGGAATGGCTCCATGATCAGTCCAGTTCACCATATCCGCTGACGAGATGACAAATACCTTATTTAAATTGGCAAATGAATTATCCTTAATTGTCCCGTTGCTTTGATACTCGTAGTCATCACTTGACATATAAATGTAGACTCTTCCGTTATAGGTCAGTGCAAATGGATCTGCCCCCAAATGATGGTCAATTAGCGGGTTTGACTTCCCTACTTGTTTTGCAATGGGGCTACTTACAGCCTTCGCATTACTCCAAGGTACACAGCTCAATATTAAAGCCATAACCAAAAAACATACACTACACTTCTTTCTCATCGCTTTACATCCTCCTGATATCTAAGATAGGGTTCCTTCAAAAATATGTTGTCGTTTGACCATGGAGAATGCATAAAAAGACTTATTTCTTGAGGGTGTGCATGTACATATGAGCGTATGATTCTCACCTTTTCATCAAATTTGGCAAGGACGTTTGATACATTCTTAAGGTTGGTCAGTTTTCGTTCTGTGATGTCGCATTGAAATGACCAATAAACTAAGTCCTGCTGAGATGATCCCCACAAAGACGACATACTGGATGCCCATGTTAGAAATAAAGTAACCGCCAAGTATTGTGCCAATCACAGTCCCAATATTGGTCGAGGACAAGAATATTCCGTTTGCAAAGTCAGGAGCCTCTGGTGCTGCGGATGTCACAACATATTGATTCACAAGTGCGCCTATTCCCGCTAATATCCCCCATAGTAATATAATCAAAATCATCAGGAACGTTTGCTGCGCGGCCAAAAATAAAAAAACATATACCGTACTTAACATGATGGGTGTCATGATTATGATGCGTTTAGCATGAAGTGTCAATAACTTTCCGGCTGCCACATTTCCAATGATGTTGGCTACACCATAGATGAACAACAGCAAGCTTGATAGATTTGCAGAAACTTGACTCACCGATTGTAAGTACTCAGCTAAGTAGCTATATACCCCAAATATGGCTGCATTTAATAAGATGACAAAGATGATTGAAAACCACGGTTTTGATTTTGTTAAGATGTTCAGTTGCTCACCATGGGTTCGCCTTACTTGAACAGGCATTGACGGAATCCATATGAGAGTGGCAATGAGAACGAGCAGGTTGGTCACTGCAAAAAAAGCCATAGCCATTTGTAAATTTGACACGCTAGCGATCAAACTGACAACCGGTACACCTACTACCATACCGGCAGACACACCAACAAACACTTTCGATACGGCTTTAGGAGCCTCTTCTTTGCTGACAGATTCAGCTGCAATCGAAAATGCCAATGCACAATAGACTGGATGGAAAAGTGCTGGAATGATTCGTGCAAGCATTAATACGGTAAAATGAGTTGTAAATATTGAGATGATATTCCCTACAACAAATATACTAAGGACGAGCAGCATGACTTTTTTACGATTATATCTAGATAGAAGGAGCGGCATGGTTGGACCTGATACAGCCACACCAATGGCAAATACGCTAACTAACCAACCTGCTGTTGAAACGTGTACATCATAAAAAGCTGCAATGTCAGGTAATATACCGATAAACCCCATCTCAGTATTCAAAATACCGAAAACACCTATTGTTAAAATCAAGATCAATAATTGCGGCTGATTCCTCATCTACATTCTCCTCACTTCTAAATTGATTTATGATTGAAGCTTGAGTATAGTTTAAGGGGAAGTTTATGATATAACCAATACCTAAATCTTATAAGATGAAATGCCTTTTAGGCATAATACGCTTTTTGTCGAGGGGGGTCGTGAGGATAGAAATTAGGGTTTTACGTTATTTTCTTGCTGTTGCTAGAGAAGGAAGCATCACAGGTGCAGCCTATTATCTGCATGTTACACAGCCTACTTTATCTAGACAGTTAAAGGAATTAGAAGATAAATTAGGGAAAAAACTATTTGTCCGCAAGAGTCATCATATGGCACTCACTGAGGAAGGCATGATTTTACGAAAAAGAGCTGAAGAAATCATTGAGATGGTCACGAAAGTGGAAAAAGAATTTCAATCAATGGAAGGCACTATTAGTGGGGATGTGTATATTGGCGGCGGAGAAACAGAAGCGATGAGGCTCATTGCAAAAGTCGTAAGAGACTTTCAGCTAAAGTATCCAAAGGTCAGATGTCATTTTCAAAGCGGCAACTTTGATGATGTCACCGAGATGTTAGATCAAGGGTTGCTTGATTTCTGTCTACTCATTGAACCAGCCGATTTGTCTAAGTATCATTCCATTCGTCTGCCTGACGATGATGTTTGGGGAGTTGTTATGAGAAAAGACAGCTCTTTGGCGGTGAAAGAATCCATCAGAAGGCAGGATCTAGTCGATCTTCCTCTTCTTCTTTCTAGACAAGCGATAAAATCCGGTTTATCTAGGAATGAGTTCTCGGAATGGTTTGGAGAGGATTACGAGAAGTTACATGTGGTGTGTACGTATAACCTATTATACAATGCTGGCATCATGGTCAAAGAAGGGGTCGGTTATGCGATATCCATTGATAAAGTGGCCGATACGTCAGAGGAGAGTCACTTGTGCTTTAGGCCACTAGAACCGAAACTAGCATCAGGTGTCCGTTTCGTTTGGAAAAAGCATCAAGTCTTTTCTCAGGCGGCTCATCTGTTTTTTTCAGAAATGGAAAAACAATTTTCAAAGCACAATGGTCAAGGAAGAGACAATTAGATGCAGTCACCTACTCTGGCGCTGCATCTTTTTCTTCTTTTATTTACATATAACGGGCGGTGACCATTTTCTTTCTTGTGTAAAACTCGACCCCATCTGTTCCATTGGCGTGTAAGTCTCCGTAGAAGGAATCTTTCCATCCGGAAAACGGAAAGAATGCCATTGGTGCGGGAACACCGATGTTAATGCCTAGCATGCCCGCCTCTATGTTTTCGCGGAATTCTCTTATGCGTGATGCGCTGTCTGTGTAAAGGCATGCCCCGTTTGCAAACTTTGATTGATTGGACAGGTCAATCGCTTCGCTAAGTGATGAGACTCGTACAATAGATAAAACTGGGGCGAAGATTTCATCTTGCCAAATTTTCATTTGACTCGTGACGTGATCAAAAATCGTTGGTCCGACAAAATAACCTTCTCCATTCGTTTCTTTGTCTTTTCGTCCGTCACGAATGAGACTAGCTCCCTCTTCAATCCCAGATTGTATGTATTGAAGCGTTCGTTCTTGATGCTGCTTTCGAATGACGGGTCCTAGAAAGACATCCTCATTAATTCCGTTTCCAATCACAAGTTGGTTCGCTTCATCAACCAATTGTTGAATCAAATCTTCAGCTACCTCTTCTTCAACTGCAACAACAGCTGTAGCCATGCATCGTTCTCCTGCTGAACCGAAGGCAGCACCTATGATTTGTTTTGTGGCTGTTTCTAAATCGGCATCTTTCAATACAATCGAGTGATTCTTTGCACCAGCAAGTGCTTGTACGCGCTTTCCATGTGCTGTTCCTTTTTGATATACGTATTGCGCAACCGGCTGAGAGCCCACAAATGAGATGGCTTTGACCTTTTGATGCTCAAGCAGCCCATTTACCACGTCATGAGCACCGTTTACAATATTAAAGACACCTTTTGGTAGCCCAGCTTCTTCAAATAGTTCCGCTAACCGTGCAGCGAGAATAGGTGTACGTTCTGAAGGTTTTAAGACAAACGAATTACCACACGCAATCGCAAGGGGAAACATCCAACAAGGAACCATCATGGGAAAGTTAAATGGCGTAATACCGCCAATCACTCCAATTGGATAGCGGTACATGCCTGATTCTAACCCTGTCGCAATATCAGGCAGTTGTTTTCCCATCATGAAAGTAGGAGCACCCGCGGCAAATTCCACACATTCAATTCCGCGCTGCACTTCTCCACGGGCTTCTGTGATGCTTTTTCCGTTTTCTATCGTGACGAGTTCTGCGAGCTCTTCCCGCTTCTCAACGAGTAACTGTTGGTATTTAAAGAGGATACGTGCACGTCTAGGTACAGCTGTTTTAGACCACATGGTAAACGCTTCTTGTGCCGCTTTTACCGCACGATCCACATCTGCTTTCGTTGATAGTGGTACTTCTGTGATCACCTCTCCAGTCGCTGGGTTATAGACAGCCTCTGTTTGGTTCGTCTCCGCATTAATCCATTGTCCCCCAATATAATTTTTCAACGTTTGTCCAACTGTTATGGTCATATTCATCTCTCCTCTTTCATGATTAGGTCTTCGATCACTCTCGTCTGGCTCTTGTTTAACGCCATTGTCTCATTTAACGAATGCTCACCAGTATATACGCATTGTCAAATAAAACCGTTGTTTTGGTTTACTTTGTGATCAATGGAGGGGGCTGATCTCTCTTATTTCATGAAAGGTTGCCCGAACATAGCGTATTTGATCTGTTTACGCGCTACATCATTTCATTGCTTTATGTTCATAGGCAATAAAAAACCTGACGCACGATGCATCAGGTAGGTGTTGATCTTTAAGATGAGGATGACGTGATATATGCACTTGGTTCTGTATAATTCGGGAGCATTTCTCCATGAGCTTCAATTAAGTCATCACATAGTTTGATCGTATCATCAATCGATAGTTCAGCGCTTGTATGTGGGTCCAGTAAAGCTGCTTGATAAATATGCTCTTTTTTGCCGCTTATGGCTGCTTCAATCGTCATGAGCTGTGAGCTGATGTTGGTACGGTTGAGCCCAGCTAACTGTTCAGGTATGTCTCCAATATAACAAGGCATAATGCCGCTCCGATCGGCAATGCATGGGACTTCTACACAGGCTTTTTCAGGCAGATTACGAATGAGACCTCCTGTGTTAAGCACATTTCCGCCAAACTTAAATGGAACGTTGGTTTCAATCGCTTCAATGATACGTGAGCCATATTCTTTGGAGCGAGTATGGGTAATGTGTTTGTTGCCAACAAGGTCGTGTTTCATTGTATTCCAATTGTTGATTTGCTCCACGCAGCGACGCGGGTATTCATCGAGCGGGATGTTAAACTGACCGATCAATTCTGGATAATGTGATTTAATGAAATAAGGATGGTATTCGGCATTGTGCTCTGAGGATTCAGTCACATAGTAGCCGAACTTATCCATTAACTCAAAACGAACCATGTCATGATGTCTCGTTTTTTGCTTTTCTTTTGCCCGTTTTTTGATTTCCGGATACAAGTCCTTTCCGTCTCGTTTGACTTCTAGTAACCATGCCATGTGGTTAATGCCGGCGATTTTTTCTTCAATGCCTTCATGATCCATTTCCAATGAATCAAACAGATCTTTTGTACACACTTGTACACTATGGCATAGTCCGACCGTTTGGATCGGTGTGTAGCGCAACATAGCACCTGTCAGTGTCGCCATTGGATTGGTATAATTTAAAAATAAGGCATTTGGACAAACCTCTTCCATATCTTTTGCAAAGTCGAGCATGACAGGAATGGTCCTAAGTGAACGGAAAATGCCGCCAATTCCAACCGTATCCGCAATTGTTTGTCTTAATCCATACTTTTTCGGGATCTCAAAGTCGATGACAGTGCTTGGTTCGTATCCTCCAACCTGAATGGCATTGATGACATATTTAGCTCCCCTTAAGGCTTCTTTCCGATCGTCATATGACTGAATCGTCACAGTAGCCCCGTAGTTTTCTTTTAAGTGCCGCAGCATTGTCTCTGATTCTTTCAGCCGGTTGTGATCAATATCGTATAAAGCGAATTCAAATCCAGATAGTGCAGGAACAAACATACAGTCTCCTAATATATTTTTAGCAAACACGGTACTTCCTGCACCGATAAAGGTAATTTTAGACATAGTCGATTCTCCTTTTTCACATCAAAATTGGATTACCCTTTGACAGAACCTTGGGAAAGCCCTGCGATAAAATATTTTTGCAAAAGTAGAAACATCGTAACCATTGGCAACATCGCAATGAGAGCGGCAGCGCCGACGAGCTGAAGCTGATGTTGGTTTTGACCGAAAAAATTCGATAATGCAACAGTCAGTGTGTGCATCTCTTTATCTTGTAAAAAGAAGATGGCAAATTGATAATCGTTCCAAATATAGACACATGCAATGATCAAAACAGACGCTGTAATCGGCTTTAACAGCGGGAAAACGACAGTGAAAAAGACCCTTAGTGTCCCTGCTCCATCAATTCGAGCCGCTTCTTCAAGCTCTTTTGGTATCGTTGACCGAATAAAACCTGCGTATAAAAAAATGGTCAGTGGCAAAAAAGCAGCAACATTATTCAATATAGCGATTTGATAGGTGTTCATCATGCCTATTTGAACGACCATTTTATATAATGGGACAAGTGCCGTCAGTGGCGGAATCACCATGATGGCAATGAACAGAAGATAAACCGCTTTATTTAACTTAGTCACTCTTCTTGCGAGCGGATAGGCTGCAAGTGAACCGAGAATGATGAGTAAAACAGCTGAGCTGAACGTAATGATCACTGTATTTAAAAATGACTGCCCTAGTTGAGCTTCTGACCACGCCATGCGGAAGTTTTCAAAATGAGGCTGTGTAGGAAATTGCCATTTTGAGCTAAAATCCCCTACGCCTTTTAGTGAAGTGGTCACTAAAATATAAAACGGTATCAAATGAAGCAATGTGATCAAAAGAGCGAGCAAGGATAACCATCTTTTTTTTCGTTTATACGTGTTATCCATCACACCTCGGTCTCCTTTCGTTTGAAATAGATCAGTGCTGCCACACTAATGATCAGGATGATGAGTGCCATAAAGACACCTTGTGTCGCCGCATAGCCGGCATCCTGCCGCTTAAAATACAAATCATACATAAAGGTAGACATGGATTGTGAGGCATCCCCAGGTCCGCCCCCTGTAAGAGCGACAATGACATCAAACAGCTTCAGCCCGCCAATGACATTGAGCACCACGTTGATCGTGATAGATGGCATTAAAAGCGGCAATGTGACCCGTCTGAATTGCTGAAAACTGGAAGCGCCATCTAATTGTGCTGCTTCATAATAATCTTTTGGAATACTTTGAAGTCCTGCTAAATAAATGATCATTGCAATCCCGACGAATTGATACGTATTCACAAACACGATGATCCACGTGTTCAATTGCGGATTGCCAAGTGCATTCATTTGTTCATATCCAAAAAGTGTCACGACGTCATTTAATGCACCACCTTGGTAGGCAAATATGAAATACCAGATATAGCCCATTGCGATTGGGCTAATCATCACCGGTAAGTAAATAATCGTCCTTGTGACAGTTCTCATTTTCAAACTGTGATTTAACAGGAGGGCATAACCGAGTCCGATGATATTTTGTAATATGGTGCTTCCGATTCCGTAAAGCAACGTGTTTTTTACCACAAGCCATGTCGTTGGGTCTTGTAGTAACCGTTTGTATTGCTGAAGGCCGATCCACTCATAGTTTTGTGAGAAACCGTTCCAATTTGTAAACGAGAGCTGAATTCCGTTAAAAAACGGATAAATGATAAAGGTACTAACAACGAGAACAGCGGGCAAGTACATCCACCAAAGTGAAGAATTGTTGCTTCGTTTCATCTTCTGTTTCGGAACAGTGGTGAATGGTGCCGTCTGTTTTGTTTTTGTCATGTCACTCAATGGCTTCACTCCTGTTTCAGCTTGAGTCGGTTATTGTTTATTTAGACGCTGATATTCCTCTTCCATTTTCTTCGATAATTGATCAGGTGTGATGGAGCCTGCTAATAATTCCTGACCAGTCGTTGCCATGACGGCCCACATGCCGCTAGGTAAGTACTTCCGATCAAAATAAGGTTCGATCTTAATGTGCTCATACTGATCATAAAATGCAGAGTAATAGTTTTTCGCTTTCACATGTTTGAGGGCCGTTTCAGATGATGTCCCCTCTGCGATTTTCTTCGCATTTTCAGGCTTGGCTAGAAAATCGATGAATTGTTTGGCTTCCTTTAAATGTTTTGAATCCTTCCAAGCAGCGACAGTAAACCTTTCCCCACCAATCCAGCTTTGCTGATCCCCTTTATGAACAGCTGGTACGGGCATTGTCCCTACTTTGATCGATGCATTCAATTCTGTCGCTTCAGGTCCTAATGACCCTCCAACAAAGGTGAAAGCGATTTTGTTTTGAGCCATGAGTTCAGGTGCTTGAGTCAGTTTAGCTGTGAGAACATCTTTGTTTAAAAGCTCTTGGTCTTTTAATTCCTTCATGAATTGTGCAAGTGGTGTATACTTCGACCAATCAAACGTTCCGTTCTCAAGCTCTTTTCCGTATTGATGATTTTGATCGGTAATTAATAGAGGTGTGGCTAGTTCATCAAAGACTTGGGCGATATTTGAATTATCTCCCCCTGGTATCCAGAGCGGGACAACGTCTCCATTGCTTTTTTCTTTGACTGTTGTTAAAGCACTCTTCAATTCGTCGAGTGTTTTAGGGACTTGAATGCCATATTCTTTTAGTAGATTTGCATTAAAACTGAGACCGTCTTTCGCTTGATTGAGCGGGTAGGCATAAACTTTGTCCTCATTGTCCTTGAGAATCTGATCAAGTGAAGGATCAAGGTCTTTGACCCAGTCCATTTCCTTTAGATCAGCGACATACTCGCTATAACGAAGTTTGGCCCAGCCGTGTGTATCAAAAAGGTCGGGCATGTCGTTAGCGCCCATTTTGACGCGAATCATATCCTCATAGCTGTTACCAGGGAAATTGGCATCAATTCGAATGTGATCATGCTCCTTTTCAAAATCTGCAATTACTTCTTCAAATGCTTTTCTCTCTCCACTGTTACTCATGGTCGAAAAAAGAGTTAATGTGACCTTTCCGTTTGCTTCAGAAGCTCCGCTATTGCCGCATGCCGACAAAACGAGCGCAAAGACAATGGATATACTTAGCAACATGATTTTTTTATTCATGGTCTCCTCCTTTTGATCACTGAAAATTCAGACTATATGTGATACAATTCAGGCAAGTTGCACTAACAAAAGAAGTCCATTATACTGGAATTCTATTCTTTCAAAGAGATAAGAGAGCATGTCGGTAGGCTGCCTCGTTCAAGCATGATCTGGCCATCATGCTCGAGCAGCTCCCCATCCGCTTTTTTGTCTCTTTTTTGTTTACTAAAATAGACTTGTTCACCCCCTTTCATGTGTTGGACATGTACTGCCCCGTTCGATCAACTTTGTTGGCACGACTACTTTTAAAGGTAGTTTCCTCCCTTGTATCCGCTCTAACAAAAGCTTTAAACCCACTTCCCCCATTTGTTCTGTATACACTTTGACGGTCGTAAGTGGCGGGCTTGAGAAAGAAGCCGCTTCAATGTCATTGAAACCAATCATCGATACATCTGAAGGGATATGGAGACCTGCTTCATGCAAAGCACGCATAGCTCCAATTGCCATTGAGTCACTTCCAATAAAAAAGGCTTCTGGGAGTTGACCTTGATGAATCGCTTGCTTCATGAGGGTATAGCCTTCTTGCATGGAATATTCACCAATGTGTATATCATTCATATTCAGACTTCCCGATTCTTGCATTCTTTTCATGAAAGTGGTCTGTCTTTCATCCTCAATGACCGCGTTCCCTTCGAAATAATGCTCTCTCTCTTTTCCGCCGATATAGCCTAAATGAGAAAAGCCAAGCGACCGGAGATAGCTGATGGCGCGATCTGCCGCTTTGACAAAGTCTACATGCACACAATCATACAAATCTTCATCTGCATAGTGATTAATAAAGACAATGTGCTCCATGCGATTGGTCATTTTTTCGACCGTATCTGGACTGATTCGACCGATGACAATCAAACCATCCATATCCTTTAGCAGGTCGCCTTGGTCCATGCTTCTTAGCCGAAATGTATGAAGGGTGGATAGACCTCGTTTGGCATATTCTTTTTCAATTCCTTTTCGAATGGATGAAAAAAAGGGATCATTTAACTCCTCATCGATAGATTGTGCGACAACGACACCGATGACTGGGGATTCAGATTTCGCTTTTGCTGCTGATTGGTCTGCTTTTCTTGCTCTGACTGGGGTATAATTCAATTTCTTGGCAATGTCGAGGATGTTTTGTCTTGTTGCGTTAGAAACAGCTAACGTGTGATCGTCATTTAAGACACGAGATACAGTGGAAACGGAAACTTTTGCATCATGAGCTATATCTTTGAGTGTGGTCATAGGCAAACTCCTCATGGCTTATTTGACTAAATGTTTACTAAAGATAATTGAAGGATATCACACAAATAAAGCGCTTTCAACAATGATTTTTCTGTTATTTCTTTATTTTTGATCTATTTTATGTGTTTTAGTAAAGTTGCGTAAAAAAGAGGATGTTGGTTTATCCTCTTTTACTCATGTGATTTTGTGCTGGTGGTTCCTTTTTGAAATCGAGTGGTTCATTCAGTCCAAATAAGCCGGAGGTTCCCTCTTTTCTAGTTTTAGCAAGAGGCAAATCCATCTCATCGCATGAATGATTTGGTCTGTCTCGTTCTTTGTTGACAACTTTTTAACCCCCCTTTAATTATCAAGATAAATATTCTCTTACTTTAATATTAAGTTGATGATAGCAAAGATAAGGAGAGAACGTGAGCAGGAGGTAAATGAAATGAACGATGCGTAGAAAGAAAAAGTGTCCACCCGCTTTGTTGTCATCGGTTTGCTTTTACTAGCCAACATGTCACCTGATACTGCACGACTCTGGCTCACACTGTTTATGATGGTATCAGGCTTTGGTGTAGGCTTTAGCTTCTCCCTTTTACCATCTGCTTCTATGTTAAATAAAATCATCGATGCGATGTCCCATAGTATCACGTATGTGTTTATGTTAGCCTTACTCCCGATTGCTCTAACTGCCATTACCGTTTTATTTATGGGGAATGCGCGAGTCCGGACATCGAATGAAATGAAAGAAAACGAATAAACTTTAAAAAGCAGAGCGATTCGGCTCTGCTTTTTTTGTTCATTCATTCGAATAGGAGTGAAATGTTCATTTTTGACACAATATAAGGAAAAATAAGTATCTGTAAGGGAGCTGATCAAATGCTTCACCTCGTTTTTTTACTCATCCTTTTGTATGTGGTGTATGTATTCATTACCGCATTTGTTTTATTTTACATCCCAGTTCAAAAAAGATGCAAAGAACACTGTATGTACAAAGCCTCATCAATCTCTGGAGACGATCAAGGCACAAATCAGGTCATGCTGCTTGAAAACGGCTTTGAATCAGGGCAGATCAGAATTCAAATGATTCGTGAGGCAAAAAGCATGATCCGTCTGAGTTATTATTCCATCCAAAAAGGAAGAACAGCCGAATGGGTCCTGGGTGCATTAATAGAGGCAGCTGATCGAGGAGTGAAGGTACAGATCTTGTTAGATGGCATCTGTCATAGCCTTCGTGGACCTTTGAAGCATTTGCGCTATGCTGTTTCAAATCATCCGAATATGGCCATTCGATTTTATGAGCCCTTTCGTCTCTTCAAACCTTGGACGTGGCATAATCGTTTGCATGATAAGCTCATTTTAGCGGATGGACGAGTAGCGGTGATGGGTGGTAGGAACATTGGGGATAAATATTTTGCAGATCAGCCGCCTAAAGATTTTACTTATGACCGCGATGTGCTACTTTACAACGAAAAAAAGGGAAAAGTATTAGATGAAATGGAGCAATATTTTGTTTATCTATGGAATCATGACTTTACCAAAAGATCAAAAGATGTATATTCAAAGTCAAAAGCGAAAAAAGGGAAAAAATTAAGGAATCAGTTGCTGAGGTCCTATCAAGATGCAATCCGAACAAAGGAGCCTTTTGTCACGCCATCGTTCGATTGGACGAGAGATGCGACTTCTGTGAAACAGGTGTCTTTTTTCACAAATCCGGTGGAACGGTTCAATAAGCGTCCGCTCGTGCTGAAAAAATTAAACGACGTGGCTCATCGCGCGAAGCGATCCGTCTTAATTCAGACACCCTATGTCATCCCAACACGTCCTATGAAAGATGGAATGACCCCTTTATCTCACGAGGTTCAAACGACGATCGTCACGAATTCTCTCATAGCGACACCCAATCCTTTAGCCTTTGCAGGATATTTAAGCACAAAAAAGGAGTTGATGAAAACCGGTGTTCATTTATATGAATATGAAGGTCCATATTCGATTCATGCGAAATCCATGGTGATTGATGATTACTTGAGTATCATCGGAACATATAATTTAGATGCGAGGTCAAGTTTTTTAAATACAGAATCCATTTTGGTCATCGATAGCGCCCCGTTTGCCTTCACGCTCACACAAGCAATCGAGCGAAAAATAGCCTATAGTTATCTCGTGGCTAAAGATCAAACAGAATTAGAAGATGGCGCTTATGGGCAGAAAAAAAAGCCTTTGATGAAAAGACTTCTTTTACGTGGCTTATCGGCGATCACCATTCTTTGGCGACGATTGATCTGAATAAGGGGGCCCCTATCGTTACCCCCTTTGTTCTTGTGGAATGCCTTCCTTTGCATCTTCAAATTTGGTCAACTTAAATATCAAAATACCTGCTACGATGACAAGAACGCCGATCAGTTTGGTGAAAGAAAATGTTACTTTTTCTAACCCGAGCCATCCAAGGGAATCAAACAGAAGAGCGCAACCTAGCTGTGAGATTAAGACAATGGATATTCCATAAGTTGGTCCTAGTCGCTTGATTGCTTGGACAAGGCAAATCACAACCCCTACCCCAATGGCGCCACTCACCCAGTACCAAGCCTGCATATGTCTTAATTGAAACATACCTGTGCCTTCTAATAGGAGCCCCATCAGGAGAGAGGCTATAAAGCCCATACCAAGAACGAGTGTGGTTGTTGACCAAGACCCAGTATGTTCATTTACCTTGCTGTTAAAAATGGTTTGTAAGCTGACAAGGGCGCCAGCTGTTATGGCTAATACGATTCCTATAATCATATATACATCCTTTCGTTTCTTCTATTCATAAATGTTGTGCTCTGCTATTTCTAGCAACCTTTGTCGATCCCGAATTGTAATTTCTCCCCTATGCCTTTCGATCAGCCCTTTTTCTGCGAATCGCTGAATCACACGGTTAATATGGCGATAGCTCGTTCCGATTAAGTTAGCCGCATCTGTGAGACGTACTGGACGTTTACTAGTGGAATCATCGTCTGATAAAACAGACAACAAATAGCTTGCGAGTCGAACCTCGACAGGATATAAGAGGTGGAAGCTCAAATCATTTGATTTCGCATAAAGTTTGTTTGTGATGCCTTTTAGTAAAAAGGTTAAAACACGAGGGTCATCGTTCGCGTGGCGCATAAGCGCTTGGTGGGAAATTCGAAGCATATGTACCTCGGTGACTGCTTCAACTGTATTGACCATGTCTGTCTTCTTCACGTATTCAATATCTCCAATGGCTTCAAGTGGATGTTTAAAGCAAAGAATAAAGGTTTTCCCTTCCTTTGTTGTGGTGAAAATCTTTAATTTCCCTCTCACTAGCAAGTACATATACTCCCTCTTATCTCCCTTTGAACAAATCAACTCGCCCTGCTGATATCGCCATAATGTCACATGTGACATCAAGGTCTTGTGAAAGACATGCTGTAATTGATGTGCTTCGATGTAAGAAGAAAAAAGAGATTCGTCATGAAGCTCTTCCATCCAATCCCTCCTTTATAGCTTTAAAATGATGACGCCGGCAATCATCAACATGATTCCTGCATAATGAGGCCATTTCATTTTTTTCTTCTGCACGCCAAACCATCCCTTCACATCAATCGCAAAGGTAAATGTCAGCTGTGCAATAAGTAAGGCAGAGATTGTCAGTGTCACACCGATCATTTGAATTGCGGTCACTTCATTAAAAATAATGATGGCTGCAAATGCGCCCCCGATCAAATAGAGCGGCTTCACCTTTTTATATTCTCGCATGTGTCCATCCTTTATCATCAGCAAGATCAAAAGAGAAAGTATAAAACCTGTCAACTGCGTGATGGTGGCGGCCTGCCATGTCCCGATATCTTGACTAATTCTTGCATTGGCTACGCCTTGTAGCGTGATACAAGCGCCACCTAATAAAGCGAAAATAACACCTTTCATTCTTCCAAATGCTCCTTCTTTTTAAAGTCTAGTTCCATTAAATGATAGATACCGTTGGTTTGAAAAGGACATATGTCCCACTTTGCATATTATATCAAAAACTTCTCCTTTTATAGTTTCTTCGTTTTAGATTTTTCACAGTGGGTACAGTTTTATATAGCTGAAAACAGAATAATGAATTGAATCATATATCAAAAGGAGACATGTCAAAATGAGAAATCAAGAGAAACATTTTATTAATGGAGCATGGGTCGCATCAACAGGAAACGAAACGACGGAAGTCATTAATCCCGCTACAGAGGAAGTCATTGGCACAATAAGTTTAGGAACAAAAGAAGATTTAGATAAGGCTGTCAAAGCAGCTCGTGCCGCCTTCCCTTCTTTCTCAAAAACGTCTCGAAATGAACGAGTCGAGATGCTGGAAAATATTGTGCGCGGGTACGAAAAGCGTAAAGATGAACTTGTAGAAGTCATGACACAAGAGCTTGGTGCACCGCTAAAAGTATCAGAAGAAGTTCATTACAAAATGGGTCATGAGCACTTCTCTAAAGCAGCGGAAGCTCTTAAATCCTATACATTTACCGAGGACCGCGGCGGACATACCATTATAAAAGAAGCCATTGGCGTCAGCGGACTGATTACTCCGTGGAATTTCCCAACGAATCAAACATCACTGAAAATCGCTGGTGCCATTGCGGCAGGATCACCGGTCGTCTTAAAGCCTGCGGAAATAACGCCATTTGCTGCAATGATTCTTGCAGAAATTATTGATGAAGCAGGCGTACCTAAAGGTGTCTTCAATTTAGTGAACGGTACAGGTGAAGTGATAGGTGACGGTATTAGCTCACATCCTGACATTGACTTTGTTTCATTTACTGGCTCAGGTGCCGTCGGCTCTAAAATTATGGAAAACGCAGCAGACAATCTTAAGAAAGTGGCTCTTGAACTTGGCGGAAAATCCCCTCTGATCGTCTTAGATGATGCAGATGTAAATGAGGCAGCCGAAACAGCCATTCATCATATTGCGATGAATACAGGTCAAGTATGTTCCGCAGCCACGCGTGTGCTCATCCCAGAATCAATGAAAGACGCATTTGAAAAAGCACTGCTGAATGCTCTGCCGAAGTTTACAGTTGGTGATCCGAGAGAAGATCATGCCACTGGCCCGCTCGTATCCAAAAAGCAATGGGATACCGTGCAATCTTATATTGAAAAAGGAATCGAAGAAGGTGCTACCCTGCTAGCTGGCGGAACGGGTAAGCCGGACGGAATAGACAAAGGTTATTTCGCGAAGCATACGATTTTCACAAATGTGAAAAATGATATGGTCATTGCGCAAGAAGAAATATTTGGACCGGTCATGAGTGTCATCACCTATCAAGATCTAGACCAAGCTCTTGACATCGCCAATGATACGGTCTATGGACTCGCTGGCTATGTTGTTGGAAATGATCAAAAGACATTAAAATATGTAGCTGAACATATTCGTGCTGGGCAAATTACCATTAACAATGCCGAAACAGATTACTTTGCGCCATTTGGAGGCTTTAAGCAATCAGGTATCGGAAGAGAATGGGGAGATTTCGGAATCGAGGAATATTTAGAAGTGAAAGCTGTGATGGGACTACCAACGGCATAGGTCAGAGAGAAAAAAGGAAAACGGACGCCCGTTTTCTTTTTTTCTGCCCTCTTCCCTACTTTGTCATTAAAAATCTTAATCATGACCATCAACATTATATATTTTACTTAATGGCAAACTTTCGGTAAAGTTCAGATTGAACCTATATATATAATTCCTATCGAATTAATCTATGTTTATATTCCTTGCGAGGTGGATAATGTGCAACTTCATGTATTGAACAGTCCGTTTAGTCAGGAGCAGGCAGAGTTACTGAATCAGCTTCTCCCGACTTTAACAGATCAACAAAAAATTTGGCTTACTGGTTATTTATCAGCACAGGCAGCACTTGCAGGTTCAGGAGCTACAAACCAAGTTCCTTCTGCTGAAGCCCCTGCACAGCCTATTATTCAAGATGTAACAGTGATTTATGGGTCACAAACGGGCAATTCCGAAGGCTTAGCGAAAAAGACAGCGCAGCATCTTGAAGAGAAAGGCTTTCAAGTGACGCTTTCGTCTATGACAGATTTTAAACCAAATAGTCTGAAAAAAATAAACAATTTACTGATCATTGTCAGCACACATGGCGAAGGAGATCCGCCTGATAATGCTCTTTCTTTCCATGAATATGTGCACGGTAGACGTGCGCCGAAGCTAGATCACTTAAACTTCTCTGTTCTTTCATTAGGCGATAGCTCATACGAATTCTTTTGTCAGACGGGTAAGGAGTTTGATGAACGTTTAAAAGAGCTTGGTGGAACTCGTCTTTTTGACCGGGTAGACTGTGATCTAGATTATGATGAGCCGTTCTCGGATTGGCTTCAAGGTGTGACCCTTTCTCTTGGAGAAGGTCAAACAGCGTCAATCCCACAGGGCACAACTGGAGAAGTGAGTGAAACGGTCTCTGAATATTCAAGAACGAATCCATTTTATGCTGAAGTACTTGAAAATCTGAATTTGAATGGCCGTGGTTCTAACAAAGAAACCCGTCATTTGGAGCTTTCTCTTGAAGGTTCAGGACTCGTCTATGAACCTGGTGACAGTCTCGGAATCTACCCGGCAAATGATCCTGAGCTTGTCAGAGAGCTTATCCAAACATGCGGGTGGGATGAAGAGGAAGCTGTGACGGTTCATAAAAGCGGAGAAACACTTCCTTTAAAAGAGGCACTCACCTCACACTTTGAAATAACGGTATTAACAAAACCCCTTCTTCAGAAAATCGCGTCATTTTCAAAGCATGAAGGCATTCAAGCTCTTTTAGAAGAAGGAAACGAAGAAAAGTTAAAAGAGTATCTTGCAGGCAGAGACTTATTAGATGTAGCTCGTGATTTCGGTCCATTTGAAGGATCTGCATCCGATTTCACATCTATATTACGAAAGATCCCTGCCCGCCTTTATTCGATTGCTAGCAGTTTAAAAGCAAACGAAGAAGAGGTGCATTTGACAATAGGTGCTGTGAGATACGATGCGCACGGAAGAGCTCGCCAAGGCGTCTGCTCGATTTTATGTGCAGAGCGCTTGCAACCAGGTGATACATTACCTGTCTATATTCAGCATAACCAAAACTTTAAACTCCCTCAGGATGCTGATGCACCAATTATTATGGTGGGACCTGGCACGGGCATCGCCCCTTTCCGTTCGTTTATGCAAGAGCGCGAGGAAATCGGCGCAAGCGGAAAATCATGGCTATTCTTCGGTGATCAACACTTTGTGACAGATTTCTTGTACCAGACGGAATGGCAAAAGTGGTTGAAAGATGGCGTTTTAACAAAAATGGATGTGGCGTTTTCAAGGGATACGGAGGAAAAGGTATATGTCCAGCACCAAATGAAGAAAAACAGCAAAGAGTTATTTGAATGGCTAGAGCAAGGTGCTTATGTGTACATTTGCGGTGATGAAAAGCATATGGCACATGATGTCCATCGTACCCTTTTATCAATCATTCAAGAAGAAGGTGCGATGAGCAAAGAGAAAGCAGAAAGCTATCTCGCCAATCTACAGCAGCAAAAACGCTATCAGCGTGACGTATATTGATTTGACACTTGTTAGAAAGGAGCTTTTACGACATGGTGAAGACAGCATTAACAGCGCCGGATGGACCTCCGAGCGACGTAGAGGACATTAAGGAAAAAAGTGATTACTTACGGGGTACCTTAAAAGAAGTCATGCTTGATCCGATTTCAGCGGGAATTCCTGATGATGATAACAGACTCATGAAGCATCACGGTAGCTACTTACAAGATGATCGTGATGTAAGAAATGAACGACAAAAACAAAAGCTTGAGCCAGCCTATCAATTTATGCTGCGCGTTCGCTTGCCGGGCGGAGTGGCCTCACCTGAGCAATGGCTTGTGATGGATGAGCTTGCTCAGACATACGGTAACGGTACGTTAAAGCTCACGACTCGTGAAACCTTTCAGCTTCACGGAATTTTAAAATGGAACATGAAAAAGACGATTCAAGACATTCATTCGACCATGCTTGATACGATCGCAGCATGTGGGGATGTGAATCGGAATGTCATGTGTACTTCTAACCCGTATCAATCAGAAGTGCATCATGACGTGTACGAGCTTGCAAAAAAGCTGAGTGATGATCTGCTTCCTCAAACAAGAGCGTATCATGAGATTTGGCTGGATGAAGAAAAAGTAGCTGCAACGCCGGACACCGAGGTCGAACCAATGTATGGTCCGCTTTATTTGCCAAGAAAATTCAAGATTGGCGTTGCGGTCCCTCCTGCTAACGATATTGATGTCTTTTCGCAAGATTTAGGCTTCATTGCCATTTTAGATAATGATCAATTAATCGGTTTTAATGTTGCGATTGGCGGCGGTATGGGTATGACTCATGGTGATACAGCAACCTACCCTCAGCTTGCGAAGGTCATCGGCTTTTGTACACCTGATCAAGTCGTTGAGATCGCAAAGCAAGTGATTACCATTCAGCGTGATTACGGTAACCGTTCAGTGCGGAAATATGCCCGTTTTAAATATACGGTCGATCGTTTAGGTCTTGACAATGTGAAAGAAGAGCTCGAACGCCGCCTTGGATTTGCGCTTTTAGACGCAAAGGATTATCACTTTGATCATAACGGTGACCGCTACGGCTGGGTAAAAGGCATCAATGGGAGATGGCATTATACCATGTTTGTCGAAGGTGGGCGCATCACAAACTATGAGGATTATCCGCTGATGACAGGCATTCGCGAAATTGCCAAAGTGCATACGGGTGACTTCCGCTTAACAGCGAATCAAAACTTGATCATTGGAAATGTCACATCTCATAAAAAGAAACAAATCGAACAACTGATTAAGGAATTCAAATTGTCAGATGGTCAGCAGCACTCTGCATTGCGCCGCAGTTCGATGGCGTGTGTTTCCCTTCCAACCTGCGGCCTAGCGATGGCAGAAGCAGAACGCTACCTCCCTCATCTCATCGACCGGATTGAAGAGATCGTGGAAGAAAACGGGTTGAGTGATAAAGAAATCACTATACGAATGACTGGATGTCCAAATGGATGTGCCCGTCATGCATTAGGTGAGATTGGCTTTATCGGAAAATCACCTGGCAAATACAATATGTATCTTGGCGCTGCGTTCGATGGCAGTAGGTTAAGTAAACTGTATCGAGAAAATGTTGGTGAGGAAGATATTTTAAAGGAGCTCGGCTCTCTCCTCCCTCGCTACGCAAAAGAACGAGAAGTTAATGAACACTTTGGCGATTTTGTGATTCGAGCAGGTATTGTCAAAGAAACAACAGATGGAACAAATTTCCATGCGCAATAGAAAAAGACAGGGTCTCCTGTCTTTTTTTTCTATTTTTCATGTTTCCTTTTCATGTAGTCGGAAAGGGTTTGATACACATTTGGGTTTTCTAATGAAGAAAGGTCTGGCGAAGGATGTTGTTCATAGGCCCCTTTTAATAACCGCCGGACAATTTTTCCGTTTCTTGTTTTCGGTAAAGCTGAAATGAGATGAATCTCTTTTGGCGTGAGTGCCTTTCCTGCATGTGATCCCACGTGCGTTGAAAGCTCTTGAATGAGTTTTTCTTCTTTAACAGATGGTGAATCAGCCACGACGAAACAGACAAGCGCCTCCCCCTTCACCTCATCCTTTACCCCAATCACTGCGGCTTCGTGTACAGCCGGATGTCCAACGAGGATTGATTCAATTTCAGCTGGACCGACCCGTTTTCCTGCGGTATTAATGACATCATCAGATCTGCCTGTGATATGAAATTCTCCATCCTCTGTTTGTTTGACCCAATCCCCGTGTGTCCACACACCAGCAAATCGCTTAAAATACGTGTCTTCATAACGCTTAGGTTCGTTCCAAAAACCATAAGTCATGCCGACCCACGGTTTTTTCACGACAAGCTCCCCTACTTCATTCATGACCGACCGTCCCGTTTCATCATACACATCAGCCGCCATTCCTAAGATCGCCGCATTAAAGAGAATTGGTTTGATTGGACGAAGCAAGGTGCTTCCTACAATACCACCGGATACCTCTGTGCCGCCAGAGTAATTTAAAATAGGGATCTTCCTTTGACCAATGGTGTTGAAAAGCCACTGCCATGGAGCTTCATTCCACGGCTCACCGGTCGAAATGATGGCTTTGACATGTGGCAGCTGGATGTCTGCAATGTTTTGTTGCATGGCAGAACGGACAAATGTGGGAGAGAGCCCGAAATGGGTCACTTCCTGCTGGTGGATAAATGACCAAATATGCTTTTCATCTGGATAATCGGGTGCGCCGTCATATAGGACAATCGATGCTCCATTGATCAGCCCACCAAAGACAAGAAATGGCCCCATCATCCAGCCCATATCTGTGAGCCAAAATAAACGATCACCTGTTTTGACATCCATACATAGAGCGGCATCAAAGGCGGCCTTTAAGGGGAAACCTGCATGTGTGTGTACTGCCCCTTTTGGAGTTCCCGTTGTCCCAGATGTGTACAAAATCATCAACGGCTCTTCATTTGTGACATAGGTCGTTTCGGCGACTGGCATCTCTTTGAACAAATCGTTTAATATCGTATCCTCTTTATAACCAGTATCGGTGGCAGAGTGCACTATGACGGTTTCTACAGTATTTGTTTTTTGAATCGCATCAGCTACACATTCTCTCATGTTGATCCACTTTCCTCGCCTTGTCATTTCATTTCCTGTGACAACAATGGTGGCGCCAGAAGCACGAATGCGCACAGCTAGAGGCTCACTTCCATAGCCGGAGAAGACCGGACTAAATATCACACCGATTTTAGCAAAGGCAAGCATGACGGCAACCGTTTCAGGAAGCATCGGCATATAGATGATCGCAACATCGCCTTTTTGAAGCCCTTTCTTCAAAAAACCAGCAGCGAGACGATTGACTTTATCCTGAAGGTGGAGGAATGACCATTTCGTCTGTTCTCCAGCTTCATTTCCCCAAATAATGGCGGGGTGGTTTTTTGTCTCTTCTTTGTTTGCCCATTTGTCTATGGCTGTTTCGGCAATGTTTAATGTACCGCCTTTATACCACGTTGGCCACATGACCGATTGTTGACCTAAGGCGGATTGATACGGTACTTTCCACTCGATGCCGACTGCTTTTTCGGCTTCTTTCCAGAACCAATCTGTGTGCTTGATACTTGCCTCATAGAATGCCTCATAGGAAGAAAAGCCGAGAGAGTGCATCCATTGATATAGCCTTGTTTCTTTGATCGTTTTCTCATCCGGTCTCCATGCCGGTTTCGGGTTCATCATCAAAGACGCCCCCTCATACCGGATAGACCGGATGTTTTCGTCTAGTAAATGTCATCTCTTTTGATGAATAGGCTTTTAATCTATTGCACAGTTCAGCCCTTAATCGGTCAAATGGGATCACGCCATCAACGATCATTTCAGAGGCAAGCTCGTAAATATTCATGTCTTCTTGGTATTCCTTCCGTTTTTCCTGAATAAATGTGGCCCTTTCCTCGGCGGGAAGTGCTGCAATTTTATTGGCGTAGACAGCATTTACGGCGGCTTCTGGACCCATGACCGCTATTTGTGCAGATGGAAGAGCGAGGCAGCAATCAGGCTCAAAAGCAGGTCCCGCCATCGCATACAACCCTGCACCATATGCTTTACGCACGATAATGGAGATTTTAGGAACTGTTGCCTCTGACATCGCGGAGATCATTTTTGCACCATGACGAATAATGCCGGCTTGCTCGACTTTTGTTCCAATCATAAATCCTGGTATGTCCGCCAGAAACAGAAGGGGGATATGAAAGGCATCACATAGCTGAATAAACTTGGCGGCTTTATCAGCAGAGTCGTGAAACAACACGCCCCCTTTCACTCTTGGCTGATTGGCGATGATGCCGACAGGCTGACCGTCAAAGCGACCAAATCCTGTGATGAGCTCTGAAGCGAACAGCTTTTTGATTTCAAAGAATGATCCTTCATCAATGAGTAAATCAATGAGTTCATACATATTAAAGGGGGTATTTTGTCCCTTAGGGATTAGGTTCTCGATGGTGTGTTCAGAAGGCTTAGGTGCTTTTGCCGCTATCTTTTTTGGTCTTTCCGTATAGTTCACAGGCATGTACGTTAAATAATCACGTGCCAATTGAATGGCCTCTTCCTCTGTTTTCGCCAAAATATCTCCACACCCTGACGTGCTACAATGCATTCTTGCGCCGCCCATTTCTTCAAGTGACACCTTTTCTCCAATGACCATTTCGGCCATTCGCGGAGAGCCTAAATACATGGAGGCATTTCCTTCGACCATGACGACAATGTCACAGAATGCTGGGATGTAAGCTCCACCTGCTGCCGATGGACCGAAAAGTAAACAAATTTGAGGAATTCGTCCTGACAGCTTTACTTGGTTATAAAAAATGCGACCAGCCCCCCTTCTTCCTGGGAACATCGCGATTTGATCTGTAATCCTTGCCCCCGCTGAATCGACTAAATAGAGCATTGGGCAATTGAGCTTTTCTGCTGTTTCTTGGATTCTAATAATCTTCTCAACCGTTTTGACGCCCCACGATCCTGCTTTGACGGTAGAGTCATTTGCCATGACACAAACGGTCTCTCCATTCATGCGCCCTGTTCCAGTAACCACACCATCTGCTGGCAAACTCTCCACTGAACACTCTGCAAATAAGGCATCTTCAATGAAAGATTCCTCATCTAGTAATAACATAAGACGATCACGGACGAATAACTTTCCCTTTTCTTTGTTTTTTTGATGATATCGTTCCGCTCCGCCTTTTAAGATCCGTTGTCTTTGTAATTCATATTCCTCGATCATGACCATTCCCCTTTCCTTGCTATTTCCCTAAATAATGAGGCGTTCGTTTTTCTTGAAATGCACGGAGACCTTCCGTGCGATCTTCTGTATGAAGCAGTTGCAAATAGGCTTCGTATTCTTTCTTAACACCTGTTTGCAGATCGTGATCGAGACTAGATTGAATGGCTTGTTTTGCTTTTTTTATGGCAATTGGTCCATTTTGTGCGATTTGTTTTGCTAGAGTGAAGGCATCGTGCATGAGTGATTCTGCTGAGGAGATGTGTTCGATCAGTCCGATGTGAATGGCTTCTTCTGCGGGTAATGAGGCACCTGTGTAAATAAGCTTCTTTGCTTGACCGAGCCCGATGAGGCGCGGGAGTCTCTGTGTACCGCCTGCTCCTGGGATGATGGCTAGTCCTGTTTCTGGTAGGCCGAGTCTTGCTTCGGCTCTTGCGATGCGAAGATCACAAGCTAACGCAAGTTCAAGACCTCCACCAAGTGCGTGTCCGTTGATGACGGCAATGACAGGCATAGGCAGTGATTCAATTTCTGTAAAGGTTTGTTGAATCGTCAGGACGGCGTCTCTTGCTTCTTCTTCTGTCATCAACCGTCGCTCTTTTAAATCTGCTCCTGCGCAAAAGACTTTAGAGCCAGCTCCTGTCATGAGCAAACAGCGGATGCGTTCATCTTGTTTGATTGCTTGAATGGTTTGATTGATCTCCTCTAGCATCGCAGTAGATAAGGCGTTGGCATGATCTGCTCTGTTTAATGTCATCACACCAATCTGCTCATCTTGTATAGAAAATTGAACCATTGATTCCATATCATTCATCCTTTATGAAGTAGTATGGGAATAAAAAGCACGTAAGCAGTGACTTGGCAGTGTTCGATCTATCTTTGTTTCAATCCATTTTGCCGCATGGATCAATGCGGGAAGATCGACATTTGTTTCAATCCCTAACTTTTGCAGCATATGGACCACGTCTTCTGTCGCCACATTGCCGCTAGATCCTGGGGCATATGGACAGCCACCAAGCCCACCACTAGAAGAATCGAATGTCGTAATTCCTGCTTTTAATGCCGTATATACATTGGCAAGCCCCATTCCTTTTGTATCGTGAAAGTGAAGAGCCAATTTGTCAGCGGGGAAGCGCTCTAGTAAAATATCTAATCGTCTCTCTACTTGAAGCGGATGAGCCTCTCCGATGGTGTCTCCAAGGGAAATTTCATCGATGCCATAGGAAAGCAGGCTTTCAGTTAAACGCAGTACTTGGTCCATTGACACTTGTTTTTCATAGGGACAGCCAAACACAGTAGAAATATACGCGCGAGTGTTCAGCCCTTCTGCTTTTAGGTCAGCTGTCATTTGTTTAATCTCAGGAAGTGTTTCCTGTATTGATTGATTCATATTTTTTTTGTTATGTGTTTCGCTTGATGAGATAAACATGGCTCCTTCATCTAGCTTGGCTTCAAAAAAATGAGCTAATCCTTTTTGATTTGGAATCAGTGCGGCATAGGTAATATCGTGTTTCTTCGTCAAGGATTGGGCCAATGCTTTGGCATCCTTTAAGGCTGGAATCCATTTAGGATGGACAAAGGATGTGACTTCAATGTAAGGGAGATGGGCGGCTGAGAGCAGGTCGATCCATGTTCTTTTTTCGTTCGTTTCTAGCCAAGTTGATTCGTTTTGCAGCCCATCTCGTGGACCAACCTCCCTGATGTGAACCTTTTTGGGTAATGCCATTTGACCTTCCCTCCTATTCTGTCAGCTCCAAAAGCACCTCTCCCTCATCAACAAATTCACCCTCCGATTTATATAGTTTGTTGATCACACCTGCCTCTTCGGCAACGATTGGAATCTCCATTTTCATCGATTCTAATATGGCCACCTCTTGTCCTTTGTGCACTTCATCTCCTTGTTTCACAAGAAGCTTCCACAAGTTTCCCGCCATTTGAATCTTGACCATTTTCATGAACGTTTCCCCTCCCTTTCTTTCATCAGAAAATCGGTTGTGATGCTGCCGTGTAAAAAGGCGGAAGAACTAGCCATCTCCCTTAGTAGCGATAAGTTGGTTTTGATCCCTTCTATTTCATATGTTTGTAATGCGGCTTTTAATCGTTTGATGGCGATTTCTCTCGTATCTCCGTAGACGATCATCTTTGCCATCATTGGATCGTAATAGGGGGTCATCACGCTGCCGCTTGATACGCTTGACTCATGCCGAATATATGGCGCTGTAGGTGTAGAAAGGTGAGTGATTGTGCCTGGTGATGGATAAAATGTGACCGGATCTTCCGCATAGATTCTCACTTCGATGGCGTGACCGATTTGATGAATATCTTCTTGTGTGAAGGAAAGCGGCTCCAACGCGGCGATTTTCAGCTGTTCTTCGACAAGGTCAATGCCTGTGATTTCTTCTGTGACAGGGTGTTCTACCTGCAATCTTGTATTCATTTCAAGGAAATAAAATTGTTGGTCTTGATCGACTAAACATTCAATTGTTCCTGCATTTTCATAGCCAATCGCTTTCGCGGCCTGGATGGCCATTTGCCCCATTTGGTGTCTCACCACTTCATCTAGACAGATGGCCGGGGCTTCTTCAATGATTTTCTGGTGTCTTCTTTGGAGTGAACAATCTCGTTCAAATAGGTGAACCCCGTGGCCGAAGGAATCAAAGAGGACTTGAATTTCAATATGCCGGGCGTGCTCAATCACCTTTTCCATATACAAGGTACCGTCATTGAAAAAGCTTTGCGCTCTTTTTTGGTTTCCTTCAAATGCCCGGTAAAGCTCCTCATCATGTCGAACGAGCTGCATACCGATTCCCCCGCCTCCGCTAGATGCTTTTAGCATGACAGGGTAACCAATCATGTTCGCTCGTCTGACGGCTTCTTCTGCGTCATGCAAGGGGGCACTGATGCCTGGAACGATTGGAATGCCCACTTGTTCCATTGTTTTTCTAGCTTCGATTTTGTTGCCCATTTGCTTGATGACTTGTGCAGACGGTCCAATAAAGGTGATTCCTTCGTGATGGCATAGCGCAGCAAATTCAGCGTTCTCCGATAAAAGACCGTATCCAGGATGGATGGCCTCCGCTTTTGTTTTTTTCGCTACCTCGATGATCGCCTCCATATTCAAATAACTGTCAGAGACTTTGGCACCTCCGATGTGATGTGCTTCATCTGCTTCTTTTACATGAAGTGCGTTCTTGTCTGCCTCTGAATACACGGCAACCGTTTGGATGCCGAGCCGTTTACATGTCCGAATGATGCGACGAGCGATTTCGCCTCGATTGGCTATGAGTACGTGTTGGAACATCGCTTCTTTCACTCCTTTATCAAATCAAGTGCCTGCTGTTTCAATCGAAATTTTTGAATCTTCCCTGAGGCGGTCATTGGATACTCGTCTGTAATGAAGAAATACTTTGGGATTTTGTAGCGTGCCATTTTTGTTTGACAATAGTTGGTTAAAGTATCAATAGTGACAGTATGGTTTTTTTTCAGTCGAATGAATGCGGCTGCTTCTTCTCCATATGTCTCATCAGGGATGCCAACGACCTGTGCATCAAGTATGGCTGGGTGAGTGTAAAGAACGTCCTCTAACTCTTTTGGATAAATATTCTCGCCACCTCTGATGATCATATCTTTGAGCCTGCCAGTGATGCTGACGTAGCCGTCATGATCCATCTCAGCTAGATCCCCTGTATGAAGCCATCCATCCTTATCGATGACTTCATTTGTGGCTTCATCATTTTTATAGTAACCTTTCATGACATGATAGCCCCTTGTACACAGTTCACCTTGTTGCCCTCTTGTTACTTCATCTGACGTGCCGGGGGCTACGATTTTCACTTCAATATGAGGAAGTGCCCGGCCAACCGTCTGTACCCGCCTTTCAAATGAATCATCTGTTCTCGTTTGGGTAATGACCGGGGAACTTTCCGTCTGACCATATGCAATCGTCAGCTCACTCAACCCCATTTTTTCAATTACTGCCTTCATCACATGGGATGGACAGAGCGATCCCGCCATAATACCCGTGCACAATGTGGATAGGTCATATTGAGGGAAATTCGGATGATCCAGTTCTGCTATGAACATGGTTGGTACGCCGTGCAGGACGGTGCACTTCTCTTTTTCAACCGTTTGTAACACGCGCTCTGGGTGGAATGATTCAAGTGGGATGATCGTTCCGCCTTTTGTGAAACAGGCAAGCACCCCAAGAACGGAGCCAAAGCAATGAAAGAAAGGTACAGGTATACACATACGGTCCACGAGAGTGAGTTTCATGCAATCGGCAATTTGACTGGCATTGCAGACAATGTTTGTATGGCTAAGCATGACCCCTTTTGGATACCCGGTGGTACCAGACGTATATTGCATATTAATGACATCATCTGGCGTTAGCTCACCCATTCGTTTATGCCATAAATGATCCTCGATTCTTTTCGCTTCCTTCTGAATGCTGTCCCAGCCAATCATGCCGGTTGGCACGGACGACCCGATAAATACGCAGTTTTTTAAGTAAGGAAATTGTGAAGATGACAGCTCTCCTTGTTCGGCTGTTTGCAGTTCTGGCAGCAGATCATTGAGCATTTGGACGTAAGATGTTTCTTTAAACCCGTCTATGATAAACAGCATTTTGCTGTCCGAATGTTTCAGTAAATAAGCCAGTTCCTGTGACTGAAAGTTCGTATTCACTGTCACAAGGACTGCCCCAATAGAAGCGCAGGCGAATTGAAGAATGAGCCATTCAGGTATATTGGATGCCATGATGGCGATATGATCGCCTTTTTGGACCCCCATTGTCATCAGGCCTTTACCTGTTTCTTTTACCTGTGTATAAAATGCTTCGTATGAATAACGTAAAGCACGGTCTGGGTAAACAACCGCTTCGTGAGTTGGATGCAGCTCTTTTTTCTCTATTAATAGGGAGCCGATCGTTTGTGGGTGAATCGACATCAATGCTTCCCTCCCTCACACCTGGTAAGCGTTTTCATTAAGGTGTTATGCTAATAGTTGTCTAGCGATGACGAGTCGCTGAATTTCTGATGTTCCTTCTCCGATTTCCATCAGCTTGGCATCTCTGACGAGTCGTTCCACACCGTATTCTTTCATGTAGCCTGATCCACCGTGAATTTGAACGGCATCAAGGCTTGCTTTTGTCGCCATTTCAGATGCAAAAAGCTTGGCATAGGCGGCTTCTTTTGTGAATGGTTTTCCGCTGTCTTTCAGCCATGCTGCCTTCCATACCATTTGTCTTGCTAGCTCTATTTGCATCGCCATATCTGCTAGCTTAAACTGAATGGCTTGAAACGATGAAATGCTCTGTCCGAATTGCTTCCTTTCTTTTGCGTAGGAAAGTGAGGCATCTAGTGCGGCTTGTGCAATCCCAACTGATAAGGCGGCTATTGAAATGCGTCCACCGTCTAAAGTATATAAAAATTGTTTGAACCCTTTCGATGGATCACCTAATATTTGATGTTCTGGTACACGTACTTGATCTAAAATGATTTCAGCTGTATCAGAGCCGCGTACCCCCATTTTGTCGTACGGGCTTGTAATCGATAACCCTGGTTGCCCCTTTTCTACAATAAAAGCAGAGATGATAGGCTTCCCGCTCTCATCACGGTCCGTGACAGCGGTGACGATAATGGTTCTTGCAAAATTGGCATTTGTGATCCAGCACTTCTCTCCACTAATCACATATTCTTGTCCGTCTTTTATAGCCTTTGTTTTGGTTCCTTTTGCATCGGACCCGGCGCTCGGTTCTGTTAACCCAAAGGAACCAAGGGCCGTTCCTGACGCGAGCGGGACTAGATGATCCATCTTTTGCTGCTCTGTACCGAAATAATAAAGCGGGCTTGCGCCTAATGAGACAGCTGCGGCGTAGCTAAGTCCTGTACTTGCACAATGCCTTCCAACTTCTTCGACGGCGAGTGCATACGAGATTGTATCTCCTCCAGATCCTCCATATTTTTCTGGGAAGGGAATGCCCATTAAGCCTAGCTCCCCCATTTTTTGAAACGTTTCTACAGGAAATCTTGCTTGCTGATCTATCGCAAGAGCTTGAGGTGCAATTTCTGCTTTCGCAAATTCTTTGACCATTTGGCGGATCATCTGTTGTTCTTTTGTTAATTCAAAGTTCATATGGCTTCCTCCTTTAGTCACTTTCTATCATATTTATTAATCAAGTAGCTGCTTCATGCCAAGCTTGGTTGAATTCAGAAAATTAAAACAAGAAAAGCATGAAAGAGGATGGCTTCTCATTTCATGCTTTTCTTGTTATTTCAATGTTCTTGTAGAAGGCTTGCTCTCATGGTGAAGACGATTAAAGGCTGTGACCTTGTAGGTATAGCGCTTATTTTGATCGGCGGTATGGTCTTGAATGGATGTCAGTGAACCTTTTTCTTTTCTGACTGTTTGCAGCAGTTCATATGTCCCCTGATTCGTCAATCGATAGACGGCGTAGTAGGATGCAGTAGAATGTGGGTCATGTTGAATTTGTAATCTTACACCCTCTTTTGTCTTTTTAACAGAATGGATGACTGGTTTTTTTGGTGCTTTTTGATGAAGCCACGGCATTTCTGGGATGATCGCTGGTTTGTTGTACGTGTCTTTCATTAACCGGTCTTTTACTTGTAGGGGGTTTCGGTTTATATCTTTGAGGCTAAAATGCATGCTCCCCTTGACAAGTGGAGACTGACGATTCAGTTGAATCTGGCGAAAGTACTCATCGGGATCAGACCAAGCGGGATCACTATTTTGATTGATTTTATACGTCGCTTGACCAATGTATAAGTGGACGGGCTCTCCCTTCACTTCATTGGACCACCATGTCGTCAGCACATCATATGCGGCTGGCTGAAAGCCAATGCTCCAGTAAATCTGCGGAGTCACATAGTCGATATTGTGCTGCTTAATCCATTGTCTCGTATCTGCATACAAATCATCATAGTTGGTCATACCTGCTGTTGTATTTGAACCAGTCGGATCATCTTTAATATTGCGCCAAACGCCAAATGGACTAATGCCAAATTTCACATATGATTTTTCTCTCTTGACGGTGTCATTGATTTGTTTCACCAATTGATTCACATTATGCCTTCGCCAATCATCTATTTGTGTGAATTCCTTTTTCCCATAAGTCTCATATGTTTCTTGATCAGGAAAAGGGACACCCGCTATTTTATTCGGGTAAAAATAATCATCCATGTGCACTGCATCAATATCATAGTTTTTCACTACTTCTTCTATGCCGCGAACAATGAAATCTTGGGCTTCAGGAATACCCGGGTTGTAATATAGCTGATTTCCGTAGGCAATTGTCCAATCAGGATGCTTTCTGACTGGATGATCGGTTGATAAACGGTTAAGGTCTGTATGATTCATTGTGATTCGGTAAGGGTTAAACCAAGCATGAAATTCCAGGTTACGTTTATGGGATTCTTCAATCATGAACTGAAGCGGGTCATACCCAGGATATTTCCCTTGCGTCCCAGTCAGATATTCTGACCACGGTCCATAGTCAGATGGATAAAAAGCATCTGCGGCCGGTTTAATTTGCATGATGATGGCATTCATCTTCATCGCTTGGATTTCATCTAAAAGCATAGTAAACTCTTGTTTCTGCTCTGCGGCAGACAGTCCCTTTTTGGAAGGCCAATCTAAGTTATAAACGGATGCAATCCAAACTGCACGCATCTCTTTAGTGCCTTCAAGTATTCCTTTCATAGGACGAGCTAGACTGCTAGATGGCATCAATAAGCACCCCAGCATCAACAACAATGTCAGAAACATCATATACATTTTTTTCAACATGATGGCAATCACCTCACATTCAGTTTATTCTGCATTGTTTGATGGAATGCCAGTCGCCGGGATCAGTAGGATGTTTTTCAATTGATCGATCTGATCTTTCGGTACGTTGCATGCTTCTATTAAATACCGTTCTGCGCTCCCGTATGTGTCCATCATCTCATGGAGCACATCCTCAAGATAATCTTGCTGTACACCGAGTAGCGGTTGAATTTGAGCCCTTGACACTCGGTACAAGCTCATCATTCGAACAAATCGTTCTTGTCTCTTCACTAGTATTTGGACGCCTTCATTTGACCGCATGTATTCTGATAAAACGGTAGACACGGGGACCCCTACTGCTAATTGGATGATGGCCGATAAAAAGCCGGTACGGTCCTTCCCGCTTGTACAGTGAAGCATCAGTGGATAATTTGTTTCATCTGAGAGCAGTGTGAACAATTGCTGAATCTCTTCCTTCCGCTTATGGAGCATACTGTTGTATAAATCTTTCATGATGGGTGTAAACGAAAGGGATCGTCCTTCTGTTGTCAGCATGCGGAACATGGTCCATTTACTTGGCATCATGCTGTCAGGCTGCATCGGGATATGGATGATCTTGTCATGTTCCTTGATCTTCGGCGGATGTGATTTGCGCTCTGAGGTCGTGCGAAGGTCACAAATGGTTTGAACTCCAAGCTTCGTGAACATGGTGATGTCTTGTTTTGTCAGACGGGATAAATCTGCGGATCGATAAATCATTCCCCGCTTGATCTCCATATCACCTGTTGCACGAAGCCCGCCTACTTCTCTAAAATTTGCAAGCTTAGAAAATTGTATGTTTGGTTGATTCATAGGAGTGAAAATCCTTTCTTTATCTTTTCTCTATCATACGCTTTTATGAAAAAGGAGAAAAGCAGAAACCATTCGATCCTCATAGTGACGTTTGAGCCTCCATCCCGTTAGAAAAAAACACGAAAAAACGGCTCAGGATTGTGAGCCGTTCTTTGATTCATTGTTCTCAAGCTGTAAGATCAAACGGAACAAACATCGGTACACTGCTGATATGATCTCAATGAAAGACATCTCTTCACGGATATCCTCCAATTCTAGAAGCGGTAAATTCACATCAAATAAACCGTCTTGCCCATTAAATTGAAGCTGTGCTCCATTCCATTTTGACAACAACTCTCTTAGGAATCCCGTGTCTTTTTTAGGACGTTTCAATCCGAACAACACGGTATATGTTTGAAAGACTTCATCCCATTCAATGGCCAATCCATCTACTTTCACCACATCAAACCACTTTGATTCGATATATATGAATTCTTTTTGATGGCTTTTGACATATGTAAGCGGAGTGTTTAAAAATGACGGTGATTCAGTTTGAATCATTTCTTCAGATTCCTTGTCTACACGTTCGATATAGATATCGCTAAAGCGTGCTTCTTCTTGTATTCGTGCGCCTTCTAACGCCCATTGTTGACGCGCCGCTTCGTCATATTCAAAGTCCGTCAGCGCTTGCCCTTCTTTCAATAAATCTTGTAAGCGATGTTGCAACGTCATGACGATGTCCCCTTTCATTTCCTTCATTTGTGTTTATTATTTTAGCATAACTCACAAGAAAAGAAAGTGATGTCCCAGCATATGATGGTATGATCATGTAAATGGCAAGGGGTGTGAAACGACCCAGGTGATCCAAAAAGCATGCACATTGCGAGATACCTGCTAGAACATGATACACAAACACTAGTGACACCATCCAATGATTTGTAACATCGTCTATAGAAATGAGGCTCGTTCTTTTTTATACTGGAAGAAACGATCAATCAAAACGGTGGGAGGGATTGCAGTTGTTGAATTCTGAATTTTCTATCCAGTTAAAAGAGATTGTCGGTGCACAGTATGTAAGTGACAATCAGGCGGATCGTCTTGCGTACTCTTATGACGCTACACCGAATTTTCAGCAAATGCCAGATGCCGTTGTGAGCCCCAAAAACGCAGAAGAAGTGCAGCAAATTGTACGTCTTTGCGCCGCATACAATGTTCCGATCGTCCCAAGAGGATCGGGAACCAATCTGTGCGCGGGAACATGTCCCGCGCAAGGCGGACTGGTTGTACTGTTTACACGCATGAATCGGTTATTAGAGATTGATGAGGAAAACCTTACAGCCACAGTCCAGCCTGGTTTGATTACAGAGGAGCTCATTCATCAAGTAGAGAAAAAAGCGCTATTCTATCCACCTGATCCAAGCTCAATGAAAATCTCCACATTAGGTGGAAACATCAATGAGAATTCAGGTGGTTTAAGGGGATTGAAATACGGTGTGACAAGAGATTATGTCCTTGGTCTTGAAGTGGTATTGCCAAATGGCGACACCATCAAAACAGGTGGTAAGCTCGCCAAAGATGTGGCGGGATATGATATGACCCGATTATTCGTTGGCTCAGAAGGAACACTTGGGATTGTCACTGAAGCAACACTCAAGCTCTTGCCACTTCCTGAAACGAAACAAACGATGCTTTGTCTATATGAAAGCCTAGAAGATGCCGCCACTTCTGTCTCAGCTATTATTGCTGAGCGCATCATCCCTGCTACATTGGAATTTATGGATCAGCCTACCCTTGAAGTGGTCGAGGATTTCGCAAAAATCGGACTGCCTACAGACGTTCGAGCTGTGCTGTTAATTGAACAAGACGGCAGTCCTGAAGCTGTTGCCCGTGATATGAAAAAAATAGCTGACGTCTGCCGAAGAAACGGAGCAACACGTGTGAATATCGCCACCACTAATGAAGAAGCAGATGCATTATTAACAGCAAGACGCTCCGCCTTATCAGCACTTGCCCGCTTAAGTCCCACAACGATCTTAGAAGATGCGACAGTCCCTCGGTCAGAAATGGCCAAAATGGTACGCGCGATTGAGGAAATTGCCAAAGCATACGAGGTGAAGATTTGTACATTTGGTCATGCGGGTGACGGGAACCTACATCCCACCTGTGCAACAGATGCAAGAAACGAAGAAGAAATGAAACGTGTTGAAGCAGCCTTTCAAGCCATTTTTGAAAAAGCGGTGTCGTTAGGTGGCACCATTACGGGAGAACATGGCGTCGGCATGATGAAAGCACCTTATTTAGAACTGAAGGTCAAAAAAGAAGGAATCGCTGCTATGAAAGCGATCAAGCAGGCACTAGATCCAGGTCATCTCATGAATCCAGATAAGATATTTGCAAAGGCAGCAAGAAAGCGGGTGGTCATCTCATGACATCTTTTTCTAAACAACAAGAGATGCAGCTAAAGTTTCAACAGCAGATGGATGAAGAAGAGTTACTCAATTGTATGCGCTGCGGCTTCTGTCTTCCCTCCTGCCCTACTTATCTTGAATCTGGTCAGCAGGAAACGCATTCTCCACGCGGCCGAATTGCTTTAATGAAAGCAGTAAGAGACGGCGTGATTGAGATAGATAAAGATGTTGAACACTCACTCAACCTTTGTCTCGGCTGCCGTGCATGTGAACCCGTATGCCCTTCTGGTGTCAAATATGGACGTTTACTTGAAGAGGCAAGAGATATCATTCAGCAACATAAAAAGCAATCATTCCCTGTGAAATTAATAAGGCGTGCGGTGTTTAAAGGACTATTCCCCTACCAAAGACGGATGCGATCAGTAGCAGGATGGCTTAGATTTTATCAAATATCAGGTCTGCAAACAGCTGCTCACAAGACAGGGATCTTGAAGGTTCTACCTCCCCACTTACAACTAATGGAACGGGCATTACCAAAAGTGCCAAGACAACAGAAAACAAACAGCCGCTTGACCGAGTACAAAGCGATTGGTGCTACTAGAAAACGGGTAGCTTTTTTTTCTGGCTGTTTAATGGATACGATGTTTTTCAACACAAATGAAGCGACTATTTATCTTTTACGTCTGGCAGGATGCGACGTTGTCACGCCTTCTAGGCAGACGTGCTGCGGAGCGCTCCATGGTCACAGTGGTGAAAAGAATCTGGCAAAACAGTTAGCAAAGCGGAATATTGTCGCATTTGAGGAGACGGATGTGGATGCCATTGTGATGAATGCGGGAGGCTGTGGTGCCTTTTTAAAAGATTACGATCATTTGTTAAAGGATGATCCCTCTTTTCATCAGCGAAGTGAGGCATTCTCACAGAAAATAAAAGACTTATCTGAAATACTGGTTGAGCTTGATTTTCATCAGCGGGTTCACTTAGCCTTACCAGAGCAGATCATCACCTATCAAGACTCGTGTCATTTACGGAATGGAATGGGTGTACATCATGCGCCGAGACTTCTTATGAAGGCGATTGCAGGTGTGTCTCTGAGAGAAATGAAAGATGCCGATCGTTGCTGTGGTTCAGCAGGGATATACAACTTATTACAGCCAAACATGTCGATGCACATCTTAGATCATAAGATGACAGAAGTCAGTAACACATTAGCGACCACGATTGTCACCTCTAACCCAGGCTGTCAATTACAAATGGTCGCAGGGATCGAGCGTTCAGGTGACACATCGAAATTGAGCGCTGTTCACCTTGCTGATTTGTTAGTAGAAGCGGTTCAATATGGAAAAAAAGCGTCCGGCTAAATCAGGCTGAACGCTTTTTTTATGCATATCTTAAGGCAACTGGTTGGATAATAGAGGAAAACCATGAAAGGAGGACGGACTAAGTGCGAAAGAAAAACCAAGAACAGACGAAAGATCCAAATCCAGTATTTGAGACATTGTCTCATTCCTCTGATTTTATCAATGAATTATCACGTAGCGAAGAGTATCTATACAGCATTTCCTATTTTCGCTCTTTGATTAACGGCAATTTACTACATGAACAGGTGTTGCCTTTCGTCAAACAATTACATCAAACACCGACGCTTGAAGGGCTAAAAGAAATCATTCCAATAGAACAAGTAATCATCACAAGCGACACTCAAAAAATAGAAGAAGCTCTTCATAGAGGCAGTATCGCTGTTCGGATTGAGACAGATTGGGGCAAAACACTTCTTTTGCCGATCGATGAAAAAAAAGGCAGACAAGTGAGTACACCAGATATTGAATTTGGCATCATTAGCGCACAAGAAGCCTTTGTCGAGCTTCTTGATACCAACTTAAATTTACTGAGGAGAAGACTCCCCACTCCTAACCTCAAAGTTGTTGAAAAAACTGTAGGTACTGTGTCTCAAACAAAAGTAGCCGTTATCTATATTGACAAGTTGGCGAGTCCACAAAACATAAACACAGTCATTCAGCGAATTGAAGATATTGATTATGATCAAATCTTAGATGCGAATTATCTTGCGCAAATCCTTTATGACGTATCTAATACCATCTTTCCATTGTTGTTAAATACAGAAAGACCAGATCGTGTCTCTTCCGGTTTATCAGAAGGGAAAATTGCCATTATGGTTGATGGTTCTCCTCATACCCTACTTGCACCGACCATATTACTTGAATACTTTACGACGATGGAAGATTATAACATGTCGTGGATTTCGGCAACCATTTTGAGGCTTTTACGCATTTTCGCCGTTATATTTTCTATTTTTGCAACGCCATTATATGTAGCAGTTTTAACATTTCATTACGAACTGATTCCAAAGGATTTATTAGAAACGATTGTGGCTTCACGTAATCTCGTCCCCTTTCCCCCGATCGTTGAAGCCTTGTTTTTAGAGACGTCGATTGAATTACTGAGAGAAGCTGGTTCTCGTTTGCCAGCAAAAGTGGGACAGACACTCGGTATTGTTGGCGGGATTGTTATTGGTCAGGCAGCAGTGTCAGCTGGATTAACGAGTAATATTTTGCTTATTATGGTGGCTTTATCTGCTCTTGCCTCTTTTGTGACACCTATTTACAAAATGGGCAATGCCATTCGTCTTTTGCGCTTTCCATTCCTGTTTGCAGCTCAGGTATGGGGGGCACTAGGCATTGCTGTCATGGGCTGCTTTCTCCTTACTCATTTAATGAAATTAACATCAATTGGTCAGCCGTATTTAGAGCCGATTTATCCATTTCGTCTAGCTGATTTAAAGGGAAGTCTATTTCGCCCTCAGCTTCGCTTTTTGAATAAAAGGCCAACCAATTTACATCCACAAAATCAAACCATTCATCGATCAAAACCGAAACAAGGTCGGAAGGGGAAAAATGATTTTTATGAATAAGGGAGTGAAACTGTGGCCTCATCTGTGAAAGAAAAATTTCAAATATCCCCTTTTCTTGTGTTTTTTTTAATCAATGCCAATCAGGTAGGCATCGGTATTTTAAACTTTCAAACCAACCTTGCCCGCTCATTAAATAATGATGGATGGATGGCTATACTGATCGCCGGTTTGAGTGTGAATGTGATGATCTTTCTCATATATTTTATGTTTCGGCATGCACCATCAGCTGAATTTAGCGAAATTACACAATACGTGTTTGGCAAATGGATTGGTCAACTTTTGAATATCCTTTACATCCTGTACTTTGCTTCTTTATCTTTGACGGTGCTTGTTCATTATATGGATGTCATTCATGTATGGCTGTTTAAAGAAATTCCTGGTCTGTTGTTTGGTGCTGTGTTGCTATTATTGATTTATTATATTCACACGGGCGGATTTAGAACAATAACTGGCTGGGCATTCTTTAGCATCGTCCTGACATATTGGAGTATCTTTATCTGCTTTTATGTGATGAAATATAGCAAACTTCGGTACATGTTCCCGATGTTTGATCATACCTTCTTGGAAGTGATCGCAGGCGTTAAAGATGCCTCCTTAACAATGTTTGGTTTTGAAACGCTACTTGTGTATTATCCCTTTATTAAAAAAGCGCAATCATCGCAAAAATATGCCCACATGGGTGCATTGTTCACCACGTGCTTGAATTTGTTCGTTTTCCTCGTATCCATTTCATATTATTCAAGTGCACAGCTGAAACTAACGAAATGGCCGACATTGACATTGACGAGTATTGTGAAACTTCCGTTTATTCAGCGCTTTGAATTTCTTGAAATCTCATTATGGCTTTTACTGATTGTCCCAAATATCGCGATTCCTTTGTGGGCAGCGAGCAGGATGGCGAAACAAATGTTTAGCGTAAGTCAATCGACGACGTTAATCACACTTAGCCTCCTCATTTTGGGCATGTTTTCGTTTTTTATTGGGGCAACCTCCTTTGAAGCCTTTAACAAATGGGTTGAATATAGCGGATATATTCTAGTATATGGGTTGATTATCTGCTTGATCATCATATTAATGCTGAAAAAAAAGTTGGTGAAAAAACGAGCATGAAACGTTACCTTTTGATCGCTCTTATGTTATTCAGTCTGTTCTTAACTAGCTGTGCACAGCCGCGTCTTTTAGACGAATTAAATATCTCTCAGGCGGCAGGATTTGATTTAGTCGAAGATGGCGAAATGAAGGGTTTCTTTGTCTTCCCAGTGTTTAAAAATGAGCAACAAGGCAGCTATCAAATATTAAGTGCCAGGTCAAACACCATAAGTAATATACAGTTTCTCATTTCAGAGAAATCTCCCTTTCAAGTTGTCATGGGACAAGTGCTCGTGATTTTAGTCAGTGAAAAGCTAGCGACAGAAATTGGGATGATTGATTTGATGAATTACATTTACCGCGACCCTATCATTGGTTCAAGACAAGTGTTTGCCGTTGTAGGCGGAGAAGTAGAAGATCTATTGTTTACAAAAATAAATCAATCCAATTTAAATATTGGCGTGTATCTGTCGGATCTACTCACTCAAAATATGCGAGAAGGCAACCAACCAGTGACCAATCAACATATTTTTATGAATCAGATGCTCGCAAAAGGGGTCGATGCCTATCTCCCTTATATTGAGAAGACAAGCCATGCAATGAAAGTTTCAGGTCTCGCTCTTTTTAATCACAAAAAAATGGTCGGGAGGCTTTCTGGAGAGGAAACTTTTACATTTAAAGCCATGGTGGAGAATCATAAAAATGGAATTTTTGAATTTAGATTTGATGATGAAGGAAGAACACATGTCGTCATTGAAAATATTAAATCACATGTCTCCTATCAAATAAAACCAACAGATGACCTAACCAATAAGCCACATATCTCGATTGAAATTAAGCTCAAGGGTGAATTAAAAGAATTCATGAAATCAAAAAAAATTGATAACCCTTCTATTTTACAACATGTCGAAAAAGAAGTGGAAAAACGAGTTGCCCAGCAAGGGATAGATCTTGTTCATTCATTTAAAAAACAAAAAATAGATCCCCTTGGACTTGGTCTGAAGTATCGCGCAGAAGACAAATCCATGACACCTGAGAAATGGCAGAAAATCTACCCTGACGCTGATATTCAAGTGAAATGTCAGATGAAGCTAGTTCAAACAGGCGTGAGCCAATAAAAAAAGACTGTATGAAATGAGTCGCCTCTTTTCACACAGTCTCTTTTAGTCTTCATCTTTTACATCTGGGTCTTCTGGAATTGGTTCATTTAATATTTCTTGGACGAGCTCCTTATACTGTTCAAGCTGTTTCATATGGGTTTGAAACTGACCTTGATAAATAAGATAAGATTCTCCGTCAAACACGGCACGTATCTTGTGTTGTTGGATTAATTTTTCAATATACGCTTCTGAAACATCGAGATATTCAGCTGTTTCTGCAACTGTTAAATACATGATTGTGCACCACCAGTTCGTTTCGTCTTACAGATTATATCATGAGCTGTTGCAAAAACGGATACAGGCTGTTCATGTTTTTTAAAAATCATTTTAAAACGCCTTCACTGAATCTCGAGAGGATGTGACTCACCTTCACATGCTTTTGGTGTTTTCAAAGCAGCAACGGAATCACACTATCATATATGTAAAGCATACTCATGAGAGAAGCAAAACAAGCATAGGCTCATATAAGAATGCTGTAAGAAAATTATAGAAGGCAGTGTGAAATGAATGGGATATCTATTTCATGAAATGTTAATGTGGTTGACGAGTCTTGGTTACGTGGGGGTTGCACTTGGTTTAATGATAGAAATCATCCCAAGTGAAATTGTACTTGCCTATGGCGGATATATGGTATCAACAGGAACAATTGGATTTACCGGAGCTGTGATCGCTGGTGTCATTGGAGGAACGATTGCCCAGTGCTTTATTTACTGGATTGGCTTATATGGCGGGAGACCTTTTTTAACAAAGTACGGAAAATACTTATTCATTCATGAGCATCATATTGAAACCGCAGAGCGCTGGTTTGACCGGTATGGAACAGGTGTGGTTTTTACCGCACGCTTTATTCCCGTTGTGCGCCATGCCATCTCAATTCCTGCGGGTATTGCCAAGATGTCATTTCTCAAATTTGTTCTGTTGACTGGGTTAGCCGCCATCCCATGGTCGATTTTATTTATTTATCTTGGAATGCAACTTGGAACAAATTGGGTGCATATTCAAAGTATCGCTCATACATATACAACTCCGATCATGGCGATTGCCATCCTGCTCATTGTTTTTTATTTCTTACTGAAAAAAATCCGCCCCAATCGAAAACGGACAATCTAATCAGAACGCCTTTCACTGCAAATGTGAAAGGCGCTTTTTATTAAAGTGTCGATTGTTTTTTCATATATTGAGATAATTCCATAATCATTGCTCCCATTCTTTCAAGAGACGGTGCAAGGATGCGGTCTACTCCCTCTTCTTTTAAAGCTTCGGCTGTTACTTTGCCGACAGCAACAGCTAGTACTTGTTGCTGGAACAAACGTTGAAGTTCTTCTTTTTTTCCCCATTCCGATGCTAGTTTGAAAAAAGCATGGACTTGGACAGCTGTTGTAAAACAGACAGCATGGACCGTCCCCTGCGCCATTTCATGTAGCAATGTTTCAGCAGCCTCTGGCTTAGGTGGTGTGTGCTGATATGGTAACAGTGGTAGCACATCCGCCCCCTTATCCTGTAAAAATTGAATGAGCGCTGGCGCATTTTCTCCGTGAAGCTGGACCATCACTCGTTTTCCTCGAAATTCTGTCTGTTCAAGCTTTGAGATGAGGTCTCGAACAGTACCATCTTCATCAAAAACATCTGGCAGAATACCGCGCTTTTTTAATGCAGCGTATGTTTTATAACCCCTTGAAGCAATATGAGCATTTGACAACAGCTCCATAAATGCCTCCCCTAATTGTAATTCTTCTGCACTCTCAATTAATGTATCTGTACCGATTCCTGTGGTCAAAATCACCCAATCGGCTCCTTGTTTGACAAAGGTTTCGATGTCTGGCTTTAATTCTTCTTTTGCTAAAAACACCGTTCCTTGAAGAGAGCGAATGACAGCTTTTCCTCCCTGTTTTTCAACAAGTGTACGCATTTCCTCTGTTTTTCTCGTTCCACAAATGGCGATTGTTTTTCCAGCTAAGCCTTTTCTCATGCTATCCCTCTTTTTCTATCACATGTTATATGTATTAAATATAGATTTATTTGGAAGGCGTTGCAAGGGTTTACTAAAAAGACTTGACCTTTCTATCGAATTCGAGTATGTTGTGTTAGTGCTAATTGTAGGAGGTTATTATGGAAAAACAGAACGTTCAAGCAATCCGATTATCAATTGCAGATCCAACACCACTTGGTTTGTTTGGTCTAGCGATGGTGACGCTGGTGGCGTCATCACAAAAACTAGGAATCACAGATGGAACTTCCCTTATTTTACCTTGGGCTATCTTCCTTGGAGGGATCGCGCAGCTAATCGCGTCCGTACAAGATTCAAAGCATCATAATATTTTTGGAGCAACTGCCTTTGGTGCATTTGGTCTTTTTTGGATGGGTGTTGGGACAACTTGGCTCATTCAAGCGGGCGTCTTTGGGAAAACACTTGCAGAATCTGCTGATCCAAAGCAACTAGGTTTTGCTTTTATTGGTTATCTCATATTCAGCTTGTTTATGACAATCGGTGCAATGGAAACAAATAAAGTACTCTTTTGGATTTTCGTCTTTATTGATTTCTTATTCATTGGCCTATCCCTTAGCTCGTTTGGTGTGATGTATGATGTCACGCATACGATGGCAGGCGTGTCAGAGCTGATCATTGCCCTACTATCGTTTTATGGGTCTGCAGCTGCTGTACTAAATACACATTTTGGCCGCACAGTACTGCCAATTGGACAACCATTTCGCGTTTGGACAAAAGCATAAATAGAAAAAGAACTGCATTGAGCAGTTCTTTTTTTCATCCTTATTTACCTTGCTCCTCTTGGAAGATTTCCGCAACAATTTCATAAGATCGCATTCTTTCTTGATGATCAAACATATCAGAATTAATCATCACTTCATCTGCTTGCGTGGCTTCGATAAAAGCCTCTAGTCCCTTTTTGACCTTTTGTTTATCCCCGATCATTGTTGAACTTAGTTGTTCATCAACCATCGCTTTTTCATATGGACTCCACAGACCGTCCATACTTTCGACTGGCGGCTTTAGTTTTCCTGGCGTATTTCGAACGAGACTCAAGAAGCGCTGATAATGTGAGGTTGCCAAATATTCAGCTCTTTCTGCTTGATCTGCCGCAAAGACCGTCACACCCACCATCGTATATGGCTCTTTTAGTACATCAGAAGGTTTGAATGATTGTCTATACAATTCTAAAGCAGGAATTGTGTTTTTGGGTGAGAAATGAGCAGCAAAGGCAAAGGGCAATCCAAGCTCTCCTGCTAATCTCGCACTAAATCCACTTGAGCCTAGAAGCCAAATCGGAATGTCCAACCCTTCCCCGGGAACAGCTCTTACATGTTTTTTAACCTGACCTGATGGTTTGAAGTATTGACGAAGTTCCTCAAGCTGCTCTGGAAAATCCTCCCCATTATGAAGGTTTCGTCTAAGGGCGCGTGCTGTTAACTGATCCGTTCCTGGTGCTCTCCCAAGACCTAAATCAATTCTCCCAGGATACAATGTCTCCAAGGTTCCAAACTGTTCTGCAATGACTAGTGAAGAGTGGTTTGGAAGCATAATCCCGCCTGATCCGACCCGAATCTTTTCCGTGCCTCCAGCAATATATCCAATCAAAACAGAAGTTGCAGAACTCGCAACACCTTCCATATTATGGTGTTCTGCTAGCCAGTATCTATTAAACCCCCACATCTCCGCCTTTTTAGCTAAATCCATACTGTGCTCAAAAGACTCTTTAATTGTACCTCCTTCTGTCACAGACGATAAATTTAAAACGGAATATGCTGTGCGCTGAAAAACTGATTGACTCATAAATGATGTCCCCATTTCTGTCAAAAATCCTACTACTTTTATTCTTTCAACACCATAACATAAAATCATTTAACTTTTAAATGATTTGATTCGATGGATTTCGAAATGATGAATTAATGATGGTTTTACTTCCAAATTGAAATTTTGCACACAGTATGAATGATCAATCTTAGGAGATGGGCAATTCGATCACACTGGACCTACTGGTATTAGGTTAAGTGTTTAAATGGTGCAACGACTGTGCAAGGTTCGTTCACAATCACCTGCTATTTCGACTTCGTTTATCAACAATACTGTGATCACCTGCAGGAAATGCAATTTCACTTCAGTTGCGGATTTGACAAATATTAGGCTTAGCTAACTAAAAAAGAAAGGCTTTTTTAGCCTTTCTTTTTTATGTCTTCTATCGCCTGTAAACAAGCTTCAATATCATTGGATTGTAAGAGATGAACAATCGCCTGTATTTGTGAAAAGTCAAGTTCCCACCATTTCAATGATTGAAGTTTTTCAATAATGTCATGAGAAAATCGATATTTCATCAGTCGCTGCGGGTTGCCAGCTACGATGGCATAGGGCGGCACATCTTTTGTAATGACACTATTTGCCCCAATGACAGCGCCATTTCCTATACTTACCCCTGACATAATAGATGCTCCGTACCCGATCCACACATCGTGTCCTATTTGGACATCTCCTTTTGATTTTGGATGACCTTTGATGTGGGTAGCTTCTTTAAATATTTGGTTAAAAGGATATGTTGTCGTCCAATCCGTCCGGTGTTCACCACCAAGAAAAACCTTCACTTCATTTGCAATCGAGCAAAACGTTCCGATTTTCAGGGTGGTCCCTTCCCCCCATGTCAGCACTTGAAAATCTGGTCCAGCATAAGAAAAGTCACCGATCTCATACGAGCTGAGGTCACTTCTTTGGTTTAGAAACATAACAAACCTCCACTAAAGAGATTGATCTTCGTATGTATATGCGGATTGAAACCATCAAATTATGATTGAACAAGCGCTACGATTTGTTTTTTCTTCCACACCAACTTGTAGTATCCATATTGAAGGAGAAGATTCACAAAAAAGGCAGCTGGATAGCCTATCCATATTCCCTTAATACCGAGAGATGTATAATGTGAGAACACATAAGCAACTGGTACTTCAACGAGCCAAATGGAACAAATACTAAAGATCGTTGGCCATAGTACTGTTCCACTTGCTCTCATCGTAGCTGCAACGATTTGAGCCGTACCAAAAATGAGGTAGCTCCATAGGGTAATGACCACCAAGCTATATGCAATGTCAATCGTTTGAGGATCTGTCAAAAAGATGGATAAAATCTGCGGAGCGAATATATAGACGAACACAATGATCAATCCGCCTATTGCAAAATTTAATCCTAACCCAATTTTAATGACATCCTTCAGTCGATTGATATTCCCTGAACCAATGAATTGAGCTGCAAAGATTGAGACCGCAATACCAAGACTTACTGCCGGCATTTGTACATAACTCACAACTTGATTGACAACACCATATGCAGCTGTAGCCTGTGAACCATAGTCATTAACAAAAGAAATAACAGCGATTTCTGATAAAGAAATGAGAATCATATTGATACTAGATGGAATGCTTAATTTCAATAAAGTTTTTAACAAGTCTCCTTTCATCATGAAATGTTTTCTAACTGATGCATCAATTCTGAGCGGGTGCTTCGTTTTATAAAGATAGATATGTAGGATGATAAACGTCACAATTGTTGATATCACAGAGGAATACGCAGCACCATACAAACCAAAGGCTGGTAATCCTAGCCAGCCAAATAAAAGAATTGGCAGCAGCAATATATTCGTCCCTGTACTAATCATTAAGAAATAAAAAGGTGTTTTCGAGTCGCCTGTTCCCCGTAAAAATGTCGTATACACAAAATAAAGAAATAAGATCGGCATCGAGATGAAGAGAATTCTGGCATATGTCGCACTTTCCTCCACAATATTTGCAGGAGTTCCCATGAGGTTTAAGATATCTGTTGCAAAAAAACCTCCAATGATGGCTAAACATAACCCGATCAAGAAGGTAAAGGAAAGAGTGGTTCCAATAATCTCTTTTAACCTCTGTTCATTCTTGGCTCCATAAGCCTGTCCAATGAGAATGGAACTTCCTGACCCAATCCCGATGGAAAAAGAAACAAGTAAAAAGAAAAGTGGGAAGAATGCAGAAATCGCGGCTACTGCATCCTCTCCAATCCATCTACCGACAAGTACAATGGACACAAGCTGTCCGATTGATTGTAAAATATTGCTTAATAAAAGAGGGACTAGAAAAATGGACATGGTTTTGACTAAAGATTGATTTTGATCTAACGTCATGATGGTTCTCCTTCTCTGTTTAAATATCCTCAGCTAAAATGCTGACAATATGGTCTTCTATTTCTTTTCCTTTTTCGTCATCAACAAGATGATTTAATAAAATCGAAAAAGCAAGTGTCTTCCCGCCTTGTGTTTCAATAAATCCAGAAAGTGTACTGACAGTAGATAATGACCCTGTTTTCGCGCGTACCTTTTCAAGTGTTGCTGATCCTTTTAATCTGTTTCTTAACGTACCTCCAACCATTCGGTCGCTTGCTCCGGCTAATGGAAGAGCATTTACATAAGTCTTAAACCATTGTTCCTTCTGAATCTTAGTTAGAAAAAGAGTGAATTCGTTTGCTGACACAAGGCTTATCGGTGAAATTCCCGACCCATCTCTTAGCACAGTTTGTGATGGGTCCACGCCATATGCAGGAAGACGTTCTTTGAGAACATCAAGTCCTGACTTAAAACTGCCTTTATTTTTGACTTGCTTCCCAAGCTCTTTTAGCAAAATTTCTGCATGTGTATTGTTGCTTAATTTCATCATTGGCATAAGTAGCTCTGATAAAGGCATGGATGTATGCGAAGCTACTTTTTTGGCTCTTTTAGGAACATGTTGTGTTTTCATGTGCCCTTTTAGCTTGATGCCTTCAGACTTTAGCGCACGTTTCATCAAGTCTAAAGCGTAGGTTGTTGGGTCCCATAAAGCGACCCATTGTTTTGATGAATTAGCTTTTAGAGGAATGGTTCCATGCAATGTAATCTCATTTGTGCCATGTGAGCGCTTAAAGGAGATGTCCTTTTTTCCCCCTTCAGGTACAGTTTTCACTTGATTGATGACGTGTACAATGTTCGTCTTTGGGATCATATCATATACTGCCTTCGCTCCTGCTTTTTTTCCTGGCTTTACATCGAGAATAATGGTTCCTGCATCATAATCTCGATTCGGTGAAGCCGTGAGTGCAGATATTTGTGCCCCGTAATATTGATCTTCGTCACTCCATGGGAGGTCAACCGAATATCGTGTGTCATCAAACCAAGTATCATCTGCGATGAGATGCCCATGAATGGTATGTATGCCTGACTTTTTGACCTGTTTCGCTAATGCAACAAAATCCTCCTCTAATAGAGTTGGGTCTCCAGTACCTCGGAGATATAGATGACCATGTAACGTTTTCTTTTGAATAGAGCCATCCATCCATACGTCTGTAGGAAATGTGTGTGTTTCACCAAGTATATCTAGGGCTATAGCCGATGTGAGTAGTTTCATATTGGAAGCAGGGGTGAGCCGGATGTCAGCTTGATGTTCATAAAGTAGAGAGGTGTCAGAAGTATCACGGACGCTAATCCCAGATATAGCGCCGTCTAGGTCAGGTGCTGTTCGAATGAACTCATCTAATTTGGTGATCCATTCTGTAGGATCATCAAGAGCCGTTAGTTGCTCCTCTTTCATTGAATAAGGGAGAAATAACATGAAAATGATACAAATGGGCAACAAAATCAATTGAGAAATACGATTCACGCAATCCCTCCTGATGAAACTATCGTCAATTTTAGAAGATTATGTCCATTATACACAAAAGAACGTTTGTTCTCAATTGTTTTTTTAAGAGAAAAGTCAGCTTTTTTTGACGAAAACTGGCAATCTTTTTACCTTTTTTCTGGATTCCATCCGTCGGTACCTCCTAGAACGGCTTGAACTGTTATTTGATTTGCTTCGTTTTTGGTTAATATGTTTGACCACTTCACCCGATTGATCACGCTGCTCCCTGCTCCAGTTGATCCGTATTCTTTATATCGAGCAGTTCTTTCATTGTCAGGGTTATTCCAATTATGCCAGCCTACACTTTTTATGTGATCTTCCATTTTCGTATGAAGGAAGGTGACAGCCGAATGAGGTCTCCAAGGCCTGCCTAAATAAACAGATTGAGTCCCGGCTGTTCCCTTTTTTAACGTTGAATCAATGAAAACATAACCATATTTTTGCGTTTCCGAGGTGGATGCAGCAGTAATATACCCATTTCCAAGACTTTTTATTTCAGCTTTTTTAAACACTGCTGTTGCGGAACCAAAAATAAAATCGACTGTTCCCTCTATATAGCAATTTTCGTAATACTGCCTCCCTGTGCCTGTCGCATAAAGCGTATCTTGATAGCCAAGAACACGAACTCGTTTGAATATGGCCCGATCACCTGACACATAAAGGGCAACAGCCTGGCCAGCCTCTCTTCCAGCCGTATTTTGAAACGTCATATTCTCTGCGTAAAAATCGTTGGCACGAATCATGGTGCTAGAACTGTTTGTTGTACTGCCGGAACTTGCATTTGTATCATCATAAGTAAGAACGGTCTCGTACTGGTGTTCGCCAATGAATGATACATACGGTTTGTTTTTTGGAAGGAGAATCTTTTCTTGATAAACTCCCTTTTTAATATAAATGGTCGTTGGCTGTTGATTGTTTTCTGGTATGGCGTCAATGGAAGACTGAACGGTTCTGAATGAACCACTCCCTTTTTGATCGACCACTAATATGCGGTTTGCTTGATGCTGTTGTCCTGCCACTTCACGAGGAAGCGAAGAAAGAAGCAATAAAGACATCACAAGAATGAAGAATATTTTTCTGTATTTTGTCATTTTATCTCCTCCTTATGGTGTGAACGTTTACAAAATACGTCCCTGTTGATCTTTATTCATGCATTACACAAAAAAACACCCACACCATTAAGTTTTGGATGTTTTTTCAGGCTTCTTATATTTCGTCGCATAGATACCTTCGTTTTCGATCCATTCACAGAATAGGACGTCTTGATAAGAAGAAATGTGCTGATCTTTTAATTGCTGTTTGAGCCATGTCTCATCGAAACCTGCTTCCTTTAAGTCTTTTTTCAACACTTCCCCATCGATAATAAATGTTCTAGGCAATTTGACTTCTTTTCCTTTTACATTCACATCTTGTGCCGTAGCTGGTGTGTATTTCATTTTTGGAAGGACGCTAACAGAGCCATCTGTTTCTAAAATCGCATATTCAATTTCATTCAGAGCAAAATGACCTTTTGCTCGAATGAGCGTCTGGAGCTGATTCAGATCAAGCATGTTTTTTTTCAAACGATTGTAGCAAATATGACCTTTATCAATCACAAGAGTAGGTCTTCCTTCTAAAATAGCACGGAATGATTTAAATCGTTGTGACAGCCATTCAACGGTGTAAATCAGAACTCCCCAAACCCCAACGGCAAAGAGAATGTGTAAGATACTAACATCTTGATCAAAAATGGCGTTTCCGACCATTTCGCCTAAAATCAAGGCAGAAATAAAATCAAATGGCGTGATTTGTGCGAATTGTGTTTTACCTAAAAGCTTTGTAATTAAAAACAAGGCAAAAAATCCGGTCAAAAGCTCAATGAAAATATTAAAAAATACCATCGAATTCCCTTCCTTTCATGTGGCATATACCTTACAGCATGTACATGAATGGACGGATATAAACCATTTAGCATTTGATCTTTTACTTGAATCATACCTGTTGATAGATGGTGAACCAGGCAATTTACGAACGTCCAATGAACAGCGATCCAATCTCGAACAACAAAAAGCCATAACGCTAGACCCCTATTTTTGAGACAGGGATCAAAACACCTTTATGAAACAGCCAGTTGCCGAAACTCTTTTGGTGACTGGTTGTTTAATTTCAATTGAATTCGGATATTGTTATAATAATGAATATACTCCCT
>MKZN01000001.1 GCA_001938995.1 Bacillus pumilus | reverse complement strand
TGCATGTATTAGGCACGCCGCCAGCGTTCGTCCTGAGCCAGGATCAAACTCTCCGAAAAAGAACAAAACCGAAGTTTCGTTTTTCGTCAGTTTGACTGACTACCTATGATGTTTCATAGGATTTTTTTATAAAATCTCGAATTAACAGGTACGTTTTGTCTTGTTTAGTTTTCAAAGAACTTGTTTGCCACTCTTTCAAAGCGACCACTTAAATATAACATATATCTCTATCAATAGTCAACACTTTTTGAAAATAATTTTATTATATTTACAAGTCTATCTGTGAAAGAGATAAAAAATAGAGCGTTTCTTTTTGCTCCTTTGAAAGATTAACACATATCTATGAAAAAAGCATTATTAATTTTAAAAAAGATGCTATTTTTTCTAAAAAAAATAAGCCGGTAAGAAACCGGCTCAATTTTTACTCAGATTGCTCTTGATCTTCCTGTGCAACCTCTTCAATATTTTCTTCATCTTCTTCTTCTGTTTGTTCAACTAATGCTACTGTTGCCACATGCTCATCATCACCTAAACGAATGAGGCGGACACCTTGAGTCACTCTACCCGTTGTCGAAATATCTGAAACCGCCATTCGGATGATGACACCACTCCCTGTAATAATCATCAGATCTTCTTCATGTTCAGCATTGGTTGCCTTCACTGTGACAAGTGGACCATTGTTATCAGTGATCTTACATGTTTTAAGACCTTTACCGCCACGGCTTTGAACACGATATTCTTTTTCAGGTGTTAATTTACCATAACCTTTTTCGGTTACGATCAAGACATTAGCATCTGGTTCGAGGATTTCCATTCCAACAACGATATCATCTTCAGAAAGTGTAATTCCTTTAACTCCAGCTGCCGTACGACCCATTTCACGAACATCTGTCTCGTCGAATCGAATTAACATACCCTTTTTCGTGCCAATGATGATTTGTTTTTCTCCATTGGTTAAACGAACAGCCATTAGTTCATCTTCGTCACGTAGGCCTAGTGCAATAAGACCGTTGTTTCTTATGTTAGCAAACTTAGACAACGACGTTCGTTTCGATACACCATGTCTTGTTGTAAAGAAGAGATATGAATCTTCATCAAATTCACTTACTGGAATAATGGCGTTAATCCATTCCCCTTTGTCTACTTCAAGAAGGTTAATGATTGGAATCCCTTTTGCCGTTCGACCAAATTCAGGAATTTCATATCCTTTGGCACGATATACCTTCCCTTTATTAGAGAAGAATAGGATCGTATCATGGGTCGATGTTGAGATCAGTTGTTCAACGAAATCATCCTCGTTGGTCCCCATTCCCTGAACACCTTTACCGCCCCGTTTTTGACTACGGTACGTAGATGCAGGAAGACGTTTGATATAACCGTTATGAGTCAGCGTAATCACGATGTTCTCGACAGGAATCAAGTCTTCATCTTCAATCGTTTCAATACCTGCTGTCACAATTTCAGTACGGCGGGTATCATTAAAACGATCTTTGATTTCTAATAATTCTTCTCTGATGATCTCAAGAACTTTCTCATTATCTGCTAAAACGCCTTTTAATTCAGCAATCAAGTCTATAAGTCCTTTGTATTCTTCTTCTATCTTTTCTCTTTCCAAGCCTGTTAGACGCTGTAGTCGCATATCAAGAATGGCTTGTGCCTGTTTTTCAGACAAGCTATAATTTTCCATCAAACCATTTCTTGCGATTTCAGCGGTTTGAGAGCTTCTAATTAAGGAAATAACTTCATCTAAGTGATCAAGGGCGATTCTTAAACCTTCTAAGATATGAGCTCTTGCTTCTGCTTTACGTAGCTCATACGCCGTTCTTCTTCGAATAATGACTTTTTGGTGTTCAAGATAGTATTCAAGGCATTCCTTCAGTGATAAGACTTTTGGCTGTCCACCAACAAGTGCCAGTAAATTGATTCCAAATGAGGTTTGGAGTGTCGTTTGTTTATAAAGATTGTTTAATAGAACATGGACATTCGCATCTCTTCTTAGTTCAATGACAATCCGCATGCCGTTACGATCTGACTCATCACGTAGATCTGTAATGCCATCAATCTTTTTATCACGAACGAGATCCGCAATTTTCTCAATCAAACGAGCTTTATTGACCTGATATGGAATTTCATTGATGACAATACGCTGTTTACCGTTAGACATTTCTTCAATGTCTGATTTTGCACGTAACGTAATAGATCCGCGCCCAGTTTCATATGCTTTACGAATACCGCTTCTGCCGATGATTTGTCCCGCAGTTGGGAAATCCGGACCTGGAATGATATCCATTAGTTCCTGTGTTGTTATTTCTGGGTTTTGGCTGATCGCCAATACTCCATCAATTACTTCACCTAATTGGTGAGGTGGAATATTCGTCGCCATTCCGACCGCTATACCTGTCGCCCCGTTGACCAATAAGTTCGGGAATCTAGCTGGCATCACAACTGGCTCTCTTTCACTGCCATCGTAGTTATCTTGATAATCGATCGTATCCTTTGTAATGTCACGGAGAATCTCCATAGAGATCTTAGATAGTCGTGCCTCGGTGTAACGCATAGCTGCCGCACCGTCTCCATCGACTGAACCAAAGTTCCCGTGCCCTTCGACAAGCATATTCCGATAGTTAAAATCTTGCGCCATACGAACCATTGCTTCGTAAACAGCGCTATCACCGTGAGGGTGGTACTTACCGATAACTTCCCCAACGATACGTGCAGATTTCTTAAATGGTTTATCACTTGTCATGCCTAGGTCATTCATCGCATACAAAATTCTCCGATGCACAGGCTTCAATCCATCTCGTACATCTGGTAATGCCCGCGAAACAATTACACTCATTGCATAATCTAAAAAGGATGTACGCATTTCTTGACTGATATTCACTTCACGTACATTTGGTGTCTGTTGTTCACTCACTATAAGAACCTCCCTTTACGTATCACATGAAATAAATTATGTGGGAGTAAAATATGTATTTAACTTCACAAGACTATTCTTCATTATATCAATAATCTTGGCTTTATACACATTTATTTACTAGAAAATCAACGAAACGTAAAACCGAAAAATTCATTTCAGAGCCCTGATTCTTGAAAAACAACCTTATTCTAAACAAGAAATAAGGTTGTTCTCAGGGACCTATCTAAATATCGAGGTTTTTCACGTATTGTGCATTTTCTTCGATAAAGTTTCGTCTCGGCTCTACTTTATCTCCCATTAGCATTTCAAATGTCTCATCAGCATCAATTGCGTCCTCAAGTGTAACTTGAAGAAGTGTTCTCGCATCAGGATCCATTGTTGTTTCCCAAAGCTGAGTAGCATTCATCTCTCCAAGACCTTTATAACGTTGAAGCCCTGGCTTCGGCGTTTGAGGAAGCGACTTTAAAAGCTCATCTAGTTGTTTGTCGTTATACACATACTGGACACGTTTTCCTTGTTGCACTTTAAACAACGGTGGCTGTGCAATATACACATAACCGTTTTCAATAATCTGACGCATATAGCGATAGAAGAATGTTAAGAGTAATGTGCGAATATGAGCACCATCAACATCGGCATCTGTCATGATCACAACTTTGTGATAACGAGCTTTCTCTAAATTGAATTCTTCACCAATTCCAGTCCCTAATGCTGTAATCATCGAACGAACTTCATTGTTCGATAGAATTTTATCCAAGCGTGCTTTCTCAACGTTTAGGATCTTCCCTCTTAGCGGCAAAATGGCTTGGAAGTGACGATCACGACCTTGTTTAGCAGATCCACCCGCTGAATCACCCTCAACGATATAGATTTCAGAGATAGACGGATCTTTTGAAGAACAATCTGCCAGTTTCCCAGGTAAGCTAGAGACTTCTAGTGCACTTTTACGTCTTGTCAGCTCTCGTGCCTTTTTGGCTGCCATTCTTGCACGAGCTGCCATCAGTCCCTTTTCTACGATTTTTTTCGCAGAATCAGGATTTTCTAGCAAGAATTTTTCAAGTGCTTCAGAGAATAGGGAATCTGTAATTGTTCTTGCTTCTGAGTTCCCAAGCTTTGTCTTCGTTTGCCCTTCGAATTGAGGATTTGGATGTTTAATGGAGATAATGGCTGTTAAGCCTTCTCGCACATCTTCACCGCTCAAATTCGAGTCCCCATCTTTGAATACGCCACTTTTACGAGCATAATCATTGATGACACGCGTAAGACCTGTTTTGAAGCCTGATTCGTGTGCTCCGCCTTCATACGTGTTGATGTTGTTAGCGAAAGAATAAATATTGCTTGTATAGGAATCGTTATATTGTAAAGCCACTTCGACAGTGATTCCGTCTCTTTCACCCTCGATGTAAACTGGTTCTTCATGAACCACTTCTTTCGAGCGATTTAAATGTTCCACATAACTCTTGATACCGCCTTCGTAGCAGTATTCATTTTTCCGCTCTTTGCCTTCACGTAAGTCTTCAATAATGATGTTAACGCCTTTGGTTAGGAAAGCTAACTCACGTACACGATTGGCAAGTATATCGTAATCAAACTCAACGGTTTCAGTGAAGATTTCTGGATCTGGTACAAAATGAGTGGTTGTACCTGTTACGTCTGTTTCACCAATGACCTTTAGCGTTTCAACTGGAACTCCACGTTTAAATTGCTGATAATGAATCTTCCCGTCACGGTATACTGTCACATCTAATGTTGTAGATAACGCATTTACAACAGATGCTCCTACACCATGAAGACCGCCAGATACTTTATAACCGCTACCATCAAACTTACCGCCAGCATGGAGAACAGTCATAATTACTTCGACTGCAGGACGTCCTGTCTTTTCATGAATCCCAACAGGAATACCACGTCCATTATCCTTGACTGTAACGCTGTTATCTTTTTCAATTTGCACTGTAATGTCTGTACAATACCCAGCTAAAGCCTCATCAATACTGTTGTCGACAATTTCCCATACAAGATGGTGAAGCCCTTTTGCACTGGTTGTCCCAATGTACATTCCTGGACGTTTTCTAACAGCTTCTAGTCCTTCAAGCACCTGTATCTGATTTTCATCATAACTATTATGTTGTTGTTCCATTGCCACGTACATTCACCTACACTTTTCTTAAACGATATATTTATATGAATTGAGCTTTTAGACTTCAATTTCAATCACAAATGAAGCACGTTTTTTGAGCGTGCTTGAGGAAAGAGGAGAGTAATAAATGGATTCGGTTGTGACGACAATGGATTTTGGTGTTCCTTGTGACAACGAAATGATTTGCTCCTCTTGTTTTTGAAGAAATTCTTCTACAACAGAAGATGATCTCATTTTGAAATCAACAATTGCGACAATCTCTCGTGTAGAAACAACACAATCATCACCTAAATGAATATACAAGACCCACACCTCATTTATCAGTCAATTACTTTCCCACTGGCTACTCTGAAAATTTCCGCTTCTTTCAGTGTCGCGTGATCGATGCCTTCAACACTGGTTGTCGTGACAAAGGTCTGGACACGCCCCTGAATTGTATGGAGCAAATGAGACTGTCTGTAATCATCAAGTTCAGATAAAACATCATCGAGGAGAAGAATCGGATATTCACCGATTTCCTCATGAATGAGATCAATTTCTGCAAGCTTTAGTGAAAGAGCTGTCGTTCTCTGTTGCCCTTGAGAGCCATATGTCTGAACATCCCGACCATTCACAAAGAAAAGAAGGTCATCTCTATGTGGACCCCACAGCGTCACACCACGATCTATTTCTCTGTCTCGTAGTTTCTGAAACGACTCTTCATAGCTATTTCTTATTTTCGACAAGTCTGACGCTTCTGATACCTCTATCGACGTCTGGTATTGGAGAGTGAGGGTTTCTAACCCTCTAGAAATTCCAAGATGCAACGGCTGCGCCCATTTTTCAAGCTGCTTTGTAAACGTAAGTCGTCTTTTGACAACCTTCGCTGCAGCATCAATCAACTGCTCCGTTAAAACCTCTAGCATCGCTTGATCCGACTGCTTTCTTGTTTGCAATTGTTTCAAGTAATGATTTCGCTGAGAGAGGATTTTTTGATAAAGCGATAAATCGTGCAAATAGACAGCGGAAACTTGTCCAATCTCCATGTCGAGGAATCTTCTGCGGATTTGCGGACTGCCCTTCACAAGACTCAGATCCTCTGGTGCAAACATGATGGTGTTCAATGCACCAACATAATGACTGAGCTTCTGTTGTTCAATGTGATTGACTTTACCCTTTTTCCCTTTTTTTGAGATCACGAGCTGCATTGGGAGTGGACCGTTTTTTTTAATGACTCTACCTTCTATTTTAGCATAGTCTTGGTCCCATCGGATAAGTTCTTTATCATTTGACGTCCGATGTGACTTCGCCATCGACAATACATAGATCGCTTCCATGAGGTTCGTTTTACCTTGGGCGTTCTCACCGATCATGACATTGACTTTATTATCGAATTGAAGTTCAGTGTGTTCATAGTTTCGGTATGAGGTTAACGCCAGACTTTGAATATACATGTATTGTCACCCGTTTCTATTTCACAACTTGAAATGTGCCATAACCTTCAATCGCGACAACATCTCCTGGGTATAATTTGCGTCCCCGTCTATTATCTGGCTCTTGATTAATGAACACCTCATGTTCACTTAAAAACCATTTCGCCATTCCGCCAGATTGGATGACTTCGGCTAATTTCAAAAACTGCCCTAATGTAATCATTTCGGTTTCAATGGTTATAGGATTAGGCATTGTATCGACCTCTTTCAATATCACTAATATCTAATTGTACTAAAAAACAAGACAAGAAGGAAAGGGGGGAAAGCGAACTGGGATGAAAGAAAGCATGGTCATCGAGAAGAAAAGCTGCTGTGCAGACACACAACAGCCATTTTTGAGTAAATTAATATGTTCTTACCGGAAGAATCAATTGCAAAATTGAATCATCGTTTGGCGTTCGTAAAAGAAAAGGTCTCATTGCGCCAGTGAAACTGACATGAATATCTGTCCCCTCTAATACTTTCAACGCATCCATCATATATTTAGGGCTAAAAGAAATCTTAAGGTCCTCTCCCTGAATATCATCCGCTTGAACGGTTTCAACTACTTTTCCGATTTCAGGTGAGTTGGAAGAGATTTCAAGACCAAGCGCAGGGTCTGCAGCAAGTTTGACAACGTTATTACGTCCCTCTCTCGCTAAAAGAGACGCACGGTCAATGGCTTGTAAAAACTCTTTTGTATTTACAACAACATCCGTTTTACTTTCTTGCGGAATCAGGCGAGCCGTATCAGGATAATTCCCATCTAGCAATCTTGAGAAGAATAACACATTTTGTGCTTTAAAGAGAACTTGCGTCTCAGTGATCACGATGTTCACAAGGTCTTGTCCATCATCAAGAATTTTACTCAGCTCTGTCAAACTTTTCCCGGGAATCACCACATTGTATGAACTTTCTTCGTTGATATCTAACTTTGCTTTTCTCAAAGCAAGGCGGTGACTATCCGTTGCGGTGCATATTAATTCACCTTTCTCTACTCTCCAGTTTACACCTGTCAAGATAGGGCGTGTTTCTGAGGTGGACACTGCGAAAACGGTTTGGCGAATTAAGTTTTTGAGTAAGTCTGTTGGAATTTGAAACGCATGATGCTCTTCAATTTGTGGCAAATGCGGATATTCTTCTGCATCTAAGCCATTTAAATTAAACTCTGCTGTACCAGATCGAATGATTGTCAGATGATTTTGTTCTACTTCAATCTCGACTGTAGACATTGGCAATTTCTTAACGATCTCACTAAAGAAGCGGGCTTGCAAGACGATGCTTCCTGGACGATCAATTGTAATGATTTCTAAATCTCCATCTCTTTGAGGAATAAAGGATTCAATTGAGATATCAGAATCACTTCCCGTAAGAGAAACCCCCTCATCAGAAACAACAATTTTAATCCCTGTCAAAATAGGAATCGTCGTTCTAGAAGATACAGCCTTTAATACATCCTGGACGCTTTCAACAAGACGATCTTTTTGAATCGTAAATTTCATAGTGGTCCTCCTAAATTTTCTTAGTGACATGAATATATATATTTAATTAATAAATCGTAGAAGTACTAGTAGGGCCTGTGAATATGTGGATAAGCCGGTAGAAAGAAAGGAAAGACAGCCTATCCACATGTGGACAGACTGTGTATGACTATGCTCTAGTTATTCACATTTTCCCGTACTAATGACACCAGCTTGTTTATTTTAATTGTTCTTTGATCTCTTTAACATGCTGTTGAAGCTGTTCATCTTCAACGATTAACCTCGAAATTTTCTCATGAGCATGAATGACAGTCGTATGATCTCGTCCACCAAATTCTTCTCCGATTTTCGGTAGAGAGGAATCTGTCATTTCCCTAGAGAGGTACATTGCTATTTGTCTTGGATAAGCAACTGATTTCGTACGTTTTTTTGCTTTGAAATCCTCTAATCTAATATTAAATTGCTGCCCTACAATTCTTTGAATATCTTTAATCGTGATGATCCTTGGTTTTGAAGAAGGAATAATATCCTTTAGAGCTTCAGCTGCTAAATCAGCATTAATGTCTTTATTAATTAAAGAAGAGTAGGCAACTACACGAATCAAAGCACCTTCGAGCTCACGGATATTGCTGTCGATTTGATTGGCGATATAAAGCATGACTTCATTTGGGATGTCTAATCCTTCTGCCTTTGCCTTTTTTCGTAGGATCGCAATCCGTGTTTCTAGATCTGGTGGGGTAATGTCTGTAATCAAGCCCCATTCAAATCGAGATCGTAATCTGTCTTCAAGTGTCGGAATTTCTTTTGGTGGCCGATCACTAGAAATGACAATTTGCTTACTTTCTTCGTGAAGTGTGTTGAATGTATGGAAAAACTCTTCTTGCGTTTGTTCTTTTCCTGCTAAAAATTGAATATCATCTATCAAAAGCACATCTACACTCCGATAGCGATTGCGGAAATCGACAGCTTTGTTGTCTCGGATGGAGTTGATGAATTCATTTGTGAATTTTTCAGATGAAAGATAGACCACCTTTGCTGATGGATTGTGGTCTATGACGTAATGACCAATCGCATGCATTAAGTGAGTCTTTCCTAAACCAACGCCTCCATAAATAAAGAGCGGATTGTACGCTTTTGCTGGTGCTTCTGCCACAGCGAGTGAAGCGGCATGGGCAAAACGGTTACCTGAACCAATCACAAAAGTATCAAATGTATATTTTGGATTCAGCATATTTTGTGGAATTTCAACGGGATCTTCTCTAGATATTCTTTTGATTGGAGACTTTGGCATTGCTTCCTCTTCGTTCTGGTTTTGAGGAATGATAAATTTGATGCTGAGCTCTTCACCTGTCAGTTCATAGATGGTATCTGCAATTAAGTGGAGATATCGAGACTCTAGCCAGTCTCTAGCAAATTCATTAGGTGCGGTAATTGTAAGTGTATCACCTTGAAGAGAATGGGCTTTTGTCGACTTCATCCATGTTTCAAAACTAGGTTTGCTCAATTTTGTCTCTATATTTTGTAGTGCTTTGTTCCACAGATCCAAAATATTTTCCATAAGGCTTCTCCCCCCTCCTTTTCTTTTTCAAATGACCAGTATCAAACTGTTATAGAACACGAAAAAGAGCAAATGGTCAATACCATTCGTGCACATACTTTGTTGAAAACATTTAATATAGTAGAAAAACGTCTTTTCGACAAATTACACAAGCTGTGGATAAACAATTCAACAAGCTGTGTAATAACTTTCCACAGGTTATCCACAGATTGTGGATAATATAAAAGGGTCAGATAAGTAATTAAGAGTTAAAACACAAATATAATATCAAAATAAACGAGATGGTGCAATGGGTGTTGCAAACTTATCCACATACTTTACATCCTGTTGAGAAATAATTATCCACATCGGTTATTTGTGTGAGAAAAATGTCGATAAGGGGTGTGGATAGTCTAATTGTGCTGGAAAACTATCCACAAGCTTGTTTTGAAGGCCTTTTTGAAGGTGGAAAACAATAAAATGCTGGAAACTAAAAAAGAAGGTTTCTTCACTTGTTAATTTGTGTTATGCTTATAAGGTTGATAATAAGAGTTTTATCATTGATATTGACAATCGATGGGTTACACAAATATAATGAGTTAGACTGTCATAAACAGCTATTCCTCAGGGAGGTGTCATAAATGAAAAGAACGTTTCAACCAAATAACCGTAAGCGTAGTAAAAATCATGGCTTCCGCAGCCGTATGAGTTCTAGTAACGGACGTCTAGTATTAAAGCGACGCCGCAGCAAAGGTAGAAAAAAATTATCAGCTTAGGCCACTGAATAATGTCAGTGGTCTTTTTTACATAAAATCGTAAAATGAACTGTCAGTTTTTATCGGAGTGGAAGATAAGATGAAGAAGCGAAACAGGCTAAAAAAAAATGAAGAGTTTCAAAACGTGTTCAAAAAAGGTCAATCAATGGCAAATCGGCAATTCGTTATTTACCAACTGGATCAACCTAGTCAAGATGAACTGCGTCTAGGACTGTCTGTCAGCAAGAAAATAGGGAATGCTGTGATGAGAAATCGAATTAAACGGCTGATCCGTCAAGTGTTTTTGGAAGAAGGTCATAAGTTAAAGCAAGATAAAGACTATATTGTCATCGCACGAAAACCAGCAAGTGAATTGACCTTTGAGGAAACAAAGAAGTCTCTCCAACATTTATTTAGAAAATCCGCTGTTTATCAACAACAACCGAAAAAGTCTTCGTAATAGATACTTTCGTTGAATCAAATTTTAAAAGCGCTTCCTTCATTTTTGATTAAAATTGAACCACCACTTTGGCATGAAAAAATGTTACCATACTGATTAGGTGAGTTATTTTCGTAATCTATTCCAACTTAAATAAAGTTTGAAGTAATAGGAGGAATCTTGTTGAAAAGGCGATTATTACTAATATTTAGCTTGATTGGCGTATTGGTTTTATTGGCAGGATGTACACAAATCAATGAACCAATTACATCAGATAGTAAGGGATTCTGGAATTCTTATATTGTTTACCCGCTATCACAATTAATCACGTACATGGCAGAGTTAACCGGAGAAAACTATGGTGTGGCAATTATCATCGTCACTGTTTTGATCCGTTTGCTCATTTTACCATTAATGATTAAACAATTGAGAAGTACAAAGGCAATGCAAGCACTGCAACCAGAATTAAAGAAGCTTCGTGAAAAATATAGCTCGAAAGATCAAAAAACGCAGCAGCAGCTCCAACAAGAAACAATGGCTCTTTTCCAACAGAATGGTGTCAATCCATTGGCAGGGTGTTTTCCAATTTTGATTCAAATGCCAATCTTAATTGGTTTTTATCATGCTATTATGAGAACTACTGAAATTAAAAAGCACACATTTTTATGGTTTGACTTAGGCAGTCCAGATCCATTATTCCTATTACCAATTATTGCGGGTGTAGCTACTTTTGTTCAGCAAAAGCTTATGATGGCAGGAAATCCTTCCGACAACCCTCAAATGGCAATTATGCTTTGGGTGATGCCGATCATGATTATTGTATTTGCGATTAGTTTCCCAGCAGCCCTTTCATTGTACTGGGTTGTAGGTAACCTATTCATGATCATCCAAACATTGGTAATCAGAACACCTCAAGTAAAAGTTGATACAAAAGAAAAAGCCGGCGGGAATAAAAAATGAAGGAAATAACTGCTGTCGGTCGCACAATCGAAGAAGCAGTAGATTCCGGACTTAAACAAATTCAGCTACTAAAAGAAGAAGTAGATATCACTATAGTAGATGAAGGAAATAAAGGGTTTTTAGGATTATTTGGTAAAAGACAAGCTGTTGTAAAGTTAGTAGAAAAGCAAGATGCTCTAAAATTAGCTACACAGTATTTGGAGAAAATTGCCAAAAAAATTGATCCTCAGGCGAAAATTATTTCTAAAAGGGAACCGAAAAAGATCTCATTCCATATTGATGGGGACAAAACGTCATTGATGATAGGAAAAAGAGGACAAACATTATACTCTTTAGAAACATTGGTACAATTAGTATTTAATCGTTACTCTAATCAGTATCATCATGTGACAATTGATATTGGAGATTATAGGAAGAAGCGTCAAGAGGCATTAGAACAATACGCTATTAAGACAGCAAACCGTGTACTAAAAACGAAAAGAAAGGTTCAATTAGAGCCTATGCCTTCAAATGAACGAAAAGTTGTTCATGACACGATCGCAGCGTTTTCTAAGCAATTAGATACGTCATCCGAAGATACAGGTAACAAACGTCATGTTGTTGTGTTGTATAAAAATTAGCAGAAAGACTAAGATTCAGCAAAGCTGGATTTTAGTCTTTTTTTATTGGAAATTTAGTTTTTTGATGGTTATTCATCATTTATTGCCAGAGAAACAGCTTGTTTTTTATATAAAAAATGTCATTTTCACCATGTAGTAAAAGCAATCAGCCGTTTAAATTTTTTGGAATTAGGTGTAAGATGTGAAGACGAGATGAGAACGCCGTTATTCACATGTGGATAAGTTAAGTGTTAAAATAGACAAGGTGTGAAGCTGTGGATAATTAATGATGAGATACTTTCGCTTCGCTTTCATTTGTGGTATCTTTAAATTTTGGATTAAGCGTTTTTGATATAGAAATGGACAAAGTCCATTTAATAGATAAGAGACTGTCTGTTAATGAAGGAAAGAGGTGAATGAGTGGTGGATACAATTGCAGCAATTTCTACACCGATGGGTGAAGGGGCAATTGCAATTATTCGTTTAAGTGGGCCTGAAGCGGTTCAAATCGCTGATCGAATGTATAAGGGTCCTAAGGAGAAAAAACTTGTTTCAGTGGATTCTCATACCATTCATTATGGTCATATCGTTGATTGTAGTACTGATCAAGTGATCGAAGAAGTCATGGTATCGGTTCTTAGAGCTCCAAAGACATTTACGAGAGAAGACGTTATTGAGATTAACTGTCATGGCGGAATTGTAACGGTAAATAAAGTATTGCAACTTGCTTTAAGAGAAGGAGCAAGACTAGCAGAGCCAGGTGAGTTTACAAAACGTGCTTTCTTAAATGGTAGAATCGATCTATCACAAGCGGAAGCGGTCATGGATCTGATTCGTGCTAAGACTGATCGCGCGATGAATGTAGCGATGACTCAAATGGAGGGACGTCTCTCTGGATTGATCAAACGGCTACGAGGAGATATCTTGGAAACACTGGCACATGTAGAAGTAAACATTGACTACCCTGAGTATGATGATGTTGAAGAAATGACACATCGGGTTTTAGTTGAAAAGGCAACATCTGTTAAAAAGGAAATTGAATCGTTGCTCACGACATCACAGCAAGGGAAAATTTTACGTGAAGGCTTATCAACGGTCATTATCGGAAGGCCGAATGTTGGAAAGTCTTCCTTGCTTAATAGTCTTGTACAGGAAACAAAAGCAATTGTGACCGATATTCCTGGAACAACGAGAGATGTCATTGAGGAGTATGTGAACGTACGAGGCGTGCCTCTTCGTCTAGTGGATACTGCGGGAATACGTGAGACTGAGGACATTGTTGAGCGTATTGGGGTTGAACGATCGAGACAGGTCTTAAAAGAAGCTGACCTGATTTTACTTGTGCTCAATTATAGCGAGGAATTATCTGATGAAGATATCAAGCTTTTTGAAGCTGTCTCAGGTATGGATATCATTGTGATTGTAAACAAGACAGATCTTGAGCCTAAGCTTGATGTAGAAAAGGTAAAGCAGCTTGCGAAAGGTCGACCTGTGGTGACCACTTCATTACTACAAGAAAAGGGGATTGATGAGCTTGAAATAGCAATTCAATCACTATTTTTCACGGGTTCCATTGAAAGTGGAGATTTAACATATGTAAGTAATACAAGGCATATTGCTCTTCTTCAGGAAGCGAAACAATCAATTGAAGATGCACTTGAAGGAATTGAAATGGATATACCGATCGATATAGTTCAAATAGATTTAACACGTTGCTGGGAGCAACTAGGTGAAATTATTGGGGATGCTGTTCATGAGAGCTTGATTGATCAGTTATTCTCTCAATTCTGTTTAGGAAAGTAAAGGGAGGAACATAAGAAATGGGATATGAAGCTGGCCAATATGACGTCATCGTCGTCGGTGCTGGTCATGCTGGTGTTGAGGCTGCTCTTGCTTCTGCGAGACAAGGGGCCAAAACACTTGTATTGACCATCAACCTCGATATGGTTGCCTTTATGCCATGTAATCCGTCCGTAGGTGGTCCCGCAAAAGGGATTGTTGTCAGAGAAATTGATGCCCTAGGCGGAGAGATGGCTCGAAATATAGATAAAACGCATATCCAAATGCGTATGCTGAATACAGGAAAGGGACCTGCAGTCCGTGCGTTAAGAGCGCAGGCAGACAAATTCCAATATCAGCATGAAATGAAAAAAACAATGGAAAATGAACCTAACCTGACAATGCTACAAGGTATGGTCGATCATTTAATTGTAGAAAATGATGAATGTAAAGGTGTCGTTACCCAAACAGGTGCAAATTACCGTGCAAAATCGGTTGTCTTAACGACAGGTACTTTCTTAAAAGGTCGCATTATTTTAGGAGATCTTTCTTATTCTAGTGGTCCTAATAATCAACAGCCTTCTATTAAATTATCTGATCATCTGGAAGAACTAGGATTTGATTTGGTTCGTTTTAAGACGGGGACACCTCCTCGTGTGAATAGCCATTCGATTGATTATAGTAAGACGGAAATTCAGCCAGGTGATGATGTTCCACGAGCGTTTTCTTATGAAACGGTTGAATATATTACAGATCAATTGCCATGTTGGTTAACTTACACCAGTTTAGAGACACATCAAATTATTGATGAGAATCTTCACCGTTCTCCAATGTATTCGGGTATGATTAAAGGAACTGGTCCAAGATACTGTCCTTCCATTGAAGATAAGGTTGTTCGTTTTAACGATAAACCAAGACATCAAATTTTCTTAGAGCCAGAAGGACGTAATACGCAAGAAGTATATGTTCAGGGATTGTCTACAAGTCTTCCAGAGGATGTACAGCAACGTATGCTTTCATCGATCCCAGGGCTTGAAAATGTTCAAATGATGCGAGCGGGTTATGCCATCGAGTATGATGCCATTGTGCCTACTCAGCTATGGCCGACACTTGAGACAAAAAAAATTGCCGGATTGTATACTGCGGGTCAAATTAATGGAACGTCTGGTTATGAGGAAGCAGCAGGTCAAGGAATTATGGCAGGGATAAATGCAGGAAGAAAAGCATTAGGTAAAGAAGAAGTCATTTTAAGCCGATCTGATGCATATATCGGTGTTCTTATTGATGACCTTGTCACCAAAGGAACGAGTGAACCTTACCGTCTGCTAACATCTCGCGCCGAATATCGCCTTCTACTGCGCCATGACAATGCGGATTTAAGATTAACGGAGCTTGGGTATAATCTTGGATTAATCTCTGAAGAGAGATTCCAATCATACCAAGAGAAAAAACAAGCCATTGAAGTAGAGAAAAAGCGATTATCTTCTATCATCATAAAACCTACAGCAGAGACACAGGAGTATATTCGTTCATTAGGTGGAAGTGAGTTGAAGGACGGAATTCGGGCAAGTGATTTGATGAAGCGTCCAGAAATGAACTATGAGACTGTTATAAAACTAGCTCCAACTGACACAGCACTTTCTTCTGATGTTTGTGAGCAGGTAGAGATTCAAATTAAATATGAAGGTTATATTGAAAAATCACTTCATCAAGTTGAAAAACTGAAAAAGATGGAGAATAAAAAAATTCCAGATCGAATTGATTATGATGCCATCAAAGGGATTGCAACTGAAGCGAAGCAAAAGCTAAAAGAAGTCCGACCGCTTTCTGTTGCACAGGCTTCTCGTATTTCTGGCGTTAACCCTGCTGATATTTCTATCCTTTTAGTATATTTGGAGCAGGGACGTATTGCGAAGATAGCAGAGTAGAAAGGATGTCGGCATGAACATTGAACAATTTACAGCAGCACTAGAGGAGAAGGGAATTTCTCTTTCTCCGGTGCAGCTTGAACAATTTGAAACTTACTTCCATATGCTTGTAGAATGGAACGAGAAGATGAATTTAACGTCCATTACAGAAAAAGAAGAAGTGTATTTAAAACATTTTTATGATTCGATATCGGCCGCATTTTTTATCGATTTTCAAAATGTAACGACTATTTGTGATATTGGTGCTGGTGCTGGTTTTCCAAGCATCCCGCTTAAAATTTGTTTCCCTCATCTACATGTGACCATTGTAGATTCTCTCCAGAAACGCATTACGTTTCTAAATGAGCTAGCAAAAGGGTTAAACTTGCAAGATACTACTTTTTATCATGATCGTGCTGAGACCTTTGGTCAGCGCAAAGATCAACGAGAAAGCTATGACCTTGTCACGGCTAGAGCAGTTGCGCGTTTATCTGTCTTAAGCGAGCTATGTCTGCCTCTTGTGAAGAAGCAAGGATTGTTTGTTGCGTTGAAAGCTTCTGCAGCCGAAGAGGAAATGCAAGCAGGACAAAAAGCAGTTACTGTTCTTGGTGGAGAGGTTGTTGAAAAGCATTCCTTTGTTCTACCATTAGAGGAAAGTGAACGGAACATCATTGTCATTGAAAAGAAAAAACAGACACCAAAAAAATATCCTAGAAAACCAGGAACACCTAATAAATCACCAATAGAAGGTTGATCATGTAAAAGGTCGGTTTTTCTTCAACATTTATGATTTTACAGAAGGAAAAAACATGAGAAAATAGAATTATAAAAAGGTAGTTTTTAAAGGTGGTGTAGGTTCATGAAGCATTCACTCTCACGCTTCTTCGGGCTTGGTGACAAAGAACATCCTGAGCGTGAAACCGAAATAGAGGTAGAGATTGCTGAGCATGATACATTAAAGGAAGAGATTCAGGAGCTCCCGGTCGACACAATTATGCCTAACCGTTTTCAGCCACGCACCATTTTTTCAGAAGAAAAGATACAAGAGCTGGCCATGACCATCCATACTCATGGCATTATTCAACCTATTGTTGTCAGACCAACAGAAGAAGTAGGTAAATATGAACTGATCGCCGGTGAAAGACGTTGGAGAGCGGTACAAACTCTTCAATGGGACAAGATCCCCGCTATTATAAAAGATTTTACTGATACGGAAACGGCATCTGTGGCATTGATTGAAAATTTGCAAAGAGAAGAGCTGTCTTCCATTGAAGAAGCTCATGCTTATGCACGTCTTTTAGAGCTTCATGATCTAACGCAAGAGGCGCTTGCTCAGCGTTTAGGCAAGGGACAATCGACTGTTGCAAACAAACTGAGACTTTTAAAGTTGCCTGAAGAGGTACAGCAAGCCATTATGCAGAAAAAAGTCTCTGAGAGGCATGCTCGATCGCTTGTACCTTTGAAGCTTCCAGAATTGCAAGTCGCGCTATTGCAGGAGATCATCGAAAAACAGTTGAATGTGAAACAAACTGAAGAGCGTGTAGTGAAGATGCTTGAACAAAAAACAGACCGCAAACCAAAGCCAAAACGCAAGGCGTTTAGCCGAGATACACGAATTGCGATGAATACTATTCGTCAGTCTCTCCATATGGTAGAAGACAGCGGACTTAAAATAAATACCGAGGAAGAAGAATTTGAGGAGTATATCCAATTAACGATTCGAATTCCTAAATAGAAAAAGGCTGATGAGAACACTCGTCAGCTTTTTTTGTTCACTTATCTTTCTAAATTTATACACAATATTTACTTATCATCTATTAATTGGTAAAATGTGATTTTCATAGTAGAAAGGAGGTGACATTCAGACAATGAAAATGAAAAAGATCCCTATTGCCATTATATTCTATTTACTATTCTCTTTTTCTCTTTGTCCAAATGAATCAACAGTATTTGCTGTGAGTGCTCCACCGAGTAAGGAAGTTCAATCAGATGAAGAAACGATTACGAAGAAAGACCTAGCAGCCCTCAAGAAACAAGGGGTGGTTGCTAAGGATGTAAACGTTCATCAATTAAATCAAGATCAAGGGTCGCCAGATGACTCCATCGACATGATCACAGCTGAGGATGATCTAAGAAATTATGGATTACGCCAAAACGGGCAGGATGAGATGGTATCAGATGAAAAACCGCATACCGTTCGTCAACTTTTGGGAAAGCCGTATCCTGGGACAGACATCATCCCTAAAAAAGGGGATATTTTGGTCACAAGTACGGGTGCACTAAATGGCTTAATTGGTCATGCAGGTATCGTCATTAATGAGAAGAATTATGCATCGATCCCTGGCTTTAAAAAACATCCTAACATTGATTCGATTCAAAGCTGGTTTCGTTATAGTGCGAATACGAAGGTTATTCGGATTAATCATGAGAATAAGGCGGACCTCGCAGGGGACTGGGCGCATGACTATGTAAAAGGCAACCCAAAGGCTCGTTATTCGATTACAATGTCTATTCAGTCCTTAGATCCAACGTATTGTTCAAAGATTGTTTGGCAAGCCTATGCCAAAACAGGTGATGCTGTTGGACATGCGAAATTGACCATTAAAGCGCCTTATGGCTTTCTTAAGAAAAGAAGCTATAAAACAGTGACACCTAAGGTTATTGTGAATGAAGGTCGAAAGATTGGCGGATTGAACTTTTAAAATGCCCCCCTCACTTAAGTAGAGTGAGGGGTTTTTGCATATACTTTCTTGTTTAAAAGATATATCACTATATTGTTATTGTGGTTTTTTGTTTGTGTGGTGATGTACGGAAATAGACATTTCACAACGAATTGATAAAGTGGAAACAAAAAAAGCAAACGTTTCATACTTTTTTTGATAGAATAGAAAGTAAGAATAAAATGAGAAACTTGTTAAGTTGAAAGTGGGTGACATCGTGGGAAAAATCATAGCGATTACCAACCAGAAGGGCGGCGTCGGTAAGACGACAACTTCTGTAAATTTGGGTGCGTGTTTGGCATACATAGGGAAACGAGTGTTGCTTGTTGACATTGATCCGCAGGGCAATGCCACGAGTGGCATTGGGGTTGAGAAAGCAGACGTAGAGAAATGTGTATACGATATTTTAGTTGACGATGCAGATGTACTTGATGTGATTAAGTCGACAGAGGTCGAGAATCTAGATGTCATTCCTGCGACGATACAGCTTGCAGGGGCTGAAATAGAGCTTGTGCCTACCATCTCACGTGAGGTGAGGCTAAAGAGAGCTCTTGAATCAGTCAAGCAAAATTATGATTATATGATTATTGACTGCCCGCCATCACTTGGTTTACTGACGATTAATGCGTTAACGGCATCCGATTCGGTCTTGATTCCAGTTCAATGTGAATATTACGCGCTTGAAGGATTGAGTCAATTATTAAACACAGTTCGTCTTGTGCAGAAACACTTAAATACCGATCTTGCCATAGAAGGTGTTCTACTGACGATGCTTGATGCAAGAACGAATCTAGGGATACAAGTCATCGAAGAAGTGAAGAAATATTTTAGAGATAAAGTCTATCAGACAGTGATTCCGAGAAATGTTAGACTCAGCGAAGCACCTAGTCACGGAAAACCTATTATCTTATATGATCCACGTTCAAGAGGTGCAGATGTCTATTTAGACTTAGCAAAGGAAGTGGATGCGAATGGCTAAAGGTCTTGGAAAAGGGATTAATGCACTCTTTAACAACGTAGAGTCGAATGAGGAAACGGTGGAAGAAATCAAATTAAAAGATTTGCGTCCGAACCCATATCAGCCAAGAAAAACGTTCGATGATGATGCGTTAGCTGATCTCAAGGCATCTATAGAGCAGCATGGTGTATTACAACCAATTATCGTCAGAAAATCGATCAAAGGATATGACATTGTGGCAGGTGAACGCCGTTTTCGCGCAGCAGAACAAGCCGGTCTGACAACGATACCTGCGATCGTAAGGGAATTTTCAGAAACATTGATGAGAGAGATCGCTCTTTTAGAAAACTTACAGCGTGAAGATTTATCCCCTTTAGAAGAAGCGGAGGCCTATGCCTCATTGCTTGATCACTTAAGTGTAACGCAAGAGGAATTAGCGAAGCGATTGGGAAAGAGCAGACCGCATATTGCGAACCATCTCCGCCTTTTGACTTTACCGAATGAAGTGCAAGAGCTTATTGCGGATGGGACTTTATCGATGGGACATGGGCGGACATTACTTAGCTTGAAAAACAAGAAGAAGCTAGCGCCATTGGTCAAAAAAATCGTGGACGAGGGGTTAAATGTACGTCAAGTTGAGAAACTTGTACAGCAATTAAACGAAAATGTTCCACGTGAAACAAACAAAAAAGAAGCACCAAAAGATCGAATGCTGAAAGAAAGAGAGTCTTTCTTACAAAATTACTTTGGTACTTCAGTTACGATTAAGAAACAGAAGAAAAAAGGGAAGATCGAGATTGAATTTCTTTCAAATGAAGATTTAGAAAGAATTCTCGAATTGCTTTCTACAAGAGAATCATGAGACGAGACCATCTTGAAATGAGATGGTCTTTTTTTATATTCGACCGGTCATGCTTTGAATAGTGGGGAAGAGTGATCGGTTCTTTTCTCTTGTCCAATCCATTTGATCAATGTCAGAGAGACTTTCAGACAGTGTATTTGCCATAGACATGACAAGGTGAAGTCGTGTGTTTTGCAACACGAAGTATTCCATAAATCCGCTCACATTGACAATCCCATTAATATGAATATCTCCGACTTCCGGGAGCTCCTTTTGGACACCGGCCCCAGGTTTTAACGGACCGTTTCCGATTTGGAAAGATCCTACACTTTTCACTCTACCTAAACAAGCATCAACAGCTACAATAAATGGATGTTTATGTGCTTGTTCAATTTCAGCAAGCTTCTCTTTTAAATTCACTGCGTGAACTGGATCAGATAGTGTGCCGTATACGTGGAGCTTATTTAATTCTAGACTGGAGAGTTTTGTTCCAACAAGTGGACCTAGAGAGTCGCCTGTTGATCGATCTGTTCCAATACAAACGACGGCAACGGGTCTTTTTCCTGCTTTCTGAAGATGCGAGAATAAAATACTTTTCAGTTGCTGAATGGCATTTGTATCCGTATGGGACACGTATTCTTTCACCCTATTTTTCAAAAAAAGACCGTTCTTGTTATTCATAGGTCTCACTTCCTTGTCATAGTAGTTAGTATCAGTATACGGAAACAAGCTTAATTCTATACCTATGAGGTGATGATTGTGTGGAAGGCTGGTTCAAGGTGGACGCTTTTAATTTTAGGAAGCTTAATAGGAGCGGGTTATGCTTCCGGTCAAGAGATTTGGCAGTTTTTCGGCATCGAAAGCGGACTAGCCATTCTACTGTTTACACTAATGTTTATGCTTTGTACCTATGTGGTGTTAAAAATAAGTTATGAGGTGCGTGCCGATCACTTTGTGCCGGTGTTAGAGCGGCTTGTAGGCCCATGGTTGGCAAAGGTGTATGATGTTTTAATCGTCCTTTATTTATTCACGACGACGACCGTGATGATTGCTGGTGGTGGGGTCACCCTAGAGATGTATCATGTTCCATTTTGGGCTGGGATCGGTGCGTTTTGTTTTTTTTCCTTTATGATTTTTTTCTGGGATGTAAAAGGGCTTTTGTCTGTGAATGCCTTCATTATACCAATTTTGGTTGTGGGGCTCATCTATGCATTTGTTTTTTATTATATGAATCATGAGCATATGTGGAGGATTGATTTTGGGCAGCAATACAATTGGCCTGCGAGTATCGTCTTTGCTTCTTTGAATATATTATCTGTTGTTGCCGTGCTGTCTTCGGTTGGGAAGGAGATGAAGGGACTGGGAGAAGCAAAGGTTGCGAGTATCTTAAGCGGTCTCATATTCGGTGTCATTTCTTATGTGTATAATGAAATACTTGTTGATATCTCTGGGAGTCTTTCAGCAGAGGGAATCCCTTTATTTACGGTATTAGAGGGGGCTCCTACGTCATTGTTTGTGTTTATGACAGTCGTGCTTTGTCTCGCGATCTATACGACGACAGCTGCAGGGTTATTTGGTTTATCTAGCCGGATGCTTTCATTTGTCCCAATGCCCCGATGGTTGATCGTGTTTGTTCTGCTTCTGATGATGGCGCCTCTTACCTCTCTCGGATTTGCCGATTTGATTGCCTTTTTGTATCCCATTTATAGTCTGTTGAACCTTTATTTACTTGTTTGTTTAATGTTATATCCGATTTTAAGTAAAAAGATATTTTCACCGCAAAAGAATTATATTGATAAAATAAAATAAGCACTAACTCTTCGTGAGAGCAGTGCTTTATTTGATCCGAATGGAATCAATGGCGTTTTTGATTTCATCGTATACAGGCATTTGTTTGAGCCGCTGAAGGCGTTCCTCTAATTCTGTGACGGCTTGTCCTTTTAAATGCTGGGACAGGTGTCGTTTGACAATGGTTGCCTGGTTCATCATGTCTTCTGTTTTGGGTAGCTGATATTCTAGGTGAACCCGCGTGTTTGCTAGTTCGTCATGCAGCCTCATTTTCAGCAGTCGCTTTAGATCTTTTCGCTGACCTTCTCTTCTCATGGCTTGAATGGCTGCTATTTCTTCAGGAGATTGCGACTGTGTCTGAGGTGCTGATTGGTTTTCAAACACAGACATGGATCGACGAGCACTCACATTTTGCAGGAAACGCTGGGCATCACTAGGAGGTTTATTTTGATTCATCAATTTGTGGCGGCTCCTTTCTTAATGAATTCCCATCTGTGTAGCTAGGCGTCTATCTGCCTTGGCATATTCATCACCCATCACATACATTTGTCTTGAGAGGGTTGAAAGTTCTTGTTCATAGTCTCTAAGGGTGGACAGGGCATTCAGTTGCTTTTCATGCGAATAAAAAGATGGATGGTTTTGTTCCATCTTGATTTCCTCTAACAGTGCATCTACATCACTATGACTCAATAAATCGTAGTGACCAAAGCCGACGAGTCCCTTAAGTTCTTGCTTTACGTGTTGGACAGCGTCTTTTACATTTTCATCTAGTGCGTCTATTTTCTCAAATACAGTTCGTACTTCGTGTTCTATTATACTTTCTAAGTCATAGGATGAGTTTTTTAGTAAATGGGATTTTATGATAATTTCAAGGCCGCTTTGTGCATAGGCACGACCTTTATGAATTTCTTGCAGTAGCATGGCTGTGAAACTTGTATTGTGATCAAGCTGTTCTTCTAAAATACGGGTAGCGCCATTTGAATGGAATGTATATCCATTGACGTTGAAATCACCTGAAACTAAGGATAAAAATGTATTGGTATCGAATGAATCATTCCATTCGATATTCATGGAAGCAAAAGCTGATTTTAAAAAAGTGTCTATTTCTCTTGGTTTGTATGTAATGGATTCTTGAACAGATCCTTGCTGCGGTGGCACTGTATACTTGACTTGTCCGACGCCATGATCATGACGATTGATTAAACCGACGTGATGGTTGGGCTGAATATATTCAGTTAAAATAGGAGCATATTTCCCTTGCATCGCCTTTTGCTGTATAGATGGCGATAAGCTGCTCCATATATTAGGGCTATCAAAGGTGATCGCTTTTTTGACAGCGGACTGCTGTGTTGCAATATAAGTGCAAACAGCACCTGCAAGAGCCTGTCCAGTGAGATGGATGGCTGCATTTGGATGTTGCTGGCAGACCTGTTCAATGTATTCCTTCCCTTTAAAAAAGACGTGGTCTTGATGACCAGATAAGGACTTCCTTTCAATAGGATAAGCATAATCCGTTTTTAACAATGACTGTGCTGCCATTTGCACATCTTGTGGAGATGAGACGGCCATTTGTTGTGGTATCGGACAGTGAAAGGCAACAATGAATTCGTCTGCATGTTCCTGCTTTAGTGTTAAGCCATATAATTTGTGATCGACCTTTAGAAAATCGTGGACAGTGAGTGTCTGCTGACTCATTTCTATTGTATGGTGCTGCTGGTAATTGGCTATATTTCCAGCATGATCGGATATGATTTTATAGTCTTTATCAGTTAATCTATCCTTTCGATTGACCATCGTACCTGCTCCCTCACATAACATTTATGCAGATATCATAAATCAAAAAATATGGAAAGACCACAGCGTTCTACCAATAAAAACCTTTTGGCCTAGTGTGTTTGTGACAATATTGAAAAAAAGAAGAGTTTAAGTAACTATTGGTCACAAATAAAATGATCTAAAAGAAGGGTTTTTTCTATAAAAAGTTTGGGATCAAACAATGAAAGAGAAAGGTGCTCTATATTGTGCATTGCCCTTCAATGTCGTTTTTTTGTACAATAGGTATAATGAAGTGAGCAAGAGAGGTGAAGACTGGTGGCAGACAAAGCGTTTGGGTTACATGACGTAGTGGAAATGAAGAAACCCCATCCATGTGGTGCCAATCGGTGGAAGGTGATTCGTTTGGGCATGGATATTCGCATTAAATGTGAGGGCTGTGGGCACAGTGTGATGATCCCAAGAAGAGACTTCGAACGAAAAATGAAAAAAATTCTAGTCAAGCATGAGGAGCCAACTGCTTAAGGAGGCCTCATGCTTTTTTGATTGAATTTGCCTTTTGACAGATGAAACAGCTGTAATCGGATCTTTTGGAGCGATGATTTGCCTATTTTGTTGATCTTTCTTCTATTAATTCAGCATTTTGGCTAGCTTGTCTTTTCAGGTAAACCTACTTATAATTGCTCTAGGTTCATATTACGCAGTATAACGAGCACGTTTGATATAGAGGAGATGAAAGAATGGCTTTAACAGCTGGTATTGTTGGCTTACCCAACGTCGGGAAGTCAACGTTATTTAATGCAATTACTCAGGCTGGGGCGGAGTCTGCTAACTATCCGTTCTGTACCATTGATCCAAACGTCGGAATTGTAGAAGTTCCAGACGAGCGTTTGCAAAAATTAACAGAATTGGTGCAACCGAAAAAGACAGTGCCGACTGCATTTGAGTTCACTGATATTGCAGGTATTGTAAAAGGCGCATCTAAAGGAGAAGGTCTCGGTAACAAATTCCTTTCTCATATTCGTCAAGTAGATGCGATCTGTCACGTGGTGAGAGCTTTTGCAGATGACAATATTACACACGTATCAGGTAAGGTTGATCCTGTGTCGGATATTGAAACCATTAATTTAGAATTGATTCTTGCTGACTTAGAAACAGTTGAAAAGCGTTTGACTCGTGTCACTAAGCTGGCGAAACAAAAAGACAAGGAAGCGGTAGTGGAGTTTGATATTTTAACGAAGCTAAAGGATGCATTCGAAGCTGAAAAACCTGCCAGATCTGTTGAATTTACAGAAGAGCAGCAAAAGCTTGTTAAACAGCTTCATTTACTCACGTCTAAACCGATTCTTTACGTAGCAAATGTAAGTGAGGATGAAGTGGCGGATCAGGAAGGCAACGAATATGTGCAACAAATTCGTAAATTTGCGTCTGGTGAGAATGCTGAAGTGATCATTGTTTGTGCAAAGATCGAGTCAGAAATTGCGGAGCTTGATGGGGAAGAGAAGCAGATGTTCCTTGAAGAGCTTGGTATTCAGGAATCAGGGTTAGATCAGTTGATCAAAGCGTCTTATTCTCTTCTCGGCTTAGCTACGTATTTCACAGCAGGTGAGCAAGAAGTTCGTGCTTGGACATTTAAAAATGGGATGAAGGCTCCAGAATGTGCTGGAATCATTCATACTGACTTTGAGCGTGGTTTTATTCGTGCAGAAACGGTAGCTTACGATGATTTGCTTGCTGGCGGAAGTATGTCTGCTGCGAAAGAGGCAGGTAAAGTTCGTTTAGAAGGTAAAGAATACGAAGTGAAAGATGGAGACGTTATTCATTTCCGATTTAATGTATAGGTTCTTGTCATAGGGCAATAGATTTGTTATAATATACAATTGTGAGTAATATAATTTATTGCTCCTTGCCCGCTTAGGGCCGCTTAGACCAAAAGGAGGTGCAATCAGATGAGAAAGTACGAAGTTATGTACATCATCCGCCCATCAGTTGACGATGAAGCTAAACAAGCAGTTATCGAGCGTTTCAATAACGTGTTAACTTCTAACGGTGCGGAGATCACTGGAACAAAGGATTGGGGTAAACGTCGTCTTGCATACGAAATCAACGATTTCCATGACGGTTTCTACCAAATCGTAAATGTTCAATCTGAAGCTGTAGCAGTTCAAGAATTTGACCGCTTAGCTAAGATCAGTGACGATATCATTCGCCACATTGTTGTGAAAGAAGAAGTATAAATCATTGAAATATATATTTAAAGGTGGTCTTTCAATATGCTAAACCGTGTTGTATTGGTCGGAAGACTAACAAAAGACCCTGAGCTTCGCTACACGCCTAATGGTGCGGCTGTAGCCACGTTTACTCTAGCTGTGAATCGTACGTTTACGAATCAATCTGGAGAGCGTGAAGCCGATTTCATTAACTGTGTTACTTGGAGAAGACAAGCCGAGAACGTGGCTAATTTCTTGAAAAAAGGAAGTCTTGCCGGTGTAGACGGTCGCTTGCAGACAAGAAACTATGAAAATCAGCAAGGTCAACGTGTCTTTGTGACAGAAGTCCAAGCTGAGAGTGTTCAATTTCTTGAGCCTAAGAGCGGCGGTGCTGGTTCAGGTGGATACAGCGGCGGTGGCAATAGCGGAGGCCAGTATTATGGCGGTAGCCAAAACGATCAGAACCCATTTGGAAATGAACCAAATCAAAATCCATATGGCAATCAAAACAACCAAAATCGTAATCAGGGAAATAGCTTCAATGATGACCCATTTGCGAATGATGGTAAACCGATTGACATCTCCGATGATGATTTGCCATTCTAATTGATCTGACAAAATTGATTAAAGGAAAGGTGTGAAAACAAATGGCAGGTGGACGCAGAGGTGGTCGTGCGAAACGTCGTAAGGTATGTTTCTTTACTTCTAACGGTATTACGCACATCGATTACAAAGATGTTGATCTTCTTAGAAAGTTTGTTTCTGAGCGTGGTAAAATTTTACCTCGTCGTGTAACAGGAACTAGCGCTAAATATCAACGTAAATTGACTTTAGCAATCAAAAAATCACGTACAATGGCATTACTTCCATACGTTACTGGAGAGTAAGTCGTTGACTTCAAAGCGAAGAGCCTCGGGCTCCTCGCTTTTTTTGTTGTCCAATTATTTTTGCTAGTGCTGTTATTGGCAGTTGTGCTAGGGGAGTATGCAAAAGTGAGTGAATGTGACAGTTTGTTCTATACAAATACAAATGCATCTGTCATATTGGTATTCTAGAAAATAATTGTAGTCAGGGCGTGGGGAAATGATTGAATTTAAGAACGTATCAATGCAGTTTTCTGATGATCGCTATGCCGTCCAATCCGTTGATTTGGAAATCCAGAAAGGTGAGTTTTTTGTATTGATTGGACCTAGTGGAAGCGGGAAAACGACAACATTGAAAATGATGAATCGTCTCATCTCTTCTACAGAAGGTGAGATATATATAAAGGGTCAAAACGTGAATGATTATGATATCTACGAGCTGCGGTGGGACATTGGGTATGTGCTTCAACAAATTGCGCTTTTCCCTCATATGACGATAGAGGAGAATATTGTAGTGGTACCGGAACTGAAACGTTGGAGCCGAAATGAGATCCGTCAGCGAGGCAGGTCTACCTTTTTTAAAGTGAACCTGCCTTTTTCCATGATAAGAACCTTCAATCATTGACAATGGAGTAAAAACATCATATCCTTAATTCGAGATAAATATATTTTTTAAGCTAATATCTCGAATTCGAGATTATTAAAAATGATCATTAAAGACATAATGAAATAGATGACTTCATGATGAGGAGGAAGTTTGGGTTGAAAAAGACAGAAGGAATTCATCATATTACAGCGATTGTTGGTCATCCTCAGGAGAACGTTGACTTTTACGCAGGTGTATTGGGGCTTCGCCTCGTTAAGAAGACGGTGAATTTTGATGATCCGGGCACATACCATTTATATTTTGGGGATGAAGAAGGATCACCAGGTACCATTATCACGTTTTTCCCTTGGCCTGGGGCACAGAAAGGGCAAATTGGGGCAGGTCAGGTTGGGGTGACAACCTATGTCGTACCGCTAGGCGCTTTCTCTTTTTGGGAGAAACGTTTCAAGCAGCTAGATATTTCCTATGAAACCGTTGAACGTTTTGGTGAAACATTTCTAACGCTCGAAGATCCGCATGGCTTGTTGATCGAGCTTGTAGAGCGAGACGAAGGGAAACAAAATAAGTGGACCTTTGGCGAGGTTACGCCTGATGTAGCGATTAAAGGTTTTGGGGGAGCTGTTTTGTTAACATCACAGCCGGAACAAACCATGCAGCTATTAGAGGAATCGATGGGGCTTGAGCGAGTTGGCGCAGAAGAGGACTATGTGAGATTCCGTTCGTTCGGTGACATTGGGAATGTGATTGATGTGAAAGCGACACCTGTTGCACGAGGACGTATGGGGGTTGGCGTTGTCCATCATATTGCATGGAGGGCGACAGATGATCAAGATCAATTAGATTGGCAAAGACATATTGCACAAAGAGGGTATCAGGTGACCCCTGTGCAGGACCGAAATTACTTCAACGCCATCTACTTTAGAGAGACGGGCGGCATATTATTTGAAATTGCGACAGATCCACCAGGTTTTGCTCACGATGAATCAGTCGAGACGTTAGGTGAAGCATTGAAGTTACCACCACAATATGAGTCGCAGCGAGATCAAATAGAACAACTTGTTTTACCGATCGAGGTTAGAGAAATCAAAGGGAAAGGAAATTCATGATGAAGCATCTTTTTCAAAAAGGGAGAAATGAAGAAAAGCCTGTGCTCCTATTACTTCATGGAACTGGCGGAACAGAAAATGATTTATTGCCACTTGCTGAGATAGTAGATCCAGATGCATCTATTCTTAGTGTGAGAGGAAATGTGTTGGAGAACGGCATGCCGCGTTTTTTCCGCCGATTGGCAGAGGGTGTGTTTGATGAACAGGACTTGATTGAACGGACAAAAGAACTATACACCTTTATTGGAGAAGCAGCAGAAGAGTACGGATTTGATCGTCACCATGTCGTGGCGATTGGATATTCAAACGGTGCCAATATCGCTGGAAGTCTTTTGTTCCATTATGAGGATGCATTGAAAGGGGCGATACTGCATCATCCAATGGTGCCAAGACGCGGGATATCATTGCCTTCATTAGTGGGTAAACAAGTCTTTATAGCTGCTGGTGAAAATGACCCAATGTGCCGTCCAGAAGAATCACAGGAATTGGAGCAATTGCTACAACATGCAGGCGCTTCAGTTACACTCCATTGGGAAAATCGCGGACATCAGCTAACAAGAGAAGAAGTCGACGCTGCAGCATTATGGTATCGTCGTCAATTTTAGAATGAGGTGGAAAAAATAGTGGGATTTTTACAGAAGCTTTTTGGGCAAACTAAACAAAAGGAGATGGAACAAATGGAAAAGGTAAATTTAGCGATTATTTATTATAGTTCAACAGGTACAAACTATCAGATGGCGAAATGGGCTGAAGCTGGAGCGAAGGAAGCTGGTGCTGAAGTTAAGGTATTAAAGGTTCCTGAATTGGCACCAGAGGCAGTTGTTGAGTCAAACCCAGCTTGGAAAGCACATTTAGACGAAACAAAGGATGTGCCAGAGGTCCAATTAAGCGATTTAGAATGGGCAGATGCAATCATCTTTAGTATGCCAACACGTTTCGGGAATGTGCCGGCTCAAATGAAGCAATTCCTAGACACAACAGGCGGATTGTGGTTCCAAGGGAAGTTAGCGAATAAAGCGGTTAGTGCCATGACATCTGCACAAAATCCAAATGGCGGACAAGAGCAGACAGTTCTTAGTCTGTATACAACGATGTTCCACTGGGGAGCTATTGTTGCCGCTCCTGGATATACAGATGACTCCCTATACGGCGCAGGGGGTAATCCATACGGTGTGAGTGTCACGGTTGATCAAAATGGAAAGATCCAAGAGGATGCAGAGGCAGCTGTTCAGCATCAGGCGAAACGTACGGTTACTGTGGCAGAATGGGTCAAAAAAGGTCAGAAAGCATAATAGCTATCAAACAAAAGAATGCAGCTGTGACGCTGCATTCTTTTTTTGCATTAATAGGGGTCTGATGGTGTGCTATTGTTGATGGCATCTTCTACGGCTTGTGCCGCACCTGTAGAGCCAATTGGGCCACTTGGTTCTTCTTTCTTGAAGGCTTTTAAGCCATCGGCGACACGCCGTCCATATTCAGGGTCTGCCTGCGTAAAGTTTTCAATCATTTGATCTTGAATGTCTTTTTGGCATGTCGCGAGGGTGGTGACTAGATTCTTAATCAGCTCATCACACTCCCAGTCATTGAAGCGACGATAGGTTTCTCCCGCTTGTCCGAAGTTGTTCGGGCGATCAATGGCTTCTCGTTTGACTTCGCCTTCTACAAAAGGTGTGTGATCTTTTCCGTCCTGTTTTGCCTCTTTTAGTCCACCAAGAATAGACGGTTCATAATTCACATGCGGATTTTGCCCTTTTCCTTGGTCGACTCGGTATTCCATTTGGCCATCCCGTTGGTTGGTTGCGACGTTCTTTTTCGGTGCATTAATCGGTAGCTGCAAGTAGTTGGGTCCAACCCGATATCGCTGTGTATCAGAGTAAGAGAAGGTTCTTCCTTGAAGTAATTTGTCATCTGAAAAATCAAGACCGTCGACGAGGACCCCAGTCCCAAAGGCAACCTGCTCGACCTCAGCAAAATAATTTTCTGGGTTTTTGTTTAAGACCATTCGTCCGATCGGTTTCCAAGGGTATTGCTCCTTGTACCATAGCTTTGTCGGATCGAGTGGGTCGAAGTCGAGGTGAGGATGTGCATCGTCCTCCATGATTTGCGCATACACTTCCCATTCAGGATGGTCGCCTTGTTCTATTGCTTCATACAAATCTTGCGTGGCATGATTAAAATTTTCACCTTGAATGGCTTGTGCCTGTTCTTGTGTAAGGTTACGAATGCCCTGTTTTGGTTCAAAGTGATATTTGACGAGCACTGCTTTCCCTTCATGATTGACCCATTTATACGCATGCACACCAGATCCTTGCATGTGGCGGTATGTAGCTGGAATGCCCCATGGGGAAAAGAGAAATGTCACCATATGTGTGGCCTCTGGTGATTGTGAGACGAAGTCAAAAATGCGTTCGCCATCCTGTCGATTGGTGACAGGATCTGGTTTAAAGGAATGAATCAAATCAGGGAACTTCAAGGCATCACGGATAAAGAAGATCTTGAGATTGTTTCCAACAAGGTCCCAGTTTCCATCTTCCGTATAGAATTTGACTGAAAATCCTCTCGGGTCACGTAATGTTTCTGGCGAATGACCGCCATGAATGACAGAGGAAAAGCGGACAAAGACGGGTGTCTGTTTCCCTTTCTCTTGAAATAATTTCGCTCTAGTATAGGTGGAAATGGGTTCATCACCGAATGTACCATACGCTTCAAAATAGCCGTGCGCTCCGGCTCCTCGTGCATGAACGACACGTTCAGGAATGCGTTCACGGTCAAAATGACTAATCTTTTCAAGAAAATCATAGTTTTCAAGCGTAGTAGGCCCTCTATTTCCGACAGTTCTCATGTTTTGATTATCTGTGACTGGATGCCCCTGGCGATTCGTCAGGGTTTCTTCTGAATCTGATGGATTAGGCTGTTGATCTTCTTTCAACTAGAATCCCTCCTTATTGTTCTCTATAACAATATGGTCATGATCCTTCCTTTTTCATACAGGGATTAGTAAATAAATGAAAATATTTGATGAGTGGATGATGTGATCCGTATGGGGTATTCATTCATATGGGAGTTGATCAATTCACGCTGCCTGATTCGAGGATTCAAGGGAAAAGAAGCGCTTTTTTATAACAAAAAAGACTGCTGATCTCGTCAGCAGTCTTGTCACGTTGATTAAGAAAGAGCGTCTGTAAGTGCAGGTACAACTTGTTTCTTTCTTGAGACGACCCCTTTTAGTAGGGCTGTGTTGTTTTCAAGTGTTACATGAAATGCTTTTTCTACTTTTGCTGCTTCAGCACCAAGTGCAAGCACAAGAGAGTCATTTTCTAAAATGTCTGTGATCACTAGAACAAATAGATCAAGACCTTTAGCTGCAATGACATCGTTGATTTTGGCTTCAATGTCCGTCTGTCTTGCTGTTACTTCAGCGATATCAACTGTGTTTACTTGAGCGATTTCTACTTTGCTGTTACCTAGTGCAAATTCTTTTGCATCAATTGTGATTAATTCTTGAACGGTTTTTTGGCTTAGATCAGCGCCTGCTTTTAGCATATCTAAGCCGTATACTGCTGGATCGACACCTGCAATTTTCGCCAACTCATGCGCAGCATCGATGTCCTGCTGTGTGCATGTTGGGGATTTGAATAGTAAAGAATCAGAAATGATCGCAGAAAGAAGTAGACCGGCGATTTCTTTTTCAATCGTGATTTGGTGTTCTTTGTACATTTTGTTTAAGATCGTTGCCGTACAACCGACTGGCTCAGCACGGTAGTAAAGAGGTTCACTTGTTTCAAAGTTTGCAATACGGTGATGGTCAATGACCTCAGTCACTTGTACTTGATCAATATCGCTTACACTTTGCTGAAATTCGTTATGATCGACAAGAATGACTTGCTTTGTTTCATTTGCAGCTGTTTCAATGAAGCGGGGTGCTTCTTTTTTAAAGAAATCTAGTGCATATTGTGTTTCTCCATTGATTTCTCCAAGTCTGACAGCTTCTGCCTGAGCGCCCATTTTGTTTTTTAAGTCAGCGTAAGCAATCGCAGAGCAAATCGTGTCTGTGTCAGGGTTTTTGTGTCCGAATACGAGTGTTTTTGCCATGTGAATTCTCCTTCTTACATTTATTGATGCTTCTATTCTAACAGCTTTTGACCTTGAATTCAGGGTTTATAGCTAAGAATAATCAAAAAAATTGTAACATGCTGACTGAAAACGTGCATGTGCAAATCAATCGCCCAGTGTTCCACGTGGAACGTTTTCGGGATAGCCTGTATTTTACTTGATATTTGCGGCTATGGTAAAATAAAGGTTGGGCAATGCCTGGTGGGTCTGAATACATAGAAGTACATATTGAGCAACATATAGAAAAAGGGTTGGATCGAGGTGAAGGTGTGAAACAAACAAAAGCGTTGGTAGAAGGCGCTATCATGATGAGTATTTTTTCTGTCATTTCGCTGTTTTATTTGTATGTGCCACTAGTAGCCATTATTTTCTGTCTAGCTGCTCCGATTCCGATCATCCTCTTTACAATCAGGCATGGGTTGAAAAAGGGAATTGTTGTTGGAACGATCGGCATAGTGATCAGCTTCTTCATTGGATCTATTGCGGGTCTTATGAATGCACCAATCTTGATTGCTGCTGGATTAGGTATGGGTGTTTTTTATAAAAAGAGGCAACCAGGGAATGCCGTCATTACAGGTGCGTGGATCTATTTATTGAGCTTTCTCATTTTATTTATCGTCAATGTTCTGCTCTTTCAGATAGATGTATTCGGTATTGCAAAAGAGTCCATAGAGCAAGTGATTCCTATGCTTGAGAGCGTGTTAAAACAATCGGGTGCTTCTGAACAAGAGATCGCCAAACAACTTCGAGAGTTGGAGATTACAGCGTTGAGCTTTTTACCAATTACGCTAGTGGTGAGTGCGATACTACTGGCTTTGACGAATCATTGGATGATACAGCCTCTGATCAAACGGTTTGTCAAAGATATGCCAACCCTGAAGAAATTTAAGGATATGCGGCTGCCAAAAAGCATGATATGGTATTATTTACTCACCCTACTGTTGCTGTTGATTCAAACGGAAAAAGGCAGTTTTTTATCGCTCGTTCAAACGAGTTCGTTTCAAATTTTACTTATTTTGGTGCTAATTCAGGGCTTTTCTTTTATCTTCTATTATTGCCACGAAAAAAACATCTCAAAAGTGGTACCCGTTTTTGCTATCGTGCTGACCATTTTTCTTCCGCCAGTCAGTATGATTGTGCGTATGATAGGGATTGCTGACATAGGCTTTGATTTAAGAGAAAAAGTAAAAAACAAATAATTCACTCTGAATGTTGAGGAGTTGATATCAGTGCCAAGCTTCTATAGAAAACCCGTCATCAAGTATCCGATCCTCGCATTAATTATACTTGCGGTGGTCACAATCCTCCTCAACCTTTATTTTAATTGGATCATAGGAGCAGTTGGTCTTTTATTACTTGCAGGTGTGCTTTACTTCTTAAAGTGGGCAGATAAGCAAGTGCAACAAGAGATTGATTCATATATTTCAACATTATCCTATCGAGTCAAAAAGGTTGGAGAAGAGGCACTAATGGAGATGCCTATCGGTATTATGCTGTTTAATGATCAGTATTATATTGAATGGACAAATCCATTTCTCGCTTCATGTTTTCATGAAAGTACACTTGTTGGCAGGTCCTTGTACGATACATTTGATTCGATCGTGCCTCTGATCAAACAGGAGGTCGAAACAGAAAATGTGACGCTGAATGACCGGAAATTTAAGGTGATCATTAAGCGATCAGAGCGCCTTTTATACTTCTTTGATGTCACAGAACAATTACAGATTGAAAAACAGTATGAAAATGAACGAACGGTTTTATCTTATATCTTTTTAGACAATTACGACGATGTGACGCAAGGACTTGATGATCAAGTGCGGAGTACCATTAATAGTGAAGTGACTTCGCTTTTAAACAATTGGGCGCAAGAATATGGCATTTTCCTGAAGAGAATTTCTTCAGAACGATTTATGGCGGTTTTAAATGAGAGCATCTTAGCTGAGCTTGAAGCATCGAAGTTCTCTATTTTAGATGAGGTTCGGGAAAAAACAGGTGCACATAGTGCGGCCTTGACCCTTAGTATTGGAATTGGTGCGTCTGTCCCTTCCCTTAAAGAACTTGGAGCACTTGCGCAATCAAGTCTTGACCTTGCGCTCGGTCGAGGCGGGGATCAGGTAGCGATTAAACTGCCGAATGGGAAAGTGAAATTCTACGGCGGAAAAACCAACCCAATGGAAAAACGGACACGGGTACGCGCGCGGGTCATCTCTCATGCATTAAAAGAAATCGTGTCTGAGAGCGGTAATGTGATGATTATGGGACACAAATTCCCAGATATGGACTCCATCGGTGCATCAATCGGTATTTTAAAGGTCGCCCAGGCCAATGGAAAAGAAGGCTATATTGTCATTGATGCCAACCAGATTGGGGACAGCGTCCAACGATTAATTAGTGAAATTAAGAATTATGAAGAGCTTTGGTCTCGCTTTATCACTCCAGAGGAAGCGATGGAGCTTGCAAAGGATGATACATTACTTGTGGTGGTTGATACGCATAAACCGTCACTTGTGATGGAGGAACGACTGGTCAATAAAATTGAAAACGTCGTTGTCATTGACCATCATAGACGGGGCGAGGAGTTTATCCGTGATCCGTTACTTGTATATATGGAGCCGTATGCTTCATCCACCGCAGAGCTTGTGACAGAGCTATTAGAGTATCAGCCTAAGAAATTACGGATCAATATGATTGAAGCCACTGCACTACTTGCTGGAATTATCGTTGATACGAAAAGCTTCTCGCTGAGAACGGGATCAAGAACGTTCGACGCGGCTTCCTACCTCCGTGCCAAGGGGGCAGATCCTGTCCTTGTGCAAAAGTTCTTAAAAGAGACAGTGGACCACTACATTAAACGGGCAAAACTCATACAGCATACGGAGCTGTATCAAAATCAGGTGGCGATCGCTTCATTACCGGCAGACAGCTCTGAACACTATGATCAAGTCACCATTGCACAGACCGCCGATTCATTGCTTTCGATGAGTGGGGTCGAAGCGTCATTTGCAGTCGCAAGACGGGATGATCAAACAGTGTGTATTAGTGCAAGATCGTTAGGGGATGTCAACGTCCAAATTATCATGGAAGCGTTAGAAGGCGGTGGCCATTTAACTAACGCTGCGACTCAAATTTATGATATAACCATGGAAGAAGCGGTAGAGAAATTAAAAGCTACCATAGATGAATATTTTGAAGGAGGGGTTCAAAAATGAAAGTGATCTTTCTCAAAGACGTAAAAGGTAAGGGTAAAAAAGGCGAAGTAAAGAATGTAGCTGATGGATATGCTCACAACTTTCTAATCAAACAAGGACTAGCCGTTGAAGCGAATCCTACGAACCTAAGTGCATTGGAAGGACAAAAAAACAAAGAGAAGCAAAATGCCATCCAGGAGCTTGAACAAGCCAAACAACTAAAAGAAACGCTTGAGACATTAACAATTGAACTGACTGCAAAATCAGGTGAAGGCGGTCGTCTGTTTGGATCAATTACAAGCAAACAAATCGCTGATAAATTGCAAAAGGAACATCAAATCAAACTCGATAAGCGCAAAATTGAGCTTGGTGATGCGATCCGTGCATTAGGATACACGAATGTACCGGTTAAGCTCCATCCAGAAGTACAAGCAACTTTAAAGGTACACGTCACAGAACAAGCATAAACATAAAAAGGACCCGTCTCTATGGAGGCGGGTTCTTTTTTTTAAGATGGATCTGAAATATAGACATTGCGTCCGGCACGCATACCCGAGAGAAACATGAACAATAGAATGATCATGAAGATGACGATGGATGGCGTCCATGAATGGGTGATGTCAAAGAGAATCCCAATGAAGAGTGGACCCACAGCCGCTAATAAATAACCAAGAGACTGTGCCATTCCAGAGAGGGCGGCTGCCTGTTCTATATGTTTTGTTCGCAAACCGATCAATGTGAGGGCAAGACTGATGCTAGCGCCTTGTCCCACACCAATCAATAACACGGAAATCACTAGGATAGGCATAGAACCGCCAATGAGAAGGCCGGTCATACCAAGGAAATAAACAACAATAAGGCCGCACACAAGTGGTCTTTGCGTTTTTAGTTTTTCTGCCAAAACGGGCATTAAGAAGGTTGTTGGAAGACCTGCAAACTGCATGATAGACACCATCCATCCAGCTGTTGCTAGATTCATTCCATGTGATGTCAAAATGTCAGGAAACCATGCAATACTGCTATAGAAAAGGAATGACTGCAAGCCCATAAAAAAGGTCACCTGCCACGCGACACGTGAACGCCAAATGGGCTGTTCAGTGAATGACATCGGTTTATTTGCTGCTGTGTTTTGATGACGAAGCTGCGGTGCCCAGACGATCATGGCGGTAAGCGTAATTGCACCCCATACAAGGAAGGAGGTATTCCAACCGCCAGGCATGGCCTGACTTAGTGGCACGCTAACACCCGATGCGAGCGCAGCAAAGACTGACATAGAGGTTGTATACACACTAGTCATCAATCCAGCATGTGAAGGGAATTTATGCTTGACCAGTCCAGGTAGAAGGACATTACAAATGGCAATACCGACGCCGACTAGAGCGGTTCCAATCATTAAGAAAGTGATGGTGCCGAACGAACGAATCACAATTCCGCCAAGAAGGACAGCAAGCCCAAGCCAAAGGGTCCGTTCATTTCCAAGGCGTTTCCCGATTTTAGGGGCTATTGGAGAAAGCAATGCGAATGAGAGCAGTGGCAGGGTGGTGAGAAAACCTGCAAGTCCATTTGAAAGCTGCAAATCGGAACGAATGACACCGATCACAGGACCAACGGACGTAATGGCAGGACGTAAGTTAAAAGCGATGAGTAAAATACCAGCAATCAGTAATATCGTTTGCCCAGTGCTGCGGGGCTTCATTTTTGTATGTTCTAGTTGTTGTTCCATGATAAGTAAACTCCTTTATGTTCTTAAGAAGAGCGATCTTTCTTCTGTTCGAGCTCCGCTAGTTTAGCAATTAGAATATGCTGTGGCATATGCATGATTTGTTCAATAGGTACATTGAGTGATGAAGCAAGCTTTTGTGCGGTGTCGGCTGAGATTTGTAATGGTCTCATACGCAAATTTCTCCCCTTTCCATCTATACGTTCAAATATAACATATAAGAGAATAGCTCTATAGTCATTTTATGGACATGGAAATATTTATCACAATGGAGTGTGTATGATGAAAATCAACACAGTAGAGAAACTGCGAAAGTACAGAATAGGTTATTTCTAGTGGAATGGAAGATTGTAGATGGCTTTATTTTTTTCCATGAAGAAAGATAGTAGTTATAAAAAAGAAAGAGATAGGTCCTCAGTGGTCAAGAGGTAGAACACCTTGCTAATAAGGGAAATGTAAGCTTATTAAGCTTTTCTCAACAAAAGGTCAGTTATGCGTTTTAAAGTTTGCCAAAACGAGGATTTGTTTTGAGGAAGCAAGATGGTGAAACGAGAGATCGCCTATTTTTTGAATAAACATCACCAGGGGAGGAGGGACAAATATAAAAATGGCGCTGTGATATGTATGATCATAACGCCATTTTAATGATTGTTCAGCATGATTCATGCCTGTCAAGTTGGCAATGAATGAACTTTGCAACTTATTGCAATTTTTCCCATATGAGATTGGTTTCGGATCATTTTATTTTATATTTTTAATCTATCGTTTTCTTCACTCCATCATTCTCTTTTTGACCGATGTCATGTAAAGAGCCGTTTTGATAACCAATAGATAACACCAAATCTTGAATAGAATCAAAACCATTCTTAGCTAGGTCATATAGTTGTGCCCCGTAATGTGAGGCTGCAACGCTCGCATTTTCTGAAGTATATGGGTTTTTAAGAAGTTCTTCTTTATAGATATCAAAAATACTCGTACCGTTATCTGTCACGAATTGACCGTTTACTATGTCTAAATCTTTCAAATTGTAGCCTGTGACGGTTTTTATTTGATTGACAAGATGAAATTTTGCTAGGGCGTCAGCTGTGAATTGAGCGGAATCGTCAGATCTGCTTTTCATGATATGGAAAAATAATTCTCTAGTATTGTTGGTTGTATTTAATAGGTCTTCTATTTGCTTTATCAGTGATTCGTCTTTTGATCCACTCACAATTAATTTGAAATTATTCGGATCAATGGTAAAAGTTAAATTTGTGTTTTTAGGAATGGCCAAACCGTTCGTAGAAAATAAAGCTTGCAGTTGTTCGTTCACCTTTTGGCGATTGAGTATTTTCTTTTCTACACTTTCTTGGGTAGGATCGTACCGTTTTTCATGACGGAAGGCGGCATCATTAAAGCTATATTGTCCTCCTGTTCCATGGTTAGCCCAACTAATTTCCATAGTGTAAGCTGCATTTCTCTCCGATTTGGTTAAATCATTTCTGAAATAAGGAGAGTATGGATTTCTATATTTATCAAATATATGATCATGAGGATTTTTGAATCGTTTATTCTGTTCATTTATTTTTTGGTATTTTTCATCTAGTATTTTCATCCGTCTCTTAGATTCGGTCATCACCTCATTTGTACTTTGAATAGTAGGTTGATCATTAGTGTCCATTTGATTTTGATTGTTTGAAGCAGTTGCTGTGTATGACGTATTAATCTTCATTCCGACTCTCCTTTTGTAAAAAGTGGTGATTATTAAATATATCGGCATTTCAGTTTATATTTGTTAGTTTTTCTAACTCCGTAAAGTTCAATATGCATTATTAAAAATAGAGTCGTGTCCAGAATGTCCTCAGTTCTCCATTAGTGAATCTTACTTCATGCCATCTATCCCTTCCCCTGCTTAAAAATACACTGTTCAATGAATCAACCTCATGGTAATTTTGACTATAGGCGATGTTTTCCCCTTTTTTATTGTTGAAAATGTTAAAATGATGAGTAGCGTATTTTTTTATGAAAGGACGGTGCTTGGCATGACGGAACTTCTCGATGACCGGCTGCCGCCGCAAAATATAGAAGCCGAGCAGGCCGTATTGGGTGCTGTTTTTTTAGAACCATCTGCGCTAACGCTCGCTTCTGAAGTATTAATTCCAGAGGATTTTTATCGAATGTCGCATCAGAAGATCTACAATGCGATGCTTATACTTGGTGATAGAGGGGAACCGGTCGATCTTGTCACGGTGACCTCAGAGCTTGCCAATACAGATTTATTAGAAGAGGTAGGCGGGATTTCGTATTTAACGGATATTGCGAATTCTGTCCCAACTGCCGCAAACATTGAATACTATGCGAAAATTGTAGAAGAAAAATCAATTTTAAGACGTCTGATTCGCACGGCAACCACCATCGCTCAGGATGGGTATACGCGTGAGGATGAAGTAGAAGACCTATTGAGTGATGCTGAGAAAACCATTATGGAAGTGGCTCAGCGTAAAAATTCGGGTGCTTTTCAAAATATTAAGGACGTTCTTGTTCAGACATATGATAATATCGAGCAGCTTCATCACCGAAAAGGCGATATCACGGGGATCCCAACGGGTTTCTCGGAGCTTGACCGGATGACAGCTGGGTTTCAGCGAAATGATTTGATTATTGTTGCGGCTCGTCCATCAGTAGGGAAAACAGCTTTTGCCTTGAACATCGCACAGAATGTAGCGACCAAAACAGACGAAAGCGTCGCTATTTTTAGTTTAGAGATGGGGTCGGAGCAGCTTGTCATGCGTATGCTTTGTGCAGAGGGAAATATCAATGCACAGAACCTAAGAACCGGTAACCTAACAGAAGAGGACTGGGGTAAGCTGACAATGGCGATGGGCTCGTTATCAAACAGTGGAATCTTCATTGATGATACTCCAGGGATCAGGGTGAGTGAGATCCGCGCGAAATGCCGCCGTTTGAAGCAAGAGAACGGCCTCGGCATGATTCTCATTGACTACTTACAGCTGATCCAAGGGAGCGGACGATCTAGCGATAACCGTCAGCAAGAGGTATCTGAAATCTCTAGAGCTTTAAAATCACTAGCAAGAGAACTTGAAGTTCCGGTCATTGCCTTATCTCAGCTGTCTCGTGGTGTAGAGCAGCGTCAGGACAAACGTCCAATGATGTCTGATATTCGTGAATCAGGAAGTATTGAGCAGGATGCCGATATCGTGGCCTTCCTTTATCGTGATGATTACTATGACAAAGAATCAGAGAATAAGAACATTATTGAAATCATTATTGCCAAACAGCGTAACGGTCCAGTTGGCACTGTATCACTGGCGTTTGTCAAAGAATATAACAAATTCGTCAACCTCGAACGGAGATTTGACGATGCAGGTGTCCCGCCCGGTGCTTAAAGCCCAGCTCAAGAAGCTGGGCTTTTTTTGATTCATCTACAACAAAAGGATGACGTAAAAACAATCGAATGAAGGAGGAGGGATTGATTGGAAAATCGTAACCTATAAGGAGAAAGGAGTGATGACTGATGAAATTTCAACAGTTCCAAGCTGCTCAATTACGGATTGCACGCCCAACTGTCAACATGAAGGAGACCGTTTCCTTTTATGAAGAAGGCTTAGGGCTTAATAGAATCGGCTCTTTTGACCAGCATGAAGGATATGATGGCGTCATGCTCGGACTTCCTCACCATCATGTCCATTTAGAAATCACAAAGCACGAGGAAGAAGAGACACTCCCCGAGCCGCACCCAGAACAGCTGCTTGTGTTCTATATTCCCGAAGAGCAGGAATTTGAGCGTATGACAAAGAGGCTCATCGCGTGTGGAGGGCGGCAGGTCACATCAGCTAATCCATACTGGGATCGTGGAGGGGTAACGATTGAAGATCCAGATGGGTATCGTGTTGTGTTGATGAATACAGAAGGAATAGCACCTATTTAAGAAAACTCCCGAGAGTGGGAGTTTTTTGTTATGAACGAGGGGTGACACGTAGCTTCAGCTCTTTTAACCCATACATACTGCTGCTTGTCATCGGCGTATAAGAGAGAAGCTCTAGTGACTCATATCGAGCCAAAATGGCTTTCATGGCAATGCATGCCTCAAGGCGGGCCAGTGGTGCGCCTAGGCAGAAATGGATGCCGTGACCGAAGCCAATATGAGGGTTTGGATGACGATGAATATCAAATTCATGTGCATGTTCAAACCGGTGTTCATCCCGATTGGCAGAGGCAAGAAAGACAAGCACGCTGTCTCCTTTTTTTAATGTTTTTCCTCCAAGTAATGTGTCTTCTTTGACGTAACGGACGATGGTAGGAGCCGGAGCACGGAAACGTACAGTTTCCTCCACAGCACGTGAAATCAGTTCTGGTGATTCAAAGAGTTCTTCGTATGTGCCAGGCTTTTCTAACAAACTAAAGACCATATTGGAGATGAGATTGGTGGTCGTTTCGTTGCCTGCCAAAAGTAGAAGGTTACAAAAGGGAATTAATTCGTCTTCTGATAGCTTGTCTCCATCCTCTTCAGCTTGAATTAATAGTGAAATCAAATCTTCGCCAAGGTGCTGACGCTTTTCTTCAATGATTTCCGCAAAGAACTTCATCATGTCAGCTTCGCCTTGATCTCGGTTTTTTTTCCATTCAGCCACATCTTCTTCGCTTTCACTTGTAGGAATGCTGACGAGGATGTCAGACCATTCTTTAAAGGATTGTTTTTGTTCTGATGGCACGCCTAGCAGCTCTGCAATGACGATGACAGGAAGGGGATAAGAGATATCTTGTACAAGATCAATTTCTTCTTTTCCATCTATTTGAGTCATCAGTTCATCCATTAATTCTTGAATGCGAGGCTCCCATGCTTTCATCACGCGAGGTGTAAAGGCTTTGCTCACAATGGAGCGGATTCGTGTGTGTTTTGGCGGGTCCATCATAACCATTGTTTTTGTCAGTGAATTTCCCATTTGGTCTTTAGGCGGTTGACTAGAGAAGGAGTCTTTATCACTTGCTACGCGCTTTGCTTCTTCATAAGAGAATACGCTCCATGTCTGGCTATCTTCATCAAAATAAACTGGGGATTCTTCACGCATTTTCGTATACCAATCAAATGGATGATAAGGGTCCTGCTGATTTTTACCTCGTAATAATGCTTTTTGCACGGCGCTTGGTTTTGTTGTTTCCACTACGATCACTCCTTATAGGTTGTCAGATGATTCCTTTTTTTAGATGTGTTAGATTAAAGTTAATTGATCATTCGAGTGGATTCAACCAACAGAAAACCGAAATCTGTTGAAGGAAATGGAAAGGGGAGAGTCGCTTGTGGCGGACTGCTACAGAGGAGATAAGCGCGTAACGGAATCGAAGCAGCAGCTAAGAAAGGCGTTATTTCAATTATTGAGAGAGAAAGAATGGATGCGGATTTCCGTACAGGATTTGACGAAAAAGGCAGGGATTCATCGCACCACCTTTTATCAGCATTATGAAGATAAGTTTGACCTTGTCCATCAGGTCATGGGTGAAATGTTTGATGTGATGAAAGCAGCCATATTTGCGCCAGTCAAAGAAGAAGTGGGAGAACATAGCCACGCGGCATATGTATATATATTTCGATTTTATCAGCATTTGCAGGAACATGAAGAAGAGTATCAAATTCTCTTGAATAGAGGGAGTGAGCTCGACATTCATCAGATAGCTAGTGCTTTTTTTGAAGAAAGCTTTTCCTTGGGATTAGAGGAAGTCGCTGATTCAACCAGAAGGTCGCACCACGTTCCCCTCGACATGCAGAAACAATTTATCATTTCTGCTTATGTTGGAACAGCAGAATGGTGGCTGAGGAAAGGGAGACCATATACACCTGATTTTATGGCAAGTTCGATGATTCAAATGATAGAAAATCACTAAAAATAGAGGCGGAAATCCTATTGATCTTCCTATTTCGATACGAAACTTGAAAAATTGGCGGAAATTACTCGAAAACTCCTACTTTAAATGTGGAATTATCAATTAAAGCGCTTTTCTCTGCATTTAAAACGAACGAAACTCGGTTTCCTTATATTAATGTTCGGATTTAGCGTTGACTTTTCTGTTTTGCATTGATAAAATAAGTGTGGTTGAAAGAGATAACGTTTTGAAAGGTTAACGGAGGTGCGCGATATGTCTTCAGTAGTCGTAGTAGGTACGCAGTGGGGTGACGAAGGGAAAGGGAAAATTACCGATTTCCTTTCAGAAAATGCAGAGGTGATTGCCCGTTATCAAGGGGGAAACAATGCAGGTCACACGATCAAATTTGATGGAGTGACTTATAAGCTACACCTCATTCCGTCCGGTATTTTTTATAAAGAGAAAACTTGTGTCATCGGTAATGGAATGGTGGTTGATCCTAAAGCGTTGGTCACGGAGCTTGCGTATCTTCACGAACGTAATGTGAGTACAGAGAACCTCAGAATCAGCAATAGAGCCCATGTCATTTTGCCTTACCATTTAAAGTTGGACGAGGTAGAAGAAGAGCGGAAAGGGGCCAATAAGATCGGTACGACGAAAAAAGGGATTGGACCTGCTTATATGGATAAAGCAGCTCGTATCGGAATCCGCGTCGCAGATCTATTAGATCGTGAAGTATTTGAAGAGAAGCTAGCCCGAAATTTAGAAGAGAAAAATCGCCTTCTTGAGAAAATGTACGACACAGAAGGCTTCAAAATTGAAGATATTTTAGATGAGTATTATGAGTATGGTCAGCAGGTTAAAAAATATGTTGTGGACACATCTGTTGTATTGAACGATGCGCTAGATGAAGGTCGCCGGGTTCTTTTTGAAGGAGCACAAGGCGTCATGCTTGATATCGATCAAGGGACCTATCCTTTTGTGACGTCATCTAATCCAGTAGCTGGAGGAGTGACGATTGGTTCTGGAGTAGGCCCAACGAAAATTCAACATGTGGTTGGCGTTTCAAAGGCTTACACAACACGTGTTGGAGATGGTCCATTCCCTACAGAACTTCATGATGATATTGGTGATCAAATTCGTGAAGTTGGTCGTGAATACGGTACAACCACTGGTCGTCCGCGCCGTGTTGGTTGGTTTGATAGTGTTGTGGTCCGTCATGCTCGCCGAGTGAGCGGTATTACGGATTTATCTCTTAACTCGATTGATGTCCTGACAGGCATTGAGACATTAAAAATCTGTGTCGCCTATAAATTGAATGGTGAGATTAAAGAGGAGTTCCCAGCAAGCCTAAAAGAATTAGCGAAATGTGAGCCAGTCTACGAAGAAATGCCAGGCTGGACAGAGGATATTACAGGCGTGAAGAACCTAAGTGAACTGCCTGAAAATGCGCGTCATTATTTAGAGCGTATTTCACAATTAACAGGTATTCCACTTTCGATTTTCTCCGTCGGACCAGACCGTTCACAAACGAACGTTGTCCGTAGCGTGTACCGTCCATAAATCAAGCCATATCGATTGATCAAACACCAGTAAAATCTCACATTTTACTGGTGTTTTTTTGTTTAAATATTCCTTAATTTCAACAGAACTGCCTTCCCGGTATTACCAAAATATGATAACTGTATATAGGGAAGGAGCGTTCAAGTGAAAGAAAGAATACGATTATTAGATATTTTACGAGGCTTTGCTATATTGGGCACATTGGGGACGAACATTTGGTTTTTTGGCTATTCAGGGGAGTCCTTTGCGACAGATCAAATTGCGTACGAGTATGAAAACGGCAGTGTGATTGAAAGCATTGTCTTGATGCTCGTTTACGGGAAAATGCTCTCGCTCCTCACCATGATGTTTGGTGTTGGATTAGAGCTGAAATACCAGCAGTCCTTAAGGAAGAATAAGCCTTGGCCAGGTACATATTTATGGATTCTTCTGTTTTTATTGATAGAAGGATTTATCCACTTTGCCCTTGTAATGGAATATGATGTGCTCATGAGTTACGCCGTCACTGGTTTCCTCGTGGCTTTCATTGTACGTGGGGGGAATCGTCGCATCAAAAAAGGCATGATCTTTTCTGGGATTCTCCATCTAGTCGTCATGTCAATGCTGATGGTGTTCTCGTTTAGTGAAATGGAGACAGAATCCGATGATCAAAATAGCGAGCCAATGCTAGAGGAGCAGCTGCCAGTAACATGGATTGGTCAAGTTCAAGAGCGGTTCGAGTACTTCCTTCTTTATAGAGAGGAAGCAATCTTTATCATTCCGATGAATACATTTCTGTTTTTATTAGGTGTTCGGATGATGAGAGCCGGTGTCTTTTATGCGAATGAGCGCGGACGAGCATTACGGGAAACATTGTTCCGCATCGGTCTTTGGATTGGTCTTCCGCTAAATGCACTCATCTTCGTGCCGAATGAATTAGTGGAATTCGCCGTGCGCTACGTCTTTTCACCATTCCTCTCTATTTTCTATATAGCGATCATTGCGAAGCTTTTGGCTCGTACTGAATCGTGGTTCATGTGGACTTGGTTCGAGTATGTGGGGAAAATGGCGCTAAGCTGTTATATCCTACAAAATGTGATCTGTTCGATTCTATTTTATAGCTGGGGATTGGGCTATGGCGGTCAAGTCAATGCACCGGTCATCCTGTTGGCATGGGTAGTGATTTCACTATTACAAATAGCCATTTCTGCGCTTTTCTTGAATGTTTGGAGAATCGGGCCAATGGAATTCCTCCGGTCACAAGCACTTCGACGGGTGACCATGAAGAAGGCATCATGATCAAAATAAAGGAGAAATAAACGACAATGAAAAAGAACTTTCTTATCATGTTTTATATCATATCATCGACACTCCTTATCGCTGGATGCCAAACCGACTTTGAAGGAAAAAGGTTGTCTACGACCAATATGGAAACAAAGCAAGTTCCTACACCTGAGTCAGAAGTAGAAGCAGAAAGACCATCAAAGCAAGAACCAGAGGCAAAAGAAGAATCAGCACAAAAGCCTTCAGAACAAAAATTGTCAGGCTATGCAGCTGAAGAGATTGAGTATGCACGGGTTTGGCTTCAGTTAGGAGCAAATCAAGCGATCGATGAGTTAAACGTGAATCATATACAAAAAGGTGCGCTAGTAAACCCTGAATTACCTCACGGCGCACGTTACCCAGAATCAGTTGTTCAACTATCAGGTTCACGCTTAGTCGATGGCTCAGTTACCTATCATTCTAATGGAAACGGGACAGTGACCCTCTATCAAGTGCCATTAAGATGGGATGCACCATCAGACACGGGGACAGATGTGCTTGAACAAGAGACGAAAAAAATCATTCGTCAACCGAAAGTGGTCACGATAGCAATTGGACAAGATGACGAAGTAAAGAGGCTCATTGGTTTGCTGAACCCATCATCTACGCATTAACTCACACTTACATTGGAATGGAGTGATCCATTTGTTTTTTAGAAAAATGACGAAAAGGGAGAAAGTAAACACAGAAAAAGCGGCAGGTTTCACGTTTATCTTTTATATGCTGGCATTAGGGTGTCATGCCATTTATTCGTTTATGCAGGGAGATCGGCTTCCGGTCACTTTTCTATTATTAATGGCTGGTCTCCTCATTTTTTTCGTGACAGAATGGCTTTTGAACAAAAGACAACAATAAAAAAGAAGCTCCCATTACAAGAGCTTCTTTTTTGATGACAATTATTGATATTGGCCTTTTAGGTTTTTACGGATATACTGGATGATTTTGCGTAATTCGTTGGCGTGTGGTCTGCCAAACGGACTTGTCTGTCTTTGTTGATAGAGTACTTGTCCTTTCTCATTTAATAAGAAATAAGCTGGCTCTCCGTGTACCCCGTGATCTTCATAAGGTGCATCCTCTCCGTGATAGAAGACTTCATATGCTTTTAATGAAGTAAGGTCTTGGTCTGACATGATTGGGAAAGATAGTCCTTCTTTATCGGCAAATTCTTTCAAATGATCAGGTTGATCTGTGGAAATCGCCATTAAATGAATATCCTTTTCTTGAAAGTACGATTGCTGTTTTTCTAGCTCTTTTAATTCCTCTACACAAACTGGGCACCATGCCCCTCTAAAGAAAATGATCAGATGCCAGCTTTGATGCTCCTTCAAATGCTGATGAAAATCGATGTGATCTCCCTGCACCGTTGGTAATGAGAAATTCGGCATTTTATCTCCTAATTGAAATGAACTCATGCTTCTTCCTCCTTTTTCAATGTCACTTGTCTCATGTATAACCATTTTTGGACATTTTAAAACGTTTCTATGTGTTTTGATGGGAGGGTCAAGAAGGCGGTTACATTTATAGAACATTTGACACGATTTATCATCTTCAACAATTTTTTTAAAAAAATGTCGAAAAACGTATTGCCATATGTATTTAGTCTATGATATTATAAATCTCGTTGTTGCAAAGGTCTCTGAAACTTGTTAGTATGCGATGTTCCAGCTTTTTTGAAGCTAGTGGTTTGGCGCAAGACAGCTTCTTCAGATTCACTTTTCACAAACCGAGAGCCATTAGCTCAGTTGGTAGAGCATCTGACTTTTAATCAGAGGGTCGAAGGTTCGAGTCCTTCATGGCTCACCATGTTTTGGCCCGTTGGTCAAGCGGTTAAGACACCGCCCTTTCACGGCGGTAACACGGGTTCGAATCCCGTACGGGTCATTGATTTACTTTAGCGTTAAGCTAATTTTTTCCTCACTTGCTTGAAAGAGCACCACGATTGCTTTTTCGGGCAAGTTACTGAGGTCCGGTAGTTCAGTTGGTTAGAATGCCTGCCTGTCACGCAGGAGGTCGCGGGTTCGAGTCCCGTCCGGACCGCCATTTATACATATTCATCCTTTTGATGATGGCTCGGTAGCTCAGTCGGTAGAGCAACGGACTGAAAATCCGTGTGTCGGCGGTTCGATTCCGTCCCGAGCCACTTCCAAACGCATCTGCAATCGCAGGTGCGTTTTTATTATGAAAAAGAACGTATAAAAGGGAGAAGCCGGGCCTAGGTAGGGCCCGGCTCCATAAGAAGAAGACGTTACAATAATATAGACGATTACGCAATGGAAAAGTTTCAATAAAAAAGGAAAAAGTTATCGTTTTTTTTGAGCGCAGTTCTGCCAATCCAACGATTACTAGAAAAGAAAGCTGTTATTTTTTTATCTTTGCCACGTAAAACGTTATAATAGACAATGAGCCTTTTTCCTCAAACGAAAAAGGTCTAAACAAACATGCAAAATTGAAATGACATAGATGTTAAAAATGCAGGAGGAAATCACAATGGAAAAAAAGATTCTCGTCGTAGATGATGAAAAACCGATTGCTGATATATTGGAATTTAACTTAAGAAAAGAGGGCTATGAGGTGCATTGTGCTTATGATGGCAATGAAGCCCTTGAGATGGTGGAAGAGATCAAGCCTGATATCATTTTGCTCGATATCATGCTCCCAAACAAAGATGGTGTCGAAGTCTGCCGTGAAGTGCGAAAGAAATATGACATGCCAATTATCATGCTGACAGCGAAGGACTCTGAAATTGATAAGGTCATTGGTCTTGAACTCGGTGCGGATGATTATGTCACAAAACCATTCAGCACACGTGAGCTACTTGCACGTGTGAAAGCGAATCTAAGAAGACAGATTGCTACTCCGCAGACGGAGGAAGAATCTGAATCAAATGATATTGAAGTTGGATCACTTGTCATCTACCCAGATGCGTATGTGGTGTCTAAGCGAGACGAAACAATTGAATTGACACACCGTGAGTTTGAATTACTTCATTACTTAGCGAAGCATATCGGACAAGTCATGACACGTGAGCATTTGCTACAAACCGTTTGGGGCTATGATTACTTCGGAGATGTCCGTACAGTGGACGTCACAGTCCGCCGTCTTCGTGAGAAAATTGAAGACAACCCTAGCCACCCAAGCTGGATCGTGACAAGACGAGGCGTTGGCTACTATTTAAGAAACCCAGAGCAGGACTAAGATTCTTATGAATAAAGTAGGTTTTTTTCGCTCGATTCATTTCAAATTGACTTTAATTTACGTGCTGCTGATCATCGTTGCCATGCAGATCATTGGTGTGTACTTTGTGAAGCAGCTAGAGCAGTCCTTAATTAATTCTTATGATAATTCCTTGAATCAGCGAATCTACTCGTTATCGTATTATCTAGAACAGGATTCATCGAAAAGCAAGGCGGAATTAAAAGAGGATGCTCAAAAGATTTTAAACGATTTTAACAACAAAGATGAGTCTAATGAGATTTCTGAAGTCAGCTATATAGATGAAAGCAGAGAGGTAATCGCCTCTGTCAATAATGGCAACCAAGAGATTGCCGGCAAAAAAATCACAGATCAAATCATTAGCCGGATATTTGCGGTGGGCAAAGATTACGAGAAAAAGTTCTATGACCCAGAATCTAATAAACGGGTACGCATATCAGCGACAGCTGTGAAAAATGAGAATCAAGAAACCGTTGGTGTCATATATGTTGTTTCCTCTATGGAAAGTGTTTTTAACCAAATGCGTACGATCAATACGATTTTGGCAACGGGAACTTTGCTTGCCCTAGTCATCACTGCTCTACTTGGTACCTTTATCTTCAGAACGATTACCCATCCAATTTCGGATATGAGGAAACAAGCGATAGAGCTCGCGAAAGGGAATTTTTCGAGAAAGGTCCGAAAGTATGGGCATGATGAGATTGGACAGCTAGCGACGACGTTTAATTATTTGACGAGAGAGCTGGAAGAGGCTCAGCTGATGACAGAGGGAGAGCGGAAAAAGCTTTCCTCTGTGATTGCGTATATGACCGATGGTGTCATTGCAACGAACCAAAACGGTGCGATTATTCTTCTAAACAGCCCAGCATTAGACTTATTGAATGTTTCACGTGAAACAGCATTAGAGATGCCTATTACGTCATTGCTTGGCTTAGAAGAAACTCATACATTTGAAGATTTGGTCGAAAATCAAGATACCATGTTGATTGAAATTGAACGAGAAGATCATCTGTCTGTTTTGCGTGTTAACTTCTCCGTTATTCAGAAAGAGCATGGGAAGATTGATGGGTTAATTGCTGTCATCTATGACGTCACAGAGCAGGAGAAAATTGATGCTGAACGCCGTGAATTTGTAGCGAACGTATCGCATGAACTGCGCACGCCGTTGACTACGATGCGAAGCTATCTTGAAGCACTGGCAGAAGGTGCGATAGGTGATAAAGAGCTTGCGCCAAGATTCCTAAGTGTGACTCAAAATGAAACAGAGCGCATGATCAGACTTGTGAATGATCTGTTACAGCTCTCCAAGTTTGACAGCAAAGATTATCAATTCAACCGTGAGTGGACGAATTATATCAAATTCCTCTCCCTTGTCATTGATCGATTTGAAATGACGAAGGAGCAGCATGTCGATTTCATCCGTACCTTGCCGCAGCGAGAAGTGTATGTTGAGATTGACCAAGATAAAATTACCCAGGTGCTCGACAATATTATTTCGAATGCCTTGAAATACTCACCAGAGGGTGGACATATCACGTTCACGGTGGATATGGATGAGGATAAGGGTCTAGTGTCATTCAGCGTCAAAGATGAAGGAATCGGCATTCCAAAGAAGGATATGGACAAAATATTTGAACGTTTTTATCGAGTGGACAAAGCGAGAACAAGGAAGCTTGGCGGAACGGGCCTAGGTCTTGCGATCGCGAAAGAAATGGTTCAGGCTCATGGCGGAGATATTTGGGCTGACAGCATTGAAGGAAAAGGGACTACTGTGACCTTTACACTTCCGTACAATGAAGAACAAGAGGATGATTGGGATGAAGCGTGAGACCTTTAAAACCATATTATTGACAATCCTAATTGCGATCAGTCTAGTGTTTACGTGGAATATCTGGATGTTTCAGCCTGTCATGCAGGATCAGGCGGATGCCGGCACAAAGGTCGTGGAAACGAAGAAGATTTCAAGTGACGAACCTCGAAGTCTCATCGATGTCGTGAAGCCACGTGAGATGTTCATTCATTCTAATGGTGAGCACCTGAAAGTGGATCAAAAGGAGCTCTTCCAAAACTTTTGGAATGATGTGAGCCTATGGGATGTCAAAGAAATTGAAGACGTGTCTGATCAATATTCCGAGCAGAGATTTAAGAGTTTCTTCTACGGTCAGGGAGGACAAGGGAAGACATTGGACCTGGTGTTCAATGATCCAATCCCAATTGATATTTTCCAAGCGTTATTTAAATGGCCGAATAAATCCATTGAATACAATTCATTTGATCGGATGATTGTTCCATTTGCCCAGCAGGATAAGACCAACAAGAAAGTATATTTGGTCTCATACAGCAAGGAAACAGTGTTAGAGCTAACCATTGAGTCCGCAAATTACCGTAATCTCATGGAAAGTATCGCAGCTGCTCAAAACGACATGCCGCGTTATGATCTATATACATTCTCGACAAATTCTAAAAGGGATTTCTTGCTGCCTCGAAAGCAAATGAAGTTGCAATCTAAAATGTTCTTTATCGAAACGATCAAGACAAGTAAATTCAAGGATGCTTTGTTTAATGACCCAAGCCTGGTCGGTGAAGAGTCTAATTTAAATCGAACGGTGTACACAGATGGTACAAGTCGTCTTGAAGCCAATCAAAAAGACCATCGCATTCAATACCAGCACCGCAATATCAATAGTAGTGCCGTTTTCCAAACGGGAGATTTGATTAAGCGGAGTGTGAAGTATTTTAATGACACGGGGAGCTTTACCGATGACTATCAATATTTCGGTATTAACAGCAATCAACAGCTGTCCTTTCATATGTTTATGGATGGTCTGCCGATCGTCAACAGCACAGAGCATCCATTTGGTATGACCTCACTTGAAGTCCAGTGGGCGAACGATGACATCTTGAATTACAAACGTCCAAACTACATTCTTGGCAACAAGGCAAGTCAGAGTCGACCGGTTAAGCTGATGAATGGAACAGAGCTGAAGGAATTGATTACTGGACAGACGAAATATGACCTGGAGAAAATTGAACAAATCTTCCCATCTTATCAAGCGACTTCAACTGCATCAGATCAAGACCAAGCGATGTTTGTCTGGTTGGAGCCAGTATGGTGCATGAAATATAATGGGAAAACCGTGATTTTATCAAAGGATCTGTTAGCAGAGGGGAGCGAGAATCATGGAGTGGAATAAGACGAAAACGATCTTTATCCTAGCCTTTCTCGTTCTCGATATCTTTCTAGGTTTTCAATACTTTGAAAAACGATCGACTGACCACTTTGCGATTATCGAAAAAACCGATACATTGGAAGAAATGAAGGCAGACGGGATCAAATATGGCAATCTATCAGATGAAGCGAAGATTGGTTACCGCATTACAGCTGAAAAGAGGCAATATACAGAAAAGGATGTCGATGGATTAGCTGATCAAAAGGCGAAAAGCACATTTCCGAAAACAGACAAAGATGATCCTGTCACTTTGCTTGAAATGACCTTCAATAAACCAGTTGCATTGCCGAAGAAAGATATCAAAACATCAGCGACGAACCTCGTGAACCAGCGTCTGCTGGATGGGAAGAATTATAAGTTGTGGAATATCGATGAAGAGACAGGGACCATCGTCTTTTTCCAAACGTATAAAGGGAAGTACATCTTCCAAGAAGGTTTGGATGACACCGAAACCATTGGGAAAATCACGCTCAATTTGAACGATCAAAACGAGGTTGTATCATATCAGCAGTCGATGGTGACATCGATTAATGAAGTGAGAAAAGAAACCCTTATCCCAGCACTTGAAACCGTGAAGGACTTATATACGCAAAATATGCTGAGCCAGAACACGACCGTGAAAAAGGTCGAACTCGGCTATTACACACAATACCCAGGTGCAAGCACACAAGTCATGGTACCTGTATGGCGAGTGGAGCTTGAAGGCGTGGCAGCGGGTTCAAAGAAAAAGACCGAGGAAGAATATCTGATCAATGCCATCGATGGCTCAACACTTGGTCATATAGAGAAAGAAGACAAATCTTCAATGGAGTGAGAGAACATGAGCTTGCAGTTCAGTGTACTAGCGAGCGGAAGTACGGGGAACGCTTTTTATTTAGAAACAGACGAGCATGCCTTTTTGGTGGATGCTGGTTTAAGCGGCAAACAAATGGTTGAGCTTCTTGGCCAAATTGACCGCAAACCGGAAGACTTGGACGGAATTTTTGTGACACATGAGCACTCTGATCATATTAAAGGGCTTGGTGTCATGGCTAGAAAGTACAAGCTTCCCATCTATGCAAATGCGAAAACATGGAAGGCGATGGAGTCTCATATCGGGAAGGTTGATACAGAACAGAAATTCCATTTCGATATGGAGACGGTTCAATCATTTGGCGGCCTTGATGTTGAGTCATTTGGCGTGTCTCATGATGCGGCAGAGCCAATGTTTTATGTGTTTCATTACGGAGGACGAAAACTGGCCCTCATGACGGATACAGGTTATGTAAGTGATCGCATGAAGGGGATCATCAAATCAGCGAATACGTTTGTATTTGAGAGCAATCATGATGTCGGAATGCTGCAAATGGGGAGATATCCTTGGAGCATTAAGCGCAGAATTCTCAGTGATGTCGGACATGTATCAAATGAAGATGCTGCTCTTGCCATGACAGATGTGATTGACGATGCGACCTCCCGCATTTATTTGGCTCATTTGAGTCAAGACAACAACATGAAGGATTTAGCCCGTATGGCGGTCCAGCAGACGCTTGAAATGAAAGGCTTTGTTGTGGGAGACGGCTTTGACCTTTATGATACTGACCCGAAAAAAGCAACCCCGCTTTGCGCTGTTTGATTTTTATGATTAAGATAAGAGCTTCTTACCAACACTATAAACATCATGTATTCACTGAAAGGAAGGAAACATAGTGGATTTTCGCGATGTAGAGTGGAAGCCGAGACGAAGCAGAAAAGGTTATTTCCTATCTGGTTTGATCGGTGTATTGGTAGGAGCTTTTTTAATGGGATTCTTTTTTCCCTATGTATCTGGACAGAGCTGGATTCCCTTTGGATGGCAATCGGCAGGAGAACAGCAAGCATCAGAGGGACCTTTGAAAACCGTCAATGTGAGCGTCAATGATGCCGTCACAAAAGTGGTATCTGATATGTCTGACACGGTTGTCGGCGTCATCAATATCCAAAAATCGAGTTTTTGGGAGGAAGGCGGAGAAGCAGGCAGCGGTTCAGGTGTGATTTATAAAAAAGAGGGTGACACCTTTTATATTGTAACCAACCATCACGTGATCAAGGGCGCCAATCAGCTAGAAGTGAGTCTTCAGGATGGGACAAGAATCGAAGCGAGCCTTGTAGGAAGCGATCAGCTCATGGACTTAGCTGTACTGACGGTCAAGAGTCATAAGATAAAAAAGACCGCCGCCTTCGGCAATTCAGATCATGTGAATCCTGGTGAGCCTGTGATTGCCATTGGGAATCCGTTAGGACTCGAATTTGCAGGGTCTGTGACCCAAGGTGTCATCTCTGGAACCGAGCGTGCCATCCCGGTTGATTCGAATGGTGACGGGCAGACTGATTGGAATGCGGAGGTTCTGCAAACAGATGCCGCCATCAATCCAGGCAACAGCGGTGGTGCTCTCATCAATATGGATGGAAAAGTGATCGGCATCAATTCAATGAAGATTGCGGAATCAGAAGTTGAAGGAATTGGGCTATCCATTCCGGCGAATTTGGTCATTCCTGTGATAGAAGATTTAGAGCGCTACGGTGAAGTCAAACGTCCGTATCTTGGTGTCGGTATGAAATCACTCGCAGATATTGCCAGCTATCATTGGCAGGAAACGCTAAAACTTCCATCAAAGGTGACAACAGGTGTTGTTGTGATGAGTGTTGAACCACTGTCACCAGCTGCAAAAGCTGGCGTAAAAGAGCTGGATGTCGTGACATCTTTTGATGGGAAAAATGTACAAAACATTGTGGATCTGCGTAAATATTTATACCAAAAGAAAGTCGGTGACAAGATAAAAGTCAATTTTTATCGAAGCGGAAAGAAAAAATCAGTCGAGATCAGACTCTCCCAAACCGATCGATTTGGCGGATAACCAGTTCCAACACGGGACTGGTTTTTTTTGCAAACTCATCATATGATGAAATAAAGGGGGAGGTTGAACTGATTACACTACAACCGATGTCACAAAAGGATTATGACTCATTGATGGATGCAGCCATTCAGAGGTATGCAGAAGAAAAGGTCTCGGCGGGTACGTGGACTAAAGAAGAAGCGCTTGAAAACGCAGAAGACCAATTTGACAGTCTGCTTCCTGATGGCATTCATACAGCGCATCATGAACTGTGGAATTTATTACAAGGAAATCAGGCCGTTGGCTGGGTATGGCTCTGTTTTGATCCGAATCACCCTCAAAAAGAAGGATTCATTTACAATTTCATCTTGTTTGAAGATTATCGAGGGAAAGGCCTTTCAAAACAAGCCATAGCTGCGTTAGAAGAGCAAGCTCAATCTCTAGGTGTCCAAAAACTCACGCTCCATGTTTTTGCCCATAATCAAATTGCTCGTTCATTGTATGAGAAGACGGGATTTGCAGAAACCGGTATCTACATGAGTAAACCCATATAAACAAAAAGAAGTACCGTGCGGACAGCGTACGGTACTTTGTTATGAGGAGATCGTGGTATCTTGAGCTGTGACTCGGAATAGATCTATTTTGCATTGAACGAAGGCACGGATGATCGCTGGGATTTGGGCTTCTGAACGAATCACCAATGAGGTCTCATCATCGCTGAGTACAAGATCTGTCCCCACACTTTGCAAATACTGCGTAAGAACAGGCTTTACCTCATCATCAACCCATGAATGCTTGAAGGTAGCACGAATATGTGAGGACATGATGGTTTTCACTTGAGGATGAGTATTTGAAGGTTTTAGTTTTCCGTCTGATATGAACACGGTTTTGGTACAAATACTATTCGTAAACCTTGGAAGATCAGCTGTTAAAAATACCGTTTTGCCTTCATACTTCAGTGTTTGAATGAACCGCTGGATGTGCACGATAGAATCTGAATCAATTTCAGCAAAAGGCTCATCAAGTAAAATAAATTCTGGGCGATGGGCGATGGCCTGTGCCATGCCGAGCCGTTTCTTCATACCAGATGTAAAGGCACCGACTTTCTCTTGATGGTAGCGGTGTAAACCAACAAATTCGAGCAATTCTTCATAGTAGCTCGTTTTCTGTCGTGCACCAGTAATTTTAGATAGATAAGCAATATGCTCAATTGCGGTAAGCCCCTCATATAAATCTGTATATTCAGGCAGGACACCTATGCGATGTCTCGCTTTTTTCAGCGAAGACATGTCCATCATCGTAAATGTACCAGAAGTGGGGCGAGAGATCCCTGTCACGATATTAAAAAAAGTGGTTTTTCCAGCACCCTTCGGTCCGATGAGTCCAAAAATGTCCCCTTTATGTACATCCAGATCAATATGATCTATCGCGACTTTAGTCCGGTATTTCTTCGTTAGTCCTTTTGTATGAAGCACTTACACATCCCTCCTATGAAACAGCAGTGCTGTTCCAATGAGTAAAACAGTTGTCAAAGCCGTATTGATCAGCACATAGGTAAGTGGTTCACTCCAGCGTGCATAATAATAAGGAGTCATGAATTGAAACCAGTGAATAAACCATTCTGAAGAAATCACAGAAATCAAACTGAAGATCGGGAATAGAAAAGAAAATATCATGCCAACAAACATCGACCGCTGCGGTGTTGGAAAAAGTATGGATAAGAACAAAGTAAATGAAATTCCCACACTGATAAAGGTTAATATTTTTAAGGCATCAGAGAACGGAAACCGGTGTGACATGACCATATTTAAGACATACGTCGTCATAATACAGCTTAACCAAAATAGCATTAGCCCGAGATATTTCCCGATGACAATGTTCAGACGTGTTGTCTTACTGACAAGGAAACGTATCGTTTTTACATGTATTTCGCGACTTAAAATATCATGAGATAATAGGAAAATAAGGAAAAAACCAAATAAGGAGATCACCAGTTCATTCCCAATCGAAAAAGGATCCTTTGCTTGCTGGTAGTGATTTTGGTAAGTAGCCACAAAGGGAAGACTTGATACAAAAGTAGATAAAATGAAAATAATGGCAATGATTAAAATAAATTTTGTACTTTTCAAGAGCTGCTTAAATTCATTCATGCAAATAGTCCACACACGCTGTACCTCCCTTCCTCTTTATTATAACGCTGCAAAAGAAAGACACCATATCTTGCGCTTTAACATTTGTTTAAAATTTATAAAAAGAAGACTCTTCCAGATAAGTTAATTTATTTTTATAAATGTTCTGAAATATATCTTGATTTATCAAAAAACATCATGTATGATAGCTTTAATTCAAAAAAGTTATACAGGCAATGACGAGAGAAAGTACAATCATCAATTTTTCCACAGAGAGCTTCGGTAGCTGAAAAGAAGCAAAAATAATGATTCGAAAAATGGTCTCTGAGCCTCGTGCTGAACATATCCATGATATTAGTAGGTTACGACGAGAGTTGGTACTCGTTATCAAAACCACAGTATATGAGCCAAATTGGAGCTTTGTACTTGTAGAGGCTGTTTAGCGCGAGCAAACAGTAAATAAAGGTGGTACCACGAGACAAATACCTCGTCCTTATGATTCATAGATAAGGATGGGGTATTTTTTTGTTTTCCACTTTTTTCATACAATTGTTCAAATGTTCCACGTGAAACATCACACCTACTTTTTAAATTGAAAGGGAGAATTAACATGAGTGAACATGCATTGGTTTTACAATCAGATTTTGGCATTGATGATGGGGCTGTCAGCGCAATGTACGGAGTAGCAACGACCGTCAGCAGCAACATTCGTATTTTTGATTTAACCCACAACATTCCGCAATATGATATTTGGGAAGCATCATACCGTCTGCTACAAACGGTCACATACTGGCCGGAGGAGACAGTGTTTGTATCTGTTGTCGATCCGGGCGTAGGATCAGAACGAAAGAGTCTTGTGATCAAAACGACAAGCTCTCACTATATCATTACACCAGATAACGGGACATTGACGCACATCGCACAGGAAATTGGGATTGTTGAAGCGCGTTATTTAGATGAAACCATCAACCGATTACCGAAATCGGGAAAATCACATACATTCCATGGTAGAGATATTTATGCGTATACAGGTGCGAGAATCGCCTCAGGCGTGATTTCTTTTGAAGAGGTCGGTCCAAAGGCGGATGTTGATGACATTATCCACCTTCCAGTGGTACAGGCCTATGCGGAAGAAGAAGTGATCACAGGAACGATTGATATTTTAGATGTCAGGTTTGGAAACCTTTGGACAAACATTCATCACACGTTATTTGAACAGCTTTCAATTAATTATGGCGATTCAATAGAAGTTACCATTGCCAACGGGCCAAAAAATGTGTATAAAAATATCATGACCTATGGACGATCTTTTGCCGATTTAAAAGTAGGTGAACCACTCGTATATGTCAATTCACTCGATCATTTAGGCGTGGCGATCAATCAAGGGTCATTTGCAAAGGCTTATCACATCGGTACAGGCACAGGCTGGCGCCTTTCGATTCGTAAAGCTCCGCGCATTATATACGAATAAGAGGAGGAAACATCATGGCAGGTAAACAACTTTCAACGAAAACTGTCGTTGCCATCGGAATCGGCGCAGCCGTCTTTGTGATATTAGGTCGCTTCGTCTCCATTCCAACGGGTATTCCGAATACACAAATTGAAACATCGTATGCATTCCTTGCGTTAATGGCTGTGTTATTTGGGCCTGTTGCAGGCGCACTGATTGGTTTTATTGGCCATCTGATTAAAGATGCGACCACATTTGGTCCTTGGTGGAGCTGGATCTTTGTGTCTGGCTTTGTCGGATTGCTACTCGGTTTCATCTCAAAGCGCTTAAATGTAGAAGAAGGAATTTTCGGCTTGAAAAAGATTATCTTCTTCAATGTCGTGCAAGTCGTCATACAGGCAATTGGTTGGTTTGTCATTGCACCAATTCTTGATATTGTGATTTACGCTGAGCCGGCAAACAAGGTATTTTTCCAAGGATTTGCCGCAGGGATTTCTAACATCATCACAGTCGGTGTACTCGGAACCATCATCATCGCAGCATATGCAAGGACAAGAAGCAAAAGCGGCAGCCTTTCGAAGGAAACATCATGAAGCAAGGTGGAACACATACATGAGGAAACCGATGATTCAATTCGAACGTTTCGGATTCAAGTATCGCAGTCAATCAGAACCTACATTGAAAGATATCAACCTGACCATTTATGAAGGAGAAAAGGTCCTCATCGCAGGCCCGTCTGGATCAGGAAAAAGCACACTAGCCCATTGCATCAATGGGCTAGTTCCTGCGTCTTATAAAGGTACAATGGAAGGAAATCTCTACATTGGCGGGAAAAATGCAGAAAAAGAGAACATTTTTTCTCTCTCGCAGCTTGTTGGAACGGTTTTGCAGGACCCAGATGGACAATTTATCGGACTGACCGTTGGAGAAGATATCGCGTTTACGCTTGAAAATGAGCGAATAGCACGTGAAGACATGAAGGAACGTGTAATAGAGGCAGCAAAGCTAACAGAGGTAGATGGCAAGCTAGCATCGTCCGTGCATGAGTTGTCAGGCGGTCAAAAGCAGCGTGTGGCCATTGCAGGCGTTCTCGTTAACAATGTAGACATCTTACTGTTCGATGAACCACTCGCCAGCCTTGATCCCGCAACAGGCAAAGAAGTCATCGACCTGATCGATCGACTACAAAAAGAAACAAAGAAAACCGTGGTCATGGTCGAACACCGTTTAGAAGACGTCCTCTATCGACATGTAGACCGAATTATTGTCGTCAATGATGGAACCATTGCGGCAGATATGACACCAGATGAATTACTCGCTTCAAATGTATTGGAAGAAGCGTATTTACGCGAACCATTATATGTGAAGGCGATGAAATATGCAGGCATTCCAGTCGAACCAGGGGATCAGTTAGCTAACTTACAGCATCTGACCTTAGATGACGAGGCAAAAGGTAAAATCGAGCAATGGATGGAAGCATCTGAGCAACCGGTAGAGCAGGAAACAACGCACGACTTGCTAGAGGTGCGCGATCTGAGCTTTGACTATCCGACAAGACCAAACACACTCAACAACATCTCTTTTACCGTGAAAAAGGGAGAAATGATCAGCATCGCAGGAGCCAATGGGGCAGGCAAGTCGACATTGTCCAAGCTACTCTGCGCTTTTGAAACGCCATCTGAAGGAACCATTCTTTTCAATAACGAGGATATCACAGGTGATACAATCAAACAGCGCTCCGAACGAATGGGTGTCGTCATGCAAAACCCAAATCAAATGATCTCCAAACAAATGATCTATGATGAGGTCGCGTTAGGTCTTGTGTTAAGAGGCATACAAGAGGAAGAAATAAAAGAACGTGTCGAGCATGTCCTGAAAGTATGCGGCTTGTACCCATTTCGAAACTGGCCCATCTCGGCACTCAGCTTCGGGCAGAAAAAACGTGTTACCATTGCGTCCATTCTGGTATTAGAGCCGGAAATCATCATCCTAGATGAGCCAACTGCTGGACAGGATTTTAGACATTATACAGAAATGATGACATTTTTAGAGCAGCTGAATAAACAAGGTATCACGATTTTAATGATCACACACGACATGCATTTGATGCTCGAATACACCACAAGAACCATTGTGATTGCAGATGGAGAAAAAATTGCAGATGATACGCCTGCTAAAGTACTCACAGATCAGCTGCTTGTCCAAAAGGCGAGTCTAAAGGAAACGTCGCTGTATGAACTCGCACTAAAAGCAGACTGGCCAAATCCAAACGAACTCGTGGATCGCTTCATTGAGGTTGACAGAAAGGAACGAATGACATGGCTGTAGACATCCTGTCCTATATCGACCGCCCTTCGCCGATTCATCGGCTGACGGGTGCAACCAAACTCATTTGCTTTATCCTTTGGTCATCCGCAGCGATGCTCACGTATGATACAGGTGTGCTTCTTTTTATGTTGGTGGCAAGTATCGTATTCTTTCAGCTGTCCAACGTGCGCTTTCGTGATATATCTTTTGTGGTGATTGTGTTGGCGATTTTTCTTTTGATCAACAACATCGCCATATACATCTTTGCACCACAGCAAGGTGTCGCCATATACGGGGCGAAACATGAGCTGTTTCATATCGCAGGTTGGTACAACGTCACGCTTGAACAGCTTTTCTATCAATTGAACATTACACTCAAATATGTGACGGTCATGCCAGCAGCGCTTTTGTTTATTGTCACAACGAATCCAAGTGAATTCGCCTCATCGCTTAGCCGAATCGGGGTCAGCTACCGGATTTCTTATGCTGTAGCGATTGCATTACGCTATATTCCAGATATTCAACGGGATTTTCGGACGATTGCCATTTCTCAGCAAGCAAGAGGAATTGATTTATCGAAGAACGAAAAACTGGGGAAACGAATCAAAAATGCGTTATCGATTGTGATGCCACTGATTTTTTCCAGCCTGGAACGGATCGAAACGATCAGCAATGCAATGGAGTTACGCGGTTTTGGAAAACATAAAAAGCGCACATGGTTCACTGCCAAAGACTTTCAAAAAGCAGATTATGCAGCTTTATTGTTTGTTGGTGTTGTGCTGATCGTGTCGCTTGTGATTACATTTGTCAGAGGAACGAGATTTTATAATCCGTTTGTATAGAAGAAAGCCTTCACAGGAAGTGGAGGCTTTTTCGTTTGTTTGTGGATAGAATGTGTGGAAAACAGTAAAAGACTATTAACATGTGAATAAATCGGTTATATTGAACAATGAGATCAATACTTGTGAATAACTGGAGAACAAATTGGAGGAATAAGAAACTCATGAACAAAACATTATATGCTTGTGCAGAACACATTGAAACCGTACTAGACATGTACATAGATGATCACGAAATGCCGCCAGAATTCAGAAAAATCGAACATACCCACAGTTTATCCACAGCCTGTGAATTGTGCGCTGAACCTGCAATATATATAGTAGGGAACGAATGATCGGACACAAAATACACAAATTTTATCCACAATTGTTGATAACTTATATGAATAACTTGTTCTTAAGGTGGGGATGACCTGTGAATATATCAATTATCACAGTAGGAAAATTAAAAGAAAAATATTTAAAGCAAGGCATAGCCGAATACACAAAACGATTACAAGCCTATGCCAAAATCGACATCATTGAGCTCGCGGACGAAAAAGCGCCCGAACACCTCAGCGACCAAGACATGAAAATCATCAAAGACAAAGAAGGCGAACGCATCCTAAACAAAATCAACCCAGACGCCCACGTCATTGCTTTAGCGATCGAAGGAAAAATGAAAAGTTCCGAAGAATTAGCCGATACAATCGATAAACTGGCAACATACGGAAAAAGTAAGGTCTGTTTTGTGATCGGTGGATCGCTAGGATTAAGTGATGCTGTGATGCAGCGTGCGAATGAGAAGTTGTCGTTTTCAAGGATGACGTTCCCGCATCAGTTGATGAGGTTGGTGCTTGTGGAGCAGGTGTATCGGGCGTTTCGGATTGTGCGGGGGGAACCGTACCACAAATGATGGTAAAACATAAGACAGAATTTGTGGTAGGGGAAAGTATAATTAAAAAACATTGTAAATTAAACTGTGAGAGTGTATATAAAATCATTCTTACGGTTTTTTTGTTTGTTTGAAATGTAGAGAATCTTTTTTTTATTCTTCCAATCCCATGTAAAAAGTTTGTGTATACTGTTTTGTCTAAAATAGGAGCTAATTAGACCTTTTTTCTAATTCGAAACCTTCTAGTTCATATTCAGTTAATAAAGAAAGTGTATTATTGGGGTAAGGGAGGAAGAATATGAAACTATTAGAAATTAAACATGTTAATAAATCGTATAAACTAGCGGGAAAATAAAAAGTTCCTGAGCTGCAAAATGTGAATATCAGTTTTGAAAGTGGTGAATTTGTTTCAATTTATCGCGCAGCGAAGATAAATCGGGGTGAACCTTATCATAAGTGATAGTAATGCAACTAAAGTATAAAGTTCCATTAGCAATGGGCTTTGGTTATGGTCGAATAAGTAAAACATTTGGACAGGTTACGGATTGTCAGGTCGACTTTCTCCTGAAGGAGTATGGTATTCCTGAGTCTAGAATTTTCGATGATAAGATTGGTGGTGTCAGGTGTAGCGAACGAATCTATCTGATCTTCAAAAGGTAATCAGGGAAAGCCGTGCAGGGGGTATTCGAGGTAGACCACAGACTAATAGCAAGGATTTAGATAAAGCTATAAAGCTGTACGATATCAAGACTCACTCGATAAAAGAGAAAAGTGATCTTACTAAGGTTAGTAAGTCAACATGATATCGGGCGTTACAGAGAAGAAGATCTAATGAAAATCGTGATAACGTTTTGCTTTTCAAAATAGAATAAGAACTCTATACAGCAAAGAACTCAGGGTGTAATGCCTGAGTTCTTTGCTGTATACGGTCAGATAACTATCCACCAGGATAGTTATCTGACCTACACTTTTTATAGTTATTATCATGAACGACTTGGAACTTGCTTGTTATTGCCCTACATTGAATTTGGAGACTACTTTTTGAAGATTATCTGCCATGTCAGCAAGCTCTTGAGAAGTATGAGCAATCTCATGTATAGAAGCTAACTGTTCTTCAACTGCCGTTGAAGTTGTTTGCGCTCCATCCGCGGTATACTCCGAAATCTTCGCAAGCTCTTGAACAGAAGCTGAAACCTCCTCAGTTCCTGCTGACATCTGTTCAGATACAGCAGAGATACTTTGTATCTGTTCTATAATATGGGCGGTTGAATGTTCGATCGTAGCGAACAGGGATGATGCTTCTTCACTAATACGTAGACCCTCACCAACTTGAGTCCTTACGTTACCAATCATAGTGGAATTAGACTGTTGGATCAGCTTATCCATCTTCGTAATCGTCTCATCGATTTCATCAGCAGTACGCTTGGATTGTTCGGATAGCTTACGTACCTCGCCAGCAACGACGGCAAATCCACGTCCTTGTTCACCAGCTCTGGCTGCCTCAATTGCAGCATTAAGGGCTAGTAGGTTAGTCTGACTAGCGATCTCAGTGATCGCTTCATTCATTCTTCTTGTTTCAATAGAAAGATTAGCCAAGTCCCCGATCATATCTGAAGATTCCCTTACAGCTTCTAGAATGCGTTTCATTTGATCACTTACATTTTCGATAGACGCTCTACCTTTTGCAACATCCTGCTCTGTTTGACCGGTCGAATCTACAATTGTATTGGCAGCCTCTGCTATAGAGCCTACGCCTGTGGCCATTTCTTCTACAGCTATAGCCGTTTGGTTGGAGGTTTCTGCTCCAGTTATGGCAGTTTCCGCACTTACTTGTACAATTTCCGCTACGTCCTGAACAGATTGAACGGTCTGATCCGTACTCTCTTTAATGGTTGCGGAAGAGGATGCCAGCTTTGTAGAGGTTTGACCAAGCTCTGTAACCACGGAGCAAAGGGATAACGTCATCTCATTAAAGTCATCAGCAAGAGCTTTGAATTCATCATCTCTTTTTAGATCTACTTTATTGGTCAAGTCTCCATTTCTTACGTTCTTGGTTCCCTGCTTTAATTTTCTGATAGGAATGATGAACGTACGGATGGTAATAGTCACTAATACAGCAGTTAATAAAAAGGCAATACTAATGACCAAAAGGGTTGTTCTAAATATCGGTTTAGCTGCTGCAGTATAATCCTCCGTACCAATCAAGGCGGAAATCTTCCAGCCTGTCATAGGTTCTGTTATCGAATATAATTCCAATTCATTGCCTTCGAGAGCAGAATTGGATTTGGTTATTTGGGAGTATTTCTCTTCTTTGTCATCAGGGATATCTATACCACTACTGGCATCAAAGACTCCTCCAGGCGCAAAGTAATTAATATCAAATATATACCCAGTACCCGTAATGATGGTATTATTCTCATCTGTTACGATCAGAGTACCGTTATCCCCGATCTTTGCGAAATTTATCCCTTCCGCCATCACACCTTGATTAATGCTGAAATTCAATACACCCTGACCATCCTTGAGAGTATGTGAAAAGTTATATTCGAATTCTCCAGTTAAAGATTCATCAGCAGTCTCGGATGAGAAAGCAGTTTTTCCGGATTTGTTCATACCTTCCAAGTACCATTTAGCTTCTATTGGATTAAAATCACTAGTTTCAATCTGAGGGTGGATTATATATTCCCCTTTATGATTCGCAAGAATAGCTCTGTCGATTTCTGGATTAGTGCTCAGGATCCAATCCAACTTCTGTTGAGTCTCAGCAGAGGTTATGCTCTCAGAATCTAAATCAGATGCTAACAATTCAAGGTTATGGATTGCTGGCGTAGTATGTAACTTCAGTAGACTCATTACGGTACCTACATTAGAATATATGCCATTTTTAATTTTAAGCTCTATCTCTTGTTTAGCGCTTTCATACGAAAAGTATCCAATCAATACACTAGGAATGAGAAGGACAGCTAAAAATGATGCAATTAAACGAGTTCTCATTAATTTGGACTGTCTTTTGCTAAATTTCCAAAAATCTGAAAGTCTAGTTTTGAGCCCCTTTTTTTCTGTTTTTACCGACGATGTCTTTTTCATAAGGGTTTCTTGCCTCCAATATAGTAAGTTAGTCTTGTATATACTATGTATCGACATATATCGACTAAAACTTAGTATCAAAATGGGGGTAATAAATGGTTAAGTTGGAGGAAATGTCAAGTCCACCTCATATCCTGCTCTAAAACACAATGTTATGAGTGAAACGTACAATAATCTGGAATTATATGAGTGGTTATTCCAACACAAAAAGAAAATTGTATAATGCGGTCTAAATAAGGTTCTATTAAAGAAACTACTCCATTGCTACATTTTCAAGAGTGGATTGCGTTTATATATTAATGACGTGATTGATCCATAGAAAATCATAACAGCCTACACCGAGAAATCATTGTCTATGTAAAAGGGAGTGACCAAAATGAAAAACCTTATGAATAGATAAACTCAAAAGTGGACAAATTGATAATAGGTTTAATGAGTGTTCTAGAGCAACGAATAAAAGTGAATAGGATTCTTTTAATCGTACTGAATGCTATACAAATGTTACTAGCCCCTTAACAATGAAACTATGTGATCTTTGATGCACCTTATTTAGACAGTAAACATAAATAGGACCAAATATGGGAATCGCATGAGTAAAATGTCACATTTATGCATAATTTCTTGCATTATACAATCTTTGTGTTAATGTGAAAAAGGGCGGTCGTAGATCTAGTTTAGTGTAAAAAGGGGATAGAAAAACATGGCTAAAGTAGTAGAAACAGTTATTAAACTTAGTTTAGGTATTTTAAAGGTTGAAAGAAAAGTAACAAAGACAGTTCCAGATAAAAAGAAATCTAACAAGAAAAAGAAGAAAAAGTAATAGAATTCTTTTCATTTCATTTAAAAAATAATATGATGAGCTAAACGAGGATCTATGACTGTTCTGAATGAAAGAAGGGGAATTATGTTTAATCGCAAAACACTAGAAGTTATCAAATATACATTACCCGTTAAGAGCAGAATTGCTCTTGTTATCGCATTTATCCTTTCACTTTTAAGCACAGCCATTAGTTTATATTCTCCATTGGTTGTAAAGGATTTTATAGATCAGTTCACACATCAAGTGATCGATTGGAAATTAGTTTTTTTTGTCGGCGGATTATTATTCATTGATAGTGTTTCTTCTACGGTTTCAGCCTCGATTATCAGATTTACCGAAGAGAAGGTCGTATACCTTTTAAGGGAAATTTTATGGGAGAAAATTTTAAAATTGCCCGTTTCTTATTTTCAAAAAAATAAATCTGAGTCTTTGGTGAGTCGTCTGACGGATGATGCCACTTTAATTTCGTCCATTTTGACAAAAGATTTGATTGATTTTGTGATGGCTGCGATCTCAGTGATTGGTGCCATCATTGTTTTAATCACCATTGACTTTTGGTTAACACTCCTCGTTTTAGTTCTTGTCCCGTTGACGTTTCTCTTTGTGATTCCTCTATTTAAACGAATAGAGCACATTAATTACAGCAGACAAGAGAAGTTGTCAGAGGTGACGGTTTTTTCTTCTCAAATTTTGAGGAATTTCAAGATTGTCAAAGCATATGGTAGAGAAGTCGATGAGCAAGCCAAAGGAAAGAAGTTCTTTTCAAACATGTATCAACTAAGTATTAAAGAGGCCATTATTGACTCTGTTATTTATCCAATATTAAGTGTGACAGGTTTTGTGATTATTGCGATCGTCGTTGGCTTTGGTTTTTGGCGTTTAGGGGCTGAGGATTTAACGATGGGATCACTGGTCGCGTTTGTCTTATATTTATTCCAGGTGATTGTCCATGTCGCTGGCATTGGGATGAATGTTAGCTCATATTTTGAGGCGAAAGGCTCTCTTAAAAAACTGTTTGGCATTCTAGGGGAAGATGAAGAAAAAATAGCAGATTGTGACCAAGAACTAAGCTTACCTTTTCATCATATTAAACTGGAAAATGTTCATTTCTCTTATAATCAAAAGGAAGATGTCATTAGGAATCTGTCCTTAGATATCCATCGCGGTGAAGTTCTGGCGCTCATTGGGGAAAGCGGTGCAGGGAAATCAACGATTATCAACTTGCTCGAACGATTTTGTGAACCAGATTCAGGTGATATGTTGATCGATCATGTATCTTATCAACATATATCTCCAAAAACATGGAGAAAAGGCTTTAGTTTAGTTTCACAGGATACGTCGTTGTTTGATGGCACAATTAAAGAGAACATCCGATATGCCAACCCAAAGGCAACAGATGAACAGGTCATTTTCGCCGCAAAACAGGCGAGCGCTCACGATTTCATTATGAAATTGGACGAAGGATATGATTCTGATATCGGAGAATATGGGAATTTTCTATCAGGTGGACAAAAGCAAAGAATTGCGATCGCTAGGGCATTTTTAAGAAAAAGTTCATTTGTCTTACTAGATGAGTATACGTCAAATGTCGACAGTGATACGGAACAAGAGTTGATTAAAGCCGTTTCACAATTAAGAGGAGACATGGGCTTCGTCATCATTGCACATAGACTGTCCACTGTGAAAGGGGCAGACAAAATTGCTGTCATTAAAAATGGAGAATTAGAGGACATCGGTACGCATGAAGAACTCATGATGCGTAACGATTACTATGTCAGGGTAATCAAAGAACAAACAAATAAAGGCAACGATCATTCAGAAGAAATGGAAGAGTAAAGAGAAATCTTCTGATGTCAGCTAGCAGGGGAAATAGACCAAGACAAGTGTCTTGGTCTATTTTTTATTGTTCTTTAACGCCCACAAGCCATTACCTCAATCGCTCACCCGTTACATGGTATTGATGGGTGATTTCTTAAAGTAAGCCTTCATTCCAATAACTTTTGAAAAATACTTGATGTAAAAGCACTAACAAGTGCCATGGATACAAGAGCGAGAGGAACGCCCAAATGCTAATATTCAATCCTTAATAATAAAAAATTTAAATAGTATCTTTCCCACCATCAACAATATATGTCTGCCCAGTCACATAAGATGCCTCATCCGATGCTAAAAAGCAAACGACGTTTGCCAGTTCTGAAGGTTGGCCGATTCTTCCCATTGGGATGGCTTCTGAATAGACTTTTAACATGTCATCGTTTACATCTTTTAAAATGCCGGTACTCACGACACCTGGAGAAACACCGTTTACACGAATGTGATCACGTGCATAGTCGTGTCCAGCTTGGCGCGTTAGCATAAGCATTGCCCCTTTAGAGGTAACGTACGCTGGTGAACCAGGTGTGGCGTGGCGTGATGAAATAGAGACGGTATTGATGATGGAGCCACCACCATTTTGCTTCATATGAGGAACAGCGTGTTTAATACCAAAGAAAGGCCCATTGATGTTGATACCCATCACTCGGTTCCATTGTTCTTCTGTATACTCATCAATATTCGCATACGCTCCAATGATTCCTGCGTTGTTACATAAGATATCTAGTTTTCCGAAAGTATTGACAGCGGTTTCAATTAGATTTTTAACATCTGCTTCTTTTGAAACATCTACCTTTACAGCTTTTACGCTTTCGCCAAATGTATGATCAAGTTCAAATATGTTGTCTGTAATATCCCCAGCAACAATAATTTTTGAATATATTGAAAAAAACAAACGGATATTTTATGCATTGTATACTAGCCATGCCAATTTTAAAAAATACTTAGAGGAGCTATTTCATCAAATTTTTTCAAAAGATATATTTATTGAGGTTCAATCCACAATGGGAACGGTGCATTATGAGACGTTTTTGCATTATCAAACGAATGCCACGCTTGGGTTAATTTTTAGTTGGATACAAGGTGAATTCCAGTATTCTGCGAAATTTATGATGGAGCAACTTACGATCTTTTCTAATACTCAAGTGATTGGGTTAAAAAAATTATAAAAGTCTACTATGTTATTACTCAACTGCATAGCGGGTGTAGATTCTTCGATTTTTTATCTATCGTACACATTAAAAATATTTGCAATAAATGATAGGAGAGAATGATATGTATAGATTTAATAGACTTTACAGATTAATGAATGCTGAAATTTGGGAAGTGAGATTACTAAATGATAGTAATACTTATTGTTACTTTTCGATCACAGACATGAATAGAAAAGCGACAATTGAGGATAATCAGCTAGCAACCGAGGACGAGTTAATGTCGAGGGAGAATTATCTATCAATTGATGTTCATAGTAACGTTAAACTGAATGAAATATTAGAAGAAGAAGAGTATGAGGAATTAATAGATGACATTTCATCATTTGTTGAACATATGGTAGATAATGCACATGTGTTTTTCCATTTCCACTTATATGAGAATGAAAAGTTTGAGTCTCATCATATAGAAATTGAAAACGATGAAGATTTATATGGATCCAAAGAAGAGCAAGTTGAGGAATATAAAGAGCAATTGATTAAGAATCACTGTATTCGTTTAGTTGAAAGGCATTTGAATAAAAGAATGATGAATTTATCGGACAGTCGGTTTTGTCAAGACAAGTAAGGACAAAGTTCCCCGTGGAAGAGATTTCTTATTATGAATCCGATTTTACGCCAATTCACATATTTAAGAGCAAAGGTATAGGAAATCACTCATTTTCCATACCTTTTTTTATTTAGGAGATTTTGCTTCATAAATATCGTATGATAAAGATTGAAAACATAAATCAATCACAGTAGGAATAAGGAACTATCAGAACTATAGAAACATAGCATAATGATATTCCATCCATATTATAAGGAGGATTTCATGAGTTTTAAAGATGACTTTAAACGTGAAATGCGTAATGTAATGAAAGACGTAGAAAAAGAAGTACATAAAACGTGGAAAATTGATTATAAAGGGCATTCTATTGAAATTATCAACCAGATTAAAGAAGAGCAATTGATCATTGATGGTATAACAGTAGATTTGAATAAACGGAAAAGCATATTATCACATATTATTCCATATTCGAAATTGTCAGGGATACTGGAACTTGAAGATGGTACAAAGCACAAGGTGTCCGTGAAGCTGGGTGGTTATGTACGATTTAATTGTAAAGTGAAAGTAGATTATGAAACGATTTTAGATGATTCAATGAAGTTGGAATTTCTCCCGTGGGATCATAAAGAGAAAATCGTTCCCATTATTCAACAACAAATTCAAACACATCATAAAATAGTAGACGATCGTTTGCCCGATGAAGAATATTTATATGATGAACATCAACCGCGATTGGCTCCAGGTTTATTCGATGATTTAGTAAATGAAGGTCCTACTCCATTTTATGTGAAAAGACTATTGAAGGTTTTTGAAAAGCAACTCAATCAACCTACAAATCAAACGAGAAAGATCACATACGAAAAAATCATTTCTGATAATTTAGCGAGCTACAGTAATGAATTGATCGAACGAATTCAGCAAACCCAATGGGACGAGTCGCTTGTACAACAAGAAGCGTTATGGCTTCTAGAACATGCAGCACATCGAGAGGTTGTAAAATTTGCAGTCATTGTACTGGGGTGTACGAATTGCGAAAAATACAAAGATCTCTTACTCACAATAGGAATGCATGAAGATTTTACTTCTTATGTCGTATTTGCATTAAAGAATGGCACAAATCAAGCAAACGAACAAGTGTGGCAACTTGCAAAGTCCGTCCATGGCTGGGGGAAAATTTCGGCTGTTAAGCATTTGGAAGCATCGACGCCAGAAATAAAACGATGGTTTCTAACAGAAGGCTGTCAAAATACAATCATGAATGAAATATTAGCTTATACTTGTGCGCTGAATGGTGACCTTGAAACGGCTTTATCTGAAGATAGGATTTCAAAAGAATTATATCATGGAGCGAGTCTCATCATTCTGTCACTATTAAATGAAGAAAGTTCTCCCAAAGGCATCGAGGAGTACCCAAATGCAAGCACAGTTCTCTCTCGTTTGATAGACCATGCCCATATGCACTGTCAATCACTTGAGGACTTCTATCCAATTATGAAAATCAGTGAGTTTTTAAATGAAGATAAAGAAATGTGGGAAGAACGATTTGAGGATTCATGGAAACGACATGAGTATATGTTTATTCAGGAAGCGATTCAACCATTGATTAATGACAATAGATGGCCAAAGCTTGCGATGGATGCGTTACAACAAAATTATCATTTTCAAGCACTTGAGATCGCTCTCTATTATCGTTTAGATGTTGTTCAGCATTTATTTGATTTGCTTGAGAAAGAACCGACAAATTGCGAATTATATTTCGCTGTGGTGGACACAAATAACCGTCAGCATATGAAAGATCTCTGCACTTTTGCAGAAACCCATTTATCGTTATCAAGTCTTACAGATGATGAAGAGCAGTGCCTGCAATATATTATTCAAGGTTTATATGAATATGAAGGTGTAGGACTATCACTGGTTCATGCTACACTTAGATTAGAAAATTTACAGTACCATGCATTAAGCGTGCTAACGGAATGGTCTCCATCGTTTTCACAACAAGCTGACACAAGAGAATTGATTAAACACATTGCAATGAAGACGAAAGACAAAGAGGACCGTCAGTTAGCAAAGCAGGTATTAAAGAAATAAGGTAAAAGAGTGATTTAGAAAACGGATTTTGTGAAAAACTCCAGAAGGAGATGAGTGTGTTTAAATCTAATAATTCATTTGGATATGTCATGTATCTAATATATATTGTGTATAAAGCGATCATTCACAAAACTAGTAAAAATCACAACTAAAAGACAGATCAATATAATTGTTTAGGATTTTCTGAAAGCTCTTAAAGGGATACTTACTTTAAGAGCTTTTTTGAATTGTATCATGATAAGCCATATCATCTGATTTTTTTAAAACCAACAGATTGATTACGATAATTTAGAATTAAATCATTTAAAATACCCAAAAAATCCCGATATGACATATAAGGATATTGAGGGGTGTTTGTATACATGGCGATTACAGTACCAGAGTCTATTAAAAGTACTGCTACTGCAGGGGAACGAATTTAAATAACATGAAATTTTAGAACTTGAAATTGACACATATATTGAAAAGATAGAAAATCAAACCGTTGCTCCCCAAAATACGATGCGATTTTAATCGATGAATCACAGGATTTTGCAGGAAACTGGCTCCACCTCATAAAATTATGCTTAGATTAAGAGTCGCAATCTTTGCTTTTGGTAGAAGATAGAGCACAAAGTATCTATGAGGAAAATAGAAGTTAAGTCAAAGTTACGGGTCTCGATTTTTCCACTCATTTTTTATTGTGAAGTCTGATATGATGCCATATAAGTATGAAGAAAATCAAGAGAAAGAAATGTACATTGGGATGACTCGAGCTAAAGAGTACTTATCAATATCTTATTTTACTGACTATTTTGAAGAGGTAAAAGGTAAAGTTCTTGTTTTTCAAGATTAATGAAAAAGTGCTTAATGGAAAAGTCTTTAAAAGCAGTAAACCGCAAAGAACATACAGAAAGGAGAATAGATGGTGTCTACAACTATCGAGGTGAACAAACAGAGTGTGAAACAATTATTAGAAACAGGAAAAGTGTATAAATTCATTATCCCAGAGTATCAACGTCCATACGCGTGGTCTGAAGAGCAAATTCAAACACTTTTTGATGACTTAGTAGAGTATACGGAAAATAATAATGAAAGCACATATTTTCTAGGAACCATTGTTTCTTATGAAAATGAAAACAGCGAACAAGAGATCATTGATGGACAGCAACGTATTACTTCTTTGTTTCTATTGCTCCGTGCCCTGTATTCAAAACTTCAATCAATGACTGAAACAAAAGAAGTGAAGAACTTCAAGGGACAAATAGAATCAGCTCTATGGGAACAGGATGAGCTGACTGCCGAGGTTGATTACGAAAAAACACTAATTGAATCCAGAGTGATTAGAGATGAGGGAAATGAAACCTTTTCAAAGATCTTAACAAGTGGAACGGTTGAAGAAGGTGCGACAGATAATTATTCACTCAACTACAACTTATTTGTATTACTCATCGAGAGATTTGCTACGAATGAACCGGAATTATTTTTCTGGTTTATCCGAAATGTGTTGAATAAAGCCATTTTATTACCAATTACTGCAGACTCTCAAGATACGGCTTTAACAATCTTCTCAACTCTAAACGATAGAGGACTTGCATTATCCGACGCAGATATTTTTAAAGCAAAGATTTATAACCACTTGGATAATGAAGGGAAAGCACAATTTATAGAACAATGGCAACAGCTTGATGATGAGGCTGTCAATGCGAAAGAAAGCATTCAAAAGTTATTCTATTACTATATGTTTTATATTAGAGCTTTAGAGAATGATAGAAATACAACAACACCTGGTATAAGAAAATACTATTCAAGAAATAATTTTGAACAGCTGTATAAGCATGGGTTAATGGACAATTTACGTACGGTGCTGAATCTATGGCTTGTCATCAATAATCGTGTAGACATTGAAGATGAAGACTGGTCTAAAAATATCGAAGTGCAACAAGTATTGGATGGGCTAACTTCATATCCAAATGAATTTTGGAAGTATCCCGTAGTTATTTATTACCTGAAACATAAGGATTCAAAGGATTTTGAAGAGCGATTCTTAACATTCCTCAAAAAATTACTTGCTGTATTAGCTGCAAGGTATATCGTGACACCGACGATTAATGCCGTAAAGCGAGGCATCTTAAATTTAAATGCAGAAATTATTAGATCATCTACACCAGCATTCGATTTTTCTCCTGTAGATGAACAAGAATTAAAAACCAAGATTAAGACTGCCCACCGTAATACTGTACGTATGATATTAAAGATTCTTGCGTATCAAAACCAAGAAGGATTACTTCCTGATAGATGGGAGATAGAACATATCCTTCCTCGAAAGTGGCAATCAAGTTATTTTCCAAGTAATTCGGATAGAGAAGTGAAAGAGTTAGTAGAACATATAGGCAATAAGATTCCTTTTGAAAAAAAGCTGAACATTGTTGCGAGTAATGGGTATTTTAAAAAGAAACAAGAAAGTTATGAGAAATCAAAAGTACAGTTATTATTAGAACTGTCCAATCAATATCAGGATTGGGGCCTTGATGAGATTCGAGAAAGAGATATTAGAATTTCTGACCAGTTGTGGAGCATACTGAATGATTGGGGATTAAACCAATTAGAATCATCCATACAAGAAGAACAACCCCCTACTCCAACAGCTGAGGAATCAAAGTTGATTGAGGAGTTAAAAAGAAAAGGATTCATTTAGAAGACAGAAAGTAAGAACCGATGACATGGGAAGTGCAGCAGACTTGCTCATGTGTGAAACGGATGATCTGAGATTTATCATTTTATGCGGAAAGAGATAGTGACTGCAACCACCTATCATTAGGTGGTTTTTTTATACATTCTATATTTTGGTATAATCAGATTTAAATGAAGAACATCATAAAGACTGATAAATTTCACCATCATAAACGGAGGTACATATGAAACAACTTTATATCAAGCAGAAAGTGTTTAGTCTCAGTGGAAAGTTCACAGTAAAGGATCAACAGGAGAACGATGTGTATGTGGTAGAGGGTAGCTTTATGAAGGTGCCGAAGACGTTTACCATTCTGAATACAGAAAGAAACGAAATCGCCGTTATTACGAAGAAGATGTTTAGTTTTTTACCGACGTTTTTAGTAGAAGTCAATGGTCAAGAAGTGTTGACGATTAGGAAAGAGTTTACGTTTTTTCAAGCAAAATATTCAATTGATGCAGCAGGGATTGAAGTACATGGTAACTGGTGGGATATGAATTTCCAAGTGCTACAGAACGATGAAGTGATCGGTCAGGTGAACAAAGAATGGTTCACGTGGGGTGATAGCTACAAGGTTAATATTTTGAAAGACGAGATGGAGCCTGTGATGATTGCATTGGTTGTTGCAATTGATTGTGTGAAGGCTGATGCAGCAGCGGCTAGATCATCTCCAGCGAATCCTACGAATTAAGTAACATATCAAATATTGTAAACAATAAAGCATGGTTTTGGCTGACTATCTAGCAACAAAAGGTAAATCTCATATCACAAAAACGCCTCCTGATGTTGATCAGGAGGCTATTCTTGTGTCACCCATAATAATTATTCGCCTGAATAAAAAATTGAGACTGCATGTAATTATAGGTGATTTTAGAGAAATCGAAGGGCTGGCCATTTGTGAGGTGGAAGACGGTTTCGTTGCGGAGAGCGGGATCGTCTCGTTTGAGGCCCAAAAGCTTGGCTTCGGTTTCGTTCAGTTTGCCGACTTGCATGTACATGTCAGAGAAGCCGACCTTGAGGCCTAGGCCTTCGCTGACGAATTTGAAGACAGAATCAGCGGCGATCTCTGCGTTGAGATAAGGAATGATCGTTTTCTGGTAATAGGATTCTTCTAAGCATAAGGTTTGTCCATTGATATAACGAATGCGTTTGAGATAGAAGACGTCATCATTTTGGGTGATGTTCAAGTTCAGCGCTGCCTCTTCAGGTGGCTTGATGGATTCTAGTGTTAACACTTCTGATGAGAGTTGGAACTCTTCTAAATCCTTTTTAAACCCTTGGTTGGATAAAAGACTGATGTAGCCCTTACGCCGATGTCTTCTGACGAAGATACCACTGCCTCTGACCTGAAAGACAATTCCCTTTCTCTCGAGTAGGTCTAATGATTTAATAATCGTACTTTTGCTCACAGAAAATTGGCTCATGAGTGTTTCGAGTACAGGGAGCTTGTCTCCTTGCTGTAGTTCATGGGTGACAATATATTTTTCAATATCGTTCGCAATTTGTTGATACTTTAACATAGCTATTCCTCTTTGTTTTCACGATTTATTGTCTTTGTATTATAGCACAAACCGATCTTTCTTTCTTTTATATTATATATGTATTGATAAATTGTACCGGTATAATTATAATGTACATATACTAGTGGTGATAAAGGGGGGGTTATATGTCAAAAGTAAGGGATTATCAAAAGCTTGCAGAAGACATCTTAGAGGCGGTTGGTGGAGAGGAAAATGTGGTGAGTGCCGCAAGATGCGCCACACGGCTACGTTTGGTACTAAAACGATCGAACCCAAAAGCCAAGGAAGCGGTCAATGCTATGCCTGGCGTCATTACTGTTGTGGAAAATGGTGGACAGTTTCAGGTGGTCATTGGTCAGCATGTTGGTGAGGTATACGAGCAATTTTCTAACCTTGTTCAATTGCAAACATCAGATGATGATACAGCAAATGAAAACAAGGGGACGGTGCTGAATCGAGTCATCGCCACCATGTCAGCTGTGTTTGCACCGTTTGTCTATATTTTAGCGGCGGCTGGTATTTTGCAAGGTGCACTGATTTTAATTAATTTGTTATTTCCAAGCTTCTCGAAAACGGGAACGTATGAAGTCTTTAGTTTCATTTCATGGTCGCCGTTTACGTTTTTACCCATCTTTATTGCAATTACGGCAGCCAAGCATTTTAAAACGAATATGTATATCGCCGTTGCCTGTACAGCAGCGCTTGTCAGTCCAACTTGGACAGAGATTGCAGCTCGCGTAGCGTCAGGTGAAGGGGTTACCTTCTTAGGAATTGCTTTATCTGAGACGGTTTATACTTCATCGGTATTGCCACCGCTTTTCTTGGTTTGGATTCTTTCATATGTCGAGAGATTTTTAAACAAGAGGATTCACGAGGTCGTCAAACCGTTGTTTGTGCCATTTCTCTGTATGGTTGTCATGGTTCCATTAACGATTCTGATCATTGGTCCACTTTCAACAGCAGGTGCAAATGGAATTGCAAACGGATACAACCTCTTAGCTGAAAACGTACCGGCATTAGCAGGCGCCATTATCGGCGGTTTTTGGCAGATACTGGTCATCTTCGGTGTTCACTGGGGCATTACACCAATGGTGCTTGCCAACTTTGAACAGTATGGACGGGACTCCTTCCAGGCATATCAAACCATCGCTGTTATCGCTCAGGTCGGTGCTGTGTTAGGTGTTATTTTGAAAGCAAGAAATCGAGAAACGCGTAAAGTAGGTGTCTCTGCTGGAATTACCGGTCTTTTCGGTATTACCGAGCCGGCGATTTATGGGATCACACTACGTTTCAAAAAACCATTTATTTTCGGTTGTATTTCTGGAGCGGCGGGCGCCATTGTTGCCAGCTTCTTTACGCCTTATTACTTTGCATATGCAGGCTTACCAGGTCCGCTGACCATTGTGAATGGGATTAATGCTGATTACCCAACGTCGATTATTGGTATTCTGATCGGTGTGGCCATTGCCCTCATATTACCAGTTGTTTTGATTCAATTGTTCGGTTATGGGGAAGATACAGTGGAACAGACAGCAGGTCAAACACCAGTCAAAGAACAAGAGAAAGCAGAAGCGAATGCTTCATTGAACAATGAGGAAATAATCGTTGCGCCATTTGCAGGGATGGTTCTTCCGCTTTCTGAAGTACCGGATGCTGTGTTTAGCTCAGGTGCGATGGGCAAAGGGCTTGCGATAGAGCCAACAGATAACAGGATGTATGCACCGTTTGACGGAAGTGTTGTGATGCTTGCGCCGACAAAGCATGCTATTGGTTTGCGGTCAGAGTTTGGTGTGGAAGTGCTTGTTCATGTAGGAATTGATACGGTTTCCTTAGATGGAACAGCATTTGAGCTCAATATCAAAGATGGCGACAAGGTGAAAAAGGGTGATCTGTTGATGACTTTTGATCGAGAAGCGATTGAAAGCAAAGGATTAAAAACGATCACACCTGTCATCATCACCAATACACAAGCATATGAAGATGTCATTGTAGAAGAAATTGCAACCTGTCAGCCAAATGACACAATCATGACAGTAGTGAAATAGGAGGAATAGAACATGACTTTACCAAAAGATTTTCTATGGGGCGGGGCATTAGCTGCTCATCAATTCGAAGGTGGATGGAACCAAGCAGGAAAAGGGCCGAGTGTTGTTGATGTCATGACAGCAGGTGCCCACGGAGTACCAAGACAAATTACTGAAACGATAGAAGAAGGAATATTTTACCCGAATCATGAAGCGATTGATTTCTACCATCGTTACAAAGAAGATATTGCGATGTTTGCAGAAATGGGCTTAAAATGCTTGCGGACATCTATTGGATGGAGCCGCATTTTCCCTAAAGGGGATGAGGCAGAACCGAATGAGGCGGGCTTACAGTTCTATGATGATGTGTTTGATGAACTATTAAAACATGGTATTGAGCCGGTAATTACGTTGTCTCACTTTGAGATGCCGCTTCACCTAGCAAGAGAATATGGCGGATTCCGCAGCAGAAAAGTCGCTGAGTATTTCTCCAAGTTCGCTGAGGTGTGTTTCAATCGATACAAAGATAAGGTCACATACTGGATGACATTCAATGAAATCAATAACAAAATGGATGTCAACAACCCAATATTCTTGTGGACAAATTCAGGGGTATCGGTGAAAGAAGGCGAAAATGCCAAAGAAATCATGTATCAAACAGGTCATCATGAATTGCTTGCTAGTGCATGGGCAGTAGCCAAAGGAAAAGAAATCAATCCTGATTTCCAAATTGGAGCGATGGTGTCCCACGTGCCAATCTATCCTTATTCATCAAATCCAGATGACGTCATGTTAGCAGAGGAATATATGAGACAACGTTATTTCTTCCCAGATGTTCAGGTTCGCGGATACTACCCGAGCTATGCATTAAAAGAATTTGAACGTGAAGGGTATCATATTCCTATTGAAGAAGGCGATGAAGAAAGCTTAAGAAAAGGAAAGGTCGATTATCTTGGCTTTAGCTACTACATGTCGACAGCTGTCAAAAGTGATGTCGTCTCTGACAATAATGGAGACATTGTCAACGGAGCCTTGCCGCATGGTGTAGAAAACCCTTATATCAAAGCAAGTGACTGGGGTTGGTCCATCGACCCAACCGGATTAAGATACACATTGAATCGTTTTTACGATCGCTACCAAATCCCGCTATTCATCGTGGAAAATGGGTTTGGTGCCATTGATACGGTGGAAGAAGACGGATCCATCCATGACCCAGAACGAATTCAATATTTAGCATCTCATATTGAAGCACTGAAAAAAGCAATCGAATACGACGGTGTTGACCTTATTGGCTACACACCTTGGGGCATCATTGATATCGTTTCGTTCACAACGGGCGAAATGAAAAAACGCTACGGAATGATCTACGTTGATCGAGACAACGAAGGCAATGGCTCGATGAAGCGCCTCAAAAAGGATTCGTTTAGCTGGTATCAAAAAGTCATTTCAACAAATGGTGAAGAAGTATAATCAAGAAGACCAACCCGAATGAGCGTGGCAATAGCGCTTGTTCGGGTTTTTTTATTGATGACATTTAGCAGGTTGTATCACAACATTTGGTATAATTGGTCGATAAAAGTGATGAAAGATAGTAGATCGTTAGGGAGTTGTTGAAATGAGTCAATCTCTGCAAATGGGAGCGAATACAGTATTAAATTCTCCAAAGGGTCAGGTATCCATTAGTTATGAAGTGTCTTCTCAAATAGATATTTCTTTAACAGCTTTTCTTTTAACAGATTCAGATCAAGTCCAAGGAGATCATGGAATTATTTTTTATAATCAGCCAGAGAGTGTCTCAGGCGTAGCATCACTTTTGCCAGCAGAGGTGACAGGACAAATGAAGGTGCATCGATTGAACTTTGATATGAGCAAAGTGCCTGACGGTATAACCAAGATGGCGATTACACTCACGGAGGATCAAGGTAGTGGATTTTCTCAAGTCAAGAATATAAAAGCGACAATTCACACAGGGAACGACCTTCTCCATTTAACGCCAGCCCAATTTACCAATGAAAAAGGCATTGTAGTCGTGGAATTGTACATAAGACATGGTGAAACCAAGGCAAGGTCAATCTGGCGCGGTTTCGATTCTGGGCTGGAAGGACTATGCCGCCTGTATGGTGTTGAGGTTGAAGCTGAAGAGCAGATTGGAACAGCAGCGCCTGAACAGATGATGACGGCTGCTATAGAGAAAGAGACAAAGGACATTGCACCGATAAGCTTAGAAAAGGTCCAAGGCAAGATCAGTCTCGACAAAGGTCAAAAGCCAATCATTATTGAAAAAACACCAGAAATGACAGCCACAGTTTCTTGGGAGTCTGGAACAGATTATGATATTTATGCATTGGTGTATACAAAATCAGGTCAGCAAATTGATGTGGCCATGTTCGGTGCAGAGGGAACGCCTCCGCTCAAAAGTTATGGAAATGGAGCGGTAGAACATATGGGAGATGTGGGAAGAGATCAACAGTCAATGAAGACGGAAGTCATTAAATTAAGATTAAATCCCGACATCGTGGCTGTAGTTCCAGTCGTGTACTCTGCTCAATCCAATGGAACAGGGTCATTCTATAGATACAGGGTGTCTATGAGTATTGATAATCATCGAGGGACTTCAGTGACCATTCAAGCCAAACATGCGAATGACAATGACGAAATCTATTCCTGTGTGCCAGGTATGCTTCAACATACAAATGATGGTGTAATTATCCGTCCGCTAGAACTTTATAGTAAGCCAAATTCTGAGCGCAGGCCTAAATTAAAGATGAAGTCTCCAGATAATATCGAGGTGTTGATGGATAAAGGACCGATCAATGATTATAAATGAGGGCTCCCTTCTGATTAAAAAAACGTAACTCGACACAAAATATAATGATCGAAAGGAGATTTCGCTATGCACACAATAAATAAAATAGGTAAGAATTTTTGGTATATCACACCGATTTCGGTGACCGACCGCCCCATTTTAGGGATGGTCGTGGGGAATAACAAGACATTGATGATTGATGCAGGGAATTCGGTAGACCATGCTAATTACTTTATGAAAGGAACGTTGAAAGAGGATTCATCTCCTGATGTGGTTGTCCTCACTCACTGGCATTGGGATCATATTTTTGGTCTACCAGCGTTACCTCATACGCTTTCGATCGCTTCTTCAAAAACAAAAAGAGAAATGGAGAAGCTCATCCCGTATTCATGGTCAGACGAGGCCATAGATGAGCGGGTAAAGGAAGGCACGGAAATTGAGTTTTGTGCGAAGGCAATCAAAGAGGAATATAAGGATCATCGAGATATCACGATCGCTCTACCAGATGTCACCTTTGAAAATCGAGTGGAGATTGATCTAGGCGGGGTCACGTGTATTGTCCAATATGTTGGAGGCGACCATGCGGCAGATTCAGCTATTGTTTATATCAAAGAAGAAAAAATACTCTTTCTTGGGGACTGCATTTATCCGAATATGTATGCCAAAAAAGAAAACTATACGGTTCAGGAAACATTACGGCTATTAGAGGAATTAGAATCATTTGATGCAGAGACGTATATACCTTCACATCAAAAACCGATCACAAAAGAGGAATTTCATCAGGAAGCGACCAAGCTTAGAATGATTGCGACTTATACAGAACGTTACCGCGGAGATCAACAGGTAATCCTGAAGGAATATGAAAAGTACGTGAAAAGGGAACTGAGAGAAGATGAGATCGAAACAATTGGCCAATTTGTTAATGGCTTTTAACTGATACCAGTGTGTAACGGGTGATTTTTTAATAAGGCGTAGTGATTAGCAAAAGGCAGGGGTGTGTTCCTACTGCTTTTTTGTTATTGAATTTATATAAAGTTTATATATGAAATATATACTCGACTAGGTGATGAAAAGGAGGGGAATTATGAATTTATTCAAATCGTTAATTGATCAAGTCGCTACAAAAAAGGGTGCTTGGATCACTGTTGTCATTTGGCTTGTTTTCATGATTGGTATAAGTGCTGGACCGAAATTAGGGGATTATAAAGTGTCCAACTTTCAATCATTACCTGATGAAGCCCAGTCAATGATTACACAAGATCAGTTAGATGAGTACTTTCCAAATGACAAAGGGACACCGGGGTTATATGTATTCCATAACCCAGATGGTGAATTGGCTTTAGAAGAGGTTACCGCCATCATTGATGGCATTCAAGAGGCAAAGATTGAGGGGATAGAGGAGATTGTCGATGTTTCAGTATTACCACCTCAAGCGTTATCAGCGTTTTTATCAGAAGATAAAACGACCATGATTGTTCCAATGAACCTGAAAGCAGGTTTAGGAAATGCTGATTATGCAGAGATTAATGATGAAACAACGAACGTCGGTACAAACATGGCTAAAGGGTTAGATACAGATTTTTATATTACGGGTCCCGCAGGAATAGCTGGTGATACTGTTAAGCTATTTGAATCTGCAGACTTGAAGCTATTATTTGCCACAATCGCTATCATTTTGGTTTTATTGATTGGAATTTATCGTTCCCCATTACTAGCGATTATCCCATTATTCGCAACGGTAGTGGTTTATCAAGTCGTTAATCAAATAGTGGCTTTACTTGGTGCGGGTGGACTTGAGATCAATAACTCTACCACCTCCATAATGAGTATTTTATTATTTGCAGCTGTTATTGATTATTCATTATTTGTATTCTCTCGTTATCGAGAAGAGTTAAATCATCATGAAAATCAATTTGAAGCGATGAAAGTAGCCATGCGTGCAACGGCAAAACCAGTATTATTTGCCGGTGGTACGGTATTTGCAGCGATGATCATATTGTACTTTGCGGATTTCCGTGATTATCAAAACTTTGCGCCAATATTTGGTACGGCCATGGTTATCATTATGATGGCGTCTGTCACACTGATCCCAGCATTGTTTGCCTTATTTGGACGTAAAGCATTTTGGCCGAAAGTGCCCAAGTATGGTGAAACCAATGAAGTGAAACATGGTGTTTGGGGACCTATTGCAAAATTTGTTGTCCGAAAACCAGGTGTAGTGGGTGGAATCGTATTCCTGTTTTTAATCGTGACCGCAGCGAATGTATTCAATTTAAATTATGAATTTAACTCAGTCAAAAGCTTCCCAAAGGATTTGCCATCCCGTGTAGCATTTGAAATTGTGGAGGAGAAGTTTAACAAAGGCGATCTAGCTCAAACAACGGTGCTGGTTACTGGTAAAGAGTTAACCCAAGAACACTTACAGGAGATTACCTCTGACTTCTCAGAAAATGAACAGATTGGTTCTGCCAGACCTTCAGGATTAAAAGAGGATGGAGAACACGGCAAAATCACAATTTCATTAAAGGTAAATCCATACAGTATAGAGGCAATTGAATTTTTGGAAGACTTCCGTACGGATAACGCTACCTATCGTTTGTCCAATGGAAATAATGTGGAGTTATCTTTTGCTGGCACAACGGCTAAGTTAGTGGATGAACAACAAGTCAATAATTCGGATATCAAGAAAATTGTGTTGCTAGAAACATTGCTCATACTGGTATTGTTACTCGTTCTGACACGTTCGATTAAAATGCCCATTTATATGATGGCAACGATTTTAATCTCTTATGTTTCTGCTTTAGGATTAGGCATTTTCTTAGTAGATGTGTTATTTGGCTATGATGCAATTTCAACTCGTGCACCGGTTTATGCATTTATCTTTTTAGTGGCATTAGGAATTGACTATAATATCATCCTTGTGAGCCGTTTCTTAGAAGAGCGTAAATCGCTCAACGTGAAAGATGCATTAGAAGTGGCGATCCGTAACACAGGTGGGGTCATTTCGTCAGCAGGGATTATTCTTGCAGCGACGTTTGCCGCATTAATGACGATGCCGATTACCGATTTGTTTATTTTTGGATTTATCGTGGCAATTGGAATTATCATCGATACATTCTTAGTTCGAGGAATGTTGTTACCGTCACTCATATTATTCTTCGAAAAAGACAAAACTAAGGCCACAAAGGAGGGAAAATAATTGCATTTATTGGTCGTGGATGATGATGAAGCCATTTTGCAATTAGTTTCCATTCATTTAGAGCAGGCAGGATATCATGTACAAAAAGCAAGCAATGCTGAGGCAGCGCTTGCTTTTTTGCAACATCATCCATTTGATCTAATGATTATTGATGTGATGATGCCTGGGATGGATGGCTTTCAATTGGCGAACATTGTCACCAAACAATATGAAGTACCTGTCATTATGTTGACAGCAAAAGGGCAAATTGAAGATAAGCAAAAAGGGTTTGAGCAAGGCATAGATGATTATATCGTCAAACCGTTTGAAACAAGTGAACTTCTTTTCCGTGTGAATGCCATTCTACGACGCTATCGTAAATCTATACAAGCCCTCACGACCGCGGGGAATATTCAGATTGATACAAAGAGTTGGGAGTTAACGATCGCAAATCAGCAATACATATGGCCAATGCGGGAATTAGAAATTCTACATTATCTTTTGCAGCGAGCAAATCGAAATGTGAGTCGCTGGGATCTCATCGATGACATTTGGGGTGATACGTTAGAACAACCAGAATTCACTTTAAATACCCATATTAATCGCATACGTGAACGATTAAAAAGAGCGGAAGCGAATATCGAGATTGTCACAATCCGGGGGTTTGGCTACCAACTTGAGGTAAAAAAATGAAATTACTACAACGCTTTATTTTGTATACGTTTGTGATTATTTGTGTAAGTATCTTCATTGGGTTTATTTGTTCTAACCTTTTATATCATGCCTTCGTAAAGGAACAAATGAACGATCGATATTTAGCCATAGCTGAACAACTATCCAAACAAACAGAAGAGCAAGAAATCACTTTACAAGCCTCTTCAGATTTTCTACAAACCATGAGCGACTTAGGTTATCAAATCGCTCTAGTTCAAAAAGACGGGGAAATGATCATGTTTGGAGCCCCTTTTAAAGCGAATAAATTGAATGATCAAATGTACGCCTTATTTGAAGGAGAAAAAGCTTACAATGGGATCAAGTCCTTTAAAAATTCATACTCCATGATGAGTCATTTTGCAAATGATATAGAAAATACGGTCGGAACGAAAGTAGAACTTGAAGGGGAAGAATGGGGGTTATTCCTCCGTCCGAATAATACGAATTTCTTCACAGAGTTTCATTTGATTATATTTGGATTTATATTTGCCGTCTTTGTTAGTAGCATTATTGGGATCTTATTGATGTCACGAAAGTTAACTCAATCACTTTCAGAATTGACGAGTGCAACGCAGGAAATGGCCAACCATAACTTTGAGTACCCATTAATGATTAACCGGAAAGATGAAATCGGACAGCTGGCTGATAGTTTCCGTATGATGCAGAAGAGGCTACAGAATACAGACAAAGCAAGGAAAAAATTTGTGAATAATGTCTCACACGACTTCCAATCACCTCTATTAAATATTCGGGGGTATTCTGAGTTGCTAAATGAGGAACTTTCATCAATAGAGGGGAAAAAATATAACCATATTATTCAAACAGAGGCGAAGCGATTATCAAACTTAACCAAACAATTACTCATACTGACCTCAATTGATCAAGGGACATATCCAACGAATAAACAATCAGTCAGGATAGATGAGCAGCTTCACCAAGTTGTTCATTCTATGCTATGGCGTGTAGAAGAGAAAGGGCTTGAAATCAAGATCGATTTGCAGCCTGTAACGGTATACGCTGATCGTACGTTGTTGATCAATGTATGGGAAAATCTCATTGGTAATGCCATTAAATACAATAAAGAATATGGCGAAATCAGTATTCAATGTTATGAAAACAATTCGGAAGCGATCGTGAAGATCATGGATACTGGAATTGGAATAGAAGAACAAACATTGGAAAAGATCTTTGAACGATTTTATCGGGTGGATCAGGCCCGAAACAAAGAGGGAATGGGCTTAGGGTTATCCATCGTTCAAGAAGTCTTGTCTTATCACAATGCTTCCATTGAAGTAGAGAGTCATGCAAAAGAAGGTACAACTTTTACTACCGCTTTTCCAAAGAAGTAGTTTCTCGACGTCATGATGTTATTCTGCAGTTAACGGTAAAAGTCTCATGAGAAGGTGAGCGACATTATTTCCAGAAGAGGAGAATGAGGATAAAGGACGGTTGATCTTATCGGCTATACACATTGGGGCATCATTGATATCGTTTCGTTCACAACAGGCGAAATGAAAAAACGCTACGGAATGTCTACGTTGAACGAGACAACGAAGGAAATGGTTCAATGAAACAACTCAAAAAAGATTCATTTAACCGGTACTAAAAAGTGATTGCAACCAACGGTGAAGAGTTGTAATAGTGAAAAAATAAACCTGAATGAGCGTGGAAACAGCGCTTGTTCGGGTTTTTATTATTCTAGTTAAAATGCAGGTCCTCAAATATTATGGATGGCCTTGGAGGATAAAGAATTTAATCAATGATTATAAATGATATTAGTGTGTAGCAAGCTAGTCAAAAGGTACAGCCCTAGTTTTATAGCGTATGCATGTTTTTAGAGAGAATTACCCAAGTAAATAGTCCGTATTTACCTGTATGTTTGGAGTTTTAAAGAGAAACCTTCCTAATTTTACTTCTAAGTACCTATTCTTCCGTTATGATGGTCACGGTAAAATAGACTTTATGATTAATACTGGAGGGAGTGACTTTTTCTGGGCAAGATACTTGATGCAAAAGAACTAACAAGTGCCATGGATACAAGGGCTAAACACTATCAGGAACTCCGCGAACAAATGATAGATTTGAAAAAATCCTTAAAAGGCGTGGCCAAACTTGGTGATGATTTCAAAGGAAAAGGTGCCGATAATATTAAAAGCTTTTATGAAGAACTCGCTGGAAATGTGGACACGTTTATTGGTTTTATAGATAAACAAAAGGTCTTTCATGATGGTGTTTCTGGTACACTTGATGATGTGAATCTTGGTGGTGATACCTTTGTGGAGGAGCACTTTTTAGACAACAATGTACAAATGGGAATCAAAAACGCGAAAAGCATTGTGAGTGACCAAAAAAAAGCACTTAAAACCATTTTCCAAGACATCGATGACCTCATTTCTCTTGAGGTATTTGATAGCGAAACGTTTGATGAGAAAATCACAAATGCGGAAAACGAACGGAAAAACACTTTAAAAGATGTAAGAGTACTTGATCAAGATTTAAAAGATGAATATGCTTTGTCAGAGACGGATCAGCAAGCTACAATGGCATTGTACGCGGAAATGATCAATGCGACAAATGACGGAAAAAGCATTTCGCCCATGAATTTTGACAAGAAAGCGTATCAAAATAGTGAAATCTACAAGATAAAAGACGATATTGAAAAGCAAACAGCTGAATATATCAAAATCAAAAAAGAACAAGAAGAAGCCCGCAAAATTGCGAAGGAACAAGAAGCCCTAGCGAACCGTCCTTGGTATGAAAAAGCACTTGATTATGGCGGAATGCTCGTGAATGAACTGACAGGCGTAAACGACGTGGAACGAGCCGCAACAGGCATTGATCCAATCACGGGTGAACAGCTCACCTCAGGTCAACGAGTCGCCGCAGGCGGCATGGCAGCAGCAGGCTACATCCCAGTTGTCGGCTGGGCGGGGCGCATTTTCAAAGGCGGAAAAGCGATCTATAAAACGTCTAAAGCCTCATCAGCCGCAGTCAGTGCAGTGGATATTTACAAATCATCACAAAAGTCTTTTGACGCTCTAAAGACAGCCGAAAAAGGATTATATGGCATCACTGCCGCGAACGGATTCAGCGAAGCGATTATAGGTAGAGATATGTTTGGGAATAAGATCTCTAAGGAACAGCAGCAAGCGAGTATGGATGCGGCGCTTGGGGCACTTTTGCCGTTTGGGGTGAAAGGGTTTCATGGTAAGATGGCGATTAAGAATGCGAAAGAATCGACAACAGTAATTTCTAAAATAGATAGGGCTAAACTATCTGGTTGGGATTATGCCCCAAATGATGAGTTATATATAAAATATAAGAATGTATTTGATAATCCAAAATACTATAATCAAGAAACAGGGGCAATAAATTGGCCCAAAAACGATGGATTTTTAAATACTCCGGTTAAAGACACTTTGAAACCTGGATTTAAGATAGATAGATACGGTTTTGATACAGGTGTATTTGTTTCCCCACAAGGTATTCCTTATGAAAAGAGGGCTGTAGCACCAGGTACAGATCAAAGACCTTATAGTGTATTTGAGGTTGTTGCTCCTCTTGATGTAGAAGGAGGTGAGATAGCACCATGGTTTGATGAAGTTGGGGGCGGCATGCAATATGTATTGCCAGATTCAGTTGAAAATTTATTAGAAGCAGGAATACTTAGGAGGATTAAACCATAATGAAGTTAAAAGAACTTGAGCAAAAGTTGATAGAAATTAATGTACCTGATTATGTTTATTCGATATTAAAGGGTGGGCTTCCAAATGAACAGTATTGTTTAGCTAAAGATGGAGCTAATTGGGAAGTTTATTATAGTGAAAGAGGAAACAAAACAGGATTGAAAATTTTTGAAGATGAAGAAACGGCTTGTGAATATTTTTATAAAAAAGTAGCTAAATATGCAAAATAGATAAATTGACGGTGGGTAGAGCATGCCGAAAGAGTAATTTTAACTGATGACATAACCTTTATTGGCTAAATATTTATAATATCTACTGTAACAGCAGTAATTGTATTTAATAGACTAATTGATGTTAGTTTTCTAAATGAAGAAAACAGTAAAAATAACCCCAATAAATGTGGAAATTCTAAATGTGATTAAATTTATAGGTACTTCTGTAGATGACATACGATTCCACGTGTGAAGATTGAAAAAACCAAAATGAATAATTTTTTAAATAAGATTTCTGTTAGAAATAGTAAGATATGGGTATCCTTATCAATCCGAGTTAAGATATATGTACATATTTTCATTGACAGTTCCCTCCTTAAAGCGTAAAATATGAAATTATTCAGAAATAGCAACAATTTAAGTAAATAACGAAGGCTATGATTGCTGTGGGTCACACTATGGCAGGAGCAGCTTCTGGAGAGACCGCATGTATGTGCGGCGCCGAAGGGTTCACAATCTCAGGCAAAAGGACAGAAGAGTACGAAATATTGTATTTAGTGATGCATGGATTGTACCGTGTATGACTTTTCTCTATTTTGCTATTCTTTTATGACCATGAGATTGGAGCGCATCCAGTCTCTTTTTTTATGGACTTTTTTAAAAAGAGTTCAGTATTTCAAGATAAAGATCGGGTTGTAGGAGGGTGTTAAAATTGGCACAACAAGAGTTGAGACGAGATTTGTCAAACCGTCATGTACAATTAATTGCGATTGGGGGTACGATCGGAACAGGGCTATTTTTAGGCTCAGGTAAAGCGATTCAATTGGCGGGTCCGTCGATTATCTTTGCCTATTTAATTGTAGGAATAGCGATCTTTTTTGTCATGAGGGCACTTGGAGAATTGCTATTATCTAAGGCAGGCTATCAATCTCTAACTGATATTGCAGAGGACTATCTTGGTCCATGGGCTTCCTTTGTAACAGGGTGGACGTATTGGTTTTGCTGGATTATGACAGCCATGGCGGATGTGATTGCTGTCGGGGTTTATGTGCAGTATTGGTTTGATATCCCGCAATGGATTCCAGCCCTCATTTGTTTATTGATTTTATTAGGATTTAATTTATTAACGGTGAAGCTTTTTGGAGAAATGGAATTTTGGTTTGCACTTATTAAAGTCATCACCATTCTTTTGTTGATTGGCGTGGGGATTGTCCTACTAATCATCGGGTTCCAAACAGACGCCGGGCCTGTGACGGTCACGAACCTTTGGGCGAATGGCGGGCTATTTCCAAATGGTGTAACAGGCTTTTTATTGTCATTCCAAATGGTGATCTTTGCCTATGTTGGCGTGGAGCTTGTCGGGGTTTCTGCAGCAGAAACAGCAAATCCTAAAAAAAATATTCCGTCAGCGATTAATAAAATCCCATTAAGAATTCTATTTTTCTACGTGGGAGCTATCTTTGTTTTATTATGTATCAATCCTTGGACGCAGCTAAGTGCAACCGAAAGTCCGTTTGTGAAAACCTTCGGACTCATTGGGATACCAGTAGCAGCAGGGCTAATTAATTTTGTGGTCCTGACCTCTGCGGCCTCAGCTTGTAATAGCGGCATGTTCTCGACAAGCCGAATTCTGTATAATTTGAGTCATCAAAAGCAAGGACCGACTTCATTTGGTCGGCTCAATAAGCACGCAGTCCCAAGCAATGCTTTATTTGTTTCAACCATCGTGGTCTCTGTTGGGGCTCTTTTAAGCAAACTGATTCCAGAGCAAGCCTTTGGTCTTGTCACGACGATCAGTGCCATTTGTTTCATTTGGGTATGGAGTATCATATTAATTTGTCACCTGAAATATAAGAAAACGCGACCAGCACTTCATGCAGCATCCACCTTTAAAGCACCATTCACTCCTTTCGTAAATATTTGCGTACTTGTGCTTTTTGCTGCGATTCTCGTGATTATGCTATTTGCTGATGCGACACGTCCAGCACTGTTATTGACACCGTTATGGTTTGGGTTATTATTTCTGATTTATGCACGAAAGAAATGTCGTGCAGCATAGTGATAAAAAGCACAGCTACTTCACAAGGCTGTGCTTTTTAGTTTAACGATTTCTAATCTTAAGCATGTAATGTGCATTTAGTATAATTAGAACAATCCCGATCAAAATAATGGAGAAGAGCTGAGAGTGATTAGCCCCGATTGAATAGAGAATCAGAATGAACATAGCACTAGTTAACAGCATATTCATCATTTGATATGTGGAAAAAAGTCCCTCTAACATCACGTGTTTTTCACCTTCATCAGAAATAGCCAAGAGCTTTTTGCCATAATCCTTGTCTGATGGGCTTGGTAGATTGCGATCAGGATACACAAGCTTTAGCACAGATATGGCAACATAAGAACAGACAATAGTGATGGCCAATAAAGCAACATTGACAATGATGAGCCATAGGTGTTGCTCGGTAACGATGGCAATACCTATGGCGACGATGGATAAAATAGTGCTGATCGAATTGGCTAATGTCAAATCAGTAAAGGTATGGTATTGTCGCGATTCAAGTTCATCCTCCTCATCACCAGACAGCGAGAGAGATACTCTTTTTTTTATACGAGAAATGGCCATAAAACAATAAATTATCAGAATAAGAGTCAATCCAGTCATCACAAGGGTTGCTTCAAAAGCAAGACCAAGAAGTGTCATCTCAAATTCAGATGCCAACAAACAGTAAGCACCGAGAAAACCAATGAGGGCACCAAATAACATTTTGTATACAGTTTTCATGAAAGTTCGTCCTCCTCAAATAGAAAAATACATTCAATGGGTTCCTGAAAAATGCGTGAAAGTTTCACAGCGAGCAAGAGAGACGGCATTAATTCGTCTCGTTCTATTAAGCTAACGGTCTGTCGAGAAACCTTTGCACGCTTTGCTAGCTCCGTTTGGTTCAAGCCATCACGAGCACGCAGCTCTTTTAGCCGATTCTTCATCATGTCACCTCTTCATTATCACTTTCTTAGATTGTAAAGTATGATATTCATTTTGACAAGTATAGTTGTCAAAATGATAAAAATATATGTCAGAAAGATCATCTTTATTCAAAAGGTGAACAATGATACGCTAAAGGAAATAGAAACAGAAAACAGGTGATGCCCGTGTTCATTGATCAATTAAAAAATGACTTACATCAATCACAGCCGTTGTTTATTGGAGAAGAGACAGCGTTTAAAGCGGCAGTCCTTGTCCCTTTGGTGCAAGTAAACGGAGAATGGCATATATTATTTGAGGTACGATCGCTGACCATGAGAAAACAGCCTGGTGATATTAGCTTCCCGGGAGGCAAACTTGATCAAGGCGAAACACCACAAGAAGCTGCACTGCGAGAAACACATGAAGAACTAGGCATTCCGCCTGAATCAGTCGAGATCCTTGGGCAGCTCAGTCCTTACATTGCTTCTCCATCCTTCGTGGTATATCCATATGTCGGCATCATTGATGAGCAAGAGGTCAAGCACTCCTTTAATCAAGAGGAAGTGGAGGAGACCTTTACCGTACCTTTATCATGGCTCATTCAATATGAGCCGTACTTACATCATGTGTCCGTTCAGCCAATACCAGCTGAGGATTTCCCCTATGAGAAAATCATGAATGGTGAGAAGTATCGCTGGGGGAGTCGTCCGATGGAGGAATGGTTTTATGATTATGAAAACTACACCATTTGGGGATTAACAGCCCGTATATTAAAGCATTTTGTGACCGTTGCGGAAAGAAATTCCTAGAGAATCGCTCTCTAGGAATTTGTTGTCTCCAGACGTTCTTTCGCTGTTTGTTTTCCTTTACCAATTGGAATAGGAGCTCTCGCTAGACGAATTCATATGATCCGGCTTGAACTTGATACGTTTCATTTGTTCGTCCTTCTTTCTTCATCTGTTCACATGTTTCCACGCACCAATCAATTCCTGCTTGAGCCACTCCTTTTCCATAATCTAAAGTAAAAAGCCAGTACTTCGCATCAGCTTCATCTGGATAGAGCGAGCTCCTTGATGTTTTGTTCAATCGAAACGTATGTCTCATAACGGATACGGAACCCCCGCTCATAATCCTGTAGAAGCACCAGCTTTTTCTCAAACGAAGGATGTTGTCCAAAGAATCACTTTAAAAATACTTCATTTCGTTCTGCTGGTAACTGATCGAGCGGCTGCGCTAGCCATTGCCTTAACGTGTCCAGTCCTTTTTCAGTCAGATGATACTCCCGCTTGTCAGAACGTCCACATGTGAGAAGCAGGTGAAACCTCAGCAAGACTTTCTTCGACTATAAACTATAAAGCGGATAAATTTGACCATAACTAATTTTCCAAAAATGACGCAAGCTCTTATCAATTAATTGCTTCACATTGTAACCTGACTGACAATCTGTCGTTTAAAATGCCTAAAATTGCATACGTCGTATCATTTTATTTTTCATTACATCAACACACCGATCTAAAAGATAGATCATTTAGAAAAAAAGCAAGAAAATAATAATTGATAGCTTTATATTTTTGAAATACAGGAGATAAAGCATAAATATGGTAATATATACTTGATGTGTAAAGAGCTTGCGCATCTATTCAAAAAGAATGGAGGGTGTACAAATGAAATTGAAGAACATAGGAATATTGTTCATGATTGTTGCACTATTGATTGGTGTTGGAAGTTTTGGAGGAAACAAAGCATCTGCTAAAAAAGCATCACTGAATCAATCTTATGCATATGCCTATAAAACAAAGGACAATGTCAGTTGGCTGAAGGTGACTGAAAAGAAAGGCAAGGTCACGGGATACCTAAACGGTAAGGGTGTTAAGCTTGATCCAATTGAACCTTATATGGTGAAAACAAAATACAAACTAACGGGGAAAACCACCAAAAAAGGATACAAACTTAAAGTCCAACAAAAGAAGAAAACAATTGTATATGACATCTATTTTTCTGGAAAAGACCTCATGGTCAAAAAGCAAGGAGCAAAGAAGAGTAAACGCTATCAAGCTGTTGATGAGAAGAAATTAAAAGAATACAAAAAAGCCATTGATAAGCGCTATGATGAGTATGTGGATACAGCAGAAGACCGTTACTATGAGATCATAGGGAAATACACAGATAATTTAAATAAAGCCTACGGCTATCTGTATACAGCAAAAAACAATTCATATCAAATTTTTCTTGATATCGAAGAAGCCGTTTTTGAAGGGGATTTTTCAGGGGCTATTACAATCTCCAAAGCCACAGGTAAGAAAAGTAAGCCATTGAAAAAAGAAAAATATCAAGCAGTTGGAATCACAGGTTTTAAAAGCTTTTGGGTTTATCCCACACCAAAAATAAAGGGTGGCCTGTCTAAGATGATAGGATCATCTGATGTAAAAGCTGCCTATATTGAGTTGCCGTTTTGGAAAAAGAATGAAAAAGTGAAACTGAAAGCTGTGAATAAGAAACAATATCAAAAGCAAGTAGAAGCATTTAAAAAAGCCGCAAAGAAAAAAGCAAAGAAAAAATAAAGATAATATTTAAGTCAGATAGGACATATGAGACTATCTGACTTTTTTCTAAAGTAAAAAGAGGTCGTTTAGATGCATAGTATCGTCTTACTTATCTTGCGGTACACATACACCGCCTCATTTCTTATCAAAAATGAAAATAAATGAGGAACCACTTGCCTTGTGATGAGGCGAGTGGTTCTTTGTATTGCACCGGTTTATGTCCCGATAGGCCGTTCTGTTGTACCAGGATTCGTATCATTTAACGTATTGAAAGACACTGTTTGTCCGAAAACAACGATGGTTAAAGCGAAAGTCAATAAACTCATTTTTTTCATCAGAATCCCTCCAGTCAAGTTTAGGATGTTTCATGTGATAGGCTTCCTTTAAAAAGAGATAGGCTTGATGAATTGCTCCCAACTCTTCAAAGTGTCTGGCAGCCAGTGCACTTAATTCACGGACACCTTCAGCATCCTTTCGTTCTTTCAAAATACTGATTTCATCGAAACAGGCTTGCGCTTTTGTTGTCATGTCTTCAGTGAAATATAGATGATAGAGAAAATTCATTTTTGCTGTATAGATGGGGTTTTTCTCGGTCTCATGTTTTTGTTTGACCAATTCGATATAATAAAGCGCTTGTGATCGTTCATCAATAGAAAGAAGCTCTTTGATTAACATAAACATGGAATGTTGGAAATAACACGATAAAAGATAGTCATCGTCACTAAGAGCTTTCTCTAAGGCATCAATACATTTTTGTGATTCACCAGCTTCTGCATACAGGATGCTCATGTTATGAAATAACTGTGATTTTAGAAAATGATCGTTTAGCCTTTTTGTGATGAGTAATGCCTCTTTATAATAGTTCTCTGCCTTTTTGTAATTCCCAATGTCCATGTAGTTGGTAGCAGCAATTACTAAAGCAGCCACAAGCCTTCTTTCATACCCTTCGTGACTTTTGAAAATATCAATCGCATTCTGAATATAGTGAAGGGAAATCAGGCTTTGGCGAAGTAGCATATATAGGTTTGCTATTTTTGTATGGAACTCTGCTACTTCCATTTCATCAGGAATGTTCTGTAGTTTTTTCTCTGCAATTTTAAATAGACCAATCGCTGATGTATAGTCTCTTTTATATGATGCGTAAAGGGCTTTATACAAGTAGAAATAGTACTCAATTAAATCATTTGTTTTAGAAGGGGAATCTAGCTCTGTCTTCTCATTTAGTTTTTCACCTCTTCTTTCATATAACATGAGTTTATACTTGCCCTCTAGCAATGAATAATAAGTCAAGACCTCCTGATTTTCTTCCATTTGTTGAAGCAATTCTTTTACCTCTTTGTACATTGAAGTTGCACTGTGCACTTCATGCTTACGAATGGCAATTCGCCATTCATTTAATCGATTCCCCACCTGTTCAGCTGAAATGATAGTCATGAAATTTCACCTCTTTATGATCCTTTCGCCTGTTTCAATAAAAAACGATATCACAATTTTTGGAAAAAGATAATCGTTTCTGAGAGGTGATTGACAATAGGTAATAAATAGGACCATTGGTCATGTGATGTACGATATTGTACCGATGAATGAGCGTCTGTACAACTTCATAAAATCGTTTTTTGTAAAGCCAAAATAGTGATAAATATAATCAATTTTGTGATGTTGTTTGAAAAAAACGCTCTTAAATTTTGAATAAATCGATTTTAGACTTGAATAAGGGAGAATAAAAAGTCGATCTAGTAGACGAAATCAGTTATGATGTTGCTAGATATGATTGGAAAAGAATTGATAGAAGCAGATAAAAGTGAATACATATATATCAATTCACGTAATTAGAAAGGGTTTTTAAAATGAAAAAAAGATCTCAAACCTATAACTGGAAAATCACACTAGTTGTCACGACAATTTTACTTGTATTCGTTACACTTTACATGTCAAAGAGATACTTTTATCACAAAGAAATGAGGTTGCTGACAGAGTCCTGTATGAATGCAGATGGCAAAATCATATTAGAAACCAATGATCTGACCATGGATTATTCGTTTACGTGTGAGGACAAGTAGGAAAGGTGGATACCTGCTAGTTTTTCCTCCTCCTGTCTTTCATAAACATCATTTTTTTAGGTTGCAAATGATTGAGTGTGATAAGAAGTAGGGTGATTTCCACTGAGTTAAATTTTTACTTCGTGCTGACATTGAAAGTGCCTGTTGGGTATTTGCGATTCAAAGAACGTATCATTCATTTGTCGTTTTCAGTAATAATTGGCTGAGGGCGTTTTGTGAGAATCGAGGAGGCTTTTTATATTGAAAATTGTAATTGCACCAGATTCTTTTAAAGAAAGTTTATCGGCTTATGAGACGGCAAGTGCCATTGAGCGGGGGTTTCGTTCCATTTTACCAAACGCAGAGTATGTCAAGGTTCCTATGGCAGATGGAGGAGAAGGTACGGTTCAATCGATGGTGGATGCGACGGGCGGTTATATTGTCAATCAAGTTGTAACGGGACCGCTTGGCAAACCAGTAGATGCCTTTTTTGGCATGATGGGAGATGGTCGTACCGCTGTCATAGAGATGGCCGCAGCTTCTGGGCTACACCTTGTCCCGCCTGACAAACGTAACCCATTCATCACGACGTCTAGAGGAACGGGTGAATTAATGCTTGCGGCGCTGGATAAAGGAGCAAATCATTTAATCATTGGGCTTGGCGGGAGTGCCACAAATGATGGTGGCGTTGGTATGATGCAAGGATTAGGCGCATCTTTCCTCGATAAATCAGGTCAAGAGATTTCACAGGGAGGCGGAGCCCTTCATCAAATAGCATCAATTGATTTATCTGGGCTTGATCCAAGACTTCAAGCGACTCAGCTAGAGGTGGCTTGTGATGTGGATAATCCATTAACCGGAGAGAGAGGGGCATCCGCTGTATTCGGTCCTCAAAAGGGTGCAGATGATGAAATGGTCCAACTGCTAGAAGGGAATTTATCCCATTTTGCCAATATAGCAAAAAAGCAATTAGATGTATCTTTTTATGAAGTTGAAGGTTCAGGAGCTGCGGGAGGACTAGGTGCCAGCTTACTAGGTTTTTTACATGCTGATTTGCAAAAAGGAATTGATATTGTCCAGAAGGCTGTCCATTTTGATGACATCATCAAGGACGCAGATCTTATCATCACAGGAGAAGGCCGAATTGACCGTCAGACCATTTATGGAAAAACGCCCATCGGTGTAGCAAAAGCAGCAAAAAAGCACAATATTCCAGTGATTGGCATTGCAGGATCGCTCTCAAAAGACTGTACTGTGGTCCATGAGTACGGAATTGATGCGTTGTTTAGTATCGTGCCAGGTGTCACAACTTTATCAGAGGCAATGCGAGATGGGGCTCATCATGTAGAGAACACTGCACGAAATATTGCGGCTGTAATGGCACTTGGAAATGGAAAGTAAATGATGAAAAATGTTTCCTTTTCTATCGCATTCATTTCCTATAGAAATGTGGTAAAATCGATATAAATGAAATAGAAAGTTGGAGGAAACATAAATGTCTAATCTACCGAATTGTCCTTCGTGCAATTCATCTTACACATATGAGGACGGAAGTCTGCTCGTTTGCCCGGAATGTGCACATGAATGGTCGCTTGTACAAGAACAAGAGGCAGAGGAACAGCTTGTAGTCAAGGATGCCAATGGCAACCTGTTAAGTGATGGAGATACCGTCACTGTTATTAAAGATTTAAAAGTGAAGGGTTCTTCTTCGGTTTTAAAAATTGGAACAAAAGTCAAAGGCATTCGTTTAGTTGAAGGGGATCATAATATTGATTGTAAGATTCCTAGCTTTGGCGCAATGAAATTAAAGTCAGAGTTTGTGAAAAAAATTTAGTGAATGTAATTGAAAAGAGGCTGCTCGTCGACAGCCTCTTTTCTTATCGACTGGGTTCCATCTATCCTTTTTTAGTTGAAAGGAATAATTGTATAAAGAGCCCCATACATATATACCTGTTGAAAAGGTTCATTTTTTAAAAAAACAAGCCTCTTTTCACATAAAATGCTCTGTTTTCTTAACTCAACCTTAAAAAAGGCAGATGATTCGCTAAATTTTGGCTAATCCCCTTCACAACTTTTGGGCATTGCTGTACCATATGGAAGTGTTCTTCTATTTTTAACGGATCATGGTGTTTATCAGGAAATGAATGATAGATGATACTTAGACAAAGAAGGAGAGGTAACGTGACGAACGTTTTAGAACTGCATAACGTATCTAGGCATATTCGCGGGAAAAAGATTGTGCAAGACTTAAGTTTTTCTGTCCAAGCGGGCGAAGTCTTTGGCTTTTTAGGACCGAATGGTGCAGGGAAAACGACAACCATTCGTATGATGGTGGGTCTTTCCCCGATGACATCTGGTGATATTCTGATTAATGGACATAGTATTCAAACGTCATATCAGCAAGCAATCCAAGATGTAGGTGCCATTATTGAAAATCCAGAAATGTATAATCATTTAACAGCACGACAAAATCTTGTGCATTTTGCTAGAATGAATGGGAAAGTAGATGAAGAACGGATTGATGAGCTGCTACAGCTAGTGAGTCTACAGCATGTGAAACATAAGCGTGTTCGTACATTCTCATTAGGGATGAAGCAACGTTTGGGCATTGCACAAGCACTCATACATAAACCGAAATTGCTCATTTTAGACGAGCCGACCAATGGACTTGATCCAGAGGGGATTCGAATGATAAGAGATTACTTGAGAAGGCTTGCGAAGGAAGAAGGGCTTGCTGTTATTGTTTCAAGTCACCTTATGTCAGAAATGGAATTGATGTGTGATCGCTTTGCTATTATTCAAACAGGAAAGCTGATTGCGATTGAGGACCAGCGTACAGAGACGAAAAAGGACGATATGGTCAATTATCGAATGAAAGTAGCATCAAATGAGCTTGAAGAAGCGCAAAAGATCATTGGTGCATTCGAAGAAGGTCTCACTGTAAGGGAAGAGGAGCAGTACTTATTCTTCTCTTTACCAGAAGCAAAAATGCCTGAATTAATTCGTCATTTGAGCGATGCTTCAATTCATTTATACGAAATCAAAATAGAAAAACAGACACTAGAAGATAAGTTTTTAAGTCTAACAGGTAAAAAGGAGGCAGACGTATGATTCGCCTCATTCAAAACGAGTGGATGAAAATCAGTTATCGTATCGGTACTTGGATTATGGTTGGGCTTCTTGTCATAGGCATGATTGCCACGCTGATCTTTACAATTACAACAAATGAGGATCAAGCGTCAAGTGATTGGAAAGCCGAGCTTCAGATGATGAATAAAGAAAATAAGAAAGAACTCAAAGAGACGGAAGCGAGCTACTATAAAAGAAATCTTGAAAAGAAAATTGCCATTAATGATTACCGAATCAAACATGACTTGCCACCAGCTGACCAGTTTAGCGAAAATGCATGGAGCTATGTGAAAACAAATGCCAATTTACTTCAACTTGTAGGCGTGTTTGTAATCATCATTGCTTCCACCATTGTTTCGGCTGAATACAAGCATGGTACCATTAAATTATTATTGATTCGACCACCGTCAAGGTTAAAGATCCTCATATCTAAATATATGACGGTTCAGCTTTACTCTCTTTTACTTGTTGTGGTGCTATTTATCCTGTCAGTTATCCTGGGTGCAATTTTCTTCGGGGTCAACAGCGATTATGTGCATTTGGTATATCAAAATGGTGAAGTGATCGAACGATCGCAGTTTATGAATATGATCTTTTATTATCTTGCCCATTGTGCCATGTTTGTTGTGCTAGGTACACTTGCTTTTGCGATTTCGACGGTGTTTAGAAGTGAAGCAATGTCTATCGCCATTAGTGTGTTAGCTTATGTTGCGGGAGCAACCATCACAGGCATTCTAATGTTCTTCTTCGACTGGGCAAAATATTTGTTATTTGCAAATGATCCATCTCAATATTTCATGGATGAAGTTCCTTTTATCGAAGGCATGTCTCTAGGATTTTCATTGACCGTCCTTGTCATCTATTGGGCGATTTTCTTAGCAATTGCTTTACTAGTCTTCCAAAAACGAGAAGTGAAAACTGGTAGTTAATCTTATTTTTCAGGAGGTATACACATGATTAAACGTAAAGGTGAAAAAATTATGGGGATTATTAGTATTGTCCTCAATATCATTGGTGTCGGTTTTGGGGCATTACTTATCTCGATGGACCAAGCATTTTATGATCAATTTAATGAAATTTTGCAAGAGGAAGGCGAAACATTGCCGATTGAGACAATTGAGGCTGCGGTCAATACGTTTGGTACCCAGTTCATGATTGTTTCCGCTGTTGCGGCTGTGTTAACACTTGTTGGTGTGATTTTATTGAAAACAGACCGACGTGCTGTGGTTTCTGGTATTCTATTCTTGGTTTCTGCTGTGACTCTTTTAATTGGAACAGTTGGTTTAGCATTTGCTCCAATGATTCTGTTGATTGTCATTGGTTTGATGTCATTGATTAGAAAGCCGAAGGCAGAAAATCATACGAGCGAATATCCTTCTTAAATAAAACAAAAAGACATGCGTCCTGAACGCATGTCTTTTTTTGTTTAAATGATGCCAATCAGCTTCGCAATGAGGAGTAAAATAATACTGAAACCCCACATCCAAAAGAAGGAATAGCGAATATGTTTCCCTATATCGACGCCGGCAAGGCCTACAGCGAGCCAAACAGCGGGAGCGAGCGGACTGACGAATGTTCCGATGATATTTCCTATCATCATGGCATATGCCGCTGAAGTGCCTGGCACTCCAACTTCAGATGTAATTGATTCGACAATTGGTAGAAGTGCATAATAATACGCATCTGTACTTGTCAGCATATCCAGCGGCACTCCAAATATGCCGACAATGATATGTAAAAATGGTAGCAAGAAAGCGGGTAGAATTTGAATACTGTCAACCGCAATTGCTTTAAGCATACCCGTGCCTTCAAGAATCCCTAAAAATGAACCTGCGGAGAAAATGACAGCCGCCATCATTAGCGCACTAGGTGCATGAGCCTTGATTCTTTCCATTTGTAAATGAACATTAGGAAAGTTGATCAAGAGGGCAAGTGAGAGGCCAATCATAAACATATAACTAGCAGGAATCATGTTGAGCACAAGAAGGACAACGACAGCCATAAACAGAATCAAGTTAACCCAGATGAGGTGATAGCGCTTTAAAGAAGCGTCTCCTGTTTCGCTGATAGACTGAATTGCACGATCCCAATCGGCGCCCTCTAGTTGAACGGCGGCAATTTCTTTTGCAGCGATTTTCACCCGAATTCGCTTTTCTTCTCTCTTCCCTAATATGAAAGCCATTCCCAATACGAGAACGACCCCTATGAGCTGAATAGGGATGAGAGGTCCCCATAGAACCGATGGATCCATGTTCAAAACGCTTGCTGCCCGCCCAGTTGGACCGGCCCAGGGAATCATATTGGTTAAGCCGGCACTTGTCCCGATTAATAACAGCAGTAAATATGGACTCATATGTAACTTTTTATAAAGTGGGAGTAGTGCAGGGACCGTTAATAAAAAGGTTGTTGCTCCTGCCCCGTCTAAATGTGCAATAATCCCAATCATGGCGGTCCCCATCGCAACCGTAACCACATTTCCTTTTGTCAGCTTGATTAATGTTTTGATCACAGGTTCAAAGAACCCTGTATCTTGTAAAATACCAAAAAATAAAATGGCGAAGATAAACATGGTCGCCACTGGCAGTACTTTGATAATCCCTTCTTCAAAAAAAGATTGAATGTCATTGATACCAAATCCAGCAATGAGCGCCCCTATCAACGGCACCATAACCATGGCAACAATCGGACTTGCTTTCCCCCAAATCAGTAAGACAACAATTGTTAAAATAATCAACAATCCAATGAACGTTAACATCAGCCATTCCCCCTACAATAAACCGTTTACATTTCTCTGTTCTTTTATGACAATGCAGTCCCATAGCTGCATTGAAAAAAAGATTACCAAAAATTTGAGTAACAGACAAATGCTTTCTTACCTATACAATGGTAAAAAAGGATGTTTGACCCATTCACAGCGCCGAATTGGAGATGTTAAAAAATTTAAATAATTTATGAGATATAAAAAAAGCGTCCTTTTAAGAAGACGCCCTTGGTAAAAACTATCACTTATTTACCCAAAAAAAAGTAACTGCAATTAAAAGTAGTAAGTAAAGAGATGAGAAAAATCTGTAGATTCCTTTTTTATTTTGTAAAGGTGGGGATACAAAGGTAACCAAAATGGTCGGTCCAAATAAAGTGATTAAAAAGTATCTGAAATCAAAGAAGAAAGTACATATGGATAAGAGTATCGAGAAATAAAAGACGATTATAAACGAAGTATTCACTTTATTCTTTGTTTCTTTTTGTTCATTGTCTATCTTTTCATCTAGTAGTTGATCTATCTTCTTTTTGTTAATAAACATGAGAACCTCCTAATGCTAATTTGTTTAGTAAGTAAGGTGTTATGATGGCTTCTGTAACAGCAGCAAGTAAAGTTAATAAAAATATGAATAGAACAAAATACAAAAATTCTTTGAAGAACTGTTTTTTTGAAAAGTGAATTCCCCGTATTTTCATATAGACGAAATCTAATAGTTTGAAACCAAGTGCTCCAGATAAAATCATAGCAGGGACCTCAAAGATACCATGAGGAACCAATGCGGTTAGTATATACAATAAATCATTGCCATGATCTGTTAAACTTTGCAACGAAGATAGACCGACTAAAAACCCATTTAACAACAATAAAATAGAAGTTAAAATTCCAAATGTAAACATAGAAAAAATGAGGAATAAATTCGCCGAAAAATTATGCGTGAAATAACCAAATACAGTAATGTCCTCAGCAGAATGTTGGCTGAGGCTAGGTAGAATATTGTAAAAAGTAACACCAAGGATTAAACCTACAATGTATAAGAAGCTTGCTATGTAAAGTATACGTTTATTTCTTTTTAATAATTCCTTCATTTTAAAAGTGTATCCATATCCGTAATAATTAAATCCTCAAAATCCTTAATGTCTTTAAGGTGATCATATTCCTTCACTAAAGTTCCATTAATCAAAATCCCTACTTTGTCACAGAGTTGCTGTGCTATGTTTACTAGGTGTGTAGACATGATAACAGTATTACCTTGTTCAGCATAGCGCTTGAGAAAGCTTTTCATCATCTTGGTGGTGGGAGGATCAAACGCACCTAATGGTTCATCTAATATTAAAACTTCTGGTTCATGAATGATGGCCCCTGCAACAGACAATTTATGTTTCATACCAAAAGAAAATGTAGATATCATGTCATGTTCATTATCTATTAAGTTAAATTGTTTTAACAACTGGTCTATTTTATTATTTTTCATCTCATAAGGGACATCTTGTAAATCAGCCACAAACTCTAGGTACTCTCTAGGTGTTAAATAATGATAGATAAAAGGAGCATCTGGAACATATCCAATATATTGAAGATATGATGACCTTTCAGATTCTGAGGATTCTCCCTTAATAGTAATTTTACCTTCATAAGGTTTCACAATTCCTAGGATACATTTTAATAAAGTTGATTTGCCAGCACCATTTGGTCCAAGTAAGCCATAAACTTTACCATTTTCAACCTTTAAGTTAATAGATTTAAGGATGAGTTTATCTTTATATTTGAAAGAAATATTTTCGATGTTCATTGTTTCATCTCCCAATTTTTCGTTCCTATTCTCTTAATCCAAAAGAAATAAAATATTGAAACACCTATTAGAAACAAAATGGTACCAGTTACAATGATAGAAAAGAAAATACCTTCATGAATGATGTCATATGTAACGAGAACGCCTGAGGCACCATACAACTGTAAATAAAACGCTAGTAATACGCCAAGAATAGAGTGTTCAAAAAATGAAGCTTTCACTGATGACCCAACGTCTTCGAAGTTCTCCCAGTCTAAACGGGGATAAAGAAAGGTTCCTATAATTTGACCTGTGCCAATGATCAGACTGATGGAATTAATCATGATGAACAAAATAATTTGCGTCATCAAATCTAGGTTGAATAACAGTAAGGTAAATAGAAATAGTGTATTCATTAATATAAGAATCACAGATAAGTGCAATATAGATTTTCCAGCAATCAATTTAAAAATAGAAGCGCCTGAACTCTTATAAATATAAAGATTCTCACGTTCTGCATCTGCTGATGTTATGCCAAGTAATCCTTCTCCTAATAACGAAGTATTATAAGTGACGGCAAATAAAATAGGGTAAATGACAAAGAGTTCAGAAAAATCAAACCACTGTTGATTAAAACTAATGCCTATTAATACACCAAGTTCTACCGCAATCATATTAATAGATAACACCAATCTTCTTTTGATTGTAAAATTAGCTCTGAATAACGCAGTAAAGTCCTTCTTTAGAATCGCAATATTTTGTCGTGGCAATTTCCGTTCAAGGTACTTTAAAAAAGGGAACGTAACCGGTTTTAATTTTGGTAAAAGATTATTAGGTACTGCCTCCTTTACAATCAACCCTTTCAAAATTATGAAATAGGTGATAAAGAGTAGAAGGAAACCTAGAGCTAGATAACCTATCGAACAGATGAAAAATGATTGTACATTACTTGTGGAAAGTAGGTACCAGTTAGTAGGCAGCCAATTAGTAGTTAATATTGTATCTAAATTAAACCGATATATAAAATTCCCTATGGCTTCAAGGAGATCATTTTGATAAAAGTAATTAAGCCCAAGCCAACCGAGAAAAGTAGTTGAAATGGCAGATATACAGGTGATTCCAATAAGAGATAATAGGGCATTTAATCGCGAATTTAAAATAGTATATAGAATTTTAGAATAAAAAATGTACGTAATTGATGAATAAAGACTTGTAATCCCAAATATAAATATAAGCAACGATGGGAATGACAATAATAGAAATAATCGATCATGTGTAGAGAAATTTATAAAAAATAGTATTGGAAATAGTACCACTGTTAATTTAAAAAAGATATTTAAGAAAATGGTTGTAAAGAACCGAGATAATAGAATTTTGTTGGGATTCGCCTTTAATGTATGTAGAAGAAGGAAATCTTCAGGATATACATATCGATGTATGATATCAGTTGATGATTTTAGCATATTCAATACAAACAGGAGAATAATCAAGTTCGTACCTAGAGAAAGAATATGTACTGGAACGTCGGTTAATAGAGTGTCTGAGGCTTTGTATAGGATAAATAGATACAGTAAGAAAAATGGTGCAAAGATAAGAAGAAGTTTATTTGATTTTAGTAAGTTTTCGCTAGATGGGAAAAAATAAATCAATCGATTTAAAGTTCGTCTATAAGTCAGTTTAAAGTTCGCAATAAAAATCCGTTTGTTGAGCATGTATATATTCCTCCTAGAACGAAAATAAGGAGGAGTATAAATATACTCCTCAATCTCTTCCATTTGATCATTTTACCATTCAGCTGCATATTTCTTGCCATGCTTTTTCGCTAGTTTTTTCGCTGTAGCTACCATCGCAGCTGTAATTAGACCGGTTCCACCTAAAACAACAGCTAATAAGCTGAGAATCGTTAGAACATCACCAGTTGTCATAATAACAGCTATAGCAGCATAGGCAGTCTTTTTGCTGATTCCTAGGTTTGTTGATAGATCTAATGCAAATTGACTACCAGAACTAAAGTCGATGGAAGCTAAACTTGCAATTCCATCTGTAGATCCCATCAGGAAAGTCGCAATGGCAAAAAGAGAAACCACACTTGTAACACTTGCTATTTTAAAAAGATTGCTATTTTTCATGTTTAAATTTCACCTCCTTTCAGTTTATAAGAATAAACTGGATGAAAAAAGAGAAATAATACCTAAAGACATGGTGATGGTAATGATGATGATAGCTTTTTTATATGAGATTTGATGTATTTGTTTTAAGGCGATACATCCTAGAATGGTAGACCACCAAAAAAAGGGATCTATTGTAATGTTCAATAAAACATCAAATGGCTGTTGAGAATTTGGAAATATAACTGAGAAGGAAAAATCACTGCCTAAGAAGAAAGAAAAAATAATGAGAATTGTAAATTTGATACCAATAGGGATGATTGAATAAATAAAACTAGGAAAAAATTCTTTGGTTGTTGCGACACCACCAAATAGTATTCCAATGATATGTATAATGAAAAAGCTTACAAGGACCATTGAGGTGAATTGGACAATACCTAGTACTAACGTAATCATCATAATGAGTGTATTCATATCAGTTGTATAATCTATTTCGTTTGCTTGAAAAGATTGATTAATTAGTGTAGAGAGTGTGGGGAAAATAGCTAAATAAAATCCTAAAAACAGACACAAGACGGCTAGGAAAACAAACCAAGAATGACGGTAATTTTCTTCACTAGTATACTTGATTGTAAGAAAGTCCTTGGGAGAAAATATGAAATGATGAGTTAGAGTAATAAAGTTGTGTTTATTATCCATAAATGCTCCTTGAAAAAAGTGTTTTTTTGTTAATCCTCACAAATAATGTATTATAGTGTTCAATAGCCTTTCAACCTTAAATTTACCTTATAAGGAAAATTTAAGGTTGAATTGTATCGTAAAAAAAGGAAAAGAGTGTCTAATGACACTCTTTTTCCTTTTTGAATATACAGTATTCATAGGCTCCTAGCACGACTTTGCCAGACGTGATGCTAGAGTTTAATACATTTTCATAGTTCATGTTATTTTCTAATAAAACGATTTGTTCACTCTCTGTAAAATTCATCATAAACACATAATCTTGCGTACCATCCGTGCGTTTTTGTACGCTGACTCCCTCTGGGATGGTAGAGGATATGACAGGTTGAATTCCAATGTCTGTGATGAGATTTGCGTAAAATTCATCATAAAATGCTTGCTCATTCTCGGAAGCCATGTAATAAGCTTTTCCTTTTCCAAATGGATGGACCGTGAGTGCTGGCTGTCCTTCGTAACAGCCATTTTCAAAATGTCCTAAAACCGATGCTTTTTCTGGATGAATCGATTCACAATATTGATTGACATGGTAGGTGTGTCCGTTTCCTGTGGTCATCATGACATGCTCATCCGGCATCAGTGTGTTAATTTCCTCTGCCCAAATGCCAAGTACATTCCGTAGAGGACCCGGGAAACCACCGAGGAAACAAAGGTCGTTCTCGTCGACCATGCCGCTCCAGTAGGTTGCCACAAAGACACCACCCGCTTTGACAAATGCTTCAATTTTTTCGGCTACGCCTGGTTTGATCATGTAGAGCATTGGGCCCACCAGCACTCGATAGGAAGAGAAATCCTTTTCCATCCCGACAATGTCCACTGGAATGCCCTTTTTCCAGTAACTGCGATAGTGGGTTTGGCACGCTTCTACATAGCGTTTGTTTGTATTGTTTAAGCCTTGCGCATCATCAATGGCCCAGTGGTTTTCCCAATCGTATATGATGGCGACCTCTGGTTGAACGGATGTACCTGCAATCGGTTGTAGCTGCTCTAGTTGTTTTCCTAGATCAGCGACTTCTTGAAAAACGCGAGTGTGCTCATGTCCTGAATGGTCAACGACTGCTCCGTGGAATTTCTCAGAGGCCCCTCGCCCTTGTCGCCACTGGAAGTAAAGAACGGAATCCGATCCGTGGGCGATCGCTTGCATGGCGGAGAGATGTGCCATTCCCTGATGTTTGACCTTATTCACTTCATGCCAGTTCACAAGGCTCGGTGTGCTTTCCATCACGAGAAATGGCTGACCGCCCTTTAACGAGCGATAAAGATCGTGAACGAATGCCACGTTAGATGCTAATTCTGCTGTCGTTTCTTTGCCGCTATGCCAAGCTGGATAACTATCCCATGAGATCACGTCGACTTCTTTTGCAAATTCATGATAATCTAGCCCAAGGAATGGACGCATATGCGGATAGTCACCCATAAAGTTAGTGGTCACTGGGATATTAGGTGTCAATTCACGTAGTGGTGCAATCTCATTTTGATAAAAATTGATGGTTTGAGCCGTGACAAAGCGCTTCCAATCTAAGTTCATACCGTGGATCATGTGCTCTCCATGCGGCGCAGGTGATTCAATTTGTGACCAATCACTAAATGTATGGCTCCAAAATCCTGTCCACCATGCTTGATTTAATGCGTTCAGATCATGATTGTACTTATTTTTTAGAAACGTCCGAAAGGCTTCCTGACATAGATCACAATGACATTCGCCACCGTATTCATTCGAAATATGCCACATGATAAGCGCCGGATGATCTTTGTAGCGTTCAGCCAGTAAACGATTGAGCGTATTGATTTTTTCTCTATACACTGGTGAAGTAAAGCAATGATTATGACGCAGGCCGTGTAAGTTACGCTGGCGATTGGCTTCCACACGCAAGACTTCTGGGTACTTTTGTGAAAGCCATGCAGGTCTTGCGCCACTTGGCGTTGCGAGAATGGCATGAGCCCCCTGCTTTGCTAAACGATCCATGATGTCATCTAGCCACGTAAAGTCATACTGGCCTTCTTGCGGTTCTAGTTTACTCCATCCGAAGATACTGATTGAAAATGTTTGGCAGTGTGCCAGTTTCATTAGTCGAAAGTCTTCGTCAATGATGTCTGGCATATGAAGCCATTGATCTGGATTGTAATCGCCGCCGTGCAAAAATCCTTTCACATTTGGGTGAACAAGAGGATAACGCTTTTCCATTATGTCACGTCCTATCGTTTTAGTTTAAGGTGTCATTTGTTTAAAAACATCGAGAGAAGGCAACGCTTTTCCGTTGAAATCAAACATGGCTTGGTTTTCCCATGCATTCCCAACCGTACCGCTCGTTTGAATATAGGTTAAACCATATTGACTAGACCAAGGAGCTCCCTTTGCAGGAATCCAAAGCGGTTCCCAGTAAAAGACCCCTTTTCCCCGATTGTTTTTCACTTGAGACATTTTTTCTGATACATCTCGTATAAACGAGGCCTGACCTTGAGGAGAGGCCGGATACCCTGTTGTTTTCACAGCGTCTTGATTAAATGTGTTTTCTAAGTTGTCACCATTTGCTGTCGTAAAACCATAGGCGGTTTCTACCACGATGACGTCTTTGTTATAGCGGGCGCTTATATCGTTCATATTAGAAGAAAGTCCGCTCAAACCACCGTCCCAATAAGGGTAATAAGATAAACCAATTGTATTGAATGAGACGCCTCGTTTTGTGATTTCATCAAACCACCAACGGAAAGCACCGTTGTCTCCTCCATGGGCAAGGTGAAGCATGATATTGATATTCGAATCAACAGAGCGAACCGCATTTGTACCGGCTTTTAGCAAAGCAGCGAGTCGGTCAAATTCGCCGCCGCCTTCACCCCAGCTCTTTCCGTTCGGCCAAAGCATGCCCGAGTTCAATTCATTTCCGACCTGCACCATGTTTGGAAGAACATTTTGCGCTTTCATGGCTATCAAGACATCACTTGTGTAAGTGCTGACTGCTTTTTCTAAATCGCTTTGTGAGAGAGAGACCCAGGCTTTTGGTTTGAACTGTTTACCAGGATCAGTCCAGAAATCACTGTAATGAAAATCGAGCAGCACTTTCATGTTTTGTACCTTTGCCCGTTTTGATAAAGCGATGGCGGTGTTTAGATCATTCGTTCCGCCAAGATAGGCACGGCCCTGATTGTCGTATGGGTTGTGCCACAATCTAATGCGTACGTAGTTGACGCCTTTATCCTTTAAGTGTTTGATCGGATCAACTTGCTTGCCGTTCTGATCGAAGTATCTGCCCCCACTTTTCTCGACTTCTGCGAGCATCGAAATATCTGCCCCTTTGATGAAGTCGCTTTGTAATCCATTGATCGGTTTCACAGAAATCGATTCTGCTGCTTCTCCTTCTGGTAGAACCCCTACTCCCAACATCAAGAAAACGACAACAATGACGAGCCCCCACTTTTTCATTCAATCTCTCCTTATCCTTTTGTCCCGCCTTGTGTAAGGCCAGACACAAATTGTTTTTGTAAAACAAGAAACAATAAAGCAACTGGAATGGCGATCAGTAAAGCCCCGGCTGCAAAGGTCGTGTAGCTGGCACCCATTTTGTCTGAAACAAGATTGTACAGACCAATTGGGAGCGTATACATTTCTGGGGAACGGACGATGACACTTGAGATGATGAAATCACCCAATGGTCCAGTAAATGAGTTAATGGAAATAACTGCCAAAATTGGTTTGGCGAGCGGCATGATAATTTGAATGAAAATCCGAAAGTGCCCGGCGCCATCCATTCTGGCTGATTCGTCCAGATCCTTCGGAATCGCATCAAGATAGCCTTTCATTAAATACGTATTCATTGGAATTTGTCCACCTGCATAAATCAAAATCAATGCAAGATGGCTATTAATGAGCCCAAGCATTTGGGCGAGCACAAAAATCGCAATCAACGCTGAAAACTGAGGAATCATTTGTAGCAGTAAGAAAAGCATGAGCCCATTCCTCCGACCTTTGAAGCGGAATCTAGAAAAGGCATAGCCTGTAAAGCTGACGAGAATCAAGGTTAAGAGCATCGTTGCTATGCTGATCTTCATTGAGTTCCAATACCAATGGGCATATAGTGCACCTTGACCAAAGAACAGCTCTGTAAAGTGACTAAATGTAGGGTTCTTCGGAAACATACTCGTACTCATGAGGCTATTCCCAGGATTAAAAGAAGCCCCAATGGTCCAAAGAAGTGGGTACATAATACAAGCAGAGGCTATGAATAGGACAAAATAAGTGATACTCAGACGAAGGAGCTTCTTTTGGTTTGATCCCATATCACATCATATCCTCCTCTTTGAATGAATTCGTTCTCTTAAACTGCCAAAGGGCAATGGCAATTACAAATATAGATAGCAAGATTGTCACAGCAGCAGCTAGCGCGTATTGAGACGATTGCATGGTGAGTTTGTAAATCCAAGACACCAATATGTCAGTTCCCCCAGCTGTTGATCCCGCGACAGGTGGCCCACCACCATTAAATAAGTAAATGATATTAAAGTTGTTAAAGTTAAAGGTATATTGCGTGATTAATATAGGTGCAATCGAATAAAGCACAAGCGGTAATGTAATGGAGCGGAACTTCTGAAAGAAGTTGGCACCGTCGATGGTCGCAGCTTCATATAAATCCTCTGGAATCGCTTGCAAAACACCGGTTGTCATAATGAAAACAAAGGGAAACCCAAGCCATGTCTGCATCGCAATGAGGGCGATTTTGCTCCAAAATGGATCTGTCAGCCATGGTTTCGGATCCATTCCAATCGATGCCAAAAGGGTGTTGTTGATAGCACCGAATGTATCATTGAACAGCCCTGCAAACACTAAAATGGTTACAAAACCTGGAACAGCCCAAGGTAAAATCAAAATCGTTCTAAACAGCCGCTTTCCCTTTAAATCCTTCTGGTTGAGCAAGACGGCAAGGAAGATACCAACAGCACATTGAAGTGTTGAAGCTGCCAATGTCCATACAACAGTCCAGCCAAGCACATCAATGAAAGTGTCTCTCCAAATATCAATCGTAAAGATATTTTGAAAGTTCTTGATCCCGACCCAATCAATGAGATTGGCAGGAGGTGAGTGGTATAGGTCGTAGTTCGTGAATGCAAGCGCAAAGCTAAACATAATTGGGAAAACGACAGAAAATAGAAGTAAAAAGAAAGCAGGAGTGCTCATTAAATAAGGAAATCCTTGGTCCATGAGCTGATGATATTGGGCACGGATGGAATGAAGCGGAACTCCTTGATCACGTTTCTTTCCGTTCATAAATGCATCACGCATCATTAGCACGTAAAAGCCGATACCAAATCCAGCCGTTAAAAGTGCAATAATACCTTTTGCTAAAAGGAAAACCGAGTTGTCACGAGGTAGCATCGTACCAAGTGTGAACAGTCCCCAGAACCCCATATTGAATAAATCATAAAACACGACTAGAAAAGAAACGCCGAATAGGAAAAAGAGTAATCCTTTGCCAAACTGTTTGTTGTATATTTGCCCCATCCCGGGTATGAGGGAGAATATGAGCGCCCGTCTCCGATGTGTCTTTAATTCAACTGTGTGTGTCCGGTCTAGTTCAAGGTTACCCGTCACGTCTAACACCTACTTCATATGAAATTAGATCAAACACGGGCAGCGTCATCCACTAAGACTGCCCTGATATCTTTTATTTTGAGTGGTTCGCTTTAATTTGAGAGTCGATTTGTTTGACTGCATCATCAAATGCCTGTTTGACATCTGTACGGCCTGTCGCTATTAGCCGTAAAGCACTGTCAATTGGCTTCCACACCTCTGCCATCTCTGGATTGTTAGGGGTTAGCGTGGCATATTTCGTCTGTTTTGACACTGCGTTTGCCTTTGCATTTTCTGTAATCATTGGATCTTTCATCAGCTTTTTCACTGGAGGAATTTCCTCTGTGACGTCAAAGCGCTTTTTCGAATTTGCTTCGTTTGTCAAAAACTCAATAAATATCTCAGCAAGTTCTTTATTTTGAGAATAAGAGGAGACGTTATAGCTCTTCACACCTAAGAATGAGCTCATATGTTTTCCGTTAGGAAGCGTAGGTAGTTCGGTCACACCATAGTCGATCCCAGCTTCTTGATATGGACCAAATGACCAAGGACCTGAAATCACCGCTGCCGCCTTTTTCTCTGTGAATAAGGAGTTGAGGACGTTGATTCCTTGTTCACCAATGATGCCTTTCGGGAAAAGTCCTTCGCTAAAGAATGTCTGAATGTACTCCCCGCCTTCAATAGCGCCCTTGTTATTCAGACCAATATCATTTACATCATAAGAGCCATCGCCTTTCTGATTGAAAATATAGCCCCCTGATCCGCCTAACACGCTTTGGGCGTAGTAAATTTCATCCCATTTGGCGACAAAACCGTATTGACCGTCCTTTGTTAGCTTTTTCGAAAGATCATACCAGCCATCAAGTGTAGTAGGTGCTTTTTTCACACGGTCTTTGTTATAGAAAAGTACGGTTGTTTCAACGGATTTTGGCAGACCATACAGCTTGCCATTCACCGTTTGTGATTGAATAGATTCGTCTGTGAAGGAATCCGTTACCTTTTGATCTGGTTTGATTTCCTGTAAGAGCCCCTCGGTGACAGCTGATCCAATTTGATCGTGAGGCATGGTAATGACATCTGGTCCTGTCCCTGCCGCGCCATCAAGACGAAGAGCTTCTAGTTGGTCGGCATATGCTTTTTCGACCACTTTGACTTTTACGTTGTGTTGTTTCTCGAATGCTTGAACAGCGTCTTGAATCCCTTCAGACTTTTTGACATCCTCCCATACTAGCAAGGTCTTTGTACCAGTAGAGGACGCTGTCTGTGTCGCGCTTGAATTGTCATCTCCTGGTCCGCATGCTGAAAGTAGTAAAACGGCAGTACCAACGACTACCGATAAAGTCGCCCATGTTCCCTTTTTCATTGGTTATCCCCTTTCATCCTTTTTTCCAAATAACAAGAAAACGCTTTCTTAATGTGAGAATATCAACTTGAGTAAAAAAAGTAAACACATTTTATTAAATTTATTAAGTAAAATTTTTTACCGATTTAGAGAGAAAAAAAGCCCCTTTCACGAGTCAGGGCTTTTTGCTGTTAGATGGTGCTCTTTCGAAAAACAGGCTCTGAGGCGATGAGCACGGTTTTAGGTAATGTTCTGCCGTCAACAAGCCTTTCTAAAAGTAAATCGACAGCCGTCTCACAGAGCAGTGATGTATGGATATGATAGGTCGTAAGTGGTGGCGAGACATATTGTGAGACGTGAATATTGTTGATGCTAAAAACGCTCACTCGGTTTGGTAGGGAAAACCCGCGCTCGTTTAATGCTTGTAAACAGCCAATCGCCAAAGGGTCACTGGCAACGCAAAAGGCGGTTGGCAAATCATCACCAAGCTCATCGATTGCCTTCATCATCAGGGAATATCCCTCATCAACCGAGAACTGGTGACCGATGTACACGAATCGTTCATCCAATGCATGGTTTGCTTTCATGTATTGACGGAAGGTCGTTTCTCGAATATCTGGGATATGCCTCTTTGTATGAAGGTCGAGATCTGTGCCTCCTATAAACCCAATGGTATGATGGTGTTTTTCGACGAAGGAATCGATGATTTTTTCAACAATTCGTTTTAGGTTTGGCTTCACGGAATCAAACCGATCTTCATCTGGCGACGTATCCATAAAAACGACGTGTTGTGTGATCGTATATAATTGATCAAGCTCATCCTTCTTAAATCGCCCGATGGCGATAATCCCTTCTGTTGCAGGGTCGATTGAGTGTAAACCATCAGTCGGGTTGTAAGCGGTGATATTTAAGCTCCGCGTATTGGTTAATGCCTCAATGCCCAAACGAATGGATCTGAAATAAATATCCTCTAGCTCTTCCTTTTCGGTCATCCAATAGAGAAAGGCGATTTTTTTTAATGAATGTTTGAATGTCTTTTTTTGATAGGACAGAGCTTCGGCGGCGGCATATACCTTTTCGCGTGTTTGATCCGTAACAGATAAAGTGGGATCTTGGTTCAGTACACGAGAAACAGTAGCTATCGATAATCCGGCTTTTTCGGCAATGTCCTTTATTTTTGCTGCCAAGTCAGCACCTCCTATAGAAAATATCTCCTATCAGTATAGAGTCTATAAAAAAATTAGTAAATATTTTTATTAAATATTTCGTTTCAGGTAGACCTTTACGAGCTGTCGGGGAATTAGTAAAATATATGTGATGAAGGTGTTGGATTAAGATTTCTGATAGGAGAGGGACAGATGTATTACGATGCACTGAAGACATTTGTGACAGTCGTGGAGGAGAAGAACTTTACAAAGGCAGCCCAGAAGCTGCGGATTTCTCAGCCAAGTGTCAGTCTTCATATTAAGAACTTGGAGCAGGAATTCCAGACTGTTCTGCTCAATCGTTCGCCAAAGCAATTAACCGTGACACCAACTGGGGATATGTTGTATCACCGTTCAAAGCAAATCATTCGTTTGTATGAACAGGCGAAGCAGGATATTTATGAGCATCATCATCTGGCAAGAGGGAAATTGACAATCGGGGCGAGCTTTACCATTGGGGAGTATGTGCTGCCACAAATATTGGCAGAATTCCATGAGTTGTATCCTCATGTTGATATTGAGGTGATCATCGATAATACAGAGGCGATTGCCAGACATGTCCGCTTGTTCCATGTGGATATTGGTCTCATCGAAGGGCAGACGAACGAAAAAGAGCTATCTGTGGAAACCTTTTTAGAGGATGCGCTCTACATTGTGGCTCCATTAGATCACTCTTTTGCTAAGAAAAAAGACGTCACGATTGATCAATTACAAAACGAAACATGGATCACGAGAGAAGAGGGATCAGGTACAGGAGAATATTTGCAGCACGTGCTGAAATCAAATGGACTGAAAGCGAGAACCTTTGTAACCTTTAGCAGCAATCAAGCGATTAAAGAAGCGGTGATCCATGGAATGGGGCTATCCGTTTTATCAAAATATGTCCTCCAAAGAGGCAGCATTGGCGGTGAATTGGCTGTCATTTCTGTTAGAGGAATGGACTTTAAGCGGAAATTTTCTTATATTGAATCTCCGATGACAGGTGGGAATAAGAATAAGGAATTGCTGGTTGAATTATTGAAGAAAGTGAGAAAAGACGCTTCCCCGTATTAGGAAAAGCGTCTTTATTTTATAAACCTTTGATCTTTAACTCATCGACTGGGAGGAAAATTTCACCTGTATCTGTGAATTTGATTGTGACTTGATCGCCTTCTGTTAAGTAAATAACAAGAGGCTCCTTCTCAGATGACATCGTATAGTTTCCTCCGTCGTCTAATAGGAAGGTGACGGTCGTGTAATCTCCAGTTTTCTCTTTATAAACACGTTTGACTTTGCCAGTGGTGTCTTTCTTTTCTTGCTTAGAAGTGCTGTTGACTGTGCCGCCGCCTTTTTGAAGTGCCGTTTTATAGGCTCTTAGTGCTTCATTTGGTGTGGAAGCGAACGCAGCAATTTCAGGGTTGGCCGCAGATACAATAAAGTAATTTTGCAGGAACCCGTTTGAATCAAGCACAGGTGTGAGCCAGCTAGCTTCACCATAGAAATTATAGAGAATAGGCATGCGCCCTTTCCATTTTTTCTCGATAAATCGCTTTTCAATAATTTGCAGAGCACCTTGAGAATCCATGTAAGATTCTTCGAGATTCCCTGTATAATAAGTGGCTTTTCCTGTGCGGGCATTCGTTAGTGCATACCCAAGCATGGAATCAACGCCCTCTTTTGGACTCGTGAAATCAGTAAAGTAATACATATCTCCTTTTGAGTCAAACACTGGACTCACATTGGCTTCTGTTCCTTCATCTGAAGGAAGCTTCACATCTGATTTTCCAAAAAGACTGTTCCAGAATCCATGTATATAGTTTCCAAAGTAACTATTTTGCAAGCTGACCGCCTCTGGAGAAACGGCACCATCAATAAACGCAGGTACTTGATCTAATGCATACTTTTTCGTATCTCCGGTTTTGGCATCGACAACCACCAAGCCATCTGCTTTAAAACCGTTTCTTGCAGAGATGAAATCACCATAAGTTTGAATGTAATATGGTTTTCCTTCGTTATTGATTTCAAGCTGAGTCTCTCCATAGAAAATCAACTCTGGATATTGGAGGCGGATATGTCGCTCAATTTCCTTGTTGAAATAAGAGGAAGGCGTATAGACCATCTCTGTTTTCACAAACTTTGGATTCGCAGAAGAGTCGGTGGCACTTAATGTAAAGTAACCTGGTGTACTGCCTGCTCGAATCCATTTGAAGAAATCCGAGAATTCTACTGGTGCAATGTACACATATTCACCATTTACCTTTTGAATTTGCAAGCTCCCAAGTTCGTAATAGCTTGTATTGGGTACTTGTCCAAACGACTTCTTCATTTTATTTCGTGCAAATTGCGGTGGTACGCTTGCAGGGGTTTCCGTCTCTTCAAATGCTTTGATTTCTACTTTTTGCTCCATTTTGGAGACATCGTATTTCTCATTCGCATTGAATAGAAAAGCTGTTGCCATATAGACGCCAAGCAGCAACAGAATGAGGAACAACACGCCTTTGATTTTTCGTTCCAATCCCACTGACAACAAGGCGCCTGCTGCTGTCACAACAAGTCCAATCAGCCATAGTGAAGAAAGGTTACGATCTAAATTGGTGATGTAATAGAAACCAAAAATCCCGATGATGAAGACCAAAGCGAGTCCCGCAATCCAGCTGAGCGGCACTTGGTTCTCTGCATCTTTCCTTTTGATGATCAATCGAAGTGGTGTGAGTAAGAGGGTCAAGACAAGACCGATCACAACCGAAAATAACAAAATATATCCCATAAACAGTTCTCCTTTCAAATCAAACACTCTTTTATGATATACGAGTGAGAAGGGGAAAAGATTCATCTGGTGGAAGGTTCATTTAAAGGCCGATAGAGTCGATGACGGCTTGAACATCTTCTTTCAGTTCGTTGAACTTGAGCCTCTGATCGATTTTCTCTGTCAAAGAATCGATGGCTTTACCTTTCATATTAGAGCTAATTTGACCTTTATAATCAGCGACTTTGGATTGAAGGGTATCAAGCTGATCTATAATGGTTTGTGCATGTTGACGGTCTTCTGCAAATTCATTCTGAAGGTATTGACGAATGGCTTGAGTTAGGGCTGTTTTCTGTTCCTCTTTCATCTTTGCTTTCAAAGCGGCAAGTTCCGCTGGGGTCATGTCCTCTGTATTTAAATTGGCTTGAGAGAAAATGGATGTTGTCGTATGTGTATCCGTTAATCTTTGTAAAAAACGATCTGCATCTGTTGGTTTCTTCTTTGTAAATTCCATTTTTGTTCTCCTTAAGAAATACCCATATTCTTCGCAAGGGCTGTATCTGCATCATGGTATTGATTCCCTAGTTCGCTTATATCATCGGCCACAGAATCGATCCATCTCTTCATGTTCATGGCGGCATCGATTGCGATATCATGTGATTTAACAGAATAAAATTCGTTCTCTTTCCCCTCTGTTTTCAAGTGAGAAATCACAGCATCAACATCCGCGGCATTTAATTGATCATACGCACCAAAGCCAACAATCTGTTTAAATCTTGAGCGAACACTGTCCACAGATTGATCCACTTTGTTATCTAGACGCTCGATTTTACGAACGATTTTCTGCATATTGTGTTCAGCAAGACTCGAGAATCTCTGACCCATATTCATCAACACGTGTGATTTGATTAAAATAGCCACCGCGCTATTTTGTGCGACATTGGCTTGATTCAATTGTTTTAGCATCGCCATCGTAAGGGCAGGATTTTTTCTTAACATATCATCAAGGGTCTTAACGGAACCATTTGATGAAAAGGAATAACGATCTAACCCATGGCTTCCAGCTAGGGCTTCAAGAAATAAGTGGGCATCCAGTGAGGGATTGGCAAACAGTACTTTTTGATTGAGAAAATCTGTCAATAATTTATTGTCGTCACTGGCGTAATCAACGCCCTTAGGTAGAGCGGCATCATACATGACTTTCACTTGGCCTATTTCTGCTGTATGTCGATTTAAGAGAGAGAGTCCATCATTTAGATTGATATATTCAGTTAATCTACCTTGATAATCACCTTTTAATGCTTTTGCTTGTAGATCGGGTGATAGGTTTGGATAAATATTTGGATTCTCAAACGTCACGCCGCCCTTAATGAAATCATTTTTCACAAGAACATAGGAAGCATTAGATCCACCCAAAGAATGCCCTGTCACATACATCTTGGCATTGGGCATCTTCTTATGTATACTCTTTGCATATCGATCTGCTTGAATCATCTGATTCTCTTTATCGTTTTCAAAAGGTATATTGAGGGCCAAATGCTTCGTATCCGAAACCAACCAATCTTGTACAATTTCATTTACATAGGTAGTAGTCCCTGATGCAAATTTGGTGATAGCCTCTTTTGAAGCTTTAGACTGGCTAAAAGGAGGGAGTTTTGTCAACATGGTAGAAAGGAAATCATCCGACTCTTTTTTTCCATGTTTTTTAATGGTATCTTTGTATTGTCCTTGACCAATAGGTTCTGAACCACGGTAGGCGATGACGGCGTTTTTGATTTTGGTTAGGTCTTTTCCTTTATTGGAACGGAGATAGTCATCCTTAGATACAAGGGTTAGTGCGTTAAGTCCCTTTTTTGTTTCTTTATAGTCAACGACATACATTTTTCTACCATTGCTAATTTTTATTTCTTGAGATTCTTTATAGTTTTCTAGACTATAAGACCTCGAGGAAATTAGATTATAATCTTTATCTGTCAATTTATATGACCCTAAATTCTTAGACAAAATTGTCACTCCTGTAATAATATTAATATGTAAATTATAATATACGATGGGATAAATATCTATTTTATGTGTAAAATATTAAACTTTATAAAAGGTGGATAGTTACTTATAATGAAAAATACAATTAAAATTTTGTGTGCTTTACTTCTTATCATTGTCATCGCAGTCATTTTACTCATTTTTCAACATGATAAGCAAAAAAATTCAAAACATTTAGGAGGAAATGACAACATGCAAGAAAAAGAGAAAAGCGATCAAGAAAAAGCAGAAGAGTATGCAAAAAAGATGAAGCCAAAAATAAAAGAAGATTTACGCGGAGAAGATATCCATCATTTTATAAAAAGTATAACATTTGAAAATCAAGTGACGATCAATCCGATGGGGCATATCATTATTCGAGGATATATCAATGATGAACCAGAGAGATTTGGTTTCGAAGCATTATTAATGTATGAATCTGGTGAAGTGGATTCAATGAGTTATGATCCTGATTTATCAGACCGTTTTATAGATTGGGATGAATATAAAGATGAGCCAGAAGTTAAAGAAAATTTTCTTGGGAATTTCACTAAGGAAGAACGAGAACAGTATCTCAAAGATATTGGAGAAAAATAGAACAGGTACTGACCTACCTGTTTTTATTTTTGCTTATTTCACAGGATTAATGAAAGAGTGATGCCCTACATGAAAAACACAATAAAACTTGTATCAGTTTTAATAGTGATGGTCCTCATCTCAGTGACTGCTATAGTTGTACACCATAATAGAGTGAGCTCAAATTATGTGATGAAAAAGAAAAGCGATCAAGAAAAGGCAGAAGAGCTTGCAGAAAAGATGAAGCCGAAAATTGAGGAACATTTACATAAAAGAGATATCCACCATTTTATAAAAAGTATAACGTTTGAAAAGGATGTGACCATCAATCCTATGGGGGATATTATCATAGATGGCTATGTAAATGGTGAATCAGAGAAGTACGGATTCTCAGCTTCTATACAATATAGAGCTAGAAAAATAGGTTCAACGAGTTATGATCCTGAGTTGTCAAATCGTTTTAAAGACTGGGATAAGTATAAAAATGAACCTGAAATTAAAGAAAACTATCTTAAAAGACTCTCTGAAACAGAGCGTGAACAGTATCTCAAGGATATTGGAGAAAAAGAGTAAAACAGTAAAACAGGTACACACCTACCTGTTTTATCTTTGTCCATTTTAACAGTAATGGAAGAGTGATGCCCTACATGAAAAACACAATAAAACTTGTATCAGTTTTAATAATGATCGTCCTCATCTCAGTGACCGCTTTAGTTGTTCACCATAATAGGTACAGTTCAAATGATGTGGTGAAAAAGAAAAGCGATCAAGAAAAAGCAGAAGAGTTTGCAGAGATGATGAAGCCAAAAATTGAAGAAGATTTACATGAAATGGACATCCATAACTTTATTAAAACCATAACGTTTGAAAAGGATGTGACCATAAATCCTATGGGGGATATTAACATAGATGGCTATGTAAATGGTGAACAGGAGAAGTATGGATTCTCAGCTTCTTTACAATATAGATCAAAAAAAATAGGTTCAATGAGTTATGATGCTGATTTAGCAGACCGTTTTATAGACTGGGATGAATATAAAGATGAGCCAGAAGTTAAAGAAAATTTTCTTGGGAATTTCACTAAGGAAGAACAAGAACAGTATCTCAAAGATATTGGAGAAAAATAAAACAGGTACTCACCTACCTGTTTTTATTTTTGTGAAAAGCATCCTTTTAAACCGTCAAAATAACAATCCCTATGCTATGACTCATCTGACGACACTTTCAATAATGGAGAGATCAATAGAAAGAAGTCTGTGCAAATAGGCTTCTTTTCTATAAAATGGGAATGTGGAGAAATGGAGGCGTTAACAAAAATCAGGAAGGAGTGAAGTTAAGTGTCTTCTATCAGTTTAAGTAGTATCGAAAAGATACGGGCAGCCAGCAGGGGATTGCCGCCTAAGTTGAAAGTCATTGCTGAACATATTACAAGTGAGCCCCAAGGCATCATTCATTTGTCTATTGTAGAGCTTGCCAAAAAGACGGGAAGCTCAGAGGCAACGATTTTTCGTCTTTGTAAAAGACTCGGATTTGAGGGCTATCAAGATTTGAAGATCGCTATTGCCCAGGAAATAGATCAAACAAAACCTAATTACGTAGATGAAGAAATGAGTATGGATGATGATACCGCTGTTTTTATGCAAAAGGTGTTTCAGGCGAATATCTCTGCTTTAAAGGATAGTTTTCAATTACTGAATCCTACGGATGTAGAGAGAGCCGTCCAATTCATTCATCAAGCAGAACGTGTAGAATTCTATGGAAGTGGTGGGTCTGGTCTCATTGCAACAGATGCTTTTCATAAGTTTATGAGAACGGGCATCAATTGTATTGTCCATACAGATTCTCACTTTCAAGCGATGTCTGCAGGCTTACTGAATCAAAAAAGTACAGTCATCGGTATTTCACATTCTGGTCGAAACAAGGATTTACTCGATGCGATGAAAACAGCAAAAGAAAAGGGAGCGACGACGATCGGCATTACAAGTTATCAACGCTCACCATTGAGTCAGCTTGCAGATGTCACCCTGTACACATCAACACAAGAAACAGCTTTTCGAACAGAAGCGATGTCTGCAAGGCTTGCTCAGCTCACTGTCATTGACGTGCTGTATTTTTCACTTGCACATTTAAGACAGCAAGAAACTCTAACAAACTTAAAAAAGATGAGAGAAACGATTTCTCAAAAAAGGGTGTAATGGTTCTAAAAATAAATTTTTCTAATAGTGAAAAATGCAATAGTGGTAGCGGTTTTGCGTCTTTGAATGAAAATAATTTTCTTTTTGGTCGTTGAATATCGAAAAAAATATTCCTATAATGGGATTTAACGGGGGTGGCAAAACTAGTAATCTAGTTCAAATCAATGATTGGGTGTGATACAGATGAAGGAGAACCAGGCGATAATTGGTTTGGATATTGGAACAACCAGTACAAAAGCAGTTCTTTTTGGACCGAAGGGGAAAGTAATATCAAAGCATTCTGTTCATTATGATCTCATTCAGCCGAAACCGGCATGGGTGGAGCAGGACCCTGAACATATTTTGGAGGCGGTCATTGCCAGTGTCAGAGGCGCAGTCTCGAAAGTAGGTTTTGACGTAAAGCACCTTGTAGGTGTGGGAATCAGTACGGCGATGCATTCTTTAATTGTGATGGATGGGGAAGGCAAGGCATTAACGAACAGTATTATTTGGGCGGATAACAGAAGTGCAGAACAAGCGAAGCACATTATCACGGATTTGGATGGCTTTCATATTTATAAAAAAACAGGTACGCCGATCCATCCAATGTCACCGCTTTCAAAAATACGTTGGATGAAAGAAATGACACCTGAAATCTTCAAACAGGCAGCAAAGTTTATTTCAATAAAGGAATACATTCTTTATCATTTCTTTGGTCAGTATGTGGTCGATTATTCAATCGCTTCGGCGACAGGATTGTTCCATTTGGAAGCGCTTCAATGGGATGAGGAGGCGCTTCGTATTGCAGGAATTGATGCGAGCCAGCTTTCTGAACTTGTTCCAACCACTCACCAGCTAAGGGGACTTCAGCCTGAGATCGCACTCCGGATGGGAATTGCAGAAGATACGCCATTTGTCGTAGGTGCGAATGATGGTGTTTTAGCGAATCTTGGCGTTGGCGCCATCGGCAAAGGAGAGGTTGCTGTCACGATTGGGACAAGCGGTGCTGTCCGTACGGTCGTGGACAAGCCCATCACAGATGAACAATCAAGAACGTTTTGCTATGCGCTGACAGACAAGCATTGGGTGGTGGGAGGACCAACTAACAACGGGGGAATCATGCTGAGATGGCTGAAAGACGAATTTGCTTCTTCGGAGGTAGAGGTTGCCAAACGTCTTGGTGTGGACCCTTATGATTTGATGATTGAAATTGCGGGGAAGGTTCCAGCTGGTTCAGAGGGGTTGTTGTTTCTGCCATTTTTAACTGGAGAGCGAGCACCTTATTGGAATCCAAATGCGAGAGGTACCTTTTTTGGGATCGGTCTTCAGCATAAGCGGGAGCATTTTATTCGAGCCGTGTTAGAAGGCGTCATGATGAGTGTCTTCTCAATTGGTGTTGCGCTAAGAGATTTGACGGGATCAGCAAAGGATGTCCGGGCTTCAGGTGGCTTTGCAAAATCACCACTGTGGCGGCAAATTTTGGCGGATACGATGGGAAGGGAAGTGCTTGTCCCAGAAAGCTACGAGGCATCGGCACTTGGAGCGGCTGTTTTAGCACTTCATAGTTTAGGCTTTATGGAAGAGATGGAAGAAGTACAAGAATGGATCCGGATCTCTGCCCGTCATGAACCTAATATGAAGAACAATGAGACATACATAGAGCTATTTTATTTGTACGAACGTCTCTATGACAAACTGAAAGATGAATTTGATGTCATTAGTGCGTTTCAGTTAAAACAAAACCGTTAAACATCGGGGAGAAGGTGGGAGAGCATGCTTTTATTCATCGTGATCGCAGCGATTGTCCTTTTACTCATTCTCATTACAGTCGCTAAGTTGAATCCGTTTGTCAGTTTAATGATTACTTCTATGTTAGTCGGCTTTGCTACGGGAATGGATTTTCAGGAGATCATTCAATCGATCAAAACAGGACTTGGGAATACCTTATCGTTGCTAGCCATTGTTCTTGCACTTGGCACCATGCTCGGGAAAATGATGGCTGAATCAGGGGGGGCTGAGCGAATTGCTCAAACATTAATCAGCCGATTTGGGACGAAAAATGTTCATTGGGCGATGATGTTCGTTGCCTTTATCGTGGGGATACCTGTCTTTTTCCAGGTAGGCTTCGTTCTTCTCATACCTTTACTTTTTACCATTGCGATTGAAACAGGCATATCACTCGTCACAATTGGGATATCACTCATCGCCGGATTGTCTGTTGTGCATGGCCTTGTGCCGCCGCATCCAGCTGCTATGGCAGCCGTGGGCATCTATCAAGCAAACGTCGGTAAAACGATTTTCCTTTCAATCATTGTCGGTTTGCCAACCGCTATTATTGCAGGACCGCTATATGGGAAGTGGATTGGCAAGCGAATACATAAACCAGTTCCAGCGTTGTTAAAAAAACAATTCACTGAACGAAATGAAGATCGACAGCTGCCAGGCTTTGTGAATACAATGTTTACGATTTTGCTTCCGGTTATTTTCATGCTGCTTGCCACACTAGCAGATGTCATGTTACCTGAGGAGAGTATGTGGTTTCAAATATTTAAGTATATTGGTGATCCTATTACAGCTTTGCTGATTGCAACGGTGTATTCTTTCTTTAGTCTTGGCTTTATGCAAGGCATGAGCCGTGACCGTGTGCTTTCATTTAGTAATGAGTGCTTAGGACCGATCGCATCCATTCTTCTGGTCATTGGAGCTGGCGGGGCATTCAATAATGTGCTTATTGATTCAGGTGTTGGTGAGTATATTGCGGATTTAGCCAAACACTCGCCGATTTCACCGATTTTGCTGAGTTGGCTGATTGCGGCGGTCATTCGTGTCGCAACAGGATCTGCCACGGTATCGATGATGACGGCGGCTGGAATTGTGGCGCCAATTGCTGCATCGATGCCGGATGTGAGCCGAGAACTTCTTGTTTTAGCAACAGGAGCGGGTTCTTTGATTTTATCTCATGTGAATGATTCAGGTTTTTGGTTGATTAAGGAGTATTTTGGTATGACCATGAAGGAGACATTCCTGACATGGACAGCCATGGAAACGATAATATCAGTTAGTTCCATCGCATTTATTATGATCATCAATATGTTTTTATAGTGTTAGCAGCTCAGTTCTACGGAATTGGGCTTTTTCCATCCTGTCACGATACTACTTTTCAACCATTGAGGTAAACTATTGATATGTGGGAGGCGGATACAATCGAACCATTAAAAAATGTCTATCATGCATCATTTATTCAAGAGTTAGGTAATGAACTGGAGAAAGAATCAACTGGATTTGATACGAATCAATTTCAACAACTAGTTTTCCAAGAGGATTGGTCACAGCTTGAGTTAAAAGGACGGATGAGAAGAGTCACTGAATCGATGCATGCCTGTTTGCCAGAGGATTACGAGCATGCCATTGATGTGTTGCAAAAGGTTGCACCTCATTTTACAGGACTTAGTGCACTCGTGTTTCCAGACTATGTTGAGGTGTATGGTCTTGGACATTGGGACGTCTCTATCCAGGCAATAGAATTCTTTACGTCCCTATCCACTTCTGAATTTGCGGTTCGGCCTTTTCTCATTGGACATCAAGAGAAGATGCTGGTGCAAATGCTTGTTTGGTCACAAAATCAAAATGAACATATTCGTAGGCTAGCCAGTGAAGGATGTCGTCCGCGTTTACCTTGGGGCATGTCTGTTCCGGCGCTGAAAAAGGACCCTACGGTGACGCTTCCTATTTTGGAAAACTTGAAGTCAGATCCGTCCCGATATGTGCAAAAAAGTGTAGCCAATCACTTAAATGACATATCTGCGATACAGCCTGATTTCATGAAAAAAACGGTCAAAAGATGGTATGGAACCAGCCAACAGACGAATTGGATTGTCAAACATGCATCCCGTACTTTATTAAAAAAGGGAGATCCGGAAATCATGAATTTGTTTGGCTATGGGGATGACCCATCGATTCAAGTGATAGATTTGAAGCTGGTGCAAGATGCTATTCATATCGGAGAGAGCATGACTTTTCATTTCACTCTTCATGCTGAGTCATCACTCAAGCTGCGTGTGGAGTATGCCATTGATTACGTCAAATCTCGTGGCACTCGGAATCAAAAGGTGTTTAAAATCACCGAATTTGAAACCGACTCGGCTCTCCACAGAGAATTTGTCAGGTCACAGTCCTTTCAGGATATGACGACAAGAAAGCATTATGAAGGTATCCATACGCTCACCATCATCATCAATGGTATTCCAAAAGCATCCGTCGATTTTGAGGTAATGACAAACTAAAAACCCGCCAATCAGGCGGGTTTTCATGTTTAGGCTTTCTTTTTCATTAAGAATGAGGCAATAATTGCAGCTACTAAGAAACCGATACTGATGATCGAACTTGGTAGATTTTCCTGTCTGAATAGGAACATAGCAAAACTCACACTGAGTACAAGGGCTGCAAATAATGTCAAATAAGGGAACAACCACACCTTAAAGTACGGCTCTTGTGGATACCTTGGACGCAGTTTTAAATGTGCGACGCAAATGCTGATCCAAATAAGAGACACGGCAAAACCAGGAATGGCGAGCATATAACTGAAAATCTGCTCAGGGTATAAATAAGCAAAGAATGTGCCAATTAAAAGGAATATAACCGTTACCCATAAACTCAAAATGGGCACGCCTCTTTTATTGACCTGTGCTAGCTTTTTCGGACCGCCGTCTGATTTTGATAATGAATGAATCATTCTCGTCGTTCCGTAAATTCCTGAATTGGCCGCAGAAAGCACAGCAGTAATTAACACGAAATTAATGAAGTGAGATGCACCTTGCATCCCAGCGGCTGAAAAGACTTGGACAAAAGGACTGTTATTTGGGTCAATTTGATTCCAAGGAATGAGTCCACATATAATCAAAATCGGCAATGTGTAAAATAGGATAATCCGCCACATCATACTTTTTACAACACCAGGTAACACCTTCTCGGCATCCTTTGTCTCTGTAATGGTCAGCCCAATTAGTTCAGAGCCCCCATAAGAGAAAATAACGACGAGTAATGAGGCAAAAATAGCCCCCCATCCGTTCGGAATGAAGTTTTGATAGTTGGTGAGGACTGGCGCACTTTGTTCGCTTGGAATGATCCCAAATAATAATGCTGCACCGAGAATAATAAAGACAATAATGACAAAAATCTTTAATCCAGCAAACCAAAATTCAATTTCCCCGAAATACTTTACATTATTTAAATTAATTCCGATGACCAAAAGCGAGCAGAGTAAACATAAGGACCATAGCGGCACATGCGGCATCCAATATTGTAGTAAACTACCTGCTGCAATGATCTCAATGACACAAACAGTGAGCCACATAAAACAATAGACCCAACCGACGACAAATGAAAAACGTTGACCAAGCGCAATCTGTATCAAGTCACGGAGGTTGTTCCCCGGATAAACAATGGCCATTTCAGCTAATGCTGCCATGACAATGAGAAGTAATAGTCCCGCAAATACATAGGAGAAGATTACCCCAGGACCCGCCAAACCGATTGTATCGGCACTTCCTTTAAAGATTCCTGTACCAATGACCCCGCCCATCGCAATCATACGAATGTGACGCGGTGATAAAAGCTTTTTTAATTCATGTTGTTCTTGATTCGCGCTCATGACGTTCTCCTTTTTTTAAAAATGCTTAAGTTCCATTTTCTTTTTTCATGACGGAAGTGTCAACATAAAAATAGAGATTTTTCAGACAAAAAGATGGTTCACTCTATTAAGGCTCTATTTTCTCTTGATATTCTTTCATCTTATAATAAAATACTTTTTTCCTCCTTATGAGAAAAAAGGTATTCATTTCACTTGCGACATAAACAATTGTCTTTTTTTGCCGATATATCATTTGTTACTAAAGTCCTAATAATTATTCTTTATCACTGTGAAATCATATGAAATTAAATAAAAGGAATAGAAAGGAGTTTTTGAAAATGTTTATGAGAAAAGCAAGTGATGTATCAACCAGTATCCTTCTAGATGAAAGTAGTCAATTAATTGAACGTATCGAGAAGGGGGATTTATCAGCGAGACTTGATACTGCTTCGTTCTCGTCCGGTCAAACAATAGAAGCAGTAGCCCAAATAAATGAGGCTTTGCAAAAGATGCAGGAGGCGCACGAACATCTCCAAATGCGTATGAATCTAGTGACGAAAGCGATTAAAGTTGGATTATGGGATATGACAGTTGTGGCGGGAGATCCTGTGAATCCAAAAAATGAATTCATATGGACCGACGAGTTCCGCCACATGCTTGGCTTTCAAAATGAGCACGATTTCCCTAACGTCTTAGACAGCTGGGCATCTCGTATCCATCCAGAGGAGCAAGAATACAGTCTAAATGCGTTCTCTACGCATCTCTTGGATCATTCTGGTCGCACGCCATTTGATATTGAATATCGTCTCATGTTGAAAAATGGGGATTATCGTTGGTTCAAGGCTACTGGGACGACCATTCGTGACCAGAGTGGTGTACCTCTTCGTGTGGCGGGTGCCCTTTTTGATATTCATGATCAGAAATTAAAAGAAGAAGAGCTCCAAGCATTTGTGACAAGGTATGACTTGATCAATCGTGCGCTTGTAGAGGCTCCTTGGGACATGGTAGTGGAAGCTGGTGATCCAATCAATCCAAACAATGAGTTCTGGTGGTCACCACAATTCAGAAAAACCCTTGGTTTCACAGATGAAAAAGACTTCCCTAACGTCTTGAGTAGCTGGAGCGATCGGTTGCATCCTGATGATAAAGAATTGGCTTTACAAGCTTTTGCCAAGCATTTGAATGATCACTCAGGGCGTACACCATTTGACACTGATTATAGATTGCAGCGAAAGAACGGCGAGTACCGCTGGTATCATGCAGGCGGAGAAACGCTCCGAGATGAAAAGGGGATACCTCTCCGTGTGGCGGGAACGATCCAAGACATCACCTTAGAAAAAAATAAAGAGAAAACAGCCAATGACATGGCCTCACAAGTGGAACAACTTTCAAACTCCATTAGTGAGATGGTATCTGGCATCAGCTCTGTAACAAACCAGGCACAAGAACTTGCAGTCGCTCAAGAGCAATCGACATCTGCTGCGAATCTAGCAAAAAGCAGTGCAGATGAAACGAAAAATATTTCAGATTTAATCAAAGAAGTAGCCAACCAGACAAACTTGCTTGGTCTGAATGCTGCGATTGAAGCAGCTAGAGCTGGCGAGCAAGGACGCGGATTCTCAGTAGTAGCTGATGAAGTGCGTAAGCTGGCGCTTCATAGTGCCAATGCAACTGAAAACATTGAATCTAGTTTAACCGAAATGAAAACCCAAATTGATCAAATTCTTGAAAACATCTCAAATATGACAGCATTGACTCAAACACAGGCTGCTTTAACAGAGCAAGTGAATGCTTCAGTCGATGAAGTCAATCATATGTCTCAGCGCCTTGTGGCGTATTCAAAGAGTATTTGACACCAAAAACCGTCTTCCTTATCAGAAGACGGTTTTTTATTAAGAATGGTCCGCTGGGAAGATAATTCCGGCGTCTTTCCTTGCTGCTTCAAGAACTTTCATGACGGATAGACTGTCGTCGAGCCATGCATAACATAGTTCATGGTCTTTTGTTGCGATGATGTGCTGGAAGGCTTCTGCTTCATAAAATAATCGGTTTGGGTTCGTTTGTGCATTGAGTGAAATGACCTGGTCACCGGTATGTAGCAATACTTCCTCACAGCCATTTGCACCATTTTTTACATGGATGAATCCCTTTTCACCTTGAATGAGTACAAAGTTCAGACTGTTTGTATCCTTACTGCCGACACTTGTAGCCATGAAATCACGGTAAGTAAAGGTTAGAACACCAGATGTGTCAATCCCATTTGGGTGACGGTTGGCTTGATAGCGAACCTGTTCCGGTGTCCCAAAGAGATTCATGATGAAATGGACATTGTAGATGTTAATGTCCATTAAGGCACCACCAGAAAATGCTGGATTAAAGACGTTTGGCGTTTCGCCGGCTAGAAGTTGATTATATTTACTAGAATATTGACTATAGTTGCATTGCACCATTTTGATTCTGCCTATTTGATGAATGTGTTTTTTGATTAAATGATAGTTTGGCATATGAACCGTGGTAATGGCTTCAAATAATAGCAATTGCTTTTCTTTTGCAAGAGCGATTAGGGCCTCCAGCTCTTTGACGGTAGAGGTGAAGGGCTTTTCGCAAATCACATGTTTTCCATTTTTCAATGCTGCCGTGGCATGCTCGCTATGTAGACGATTCGGTGATGCGATATATACAGCATCAATCTGAGGATCTTTTAGCATGTCAGATAGATCCGTATAGGTCGTCTCAACTCCAAATTGATCTGCGAGTTTCTTTGCTGTTGTCTCTTGTCTAGAATAGACAGCGTGACAAGAAGCATCATCCAGCTGTTCGATCGCCTGCAGGAATCCTTCTACAATCACACCTGTTCCAATTGTTCCAATTCTCATTCTGCTCAAACCCCTTTCTCTTATTTGGTGTCAGGTCAAGCTGTCTCTAGTATACCTGATGTTCAGAGAGAAGTGCATGTGGACACCGGCTACAATTAGCTAATGTGGGCTAATGTTTGTTTCGTTAGCAATTGAATGGCAGCCTTCTTCCTCTTTAGCTCTAGAATGGATTTTTGAATATCATCTATTTTTTGTTCGAGCAGCTGTTCAGCTCCTGTTCTTGACTGGTCTTCGAACAATAATGTGATAATCTCTCGAATATCTTTTAATGAGAAATCTAGCTTTCTAGCTTCAGTAATAAAGGATAGCATGAGAACGTAATTTTCATCATATAAACGATAGCCATTATGCGCTCTTTCTGGCTCAGGAAGCACGCCCTCATTTTCGTAAAAACGAATGGTTTCAATATGTACACCAGACATTTTTGACAATTTACCTCTCGTAAATGTCATCGAATCCGACACCTCCCTTCTTTGCATCCATCATACAATTAGATCTGCTAGTTTCAAAATATCCAATGAAGGACATTTGTCCCTTCATTTATGAGAAAACCAGGTGAACTCTATTCAAAGCAGGAGGAATAGAGTACGATAGAATAGAGTGCAGATCCGCCATTTTTTACAGGTAGGAACAAGTAGACAGTAAGAGAAAAAACGTTAGGGTAAAATAGGTAAATAGTATGATCATTCAACATGAAATCATGTGATGATTGCTCAAATTAGTGACAGCACGTTTATGCTGATGAAAGGGAGTAACCAATGTATAAGTTAGTCGCAATTGATATGGATGGTACGTTATTAAATGATCAACATATGGTGCCGGATGCAGCCTTTGAAGCCATTCAACAGGCGAAGGCAGAAGGAGTCAAGATTGTTTTATGCACAGGTAGACCAATTGGCGGTGTCCGTCGCTATCTAAAGGAACTTCAGCTTGATCAAGAGGGGGATTTTGTGATTGCTTACAATGGAGCACTCGTTCAAAATAGTCATACAAATGAAGTCGTGTCAGAACTAACATTATCCTACGATGATTTGACATCTTTATATAAGTTGAGCCGTGAGCTGGATACCCCAATGCATTATTTCGATTCCACTCATTTATATACACCGAATCGCGACATTAGCGAGTACACGGTGCTCGAATCCTATTTAACAAAATTACCGCTTAAGTATTTGCCTGTAGAAGAGGCAGAACAATCGATCAGAGTGCCAAAGATGATGTATATTGATCATCCGGAAGGGTTGGAAAAGACGATTCAAGCCATCCCGTCTGACGTGAAAGAGAAGTATATGATGGTGAAAAGCACAGACTACTTCCTTGAAATCCTACATCCTGATGTGAGCAAAGGAAATGCGGTGAAGCTTCTAGCTGAGAAGCTAGGGATCTCTCGTGAAGAAGTCATGGCAATTGGAGATAATGGAAACGATGTGTCGATGATCGAATTTGCTGGCTGTGGCGTCGCCATGAGTAATGCCATAGATGATGTCAAAGCAGTCGCGGATGTTGTTACAAAATCCAATAATGAAGCCGGGGTCGCCCATGTGCTCCATGAACTTGTATTAGGGAAATAAAGAAAGAGAGCGGTCTACCATTGAGGTAGCCGCTTTTTTTATATAGGCATCAGCACATCTGCTTATGATGACACATCTCCCACTTTCTTGATAGCCGCCGTAATAAGCTGTGTCAATATATCAGATCCTTTTGTTGTCAGATGAACACCATCTGCTTGGAAATAGGCTGGCTGGCCTGAAGCAGCTGAGTGCCAATCGACCAATGTGACGTTGCTATATTGGTTGGCGACTCGCTGCATCACTCGATTGACATCATCCTCCCAAGCTCTAGGAACCTTCGTATTCACAAGAAAAATATGTGCGTTTGGAAAATGCTGAATAAACGACGTCATTGATGCCTCTGTGAAAAAGCCATTAGTACCAAGCTCAATAATAATCACCGCATCTTTTCGGTTAAATGAGGCGTATTGAGGTGCGATGCGGATGGCTTCACTCATTTGTCTGCCGACCTTCGCATCAATGGTGATTTGTTGATATACCTTTTCAAGATTCGAGGCAATATCTAACATAACAGAATCGCCAATTGCAAGAACTTGGTGAAATTGTTTAACAGTCGCATCTTTCTTCTCCTGCTTTTCTTTCTTATTCTTTGCTTCTGATTCTGCCGGGTCTCCTGCTTTTTTTGGTACCGTCTTAATTTGTGTCACTACTTTGGCCTCTGGGGCTGTATGTGACGAGCTTGACATCCCAATCGTAAACAAAATCAAGAGAGCCACCGTTACTCCAAGAATCGCCTGATTGAACACAGACCATTGCTTGATTCCCTTTTTCCAGATAGACCAAGACGCAAAATATTGTTTGAAACCAAGCTGACGAATGGGCTGTTCGATCAATCGGTAGGAAGCTTCTGCTATCAATAAAATGGCAATGAGCTGCAATGTGACACGCCATATGGCTGGCTGACCGATTTCAATGACAGGCGTCGTCATTACAATGATCGGATAATGCCACAAATAAATACCGTAGGACCTTTTCCCAAGCCAGACGAGCGGTTGCCAGGACAGACAATTCCCTAAGAGGCTTGCAGGATGGCAAACGCATGCAATCAAGATGGCGGCATTCAAACAAAATAACAGCATACCACCTTGATATAGAAAGCGGTCAAATTCGTCTACTGTATATACACACAACAGGAAAATAGCAAATGAACCAAACCCAGCTATTTGTAATATACGTCTGCCGACAGGGAGTAACTTTCTACTAGACAGTCTTTGCATCGGCCAGACAAACGCAAGGCTACACCCAATCAGGAGGGCAAATGCACGGGTATCTGTCCCATAATAAATCCTGCTTGGATCGGTATCCGGCGAATAGAGAATGGCCATCCATAAGGCGGAGAACAGCGCAAGGCCAAGGGTAATCATGGGAAGGTGGGACCTGGTTTTGACCCACTTCAATCCAGCAATCAACATCACCGGCCAGATGATATAAAACTGTTCTTCAATCGCCAATGACCACAAATTTTTCAGTGGAGATACGGCATTAAAGCTATCAAAGTAAGACAGGTCATGGAAAATATACCACCAGTTACTGACATAAAAAAAGGATGATAAGGCATCGCCCCGAATGGACAATAATGCGTTTGAACCAGCAATGGCGCACCAGCTGACAGTGATAAAAATCATCACATAGGCAGCTGGAAGAAGCCTTCTGACACGGCCCATCCAAAAAGGCAATAGCTCCTGAAAGCCCATTTCTTGTTTATGTAACAAAATCGTTGTAATCAAGTAACCAGAAATCACAAAAAATAAATCCACACCAAGAAACCCACCGCTCGCAGGCCCAATATGTAAGTGATAGGCAACGACCGCTAATACCGCAATGGCTCTGAGCCCATCCAATCCTAATATATAACGTAAACGACTATCTTTGCTGTTCATCAAAATGAATCCCCCATCAATGTCAAAAGCGCCAATTTTGCGTTGTCACCTCAAGTTAAACAACCATTCTTTTATTTTATATAAGATTAGACGCATCAGCATCCCATTTTGTTGGCGAAATTCTGTCTTTTTTCAAATTTTTTAGATGAAGGCTGTAATGGTTGGGTCTCCTTTTAATACTCAAATTCAAAATCCCTGTCATAATAAAGGGAGAAGGAAAGGGGTTGTGTTGAATGAGAGTGATTGAAAATGATCAACTATTGGTTCAGATCAACAAGAGGGGAGCCGAGGTGAGAGAGGTGCTTCACAAGGAGAATGGACTTCATTACATGTGGTCTGGTGATCCAACTTATTGGGGCAGGGTGTCGCCCGTCTTATTTCCAATTGTGGGGCGCTTGAAGAATGATCAATATTTGCTTGGTGACGACACCTATGAGCTCACACAACATGGATTTCTGCGTGATGTTGATTTTGAGGTATATGAAGAAACGGAGAATGCGGTGACTTTTCAATATCACTCCAATGGCCGTCATCTTGCACAATATCCCTATGAGTTTACAGCCCGCATACGTTATGAGCTGTTACAAAATGGGCTGACGATTGGCTGGGAAATCGATCATAGCGGGGAAGATGAGATGTATTTCTCCATCGGCGGACATCCAGCATTCAGGGTCCCGCTTGTCGAGGGAGAACAAACAGAGGATTATACGGTGACGCTGACACCGTCAAGTAAACATGAGTCTGTCCAATATGAACTGAGACATTCGCTGGTGAGGGAGAAGGAGAAAGGCGTTCAGCTTGAACCTATTCCGCTTCGGGCTGCGCTATTTCAGCACGATGCGATGATCTTTAGTGAGATCACTCGTGTGTCCTTGTCTTCCCAATCTGGCCTTGGGGTAGAGGTCGATCTTAGTGGTTTTCCGTTTGTTGGCATTTGGTCACCCTACAATCAAGAAAAGGGAACGATGGCTCCATTTGTTTGTATTGAGCCTTGGTATGGGATTGCAGATATGGAAGGGACAAATGGACAATTTCAAGAGAAATTCGGCATTCAATCATTAAAGAAACATGAGACTTTCCAAGCAGCCTACACCATTTTCTTCAAATGAACATTTGTGCATCATAAGGTGAACAATTTGTTATGATAGAAGAAAAAATGGGAGGCGTACAAATGGACCGGGAGAAACAGCAATTAAGTATTGAAGCAGCAAGGCTTTATTACTTATCAGATTATAGTCAGCAGGACATTGCCAAGCAGCTTCACCTCTCTAGACCTACTGTGTCACGGCTACTTCAATATGCAAAAGAAAAAGGGTACGTCCAAATCACAGTGATGGACCCATTTGAGGATTTGAACGAATTATCCTTACTGCTTAAAGAAAAATATGATCTGTTAGAGGCGCACGTTGTGTTTTCACCGAAGGATGACTATCCAACCATTACCGAATATATCAGCCAATTTGGTGCGGATTATCTTCAAGAGACAGTGAAGGACGGTGATATTGTTGGGGTGAGTTGGGGAACCACGATGTATGAAATGGCTCAAAAGATGCAACCTAAACAAGTAAAAGCCGTGGAGGTTGTTCAGCTTAAGGGTGGGATCAGCCATTCACATGTGAATACATATTCTGCGGAGACCATTCAGCTTTTTGCAGAGGCGTTTCAAACAGCACCGCGTTATTTGCCGCTTCCTGTTGTCTTTGATAGTGCGGCTGTTAAAGAGATGGTGGAAAAGGACAGACATATCCAGCGCATCATTGAAATGGGGAAACGAGCGAATATCGCTGTTTTTACTGTGGGTACGGTAAGAGATGAGGCACTATTGTTTAGGCTAGGTTATTTCCGCGAGGAAGAAAAAGCGTTACTCAAAGCATCGAGCGTCGGAGATATATGCTCGCGGTTTTATGATCAAGAGGGGCGCATTTGCAGTGAAGCTATTAACAATCGCACAATTGGTGTGGAGCTGGAGGACTTAAAAACGAAAGAACGCTCCATTCTTGTAGCGGGTGGCCATCGAAAGACAGCCTCTATTCACGGAGCCCTCAGAGGAAAATATGCGAACGTATTGATCATTGATCAACATACTGCAAGAGCCCTTTTACATGGGAAAAAATAGATGAACAAAATTTCATAACGGTGTTTACAAATGTTCAATAGTCATTTAAGATGAAAATATATTAACTCAAAGGAAGTGTGAAGCATGACGATAGCAAAGCTCATTGATCATACAGCACTAAAACCAGATACATCAAAAGCTGTGATTCAGCAGTTAGTAGAAGAAGCAAAGACTCATCAGTTTGCATCCGTTTGTGTCAATCCAACGTGGGTGTCTTTTGCAGCAAAAGAGTTAGCTGGGACAGGCGTTGATATCTGTACAGTTATCGGATTCCCGTTAGGTGCAAGTACAACGGAGGTCAAAGCATTCGAAACACAGGATGCAATTAAAAAAGGCGCAACTGAAGTGGATATGGTCATCAACATTGGGGCATTAAAAGATGGCGACAATGATTTGGTTGAACAAGATATTCGCGCGGTAGTAGACGCTGCAAAAGGCAAAGCACTTGTGAAAGTCATTATTGAAACAAGTTTACTGACAGATGAAGAAAAAGTACGAGCATGTGAGCTTGCAGTGAAAGCAGGCACAGATTTTGTCAAAACATCGACTGGATTTAGTACGGGCGGTGCAACTGCTGAGGACATCGCATTGATGCGTAAAACAGTAGGACCTGACATTGGCGTCAAAGCATCTGGTGGTGTCAGAACAAAAGAAGACGTCGAGGTAATGACGGCTAATGGTGCGACCCGCATCGGTGCCAGTGCAGGCGTTTCTATTATCAAAGGGGATCAAGCAGCTCCTTCAAAAGACTATTAATTCGTACAATCCTATGGTAGGATAACATTCGTGACTCTGAAATGATGAAAAAGTCATACGCGGAAGAACCCCTTGTGGGAATATCTTCCGCCCTTTGTTTGCGAAATAGGGTTTAACTCTTATAAACGCATTAATGTAAACGAATTCATTCTAGGAGGAAAAATATGAAATACGTGATTGGTATCATCGGTTTGCTGGTGATTCTCGCCATTGCATGGTTAGCGAGTAATGGAAAGAAACGAGTGAAATTCCGTCCAGTAATTGTCATGATTGTTCTGCAATTTATACTAGGTTATATCCTGCTCAATACAGGTGTCGGGAATTTCCTAGTCGGAGGCTTTGCGAAAGGATTCCAAATGCTCCTAGGCTATGCTGGTGAGGGAATTAACTTCGTATTTGGCGGTTTGATGAATGATAATGCGTCAACCTTCTTTATGAACGTATTGTTGCCGATTGTTTTTATTTCTGCATTGATCGGTATTTTACAACACTGGAAAATACTCCCATTCATTGTACGTGGAATCGGGTATCTGCTCAGTAAAGTAAATGGAATGGGGAAACTGGAATCCTATAACGCAGTAGCATCTGCGATTTTAGGTCAATCAGAAGTTTTTATCTCCATTAAAAAGCAACTCGGATTATTACCTAAACAGCGTCTGTATACATTGTGTGCATCGGCTATGTCGACGGTATCGATGTCCATTGTCGGTGCTTACATGCAAATGATCAACCCAGAGTACGTTGTTACAGCACTTGTGCTGAATCTATTTGGTGGATTTATTATTGCGTCAATCATCAATCCGTATGAAGTATCTAAAGATGAGGACATGCTAGAGGTTGTCGAAGAAGAAAAACAATCCTTCTTTGAAATGCTTGGCGAATATATTATGGATGGATTTAAAGTAGCGATTGTTGTGGCTGCGATGTTGATTGGATTCGTTGCGTTAATTGCGATGATTAATGGAATATTCACAGCCGCTATTGGTGTTTCCTTCCAGGATGTTCTTGGGTATGTCTTTGCTCCATTTGCCTTCATAATCGGTATTCCTTGGAGTGAGGCGGTACAAGCGGGAAGTATTATGGCAACTAAAATGGTGTCCAATGAATTTGTCGCGATGCTTGCCTTATCGGGAGAAAGTCTTCAATTCTCTGGTCGTACAGAAGCCATCATCTCTGTCTTCCTTGTGTCATTTGCGAACTTCTCTTCTATCGGTATCATTGCAGGAGCAGTCAAAGGCTTAAACGAAAAACAAGGAAACGTTGTCGCACGCTTTGGATTAAAACTGTTATTCGGTGCAACACTTGTCAGCTTCTTAACAGCATGTGTTGTCGGTTTGATTTACTAATATAAAAAAGGAATGGTGAAAACAATGAGAATGGTAGATATCATTGCAAAAAAACGTGACGGAAAAGAGTTATCTTCAGAGGAAATTTCTTTCTTTGTCAAAGAATATACGGACGGATCAATTCCTGACTACCAAGCAAGTGCCTTGGCGATGGCGATATTCTTCCAAGATATGACGGATCAAGAACGTGCAGATCTAACACTCGCGATGGCGAATTCAGGTGATACGATTGACCTGTCTGCCATTGAAGGCATTAAAGTGGATAAACACTCAACAGGCGGAGTAGGCGATACAACGACACTTGTACTAGCACCTCTTGTTGCAGCACTTGATGTACCAGTTGCGAAAATGTCTGGTCGCGGACTCGGTCATACAGGTGGAACGGTGGACAAGCTTGAGGCAGTCAAAGGCTTCCACGTAGAAATTACAAAAGACGAGTTCATCGAGCTAGTCAACCGTCATAAAGTAGCGGTCATTGGCCAATCAGGCAACCTCACGCCAGCTGACAAAAAACTTTATGCCCTTCGTGATGTGACAGGAACGGTCAACTCGATCCCACTCATTGCGAGCTCCATTATGAGTAAGAAGATCGCTGCAGGTGCAGACGCCATCGTACTTGACGTGAAAACAGGTGCAGGTGCCTTCATGAAAACACCTGAAGACTCTGAGAAGCTTGCAAAAGCAATGGTACGCATCGGGAACAATGTCGGCAGACAAACAATGGCGGTTATATCTGACATGTCTCAACCACTAGGATTGGCAATTGGGAATTCCTTGGAAGTAAAAGAGGCGATCGATACACTTCGAGGCGAAGGACCTGAAGATCTAAATGAACTTGTGCTCACATTAGGAAGTCAAATGGTCTTTCTAGCGAAAAGAGCGAACACACTTGATGAAGCGAGAGAGAAGCTGATTGAAGTGATGAAGAACGGCAAAGCACTTGAGAAATTTAAAGCATTCCTTGAAAATCAAGGTGGAGATAGCTCAATTGTAGACAATCCTGAAAAACTACCACAAGCTCCATATCAAATCGACGTACCTGCAAAAGAATCCGGTGTAGTGGCTGAAATTGTCGCAGACGAAATCGGAGTCGCAGCGATGATCCTTGGAGCAGGGCGCGCAACAAAAGAGGATGAAATCGACTTATCTGTTGGCATCATGCTGAACAAAAAAGTGGGCGATCGTGTAGAAAAAGGAGACTCTCTCGTGACACTGCATGCAAATCGTGAAGATGTTGCAAATGTCATGGAAAAAATTTACGACAACATCCGCATCGCTGATCAAGCCGATGCACCGACTTTGATCCACAAAGTCATCACAGAATAAAACAAAAAGGACAAAAGTGATTCGTCACTTTTGTCCTTTTTTTACTCGTAGAGTTAAATTGTATTGATCTAATACATGCTTAGAATACTGATAAATGATGACTCCAATGAAAGTACCCACTGTATTTGTTATGAGGTCATCAACATCAAAACTCCTGTAATTGTAGCCTATGATCAAACCTAAACCAAATTGAATCAATTCAATACTCAAGCTCACGAGGAAACCTATATAAATGACTTTTCGTAGTTGATGGAATGAAAAAAGAATAGGCAGAATAAACCCCAATGGTAGAAATAGAAGAACGTTTCCGATGATTTGTTTGATAAAAGATGTCAGACCTAATTCAAGAGAACCAAATATTGTTTTGAAAGGTATAAAATTATGAATAGTACCTAAATTGTCTTCTATCATGATTTCTATTAATTCCTTTTGATAAGGAAAAGGGAAAAAAGTTAGTGAAACAAGACTAGCAATATAAACAGAAAACAAAATGTAGGATAGAAATGAGATTTTGTTCATCGTACCACGTATCAATTGATATACGAAGATCATCAAACTAAACCCACATATAATAAAATAGACTAGAAAAGATTGAAGCATATGATACTCTCCTTGAAACTTAGTGAACCGTAGGATTCTAATTTTTTGATGATTCTTCCTTATTTCGTATCTATATGTATGTCCTTTGTGTAGCTTCCGTTCATAATAATTACATTTTAAACTGATAAGGTCAATGGTTACATATTGACCTTTTTTCCATTGAAGTATTTCACTTGATGAATCAAACCTCTTGCAATCATCAAATGATGGGTGTATATTAGTTGATGCATCAATGATTGATATATCAACTAATTGATCTGAATAGAAATGAGGGGATGGCATTGACTGCATTTTGCTCCGAGGAAGCAGAGATATTATATCGTTTGCAATGCGTGAACCGTATGGTGGGTGTGAAGTTCGAAGCATGCACGGGCATCAGCCAATCAAGACTGGAATTGCTATCGCTGTTATTCAAAGCCGATGAAATCAGCCAATCAGATTTGCAGAAAAAAGTGAATATCGACAGTGCAGCTGTGACTCGTCATGTAAAACAGTTAGAAGCAAAAGGAATGGTCACGCGTAGAAGAAAGCCGGAAGATAACCGGGTCACGCTTGTTCGTCTGACAGAGGGTGGCAGAACAAGAATCGAATCTTCTAAAAAAGAAAAAGAACGATTTATCTCAGAAATGCTTGAAAACGTAAGTGGTGAAGAGCGAAAACTTCTCACTGATGTGCTCATCCGTATACAACAAAACATTGAAAAGATTCAAACAACCTAAGGAGTGTTACACATGGCTACAACATTAAAAACAAACGACTTTATGGAGATTATGAAAGGGCGCCGCTCTATTCGTCAATATGACCCAACTGTGAAAATCAGCAAAGAAGAAATGACAGAGATTTTAGAAGAGGCGACAACGGCACCGTCTTCAGTCAATGCGCAGCCTTGGCGTTTCATGGTCATTGACAGCCCAGAAGGAAAAGAAAAGCTAGCACCACTAGCAAAATTCAACCAAACACAAGTGGCCACATCAGCAGCTGTCATTGCGATATTTGCAGATATGAAAAACAATGAGTACTTAGAAGAAATTTATTCAAAAGCAGTAGAGAGTGGCTACATGCCACAAGAAGTGAAAGAAAGACAAATCGCTGCATTAACTGCCCATTTTGACACGCTTCCAGAGCAAGTCAATCGTGAAACCATTTTAATTGATGGTGGGATTGTATCTATGCAACTGATGCTTGCTGCACGTGCTCACGGCTACGACACGAACCCAATTGGCGGTTATGAAAAAGATGTGATAGCTGAAACATTTGGCTGGGACAAAGAGCGCTATATACCAGTGATGCTACTATCAATTGGTAAAGCAGCTGACGAAGGCTATGCGTCTTACCGTTTACCGATCGACCGTATTACAGAGTGGAAATAATATTTGAGTAAGGGAGACGATCACATGATGATTATTCATGCTGGAATGACGATTCATCCAGAAAAAGAAACCGTATTTTTAGAGGAAATCAACGAATTAATCAAAGCTTCTCAAGCGGAAGATGGCAATATATCCTACAAGCTGCTGAAGGCTACGGAAAAGGAAAATGCCTATTTAATGGTGGAAGTGTGGAAAGATGAAGCTGCGGTTCAGCGTCATAATGCCAGTGCACATTTCCAAGCCTTTGTGGCAAAAGCAAAAGAATTATTGGCGGCTCCACTTGATGTTGTTGCCTTTCGAGGAGAACAACTTTCATAGAAAAACAACAAACACCCTAGGCGGTTAACGTCTAGGGTTCTTTATTTTCGACAACTTGTTCCATCCATTTCAACCTAGTATTGTGCATGAACCACAAAGTTTCTGAAAATAAAATGTTTTCCGGCTGAACTATATTGGAATATGCTAGAATGAGATATTATTTATTTCCAAATTAGGGAGGAAACAACATGAAAAAAGGAAAATGGACGAGCATTGCACTAACGGCTGTCCTCAGTTTAGGCACATTGACAGCTTTCAGCACCCCTCTATCTGCCCACACCTCACAGAAATCAACATCATCAGATGGCGGTCATTACTCAGGTTTTCCATTTGACGCAAGTGTTGTGAATGAAGACCGTCTCATCAAAGCCTTAAAAAAACGGGGAAAGATCAAAAAGAATGCAAGTGAAGCAGAAACCCAAAAGGCACTAAAGAACTATTTAAAGAAAAAAGAAGAAGCTGCCATGAAACAAAGTGCTAGTAGCTTAACAGAAGAGCCTGAATTCCTCAAAGAACACAAACAAGAAGTACATAACAAACTAGCAAAGAAGAAAAAATTAAAAAACCATAATGGCAAAAAAGACGATCAAGTAAAACCGGTCAAAAAGGAAACGTATAAAGGCGATGTTCGCAATGATAAAGTATTGGTATTATTAGTAGATTTTAAAGATTATAAGCATAATAGTATTAAAAAAGAAGAGACAGATATGTACTATGACAAGTACGATCAGCAGCACTATCAAGAGATGATATTTGGAGACAACGGCTACATCGGTCCAGATGGCCAGCGTAAAGTATCCATGAAGCAATACTATGAAAAACAGTCTGGTGGCAGCTACACGATTAGCGGAACAGTTGCTGGATGGTATACAGCCAAACATGAAGCAGCCTATTACGGAGGTAACGAGCCTGAAGAGGAAGGCAGTGATGGCAGACCGCGTGAATTGGTGAAAGAAGCACTCGAAGCAGCGGCAAAGGACCCGAATATTGACCTTGGTGAATACGATCAATGGGACCGCTATGATATGGACGGAGATGGCGTCTATAACGAACCCGACGGCATCGTTGACCATCTCATGGTCGTTCACGCTGGTGTAGGTGAGGAAGCAGGCGGCGGACAGCTAGGCTCTGATGCCATTTGGTCGCATCGCTGGTCACTGGGCGATGTGTTTGAGATTCCAAACACTGAATCGGAAGTCGGTCAAGGCGGTCAATTAGGTGCGTTAGATTATACCATTGAGCCTGAAGATGGAGCGGCAGGTGTATTCACACATGAATTCGGGCATGATCTCGGTCTTCCAGACGAGTATGATACACAATACACAGGCAGAGGAGAACCCGTTTCTTACTGGTCTATTATGTCAAGTGGAAGCTGGACAGGTAAAGTACCAGGAACAGAGCCAACAGGTTTGAGTCCATATGCGAAGGAAATGCTTCAAAACCTGCACGGAGGCAACTGGCTTTCCGGTCAAACGATTGATGCTACAACATTAACGAAAAGTAAAACAGTGTTGATCGATGAAGCAGCAACAAAAGGAACCAACAATGATGCAATTCGAGTCGATTTACCAGATAAAGAGATTGATGTCACACAGCCTGTCCAAGGAGAAACCTCTTACTTTAGCGGAACGGGTGACAATTTGAATGCGACCATGACGACAACAGGCATTGACCTGTCAAAGGGAAGCAAAGCAGAGCTTACGTTTAAATCATGGTACGATATTGAAGAAGATTATGACTATGCTTACGTAGAAGTACGTGAAACCGGCACAGATCAATGGAAAACGGTGGCTGGCAATATCACAAATGATCGAAATGAAGCAAATGCCAATGAAGGCAATGGCATTGACGGTCAATCGGATGACTGGGTAGATGCGATCTTTGATTTATCTGCTTATGCAGGGAGAAAAATTGATTTACAATTCCGCTATACAACCGATGCCGGTTATTCGTTACCAGGTTTATTCGTGGATGAATTAAACGTAACAGTAGATGGAACAAACGTATGGTCAGATGATGCCGAGGGAACTTCGACTTTCACCTTCAATGGATTCTCTCAATCTAATGGAAAACAGTATGCATCACAATACTATTTACTAGAGTGGCGCTCTTATGCTGATGTCGATAAAGGCTTAAAGCATATCAAACGTGGAGCGAGTCTAATGAGCTATAATAGAGGGTTAGTCGTGTGGTATGTAGACCAATCTTATAGTGATAACTGGGTAGGAAACCATCCAGGGAACGGCTTCCTGGGTGTAGTAGATGCAGATCAGCAAGTCTTGAAATGGAGTGACGGCTCAATCGCCGCTACAGGTTTCCAAGTACATGATGCCGCATTTTCTCTTCACCCAAGTACGAAGCTAGATATTGATCATACGGCGACAACAGGCTTAACCCTAGAAGACCGTTATATTCGCTCTGTTCGTACATTTAGTGATAAAAAGAATTACGTGAATCCAAACAACCCAGATGCAGGACGTGATGTCCCGACATATGGTCTATCCTTTAAAGTCATTGGAGAAAGTAAGGATCGTTCTGTTGGTAAGGTGTTAATTTCCAAAAGTAACTAATGAAAAAGCCGGATTCTACTATTGAATCCGGCTTTTTGACATGTTGAAACAAGTATCTTTGCTGTTTGATCAATTTTCCTGATCGAATGTTTGTTCTTTTTTATTTTGATATCCGAATGAAACCATTATATAATAGGGATTGGAAAGTTTTTCTTCCAATCATGTTTCTTTTAGCTGTTATTAAACAAGAAAGGATGAGCGTTACCAATGAGTTGTCTCACTAGCAAGCAATTAAAGGTGATTCGAGGGACGATGCAGACTTTTTGCAGCCATTTAGAGTATGATGGGCACGGTAAGCTTCATATCAATACCATCATGGCTTTTATTAAAAAGGAATTCGGTGTGAGGAAAATGAAAGACATTCCACAAAGTCGTTTTACTGAGGCTTTAGAGTTAATACAAGATTTTGATTTATACACGGACAAAATAGTCATTCATGATCGGCTATCTGAAAGGAATGAATGAAATTGGATATTTTAGCAATGATTTTAGTAGGGATTGTAGCGTTGGAGCATCTTGTCATCATGCTACTAGAAATGTTTTTTATGGAATCAAAGATGGCAAGGAGATCCTTCCGGTTGCCTGAACATTTACAAGGAGATCCAAATGTGAAAGTGATGTTTGCCAATCAAGGGCTTTATAACGGCTTCCTAGCGGCAGGACTCATTTGGGGGCTTATTCTTGGACCCAATACCGTTGGATATATGATTCAGCTATTTTTCATTCTTTGTGTAGTAATCGCAGCGGTATTTGGCGGTGTCACATCTAATAAATCGATTTTAATCAAACAAGGATTACCAGCCTTGCTCGCATTAATTGCGCTCATATTGGCTATTTCATCTTAAACAAAGCCGCCTCAGAGAGAGCGGCTTTTACCTTTTTCGAAGACCCATCAATCGAATAACGGATGTCAGACAAAGAGCCACGGCAACAGCCAAAATGACTTTTCCGTACATGACCCCTGTTAAGTTCATCAAAAAGACGGCCAAAATGATACAGAGCGTGATGATGATCATCACAATTGAATAGGTTTTCATCTCTTGTTCCACTCCTCTAAGTCCCCTATAGCTCTAGAGGTCTGTCAATCTTTCTACATATTATATCATTCCATCAAAATTTTATATGAAATTCCTGACCAAATGAATGTGACATAACGATTAGAATCGAAGGAATGTCATATTTTTTAGAAAACCGGGTAAAGAACTAACAGTATTCTCAAGTCCTATTGCTTGAAATTTAATTGTGCAAAATATAAAATGGCCACATGATGAATTGAAAGGATGATTAAATTGAGTAAGAAAGTGTTATTGGTATCAACAAGTAGCTCGGAAATGAATGGACATCCGACAGGCTTATGGTTAGAAGAATTAGCTGAGCCCTTTTCTATTTTTAAAGAAAATGAATTAGATGTCCAAATTGTCTCCATCCAAGGTGGAACTGTACCGATTGATCAAAACTCGATTCCAGAGGGAGTTCCAGCCCAATATCAAGAAGTGCACGCCTTACTTCAAGACACAAAGGCACTAACAGATGTCAATCCAGCTGATTATGATGGAATCTTTTTTGCTGGGGGGCATGGACCGATGATTGACTTTGCGTCCAATCCACTAGTAGCGGATGCGATCTTAGCTATATCAGGGAACAAAGGTGCAGTCGGTGCAGTGTGCCACGGCGTTTCTGCCTTTGTGGATGTAACAGATCAAGATGGCAAATCATTTGTTGAGGGCAAAAAAATCACAGGCTTCACGAATGAGGAAGAGGATGCAGTTCAGCTGACATCAAAGGTTCCGTTCTTATTGGAAACAAAACTTCGAAAGCAGGGAGCCGTATTTGAAAATGGTGAGGCATTTGCACCGTTTGCTGTAACAGATGGTCAAATCGTCACAGGACAAAACCCAGGGTCCAGTGCAGAAACAGCACGTCTTTTTGTCAAAGCGATCTCATAAAATACACTAAAAACCAGTCGGCATCCAACCGTCTGGTTTTTTTATTCAATTATTCAAAAAAATGAAAACAAGTAACGAAAAAATGGTAAAATGATCACAGGGTAAAAAACCCAAATGAAGGAAAAGGGGATGTTCCTGTGAGAGCATTTTATGTGAAAATCACTGCAGCTTTGCTATCCGTTTTACTAGTCACAACAGGATTATTTTCACCAGCTTTAAAAGCTGAAGAGGCGAAGTCAAATGAAAAGATGTCACCGATCACGGAGAAAGCGATTCAGCAAGTACAAGAATCGTTTTTGAAGCAAAATGAAGGTACGACGATTCAAAAAAAGCAAGTGAAAAAATCGTTTAAAGTAGATAAGAAAAAGGGAATCAGTATCAAACGTAAGCCTTCTACAAATGGAAAGCTGCGCACGTCAGCTGTTCGCTCAATTGATGGACTAGCCATTAATCAATCGGCTGTCCTGACAGAAGAAGATCCAGTAGATTTATGGTTTTTAAGTACATCTTCACCTCAGGCACTCATCAGCCGTATTACTTCTCCAAATGCAGATTATGTTGTCCAATTATTTGTTGTGGACTTTGAAACAGGACAAGCTTATCCAACTGATTTGATTCAGCCTGCAGGCAATTTACTCGGGCTAGCGAATTTACCAGCGGGTGATTACGCCTTTGGTATCACAAGTGGAGGAGAATTCGGGGATTCTTATACATTACAGGTCAATGCAAAAAATCCACCGAACTTCACAGGCGCAGTATCTCTGTCTTCAACCCTACAATATTTTGTAGCTGAATACGCCAATGGTGATGTAGTTGCCAATGGAACAAAAGTATATAACAAGCAATCTAAGACTGCCGATTATGAATGGAAGCGAGTCTTTTATTTCCCACATGATGGGAAATTTGAGCAAAGAACACATTCTATCTCACATGTGAAAGTGAAAAAGGTTTCTGCACCCGTGTCATACTCAGCTTCTTATGGGAGTTCATCAGAGGCCATTCTTGTCTATTTAGATGTGGACACATTGTTTATGTACCATCAATCTTCGTATGCAAGCGGGCAATATTATCTAGATACTTTTGTCGACACACTTGGTAAGACAACACCAAGATACTTAGATCTTGATGATTTAACCAACTATGGTGATCATATTTTAGCCGTCGATTTAAAAACAGGTAAGCCAATTGATTTCTTCAGTGTCCTTAATTTCTACTATGCTGCTGGTATCGAGAAGCTGCCAACGATTCAAACATTGAATTAAGAAAGGCGGTTGACATCAAATCGCTGCGTGTGTAGAGTAGAGTTAATTAAATGATAAAAGTCCACTAGGGGAGTCATGTATGACTGAGACAAGAGAAAATCTTGGACCCTTTGAACCTGATCTAGTTTGTACTAGCGGAGGGAAGTGGAGCAGGACCTTGTCTTATTCATGATTGAATCGATAAGAAGGCCGCTCCATTTGGGGTGGCTTTTTCATTTATTCAAATGAAGAAGAGGAGGCTTTTTTTATGACATTTTCAACTCAATTAAGAAAAGAAGCAGAACCATTGTTTGAGGCAATTTATCAGCATCCGTTTGTTAGAGGACTGGCAGCAGGAGAGCTTGATAAGGAACAGCTCATTCATTACGTCAAACAAGATGTAGAATATTTAAATGCATTTATTAAAATCTATGCGGCAGCAATCAGTAGGTGTACTGATAGAGACGACATTGCCTTTTTTCATCAACAGATTGCTTTTGTGCTAGATAGTGAGACACACCCTCACCAAAACCTTTGCCGAGTGGCAGGTGTGGAATACGATGACCTACAAGGCGCCTCTTTGGCACCGAGTGCTCATCACTATATTCATCACATGCTACAAGTTGCCAAGGAAGGCACGCTTGGAGAAATCATCGCCGTCCTACTTCCATGTCCTTGGACATATTGGGAAATAGGCAAGCGGTTGATTACAGACGTTGATCCTGATCCTACACATCCGTTCTACGAGTGGATCACCTTCTATGGAGGCTTAACCGATTCAGTGACAGTTGAACTTTGTAAACGACTCGATCAGTTGGCGGAAGGAGCCAGTGACAACGAGAAGGAAAAGATGAAACAGCATTTTATCTTAAGCTGTCAGCTGGAGTATCGATTCTGGGAAATGGCATTCACTTGTGAAGAGTGGCCAATCCAATTGGAGGGACAGCCATCATGACGTGGAAGATGAAAGAAGTCGTCCTTGCTGTGATTTTATCGGTTGCGTGCGGAGTCATCTATTTAGGGTGGTCGACTCTTTATCTACCGATAACAGCTCTTGTTGGTCCAGCAGGGGGTAACATCATGTTTGGTATTTGGGTGATAGCGAGCCCAATCGTTGCTTACATCATTCAAAAACCAGGAGCTGCACTAATCGCCGAAACAGCTGCGGCATCCGTGGAGTTACTCACAGGCAGTCACTTTGGGCTGTCAGCGCTACTGATTGGTGTCTGTCAAGGACTTGGCGCAGAAGTCGCCTTCGCTCTATTTGGATATAAACGTTATCAGATGTGGACCCTCATGCTATCTGGTGCTTTTGCAGCTGTCGGTGCGATGGCATATAGCCTAGTGGCCAATGGATTTGGTTATTACACGCCGCAAGTCTTACTGATTACATTAATCACTCAAATCATTAGTGGCATGATACTAGGGGGCTGCTTGGCGAAAATTGTGGTGAACGCCTTATCCAAGACAGGTGTACTAAACCAATATGCGATCATGAAGGAAAAACGAAGCAAGGGTGAAGAACATGGATTCATTTCTCGCGTGCAATAACCTCACCGTCCGTTTTTATGAAGGGGTCAAGCCCGTCCTGCATCAAGTATCTCTTTCTATTCAGAAAGGAGAAAAGGTACTCATTTTAGGACCGAGTGGGAGCGGGAAATCCACACTCATTTCGGTTCTTGCTGGAATCATTCCAGAACATATTGAAGCAGAAGTACAGGGGGAAGTGTTTTTAAGAAAACAGACAGGCGTCATGTTTCAAGACCCTGATTCCCAGTTTTGTATGCACCGAGTTAATGAAGAGATTGCCTTTAGTCTAGAGAACCGTTCTGTGCCTCGGGAAGAAATGGATGACATCATCCAGGACCTCATGCAAAAGGTTCACTTGGATGTTGATCCACATACAGAGATTCACACTTTGTCTGGCGGCATGAAGCAGCGTTTGGCACTTGCCTGTTTACTCGCTTTAGAGCCTGAGGTCCTGTTTTTTGATGAACCGACTGCACAACTTGATCCAACAGGGCGAATGGAGGTATTTCAATTACTTTCACAACTTGCAACCGATCAACATCAAACCATGATCTTTGTGGAACATGTGTTAGACGGTGTCATTGAATGGATGGATCGGGTCATTTTATTAGACCATCAAGGTCAGATATTAGCAGATGGACGTCCAAAAGACGTGATGATAGAAAATGAGCAAGAAATGAAAGAGGCAGGCATCTGGCGTCCAAATATATTTCCCGAGAAATGGTCAAACATCATTCAAAATCCATTTCACCCTGTGAGTCAAACACTCATGCAAACCTTTGAAGCAAGAAAAGAAAAGCATGAAGAAGTACGATTAACAGATCAAGAAGCACTGATTCGAACAGATCAGCTTCAATTAAGTTACGGGAAAAAAATGATCATGAGTGGCCTACAACTTGAAATCAAAGCAGGCGACTGGGTATCGATCATTGGAGAAAATGGAAGCGGGAAAAGTACATTTCTTAAACATTTGATGCGCTTAGAGCCAATAAAAATAGGTCATATTTTCTTAAAAGAAAAGCATCTGAAAAAGTGGTCTGACCGATTATTATATGAAAAAGCGGGCTTTGTGTTTCAGAATCCAGAGCTCCAGTTTATACAGGATACAGTGTTTGATGAGATCGCATTTGGTGGAAGGCAGCGGAATTGGTCAGAGTCACTTGTGCAGGAAAAAACGAATCAGCTCTTGCACGAATTCGGTCTAGAGACACATGCTACGGCACATCCATTTACCTTGAGTCTCGGCCAAAAGAGAAGATTAAGTGTCGCCACAATGCTGCTCTTCGATCAAGATGTATTGATTTTAGATGAACCGACATTTGGGCAGGACGAGAAAACAGCAAAGGAATTAATCAGATGTTTGAAAGAGCGTCAACGCCAAGGCACAACCATTATCATGGTCACACATGATATGGAGCTCGTCGATGAGTGCGCTGACCAGGTGCTTCTGTTTCATCAAGGTGAGCATGTGTATGATGGCTCGCCATATGAGTTGTTTTCAACACGTGAACTTGTTGATTCTTATCAGCTAAGGGTGCCTTTGCATTATCGCTATGCGTTTGAAAGAAAGGACGTGCTAGAGATTGCAAAGTAATCACTCCTTTTTATCCACTGTGAATCCTGTATTGAAATTAATCGCCCATCTTCTTGCAATGTGTGGTCTCATGGCCATTTCTGATCCAAAGACAACGTTCATCATCTGGTTATATGCAATTGGAATCGGTCTGACTCTAGGCGGTTGGAAGGCTAAGTATCTCATCACAAGGCTGGTTCCGTATCTGATTTTTTTCATACTTGTGTTTTGGATGATGGCGGCGTTTGGAAAAGGGGATCAGACCGTTTGGAAATGGGCTTGGTTTCATGTGACTGAAGAGAGTTTAAGAAATGGGCTTACCATTTCCTTCAGGATGCTTGGTTTTGTAACGTTTGGTCTTCTTTTTACATCTACAACAGATTTGACTGCTTTTATGATGAGTTTAATCCATCAATGTCGAATATCACCAAAATGGGCGTATGGGATGCTAGCGGGCTTCCGGTTTATTCCACTGTTTCAAAGTGAATTAAAGCAAATGAAAGCGGCACATAAAATTAGAGGCTACAAACAAAAGAACAGTTGGAAGGCGTTTGCCCGTTATGCTTTGCCCCTCTTCACACAAGGCGTCAGAAAATCAGAACGTTTAGCCGTTGCCATGGAGGCAAGAGGCTTCACAGGTACGAGGGATCGAACGTATTATCATGTCATTCATACATCATGGATCGACTATCTGTATCTTTTTTTCATTGGTGTCAGTGTCCTACTATGTATGCTCTATATTTGAAATAACCCCCACCATGTGGGGTTTCAGCGTGTAGACAAACCCTCGCATTCGTTGTCAGCTCTGCGCGCTGGTGCTCACGAATGTTCAATTCGCTCCGCTCCAGTGCTCGTCCTTCCTAGAATTCAAGGGTTTTCAATCACGCTGAAAAGAAGACAAAGGACTAAAATAAAATCATTTTAGTCCTTTGTCAACAATCTGTAACCCCCACCATGTGGGGGTTTTATTTGTCTTAGGTCATTTGATTGATATTGGGGCACATTTCAGGCTGTAAGAGATCGTATAAAGAACTGATAAAGACTGAGTATGAGATAAAGAGAGGATGAACGTGAGCAAATGTCAAATAGAATTGATCATATAATAGACGTTTTACCGATTATTGGACTTGCAATGAGAGAGCAATTAACCTTTTCTATTTTAGGGAAAGAGAAAGTGCTTTATTATCAACAACACGGAAATATTAACCTAGGATTTAAAGTGGGTGATGCTGTAGATGATGGCTTCCAAAACTTCGCTATGCTAAAAAATGGGAGAGAGCCAGCGTTTATGCAAATTCCTAAAGAGTTGTATGGGATTCCAATGGATATTGTCGCCATCCCGGTAACAGACGATGGTGGTGAAGTGATCGCTGCTTTTTGTGTGGCATACGATCAATCCAATCAACAACGTTTAGATGACATCATGTCGGAGAGCAATCGCACTTCCGAAAAACTAGTCGCCATGGTACAGCAAGTTGCCGCACATTCAGAGGAATTACAAGCGACAAGTGAACAAATTCTACAAAATATGAAAACCACTGTTGAAAATTCTTCTAAAATCAACCAAGTGTCGAATCTCATTAAAGGAATCTCTGATCAAACGAACTTACTTGGACTCAACGCATCTATTGAGGCAGCAAGAGTAGGTGAGGCAGGTGCAGGATTTGGAGTGGTCGCAACAGAGGTAAGGAAGCTTTCAACACATGCCAAGCAAGCCACAACGGATATCGAAACAGCTTTGAAAGATGTGCAAAGCTCTATTAGAGGCATGGAAGAAGAAATCGCACAAATTGTCGCTTCATCTGAACATCAAGCAGAGCAAGTCTCAACATTTACAAAAATCATTGAAGGACTTCATGAAACAAATGAGACCATGAAAGCATTGGCAGACGACTTAGTGAATTATCAAGTGAAATAACAAAATCTACGACTAAAGCCTCCTGCTATATGGGAGTTTTTTTACGTGTCTTGGTAAGGAATTCGTCATGAAGTTGTCCCACTCATCACTGACAGGCAAGGTACACTTCTGTATGATAGAAAAAGAGTTGGACGAGATGACATCTTTTTAAGGAGGCAGACCATTGTGACACAATCTGCGAAGCTACAAGAGAAACTAGCGCCTTACCGTACTTTACTAGATCAAACGGAAAAACAAGCCATTCAATTACGATTGAAACAAGGAAAAACAGGACCATATGATAGCAAAATTGCTGGGGATCCATACTTTCCAAAGACCGATGAATACCCTGTTGACGGCGATGGACACCCGATGAAACTGTTGGCGCAATTGAATTTTGGCCAGCTTCCGAAGCTGAAGGATTATCCAGAAACAGGCATTCTCCAAATTTTTATTTCAGTACATGATGATCTTTACGGGATGAATATTGACCATAAAACACAGCAAACGGATTTCCGAATCAAATTCATAGAAGAGCCCTTTTTAGCAGAAGAAGAATTGTTAACTGATTTTTCTTTTGTGAAAATGCCAGATGACTTTTATTTTCCTGTTACGAAAGAAGGTGCGATCACGGGCGAATTAACGACTGAAACCATTAGTGTGGAAGATTTTCGATTTGAGAAAGTAGTCGGAAAGCAGAGCTGGGACTTATTTGAAGAGATGAGTGATGATCGAGATGAAGTAGAGGCCCTATTGGATGAATTTTATGAAACAGAAAGTGGATTTGGTCATAAAATGGGCGGATATCCAGGGTTTACACAAGAGGATCCACGTGTCTATGTGGATCAAGAGCATACGGTTCTGTTATTGCAGATCGACTCAGATGATGAAGTAGACTTGATGTGGGGAGATTGCGGTATCGCGAACTTTTTTATCAAACCAGAAGATCTCAAACTGAAAAAATTCGAACATGTTATCTATAATTGGGATTGCTCCTAATTTTTAAAAAACACTCGTGATCGGGTGTTTTTTGTATGCCCTCTAGACTTTTTTACCTATTTTGTCACGATTGAGAGGCAATAAGTCCTTCTTTCTAGTTGACCGTATCAAAAAAAAATGTAAAATCATCTTAAAGTCCTCTTTTTTGAAAATCATAAAAAAATGGCAAATCAACCATCATTGAAAAGCTCGAAAAAGTGGAATGTACTGGGGGGCAACGAATTGATCATTTCAAAAGTAATCAATAATAATGTAGTGAGTGCGTATGATGACGAGCAACATGAACTGGTCATTATGGGGAGAGGCATCGCGTTTCAAAAGAAAAGTGGAGACCCAGTTGACGAAGGACGTATCGAGAAAGTATTCTCCATTCAAAATAAAGATATTTCGGAAAAATTTAAAACCCTGCTCTATGATATTCCAATCGAGTATATGCAAGTGTGTGAGGCGATCATTGATCATGCGAGAACGACACTCGATAAAAGTTTGAATGACAGCATCTATGTTGCGTTAACAGATCATATCACCTTTGCCATTGAACGTCATCAAAAAGGTATGGACATCAAAAATGCATTGCTTTGGGAGATCAAACGTTTATATAAAGACGAGTACATGTGTGGTGTGGAAGCGATTCACATCATCCAAGATAAGCTGGGGATCGAACTTCCGCAGGATGAAGCAGGCTTTATTGCGATGCATATTGTCAATGCAGAACTCAATGAGGAAATGCCGAATGTCGTTCAAATCACGAAACTGATTCAAGATATTTTGAACATTGTGAAATACCATTTCCAAATTGATTTGGACGAGGAATCATTAAATTACTTCCGCTTTGTCACGCATTTAAAGTTTTTTGGGCAGCGCCTGTTCAATGAAACACAAATGGAAAATCAAAATGAATTTCTATATGAAGTCGTGAAAGAAAAAAATACTGAGGCTTTTCAATGCGCTCAAAAAATTAATGAATATGTTCAAAAAGAATACAACCGAAGTCTCATAGAAGACGAGATGTTATACTTAACTTTGCACATTGACAGAGTGATAAAAAGAAAATAAATTCAAAAAGAAAGCGTTGACATAACAAAATATACATGATAATTTATAGATATAAACAACAACATAACCACAATCTTTTAGGATTGTTACTGGTCAAGCAGGCAAAACCTAAATCATTGTCCCTATCTCTGATAAGGCATGATTTAGGTTTTTTGTATCTAAAGACTCATAAAAAATAAATAACGATCAATCGCTATGAAGGATTGTTACTGGTCAAGCAGGCAAAACCTAAATATCGATTAATGTCTGAATCAATGATTTTCGGGCATTAATGGATGTTTAGGTTTTTTCTATATCAAGATTTAATCAACGATTGGAGGGTAATACAATGAACCACAAACAAACAGCAAAAGAAGTGCTAGAACTTGTCGGCGGTGAAAAGAATGTAAAGCAAGTCACACATTGTATGACAAGACTTCGTTTCAATTTATACGATGAAAGTAAGGCGGATAAAGAGAAGCTACAATCAACCGATGGAGTCATGGGTGTGAATCAAAGCGGTGGTCAATACCATGTCATTATCGGAAACGATGTATCCAATGTATATCGAGCGATGTTGGCTGATTCAGGATTATCAGCAGATGTAAAGTCAAGCAGCACAGAAGAAGCAACAAAACAAAATATGATATCTAAGCTTTTCGATTTTATCTCTGGTGTCTTCACACCAATTCTTCCAGCGATCGCTGGAGCTGGTATGATCAAGGGAATACTGGCACTTATGCTGACTTTTCAGTGGATCTCTGACAAAAGCAGTACGTATACCATTTTAACTGCAATCGGAGACGGTGCGTTTTACTTCTTACCTATTCTACTCGCTGTAAGCGTTGCCAAAAAGATTGGGACGAACCAGTATATCGCAGCTGCCATTGCAGCAGCCGCACTTCACCCGCAGCTAACTGCTTTATTGGGTGCTGGAAATACGGAACTTCTAGGCTTGCCGGTGGTGGCAGTTGTTTACTCTTCATCGGTTATTCCGATTCTACTGACTATCTGGCTTGGATCATATGTTGAGAGATTCGCGGAAAAATATAGCCCGAAATCATTAAAGATCATTCTTGTTCCAACTGTAACACTCCTAGTCGTTGTGCCAATTATGCTCGTGGTTGTAGGACCGATTGGTGCTGTTATCGGAAACGGTCTTTCAGGCGGAATCGATTTACTGTTTAAACATGCAGGGATTTTAGCTGGCCTCTTAATCGGTGGTTTTATGTCACCACTGATCATCACAGGTATGCATTATGCGCTTATTCCAATCATGATCAACAACATTACATTAACCGGATTCGACTACATTCTGCCTATGATGTTTGTGGCGAACATGGCGCAAGCGGGAGCAGCGTTTGGTGTATTCTTAAAATCAAGAAATAAAACATTTAAGTCTTTGGCTATGTCAACAAGTATCACAGCATTAATGGGAATTACCGAACCTGCTATGTATGGCGTGAACATGAGATTGAAAAAACCATTCATCGCAGCCCTAATTGGTGCAGCAACAGGCGGCGTGTTCATGTCCATCTTTAAAGTGAAGTCATATGTGGTGTCTGGATCAGCAGGTCTTCCAGGTCTCCCGACGTTTATTGGGCCAACGTTTGTCTACTCTATCATCGGTTTAGTCATCGGCTTTGCCGTGGCAACCATCATGACGCTGATTCTAGGGTTCAAGGATGTACCGGTAAAAGATGATACAAAAACGGACAAGCCAGAAGAAAACAAAGGGACCCCAGCGCGACAAAACGAATTGGTGAAAAGCCCACTAGAAGGTCAATTAAAGCCACTCAGCCAAGTGAATGATGCAACATTTTCTAATGAAATTATGGGGAAAGGCGCTGCCATTGTCCCAACAGTTGGACGAGTTGTGGCTCCTTTCAATGGTAAGGTTGAAACGATCTTCCAAACGAAACATGCCATTGGATTAAAGAGTGATCAAGGGACTGAACTTCTCATTCATGTGGGAATTGATACGGTAAAACTTGGCGGAAAACACTTTACAAGCCTTGTGAAATCCGGTGATCTTGTGCAAACAGGAGACGTATTGGTTGAATTTGATATCGAGGGTATTCAGCAAGAAGGCTTTGATGTGACAACACCTGTTATCGTCACCAACACGAATGACTATGCTCAGGTTCATGCGATAACAGTTGGAACGACTACGGAGAAAGACACGCTGCTCACAGTCAGTGTGGAAGAATTTGAGGAGGGCATTCAACATGAACAAATTAGAAAAAACATTTCCTAAAGGTTTCTTATGGGGCGGCGCAGTTGCCGCCAACCAAATTGAAGGTGCTTATCAATTAGATGGAAAAGGTTTATCTACAGCGGATGTATCAACTAACGGCATTATGCATCCGTTCGATGAATCGATGAAAGACCTCAACTTATATCATGATGCCATCGATTTCTATCATCGCTATAAGGAAGATATTGCACTTTTTGCAGAGATGGGATTTAAATGTTTTAGACTATCGATTTCTTGGCCACGTATCTTTCCAAATGGTGATGATGCTGAACCAAATGAAGCAGGTCTTGCTTTCTATGACAAGGTATTCGATGAACTGCATCAGCATGGAATTGAGCCAATCGTCACCATTTCTCATTATGAAATGCCGCTAGCCCTTGTGAAGAATTATGGCGGTTGGAGAAACCGTCAGCTTGTGACGCTATATGAAACATATGCCAAAACCTTGTTTACTCGATATAAAAATAAAGTGAAATACTGGATGACATTCAATGAGATCAATGTTGTGTTACATGCCCCTTTTACAGGTGGAGGTCTCGTTTTTGAAGAAGGTGAAGATGAAAAAAGCATCCAATATCAAGCGGCGCACCACCAATTTGTGGCTAGTGCTCTAGCTGTCAAAGCGGGACACGAAATCATTCCAGATGCGAAGATAGGCTGTATGATCGCAGCGATGACCACATATCCGTACACCTCAAGACCAGAAGATATGTTTGCTGCAATGGAGCAGGACCGGAAAACGTTGTTCTTCTCTGATGTACAAGCAAGAGGCTACTACCCAGGGTACATGAAACGATATTTCCGTGAAAACGGTATTACCATTGAGTTTCAAGAGGGTGACGAAGAGATTTTAAGAAACCATACCGTCGACTATATCGGCTTCAGTTATTACATGAGTTTTGTCGCAAGTACAGACCCAGCCGTTCTTGATCAGGCAGAAGGTGGAAACCTCTTTGCAGGCGTGAAAAACCCGTACTTGGAAGCGAGTGACTGGGGTTGGCAAATTGATCCCAAGGGACTTCGTACGACACTAAATCAACTGTATGACCGCTACCAAAAACCACTGTTTATCGTAGAAAATGGATTGGGCGCTGCCGACAAAGTAGAAGAAGATGGATCCATCCAAGATGATTATCGAATTGATTACATCAAAAGCCACTTGCTCGAAGCAAGAGAAGCTATCGCAGACGGAGTCGACCTGATCGGCTATACAAGCTGGGGACCGATTGATCTTGTGAGTGCATCAACAGCTGAAATGAAAAAACGCTACGGTTTCATTTACGTCGATCGTGATAATGAAGGAAACGGTGCATTTGATAGAAAGAAAAAGAAAAGTTTTGACTGGTATAAACAAGTGATTGCGACGAATGGTGATCATTTAGACGTATAAAAACATGAAAGAGCCACTCATCGCCGTGAGTGGTTTTTTCTATTATTTAGACAAAATGTGATCGTGATTTGTGAAAGTTGTCGTAATCTGTCGATTGATAGTAGTTGATAAGCATTGAATGATATAGGATAATTAGCCCATTCTGATGGTATTTATGATGTTGAATTAGGTGTTTGTGGAATCACACGCCTAATTTATTAGAGAGGATTGAAATGGCTAGTGAACTTAGATCAACAAGGAGACACGTCGCTTCTAAAGATCGACAACCTTAGCTTTCACTATGGGAATGCAACCATATTAAAAAATATGAACTTACATATTCAAAGCCCTGGCCTTTATGCACTTCATGGGGAAAGTGGTAGTGGGAAGACGACATTTATGAACATAGTTGCGTTGATTCAAAAACCGAGTACTGGGCAGATGACATTGTTCAATCAGTCTATTGATTTTACAAATCAAGAACAGATTGACGAATACCGCAAGAAGATTGCCTATTTCTTTCAAGATTTGAATTTGATTGAGTCTTTAACTGTGAGAGAAAACTTGCATGTCATCTCGCTAATTAATGAACAAGAAATGTCAAATGACAGATTAATAGAACAGGCTGAAAAGCTCAAAATGAGTGAGAAACTTGATGTAACAGTTAGTCAACTATCAGGTGGAGAAAGGCAGCGGGCGGCTTTCTTGAAAATCATGCTATTCGATTATTCACTCATTCTGTTAGACGAACCAACAAATAACCTTGATAAAGATAACATTCAGATGATGCTTGATATGTTATCTGAATTGAAGAAAACGAAGACGATTTTAGTCGTTACACACTCTGAAACCATTGTGCAACAAGCCGATGTCGTCTTCCGTTTTGAAGAATTGAATAAAAGGAACCAAGCGATATGAAAACATTATTCGTCTTTGGGTATTTAAAGAAGAAACATCGATCGATTCTGCGAAAATTAGCTGTTTTGAATTTTGCTTTGCTGATGTTGATCTTTTTCTCTATTTTCACTATCTTGATTTCTGCTGATAATATTTACAAAAACGTATTGACCAACGAGCGCCTTTCCATGGTTTTAATTAATGGATATTCAAAAACGGGTGAGTACGAGTACGATATAGATAAAATTAAACGTATGCCGAATGTCAAAGACATTGTGTACGAATACGACGTCCAGTTTTCTGTTGAAGTAGATGGAGAAACGGATTTATTATCAGCTCTATCATACAACCCGACAACAAAAGAGGCTGTGAGTTATGAGGGAGATTTAAAGGAAAATACCATCTTGCTCCCAGAAAGATTCAAAGGGAAAAAAATCAAATTGTTTGATGGTGAAGTTAAACCGTTAGAGGCGAATATTGAGTACTATAAAGGTGAAGGAAACTATTTCTTAAAAGATTACAGTTACGTGACACCAGATCTACACAAAAAATTGAGTAGTCAAATTAAGATGGGTGAGAACTACGATGGTGCTAAAACACTCATTGTTCATTTAAATAAAACTGAGGATATTTATGGGTTTGTGAATCAATTTGATCGGATGTTTGATGAAGAAGATGTTTTTGTATACTACCAAGCGCAAGGGCTTGAAAAATTAGTTGCTAATTCGAAATTGTCTTTCTTGTTGCTTGTCGTATTTCAGATCATTTTATTTGTGGTGATTGCTTTTATCTATCGAGGTCAAATGCATACACTGATCAGCATTTTAAACCGCGATTTATTGTCCTTGTATTTAAATGGGATGTCATCAAAGGATATGATCAAGCAATTCTACCGTAGTATAGACAAGATGAATCTAAAAGTTTATGTTGTAGCTTTACTATTCATTGCTGTCTTGGGTGCTTACTTGCTCGCGCAATTACCAGTAGAGGTCATTTTATTGATTGGTGGTACAGCCGTTGGACTCCTTCTCGTCTTGGTTCTACTGAATAAATGGTTTGTGCGCTATGTGATTACGAAACGCATGAAGAAAGAACTGTCACAAGAGAATATCGTATCAAGATTGCGAAACTAAGAAAAGAACTGCCTAATGGCGGTTCTTTTTTGTATAAAAAGAGTCCTAACCTTGATGGCTTAGGACCAGATGTTTTATTTCCACACTTGATCGGCAATCTCAATCACATGTCGTAGCTTTTCCCATTGCTGCTCTTCTGTTAATAGATTGCCTTCTTCTGTTGAAGCGAACCCACATTGAGGACTCAGACATATTTGATTGATATCCACGTACTCAGCCGCTTCTTCGATACGTTTTTTGATCTGTTCGATTGGCTCGAGCTCACCATACTTCGATGTCACAAGTCCAAGAACGATTTGAAGGTTTGGATTTTTGACATATCGAAGGGGCTCAAATCCGCCAGATCGCTCATCATCAAATTCTAAAAACAGACCATCAAGATCTAAACCGGCGAAAATCGTTTCTGCTGCCGCCTCATAGCCACCTTCAGCCACCCAAGTGGATTTAAAATTACCACGGCAAATGTGCATCGTGATGATCAAATCTTCTGGACGGTCGGCAACGGCTTCATTGATGGTTTTCGCAAATGATTCAAGCAGTTCGTCTGCGTCACGACCGAAGGCTTTGATTTGTTCATGACCTTTTTCAGAAAAGAAGACGGACCATGCTGTATCATCTAGCTGCAAATAGCGACACCCTGCATCATAAAAGGCACGTATGGCTTTTTTATAAGCCTGTGCTACATCATGGTGGAAATCATCTAAGTTGTCGTACACATTTTCATCTACCTGACCACGGAAGAAAAGCATATTCGGACTTGGGATCGTCATTTTGGCAGTATGATCACCTGCAATGCTGTGCAAGAAGCGATAATCTTCTAGCATTGGATGATTCGAAAAATCTATTTTGCCTGTTACTTTGATGCCGCGTGCTTTTGTCGTTGTGTTGTTGAATTGAATCCCTTGTTCCGTTTCAAAGCCTTCCACACCGTCAAGTCCTTCAAGAAAGTCAAAATGCCACCAAGCACGTCTGAACTCTCCATCTGTGACAACGTCTAGTCCAATCTCTTTTTGTTTTTCGACAATACGTATAATTTCTTCATTTTCAATTTGACGCAGTTGTTCTGAGGTGAGCGTCCCGTTTGCTTTTTGCTGGCGTGCTTCTTTGATTCGCTCTGATCGAAGCAAGCTTCCTACTTGATCTGCTCGAAATGGCGGCTTTGTTGTTTTTTCCCCAATTGTTTGTACGTGTGTCATGATAAATCCCTTCTTTCTAAAAGATAAAATCAATGAAAAAAGCTCTTCCTAGGATAAGGAAGAGCATCATATACTGTGAGATCTCTGCCTTATCTTCAAACAAGCACATCTGCTTGCTTAAGGAATTAGCACCATTCTGTTCCTAGGAACAGCGGTTGCCGGGTTTCACAGGGCCAGTCCCTCCACCACTCTTAATAAGGTTACCTTTTGATTCAATTTTCTTAATATACACAATTATTCAATCTTTCACGGGAAAAGTCAATGGGTTTTCCAAATTATTTTCCTAGATGAACATATCTGCGATGAGAACACCTGCTAGTCCGACAAGAGAAAGGACAGTCACCATTAATGTCCAAGTTTTAAAGGTTTGGGCCATTGACAGGTTAAAGTATTCTTTATAAATCCAGAAGCCTGCATCGTTGACGTGAGAGAACGTGATACTGCCGGCGCCTGTTGCGATTACCATTAGTTCAGGGCTAACGCCAGTCAAAGCAATAAGTGGTGCAGAGATTCCTGCTGCTGTGAGACCCGCTACAGTTGCTGATCCTAATGCCACACGCAGGGCAGCAGCAATGAGCCAAGTGAGAAGCAGAGGAGACAGGGTACTTCCTTCCATGATCCCTGCAATATACTGATCGACTCCGCTATCAATTAATACTTGTTTAAAGGCACCACCACCTGCAATGATTAATAGAATCATTGCCATGGAGCCGATGGAGTCTGTGATGGACTTCATGACCTCTTGCATGCTCTTGCCTCTGCCAAGTCCAAACGTGTAAATGGCAAGAAGGACAGAGAGTAATAACGCCACCGCAGGTTCGCCTAGAAACTCAGCTGTCGGCAAGAGTGGAGAGGATGGGAAGAAGATTTCCAACACTGCTCTGAATGTCATGAGGATGACAGGTAATACAGCAGTGAAGATGCTGATGCCGAAGCTCGGCATTTCTTCTTCTGTGAATTCCTTTGGATTAAATAAATTCGTCGGAATGTGAGCGTGTAATTGATCTTTTTTAAATAGTTTTGTGAATAGTAGTCCGCCTATTAATACAGCAGGAATGGCTAAAATAATACCGACCAATAATGTTTGTCCCATGTTTGCTTGAAACACGTTGGCGATGGCTGTAGGCCCTGGGTGAGGAGGGAGAAAGCCATGTGTTGTGATGAGGGCTGCGACTAGCGGCATCCCAACATATAACACAGGAAGCCTTGCGGATTGAGCAATGGTAAAAACAAGTGGAATCAGAATAATGAATCCGGTTTCATAAAATAGAGCAATCCCGATGACAAATCCAGTCAGCATTGTGGCCCATTGGATTTTTCCAACACCAAACTTGTCAATGAGCGTCATCGCAATTCGCTGGGCACCACCAGAATCCGCCATCAACTTTCCGAGCATTGCTCCAAAGCCGAGGATCAGTGCTAAATGCCCGAGTGTACTGCCGAGTCCCTTTTCGACGGAAGCAATTGCTTCAATTGGGGACATACCTTCTAACACAGCTACAATTAAAGAGACAATAATCAATGAAATGAAAGCGTTTAACTTTAAGACAACCATAAGTAATAGTAATAATAAAACACCAAGTCCAATAAAAACTAACGACATGAACTTTCCTCCTTTGTGGTGCATGAGGGAGTGAATACACTCCCTATGCTTTTATCCTTCTAGTATCTCAACTGCTTCTTTTAATGTATCCTTTGAACCAACATTTCCCGGGAAAATGACGTAAGAGATGAATGGGAATTTACTATCTTCTCCTGTTTGCCATACTGGAATTCCTGGTTTAATTTGACCTGCGACTGTCGCACGTTTGACACTCAGTCCTCTTGTCCCAATATCACTTGATGTAATGCCGCCTTTGGCAATTAAATACTTAGGACGAATCGTGAGGCGTTGGACAATGCTTGTCACAGCATCACTGATTTGAACAGAAAGTTTCAGTTCCTCCTCTTGACGATCGTCTCCAAGATCAAGGCGCTCTCTTCTTGTATAAACAGCGACAGATTGACCTGATGTTAAAAGTGCTTCAGTTTGTTGAATCACACGCTCGATTTCTTGATGAAATGCTTCAGGTTCAAGCACGAGGTGTGTATTGAATTCAATAAATGACAACTGTTCATTTTTTTGAAGCTCTCTAAGCTGTTCAGTTGTCTTTTTCACATGAGAACCGATCATGATCAGACCGCCGTGTGGGCTTTCTTCACGAATCAGATCGTTTCTTGTTAATAAGGCGTGATCGGTAATTCCGCCAAGCACTTTTGTCAGAGCAGCCGCACTTCTGAAGATCAATTGCTGCCCTGCTTGAATGGTATCAATGAGAGCGACGACAAAGACTTTGACATCGTCATAGTCGACAGCGTTCACCACTACCTTTTGGAAATCCTTCACCGCCATCAGCTGGTTCTTAATCTGTTCAATTCGAACAGCTCTTAGATCGTCTAATGAAATGTAAGTGGTGTTCTCTTTAGTGAAAGAACCACCTGACTTTTCTTCAATCCACTCACCGAGATGAGAAGCCTTAAAGCCGAATGTGCGATCCAGTGCAAACTCTGTTTCACCAGCAGGGATTAAGTGCTGTCCTTCTTGAACGTAGTGAATATTGTTGATCGTAAAGCGTCCACCCTCCTGGAAAAAAGGAAGAATGATTTCTCCATCAAATGTGCGGGAGCTTTGCTCTTCAATGGTTGATCTGAGTACATCTGTTTCAAGTGGGAAATGTCCACGTAGTGTGGAATCTCCACGACTGACAATGATGAAATCTTGATGAAGACGTTCAGCTACTTTCACAATGGTTGAAGCGATGGTTTTATGAGCATCGGCTGTTTCCTTTTCTGTCATACTGCGAGAGTTCGTTAAAATAAAGAACATACGGTTGTCTTCTCGAAAGCCTGCTTCAATGCTTTCCTCTGACCAATCAGTGAAAACAGAAACACCATGTACGGTTTGAATTCCCGTCGGGTCATCATCTAATACGATGACTTTATGATGGAAATGGCGAAGTGCTTGTTCGTATGCTGATTGTATGGCAGGTGAATCCGCTTTCGGTATGGCATGTAGTAAATCAATGCTTTGCTTCAATTCTGTCATCCTTTCCTCACTTCGACGTGAGCCATTTTTTCGTAATATTGAACGATACCGCCATGATCTAGTCCAGCCTTACCATCCGCTTTGAGGGCATGGAGTATTTCAAGGAGTTGACTGGAAAGTGGCAGAGGAACATCAAGATCATGAGCTGTTTCCATGACATTGGTTAAATCTTTTAAGTTGATGTCGATGCGTCCTCCAGGCTCAAAGTTTCGTTCTAAAATAAGTGGTACCTTTGCATCCAAAACGGCACTTCCTGCTAGTCCGCCGCGGATGGCTTCATACATTTTATCGATGGCAATGCCTGACTTAGCGGCAAGAACAAGTGCCTCAGACATGGCTGCAATATTTAAGTTGACGATGATCTGATTGGCGAGCTTAGCTGTTGTCCCGCTCCCACTTGCGCCCACTAATACCACTTCTGTCCCCATCGCATGTAGAACATCTTTCACTTGTTCAAAAATGACTTCTTCTCCGCCAGCCATAATCGCAAGTGTTCCGTCTATCGCCTTTGGTTCCCCGCCGCTGACAGGTGCATCTATAAATTCAACCTGGTGTTGCTTGGCAAGAGCGGCTAGTGCTCTTGAGGTAACAGGTGAAATAGAACTCATATCAATGATAATAGTCCCAGGTTTAGCAGTAGCTAAAATCCCTTGTCCGCCCGTAACCACAGCTTCGACATGTTCGCCTTTAGGGAGCATTGTAATCATGATATCGCTTACATTCGCTGCCTCAGCAGCTGATTCTGCACCTTTAGCTCCTGCTTCTTTTAATGCTTGTACAGCTTCTTGATTAATATCAAAAACAGTTACAATATGCCCGGATTTTAATAAGTTTAAAGCCATAGGTTTGCCCATAATACCAAGTCCGATAAATCCAATTTTCTGTGTCATTTGTCAGCCTCCTGATTCGAAAACCTCTAAAAAAGCGCTTTCTTTTATAGTTGTTAGTATATGTACTATCTTTTGAGTTTAATAGTAGGAAATAAACTACTGTGAATTCAATGTACATGACAGGAGGAACAGTGTCAACGGAAAATATGTGAAAAGCCACAAAAAAAACCAGAATCATTCTGGTTTTAGGTTCATGTTTTATTTTTAGCGACGGCTAAACGGGAACGTTTGACGCTTTCGATGACGTCTGAACCCAGCTCTAAAACAGCCGCAACATAAAGTACATCAATGATGACAAGCTGATTAATTCGGGAAATCATGGAGTCAGAACGATAGGTCGTTTCTCTCGAAGAACTGAGCAGGTGGAAGTCAGATTGCTTCGCTAGTTCTGATTTCGGATAGCTTGTGATGGAGGCGATTTTGGCACCCTTTTCTTTTGCAAATTGCACTGCATCAAGAATTTCTCTGCTTTCTCCTGAATGGGAGATCGCGACGATGAAATCATGTTCCGTTGCGTGAGTCGCAATCATATTCATCATGTGCGGATCGCTACATAGGGTCACTTCAAAACCGAGCTGGAGGAACTTATGATAGGCGTCCCCCGCAATGAAACTAGATGCACCTGCGCCAAAGAAGACGGTTTTATGTGCCCTTTTTATTTGGTCAATAAATTGAGTAACGGCATGATCCTCTAAAATATGCTTCATATCTTGAATAGAGCTAGTTGTTAACTCGATGACCTTATGTTTGATATCATCCACACTATCAGATGCCTCGATTTCTCCATATATTGATTGAGGCGTATTGGTCGCGATGTCCTGTGCGACATGGACACGAAAGACTTGGTAAGATTCATAGCCAATTTTTCGCAAAAACCGAAAAATCGTCGTTTCACTTGTGTTGCATTCAGCGGCGAGTGCACTAATAGAATGAAGCACAACCTTCTGCGGGTTTTGCAAAATATAATCGGCAATCTTTTTCTGGGTTGGGGACAAACTATGAAATGTTGTCCGAATATGACTGAAAATATTCTCTTCTATGATAAACACCACATTTCATCTAACATACTATCCTAAGCATACAGGAACTTATGAAAACGGTAAACAAAGCCGAAGGTGAAAAGGGATGAATCATTTGGGAAATAATGATACATTTGGTTCTTTTGTCATGTTATACTCAATGGATAACATACAAAAACGGGGGTTTTTACTATGAGTATGAAGAAAGGCCTAACGATAGGTCTGCTAATCTTTTCCTTGATTGTCTCCCTATTTGCCCCAATTGAATCAGTGGATGCCAAACAAGTGAAAAAGGCAAAAGTCAGCACACACCATTATAAAAAGAAGAAAAAGTTCAAATATGCACAGGTGAAGAACCTAAGCAAGTCGCATATCAAAACCATCAATCGTGATTTGAAAGAAGACGTGGCATACTCTTACAGTATGTATTTGTATTTAAAGGGCGAAGCCAAAAAGTATGGTACTGGGAAGGTCACTTACGAGAGATCGTTTAAAACGAAAATGAACAATGGGAAGAAACTAAGTCTCTTAAACTACGATTACATCAATGATGGTGGGAATCATGGCGATACAATAGTTAGCAGTATGAACTATGACTTAACAAAGAAAAAGACAAAGGCCTTACTTTTAACTGATGTTGTGAAGACGAAGAAAAAACGAACAAAAGTGAGAAATTATATCTACAATTATACGAAGAAGCATAAAAGCAAATTTTATGCCAATTTGAAAAAAAGCGATATCGAAATTAATGACCACACTCAGTTTTATTTCACGAAAAAGGGAATGGCAGTTGTCTTCCAGCCGTATGAAATTGCGCCGTACTATCAAGGGATTCCTATGATTCAAGTACCGGCAAAGGTGTATAAATAACGAAAGTAGCGACCATTCAATTTGGCCGCTTTTTTGATGAAACAAAAACTCTCTCTTCTTCAACTTACTTCTATCAACAAACAAAAGAGCCTCCTAGAAGGCTCTTTCTTTCAATTTATACTTGTTTAGGTGCTTCGTTTAGTGGATGGCGGCGTTTGCCGTTGTAGTGGCGGCGCATACGAAAGATTTCAAACTCTGAGAGCTCTGCGCTTTTTCGTTTTTGGGTGCGGTTATCTTTTTTGAAAGAGAATAGTAAATAGCAGCAAAGTGAAACGATAATGAATAAAATCATCATATGACATTCCTCCAATTCATCCTATTCTTTAAGTGTAGACAGGGTGAGTGATGTTTATAACTGAAAATAAGAAGCAGAATGAGTTTAGTTCTTATGGTTCAGGTCATCTGCTAATTTAGGTCTAAAATACTGGTTGTTTATAACTATTATATTTCCAGTTATTGCACTCGTCAAGAAGAATTTTTCTGGGGTTGTCTCTATTAGTACGAATAAGTGTCATAAAAGTTTCAGAAAATTGTAAACCTTTATTAAAAAACCGTTCCCGAACAGGAACGGTTGTAAACTTATTTATGCTTTTTCTTCAAATAAACGAGCAATTTCAACGATGACTTCTGTTGCTTTCAGCATATTCTCAACAGAGATAAATTCATATTTGCCATGGAAGTTCTCCCCGCCAGTAAAAATATTAGGTGTTGGGAGGCCCTTATATGAAAGCTGGGAGCCATCTGTGCCGCCTCGAATTGGTTCAATGACAGGTGTCACCGATAGGTTTTGCATGGCTTCATAGGCGATATCGACAATTTGTTTCACCGGCTCAATTTTTTCCTTCATATTATAATACTGATCTTCAATATGAAGTGTGATGCTGTTTTCACCGTAGATCGCTTTTAAGTCATTTGCTATCTTTTCAAAAATGGCTTTGCGATGTTGAAATTTTTCTTTATCGAAATCTCGAATAATATACTGTAATTCTGCCTCTTCCACTTCACCTACAAACTTCGTTAGGTGGAAAAAACCTTCATATCCTTCTGTATATTCCGGTGATTCATCAGAAGGAAGTTTGTTGTGAAAGAGCATCCCGATTTTAGCGGCACTGACCATTTTGTCTTTTGCTGTACCTGGATGAACGTTGTTGCCTTTAATCGACACTTTCGCACCTGCGGCGTTGAAGCTTTCATATTGAAGTTCACCAAGAGGTCCGCCATCAATCGTGTAGGCATAGGAAGCGCCAAATGCATTCACATCGAATTTGTGTGGTCCTCTTCCGATTTCTTCATCTGGAGTGAAAGCAACTCGAATCTTCCCATGCTTTATTTCTGGGTGCTGAATGAGCACATTCATGGCTGTCATAATTTCTGCTATACCTGCTTTGTTATCTGCACCAAGCAAGGTGGTGCCATCAGTTGTGATGAGTGTATGTCCTTTGTATTTCTGTAAATTGGGAAACTGTTTTGGAGATAAAACGATATGTAGATCTTCATTTAACGTGATGTCGCCGCCTTGATAGTTCTCGTGTATTTGAGGTTTCACATTCTTGCCGGTGAAGTCCGTGGCGGTGTCAATATGAGCCAGGAAGCCGATGGTCGGGACGACTTTATCTGTATTAGATGGAATCGTACCCATCACATAACCGTTCTCATCCATTGTCACTTCTTGAATTCCGATGGCTTTCATCTCTTCAACAAGCTGTTTAGCTAAAGCTAACTGTCCTTCAGTAGAGGGGCAACTTTCCTGATCTGCATCAGACTGGGTATCCACTTGCACATAATGCGTGAAACGCTGGATCATTTCTTCTTTCACTATACGTCACTCCTTTTGGTAGAATACCTTCATTTTACCATGTCTTGAATACGCTTCATAACCAGAAAGGTTTTCTCTGACAATTAGAGGTTAAAAAGACCTGCTTTTATTATGTGATGTGTTGAATGGTTCTTTAGGGTGATTTTTTTGGGTGTCTTTTTATTTATAATGAGGACATATAAAATCATCCATTTGTACGTCAAATTGGGAGGAAGGGGTGCGAAAGTTGGATTCTAGTCAAACACTAGCACTCGCTCAAAAGTATCAGGAAGCGGCTGATGAGATGCGGCAGTCGAAGCATCTACTTGAGAACCGGCTGAAAGCAGTAGGAGCAGGGTGGCAAGGAGAAGCAAGAGAAAAGTTTGATCAGAGCTTTGAGGAAACAGCTACACGCTATGAGCAATTCGAGAAGGACTTGCTTGAAACGAGTCAGGAATTGCGGGAAGCAGCCGTCAAGATTGAAGAGCGTAAAGCTGAAATTGCCAGAATGGAAGAACTTGAGCGAAAGAGACGGGAAGAACGGAGAGAAAGAAACCGAGAAGGGAGATGAGGTCGATGGCAGGTCGTATTGCAGTGGATCCAGATCAGCTGACAGGGCTAGCAAACGATTTTGTAGGAGAACTTGGAGCGATTGAGACGAAGCACCAAGATTTGCACCAGGAACTGGATCAGTTGATGTTAAGCTGTGATCCTCGGTATAGGAGCTGTTTCTCTGGAGTAGGAGATGCGTGGAGTGCCGGGAATGCATTAATCAGCAAATTGAGCAGTGATGACATATCTATTCGTCATGCAGCAGATAAAATGGTCGAGGCAGATGATATTTTAAGGAAAATGTACAGCATCTATGATCAATATGGGACACTTACGAGCGTAGCTGGAATTGTGATGATGCAGGCGAAATATTACGGGCTTGGCATGACAACCTTTATCAAACAAAATGGTCAATATGCGGCGCAACATTCAAAACTGCTGCTTGATGTGACAAAACGGGTAGAAGGAACGAGATTTGACCGGTTAGCAAGGATTTGGCTGAGTAAAAAAGAATTATTAAAACGGTCGAATTGGTCAATGGCTGATTTGGTCCATAAGAAATTCACAAAATTTTACCCTGATGATACGGTCGCGTTTACAAATAGCCTTCGTGATTTTACAAAAGGAAGCATCAATTGGAAGGATACGGCTGGATTAAAGTCTGTGCTTAAGAATGGGTCGAAATTTGCGAAAGGAAACGCCATTATTGCAACGGTGGTTACGGGTGCAACGGAAACAGTTGGTTGCGGATTGAAAATTGCGGAGAACTATGCGGAGTTCGGTGATCAGCCTGAAGTATTGAAACGTGAAAATGCAAAGGCTGTTGGAAGTGCAGTCAATCATACGGTCTTTATCGCAGGTGGGTCAGTTGCAGGTGCAGTCGTCGGCGGTGCGATTGGAAGCTTTGCAGGACCAATTGGAACAGTCGTAGGAGGCGCGATTGGATCAGCAGTAGGTGGATTTGTTGGTGAAAAGGTCGCCAAATTGACATCAGGTTTTGCTGAAAAAGTGGCAGTCAAATTAAAGGACCCCATTCATGCAGTCGTGGATCAAGGGAAAAAGGTATTTGAACTTGCAGGTCAAGGTGTGAAGGCAGTCAATGACACAATTGATCAGGCAAATCAGGTCATACATAAAGGAATTGAAAAAACAAAAGAAACCGCAAATTCGCTTATTAAGGGTGCAGGTGATTTCTTTAAGGGTGCATTTTCTTTTGGATAAGGAGAGGTCAAGTTGGATCAGCTAAGTCTAAGTATCGAAGAACTCATCTTTAGTTTTTACAGTGAAGGTTATTTTGAGCAGGGGATGTCTTTAAAGGAAGCGTATTATCCAGCATTAGAGGACGAGCGCCTTGGTTTTTTATTTGAAATTGCTTGTCGTTCATTGCTAGCAAAAGATGTGCTAGAATTTCGAAATAAGCAATATCGCTATAAAGCGGATTATCGGCATTTCATTCAGGCGATGAATGATGCTTCTCACACCATCAAGGCTTCAACATTTGGTCAGGCAGATGAAGAGGTGAGTACGTCCTTTCATTCCACACAGGGCGGAGTGTACGCGCATCAAACGCTTTATGATCAACAAGTGCATAGAATCAGAAGATTAGAAGATGAGCAGCAGGTAGATGAGCAAGTGACAGCCTTTTTAAACATACAAATGAGTGGTGAGCACACACCTGTGATCACACTGCATGCTGATGAATTTGAAATCATTTTAGAACAAGCCAGTAAAGCGAAAGATGAACAGCTCCCTTTCCTAAGCAAAGCAGTGAATCAAGAACTCATGAGGGCATTTGTGGTAGATGTTTGGGAAAGAAAAGGGAAAATGGACTCTCTTATGAAGGTCTCCTATGACAAAGACAATATGCCAGATGTACAATCAATGATATTTGTCATTCCAGGAAAAAGACATTCCTGGCTTGTGTCGGGAATCAAAGAAAACAAATTTCACATTGAGACGGCTCATAGAGATGGGTTGCGTTCTATATTCTAATGGAGAAAAGGAGAAATGACGCTTGAATCCAAGTGACGTAATAGAAGTCAGAAGTAGGCTGTTCCTGAGGGTGTGGGCATTCTTAGCAACGGGCGGCTTTGGTATCGTAGGCATTTGGCTTTTTTCAGAAGCTCTTACATTTGAATCAAACTATACATTGTTTTTATTTTTAGGCGGATTATTAGGAATTGTCTATGGATGGATCTCTTTTTTGATGATACTCCCAGCCTTTACGAAAAAGGGAAATGTGCTATTTCGCATTCAGCGGGGGGAGCATGGCGCTGTTTTGTATCGTCAGCAAACCATTCCTTTTCGTGACATCCAATCGATTGATATGCGGAGGCACCGATACAATGTGAGGGGTTTTCTATTCATGGATGTGCTCATTCGGAAAATTGACGGGACATTCATCAAGATTCCGGCGTATAGCATTTTAGATGAAGAAGTATTCGAGCAAACCGTCAAGCAAGAGGTCTATCCGTATTTAAATGAGTCAGCAAAAGAGAACTGGAGACAGCAGCATGGCCAAGCTGAAGAGCGAACCGACTAGGCAATAAAGAGTCCTTTTTCCCAACGACTCGATAGGACGGGACGCCACTTTTTCGAGAAAATCGTGTATGATATCAGTAAAGACTGAATATTCAAGAGGTGATGAGATGGACAAAGAAATGGTAATCGACCTCGTCACAGAACAGATGGCACGAATTCGAAGAGAAAAGGATTATACGCAACACCGTATGGCGGAGGTGCTGGGTTTATCGAAACGGCATTTGCAACAGGTTGAAAAAAACAGGTTACGGCTTACTTGGACGCAATCTGCGGCAGTTTGTGCCTTATTTAGGGATAGTGACATTTTAAAAGGGACGCTTGGCGATGATCCGCTTGAGATTTTGGAAGTCGTGGCACATGATGAATTGCATCTATCTGTTGAACGGACAATTGGCGGGAAGGTGTGGTGGCGAACGTCTGTCAAAAAAGGCACATTTCGTCTTCAACAAAACGTGCTGAGTCAGCATTACCGCATATTAGATGATGAGAATTATCGCTATTATAGTTCATTTAATAAAGAAGAAGCAAAACGGCGTTTAGAGGAGTTAAGTCAGCTGTCTCCTCCTTATTGATAAACAGCTGTATCGAAAGAAAAAGAGAGGCACCCTGAGGATAGGGCCTCTCTTTTCTGTTTTTATACTTTCAGCATGTTTTTTGCCCGAATAAAGGCAACAAGCTGTTTGATTTCTTCATCGGTTAGTGGAACGTCGTCTACGAAAATGGTTCCTTCTTTTGCTTCTGTCAGTTCAATTTTGATATCAGAGATCTTGCGTTGAATCTCTGGCTCGTCCGTTCTACCAAGTAAAAAATCAATGGACGTATCATACAAATCAGCCAGCAGCTTCACTGCTTCAAGCGAAGGTCGTCGGTACCCAGATTCGTAACCGGCATAGGTGCTTTTGGCGATACCTAGGCGATCTGCCGTATGCTGGAGAGACCATTTTTTCTTTTTTCTAAGAGTGGTTAAACGATCGAGTATCATACATGAACGCTCCTTTATCTATAACAACAGTATATCATATTTTGACAGAGGGTGTACGCGTAATGCGTAATAATTTCTTGATTAATTCGCGTTATGTGACTATAATGACATGGAAGGTACGCGTAAAGCGTATATTATAGAATAGCACAAGCTAACTTATAATATGTGTGACAAACGAAGTAATTTTACTGAAAGAGGTGGACCTGTTGAAGAAATTATTGCTTTTAACCACTGGTGGAACGATTGCATCTGTAGAAAGTGAGAATGGCTTAGCCCCAGGTGTGAAAGCTGAGGATCTTTTAAGCTATTTAAACGAAATTAATGCAGAGTACACAATGGACACAAAGTCCCTTATGAGTATAGATAGTACAAACATGCAGCCCGAATCTTGGGTGGATATCGCAACAGCCATTTATGAGAATTACGATCAATATGATGGCTTTGTTGTCACTCATGGAACTGATACAATGGCTTACACGTCGGCAGCCCTTTCTTATATGCTACAAAATCCTGATAAGCCGATTGTCGTTACAGGTTCACAAATCCCAATTACATTTAAGAAAACAGATGCCAAGAAGAACATCACAGATGCGATTCGTTTTGCATGTGACGGTGTCGGTGGAGTGTATGTCGTCTTTGATGGCCGAGTCATTCAAGGGACACGCGCAATTAAACTAAGAACGAAAAGTTATGATGCATTTGAGAGTATTAACTACCCATATATTGCATCAATTGAAAACCATCAAATTGAATACAATAGCAAAGTAAAAAGAACGTCAATGAAACCGCTTAAATTAGACGCCTCCTTGAATACAGATGTTTGTCTATTAAAACTGCATCCGGGTCTTAAGCCTGAGTTTTTAGATGCCATCAAAGGTGTATACAAAGGGCTCGTCATCGAAAGCTACGGCAGCGGTGGAATTCCTTTCGAAGGGCGAAATCTATTAGAAAAAATCAACGAACTGCTAGAAGAAGGCATTTCTGTTGTCATCACAACTCAATGTCTGGAAGAAGGAGAAGACATGAGTGTGTATGAAGTAGGGCGTAAGATCAATCAAGAGCTTGTGGCACGCTCAAGAAACATGAACACAGAAGCCATCGTGCCGAAACTGATGTGGGCACTTGGTAAAACAACCGATCCAAGAGAAGTGAAGAAGATGATGGAAACGCCAATCGCTGAAGATTTAGTCATTTAACTATTCTATAGAAAGCAGGTCATATGAGATGGTTCAAGCAACTTATCGCTACGAGAAGGATTTCCTAGGTGAAAAGGAAATTCCGGCAGACGTGTATTACGGTGTTCAAACCCTTCGTGCAAAAGAGAATTTCCCGATTACAGGCTATCGCATGCATGAAGAACTGATTAGAGCTTTTGGCATTGTTAAAAAAGCAGCAGCTCAAGCCAATATGGAAGTCGGACGTTTATATGAGGGAATTGGGAATGCGATCGTTAAAGCGTCTGAAGAAATCATTGAAGGCAAGCTGCATGAGTACTTCATTGTAGACCCAATTCAAGGCGGCGCAGGAACATCGATGAATATGAACGCCAATGAAGTGATTGGCAACAGAGCCCTAGAGATCATGGGACATCAAAAGGGTGAATACATTCATTTAAGTCCAAATACGCATGTGAACATGTCACAATCGACAAATGACTCATTCCCGACAGCGATTCATATTGCAGTTCTGAAGCAGTTAGATATTCTGCTTGAGACGATGCAAACGATGCAGGACGTGTTTCAAAAGAAAGCAAAAGAGTTCGATCATGTCATCAAAATGGGGCGTACGCATTTACAAGATGCTGTTCCGATTCGGTTGGGACAAGAATTTGAAGCATACAGCCGTGTTTTAAGTCGTGATATCAAACGTATTAACCAATCAAAGCAGCATTTATATGAAGTGAATATGGGTGCGACAGCAGTTGGGACAGGCTTAAACGCTGATCCTCGCTATATTGAGATCGTCGTGAAGAAGCTCGCTGATATTTCAGGATTGCCTTTAGTGGGCGCGGAGCATCTTGTAGATGCAACGCAAAATACAGACGCTTACACAGAAGTTTCGGCAGCTTTAAAAGTATGTATGATGAACATGTCGAAGATTGCCAATGACCTTCGCTTAATGGCATCTGGTCCGCGTGCAGGGCTTGCTGAGATTGCACTCCCAGCTCGTCAGCCTGGATCATCTATTATGCCTGGAAAGGTCAACCCAGTTATGCCAGAACTCATCAACCAAATTGCATTCCAGGTGATTGGAAATGACCACACCATCTGCCTTGCATCTGAAGCTGGACAACTTGAGTTGAATGTAATGGAACCAGTTTTAGTCTTTAACTTGCTTCAATCTATTAGTATAATGAATAACGGTTTCCGTTCATTCACGGATCATTGCTTAGTAGATATTCAAGCAAATGAAAAACGTTTGAAAGAATATGTCGAAAAGAGTGCAGGCGTGATCACTGCCGTGAACCCTCACTTAGGCTATGAAGTTGCGGCTAGAATTGCAAGAGAAGCTATTTTAAAGGGACAATCTATCAGAGACCTTTGCTTGCAGAATGATGTACTAACGGAAGAAGAACTTGATATTATCCTAAATCCTTACGAAATGACGAAGCCTGGCATTGCAGGGCAAGAGTTGTTAGAACGTTAGAAATATCAAAAATTTTATTTTATTAATATGACGAATTGCCTGTGATATAGAGAAAAACAGGCAATTCACTTTCTTTCGAATTGACGCACTTTTTTCACAATATTTTGAAAACGCTTAACGTACGCACAAAGGGAGGAAACAATATGAAACCACCACGCTTACCGTCTATTTTAGAAGTTGTGACTGTTCTTGGCTTGTTTTTAGCAATTGTTTTATCATTTACTCTTTATTTTAAATTAGATATTCAACTAGCACTTTTTATTTCATGGTTTATGGTGATCGCTTTAGGTATTCGATTAGGACATTCATACAAAGATCTTCAAAACGCCATTACAAAAGGCATATCCAATGGGTTAGAAGCTATTTTAATCTTAATTGCAGTAGGTGCACTTGTTGGAACATGGATTGCTGGTGGCGTTGTTCCCACACTCATTTATTATGGCCTGGAATTTATACATCCTAATATTTTCTTATTAGCCACACTTGTAATATGTGCCCTTATGTCCATTGCAACAGGAACCTCATGGGGAACAGTTGGAACGGCAGGTATTGCCATGATTGCGATTGGTGAGGGCCTTGGTATCCCACTTCCGATTGTAGCAGGTGCTGTCTTATCTGGAGCCTACTTTGGTGATAAATTATCACCATTATCAGATAGTACTGTGCTCGCAGCCTCTCTTTCAAAAGTAGACGTCCTAGCGCATGTAAGGGCTATGATGGTCTTATCCGTACCAGCTTTTGTGATCACTGCCATAATGTTCACAATTACAGGCTTTATGTATGGCGGCCAAAACATTGATCAAGATAAAGTAGCATTTTTGAAAAATGCACTTCAGGATACATTCACGATCAATATCTGGATGATCATCCCAGCAGTAGTTGTTGTATTATTGCTCGTATTTAAGAAACCTTCAATGCCTGTTATCGCTATTGGTGCCCTTCTAGGTTCGGTTTGGGCCATGGCTTTCCAAGGAATGAACCCATCAGATGCAATTGGTGCTGCATATAACGGTTTTTCCATTAACTCAGATGTAGATTTCTTAAATACGTTGTTGAACCGTGGCGGTATTGTCAATATGCTAGGGTCTTTAGTGGTGATTATCCTCGGACTTGGTTTCGGTGGTGTACTTGAATATTTAGGTGTATTAAAAGTCATCGTTGCGACATTTGAGAAGAAATTGTATAACGCAGGAAATGTTACACTATCTACACTTGTGGTCGCTTTCTTTGCTAATATTTTTGGCTGTGCGATGTATGTTTCCATCATCCTTACACCAAAAATTATGGAAAAGAGCTATGACAAATTAAAATTAGATCGACGTGTCTTATCAAGGAACTCCGAGGTTGGTGGAACACTTACATCTGGTATGGTGCCATGGTCAGATAACGGGATTTACATGGCAGGGATTCTAGGTGTGTCGACTTTCTCGTATTTACCATTTATGTGGTTGAGCTTTGTTGCCATTGGACTTGCGATTATTTATGGATATACAGGTAAATTCATTTGGTACGTCAAAGATCAACAAGATAAAGAAGAATCGGTATCCTAAGCCGATCGCAAAAGTCGCTCATTTCTTGAGCGGCTTTTGTTTGTCCTAGGACTTGATCACTATGTGAGGTATATATCAAGAAATTGTGATATTAGTCCCTTTATATAAAGAGACTAAAGGGTTAGTATCGTGCGATTTTAAAGCATATATATACCATAAAAAGAGTACAAATACCTATTCAAACATGAGTCTTTGAACCTTATAATAACAATATTGGAAAAATGCTATTCACCTTACGCTCGTTTAGATAGACTCTAAGCAGCGTTTTTATTTTGACAGGAGGAGGAACCCGTATGAGCTTATCGGATATGCTTTTTGCCCTGAACGGTGGCATTTCGAGTAAAAAAACAGAGATCGAAGAGAAAATATCCCGACTCAAAAAGGCGAAGAGTAAGGTTGAACAAGAGCAAGATGCAGCAGAAACAGACTTGAAGCAAATCAAGCAGCCAAAGCTTGGGGCCTCTTGGAAAGGTGAGAGAAGTCAAGATTTCAAAACAGAGCGAAATGAAGCACATGAGGCGCTACAAACAATCGTGAACGATCAATACCCTCGATATGTGAGTCGAATCGAATTTAAAATCAGTACATTAGAAGCCGAACAAGCTGCCTTATCCTTTGCTAGTTCCCTCGCTGGGGATGCTGCGCGTCTTGCTGAAAAAGGTGAAGACGCAGTGGAAGATGCAAAACGCTTGATCTCAAAGGCATGGAGCAGCTTGTAGAGCTGCTTTCACGATGAACAAATCTGGAGGACATCACAATGGGACAAATTAAGTTAAACTACCAAACAGTCACGGAAAAACTAGATGAGGTCTCGAAAGCAGTAGAAGCTATAACAATGAAAAAAGCTGCAGATAAAGCGGGTGAAAACAGCCTGAAGTTTGTGACAAAGTGGACAACTCGTGAAGCGGAAATCAACGAAATGGTCTCTAGTTTTAAAGAAGCCTTGACCAAAAACGTTCAGGATACACGTTCTAATGTGAAGACGTTAAAAGACCAAGACGAAGCGATTGCAGCAGCAAAATAAACAAAGAACGTCTTATAATATAGTGAACATGATATAAAAAAGGAATATAGATCTAAAGACTTATATAAAATCAAGGATGTATGACCTTGAATTTTTCCGATTCCCTTCCAATCCCCTCGCCAAAAGGACACCTTTTCCCTATTTCAGCATAAGGCTTTTCACCTTATACTATATATAATGGAAAGCGGATAATAGAAACCTTCTGGAGAGAAATACATTCCTTTGGGTTTTGACGCAGCGCTTTCTTATGAGGTCCGATAGAGGTGGATGACATGAGTTTATCCGAGATGTTACACCATCTGCATATGGGAATTGAAAACAAACGTGCAGAGTTTGACGAAATGATCTCTCGGTTAAAGACAGCAAAAAGCAATATTCGAGCAGAACAAGATCTTGCGCAGTCAGACATAAAGGAAATCAAAAAGCCTGCCTTAGATTTGTCATGGAAAGGTGAGAGGGGAACAGACTTTCATCGTCTCCGAAAAGAAGCCTACAGTGCCATGCACGATATCGTGAATAATGAGTATGAACAATACATCGCTGAAATTGATCAAAAAATCCTGCATTTTGAATTGAAAAAAATGGAGCTTGCTGTTGCTAGTAATTTTGCGGGAAGAGCCCAGGATGTCATGGAAAAAGGCGAGGACTTTGCAAAGGATGTCAAACATTTAATTGAACGGGGCTGGAAAGCTCTTTAATACAATAAATAAATGAAACAGCCGTCTCATCAACGGCTGTTTTTTTGTTTATTATATTTAGTCACAACCTCCGCCGCCATCGCTACTTCCACCTGTATCACTGCTACAGGAGAAGTCAGAGGCGTGGTGTGTATATGTATCAGAACTTCCATTCGATGTTGAGCTGTGATGCACATGATGTTTAGTCGATGTGCGCTTATGGTTTGAAGTAAGACTGCTCAGTAATGTCAATCCTAAAAAGATCACGATGATCAATGTAATGATTCCCATATTCATAAACCTCCTCTTGTTTCATAAATTTACGTTTGTGCGCTTAAAAAGTTCCCGATCTCTAACAAAAAGATCATAGTACTAGAAACATTCTATTAAATGTGTTGTTCAACATAAATCGGCATCAGATATGAACAAAGTTTTTGTTATAATCAGCTGTATAAAGAGAAAGCAGGGTTGATGAATGAAAAGAACATGTACCTTTATGATGGTGGGTTTTGTTTTACTGCTTATGTCGAGCTGTATGAGTGCGAAGCAGGGAACAGAAGGACATCAGCCAGTAGAAAAAGAGGAAAAGGGTCAAGGACAAGAAAAAGAGACAAACCCCGTTCAACAGAAGGAAGAGACAAAGAATGAGGGAGATGATGAAAGCTGGATTCAGCAAAAAGAGCCGGTCGAACTTCCGATCTTAATGTATCACAGCATCTCTAGCGGCAACTCGCTACGCGTGCCAAAGAGTGAATTTGCGGCTCATATGAAATGGCTAAAAGACAATGGCTATGTCACGCTGTCCCCAGAGGAATCTTATCGCGTCTTATCAACAAATACGAAGCCGAGTGAAAAGTATGTCCTTATTACGTTTGACGACGGATATACAGACAATTACACAAAGGCATTTCCAATCTTAAAAAAATATGGTTTGAAAGCAACGATTTTTATGATTGAGCAATCAATTGGACGTCCGCATCACTTAACAGATGAACAAATGGATGAGATGATCGCTCATGGGATATCCATTGAGAGTCATACGATTCACCATCTAGAGCTGAATCGTTTATCAACAGAACAACAGGAAGAGGAATTAAAAGGGTCGAAGCAATTCTTTGATCAGCGTTTTTCGCAACGCACAAGAATGGTTAGTTACCCAGTCGGACGCTATAACGAAGCTACGCTGAAACTGGCGAAGGAAGCAGGTTATCAAATGGCTGTTACGACTGAACCTGGACATGCGAAAAAGGAACAAGGCATGATGTCCTTGCATCGAATTCGCATTTCACCGGGTCTTTCACCAGAGAGCTTTGGCAAGCTAGTAGAGGGAAATTGATAGATTTCAGATCGCAGATGTTTCACATGAAACATCTTACGACAAGTTTCACGATCATCTAGCAGAAAATCGACAAGGACCAACGTCAGATTTGTATACCAGATCCCTTTCAAGCTGCAAAAAAAACCAGTTTTTTGTGTGAAGAGACATTCCCCATTGAGAACAAAGAATTCATTGGGAAAAGCAAACGGATAATATGTAGTGAAGTCAAGTTGAGGAAGGGGTTCGATAAAATCGAATCCTCAGATTGTTGACAAAGGACTAAAATAATTTTATTTTAGTCCTATGTCTTCTTTTCAGCGTGACCTGAAAACCCTTGAAGTCTAGGAAGGACGAGCACTGGAGCGGAGCGAATTGACCATTCGTGAGCACTAGCGCGCAGGTCTGACAACGAATGCGAGGGTTTGTCTATACGCTGGGGTTCGATAAAAATGAATCCTATTTTATTAAGGGAAGTGGAAAACAGGCTGTCGAGATCGTTCTCGACAGCCTGTTATTGATAGACGGGATAACCCGTTATTTTGATATCTTTCCCTAACTGTTCCATGGAGAGATGGTCCAATTCAATGGCATCACTCATCAGGCGTATGCCTTCGCCTCCGAAAAAGGAAGGGGCGAGTCTTCCGCCAATGAGCTTAGGTGCCATGTAAATGACCAGTTTATCAACGAGTTGTTGCTCTAAAAACGAGGCATTGACTTGGCCACCGCCCTCAATCATGAGCGAGGAGACGTTTCTTTCTCCAAGCATTTGAAGTACGTCTTGTAAAAGCACTCGGTGTTCTCCATCTGTCATCAAGACTTTGACACCAGCGGCTTCTAAGGCTGCTTGTTTTTCCTTATCGGCTTGCTTTGTTGTAAAAATCCAAGTAGGTGCCATCTGATCGGTGACGACCTTTGCTGTCAGTGGTGTAGATAACTTAGAGTCTAAGATGACTCGGATTGGATGATGCCCATTTGGGATCCGTGCAGTTAAGGAAGGATCATCATGAATGATGGTTTGGGCACCAACCAAAATCGCATCATTGATACTGCGAATGTGGTGAGCGTCGTAGCGGGATGTCTCTGATGTGATCCACTTGCTGTCAGACGTAGCTGAAGCAATTTTTCCATCCAAGGTAATGCCCGTTTTTAACGTCACGAAAGGCGTCTTCTTTGTAATAAAGTGATTAAACACTTCATTCATCAAAATGGATTCCTGCTCACACACGCCTGTGATCACTTGAATGCCTGCATCTTGTAAAATGCCGATTCCACGACCAGCAACGAGAGGATTCGGATCTAGGGCCGCAACGACAACGGTTTCTACACCGGCTTTGACAAGCGCTTCGGCACAAGGACCTGTGCGGCCATGGTGTGAACAAGGCTCAAGGGTCACATAAATCGTGGCTCCTTTAGCCTTTTCTCCAGCCATTTTGAGTGCATGAATTTCAGCATGCGGTTCTCCAGATTTCATATGAGCACCGACGCCTACAATTTCATTATCGCGCACAATCACAGCCCCGACGAGCGGGTTCGGTGATGTCTGTCCTTTCATTGCCTGTGCATTTTCAAGTGCCAGCTTCATATATCGCTCATGATGTGGCAATCGTATGCACCTCTTGTTCCGCTTTCATGTGACCGGAGCGGTTAATTTTTGTCTGCAAGTACTTTTCATTAAATTCCGAGACATCCCCCCAAAGCGGAATGCGTCCAGAAAGTGACAGGCCTGCATGACTGATGGCATCTGTCTTTTTCGGGTTATTGGTAATGAGTCTGACCGGTTTTGTTCGCAGGGTTTGAAGAACGGCAATGGCATCTTCGTATTGACGCGTGTCATCCTCAAATCCAAGCGCTTCGTTTGCTTCCACTGTATCATAGCCGTTCTCTTGAAGAATGTAAGCCATCGCTTTACTGAAAAGACCAATGCCGCGTCCTTCATGATTGGCTAAATAGAATAGAGCGCCTGCGCCATTTTCTTCAATCATCCGCATAGATTGCTTTAATTGGAATCCGCAATCACAGCGTTTACTTCCGAAAATATCGCCAGTATGGCATATAGAGTGCATGCGGATGAGAGCCTCATCTGCATGCTCGAAGTCCCCATAGACAAGGACGCTAGATTGTTGGTGATCCGCAAGCTGACGAGAAGAGAGGCTTGCGATTAAAGCTTCATCTGATAACGCTTCTTGAGCGTCGTCCTTTAACCAAGAATACCAATTGAACATGACGGTTCTGTCATCTAAATTGACTGGCAACCTAATAGGTCCAGTGATATATAGATAGCCGTCATCTTGCTGTACTCGTTTGATTTTATCTTTTAAAATGGCTGTTTTAATATCAGTATGTTTGTCCATTTTCTGCACCTTCTTTTTGGTCTGTATCTTCAATCTGCAAACGAATGAGAACGCCAAACGGATCAACAAATTCGTTGCTTTCTCCTATCGTTTTTACTTGAATTCCTGCATGTTTTAGACGATCTACAACGGGTTGTCTGTCTGTTTCTTCTGGGAAAATGAGTGTATAGCTTCTAATTCCTGAGAAACTTGGATCAATGGTTCCTTTTCTTCCGCGTCCCCATCCATTAAAGGCTAGATGGTGATGATAAACACCAGCAGCGATAAACAAACTCGCCGGTGGAGCCATTCGGATATTAAAACCAAGCGTATTCACATAGAAAGAATCAGCTTCTTCAGGATTGAGATGGAAATGCAGGTGTCCCATGACTGTGCCAGCCGGGAGTCCTTCCCAAGTGGAATCAGCTGCTTCTTGAAGGAGACCATCTCCATCAAGCGGTGCATTTCCCCCACCTTTTAGTTCTCCATTTTCACCTACCCAAACGTCCTCAGGACGATCAGCATAGACTTCTACGCCAATGCCGTCAGGATCATTTAAATAGATGGCTTCACTGAAATAGTGATCACTTGCTCCAATTAAAGGATAGCCTTTTTTGATCACATGTGCCAGCCATGTGCCTAGGCTTTTTCTGGTAGGTAATAAAACAGCGAAATGATAGAGCCCTGGCTCATGATCCGGCTTCTCCTTTAACTGTGCATCTTCTTTTAGCAACAGGATCGGATCCTTTGCGTTGTTACCAAGCGTAACCGTGGAATCCGTTCTTTCTAATAAAGTGAATCCTAAAATGTCTGTATAGAATGGTAATGAGCGTTCAAAGCTGGAAACATGTAATTCTGTGACACCTAATCTGAGTTGTTTAATTGTATTCAATTTCAGTCATCTCCTTAATGGTATATGCATTTGCATGTTCAATTGTTTTTAAAAATTGTTGTCATGTACACCTTGTTACTTTTAGTAACTAAACTATATAATAGTTAGTGACTTATTTCAAGTAATTAATTATGCTATAATGAAAAAAAGTGAAGAAAAGCAGGAGGGAGTAAGATATGACTCAAGTAGGCGAGTGCCCAATCACAGACGCCATGGAGATTCTTGGGAAGAAATGGGTCATTCTCATCATCAATCAGCTTCTGACAGGTCCAAAACGTTTTTGTCAGCTTGAAAGTGAAATGAACATCAGTGGAAGGTTATTATCCGAGAGACTGAAAGATCTAGAAGCAGAGGGTCTTGTTGAGAAAAAAGTATTTCCCGATATTCCGGTGCGTATTGAATATGAACTAACAGCGCAAGGGGAGAAAATAGAGCCCATCATCAAGGAAATGTATGCATGGTCTCTAGAGAGACAAACAAGCAGAATAAGTGAACATGTCACATCCTAACCCATTTCGATCAGTGCAACTGGTCGAATTTTTTTGCGCGATTTTCCAGAAATCTAAGTCAATAGTATGAAAAATGATATTGACAATAAATTCTTTCATCATATAATATCAAGGAGAAGAGGATTCTTTTCCCTGTAATGGAATGGAGGTTATGCCATGAATTGATGCATGGGACAGATTACCTAAAAGCGTCACACGTTTCAATCAATTATCGAGAAGTAGACATCTTTGGCTCATTGGAAGCAAAGATTTATTTTTTAATTTCAATTGATAATGATTATCATAATCATCTATAAGTGTGACAGCTACACTTATGAAGGTTATTTTTTTTATTATCCATTGAGAATAATTATCAATATCAATTAGGAGGATTCATATGAAATCAACTCGTTTCACATCACATATCTGTTTATTATTTAGCTTTGTCCTATTATTTATGCTAGCTCCAATCAGTTCTGCCTCTGCTGCTGTCTTAGCAGATGGTCAATATTCAGCCCAGTACGTTGTATGGAAAGCAGATAGTAACTCAACTTCAACAGCCAACTCGTATTTTGAAAAACCAGCAAAGCTTATCTTGAAGGATGGGAAAATCAAAGCTCAAGTGACATTGAATAACAGCTCTTGGATTTCTAGCTTTAAAACACTGGATCAAGGTGTGTATAAAGATGCAAAGGTGATTAGCACAAATACATCTGCTAATAAGAGAACAGTAGAATTCAACGTAACCAGCTTGACAGACGTTGTCCCAGCAAAAGTAAGTGTCACTGTCCCAGCTATCGGATATACAGGGAATTACGATATTCGTCTTAAGTTTGACGCAGCATCTGTTCAATAAAAGGGAGGAAATTCGTTTGATGAAAAAAATCATGATGTTGCCAGCTTTCTTCGCTGTCATTTTGCTGGCACTTGTACTGCCTGTTACCAATGCACAGGCTGCCTCATTAAGTGATGGTACATATTCCGTCAACTATACGGTGCTAAAGGCTGAAGGAAATGCCGTATCCATGGCAAATGATTATTGGCTGAAGCCAGCAAAGGTGATTGTGAAAAGCGGGAAGCCGACCGTGCAAATGACGATTAAAAATAGTAGTTGGGTAACAGAATTTAAGGTTGCGGGAAATGGTGGTTACGTCGACACACAAGTCCTATCAACGAATAAAAAGGCCAATACTCGATTCGTTCAGTTTGATGCACAGAGCTTGTCCAAGCCGATCAAATCTAAAATCCATGTCACTGTGGAATCTGCTGACTACGATCACGATTATACGGTTCAGCTGAAGTTCGATGAAAGTAGTATCAAATCTCTTTCAACTGACAGCTCGACCCAATCAGGTGAGGCAAAAGAAGACAATCAACAGACATCGAATGAATCAATAAAAAAATCAGATTCATCCACCAAAGCGAAAAAAGAAGAAAACCCTCAAACTGGTGATACAAGCCAGATGGGCTGGCTCGTTGTGCTTGTCTTATGTTCAGGCGGATTTTTAGCGAGAAAGTGGATCATGAAGCATTAATGGAAGGAAGTGTCACCTTGAAACGATTTTTACATCTAAAGGCAGCCATTCTGCTCGTTTTATTCAGTTTGTTGACTGCATTTCAGATTCCCCAAGGAACCGCTCAAGCGGCATCACTTGTTGATGGTGAATATACAGTAGGGTTTACGATTCTAAAAGATGGGACCAATGAAGCGTCCATGATGGATACCTACACAGAGAAACCAGCAAAACTGATGATAGAAAATGGTCAGATTACAGCATTTGTTACGTTGAAGCAAAGTAAAGAAATCACTGATTTCAAAGTTGAACAAAATGGCACGTTCGTCGACACTGAAACGGTTAGCGAAGATCAGGCGGCCAATACACGTGTCATCAAATTTGATGTGGCTGACTTGTCAGCGAAGGTAAATGGCTGGGTTAAAATTTACTGGGACTTAGGCGGTTTTATTTATGATGAAGCGTATGACGTGCAGTTCGCATTTGATCAAAGTAGCTTGACGCTTGTGACGCCTGCCAAGCCTGACGACAGCACGGTGACACCTGATGATCATAGCGGCACGAAGCCAAACGATCGCACGACAACGCCTGATAACCAAAGCGGTACGAAACCAGACGATAATGCGACCACACCAAGTCTACCAAACGACAAAACACCTAATGATCCTGTGCAAGAACCCATAAAAAATGGAGTTTATCGTATCAATTACGAAGTGCTAAAAGGAGATGAGAACGAGGCTTCACGGATGAACCAGTACTTCTCACACCCTGCTTCCTTAACGATCAAAGGCGGGAAATCAACCATTTCCTTTACGGTGAAGGACAATACATCTGTGGCTTCGTTGAAAACAGAGCGAAACGGCTCTTATCAAGAAGTGAAAACGATCAGCACAGATCAAGCGAAGAACACACGGGTCGTATCGTTTGATGTAGCTGATCTGAAAAAAGCGGTCAAAGGGAAAGTGCACATTGTGGTGGCTGCTGCCCAATATGAGCAAACATACGACATTCGCTTTCAATTTGATTCAAGCAGCATCGCACATCAGGATGGTGCTGTAGAGGAAGAAACACCTACAGTCACACCAAAAACAACCAAACCAAATCAACCAACACGAAAAACGAATCACGAAGAATTGAACCAAAAAGAGACTCGGCTAAAGGATGGCGTCTACAAACTGCCATTTTCGATGAAGAAAGCAGATCAAGATGAGCTTTCTCGAATGAATGACTATGTCGTGAGCCCTGCGACATTGGTGGTGAAAAACGGTCGCCAATTCGTGTCTTATACATTAAAGAACAGCTCAGCCATTACGTCCTTCCAAGTAGGGACAGGTGGCAAATATGAAGAGACACTTGTGGCAAAAACGGATGAGAAAGCAGATACTCGCGTGATTCAATATGAAGCGAAAAGTGTAAGTAGCCAACAGGGAGCACGTGTGAAAATTGATATCCCAGCAGCTAACTATCATGAGGAATATGAAGTGAAGCTGGACTATGACACAAAAGGAATGTCACTTGGTGAAGGAAGCGGAATTCCGTTCGTCATCGGAGAAGATGAGAATATCGGCTTTGTTAAAAATAAGAATGATAACGATTCGCAAAAAAATCAACTTGTACATCTTGCACCTGAAGAAACCGGTGCAGAGCAGATGGCCTTTCATCCAGCACATGACCAAACCAAGTCTAAATCAAGCCAAGACAATCCAATAACAGGAGATTCATCGCTTCTTTGGGTGTATGTTCTTTTATTTGCTGGATCATTGTTTGTGCTCGTAAGGAAGTATCAAACTCGTACAAGATAGGCTCTATATGATTGTGAGATGCGCCGAACCCTGGCGCATCCACTCTCTTTTTTCGAAAGGAGGCTTCTGTTTTGTGAAGCGTCGAATGGTATATATCCTGAACGTCGCTTTGTTTGTGTGCTTGCTCTTGTCGGGCTGCTCACAGACAAGTGAAAGCTCAGCGAAAGGCAAAAATAGTGACGGACCAAATGCTCGCATTGTGGCGACCACAGTAGCGGCTGTTGAGATCATGGATGCCCTTGAGGTGGATCTGGTTGGTGTGCCAACAAGTCAAAAATCCTTACCAGCTCGATATAAAGGACTGCCCGAAGTCGGTAATCCCATGAGCCCGGATATGGAAATCATCCAATCACTTCAACCGACAGACGTCCTGTCTGTCACGACCCTTCAATATGATTTAGAAACACCTTTTCAACAAGCAGGTGTCCCAACAACCTACTTAAATCTCGAGAGCTTAGACAAGATGGAAAGCGAGATCACGAAGCTCGGCGAAACGTATGACAGAAAGAAACAAGCCGCACGTATCGTGTCCGCCTTTGAACAAAAAAAGAAAGACATACAAAAGAGGACGAAGGGAAAAAGCAAACCGTCCGTTCTGATTTTGCTTGGCGTACCAGGCAGTTATTTGGTGGCGACAGAGAAATCGTATATCGGTGATCTTGTGCGTATCGCAGGAGGAGACAATATTGCCAAAGGGGAGAAAATGGAGTATTTGGCGTCTAATACCGAGTATTTACAAAAAGCCAATCCAGATATCATTCTCCGCGCCGCACATGGAATGCCAGACGAGGTCGTCAAGATGTTCGATCAAGAGTTCAAAACAAATGACATCTGGAAGCACTTTAAAGCAGTTCAGCAAGACCGAGTGTATGACTTAGAAGAAAGCTTATTTGGGACAACAGGCAATTTAAAGGCAGCTGAGGCACTAGATGAATTGACCCGTATGTTGTATCCGTCATAAGCGGCGAATCTACATGATAAAAGGACGTTCAAGATGAAAAAAACAGGGATTCTATTTTTAATGGTCAGTCTCTTACTGGCTGGCGTATTTATTTATTCCGCTATCACTGGGAGCATTCATGTCACTCCGCTTGAATTGTTGGAAGGGCTTATCACCGGTCAACATGCACAGGTAGAAATCATTAAAGATTTGAGACTGCCCCGCATGCTCATAGCCATGTTTACGGGGGCTGCCTTATCAGTATCGGGTGTGCTGCTACAGTCGGTCATGAGAAATCCATTAGCTGATGCGGGTGTCATTGGAATTTCATCCGGTGCTAGTTTCTTTTCTTTAATGGCGATTACAGCACTCCCCTCATTTTACTTCTACTCTCCTATATTCTCACTATTAGGCGGGGCAATTGCGTGTTTTCTCGTCTACGTCCTGTCGTGGAAAGGTGGTTTAAGCCCGATTCGCATGATTTTGGTCGGGATTGCGATCAATGCCATGTTTACCGGGCTCGCTGAGGCATTTGTCACCATTTGCAGCTATTTCAATATCACGATCAATCAGTCAGGACAGTCCAATTTGACGATGAAAACATGGGGAGATGTTCGCTTAATTGGTGTGTATGGTGTCGTTGGTCTTGTGATTGCGCTGTTCTTTAGCAGGTGGTGTAACTTACTTGCGCTTCAGGACAAGACAGCCAAAAACTTAGGAATGCGTGTGACCAGAATGCGCCTTTTGATTTCAGTGACAGCGGTTTTATTGGCAGCAGTGACTGCTGCGGTAGCGGGTGTGATCTCATTTGTGGGATTGTTAATTCCTCATATTTCAAGAAGACTTGTTGGGTCAGATCATCGAGTCCTGATCCCATTTTCTGCGCTAAGCGGGGCTTTGCTCATTTTAACAGCTGATACGCTGGGGAGAACGCTCGTTGCACCAAATGAGATTCCTGCCTCTACCATCATGGCTGTCATTGGCGGCCCATTTCTGATCTTTTTATTAAGGAGGGGGGATCGCAATCATGGACATTCATGACGTGTCTTTTTCCTACGATCAGCGGAAGGACACCGTACAATCGGTCACATCACGTATTGAAAAAGGGAAAATCACGACCATCATCGGTCCAAATGGATCAGGGAAATCAACGCTATTATCCTTAATGGCGAATAACCATCGTCCGGATCAAGGTCAGGTTCTACTAGATGGTCAAGAGCTCAATGTATTCAAGCCAAAAGAACTGGCGAGAAAGCTGGCTGTCGTGCATCAGCAAAATGAAGCGCCGCTAGATTTAACGATCGAACGGGTCGTGGCATTCGGCAGAACGCCGTACCAAACGATGCGCGGAGGTGACAAGGGAGAGGATGAGAGAGCAATTGAGTGGGCGCTGTCTAGTACAAAGCTAACTGAAAAACGAAAGGTGACGCTCGCCTCACTGTCAGGTGGAGAGCGGCAGCGTGTGTGGATTGCGATGGCTCTTGCGCAAAAAACACCGATCCTTTTCCTAGATGAACCGACGACCTATTTGGATATTTACTATCAGTTCGACATTCTTGAGCTCATTCGAGAGTTAAATATTGTGCATGGATTAACGATTGTCATGGTGCTACACGATATGAATCAGGCGGTGCGCTATAGCGATGTCATCATTGCGATGAAGGATGGACACATCATCCGCGAAGGACCACCAAATGATGTGCTGACAGAAGAGATGGTCCGGCACATTTATGATGTGTCAGTAACGATTAGACAGGATGCAGAAACAGGGATGTATATTGTTCCTGTTGGCATCTAAGCTTTGTCAAAAAGCAGGTGAGACAGTGTGAAACAAGGAAAACGGCTGAGGCAACACATGCTGACAATCATATGTTTAGGTTTGTTTATTTCGAGCGGGTTAGCCATCGGCTTGGAATTGCTTGGTGATGATCAAAATCGACAGGTGCTTGCACAAGCGCAGAAGATGTATGGACAAGAGAAAGAGATGGAGAAGACACGGGAATCCGGAGAAATCCGTTCGTCATTTGATGAGCTGCGGAAGGTGAATGACGATATGATCGGCTGGATCCATATGAAAGACACGATGATTCAGTATCCGATTGTTCAATCGCATGACAATGCATTTTATCTAACACGCAATTATTTGAAGAATGACACCCGCGCAGGAAGTATCTTTATGGATTATCGAAACGATGTCTTGCATGAAAGTCCTAATACCGTGGTGTACGGTCATCGGATGAGAGATGGATCGATGTTCGCTGGGCTCACAAACTACTTGAAACAGGATTTCTTCATAGACCATCAGACATTTCAGTACGATACGCTGTATCACAGTTATGAAGCAGAAATCTTTGCGGTGTATGAAACGACGGTGGATTTTGATTATATTCAAACCGATTTCCGTGATCTAGGCGAATATGCGCACTACTTGCAAGCAGTACGCAAAAAATCAATCTATCAAACAAAGACAGACGTATCCACAGACGACCTGATCCTCACCTTATCAACCTGTGACCATGTCCTTGCACCTAAAAGCGGGCGTCTCGTGGTTCAGGCAAAGCTAAAGGAAGTTCAATAGAAAAGGAGAGACAGACGGTTGAAATTCTTACATGTGATCGTGACGGGACTTGGCTTGATGCTATTTCTCGGCGGGTGCAGTCAATCAGCAACGGTAGATAAAGAAAGCAAACAAGGAGCGTTAAACGTCAAAGATTTTGCCGGCAGAACCTTGTCATTTCATGAGTCACCTCAACGGATTGTCGCTTTGTCTACGGGAGAGATGAGCATCATTTATGCCCTAGGCGGTGAGGTTGTCGGCCGTCCATCTGCCCAGTTACCAGACTCTTTACAAAAAGCAGAATCCATACAAGCAATTGGAACAACGCATCAATATGATGTAGAGCTGATCACGAGCCTAAGACCGGATATTGTCTTAGGGAATGAACAATTAAACAGTAAGGATATCTCTACAATAGAAGGAATGGGTTCGCAACTTCTATTGACAAGCGCCAATTCAGTAAAGGATATCCAGCACCAAATCACATTATTTGGAGAGATGCTAGGCAAGCAGCAGAAGGCAAAAGCACTGAATGATCAAATCGACCAACGTCAAAAACAGGTCCATCACCCTAAGGAAAAAGTGAGGACACTTGTTGTGTATGGTGCGCCAGGGACATACATGGCGGCACTTCCAAATTCCTTAAGTGGGAATTTATTAGATATAGCTGGGGGTGTGAACATTGCCGAGGATGAACCGGCACTAGAAGCCTTTCCACAATATGCGCAAATCAATGCAGAAAAAGTGATCGAAGCTGATCCCGATCTTATTTTGCTGATGACACACAGTAATCCTGAAGATGTGAAAGCGGGCTTTATGAGCGAAATGAAACAAAATGCGGCGTGGCATGATGTCTCAGCTGTTAGAAATGGACATGTGCACATTTTGCCAAGCGATTTGTTTGGTACCAATCCAGGTGCAGACGTCATCAAGGCGATTGATGTACTTGAGAAGAAATTGAAGCGATTGTCGTCATGAAGATGAACATAGGACTAGACTTTCAAAAAAGACAGACGAGGCGAAGGTGGCTCATTCCCGGACTGCTTGTCTCTTTATGTGTGGCAACGTGCTTCGGGCTTGCCCTAGGTTCTGTGCAATTGACAATGCCCGATCTCATCTCTGTTTTGTCAGGAACGGGCCAGCCCGTCCATGAAAAAATAGTAATGGATTTACGGTTGCCACGTGTATTGATTGGTTTCATAGTCGGGGCGTGTCTCGCAGCATCTGGCGCTATTTTGCAAGGCGTCGTTCGGAATCCACTAGCTGATCCCGGTATTATTGGGGTCACAGCAGGCGGAGGTTTGGCTGCTGTACTCTGTATGATTGTTTTTCCGGCATTTACGTATTTGCTTCCAGTAGCCGCATTTCTTGGTGCTTTATTAGCGGCGTTGGTTGTGTATATCCTGTCATTTGATCAAGGGGTCTCGCCGCTTAAATTGATCCTGGCAGGAGTGGCGGTGAATGCACTACTTGGCGCGATCATGAACGGGTTTATGGTGCTATATAGTGAGCGGGTGCAGGCAGTCTTGCCTTTTTTATCAGGAGGATTAAACGGAAGAAGCTGGCATCATCTTGGGTTTGTTTCACCATATGCGCTTATCGGGTTATGTCTCTGCTTTTTTGCAGTGAAGCCGGCGAACCTTCTGCTGCTTGGCGATGAATCCGCCCAGCTTTTGGGAGTAAGAGTCGAGCGGACCCGCTTTTTAATGATTGCACTGGCGGCGCTATTAGCTGGTGCGGCTGTGAGTGTCAGTGGATTAGTTGGGTTTGTCGGGCTTGTGGTGCCACATTTGATCCGTCTTTTAATAGGCGATGACTACCGCTATTTACTCCCGATTTCCATGCTGGGCGGAGCCGTACTCGTGGTGTTTGCAGATACAGCCGCACGGGTCTTTTTTACACCGATTGAATTGCCTGTTGGCATATTGCTTGCCTGTATCGGCGCGCCCTTTTTCCTCTACTTATTAAAAAAGAAAAGGAGGGGTTAAATTGGATGTGATTGTAATGGACGACGTGAGCCTCAGTCAAGGAAACTTTCAGCTAACTTCTATTTCAGCGGCTGTTCCTAAGGGAAGTATGACGGGCATCATTGGACCAAATGGGTCGGGGAAGTCGACTTTTATCAAAGCCGTCGCACGCCTGACATCGATCGAAAGCGGCACGGTTTACATTCATGACATTCCGCATCAAAAAATGACGGCGAAGGAAATTGCAAAAGAGATTGCCGTTCTCATGCAGACAAGAACGGCCGTACCATCAATGACTGTGCGTGAGCTAGTCGCACTTGGACGTAGCCCGCATCGACCGCTCTGGAAAAAGACCTCAAGGACAGACCTAGAAGCCATTGAGTGGGCACTTGATGTGACAAATAGCCGCAGCAATGAAAATAGGCTACTGCATACATTGTCAGGCGGGGAGAGGCAGAAGGCATATATTGCGATGGCGCTCGCTCAGAAGACAGATACCATCATTCTAGATGAGCCCACAACCTACTTGGATATCGCCCATCAGCTTGATTTATTAGAGCTGCTCAAACAGCTGAATCAGACGCACGGCATCACCGTGTTGATGGTTCTTCATGACCTACAGCAGGCGGCAAAATATTGTGACCGGCTCATTGCAATGAAGCGGGGCCAGGTGCATCAAATTGGATCACCGAAAGAAGTACTAACAGAGGATTTTTTTAGGGATGTTTTTGGGATACAGGCAGAGGTTCATCTAGATGGAGAGCATCCGCTGATTATTCCGATAGCGTCTATCCAACAACAAAAGGGAGATGAAAGACACATGATCATTGTCAATAACCAAGTAAGAGTAGAAAAAGGCAGTGCAGAACACCTCGTCAAGCGGTTTAATAAACAGGGGCAAGTAGAGTTCATGGAAGGATTTTTAGGCATGGAAGTATGGGTCACACAGCAGACGACAGATTACGATGAAGTGACCATTCATACACGCTGGAATCGCAAAGAAGATTTTATCAATTGGACGAAAAGCCAGGCGTTTGGTGAGGCACATGCACATGGAAAAGCAAGACCTGAAGGACTATTAAAGAACAACATTACGTACTATGAAGTGCAAGTGACAAGACCCGCTTTACAGAAAAAGGCTTGAATGACAAAGCGTTGTCGCCATCATGTAGCAGGGTGAAGGATTTGCCACAAATCACACCGATCAAAAAATGAATGAGAAGGACGTTCGGACAGGTGATCTGCCCGAACGTTTTGTCGTTTATGGGTTTACTTTTCCAACACCTGTATTTGAGATCACCTCTGATTTTACATTGTTCACGTTAAGCAAAGAGTAGCTATACGGAGGGTTGTACGTACCTGTAGAAGATGTCGGTAGACTGCCTATGCTGTTAATAAAAGAGTTGTTGATAACGTGCCATGTGCCAACTTCACGGCTGTCCCAGCTGCCAATTGCATTGTTCGTATTCTCAAATACGTTGTGCTCGATTCTCATCTTCGCGCCCATACGGGAGTTAATCGCCGTTGTTTGGATGCCTTTATAATAGTTGTTATACACATGACCTTCCCCGTAACGCATAGAAGGTACACGAGAGTTCAGATTTTCGAAACGGTTGTTGTGGAATGTGATTTTGCGGTTGTAGTTGTCGTTATCAGAACTGCCCATGAGCATTGATTTCCAGCTGTCATGTACATAGTTCCAGGAGAACGTGATGTAATCAGAGTCTTTTTTGACATCAAATAAGCCATCATAGTCATCTTTTCCAGAGTTTAATGTGTTGTATAGCTCATTGTGGTCCACCCATACGTTTTTAGAACCGCCTTCGATTCCGATGGCATCCTTATCCCCAATTTTACTATGGTGGATTTTCAAGTTACGGATGATCACGTTATTGGCTCGCCATACTTTAATGCCAATTCCGTTAAATTCACCATTCGTGCCTTTTCCGACGATCGATACATTGTTTGTATCTTTCACATCAATTTTATTTTCAGACGTATTAGACGGTGTAATCGTCCCGTCAACGACAATTTTTAATTTTTCGTTCGTTCCTTTGCTTTTGAGGGCAGCTAATAATTCATTTCCCGTTTTCACCGTGACGGTTTTACCGCCCTCGCCGCCTGTTGTGCCGCCATTTAATGTGGAGAATCCTTGCTGATTAAAGTTTGCCATAATAGAAGAGTTTTGTGGATATTTTGCTTCTGCTTTTGCCTCCCCGTTTGGTGCAAATAATGAAGTCACGAGACCAACCGCTAACACACCAGCTAACATTGGAACCTTTTTCTTCAAATGAATCCTCTCCAATCAGTTTGATATTTATGACGCTAAAATGTAAACGTTTCCAAAAAAGCTGCGATTCAATCGTCCCTCCCATACTCGCTGGCATCGCTTCTTTCGGAATGTAGGAAGAGCATAGCACGCAAAAAATAATCATCGGCTAAGACATGGAGTTGTGCATTCCGTGAAATTCATGAGAAATAAGGGGATGATTATTTCATCTCCATCTAAATGAGATGAAGATCATTGACATGAGGATTGGGATGACATCGTGATTATGGAGCAGCAGCTCACCATTCTTTGGAACATCATCATGATTACTGAAACGTCTTTTTGTTAGAGAGAAAAAAGTGTCATAATCATTTCATAAGAAAAATGTGGATATGAGGCAGATGAATGGCTGGATCAGCAGGTAGAAAAGGATACATTTAGAAAAAATAGTGCCTATTTTGAGTGACATCATATATTAATGAGAGAAGAAGGATGGTGAGGAAATATCTCCAATCATTATGAGAGCATCACGAGTGAGGAAAACGTGAACAATAAAGGTGCCAAACCGCAATGATCATCATTTCTCATGTACCTCTATTTCATATAGGCTTTGTGTGGTGGAGTCCTCTTATCAAATATGATCACGTCTTTTGACCCTTTTTTCGCTGTGCAGTGATACAGAATGGATTTGTCATTCACCCAATTGTCAAAGAAAGCGGGATGGAGAAATTCGAGTACACCATTTCTAGCACCATAGTCATTTTTTGAAGCGGTTATTTTTACGGAAGTCAGGTGCGATGACTTCATTCATCTCAATTCGGCATCATTTTGATCTGTTATCAATATTGATCGAATTTTACAAATGGTGTTAAATTAATCTCAATATGCGTAAGGAATTCTAACAATCATAGATAAAGATTTTTAAAAGGAGGCAGATGAGACATGTTGACCTTAGAGCGAGCAGCAAAAACAGCACAAAGCTACATCAATCGTGTGTTAGAGGATGCAGAAAAACGGAACCCAGGCGAGGAGGAGTTCCTTCAAGCTGTCAGGGAAATTTTGGAGTCCCTCGTCCCGGTTTTTGCAAAGCACCCCGAGTATGAAAAACAAGGCATTTTAGAACGGTTAATTGAGCCAGAGCGTCTTGTTGTATTTCGTGTACCATGGGTTGACGATGAAGGAAAAATACAAGTGAACAGAGGGTTTAGGGTTCAATTTAATAGCGCGATCGGTCCTTATAAAGGAGGCATCCGTTTTCACCCTTCCGTTAATGCAAGTATCATCAAGTTTTTAGGTTTTGAACAAATCTTTAAAAACGCACTGACAGGCATGCCGATTGGTGGAGGAAAAGGCGGGGCAGATTTTGATCCTAAAGGGAAGTCTGATGGAGAAATCATGCGTTTTGTTCAAAGCTTTATGAGTGAGCTTAGTCGATATATTGGACCTGATCAAGATGTTCCGGCAGGAGATATTGGGGTAGGGGCACGTGAGATAGGTTACATGTTCGGTCAATACAAAAAAATGCGCGGCGCTTATGAAGCAGGTGTCCTCACAGGGAAAAGTCCTGGATTTGGAGGCAGTTTAGCGAGAAAAGAAGCGACGGGCTACGGACTTGTTTACTTTATGGAGGAAATGCTGAAATCCCATGACCTACAATTTGAAGGTCGATCCGTCGTTGTTTCTGGTTCAGGGAATGTCTCTATTTATGCGATGGAAAAAGTGTTGGAGCTAGGTGGAAAGGTTGTCGCCTGCAGTGATTCATGCGGGCTTATTTATGACCCGCAAGGCATTTCACTTGATACGGTTAAGCAATTGAAAGAAGTCGATAATGAGCGCATTCAAAAATACACAGAAATTCATCCACATGCTGAATTTATAGAAGATTGTGAGCAGATTTGGTCGATTCCATGTGACATTGCGCTGCCATGTGCGACCCAAAATGAAATATCTGAGGCACAAGCAAAACAGCTTGTAGCAAATGGCGTTCTCGCAATAGGAGAAGGGGCAAATATGCCATCAACTCTGAAGGCAGTAGAAGTCTTTGAGCAAAACGGCGTTCTGTTTGCACCTGCAAAAGCCGCAAATGCTGGCGGGGTAGGCGTTTCTGCATTGGAAATGTCGCAAAATAGTGCAAGGATCTCTTGGACGTTTGAAGAAGTAGATCTTCAGCTAAAACAGATGATGCAGTCTATTTATCGTCAGTGCACCCAGACTGCGGATGAGTATGGACATTCTGGCAACTTAATTGTTGGGGCAAATATTGCAGGATTTCGCAAAGTAGCAGATGCCATGATCGCACAAGGCGTGATTTAATTCCTGCTCTCCCGCACCTGTTTATTTCATAGGAAAATGGGGAATTGTCCTGTAAGAATGACAATAAGGAGGCGCGGGAGAAAATGAAAAAATGGCTAAAACAAATGGTCAAATGGGCTCCAGTGATTTATCCTGTAGTAAGGAAAATATATAAAGAACGAAAAGCATCTAAGCATCGAAACGTATCAGCCGGTTAATCCGGCTCTTTTTTATGTCTAAAAAAAATCACACGAATCCTCACACATTTAATCAAGTCATCATACTTTTTTAGTGGCTTCACCAAAAGAGGTTCATGGGTCATTGGTTATAAAACGATTTTATAAATAGAGGCATTAGTCATATAAATGAGTTGGCAATTTTGATTTCTTTTCAGTAGAATATGAGTTATCAAGAGAACTGCAAGCGTATACAGCCTATTCAGACATGGCAGATTCTCGATTCTTTCATAAGGAGGCGATCTTATGTTGAGTAAAAGACTGGCGCATATCTTAAGTCAGCTGATGGTAGCTGAGACTCCCCTCACAAGCGCTGCACTTTCTGTCAGCCTACAAGTGACAAGTCGCACCATTCGTACAGACATCAAGGAGCTGAATGAACGCCTAGCCCCTTATCAAGCGGCTGTATCAGCTGTTAGAGGTGCTGGATATAATCTATTAATCAAAGATGAGAATGCCTTTCGACGTTTTATGAAAGAGGAGGTGGAACAAAAAGAGCCGCTGGCTGTTTTGCCGGAAGACCGTGTCCGGTTTATTTTGAAAAAATTGCTGTTGGCAGAACCCTATGTGAAACTAGAAGACTTACAAGAGCAGCTATTTATCAGTAAATCCACGATGAATAATGATATGAAATGGGTCAAACGGAAGCTTGTTCCCTTTGATCTGGTGCTAGAAGCAAAACCGAATAAAGGCTGTCGCATTCAAGGGTCAGAGATGAAAATCCGTTATTGTATGTCAGAATATTTGTTCAATGAACGACGATCTTATCAAACGATGCTAAGCACAGCTGTGACCATTTTACCAAAACATGAATTAGATTTGATTCAACAAACGATGATGGACCATATCAACGAGGAAAAAATGAATCTATCAGACATTTGCATGAATAATTTGATCGTCCATGTCGCCATTGCTTGCAAACGAATCAGACACGGAAACTATGTATCGGTTCTTCCAGAAGAAATCAAAGACATTCCACAGGTAAAGGAATACGAGATAGCGAAGAAAATGGTGAAACGCATTGAGGCGTTGCTCGATGTCACATTTCCACAAGAAGAGATTGTCTATATCGCCATTCATTTGCTCGGTACAGCCAAAATGGTGCAGTCTTTCTCATCGAACGGTCAAAAGCAAATTGTCGATGACGACACGAGCCGCCTTGTCCAGCTCATGCTGACAGCCATTGACCAGAAATTACAGCTCGATTTAGCAGAGGATGCAGAATTAATGATTGGTCTCAGCCTGCATTTAAAGCCAGCCATGAATCGCTGTAAATATGGGATGAATTTCAGAAATCCCATGCTTGATGAGATCAAAGCAGGATATCCGGTCGCCTTTGAAGCAGGCATTATCGCAAGCAAAGTCATTGAAGAGGAGACAGGTCTGTCCATTCATGAGAATGAGGTCGGATATATGGCACTCCATTTTGGTGCCGCCTTAGAACGTAGAAAGATGGAGATTCCGCCGAAGCGTTGCCTCATCGTATGTGCATCAGGTGCAGGGAGTGCCAGGCTTTTGCAGGATCGTCTCAGATCACAATTCGGGTCTAAACTGGTCATTTTAGGAACAGCAGAGCTCTATTCACTTCCGCATGTTTCCTTACATGCCCTTGATTTGATTATTACGACCATCCCGATTCAGATGGAATTATCCATTCCTGTGATTCAAGTAAACACCATTTTGGGAGGAACTGATTTTCTGAAAATTGAAGAAGCCCTTTCGAGTGAAAAAAGGATGACATTGGCCTCTCAATATATGAAAAAGGAATTGGTCTTTACGAAGCGTGCGTTTCAAACAAAGGAAGAGGTCATGACCTTTCTGACTAAAAAAGTCATCGACTTGGGATTAGCGCCAGCTGAACTCACACAATCTGTTATGGAGAGAGAGCAGGCAGCACCTACCTCATTTGGGCATTATACAGCGATTCCGCACCCGATGACACCGCTGACAGAAGAGACGTTCTGGGCAATATGTACATTAGAAAAACCGATTATTTGGGGTGAGAAAAAGGTTCAATTTGTCTGCCTACTTTGTGTAGAAAAAGAGAATGCCAAAGATTTAAAGGGGATGTACCGATTGTTAGGAGAGCTTGTGCATCATGTGACATTCATTCATCACCTCATTGCCTGTGATACATTTGAGGACATGTTGGATGTGATGTATAAAAAAACCCCTTCGTACAAGAACTAACGGTGTGATACGAACTTTTTCCGCTTCCTAAAGGAAAAAGTATAGGTGTTGATGAAAGCGATTTCATAATATGATGAATGTGTAAAGGAAAGCTTCATATTTTGAAAAGGGGGCGTTTCACATGAACATCTTATTAGTATGCGCAGCAGGTATGTCAACGAGCTTACTTGTCACAAAAATGGAAAAAAGCGCACAAGAACAAGGAAAAGACTATCAAATTTGGGCGGTATCTGGAGATGCTGCAAAGAGTCATATAGAACAAGCCGATGTGCTGTTATTAGGACCTCAGGTTCGATATTTATTGCCACAAATGAAAAAGCTCGGAGAAGAAAAGGGGATTCCAGTAGACGTCATAAATACTGTACATTATGGGGTATGTAACGGCGCCGAGGTCTTAAAATCTGCTGAACAGTTAGTGAACGGATAAAGGGGGCGGAAGGGATGAATGGATTCAACCGATTTCTAGAAGAGAAGGTTATGCCATTTGCAGGAAGGGTTGCCGCTCAAAGACATTTACAAGCATTGCGTGACGGAATTGTTTTGACCATGCCTCTCATTATTGTCGGTTCACTGTTTCTCATTTTAGCCAACCTTCCAATTCCAGGATACAGCGATTTTATGGCTAGTGTCTTTGGAGCCGATTGGGCTACGAAACTATCTTATCCTGTCAATGCAACCTTTGACATTATGGCACTTGTTGCCACCTTTGGGATCGCCTACAGACTTGCTGAAAAGTATGCTGTCGATGCCTTATCCTCTGGTGCCATAGCAGTCGCGGCCTTCCTTTTGGCAACACCGTATCAAGTGCCTTTCACACCTGAAGGATCAACTGAAGCGATCTTGGTGAACGGCGGGATTCCAGTGTCCTTAATGGGCAGTAAAGGGTTATTCGTCGCCATGATTATTGCCATGCTGTCAACAGAGGTTTACCGCTTCATCGTACAGAGGAACATCGTCATTAAAATGCCGGATGGTGTACCGCCAGCAGTTAGTAAATCGTTTATTGCACTTATTCCAGGTTTTGTGGTGATCACGTTGATCTGGGTCGCTAGACTTGTGATTGAGATGACACCTTTTGAAAGTATTCATCAGATCATCACGGTCTTAATTGGCACACCGCTTTCCATTCTTGGAGGAAGCTTAGGCGGAAGCATCGTCGCCATGGGTGTCCAAATGCTTCTTTGGGCTTGCGGAATTCACGGAGCAACGATTGTCGGCGGCGTCATGGGACCGATCTGGCTTGGTGCGATGGATGAGAACCGCCTTGCGTTTCAAGCTGGAGACGTGCTGCCGAATATATTCACAGCGCAGTTTTTTGAAATTTTCATCAACGTCGGCGGAAGCGGAGCGACACTTGCTTTGGTGCTGACTATGGTTTTACGTGCCAGAAGTAAACAAATGAAACAGCTTGGGCGCCTTGCCATTGGTCCAGCGATCTTTAATATCAACGAGCCAATCATTTTTGGGATGCCGATTGTCATGAACCCAATGCTTCTCATTCCATTTATCCTCACGCCAATCATGATGATCATCACCACATATATCGGGATGAGCACAGGCCTTGTGGCAAAACCAGTAGGAATTGCTGTGCCATGGACCATGCCGCCAATCATTTCAGGCTATCTTGCAACAGGCGGCAAAATATCTGGCGCTGTCATGCAACTGATCAACCTCACGTTGTCATTTGCACTATATTACCCATTCTTTAGAATGTGGGATAAGCAGAAACTCAAAGAAGAAAATGAATTAGAAACAAAAGCGTCAACGGATGATCATACTGTCAGTATGTAATAGAGCGTAAAAGGAGGATGCGGCCGATGGAAATGGAACAGATTGTGTTTCAACTCATCTTGCATGGTGGAAATGGCAGAAGTTCAGCAATGGAGGCCATATCATGTGCAAAACAAGGTCACTTTGATGAGGCGAAGCAAAAATTGCAAGAAGCACAAGACGCGTTAAATGAGGCGCATCACGCACAGACAGAGCTGATCCAAGGAGAAATCAGAGGTGAAAAGACCGACATCAGTCTCTTAATGATCCATGCCCAGGATCATCTCATGAACGCCATGACCGTCAAGGAGCTTGCGGCAGAAATCATTGAGCTCCATGAAAAAATGAAGCAATTCGGAGGTGTCAATTCATGAAAGATGGAATCAAAATTGTCACAATAGGCGGTGGTTCAAGCTATACGCCTGAACTAGTAGAAGGTTTTATCAAACGTTATCATGAATTGCCTGTGAAGGAATTATGGCTTGTTGATATTGAGGAAGGGAAAGGAAAACTCAACATCGTGGGCGCCCTCGCTAAACGTATGGTCGAAAAAGCAGGTCTGCCCATTGAGATTCATCTCACCCTTGACCGCCGGGCAGCCTTGAAGGATGCAGACTTTGTGACAACACAATTTCGTGTAGGATTGCTGGAAGCACGAGCAAAAGATGAAAGAATTCCGCTCAAATACGGTGTCATTGGTCAGGAAACGAATGGACCAGGCGGTTTATTGAAAGGGTTGCGCACCATCCCTGTCATTTTAGATATCGTGAAGGATATGGAAGAGCTTTGTCCAGATGCATGGCTTGTGAATTTTACAAATCCAGCAGGTATGGTCACAGAAGCGGTTTTACGCTACACGAATCTGAAAAAAGTGGTCGGTTTATGCAACGTGCCGATTGGTATGAAAATGGGGATTGCCAAGGCGCTTGATGTGGATGTTGAACGCATTGAGGTACAGTTTGCTGGTCTGAATCACATGGTGTATGGCTTAGATGTGTATTTAGACGGAGTGAGCATTATGGATCAAGTACTAGATGAATTGGGAAATCCAAATAGTCAGTGGTCCATGCAGAACATTGAAGCGAAAAGCTGGGAGCCTTCTTTCGTCAAAGGGTTAGGCGTCATCCCTTGTCCATATCACCGCTACTACTATAAAACGAAAGACATGCTGGAAGATGAGCAAAAGGCGGCACAAGAGAAAGGAACAAGAGCAGAGGTTGTACAACAAGTCGAACAAGAATTATTTGAACTCTATAAAGATCCAGACTTATCGATCAAACCAACGCAGCTTGAAAAAAGAGGCGGGGCATATTACAGCGATGCGGCATGTAACTTAATCAGCTCAATCTATAATGATAAGCATGACATTCAACCAGTGAATACAGTAAACAGAGGAGCGATTGCCAGTATTCCGGCTGAATCAGCCGTTGAAGTGAACTGTATCATTACAAAGGATGGACCGAAGCCGATTGCGACAGGCGATCTACCTGTTGCTGTGAGAGGGCTCGTTCAGCAAATCAAGTCATTTGAACGAGTGGCAGCGGAAGCGGCTGTAACGGGAAATTATGAAACGGCACTTGTCGCCATGACGATCAATCCACTCGTCCCTTCTGATGAGATCGCAAAGCAAATATTAGATGAAATGCTAGAAGCACACCGAGCGTATTTGCCTCAGTTTTTCAAATCAGTCAATGCATAAAATAACATGGCCCCTGTTAGGGGTCATTTTTTTATGATCTGCCAAAAAGATCGGGAGAAGTGTATGATAGGAAGGGCGCTAAGTGAAAACCCACTGTTAGCTACTGAAAAGAAAGGACTGTTGAAATATGTTGATGCTTTATGGATTTGTCATCCACCCTGTCATCAGTTTTGGCACACTGGTGCTATTTCTGTACGGTGTAATCGCTACATTCATTGGTCTCATTCGGCATAAATCATATGTATGGATAAATGTACTTCGCTTATTGATTTGCCTGACAATTCCGATTACCAATTTGTTGATGTACCTTGCGACAATTGGAGGAGATGCCAGAGAATTTGATTTCCAACCGATGCCGTTTGTCTACAATCTCATCTTTGCACTTGAAGTCATCGCGATCTTTATGCCAGAAATCTTCCTATACATAGAAAGAAAGAGAATCATCAAATGGAAACAATGGCTGTATGTGGGATGGATCGTCTGTATATCCGTGTTGTTTTGGTGTACGATTTGACGACAGAGTGAAGAAATAGGCCTTATATTGTTTTTTTCTGATATACGAAGTAGGTATGTGATTAAGACGTGAATCAAAAAGAACCTTTCATCTAAAATGAAAGGTTCTTTTTGATAAGTTAAGCTTGCTTGACGACCGAATCGACTTCTACAGTCCAGCCAAAGATGTCGGGCTGTGTGCCTTTTTGGATGCCAGTAATGGCATCGTACAATTTCTTCGATATTTCACCCGTTTGCCCATCTTGAATCACGTATGGTTGATCATGATAAATTAATTCACCAACAGGAGAAATGACCGCTGCCGTACCCGTTCCAAAAATTTCTTCAAGTTCGCCTGCTTTATGAGCCTCAATTAATTCGTCGATTGAGATTTTGCGTTCGGTTACTGGGATCTCCCAATGCTTTAACAGTTCAATCACAGAGTTACGTGTAATGCCCTCCAAAATACTGCCGTTCAGTTCAGGCGTTACAATCTCTCCATTGATTTTAAAGAAGATGTTCATACTGCCTACTTCTTCAATGTACTTCTTCTCAACCCCATCAAGCCAAAGAACCTGGGAGAATCCTTTTGTTTCGGCTACTTGCTGTGCCTTCAAACTCGATGCATAGTTTCCAGCGGTTTTGGCATTACCTGTTCCGCCCTTAACAGCACGGACAAACTCATTTTCAACCGCAATTTTGACAGGATGAATGCCTTCTTTATAATAAGATCCTACTGGAGATAAAATAATGATCAGCTTATACGTACTTGACGGTGCAACGCCTAAATAAGGCTCAGTCGAAATAATGAATGGTCGAATATACAAGGAAGTTCCCTCTGCATCAGGTACCCAATCCTTATCAATGCGGATGAGTTCATTTAAGCCCTCTAAAACCGTTTCTGTATCAATTTGAGGGATACACAGGCGGTCATTGGATCTGTTTAAACGTTCCATATTCTTTTCTGGACGGAACAAAAGAATTTTTTGATCCTCAGAAACATACGCTTTCAAGCCTTCAAACACCGATTGACCATAATGGTACACCATAGAAGCTGGATCCATTGGAATGGCTTGATAAGGAATAATCCTAGGATCGTACCAGCCCTTATCAATTGAATAATCCATCACAAACATGTGATCAGTGAAGATTTTCCCGAATTCAAGTTGATCAGATTGAGGTTTTGGTTTTTTTGTTGAACGAAGCTCAACACGGATGGGTTGTTTTGGCATTGTAAATCTCCTTGCTATTTGATTATTTGAAAATTCTAATAATATAAAATAAATATGATTCTATTCTATACCTTCATAAAGAATTAGCAATAGGTTTTCTAGAATTCAGATAAGAAAAATCTGCTAAAGCGCTTTCTTACCTGCTGTCTAAAGGTTGCTGTTTTCACCCCTTTTCAAAGAAAGAAATAACATCCAGTTGTGTTATTGACTGACTAATCTGACAATTAAAAAGCGAAGTGTTTTCATAAGATATTCTTTCAACCATACACCTGTTGACTGGTACATGGCAAGAGGCAATTCATATGGTATCATCTTTTTTCTTAGCGGGTAAAAGAAGAAGAGAAAGGGGCAACTAAGTGATCCGTCATTTTGGAAATATTCAAAAAAGTCATTGACAATGATGTGACATCCCATTAAAGTAAAGAGGACATTCAACTTAAACAAATTTCATACGGATCTCTTATCAAGAGAGGCAGAGGGACTGGCCCTATGACGCCCAGCAACCGTTTCTAGTTTAGAAATTGGTGCTAATTCCTGCAAAGCTGTGAAAGCTTTGACAGATAAGAGAGGAAGAATTCCCGATACATGTTTCATGCAACGGTGATCAAGCCTCTCTTTATCAAGAGAGGCTTTTTTGTCTCTAATTTTAGAATCAATCCATAGGTTGACGGGCATTTACTTACCCTTTTTACCTAGTTTTCCGATTGGAAAAACAAACAACTTGAGGAGGAACATCAATGAAGCGTAATTTTTGGACATCATCTCTTTTGCTATTGACGGTATTGACCATCGTGTTAACTGGTTGCGGAGCCGGATCAAACTCAGGCTCAAAAGAAAAAACGAACGAACAAGTCTCCTTTGACAATGTACCGAAACGATTTGCAAAGGGTCAGGGGGCAAAAATTAAAGTCATTCGTAAAATTGGTGGAGATGATCATACCGCTCAATTTTTAGCTGGGACAAAGGCAGAGGGTGAAGCATTAGGCTTTACCGTGGATGTCTACACAGCCAATGGTGATACAGCGAAGTTCCATGATGCGATTTCACAGGCGCTTGAGGAAGACTATGATGGCTTTATCATTTCACACGGTGACGATGAGGCGACAGTCGCCGATGTGAAGAAAATAACGGCGAAAGGGATTCCGGTTGTTGCGTTTGACTCCAATCCTAAGTTGAAGGAGATCAAAGGAGTCACAGTGACATCTCAAGATGACGAACAATTAGCCAAAACATCCTTCGATACTCTTGTGGCTGATTTTAAAGGGGAAGCAAATATTGCCTACCTTTGGGTAGATGGGTTCCCGCCAATGGTCAGACGGAACAACGTGTACAAAGAAACACTGAAGAAGCATCCAGGAATAAAAGAGCTTGAACGTTTTGGCATTGCCTCTTCTGATACATCGGTGCAAACACAAAATGCAGTCGCAGCTATGCTGACTAAATATCCAAAGGGCAAGCTTGACGCCATCTTTGCCACATGGGATGCATTTGCCATTGGTGCGGCAAGGGCTCTAAAAGAAGCCGGAAGAACAGAAGTCAAGATTTACGGGATTGATGTATCAAATGCAGACCTTCAGGAAATGACAACGAAAGACAGTCCGTGGAAGTACACAGCCGCGGTTGATCCAAAGCTCATTGGGGCAGTCGATGTGAGAATTCTTGCGAAGAAAATAGCAGGGGAGAAAACGCCATCTTCTTATGATCTTGAGGCCTCTCTCATCTCACAAAAACAACTTCAACAGACAGGGAAGGCAATCAATATGGTGAACCTTGCAGAAGAAGTGAAAGGATTTGGTTCATCACCTGCCTTTGAAGAGGACTGGATGAAGACGTTAAAGAAACATTATGCAAAATAATCAAAGTGCACTCTCTTTCATTAGAGGGTGTTTCATTTTTCAGATGACAATCAATGGAGGAGGACACCAATGACATCGCCGCTCGTTCACATGAAACAAATTTCTGTAGAATTCCCAGGGGTAAAGGCATTAGATCTAGTGGATTTCACATTGAAGAAAGGCACTGTACATGCGCTTATCGGAGCCAACGGCGCTGGGAAATCTACTTTAATGAAAGTTCTTTCCGGCGCTCATTCGCATGCTGATGGAACAATCTATATCAATGGTCAATTGGCATCAATTCACACACCGAAGGATGCGGCTTCATACGGAGTGCAGACGGTCCATCAAGAAGTCGACACGGCCCTTGTGCCCTATTTAAGTGTTGGTGAGAACCTGATGATGCATGAGATAGAGCGGCAGCCAATTGTTCGATGGAAAGAGATTCACCATAAGGCGGCACAAACGTTAAAAGAAATGAACATCAGCATCTCCACGAAGCGCCTGGTGAGTGAACTGACTCTTGCAGAAAAACAGATGGTGCTCATTGCGAAGGCGGTTTCTGTGAAATGCAACATCTTGATTTTAGATGAACCCACCGCTCCGCTGAGTCATGCAGAAACGAATAAGCTATTCTCTATGATTCATCAGCTGAAACAAAATGGAACAGGTATCGTATTTATCTCCCATCGCATACCCGAAATTTTCAGCATCTGTGATGAATTGACCGTGATGCGTAATGGAACAGACGTGGCGACACATCTCGTCAAAGAGACCGATCCCATGCAAGTCATTGAAGAGATGTTAGGCGCTCCATTAGATGAGCAATTTCCAAATCGAACGACTAAGAGTGAGGCGCCAGTTGTGCTCGAGGTGAAAAATTTATACGACCAACATAAACTGAACAACATTCATCTCCATGTGAACAAGGGAGAAATTCTAGGCATCGCCGGCCTTGTCGGAGCTGGTAAAACAGAATTATGCAAAGCTCTTTTTGGAGCCGCTGAAAAAAAGTCGGGTACCGTACAGCTCCATGGAAAAACCGTTCATATCAGATCTCCTTATCAAGCGGTGAGAGCGGGAATAGCCTTAGTCCCTGAGGAGCGGAGAAAAGAAGGCATTCTCACAGAAGAGACGGTGGGCTGGAACTTAACAACAGCCAGTCTTCGCACATTCACACGGATATTCAGCTTCTTACATCGTTCTAAAGAAAAGCAGGCAGCAGAAGAGATGGTCAAGCGGCTTGGCGTCAAAACATCTTCTCTTGAAACAAAGGTGAAGCATCTATCTGGGGGAAATCAACAAAAGATTGCAATAGGCAAGTGGCTGTTAGCTGAAGCTGATGTGTATCTCTTTGATGAACCAACCAAGGGTGTAGACGTTGGCGCAAAAAAGGACATATTTTCTCTCATTGCTGAACTCGCAGACCGAGGGAAATCCGTTATTTATGCGTCAAGTGAACTGTCAGAAATTGCGGGAATCGCAGACCGGGTATACGTGCTATATGATGGCAACATTGCCCGGGAAATGACTTCACCAATGACTGAAGAAGAGCTTTTATATCATTCAACTGGAGGACAATCATGAGTGACCAACAAATTCCAGAACCTGTTCAACAAATAAAAAAACAGCGACCTTCGTTTCACCTGTTTGATTTCTTTTACCAATATGGCACTATTTTAACGATTGTCGTTTTGGTAATCGTATTTTCAATAGCGAATCCCGCTTTTTTACAATCGGGTAATATCCTCAATATTTTGCGCTCGATCTCGATTGTGACCATTATTGCTGTTGGTTTAACGATATCGTTGTCCGTAAATGGATTTGACCTATCTGTAGGCTCAGTTGCCACGTTATCGAATGCGATTGTGATTTCTATGTTCGTATGGTTCTCGCAGCATCCACTCCTTGCCATTTTCTCTGCACTGACGGCTTCTCTTATTGTCGGGCTGTTGAATGCCTGGATGATTGTCAAAATGAAGGTGCCAGATATGCTGATGACGTTAGCCATGATGTTCATTATTCAAGGGCTCGCTCAAACTTATACAAAAGGTGCGACCATTTCTGAAAACATGGTGCTACCTGATGGTACTTTCTCAACCGGTACCATTCCCGCCTTTTTCGGCAAAATCGGACAGGCGCCCTATATCATTCTCATCATGGCTGCCATTGTACTATTTGCGCATGTCTTCATGACCTACACGAAGCATGGCCGATTTATGTATATCATCGGTGGAAATAAGGAAGCAGCTCGATTGTCTGGAATTCATGTCAACAAATATAAAATCGCAGCGTATGTATTATCTGCTTTTTTTGCAGCCGTTGGCGGTATCGTGCTGGCGTCAAGGGTCATGACAGCAGAAATAAATGCCGGAGCACCTTATTTAATGGATGGCGTGGCAGCTGCCTTTATTGGTTTTTCAGTCATGGGTGCAGGTAAGCCAAACGCATTTGGTACCTTTGTTGGTGCCGTACTCATCGGTATTTTACAAAATGGACTTGTCATGATGTCTGTTCCTTATTATGCAATGGATATTGTCAAAGGGTCTGTGCTTGCCTTGGCGTTGGCGCTAACTTATTACAAACAGCGTGGCTAAAGACACATCTTTTTTAAAACCAACCAAGTTCTCTCTCCGTCTAGTAAACGGAAAGCGGTGTAAAAGCCCCTTGCCAAAAGGAGATGACAAATAGAAATGAATATGTCAGCAACTCATGTTGAAGATTTGAAAAGTGTGATGGAAGATTGGAAAAATGAACTATTAGTCTATAAATTTGCGTTAGATGAGATGGATACAAAGTTTTCAATTATTAGCCAAGAGTACAATTTAATCCATGGACACAACCCGATAGAGCATACTAAATCACGTATCAAATCCTTTGAAAGTATCGTGAATAAATTAACTAGAAAAGGCTGTGACATCACCACGCAATGTGCCAAAGAATATATTCATGACATTGCTGGTGTCCGCATTATTTGCTCCTTTATTCAAGATATCTATAATATTATCGATGTTCTGAGGCAAAGAGAGGACTTGACCATTCTTGAGGTGAAAGATTACATCCAGTATCCAAAGCCAAATGGCTACCGAAGCCTGCATTTAATAGTTGAAATTCCTGTCTATTTAACCAATCGTGTGGAGCATGTGAAGGTTGAGATTCAAGTGCGCACCATTGCGATGGATTTTTGGGCAAGCCTTGAACATAAAATCTATTATAAATTGCAAAACGATGTCCCTGAGCAGCTAACCGATGAGCTGAAGGAAGCTGCCGATATTGCCCACTACCTAGATGAGAAAATGCAAAATATCAAACGAGAAATTGATTGATAGACAAGCAGAAAAAAGAGTAGCTGCTCCGACAACAGCTACTCCTTTGCCCTCTCTTAAGGGTTGGTTCCGCGATCTCTCTTTTGAATAATGGACCCCTCATCGTGAGATTGTGCGAATGAATGGTCTTTTTCGGTAGAAGTACCAATGAAAACACCTGTTATCAAGAGCGTGAAAATCGTACTTGTGATGAACCATTTCTTCATCTCTCATCAACTCCTCATATTTATTACACTTGGTTTGTTTTTAATGACAAAGCCTTTTTTCTAAAATAAGTCGATTCTTCCTGTAGTCCATTTTCTATGAAATGTGCTGCCACATCCTCACAGATGGCCTCAAGGTCTACGAGAAAATTCATAGATTCTAATTGATCACAATATGAAATGATTTGTTCAACCATATTGTTTGGCTGTACCATAAGTGTTTCTAAAATGGATAACTTAAGCGAAATATGTCGTTGTTTTAAATGTTCTGCTTTTTGAAGTGAAAGCTGTACATAATACTGGAACAATCCTGGCCTTTTCAGCTTAAATAACGCCTTTGTATACGCATACATGGCAAGTAAGTAGCCGCCTGGTGATGAAGATTCAAATGTTTCAATGAGTAAAGCCTTCTCTAGAAGAGGTACAGCCTCACTGTAGTCGTTTTTCAGACTTTTAATAAAGGCAGCGTTGCAGTATGCGTGACCGAGTAAATCAGGATCTTCTAGCTGTTCTAGTGAATGAATCACCTGCCCAAACAAAGCTTCTGCCTCTTCATATTTGGCTTGGTCAGCATAATTCAAAGCAAGCATCATTTGACAGCTGATTGATTTTTTCACATAACATGGATCTGCGTCATAAATAGTGGAAGCCATCTTTAAGTGGTGGATGGAGAGTTGTGTAGAACGTATATTGTAGTATAGGCATCCTGTTTTATAGTGAAATTCTGCTTTTTCAATGTCGTCGTGCACAAGGTCTAGGTTATTCTCGGCTAATTTCAAATGATGAAAGGCTGTGTCATGATTTCCTCTGCGCATTTCATACATACCTTTAAAGAAATAGTAATAGTAGCTAAGCATATCATCAGTACGGATCGCATCTTCATCGACAAAAAGACTATGGTCTAATGAAGAAGTATCTTCGATGAGGTCTTTGAAACGGTATTCTAGTAACTGATAATAAAGCAAAACGTCTTGATTCTCTTCCATTTGATCGAATGCTTGAAGGATGTCTTCTTTTAGTTGAATTGCATCCTTAATCTGCCTTTTTTTCATCATGATATACCAGTCATTTAGCATATTCGCTACATCGACGGACGATAAAACCCCTGTTTCTGCCAATTCATATCCTCCTTTCGATTCTTTTGTTGGCTTTTGCTATACGGAAGCATCCCTCTCAGGTATGAGTATCTTCATATATTTTAAGCTGTCTCTTCCAGTTTGTAAAACATGTTGTTTGATGTAAATTCAACCAATAATGAAAAATAAAGGGGATGTGAAGTGTTTGTGTAAGCGTTCTTATTTTTTATTTGCAAGCAAGTATTTCCAAAAAAATATATTGGAATATCAACCGAACGAGTGCGTCTGTCTGTCAGTGGATTTTCATAGTTAAGCGAGAAGTCACGTCCATCAATGTGTCATTTCATTTTTTGTAAGATTATCTTACAAAAATATTGTGCAGTATTCTCTTTTCAGAATAAAATGAGTTATTCGCAAAAAAGTAAAATTTTAAGAGACTATTGATCTAGAATTGTATGGATCTTTAGTATCTGAAAAAATATCACACATCATAGAATGACCGTGGTATAGTAATATTGTTGTTGCGAATATTTAGACAAAACTGACAATAGGGGGTCGTGTTTTTATGAAGAAATCAATGTTACTGATCATGGGGTTAGTTGTTGTGCTTGTCATGGCAGCCTGTGGATCAAAATCGGATAACGGTTCGGGAGATGGCAAAGACACGTACAAAATTGGAATAGATACAACATATCCGCCATTTGAATATGAAAAAGATGGCAAATATGAAGGGATAGATGTTGACTTAATTAACGCGATTGCAAAAGACCAAGACTTCAAGATCAAACTTGAAGCAATGGATTTCTCAGGCATCATTCCAGCGATGCAAGCAGGACAGCTAGATGTTGGAATGGGCGGTATGAGCATTACGGATGAGCGTAAAGAGAAAGTAGATTTCTCAGATTCATATTTCGAAGCCGGTCTTACAGTAGTAGTAAAAAAAGATAGCAGCATTCAATCGATTGATGATTTAAAGGGGAAAAAGCTAGCTGTCAAAAACGGGACAACAGGCGCAAAATTCGCATCAGATCATGCAGGTAAATATGGGTATGAAGTCGTTCAATTTAATGACAGTCCATCTATGTTCCAAGAAGTATCGAATGGAAATGCAGATGCATTGATTGAAGACTATCCTGTCATTACGTATGCGATTGCACAACAGGATCTAAAATTGAAAACAGTCGGTGACCGCTTGAATGGAGATCAATATGGCATCTCAGTCATGAAGGGCAAAAACCAAGACATTTTGGAAAAGATCAATAAAGGTTTAGAGAATTTAAAGAAAAACGGAGAATATGACAAAATCATTGAAAAATACTTGAAGTCATAAAACAAGCGAGGCGCGCTCTAAGCGCGCTTTCTTTATGAGTGACTTGTATGTGAATGAGGGAGGGAGAAACATGGATACGATTATCAACGCATTTCCGTACTTAATGGATGGTTTGCAAACCACCTTATATATATTTGCTGTTGCCATCATTTTAGGATTCATCATTGGTTTAATTGTGGCGTTATTTCGCCTGTCACCATTTAAAATATTGAAGTTCATTGCACTTGTCTTTGTAAACGCGATCCGTGGCACGCCATTTATCGTACAGCTATTCTTCATTTATTTTGGTTTGAATACTCTTGAATTCATATCGCTTGATCGAGTACCAGCAGGGATTATTACAGTAGCCATTAATGCAGGGGCTTATTTCTCAGAGATTATTCGTGCAGGGATTCAATCCATCGATAAAGGGCAAACAGAAGCTGCAAGGTCTCTAGGTTTTACAGGGGGCCAAAACATGCGCTTTATCGTCCTCCCACAGGCGTTTCGCCGCATGCTTCCGGCCATTACAAACCAAGCCATTATCAGCTTGAAAGACACGTCACTCTTATCCATCATTGGCATTGCCGATATCATGCAAAGAGGACAGGTTCAAGCATCGGCTACATTTGATCCTTTGAATGTCTGGCTCATTGTCGGCATCATTTATTTCGTGATCATTTATTTACTTTCTCTACTGGCTAGCTACGCAGAAAGGAGATTTGATATCAAATGAGTATGATTACGGTGAAGAACTTAAAGAAATCCTTTGGAGATCATGAAGTATTAAAAGATATTAATGCAGTGATCGAGGAAAAAGAAGTAGTTTGTGTCATCGGTCCATCTGGATCAGGGAAAAGTACCTTTCTCCGTTGCCTTAATAAATTAGAAGATATTACAGCTGGTGAAGTGGTGGTCCATGGACATACGATTACGGACCCAAAGGTCAACATCAATAAAGTACGACAAGAAGTTGGAATGGTGTTTCAGCACTTTAATTTATTTCCTCACAAAACGGTATTGGAAAATATCACGATTGCACCAATCAAGGTAAAAGGTGTAGAAAAGAAGGTAGCAGTCGGTAAAGCCATTGATTTACTTAAAAAAGTCGGCTTGCAAGATAAAGCAAAAAGCTACCCTAACCAATTATCTGGTGGACAAAAACAACGTGTTGCCATTGCCAGAGCCTTAGCGATGGATCCAAAAGTGCTATTATTTGATGAGCCGACGTCTGCTCTTGATCCAGAGGTCGTTGGAGATGTATTAGCTGTGATGAAACAATTAGCAGTCGAAGGGATGACAATGATTGTTGTCACACATGAAATGGGCTTTGCAAGAGAAGTAGGAGATCGCGTGATCTTTATGGATGGCGGATATATTGTCGAAGAAGACAAGCCAGAGGCTCTTTTTGGAAACCCGCAGCATGAACGTACAAAATCATTTCTTAGTAAAATCCTATAAAAAAAGAGTAAGAGCAGGTGACATGCTCTTACTCTTTTTCTTTTGTGAAAAAATACAGCCACGTCACTAAAATCAATAAACCGATGCTCGCACTGCCTACTAAGATGCGGTGCCCAACAAATAGATTGAGCAGTGCAATAATGGCTAGACAGACAGCGCCGATAAAAGGTATGTTCCTTTTCATGTATGTGGAAAACCTTCGTACATATCGAGGAAGAGGGAATGTGATCGAAAGCAAATTTCCTAGGAAATATTAACGCTGGAAGAACTCAATCCATTCTTGATCTGGTCCTCTGAAAAAGAAGTAGCAATATCCATTTGGCAATGTTGTGATGTCATCGTCAATTAATTCAATTTGTAGCTTTTGAATCCGGTTAAATTCTGCATGAATGTTGTCTGTTGTGAAGGCGAGATGGTGGACCTTTCCTTCAGATGGTAGGTCACTGCTGTAGCCTTGGATTAACTCAATTTCCGTTTCTTCTTCATCTTTAAAGCCGAGAAATGCAAGCTCAATGACCCCGTTTGTATGTGTGATCCGATCCTTTAATTTCATGCCAATAACCTTTTCGTAAAAATCAATGGACTGATCCATATTGGTGACCATAATCCCTGTATGATCTAAGCGTAATGTCGCCAAAAGAAGAGCCTCCTCTATGTCAATTTGATATTTTTCTCCTCATCTTATCATAATAGAAGTATCGGATACATTCATATGGTAGGATAAAGAGAGTCAATTTAGGATAAGGATGACACAAATGAAAAAAATCTCATTAAAACAAACATTTGCAGAACAAGTGAAAAAGGGATATCCGCTGATTTCAAAAGAGGCTGTGTCACATGTGAACGGTGTACAGGAAGGCGAGCTTGTTGAATGGGTGGATGAAAGAGGTACCTTTTTAGGAACAGGATATTATGGTGTGCAAAATAAAGGAATTAGCTGGGTGCTTACCTTTGATATGAACGAAAAAATAGATCAAGCTTTTTTTGTCTCGAAGCTAGAGCAGGCGGCCAAAAGCAGAACACATTTATTTCGTGATGTGCAGACAACTGCTTTCCGTGTGTTCAATGGAGAGGGTGATGGCATCGGTGGCATCACCATTGATTATTATGACGGATTCTATCTCATCCAGTGGTACAGCGAAGGTGTCTATACATTAAAAACGGACGTATTGGCAGCGCTTGAGCAGGTCTATCCCGACTATAAAGGCATTTATGAAAAGAAACGCTTTGATACATCTGGACAATATATTGAAGATGATGATTTCGTCAAAGGAGAGAAAGGCGAATTCCCTCTGACCGTCAAAGAAAACGGGATGAACGTGGCAATTTACTTAAATGATGGCGCAATGACGGGTATCTTTCTAGATCAGCGTCATGTGAGAAAAGCCATTCGTGAGCGCTACGCAAAAGGTAAAACCGTACTTAATACATTTTCTTATACGGGCGCCTTCTCGGTTGCAGCCGCACTTGGTGAAGCGAGTCATACGACAAGTGTTGATGTGGCAAACCGCAGTTTGAAAAAAACAACTGAGCAGTTTGAAGTCAATGAAATTGATGTGGCTGGACATGACATCAAAGTGATGGATGTTTTTAAATACTTCCCATTTGCAGCGAAGAAAGGTTGGACCTATGATCTAGTCATCCTAGACCCGCCTTCTTTTGCCCGAACGAAAAAACATACGTTCAGTGCGGCGAAGGATTATAAGAAACTGCTGAAAGAAGCCATCCAGATCACGGCTGAGAACGGCGTCATAGTAGCATCCACCAACAGCAGTGCATTTGGAATGAAAAAATTCAAAGGTTTTATTGACCAAGCCTTTAAGGAATCTGGGCAGACGTATCGGATCCTTGAGGAATATACACTCCCTGAGGATTTCCGTACGACCAAGAATTATCCTGAAGGAAACTACTTAAAGGTTGTCTTCATTCAAGCATAATAAAAAGCCATTTCCGATAAGCGGAAATGGCTTTTTTCTATAAGGCAAACGACATGAGAAGAGGAGCTACACAAAGTGTGATAATAGCAGAGATAATCATTGAAACACTTGAGATGGTGCCTGAGATGGAGCTTAGTTCAAATGCTTTCGAAGTCCCTGCCCCGTGTGCACCTGTACCAAGCAACACGCCCTTCGCAATGTCATTATCAATTCGGAAATAACGGATGACCAAGGGGCCAATGATAGAGCCAAATAGTGCAGTCAAAATGACGAATACAGCCGTAACGGACGGCACACCGCCAATCATTTCTGATACACTCATCGCAATAGGAGTTGTCACCGATCTTGGGACAAGACTTTCAATCAAGCCAGTATCCAGGTGCAATAATTTGGCAATAAATGCTGTCGATAAGATCGCAATGACAGAACCACACGCCACATTCAAAATAATTTCAACTGCATGCTTCTTCAGAATGTGAAAATACTTATATAAAGGAATAGCGAACGCCACAGTCGCTGGCTGAAGCATATTCGTCAGCCACTGTCCGCCCTGATTGTAAGCATCGTAGGGAATATTCACGGTTAACAGCAGGATCACAAGGACAAGTGGCGTCACCAGTAAAGGGGAGGCATAGACTTTCGGATGCCGTTTGTAAATCGCTTTTGAACCAAGGTATATAACGACAGTTAAAATGAGAAATAGTACACCAATTAACATTGCTTCTTTCGCTCCTTTCTTTTCGCAATCATTTGGGTCATCACGCCAGTAGAGAGCATGACCACAAAGGTACTTAATAAGACAACGAGGACAATACTGGTGCCAGATTGAGAAAGTAATGTTCCATAATCGATCACCCCAACAGCTGACGGGATAAAGAAGAGGAGCAGCTCTCCAAGCAACCATATAGCCCCAAGTTCAATCCATTTTAATTTAATGATATTGAAATGAAGTAATAAGAAAATGACAAGAATGCCTAAGATTGTGCCTGGAATTCTTAAATGCAAAAAGGCCGCCAGCATATTCATCCACTTTGCAAAAACAAATAAAGCCAAAACCTGAAGGGTAGCAATCAGCGACGTTTTGAGCAATTGCACTTTCTGTTCACTCCTTTTATATATTAAATGTTCACTGTTTCACAAAAACATGACAACGTTCTAATGAGTGAGCTTACTTTAAAGTGTACAGCACGTTCTATTATAGGTAAAATACATATATCGAATAGTTATTATTCCTTTTGTCTATAGGAAGGGTGAGTCATGTGGACATCAGACATTTAACGTATTTCTTAGAAGTAGCAAGGTTAAAGAGTTTCACCAAAGCATCGCAATCCCTTTATGTATCACAGCCGACGATTTCCAAAATGGTCAAAAATCTTGAGGATGAGCTGGGCGTGCAATTGTTTTACCGGAATGGTCGACAGACTGAAATGACAGATGCGGGGCAAACGATGTATGCGCAGGCGAGTGAAATCACACAATCATTTCAGAATTTGACGAGTGAATTAAATGATTTGATGAATGTGAAGAAAGGACATATCCGAATTGGGCTGCCACCTATGATTGGATCAAGCTTCTTTCCGAATGTCATGGGGGAATTCCGCCAGCAGTATCCAGATGTCACATTTCAACTGGTCGAACATGGCTCCATTAAAGTCGAGGAGGGCGTCGAGGACGGTTCGTTAGATATTGGTGTCATTGTGCTACCTGCAAATGATAAAATTTTTGATACGTACACCATAATAAAAGAGAACATGAAGCTTGTAACGCATCCATCACACCCGATGGCAGATCGTGATGAGGTGCATTTAGGTGATTTAAAGGAAGAGTCCTTTATTTTCTTTAGGGAAGATTTTGTTTTGCATAGCCGAATACTCAATGAATGTATGAACGCGGGGTTTCGGCCTAATGTCATTTATGAAACGTCTCAATGGGACTTCATTAGTGAAATGGTGGCTGAGAACCTAGGAATTGGGCTTCTTCCAGATCGCATTTGCCGTGATCTTGATCCTGAAAAGGTCAAAATCATCTCATTACAACCGTCTATTCCGTGGCATTTGGGGGTTATTTGGCGTAAAGATCGCTATTTGTCCTTTGCTGCAAGAGAATGGTTGAAGCATACAAAATCCTATATTTGGGATGCAGAGTAAAAGGGAGGAAGAGACAGATGGAAATTAGCCACGCTTCTAATTTACTAGATATGGTTCGATCAAAACATCCACTGATCCACCATATGACCAATCAAGTCGTGATGAACTTTACAGCCAATGGTATGCTTGCTTTAGGTGCTTCTCCAGTGATGGCTCATGCCAAAGAAGAGGTTGCCGAAATGGCCCAATTAGCTGATGCACTTGTGTTGAATATCGGTACACTGACAAAAGAAACGGTGGAGGCGATGATCATCGCAGGACAAGCAGCGAATGAAAAAGGCATTCCGGTTTTATTAGATCCTGTCGGAGTTGGGGCTACAACGTTTCGGACAAGTATGGTGAGACAGCTTTTACAGCAGGTGAAGATAACTGTTGTCAGGGGAAATGCTGCTGAAATCGCTCATTTGGTCGAAGTGGACGGCTGGGAGTTAAAGGGTGTAGATGCGATAGAGACAAAAGGTGATGTATCTGTCGTAGCCAAGCAAGCCGCGAAAGCACTTCATACAGTCGTTGTGATCACAGGAAAAGTGGATGTTGTTTCAGATGGGCATGTCGTACAATCCGTCCATAATGGACATGAGTGGCTGACCAAGGTGACAGGGGCAGGCTGCTTACTCACATCTGTGATCGGTGCATTTTGCACAACCGGTGAACCGCCACTTCATGCATCAGTCGCTGCCCTTCTGTTTTATGGTGTCGCCGCGGAAAGAGCAGCACAGCAGACAAAAGGGAATGGACCAGGAACGTTCCAAATAGAATTTTTAAACGCATTATCAAACACAAATGCCAATGATGTGATCACTTTAGGGAAAATAGGGGGAGAGCCATATGACAAAAATTAACCAACAGCAAATGAAGCAGCAGTTATCGGTTTATTTTATTATGGGAACAGCGAATACAAGCAGGCAGCCATTAGATGTCGTCAAAGAAGCCATTGAAGGCGGGGTGACGATGTTTCAATTTCGTGAAAAGGGTGAAGGAGCTCTGCAAGGGGAAGAAAAGAAACAATTGGCAAGGCAAATGCAAGCACTTTGCAAAGAGGCGTCAGTCCCTTTCATCGTGAATGATGATGTGCAACTAGCGATAGATATTGATGCTGATGGTGTTCATATTGGTCAGGAGGATGCCAAGGCGCAAGATGTGAGGAAGAGGATTGGAAATAAAATTTTAGGCGTGTCCACTCATCACATTGAAGAAGTGAAGCAAGCGATGAGAGATGGGGCAGATTATGTCGGGATGGGACCCGTCTATCCAACAGAGACCAAAAAAGATACACGCAGTGTCCAAGGTGTTTCTTTGATCAACGAGGTACGCCGTCATGATCTTCATATTCCGATTGTTGGTATTGGCGGCATCACCTATGAAAATGCGGCACCAGTCATCCAGGCAGGCGCAGATGGCATCAGTCTCATTAGCGCCATTAGCCAAAGCGCCGATCCAAAAAAGGCAACTGCAGATCTAATATCACTTGTCGAAACAGAAAAAGCATCTCTCTAACCCGTTGAAGGCATGGATTCATTCAATCTATGCCTTTTTTAGTCTAGTAAAAAATAGACAGGGGAAAAACAATTGTGTACAATCTAATGATTCGATTGATTTCGAAATGACAGGGAAATAAAGGAGAATGAACAATGGAAGTGCTTGATACGTATTTTCGCCGATATGATGAGGCGGGAAAAGGTCAAAAGCAAATGAATGAATTGCTGTCATTGTTTTCTGATGATGTCATGATTGTGTTAAATGGTGCTCAAAAGCCTGGTATCCAGGAATTTACCCAGTTTTTAAACACGTTCTTTCATGTACATGAAGACATTAAGCATATGTGGGACGGATGGATGAAAAGAGAAGATGGCAAGTATGAAACAAACTGGGCCGTTTGCGGAAAGCTGAAGGACGGCCGTGTGTATACAGCAGAAGGAATAGATATTGCAGAGCTGGACGACCGTGGGAAGATCATCTATGTAGAAAATGTCCCGAAAAATTCAGCGTTATTCCAGCGATATTAAGAAGCCGGCTCATCAGCCGGCTTTTCCTCATGAATCCGTATCCATATGCATGCCTGTATGTGCCTTTACTTGAATTTCTGTAAAGGTGTCTGCATCTGCCTTTTCTGAGGAGAAAATGGTGCCTAAGTAAGCGGCAAGGAATCCAAGTGGGATGGAGATAATCCCGGGGTTCGACAGCGGGATGAGCGGTTCACCTGTGAAGATGGCTGCTCCCGATGGGTCCCAGACGCTTGGACTGAGCGACACAATGATGAGTGCACTCAGCAGACCAGTTAAGCTTCCTGCAATGGCACCAGTGGAGTTGAATCGTTTCCAAAAAACAGTGAAAAGGATCAATGGTAAATTGGCACTTGCAGCAACTGCGAAGGCAAGTGACACTAGAAAAGCGACATTCAGGGACTGGGCAAATAAAGCAAGGACGATAGAGAGAATGGACACGCCAATCGATGCAAAGCGTGCGGCTTTTACCTGTTCCCGTTCACTCGCTTTTCCTTTACGGATGATCTGGCTGTAAAAATCATGGGCAAAGGCAGATGCGGCGGAAAGCACAAGACCAGTCACCACAGCCAAAATGGTCGCAAACGCGATCGCTGAAACAAAGGCAAATAAGAAGTCTCCTCCAAGGGCTTGTGCGAGAAGCGGTGCAGCCATATTCCCAGCGGCATCGGCTGCTGTAATCGCTTCTGATCCAACAAAGGCAGCTGCCCCGAAACCAAGGAAAACCGTCATGACATAAAATACCCCAATGATCCAAGTAGCAGACAGGACGGACTTTCGTGCGGAAATGGCATCCTTTACCGTATAAAAACGGATCAAAATATGCGGCAAGCCCGCAGTTCCAAGCACAAGGGCGAGGTTAAGTGACAAGGTTTCTAATGGGACATCATATTTATTTCCCGGGTGGAGGAAGGACTCACCGAGCGGCGTGGCTGTTTTCATTTGCTCGAACATATTCAAAAGGTTAAAATCAAACTTTGCAAACACGAGCAGTGAAATGACCAGCGTTCCTAGCATGAGGAGAACGGCTTTCGTGATCTGTACCCAACTGGTGGCGATCATACCGCCAAACACTACATAAATGGTCATCAACACACCGACAATCAACACTGCGATCCAATAATCAATGCCAAGAAGCAGTTTAATCAACGCGCCTGCTCCAACAAGCTGTGCAATCATATAGAAGGTAGACACCGTGATGGTGTTAAAAGCAGCGACTCCTCTAATGGCAGGTCGTTTAAATCGGGCGGCAATCATATCTGCCATCGTATATTTCCCTAGATTTCGAAGTGGTTCGGCGACAACGTATAAGACGACCAGATATGCCACAAGAAACCCAATACTATAGAAAAAGCCGTCAAACCCATTTAACGCAATCATGCCAGCAATCCCTAAAAAGGACGCAGCGGACATATAATCCCCGGCGATGGCAAGACCGTTTTGAAACCCTGTCAGCCCTCCGCCTGCTGTATAAAAATCACTGGCACTGCTTGTTTTTTTCGCAGCAAAGTAGGTGATGACGAGCGTGAGCCCTACGATGGAAACGAATAAAATAAAGGCGGTCATACTCATTCGTCATCACCTCTCGATTCATTTTTTAAAGCGCTTACATATTTGTCGAATTGAGCAGCCTTTCTTGCATAAAGTCCACATAAAACCCAAGTCATGATGAATTGTGTGAGGGCGAATAACCAAGCCCAAGAGATCGCGCCTATTGCCGGTGTGTTCAAAAAGGTGAAGTAGGATGTAGCAACCGGAAGTGAAAAGTAAAAGAGAAAAAAGAAAATCGTCAACGGTACGATAAATCGTCGTTTTTCCTCAAGAAGTTTCCGAAAATCCTCTGAAGCGGCAACCTTCTTATAATGAACTTTTTTGTCTGCCATTGTTTCCTCCTTTGTACGAATTAAGGACAAGGTACTCCAATGCATATGAGACGATCTGGCTGTTTATGACAGTATAACAAAAAAAGGCACCCAGAAAAGGTGCTTTTTACCGATAATTTGCAAGAAATGATTGCCTTGCTTTCTCATATGCCTCTCCATCAAAGTGATCTCCGCATTTGTGTATACACCAAGGCTCTTCTTGCTTCGCGATCCCGACCTCATATCCTTGTCGAGCGAATTCAAGGGACTGTGAGACATCATAAAAATGAAAGCCGTCAAAGAGGTCATCACGCCACTTCACATCATATTGGGTAGCCATAAAAAGACCGTCAATTGCTGATGCTTTGATATAATGTTGATCCTCCGTTTGCTCATGTGCTGATTCAAACGAAAGCAGCTGATAGGTGTCGTGCCTAAATTCAATCACCTTGCCTCGGCAATCATGACTCTCCCACCAAATTCCATTGTCTGGCACATTTTTTGCTCCAATCACTCCAAGCATGCCAAGTGCCGGGTTTTGTAAAAAGAGCGGAATGAGCTCAAGTAACATGTGCTGTTTGACAATCAATGTATCTTGATGAAGGTACACTTTGAATTGAGCAGGATGATCTAAGGCTTCATTATATCCAGATGCCATGCTTGACGCATTCCTAATTGGGAAAACCTCCACATGATACCCATGCGGGGCAGGAAGTGAGGCGATCTGCCGGAAGCAAGCCTGAAACATCGACTCATCATTCACACATAAAATAAATAAGATCGTAGAGCTACTCATTGTATGGAACCGCTTCAACCACATATTGATAGTCAGTAGACGCCACGTTGAAATCGAAGCGGATACCATGCTTCACGAGCAGTTCATGTAAATCACTTGTCACCTTCGCATAGGAAGGATGCTGGACGCGAATGGTTTCAACTTCACGAATGCGGAAACCTGCTGAGTGAAAGAGTGCATGGATTTCGTGAAGGGTAAAAAAACGCAAGTGAGTTTGGTCCATCAGTCCTGCATCTGTATAAGAAAATCTTCCAGCCAGCAATTCCAAAACGGTTGAAATGTGACCGATATTTGGAATCGATGACAGGATGGTTCCCTCATTTTTAAGGAAAGGTTTAACCTTTTGTAACACAGCCCATGGGTCTAATAAATGTTCGAGGACGTCTCCGAAAATGATACAGTCAAATTGTGCATGATGATAGGGAAGATCCATCTGTTCAATATTGCCACATAGCACATGATCAAGCTCCTGTTCAGCTTGCTTGGCTGCCTCCTCGAACGATTCAATTCCACAAATGGTGCGGCCCTTTTGTTTCAAGGCTTTTCCAAGCTTACCTGTTCCGCATCCGATATCCAGAATAGATGTCCATTCATCATGAATTCGATTCACGATGACAGGGTTCGCACCGTGATAATACTGATCGGTTTTTTGGTGATAGTAGGAAAGGGAATCTGAACTCACGCCGTACCCACCTTTCTTCTTTTGCGTGGCTTTCATACTGAATATATGGGTGGGGCGCTTGTTTTTATGACGAGCGAAGGGTAATTTTTATGAATGATGACTAAAAAGGAATCATATAAAGAACGAGAAACGGACTGTCCTCCTAATATAGAAAGACAGAACCCCATTGAGTGGAAGGGATTGGTATGATGAGGTGTTCAATTATTGTAGCGTATCGTCATGAAAGGATTTTCAAAAGGTCAATTGACAGGTCAGAACTTTTAGCCAAAGCAGTCTGAAAGACAAAGGATAACGGCGTTGATTTACGGTTTGTTTATCATCTTCTGATCACCGTTGGATGTTAAAAAAGCTTGTATTTCTTCGATGCCTAGTCCAATTTTTTTCGCTTCTTGAATCAAATAAACCCACTCTTCGTCAACTCTTCTTTTCACTTGCGTATCCATAATATCCTCCAGTTCAATAAGACATATTCATCTGCAACCAATGACTTGAACAAACCGTCTAATAACTGTACGTGTTTGTGAAAGCAGTGACAAAATAGATTTTTGTCGAAAAATGATGACATTTAACCTATTTTGTAAAATCCTATCACCTACCACGTCCCTAAAAAAATGACTAAAAAACCCATAATTATTGATTTCTTACTTCTAATAATAAACAATTGTAAAGTCGGTTAAAAGATTATAAATTAAAATAATGATAAAGACCTAAATCATTTGACTCATACAAACCGCATAGGTTAACATTTGCCATCGTTTGGAACAAATTTCATTATTATAGAACGTACATATTGTTCATTTGGGAAGTTCTTTTCAAGATGGTATTCTTATAGAAATAGAAACCAACAAGAAGGAATGAAGAAAGACATGTATAGCCTTTTTCAAAAGTACCAAGAAGTCGTCATGTATCTCGTCATGGGTGTGTGCACAACCATTGTCAACATTGTCAGCTTCTATTTATTCGTTGAGATGTTTTCCATGGATTATAAAACAGCAACGGTTGTTTCGTGGGTATTTGCTGTTCTCTTTGCTTATATCACCAATAAGAAGTATGTCTTCAAGCAAAAGGCACCTGACACGAAAAGCCTGATGCGTGAGCTTTCTTCATTTTTTAGTGTGCGTCTCCTGTCTCTTGGTGTAGATCTGGGGCTGATGATTTTATTTGTCAGCCAAATGGCGTTAAATGAAACCGTCGCAAAAATTCTTGTCAACTTTGTGATTGTGGTGGTCAATTATGTCGCCAGTAAATGGTTCGTTTTCAAGAAAACAAAAGAAGATGCGATTTAAGACATGAAAAAGATAGGTGAATTGAAATGAGCAGCAGGCCAGACGAATTATATGATGCCATATATCAACAAACAGAAAAGCAGCATGAACAAGTGCTGAGGCTAGTCAAGGAAATGACCACTCATCCAGAAGCGTTTTCGGAACAGGAAAAGGAAAAGATCAACCGAATGGACATTGCGCTTCAAACAGCAACGGACATTTTAGAAAACTTAATGACCCCTGATACGCAAATGACCATTGTTTTAAGACAAGGGAGAATTCGTGTTGATCTGACGAATGCGTAAAAGAAGCAGCCAATTGAAAAGCGGCTGCTTTTTATTTTGCATCGCTTGTTTCCCGCAGTTGCTTTGGAGACATGCCAATTTTCTTTCGAAAAACTTTATTCAAGTAATTCGCATTTCGGTAGCCGCACTGTATGGCGATTTCTTCAATCGAGTATTTCGTTGTTTTGAGTAACGTTTCCGCCTTCTCCAATCGAATATTGGTTAAGTAGTGAATCGGTGTAAAGCCAGTTGCCTTTTTGAATTCCCTCGTAAAATGACTTTTGGATAAACGTGCCGCAGATGCCATATCGTCAGGGCCAATTTCCTCGTGAAAATGATGGCTTGCAAACAAAGCTGCTTGTACGATTGGCTCAGGCCAGTTCTCCATTTGTCCTTCAAGCTTTGGCAAATAAGAATACAGTTCCATGACAAATTGATAGGCAAGGCTAGACCCCTCAAACGGATTAGAAATCCGTCTCTCACTGGCTTCATCATAAATCTTCTTCAGTAGGCGGATCGGTTTGGAATTTGGATGAAAACGCATGACCTGCTTTCCCTGATCAATAAATTGATCAAAGCAAAAATCGCAAGCTTCTCCGTAAAGTGTCAAATACAGAAATTCCCAATGTTCACTACCTTCTGGAAAATAGTATTGATAGGCACTCGGACTTTTCACGAGAAAGGCTTGTCCTGGCAATACCTTGAATCGCTTTTGTCCGATTTCGATCATGCCATGACCAGACAGTGTGAGCTGAAAGATGCACTTGCCTTGATCCTTCCGCTCTACGCCATTCCAGCTGTATAACGAAGATGATTGAACCTCCCAGCCCACAGACCAAATTTGCGCTGGCAATGTCACATCAGAATGGTGAAAACGAAATGCAAATGCTTCCTTCTTCAAATTGGAAATCCCCCTTCACAGCAAAAAACAACCTTTTTCTATTTTGAATCATGGTACACCTCATATCACATCGTACCATTCACAGCAAAAAAAGGGTATTTTTAAACGGTTTTTTTACCATTGAACTCCATCTGTTTTGGCAACTACAATAAGATTATTAGAAGAGAAAAGGGGAATGGATATGATTGAAACCTTGCGAGCGGCATTTCAACAGCACTTTGGACATTCAGAAGGACTTCGTTATTTTTTCGCACCAGGTAGGGTGAACCTGATTGGTGAACATACCGATTACAATGGAGGCCATGTTTTCCCGTGTGCTCTGACTCTAGGCACTTATGCAGTAAGCGCCAAGCGGTCAGATGGACTTATCAGAATGTATTCTTTGAATTTTGAAGAGGATGGAGTCAAAGAAATCGACCTTTTTGACATCGCTTACATAGAAGCTGATGGATGGGCGAACTATCCAAAGGGCGTATTCAGCAAGCTGATAGAGGCAGGGATGGATATAAAAGAAGGCTTTGATATTGTGTATGGCGGGAATATCCCTAACGGTGCTGGACTGTCTTCATCTGCCTCCATTGAGCTTGTTACAGCAGTACTGATCAATGAGTGGTATTCATTTGGTGTATCTAGCGTTGACCTTGCCCTTCTTGCGCAGCGTGCAGAAAATGAGTTCATCGGCGTAGGTTGCGGTATTATGGATCAGTTTGCCATCAGTCTCGGAAAAGAAGATCATGCGATCCTCCTCAACTGTGACAGCCTTTCGTTTGAATACAGTCCATTGCGACAAGAAGGTTTATCTCTAGTGATCGCCAATACTAACAAAAAGCGGACACTAGCAGATTCTAAATATAATGAACGATTAGCAGAGTGTCAGTCTGCTTTAGATGACCTAAGAAAGGAAGTCGACATTCGGCATTTATGTGATTTAACCGTTGATAAATTTGCGCAGCATGCCTACTTGATTCAAGATGTAACGAGCCTCAAACGCGCAAGGCATGCGGTGACGGAAAATGAACGGACCTTAGAAGCGGTAAATCTCCTGAGAGATGGTAAAATAGGGGAAATGGGCGCTCTCATGAAGGCATCTCACCTATCTTTAAAAAATGATTATGAAGTGACTGGTCTTGAACTAGATGCACTAGTTGAAGCCGCATGGCGTCACCCTGGGACAATTGGTTCTCGTATGACAGGTGCGGGCTTTGGGGGCTGTACAATCAGCATCGTGAAAGAAGAGCTACTGGATTCATTTATGAAAGAATCAGGTGCGATCTACGAAGAAAAAACAGGGCTTCAAGCCTCGTTTTACACCGCTGGAATTGGAGGCGGCGCACGAGAATTAATGAAGGAGGAATCAGAATGACGATTTTAGTTTGTGGAGGAGCTGGATATATTGGCAGCCATGCAGTAGCGGCTCTTTTAGACAAAGGAGAACAGGTGGTCATTGTTGATAATTTACAGACAGGCCACGAGGAAGCGGTTGTAGAAGGAGCAATCTTAGAGAAGGGGGATTTAAGAGATCAGGCTTTTTTAAGGAATGTCTTTCAAGCACATCAGATTGAAGCTGTGATGCACTTTGCTGCAGATTCTCTTGTTGGTGAAAGTGTGACAGATCCGCTCAAATATTATGACAACAATGTTGGCGGAGCAACAGTCTTACTTCAGGTGATGAATGAATTTGATGTGAAAAAACTGGTGTTCTCTTCTACAGCTGCTACATACGGCGAACCAAAGCGTGTGCCAATTGTTGAAACAGATGAGACGAATCCAACGAATCCTTATGGTGAAACGAAACTAGCCATTGAAAAAATGTTGAAATGGTCTGAGAAGGCACATGGCATTGAATACGTTGTGCTTCGCTATTTTAATGTGGCCGGTGCTCACACAGAAGGGCTTGTCGGTGAAGATCACCAGCCAGAGACGCATCTCATTCCGATTATTCTTCAAGTAGCATTAGGAAAACGTGATCAGATCATGATATACGGTGATGATTATGAGACAGATGACGGTACATGTATCAGAGATTATATTCATGTAATGGATTTAGTAGAAGCGCATATCCTAGCAGTTGGGCGATTACGACAAGGGAAAGGAAGCGGCACATACAATCTAGGGAACGGCACGGGTTTTTCAGTGAAGCAGGTGGTAGAAGCGGCAAGGGAGGTCACAGGTCATCCCATCCCGGCACAAGTGGCAAAAAGACGTGCTGGAGACCCAGCGAAGCTCATCGCTTCATCTGATCAGGCGCTACAAGAGCTAGGATGGAAGCCTCAATATGCAGACATTCAGACGATCATTCAAAGTGCATGGAATTGGTTCAAGCAGCATCCGGAAGGTTATCAGAGTGAATAAAGGGTAACAGGCAAGAGAGGAGACAGAGGGAATGGCGATTGATATTTTTGAAAAGCTGGAGCAGTTGATTGAATACGGGATAGATCAAGAACTGATCACACCGCTAGATTCAGATTATACAAGGAATCGACTACTAGAGGTGTTCGGGCTTGATGACGCAGAGGCAAGGACGATCACTGAGCGTGCGGGCCTTGAAGAGATATTGACGCCGATTTTAGATTGGGCGGTCGAAACAGGTCTTCTTCCGGAAGGAACAGATACGTATCGTGACTTATTAGATGCAAAGATCATGGGCTGTTTGGTAGCACCTCCAAGTGTCATCTATGCCAAGTTTGAAGAAAGGCGCCTGCACGAAGGACCGAAAGCAGCCACAAGCTGGTTCTATGAGATGCAAAAAAATGTCCATTATATTCATACTGGCCGAATTGCTAAAAATGTTCAGTGGTTTACACCAACAGACGACGGGGTTTTAGACATCACCATTAATCTATCAAAGCCGGAAAAAGACCCGAAAGCAATCGCTGAAGCCAAAAAGCTTAGTCAAAAGCAATACCCTTTATGCCTGCTTTGTAAAGAAAATGTAGGCTTTCAAGGGCGCGTCAATCACCCAGCGAGACAGAATCACCGGATTATCCCTGTGACACTAAGAGATGAAGCGTGGTTCTTGCAATTTTCTCCCTATGTGTATTACAACGAGCATTGTATCGTGTTCAAGGGCGAACATGAGCCAATGAAGATCACAAAAAAGACCTTTGAACGTCTACTATCTTTCATATCCATCTATCCCCATTATTTCATTGGATCGAATGCAGATCTTCCGATTGTCGGAGGTAGTATATTAAGTCATGATCATTTTCAAGGTGGTGCTCATGAATTTCCGATGGCGAAAGCAGAGATGGAACACCTCTTTTCTCTGACGTCTTTTCCAAATGTGAAGGCTGGGATCGTAAAGTGGCCCATGTCCGTCATTCGACTACAAAGTAATGATCGCCAGGCGCTTGCGGATGCAGCAGATTTGATTTTACACGAGTGGAGAGGGTATACGGATGAAACGATCGAACTGATCGCTCGCTCCGGAGAGACTTCGCACAATACCATTACACCGATCGCTCGCCGCCGTGGGGACGAGTATGAATTAGATCTTGTGCTACGTAATAATCGTACAAATGAACAACATCCAGATGGCATCTTCCATCCACACGAAGAGGTACATCATATTAAAAAAGAGAATATCGGATTAATAGAAGTGATGGGTCTTGCCGTACTTCCCGGAAGATTAGCAGAGGAATTACGTCAATTAAAAGAGGCGATCTTATCCGAAAAGCCCCTTGAAGCGATCAAAGCCCGACCTGCTATCAAGAAGCATGAAAAGTGGGCGAAGCAACTGATTGAAGAGAATACCTTCACAGAGGAGAATACAGAAGCGATCTTACAAGAGGAAATCGGTCAGATCTTTTCTCGCATTCTTGCACAAGCAGGTGTGTTTAAAAGAACAGAGCAAGGGAAAACAGCCTTTAAACGTTTCATTCATACATTAAATAACGGTAGGTGATGACATGATCGAACAGGTGAGAAGCTTAATGGAAGAAAAACAGCTCGACGGTGTCCTCATTCAAAAACGGAATAACTTCTCCTGGCTGACGGGGGGAAGAAGGAATCATATTGTGTTAAACACACCTGATGGGGTTTGTCAGTTGCTTGTGTGGAAGGACGACATCGTTTTAATTGTGAATCAAATGGAAGAAAAGCGAATCATTGAAGAAGAAATGGCGTATTTCGACCATCCCTATCAAGTGGTCACAATGGATTGGTTTGAAGATGATTACACCTACATTCAAACAATCACGAAAGAGAAACGAATCGGGACAGACACTCAAATGGAAGGGTTTGAATATATCGAGCCATCTCTGTCCCATGTGCGCTCCATCCTATCCGCATCACAGATTAGTCAATATGAAACCCTTTGCTATGACGCGGCAGTAATTGTAGAGAGTGTCTGCAAAGACATGCTTCCAGGACAAACGGAACACGAAATTGCTTCGCTTGTCGCCCAAAAAGCGATTGCTCAAGGTATGACAATAGAAGTCCTACTTGTGGCAACAGATGACCGCATCCATCAATATCGTCATCCGATCCCAACAGAAAAAGCCCTTCAAAAGCATGCACTCGTTGTCCTTTGTGCTGAGCGGCATGGACTTGTGGCAAATGTCACAAGATCTGTATACTTTGGACATCTCCCGAAGGCACTTGAAGAAAACAAGGTGCGACTTGCCCGGATTGATACGGTCATGAATGCAGCGACGCGCCCTGGGAGAACCATTGGCGAAGTCCTGAAAGCAGGGATTGCTCAGTATGAAAAAGAAGGATTTCCGGATAGTTGGAAAAAGCTTCATCAAGGCGGAAAGACGGGCTTTGTGTCAAGAGAGATCATTGCGGTCCCCTCATCGACGGAAGAAGTTCAGCTTCACCAAGTGTACACATGGAACCCTTCTTTGCCTGGATTAAAATCAGAGGATACGATGATTGTAGAAAAAGAGGGGAATCGATTTCTTACCTATACGGGTCAATGGGGATACATTGAAATCGAACATGAAGGGAACATGTATAGACGACCTGACATCTTGGTTAGACATGAATAACTGCGGCATACCGGCGATGAGCCGGTTTTTTTGTGGAATTGTTTAGTGAGATTCTACTTATTTATCAGCATTACCAATTCTTACTGCGCTCAAATAGAGGATCAACGCTTTTTTTTCAAGTGAACCTACGTTAAAATGAGGGAGGTTTTTGTTAAATACGATATACATGTTCAGGTTGTTTACTTACATAAAATTTCATGAAGTTAAGTTGAAATTTGACCAAACTTTTTTATTGTGGTAAACCTTAATTTGACAAAGTACTTGATTGGATGTCCATTGCCTTCAACTCTCAACTTTTCAAAATTCTAGAAATTTATTGTTTCAGCAATAATATATATTTATGTCGAAATTATGACATTTTAATAGAATTATGTTGAAAAATAAATGAACTTTTGAAAAAAGGGGAGCTAACTCCTACAGATTTTGATAGCATTACAAAGGGAAGAAAAGTTTTCGAAGGCAGAGGGCTTTTCACAATTAATCAGCAATTTATACATTATTTAAGGAAGGATGGTGATCTTCTTGTTCAGAGCCATTAAGCCTATGCTTTTATTAGCGATGCTCGTGAGTGTTTTTGTATTAGGAGGTTGCAGCAATATCGCTGTTTTAGATCCTAAAGGACCTGTTGCAGCACAACAATCAGACTTGATCCTACTATCTATTGGATTCATGCTCTTTATCGTTGGTGCGGTATTTGTTCTATTTACCATCATCTTGGTTAAATACCGTGAGCGTAAGGACGTTGGAAACGCCTCTTATAACCCAGAAATACACGGGAACACGCTACTAGAAGTTGTCTGGACAGTGATCCCAATATTAATCGTTGCTGCCCTTTCCGTTCCAACTGTAAAAACAATTTATTCTTTGGAAGAGGCACCTAAAGCAACAAGCCATAAAGATCCACTTGTCGTTTACGCTACAGCAGTTGATTGGAAATGGATCTTTAGTTATCCAGAGGAAGATATTGAAACAGTGAACTACTTAAACATTCCAATAGATCAGCCGGTTTTATTCAAAATCACTTCTGCTGATACCATGGCATCTCTTTGGATTCCTCAGCTAGGCGGGGAAAAGTATGCAATGGCTGGAATGGAAATGGAACAATACCTTCAAGCTGATCAAGTAGGCACATATGAAGGAAGAAACGCGAACTTCACAGGCGAGGGCTTTTCTCACCAAAGATTCAAAGTCAATGCGATGAAGCAATCTGACTATAATCAATGGGTAAGTAAAACAAAGAAAGAAGCACCAAAGTTAACGAAAGAAACGTATGACTACTTGCTGCTTCCGGATGCTGCAGATGTGCAAACATTCTCATCCACACATTTATCCTTTGCAAAGCATGGAGAGGATGCTGAATACGCACTCCAAGCACGCAAGCGTTTAGGTTATCAATCAGTATCTCCACATTCAAAAACAGATCCTTTCGAGAATGTGAAGAATTATAAAAGAAAATCAGAGAATGAATAAAACTGACTAAGGAAAGGAGGAGGCCGTTATGCAATTTAAATGGGATGAGTTTTTTGTAACTGGAGACCCATTAATTCTTGGTGCGCAGATTTCTATCGCTTTTTCAACCATTGCCATCGTTTTTGTCTTAACTTACTTCAAAAAATGGAAATGGCTCTGGAAAGAATGGCTGACATCAGTTGATCATAAAAAGCTTGGTATCATGTATATCCTTGCTGCTGTTGTTATGTTTTTCCGCGGTGGGGTAGACGGACTGATGATGCGCGCACAGCTGGCGCTTCCTAATAGTACATTTCTAGATTCGAACCACTATAATGAAATTTTTACAACGCATGGTACGATCATGATTCTTTTCATGGCGATGCCATTTTTAATCGGTTTAATCAACGTAGTTGTACCTCTTCAAATTGGTGCACGTGACGTTGCATTCCCGTATTTGAACAACCTCAGCTTCTGGACATTTATGGTCGGAGCGATGCTGTTCAACATTTCCTTCGTAATTGGAGGATCACCAAGTGCAGGTTGGACGAGTTACATGCCGCTCGCCGGAAATGACTTCTCGCCAGGACCTGGACAGAACTATTACTTGCTCGGGCTCCAAATTGCAGGTATTGGTACACTCATGACAGGTATTAACTTCATGGTGACCATCTTGAAAATGCGTACAAAAGGTATGACGCTTATGCGTATGCCGATGTTTACATGGACAACATTGATTACGTCTGTCATCATCATATTCGCATTCCCTGTACTAACAGTTGCTTTAGCACTTATGACATTTGATCGTTTATTCGGTTCAGCATTCTTTACACTCGAAGCAGGCGGTATGCCGATGCTTTGGGCGAACCTTTTCTGGATATGGGGACACCCTGAGGTTTATATCGTGATCCTACCGGCTTTCGGTATTTTCTCAGAAATTTTTGCGACGTTCTCAAGAAAGCAGTTGTTTGGTTACAAAGCGATGGTTGTATCGATTGTGGCAATCTCTGTTCTTAGTTTCCTTGTGTGGGTTCACCACTTCTTCACAATGGGGAACAGTGCAGCGGTTAACTCATTCTTCTCGATCACAACAATGGCGATTTCTGTGCCAACAGGTGTGAAAATCTTTAACTGGCTCTTTACGATGTATCGCGGTCGTATCAGCTTTGCATCACCAATGCTTTGGGCACTTGGTTTCATCCCGAACTTCGTAATCGGTGGTGTGACTGGGGTAATGCTTGCGATGGCAGCTGCGGATTACCAGTACCATAACACGTACTTCCTTGTATCCCACTTCCACTATGTATTAATCGCAGGTACTGTATTTGCTTGTTTTGCTGGTCTTGTTTTCTGGTATCCGAAAATGTTTGGTTACAAGTTAAACGAAAGAATCGGCAGATGGTTCTTCTGGGTATTTATGATCGGATTCAATATCTGTTTCTTCCCGCAGTACTTCTTAGGACTGCAAGGAATGCCTAGACGTATTTATACGTATGGACCAGAGGATGGTTGGACTGCACTTAACTTTATTTCAACAATTGGTGCGGTCTTGATGGGTGTTGGATTCATCATCCTTTGCTATAACATTTACTACAGCTGGAAACATGCAAAACGTGAAGTGTCTGGAGATAGCTGGGGAGATGGACGTACGCTTGATTGGGCGACATCTTCTGCAATGCCGCCGCATTACAACTTTGCAGCACTTCCAGAAGTGACGTCACCAGATGTATTCCATCACTGGAAACAAAACAATGTGGAGATTCATCCGGAAAAAGAATTTAAGAAAATTCATATGCCGAGCAATTCAGGCAGACCACTGATCATGTCTGCATTCTTTGGACTTGGTGCATTCGGTCTTGTGTTCGAATGGTACTGGATTGGTGTGATTGGCTTAATCGGTGTCTTCGCAACAATGATTTTACGCTCATTTGATTATGACGATGGCTACTATATTCCTGTTGAAGAAGTAATTGAAACAGAGAAAAAGAATAAGGAGGCGCAGAAGTAATGGGACATAATGACAGCAGATACGCAAATGCACCGCTTGAATATCAGTCTGAAACTGGACGTTTAAACATTCTTGGTTTCTGGATATTCCTTGGTGCTGAAATCGTGTTGTTCTCAACACTTTTTGCGACCTACTTTGTTCTTCATGGCAGAACAGCTGGTGGCATTCTACCAGCTGAGCTATTTGATATGAAGCTTGTATTGATCATGACATTCCTACTATTGGTGAGTTCATTTACATGTGGCATTGCCGTTCATGAAATGCGCCGTGGAAATACAAAAGGGGTTGTCATTTGGACGATTCTGACACTGCTTCTCGGTGCTGGATTCGTTGGTTTTGAGATATATGAGTTCATCCATTATATACATGAGGGTGCAAGCCTTCAAACAAGTGCATACTGGTCTGCATTCTTCGTACTGCTAGGAACTCACGGACTACACGTATCAATCGGTATCGTTTGGATTATCGGTATCTTGTTCCAAATTAAAAAACGCGGATTAACACCACAGACTGCGTCGAAGATCTTTATCTCAAGTCTATACTGGCATTTCCTTGATGTTGTATGGATTTTCATTTTCACAGCTGTGTACTTGATCGGATTAGGGGGGCTTTTGTGATATGGCAGGAAAAACTCATTCCTCAGCAGAGCACGAACACTTCCCTTGGAAACACATAGTCGGCTTTATCCTTTCCATTGTGCTAACAGTCTTAGCATTTTGGATTGTCATCGGAGCTGAAATTGGCAGTTCCGCAAAACTATGGATTATCTTTGGTTTTGCATTCATTCAAGCATTTTTGCAGCTTTTCATGTTCATGCATATGACAGAAAGCGAGAACGGGTCAGTTCAAGTCGGAAATACATTGTTTGGCCTATTCTGTGCAATTGTGTTCGTGATCGGATCTGTATGGATTTTCGCGGCTCACTCTCAACATGGAGAGAACAGTAAAGACGGATATTCACCGTCTTCACCAAAGCACTCCGAGAATTCAAATAAGTAATAAAAAACCACTCGTCTATTATAGATGAGTGGTTTTTATCATAATGATGATGACGCTACCAATAGGTGGTAAGTTACTTATCTGCTGCTATATCTTTTGCGAATGAGTGGTAGACCATAGATGAGGAATGCGGCAATGTGAGCTAGGATGACATTAATGGCAAAGAATGCGATCATGAAGGTATGTCCTGCTGGAGATAAACTGCTTGTCATGTAAAGACCGAAGAATATCCACATAATCAAAATAGGTGGAATAGAAGCTAATGCAATTTTTCTGTTTTCTAGCCATAAAAACAGGGGTGTAGCCGTTGCAATACATAGGTACGCAAAGAACATATCCATCGTATCCAACTCCTTTGTAAGTTGATGTTCAAATCAAATGAGAGGTCAGGATGCAATTGTGTCTGTTTTTAGGATATATTGTGAACATTTTGTTACAAGTATTATACCACAATTGACTTTGGAGTAAACTTAATTATTGGAAAATGGGCCTTATTCCATAGAGATTGTATCTTCCCCACTCATGCAGGTACAACACATGCGTTTGCTTGTCTAATCGCCACATAGGTCATTGAATTTTCCCCTTATCATCTGTAGAATAATCCTTTTAAGACTTGTGATCGTTGGAATGAAAAAATAGAAGGGACTTTATCCTATTGTGAGGATGAAATGGATTTATTTTTTGAAAATGAATGGAACTTTTGTGACGTATGTTCCGTCATATTTAAGGTGAGTTGCTTTTGTGAAAAATTCAATCTAATATTAATAAGGGCTTTTATGTTTTGTAATAAGGGTGGTTAGTTCATGAACAAGCAGAATACATCTCCTTACTATCAGGGAGATATGATTTTTATATTTTTAGCCTTCTTTGCCATTAGTGTTATTTCTATATATGCTGCAGGTCAGTTTGAACAATACGGTACTAGTGCGTGGTCAAGGCAAATCATTTATTATCTTATTGGGGCCATTTGTATTGTTGCTATTAATTACTTTGACCTTGAACAACTTGAAAAATTAAGTATATATATCTTTTTAGGTGGGATCTTACTTTTAATTATTTTAAAATTGAGTCCAGCTCAAATTGCAGGAAAGGATTTTGCCCCAATTAAAAATGGTGCGAAAAGTTGGTTTGTGTTACCTGGGGTTGGGACATTACAGCCTTCAGAGTTCATGAAAATTGGTCTGATTATGATGCTGGCATCTGTTATTGGAAAGGCGACACCTAGAGGGAAGCGGACATTAGAAGACGATATTTTCCTTCTATTAAAGATTGTTGGGGTGTCTGCTGTACCGGTTGGACTCATCTTTATGCAAGATGCGGGGACGGCTGCTGTCTGTATGTTTATTGTGGTCGTGATGGTGTTCTTATCAGGAGTCAATTGGAAGTTGATCTCTCTGATCGGTTCTGTGATGGTCCTTTTAATTGCTGCTGTGCTAGCAGTGATCATATTATTCCCTGATTTCGCACAAAAAATGGGGATCCAACAGTACCAAATCAATCGAATCACCGCTTGGCTGCCCGATAAATCGAGCTCAGCGGATCAAGCAGCACAGACACAGGATACCTCAGGGTCTGATAAGTATCAAGTAGAGCAAGCCATTATGGCCATTGGGGCGGGGCAAATTTTTGGTAACGGCATTAAAAACTTAAAAGTATATGTCCCGGAAGCACAAACCGATATGATTTTCTCCATAATAGGAGAAGCCTTTGGTTTTGTGGGCTGTGCATTTGTTGTGATTATGTTCTTTTTCCTCATCTACCGGCTCGTCGTGCTGATTGATCGCATACATCCTTACAGTCGATTCGCATCATTCTTCTGTGTAGGATATACAGCGCTCATTGTCATTCACACGTTCCAAAATATTGGAATGAACATCGGTGTGATGCCTGTTACAGGGATTCCACTCTTATTCATTAGCTTTGGGGGAAGTTCTGTTTTAGCTGTTTTAATAGGATTTGGTATCGCTTATAATGCAAGTGTTCAATTAACGAAGTATCAAAGTTATTTATTTAAATAGAATGGGGAAAGGGCAGTCTAAGCGTAGGCTGTCTTTTTTTGCGAGTTCTTATTTTTGAAAAACGATCTGCCTTTGACTTATGATAGAAGGAGATAAGGAGGTCTTTGAATTGAACAAAACGATCGAAACCCTTTTAAATCATCGGTCCATTCGTTCTTTTACAGACGAGCGTTTGACAGAGGAAGAGGTACGAACACTTGTAAAATGCGCACAGGCTGCTTCGACATCAAGCTATGTGCAAGCGTATAGCATCATTGGTGTAACAGATCGGGAGAAGAAGACAAGGCTCGCTGAGCTAGCAGGTGATCAGTCTTACGTTGAGAAGAACGGGCATTTATTTGTTTTTTGTGCAGATTTGAAACGTCATGATTACATAGCCCAAAAGGCAGGCGAAAATCATCAAGAAGCGTTTGAGAATACGGAAGCCTTTTTAATTAGCGTCATAGATGCCGCGTTAGCTGCACAAAATCTAAGTGTAGCCGCAGAATCAATGAGGCTTGGCATTTGCTATATCGGCGGCTTGCGTAATCAGCTGGCCGAAGTCTCTGAACTACTAGAGACACCATCTTATGTGTTGCCATTATTTGGTCTGGTTGTAGGGCATCCAGCCAATTCATCTTCACAGAAAGAGCGATTACCAATGGAGCTGATCTATCATGAAAATACGTATCAGCAAGACGAGACGCATGTGGATCGTTATTTAAAAGAATATGATGAGCACATTTCGAGTTATTATGAAGAACGGTCACAAGGTGAAAGAAAAGATACATGGTCAGAACAGATGATTCGAGGCTTTCGTCAGCCCAAAAGAGCCTACCTTAGCGAATTTGTAAAAGAGAAGGGCTTTAACCGAAAATAAAGATGAAATCCCCCTTTCCACCAAGAGAGGGGGATTTCTGTAGGAGGTGCGACATGATGAAATTAAGTATATTAGATCAATCTCCTTTGATTGGTGATGCCACACCTGCTGAGGCACTGAAACAAACAGTTGAACTGGCAAAGCAGGCGGAAAAGTGGGGTTATCACCGGTTTTGGGTATCGGAGCATCATTTCTCTAACCGACTGGCAGGATCGAGCCCAGAGGTGCTCCTCGGTCATTTATCAGCGGTGACATCAGAAATACGTATTGGCTCAGGAGGCGTCATGCTTCCCCACTACAGTGCTTATAAAGTAGCAGAGAACTTCAGGGTCCTTGAAGCCTTAGCGCCTGGGAGAATAGACCTGGGGATTGGACGTGCTCCAGGAGGAATGCCGATCTCTTCCATTGCACTTCATCATGGTGAGCGAAAGCGTATTGGTGATCGGTATCCTGAACAGGTAGAAGAATTGAAGGTCTATTTACACGATCTAGCTGATGAATATGACCCGCTACCTCACTTGACCGCTTCCCCAAAGGTAGAAACCGCACCAGAAGTATGGATGCTTGGCTCATCAGGGGAGAGTGCAAGACTTGCAGCGAAAGCAGGTGCAGGATACACATTTGCTCTGTTTATTAATGGGGAAGGCGGAGAAGATTCTGTCGCGCAATATATCAATCGATTTGAACCTTCCGCATTTGGTGAAAAGCCACGCACCAGTCTAGCGGTCTTCGTGTTATGTGCAGAAACAGAAGAGCAGGCAGAAAGACTGGCAGTTAGCTTAGATGTCTCTTTGCTGGCGAGTGAGCAAGGGCGAAACCTTGACAGATTTCCTTCATATGAAGAGGCACAAGCCTATAGCTATAGTGTGTATGAACGAAAACGAGTGGAGGCGAATCGAAAAAGAATGGTGATCGGTACAGCATCCTCTGTGAAAGCACAGCTCACAGCACTGACACAGGCTTATCGCACCAATGAATTGATCGCTGTGACCATCACGCATCAAATGGAAGATCGGCTCACATCATATCGCCTCCTCAAAGAAGCGTTTGATGAATAAACGATAGACTTACTTTCCGCGCAACCAATAAAAAGGAAAGAGTAACATCAGGATGGAAACAAAAATGGCTGACACCACTAAACTAAGTGGATAAATACAGGCAACACCAACAGTCAGCCCGCATGCTTGATGAAAAGGACGAGGCTGTTTAGCGTGTAAAAAGATGAAAAAATAAAGCAAAGTCAACGTGAGAAAAAAAGCAGTAAAAGAAGAAACGATCCATAGCAATATCAACATCAGTTTAATCTTTCCTCCATACATGATAGAAAAGCCTTGATGAACTCATGTTCATACAAGGCTTTTGATGTGATTCTTGTTTATTCAGGATGAATGTCGAATGGCTCTTTTGTCTGAATTGTATCTGATTTGCCTTTTTGACTGGCGTAGGCAAGCATTGTATACTCACCAGCTTCTAGTTTTTGGCCTTGATTGATGGAGCCATTCCATTTCAATCGCTGTTCCCCTTTATCGACGTTACGGTAGACACCAGCTTCGCCTAAATATTCTCCATCTGTGGTGTAGACAAGGAATGCAAGATTTTCAGCACCACCAGGCAGATAACTGCTAATCACGTAGCTTCCAGCACGATTGTCTGGTTCTACTGAAACAGAAGTGACACGCGGGTAATCTGGTTCCTTCACAATCAATAATGTAGGTATTTCAGTGATCTTTCTTCCATTTTCACGAATCGTGATACTGCCTTGGTACGTACCTTTTTTGGTTTTTGCATAGTTCACTTGTACCGCAGAAGTAAATGACCCAGTGGCATTGCCTTTGACTGTGATTTTTTTCGTTCCGTTTGTGCTAATACCGTTGCCGTCAAATTTGTAATCAATGGTATAGGTTTTTGGTGCTTTTGACAGGTTTTCTACCTTGAATGTCTTCGTTTTGATTTGAATACCCTTTTCTTTTAAGAAAGTGCCGTAAGAGTGGCTAGCATCAGAAACAATGGATGATGCTTGGAGTGATTCGATGATTCGAACACTGCCCGTTCCCTGTGTGTTATGAGGGAATGGATTGCCACTTGCATCAAACAGTTTTTCCGCTGTATTCATCAGTAATGCTTTGATTTGTTCGGTTGAATAAGAAGGCTTTGCTTGTTTGATAATCGCTGCGACCCCAGCCACATGCGGAGATGCCATGCTTGTGCCTTGCTTAGAGCCATATCCATACGGCTGAGTCGGATCATGAGTCGGAATCGTACTGACAATGCTGACCCCAGGTGCTGAGAGATCAGGCTTAATCATCCACGTATCCACAACAGGTCCACGAGATGAGAAGTCAGCGACTTGCTCACTTAGTTCTTTGACAAATTGAATAGAGAAGGTGGTGGTATTGTTTCCAGCCTCAATGGCTTTGACAAGAGCGGTTCCTTCAGCTTTTGAAAGCTTGATCGTCGGAAGAGCAAGACCTGGTACATCAACTGGAATTTCTCCATCAGTATTGTTATACATGACAACACCAATTGCGCCAGCCGCTTTTGCATTCTCGACTTTATCTACAAATGCGATGCTTCCGCGTTCAATGACAGCAACTTTTCCCTTGGCATCCATTTGTTCAAATGCTTTTTCATCACCGATACCAGCATGAACAAGTGTAACTTGTTTTTTATCGAGCGCTTTCAAATCACTATCTTGATTGTAACCCATGATTTTTGCAGTAGAATAATTCGGGAATCTCACATTGTATAGACTGTAAGGAAGTTGAGTCGCACCAACTGAAATGGCGTCTCTTGACGTACCAGGAGAGCCAACTGTCCAGCTGTTCGGACCACTGTTTCCATTAGATGTTACAGCGACTACGCCTTCAGACATGGCCCAATCGAGTGCGATGCTTGTTGCGTAATCAGGATTATTGACACTGTTTCCAAGAGAAAGGTTCATGACATCTGCCCCGTCAGTGACAGCCCGGTCGATGCCAGCAAGAACATTCTCCGTTGTACCAGAACCACCTGGCCCGAGTACACGGTATGCAAGAAGGGTTGCGTCTTTTGCGACACCCTTAATTTGCCCATTTGCAGCAATGGTTCCTGCGACGTGTGTGCCATGATCTGTTGACTCGCCTCTAGGATCCCCTTGAGGTGTCTCTTGTGGAGAATAATCATTATCTACAAAATCATAGCCTTTATATAGACTGAAGTTTCTTTTTAAATCAGGATGAGTATAGTCTACTCCGGTATCAATGACAGCGACTTTTACCCCTTTACCTGAATAGCCGGCATCCCAAGCTTTGGGTGCGCCGATAAAGGGTGCACTTTTATCCATTAGAGGAGAAATATCTTCATTGGGAAGCTGGATGCTCTCTTTTTTCACTTCATCTGTTTGATATGTAACATCCGGGTAAACGGCTTTTACTCCGTCCACTGCGAGCAGCTTTGGGATTTCGTTTGCTGGAAGTTTCATAGAGAAACCAGAGAACACTTTTTCATATTCTTGACGAATGCTTGCTTTATCAACCTCTTTGAGTGCTGCATTTTTTACTTTGGTGCGAGATTTTTTAAGAGAAGCCTTCGTTTGTGCTTCGCCTTCTTGTTTGGCTTCAACTAAAGACTTTTCCTTTAATTCAACAATGACTGTGGTGTGTTTTCTAGAGTTGACATTGATTTCCCCAAAGATTTCTGCCTTTTCTAGTTCTACCTGCTTGTTAGATGGAGCGGCAACAGCCTGTTGACCTGAAAAGAATGTGGATAAAATGAAAATAGTGGAGAACAATAGAACAGAAGAACGAGAGATGATTTTTTTCAATTAATTTTCCCCTTTCTAGCTGTGTTTTTAGGGAGATAGCCTTTCTTTTTGTGGATAAATAGGAAAGATTCACTGCCCGTTATTAAGTATTCAATATGATGAAAACAATTCCTTTACTGAAATGGACTTATTTTACATAGTGGCAAAGAACTATTTTGTTAATAAAGTCGCACTTATTCACATTACTCTGTTGATAACTCAATAATTCGATTATATATATGGAAAATAAAAAAAATGTGTACACAAAATATAGTGTGGGGTTGTTGATATGTGGATAAACCCTGTTGATAAGGTGTGCCTATCTTTTGGATATTGTGTGTATAATATTTTAAATGAAAAAATCATCGTACGTGATGATCTTCTGCACTTTTCAACAAAACTTCTGAAAACTAGTTCGTTTTTTCATCCAGATTGTGACAAACATCTCTTTTTTCTCAGGATATGATAGGAGCAGTTGTTTTGCTAGAGTTGCTAGATTCTAAGAAAAGCGGAGGGATGTTCAGTGGGAAGATTGAAGAATTGGTTAAGTGTATGGTTTGGGTTCATGATGAATGTGCTTGTGAATCCTGGTGTGATGATGAAGCAGCAAGGATTTGAATGGATGGTGGCGGAGCCTGGGTTCTTTCGAGCGATGAAGGAATGGAAACAAGAGAAGCTGACAGAAGAAAAAGTGAAGAAACGAAAGGCAAGCAAGAGGGACGATCAATGTCTGATGATGCTGTATGAAAAGACCATGAGAGAGGCGCGAGCTGGTCCGGTATTACCTTTACAGAAGAGTTGAAACAGGGTAAAATCCCACATAAGGAACGTTATCTGGTGGGAGAGGATACCCCTTGAAGATATATAAAATATTGAATAATAATGCAGTCATTGTGAAGGAAGGTGATCAGGAGAAAATTGTGATGGGGCCCGGAATTGCTTTTCAGAAGGGGAAAAATGACGTCATTCCCGTTCAAAAGATAGAGAAAATATTTGTTGTGCGTGAAGAAAATGAGAAATTCAAACAAATTCTTGCCACGGTGCCAGAAGCGCATATCGAGGTGGCAGAACATATTATCAGCTATGCCGAGGGCGAACTGAAGATGCCTCTTAGTGATCATATTCATATATCACTGACAGATCACTTATCTTTTGCCATTGAACGCGTTCAAAAGGGCATTGTGCTATATAATAAATTGCTTGGTGAGATTAAAGTCTTATATAAGCAGGAATATGAAATAGGGAAGTATGCCATTCGCTATGTACAGAAGCGGCTAGGGGTTGAACTGCCTGACGACGAGGCAGGGTATGTGGCTCTTCATATTCATACGGCCAAAATGAATACGGAGTCCATGAAAAAGACGGTGAAGTACACGACGATGATCACAGAAATGATCGAGCATATTGAAGCCTATTTTGGGCAATCGATTGATGAAGATAGTATTTCCTATCAGCGACTAGTGACACATTTGAGGTATGCATTAAGCAGGTTGGAATCAAATGAGGCATTTCAGATCATGGATGATGAGATGCTGATGTTTATCCAAACAAAATATGAAAAGGCTTACCAGTGTGCATTTGGACTATCGGCTAGATTGAAAAATGAATATGGACTTCATCTCCCAGAGTCGGAGATCGGCTACATCACGCTGCATGTCCAGCGTCTGCAAGATGCCGAAGCGATTTAAATGGTTGTGCCTGTTCGCAGGCTTTTTTTTATGCACACTACCCTAAATAGTGTATATGGGTCATTTGATTCGAAAAAATAGGTTGACGTAGGTCACGCTCTTATACTATGATGAAAGCGTAAACAAAATTATATACCGTGGGATTGTGACTGTCAGGCAGGCAAGACCTAAAATTTGCGTAACGATGGGACGTGTATGTCCTTTTATCGTTGGTGAATTTTAGGTCTTTTTTGTTTAATAAAAGGAGGAGACAACATTGGATTATCAAAAAACAGCCAAAGAATTAACAACATTATTAGGTGGCAAGGAGAATGTGATCAGTGCCACGCACTGTGCCACGCGACTCAGATTGGTGATGAAAGATGAGAATCTCATTGATAAAGAGGCAATTGAAGAATTAGACGGTGTGAAGGGTGCCTTCTCAAGCTCCGGTCAATTTCAAGTCATATTTGGAACTGGGTCTGTGAATAAAGTATACGAGCCTTTTGCTCGTGAGGCTGGACTTGAGGCAGGCGACGAGAACCAAAAGCCTGTCAGCCATGATGAAGCTGTGAAACAAAAAATGAATCCACTTGCACGTTTTGCGAAAACGTTATCAAATATTTTTGTACCTATTATTCCAGCAATTGTTGCAAGCGGTTTATTAATGGGTCTTCTAGGGATGATGAAGGCGTTTAACTGGGCAGATCCAAGCTCAGCTATCTTCCAAATGCTAGACATGTTTTCAAGTGCTGCCTTTATCATTTTACCGATTTTAATCGGGGTTAGTGCAGCGAAAGAGTTTGGTGGGAATCCATATTTAGGTGCCGTCATTGGTGGAATTATGATTCACCCTAGTCTACTGAACCCATGGGGACTGACAGAGGCGAAACCAGAGTACATGCAATTATTCAATTTCGATATTGCCCTTCTTGGCTATCAAGGAACAGTCATTCCAGTTTTATTGACTGTGTATATTATGTGTCTCGTTGAAAAGAATTTAAGAAAAATTGTTCCTAACAGTATTGATTTACTTGTCACTCCATTTGTCACGGTAATTGTCACTGGATTTGTCACATTCATTGCGGTTGGACCACTTGGTAGAATGCTAGGTACAGGAATTTCTAATGCGCTAACATTTGTCTATGATCATGCAGGTTTCTTAGCAGGATTGATTTTCGGAGGCGCTTACTCGTTAATTGTGCTGACAGGGGTTCATCATAGCTTCCATGCGATCGAGGCAGGACTGCTGAATGACATTGGAGTGAACTATTTGCTACCGATTTGGGCGATGTCCAACGTTGCGCAAGGTGGCGCAGGATTAGCGGTCTTCTTCTTAGCAAAGCGTGCCAAAACAAAGGAAATTGCACTACCTGCTGCATTTTCTGCTTTCTTAGGTATTACAGAGCCCGTGATATTCGGTGTGAACCTTCGTTATCGTAAGCCGTTCATTGCCGCCATGATTGGAGGCGCATTAGGCGGAGCATTCGTTGTCTTCACGAAGGTAGCAGCCAATGCCTATGGCTTAACTGGGATTCCGATGATCGCAATTGCAGCACCATTAGGTTTACAAAATGTGGTAAATTATGTTATTGGTATATTAATCGCGGTTTCTGTTTCATTTATTCTCACTATAATCTTTAAAGTAAAAGAAGTCGAAAAATAATCAAGGAGTGGTCATAGTCATGACAACAACTGACGCAGCACTTCGTCAAAAGGTAGCAGACCGTATTCGAAACTATGAACATTTGGTGAAAAAAGACGTGTATCGTCAGCATTTTCATTTAATGCCGCCTGTCGGTCTATTAAATGACCCGAATGGGTTGATCCAGTGGAAGGGTGTATATCATGTATTCTATCAGTGGCAGCCCTTTAAAACAGAACATGGGGCGAAATTCTGGGGGCACTATACATCTAAGGATCTAGTGAATTGGCAGCACGAAGAGATCGCACTCACACCAAGTGATTGGTTTGACCAAAATGGCTGTTATTCAGGCAGTGCGGTCATTGATGATGGAAAGATGTATCTGATATACACAGGAAATGTCCGCGATGAGCAAGGGAACCGTGAGACATATCAATGTTTAGCTGTTTCGGAGGATGGCATCCATTTTCAGAAAAAAGGCGTCGTGGCAACATTACCAAAAGGATTCACAGCACATTTTCGTGATCCGAAGGTGTGGAAACGAAATGGTCAGTGGTATATGGTACTCGGTGCACAAAGCGAAGACCTAAAAGGACACTTGGTGTTGTTCACTTCTGATACGTTAGACGAATGGACGTTCCAGGGCATCCTAGCGGGAAGTGGAAAAAACGGATTAGAAGATTTCGGATATATGTGGGAATGCCCCGATCTGTTTGAATTAGATGGTCGAGACGTATTGATTGTCTCACCTCAAGGTTTAAAGGCTGATGGGTTGAAGTATCACAATACACACCAATCAGGTTATGTTGTTGGTAAATTGAATGATACGTCCTACCAATATTCTCATGGAATGTTTGAGGAGCTGGATCGCGGGTTTGACTTTTATGCGCAGCAGACATTTTTAGATGAATCAGGCAGACGCCTTTTAATTGGTTGGATGGGTGTGCCTGAACAAGGGGAAGAGCATCATCCTACGATTTCCTATCAATGGATTCATTGTTTAACGGTTCCGCGAGAGCTTCATTTAGATCAAGATGGGCGACTCATTCAAAAGCCAGTATCCGAGCTGAGGAACATGCGGACAAATGAACAAGATCATATGTTTTATATTAAGCGGTCCGTTCATGCGATCCCTGTTAAAGATATTACCAGCACTGAGATATACATTGATCAAATTGAAACGCAAAAGGGATTTGAATGCTGTATTCGTGCAGCTGCTCGACTCATATATGATAAAGAAGCAGGGAAACTCACATTAGAACGAGACAGATTTGAAGATCGTGTAAAAGAAGTTCGTGAAGTTGAAATCAAGGAACTGAAGGACTTGCATATCTTTATCGATGCATCATCAATTGAGATTTTTGTGAATGGAGGACGGGAAGTATTTACCGCACGTTTCTTTCCTTCCCCGGGAAATAAATCAATCTCAATTAGTGGCAGAAACGAAACGAAACTCAAATTAAAGACGTGGCATTTAGAAAAAGAAGCAGGCTGTTGATCTGCTTCTTTTTCTAGTGAGATGAACCTGTATCTTATAGCCTATAGAGCGTAAAAACGGTGGTTTTATACGCTGATGAGGAGCGGTTTGATGACGTTTTGCATATATGTTATCAAGGTCAATTATGGTATCATTTTTAAATATATACAGCTGAGGCTGACGTTTATCCAAATGCGGAAAGACAAAAAAAGGGGTTGTTTACTTGAATTCAAAACAGCAGCCGACGACTAGAAAACGCTTGGAGACAATGGCAGATCATGTTGAAGATAAACGTGAAGAATATAAAGAATTGCTCATTCAAGTCCAATCTATTCTCGGTGAACCTTCTCTAAAGCAAGATGAATTAAAAGAGAAGCTGTCAAATACGTATCAACAAATGAAAGAATATGCCTTATTTGTGGAATCTATCGAAGCCTTTATTAGAAAAATGGCGAAGGAATCGGATCATCAAACGTAATAGTCAGAACCTGTGTTATGTGGATATCAGAATGAAATCTATCAAGTGAATATGAGTTTCCTACCATAAAATGTATCTATTAACTGCTGAATCATAAAAGAAATCCGTTATGAATATGCTAATGCAGAATTTAAGGAATTTGTCTTCCAACTTATTGCATCTGCCCGTCAATTTATTGAATTTTTAGAAGTCATCACTTGTAGACCAGATGATAGCGATTTTCATGACGAATTGGAGAGAATAGAAAAGGTATACAAAACCTTATAAAAGCCAATGAGCTCCGTTTTCAATCAACAAAAAACCGATTTACCTATTAAACAAGGCGAATCGGTTTTTTTGCTGTTTATTTGTTGAAACGATGAGCCGAATGTTTGGTTGGCCCGATATATTCGTTTAGTTGGAAAGATTCTTTGATGGCAGCGGTGATGAATGATTTTGCTGCATAGATGGCGTCTTTCACCTCTAAGCCGTTGGCTAGTTCAGCCGTGACGGCTGCTGAGAATGTGCAGCCTGCGCCGTGTGTGTACTGTGTGTCGATCTTATCTGATTCAAGACGTTCGAAGGTTTGTCCATCATAAAGCAAATCAATCGCTTTGTCTGGACTTAGCTTACCGCCACCAGTGATGACCACATATGATGCACCAAGTTCATGGATGCGTTTTGCGGCTTCTTCCATTTGTTCGAACGTTTTGATTTCGCCGATTCCGCTAAGTTGACCTGCTTCGAAAAGATTAGGTGTGATCACTGTAGCAAGTGGTGCAAGTTTTTCACGCAATGCCTCAGCATGTTCAGGGTAAAGGACCTCGTTCGCTCCCTTACATACCATCACAGGATCAATGACGATATTTTTTAAATCATGTGTTTTGATGGTGTCAGCTGCTAGCTCGATCACGTCGACAGTTGGGAGCATGCCTGTTTTCAGTGCATCTACGCCGATGCCTTCCACAATGGTAGATAGCTGTGCACGAATGGTAGACGTATCGACTGGAAATACTTGATGATCCCAATGGTTATGAGGGTCCATGGCAACGACAACAGTTAAAGCTGTCATCCCGTATACGTTTTTTTCTTGAAATGTTTTTAAATCTGCTTGGATACCTGCACCGCCGCTAGAGTCCGAACCTGCGATGGTGAGGGCTTTATTCATAGACATAGTTGCTGAACCTCCAATGTGATATGTAACAGTTATTGTTCTATCCTTTATTATAATCAGCTTTTCCGTTTATCACAATGAAACGATTTAAAAAAGCGCTCCCGCCTCGGGAAGCGCATTGATTCAGTCTCTTTGACAGATGACCAATTTTCCCTTTTTTAATTCTTCCAAAAGCGTTAAGGCTAACTTCTGATCGGCGCCAACCGACATCATTTTTGCCATGAGTTCATCATCTCGGCTGCGTATCACATTAGCTATTTGATCCAAAATCCCTTGGTCGATGGCTGTCATGTTTTTAGCGGCTGTCTGTTGCGTGACATCATCTGACCGCCACTCGTCATGCGCAAAAACGAAAACGGCTTGTTTTGATGCGTGCTTTGAATGGATGTCTTCAATGGTTTGTTTTGCTTGTTTACTATTCTCTACTACGACATATTCCATAGGTGATCACTCCTTTCTATCAAAAAATTCCCATTTTTACAGACCGTCAAACCGCCTTTTACATCATGAGAATGAAGTCAATTTATGTTTTAATGAAAAAGACGAATCTATTAAAGGAGAAAGACAGATATGAAGATTTCCTTACTAATTGTGACACATAACCGACGTAACGCGCTGTGTGAACTGCTTGAATCGATTGTCAGACAAACGGTGCAGCCTTTTGAGATTGTGGTGGTGAATGATGCAGGAGAACGTGTGGACATCATTCAGGAGCTCTATCCTGAGCTTCCGATCCGCTTGATTCATTTAGATGAAAATGTTCAGCATGTGAATGCGAGAAATATTGGTGTGCGGGAGCTGACAGGGGATGTGATCATGCTAAGTGACGATGATGATTACTTTACACCTTGCCACATAGAACGGATGAGCCAAGCGCTAGAAGACGCCGACTTTGTCTTTTCTGATGCAGAAATCGTTTCTTTTGAGGAAAAAGGAGCGACACGCTTTCCGCTATCAAGACGTTTATTTGCTTATACAGCGGATATTGAGGATATGCGCGTTTTTTCTACCTATGTTCCGTCTGGCAGTATGTATAAACGCCAAATACACGATGATATTGGCTACTTTGACCCAGCCATGCATCATTATTGGGATTGGGACTTTTTCTTGCGTGTGTCAAAACATGCACGTGTGAAAAGAGTACCAGCTGCTAGCGTGATCTATGCGTTTTTTGACGGCGGGGGGAATCAGTCAAGTGACCTTGGTGAAACGAGGAAGAACTACTTAGATGACTTAAGTGCGAAACATCAGCTAGGCGACTTGCCAACCGCAAACTTTGCTGTGTTATTAGAAGAACCAGCGATGAAAAGGCGAGAATCAGAGAGTGAGATCGTATGGGATGGAGAGCCGATGATCTCAAGGTTGGCACAGCAGGCAAAAGGAGGGGTGCAGAAATGGAGCCATTTTTAAATGACAGCTGGTGGGCTGTCATGAAAAGTGAATTTGAACAGCCATATTATCAGGAGTTACGTGAGTGGTTGAATGAGGAATATCACGCGCATACTGTCTTTCCGAAACTGGATGACATTTACCGTGCTCTTCATTTGACGTCATATGAAAAGGTCAAGGTGGTCATTTTGGGACAAGATCCTTATCATGGTCCGGGTCAGGCACATGGATTGAGTTTTTCGGTTCAGCCTGGTGTCAAACAACCACCGTCATTGAAGAATATTTTTAAGGAGCTACATGATGACCTAGGATGCCCTGTGCCAAACCACGGTTCACTTGTCAGCTGGGCAGAGCAAGGCGTGCTTTTACTCAACACCGTGTTAACTGTGAGAAAAGGCGAAGCGAATTCGCATAAAGGAAAGGGCTGGGAGCGTGTAACCGACCGAGTCATTGATGTATTGAATGAACGAGATCAACCTGTCGTTTTTGTGTTATGGGGAAGACATGCCCAAAATAAAAAAGATCGCATTGATCAAAACAAGCATTACATCATTGAATCACCTCATCCAAGTCCATTTTCAGCAAGAAACGGCTTTTTTGGCAGCCGTCCATTTTCCAAAGTGAACACGCATTTAACGCAAATGGGGCTAGAAGAAATCAATTGGTGTATGTCTGATATTGAATAGAAAACAGGACGAGGGGAACCCCCTTCGTCCTGTTTATTTTAAAAATTTACGTACGATGTCGAGCCCGTTTTTCGCATTTGGGTATCGGAAGGAGAAATCGAATCGATTGGTCTGGCGGAGGACACTTTTTTCATGAGTAAAGGTGAAAAAGCTCTCCCTTCCATGATATCGACCCATCCCGCTTTCACCGATGCCTCCAAAAGGCAAATACGGGGTGGCTACATGCATCAATGTGTCGTTGATACACCCTCCACCAAATGAGAGGTGGTCAAGAACATAGGATTCTGTTTGTTTACTAGTGGTGAATAAGTAAAGTGCGAGCGGCTTTGGTCTAGCCTTGATCATGTCAGCAGCCTCATCGAGTGAATCAAATGTCATGACGGGCAAAATGGGCCCGAAAATTTCCTCCTGCATCACGGGGTCGTCCCATGAAATATGATCTAAAATGGTTGGCGCTATTTTGAGCTCTTGTTCATTGCGCTGTCCGCCCGTCACAATGGTGCCGTTTGAAAGAAATTGAGAGAGTCTATCAAAGTGGCGTTGGCTGACGTTTTTTCCGAAGTGCGGATTTATTTCGGGTTGTTCACCAAAGAAATCATGGATACAAACGGTCATTTCCCTTAGCAGTTCTTCTTTAACGGATTCATGAACAAGTAAATAATCCGGGGCAATACATGTTTGACCAGCATTTGTGAATTTCCCAAATGTGATCCGTTTCGCGGCGAGTTTGAGATCAGCATCTGGCATGACGATGCAAGGACTTTTTCCGCCAAGTTCAAGCGTGACAGGTGTCAGATGCTTTGCGGCGGCTTCCATGACGATTTTGCCGACAGACACACTTCCAGTAAAGAAGATATAGTCAAAGGGCTGTTTCAGTAGCTGTGTACTGATGTCAACTCCGCCTTCTACGACAACCGCCTGGTCTTCTTGAAACACACGCTCTACAATGGTACGAATCACCTGTGAGACTTGCGGGGTCAGCTCTGACGGTTTTAATGTCACCGCATTACCAGCGGATATCGCTCCGACTAATGGAGAGAGTGCCAACTGGAAAGGATAATTCCAAGGAGCGATAACGAGCACACTTCCATAAGGCTCCTTGATGATCATACTTTTTGAACCAAGATGAGTCAGGGGTGTTTTCACATTTGACGTCTTTGCCCACTTGTGCAGATGCTTCATGGTATGATTGATTTCTTCGTACACCATGCCGACCTCTGTTGTATACGCTTCCTGTTCTGATTTATGTAAGTCGTGTGCTAAAGCTTGTAATATGTCCTTCTCCTGCTGTTTGATTACTTCTTTCAGCTTTCTGAGGATGCGGAGGCGCTCCTCGATCGCCGGCTTTTGAAAGGCCTTTTGTTTTGTTAATAGAGCCGTTAGCTTGTCCATCAATTGATCCTTTCCATGACGTTTTGTTTCTTATATTATGTGGGAATCTCTTATATCGGTCAAATAAGAGGGGCTTGAGCGCACTGCTTTGGAAAAAATGCAGATGGATGACCCCATTCGGTTTATTCATTTGGTAAAATAACGTTGGGAACGAAATTCATGATTGGAGGGTCTACCCTTGAATATTCATATATCAAGTTTGCTACAAAAAATGGAGGAAGCGATTCAAAAAGCGAAACAAACTGGAAATGATGAAGAGGTGAAACGCCAAGTAGCCGCCATTTCTTCATTGTGTGAGGTCATTTTAGACGCACCATCACAGGCGCAAATGCCGCAGTCATCTGTTATGTCACCACCTCCATCTATTTCATCGGCGCCTTCGCCATCCGTGTCACCGGATCAAGCTATGCTAGAGAAGCTGATGGGCACCAGTGGGGCGAAAAAATTCCAACATCAAGAAAATGATCAAAAAGAGAAAGACGGGAACGGCGACTCTATTTTTGATTTTTAGTGGTCTTGCCACGACAAAGGGAAGGTGATTGGATTGAAACTATTTTTGGGGGCCATTCAATGGATGGCATTTTTTATCGCAGCTTCAATTGCAGTACCCATTGCAATTGCACAAGCCTTCGAATTGAATCAAGTGCAATCGGCAGAGCTGATCCAAAGTACATTCTTTTCACTTGGGCTAGTGGCGATGGTGCAATGTTTATGTGGCCATATGCTACCGATTAATGAGAGTCCAGCAGGCCTGTGGTGGGGTGTGTATACACTTTATGCAGGCATGACAGGAACGATTTTTGCTACATATCCTGAAACGTTGCAAGCTTTACAAGGGGCTTTAATTTTTAGTGCTGTTTTCTTTTTTATTTTTAGTCTTTTTAAAATCATTAATTGGCTCGCATCATTATTTACGCCAGTCGTGACTGGCATCTATTTGCTGTTACTTGTGGTGCAGTTAAGTGAGCCGATCATGAAAGGGCTGATGGGCATTGGCTATCGGGGAAATCAGGTGGACGGTCTAGTCTTTTGTCTATCCATCTTGATTATCGTCATGACCTTTATCATCAGCCGCTCTAAATGGCATTATCTCAGACAGTTTTCTGTGTTGTTCGCACTTGCGGGTGGGTGGCTGTTATTCGCGCTTCTCGGATTGGCTAAGCCTGTTCGAATGCCTGAGCATCTCATCGAGTTTCCGAAACTGTTTCCATTTGGTATGCCGGTGTTTGACAGTGGATTGCTTGTCACGTCCTTTTTTATTACGATTTTACTCATTGTGAACATGCTGGCAAGTATTCGTATTGTGGAAAGCTCGGTGAAGGCGTTTGGTGAGCTGCGAGATCGCAATCGAGCTCGTCCTGCGGGTTTTGTCGCCGCATTCGGACATTTGCTCAGTGGGATGATTGGTGCGATTGCACCTGTGCCAATTTCGGGCGCAGCTGGGTTTATCCAAACAACAAAAATCCCATCTAGAAAGCCATTCTTCCTTGGAAGTCTCTTGATTGTGGTGATTAGTTTATTTCCTCTTTTCATGAGCTTTTTCTCGGCATTGCCACCACCTGTTGGGCTTGCTGTCAACTTTGTTGTTTTCTCATCCATGATTGGAATCGCCATGTCAGAATTTGATCAATATGAAAAGGAAGAACTCCCGCGCATTCGATTTGTGCTCGGGATCGCTGTTTTGGCAGGTGTGGGAGCGATGTTTGTGCCGCAGGCAGCGCTTGAAGGTATGCATCCGGTTCTTATTTCTTTATTAAGCAATGGGCTTGTTCTCGGTACACTCATTGCCATTGTTGTGGACCAAGTGTTATTAAGGAAACAGAAATCCGACAATCTCGTGTCAACGTAAAGGGAAAGTTGTATGTCGGATGAAAGGCACGCTATGATAAACATAACTGACGAGAGAAGGAGAATGTCGAATGAAACTATTTTTCATTTTAGGTGCCATTAACGCGATGCTCGCTGTAGGGCTTGGAGCCTTCGGTGCACATGGATTAGAAGGGAAGATCCCTGAGAAGTATATCGATATATGGAATAAAGGTGTTCAATATCAAATGTTCCATGCCATTGGATTATTTATTGTCGCTTTTCTCGCAGATAAGCTGTCAGGTATCTCTTTAGTCCCAACTGCTGGTTGGGTGATGCTTGCTGGGATTCTTTTCTTCTCGGGTAGCCTTTATGTGCTGGCATTGACACAGGTGAAAATTCTTGGTGCCATTACCCCAATTGGTGGAGTGGCGTTTATCGCTTCATGGGTATTACTTGTCATTGCAGCAGCAAAAAATTTATAAGTCACAGAACCGATGCTCTGATGGGGCATCGGTTTTTTTGATTAATTCCAGTAAGGAGAGTAGTTGGGCGGTGTCTGATCATAAGGGATGTAGTGAGAGGGAGGGACAGGATGCGTTTGGGCCTGTTCCTCTCGTGGACAAAACGGTCCGATAAACACGCCTGATTTCACAGGCTGTGTTGTCTGCTTCCACTGCGTCTCGTTCATGCAATAAGCATGTGCCATGATGTGAGGTGGTGTTAGGGTGAGTAGGTCTGAACCAAGGGTCACATCTGGCGTAGATGCGTTAAAAATAGCTAACAAATGCGTTCTGTCCTGCAAGGCGATCTCATAGTGCCACCAACCTTGAGGTACATTTGCTACCTGACCCGGGGTAATGGTATAGGTCTGTAGTTTTTTTGTAAATGGATTGAGCATGGAAACAGCGACAGAGCCAGCGATACAGTAAACGAGCTCTGCAGCGTTTTGATGATAATGCGGCTCCACCATTTTGCTTTTACCCAAATAGATATCAAGTAAGGAGATTTGATCTAACGAATTTAATTGTTTTTTCCCCAATATACGAATCAGATTATGCTGATCGTATTTCACACTGGTGCTGTGTTTCAAGTCATAAGAATATTGGACGTTCGGCGAAGTATAATCCAGCTCAACAGTCATTGTTGTCACCTCTCTAGGCTTTTGAAAAACTACTAGGCATCCTATGTGTGAATGCGTAAGGATGTGTCAAAAACCTAGAAAGGTGGAACCCACAAGAAAAAAAGCAAGGGCAGCTGCACCTTGCTTTTGTCATGCTGATTGAATTATCTAGGAGAGTAAGTCGACATAGAGTATGGATAGTCATATTGAATTTCCCCATCAAACGTAATGTAATCAAGGTATATGGTTAACAGTAAGTATCGTGTACCTGTCTTGTTATCACTAATGATAATGTGGTCACGGCCAGCCGCTTCAATGACCCCTCTAAAAATCTTCGAATTCCATTCTTTACTCGCCTCAAATGTCATATAAATCGTCGCCACTTTGCCACGGTTCAATCTTAAAATATTTTCAATATAGGATTGCTCAAGTGGAAGTTGACCGGTGACATTTTGCTGATAAATTGGTCCTGAGGGAATTTGATATGGCTGCCCGCCGCCTTGTGTACCTTGACCTTGTGTAGTACCAGTAGACGGCATTGGTGAGTACCCTTGCTGCATTTGGCCCTGCATTTGGGGAGGGGCTGAATAACCCATCTGTTGCGCAGGATACGGATTTGCTCCATATTGTTGCTGGCGTAAATCTTGACCTTCGAAGCCCGAACCTTGCCCAAATTGATTTTTCAATTTCATAACGTTCCTCCTCTTTCCTCTTGATGTTCTAAACAGAAGGCGTATAGACGCCTGTTGTTTTCATAGCGTTCTATCTCTCTTTCACCCTATGAGACAGGAGGGCAGAATATGTACAATGAACGAAAAAAAGGGACTGCTTGGAGCAGATCCCTTTACACCATCCAGTTTACAGCGCGCTGGATATCAAATAGAAGTGTGATCAAGATAAAACAGGTAGCAAGCGGGATAACAACAATCATGAAAGCTTGCCACACTTTGAGTTGAAGCGCATCGACAGTGCCTAAAATAGCCATACCGAATATCCATGTCTTCGCATATGCTTCAGTGAGTGTCCATAGATTGAGATAATACCATATACCATATTGCAGGTCTAAATAAGGTGAGACTCTGACAAATGTATAAGGACCAAGCGTGATTACAGAGGATATCCATGTCAGAGCAAATACGGCGGAGGGAAAAATGACTGTCAGCGTATATGTTTTGAGAACATATGGATAGGAGGCTTGACTGCCAAATAAGACACGTCCTAACCACTGTATCAAAAGTGTACCGCCGAAAAGAATGATATTTCCCGCTATAATTCCCCGAATGGCCCCGTGTAACAGAATATCAGGAAACGGAATATGATTGCCCATATACTCACTAAAATATCCTTCATAGATCCAGCTCGTGCCTGCGATACTTGCTAGAAGAATCATGAGCCATATCGGAATAGAGGAATGACGATATGAGCGAACAATCATTTTTGTCGAAACGAAAATCTTTAAAAATCGAAAAAATCCTTTTGCTTCCTCATTTTCCGGTAAAGTACTCTTCATCGATTCCAATATTCTTTACTCCTTTAACACATACAAATGATTACTTATATTACCAAAGAGTTTGCGCTTTTCAAAGGTCGAATAATAAAAAAATACAATTTTATAAAAAATAGGTCACTCTCCAGTCTCTTTATGAGGAGACACATATGATAAACATAGTTTGAAAGAGACCGAGGTGAAAATTTTGACAAAAGTAACTGTCATTATGACGAGCTACAATAAGGCGGCTTACGTTGGCAGATCGATTGAAGCAGTCCTGCAACAGACTTTGTCAGACCTTGAACTTTTTATTATGGATGATGGATCAAATGAAGAAACGCTTACTGCTATTGAGCCTTATCTGAAAGATCCGCGTGTCCATTTTATTCAAAGCGGTGTGAACACACTACAGGAACGAACGACAAAAACCCGCTATGCCGTGCTCATCAACCAAGCGCTAGAACAGGCGAAGGGTGAATATATTTCCTACGCCACAGATGACAATGTATATGCGCCTGACCGTTTAAAGAAGCTCACGGGTTATTTAGATGCCCGCCCGGATGAGAATATTGTCTATTCAGGTTCTAAAATAATCTATTTAAATAGTAAAAAAGATCCGGTGAAGGAAACCATTCGACCAGCCCAAACGGTGCAATGGAATGCACCATGCGCCATTGATCATTGCTCGGTTGTACATCGTCTGTCCATTTTAAAGAAAATTCATGCTGAGTTTGGATCTTACTGGGACGAGAGTCCTCATTTTTATCGCATAGGGGATGCCAGGTTCTTTTTTAGATTAAATCATTTTTACCCATTTTACCCATATGACGAAGTGCTCGATACGAATTACATTACAGAACAATCAATTCATTATCAGCTAGCAGAGGAAGAAAAAAGTGATTTTATCAAAGCACTTCCCCCGCAGTCTACCTGCCGGGAGCTTCGCTATCTATTAAAACAGAGACAAGGGAGGTGATCTAAGTGCCGCACTATATTCATCATTATTGGCAGGTGTACTTTGAGTATGTGAACCTCATGAAGGACTTATCTTACCGGCATATTCCTCTTGGGTTAATTAGTAATTTTTATCAATACATCAGTCCTGAGACAAGAGATCAAATGGAAGATGAAGCATTTGGTCATCAACTAACAACCGCTTGTCCCTTGCCACAAGACATACAGCCATTTTTTGATCAGCACAAACAGCAGATCAAGCGTATCGCTTATCGTCCGCAAAATGGCAAGGTGTTGCTTCACTTTGAGCACCTGCGCTTTACTGAAAACAACTATACACAATTCCATCCGAATCAAACGCTAGTGCTGGCTCGCTGGAAAAAAGCTGATTATTTCGGATTGCCAGTGATCAGCAAGCCCGAATTAGCGAGTGAGGTTAATAAAGAAGCCCATGCTGAATATATTGAAAAAGCAAATGCTCTTTTGAAACCTTACGCAAAGCACCCTGTCTTTGGCACAGCCTTTTTTAAAGAAAAGCTACGGAAAGACATTGTGCAATTCATTGATGTAATTGATCAGATAGAGACGTTATTTCACATGCAGCCCATTGCAGCCGTCGTTGTCGGTACGACGGAGGATGTGTATAGCCGTGTGCTGGCCCTGCAAACAGTGAAGCGTCATATCACGAGTATCTGTCTTCAGCATGGCGCACTTATGGGGGATGAAGCCTTTTTGCCGATTTTCACAACACTTCATGGGGTGTTTGGAAAGTATGAAAAGGACTGGTATGAAGATAAGGGCTGTCAGCCTGAACAGGTGGAGATCACAGGTCACCCGAGGTTTGATATGGTGAAGGATCGAAAACCACTTCAGCAGGAGTTACTGTTTCGTAAATTGAACTTCAGTCCAGGAAAAAAGACGGTGCTTGTGGCAACACAGCCGTTTTCGGAAGCTTTTTATGTAAATGTGTTGAAAACACTTGCGAAACAAAAGGATATCCAGCTCATCATCAAACCGCACCCTTGGGAAATGGCCCGAAACCGTTTAAATGATTATGTATCCATTGAGCGGGCAGCGAACCAAGTGAAATTGATCAAAAAAGAAATTGATCTATATGACCTCCTGCCATATATGGATATGGTCATTACGCTTACGTCAACAGTAGGCCTTGAAGCCATGCTGTTTCAAAAAAGTGTGCTGATTGGGAAAATGACAGAGGGCAGAAGGTACCCTTATTACGAGTCACTTGGTAGCTATCATATGGAAAAACCAGTTGAACTTGCTGAGAAGGCGATCCGTATTTTGTCAGATGAACAAGAGATGAAACTGGCGAAACAGCAGGGAGCTCTTTTCATCAAAGAACATTATCCGCATGCGCGATCTACCGATGTGCTGCTTTCTCTGCTGAAAATAAAAACAGGTATAGCCTTTCACAGATCAAGATAGGGGTGTGCAAGTGATATGGGACAAAAGAGAGCGCAATTTCTTCCTTATGCATTGCCTTTCATTGAGCAGGAAGAAATTGATGAAGTCATAGGAACATTAAAATCCGGCTGGCTGTCGACCGGACCAAAAGTGAGAGAGTTTGAAGAGAAATTTCAACTACTGACTGGCGCAAAACATGCCATAGCTGTCAACTCATGCACAGCTGCTCTATTTTTAGCATTAAAGGCGAGAGGGATTGGTGCCGGTGATGAAGTGATCACGACACCCCTGACGTTCTGCGCAACAGCCAATACGATCATCCATACGGGAGCAGCACCTATTTTTGTGGATATTGATCCAGCAACTCTTAATATAGATACGGAGCAAATTGAAGCGGCCATTACGCCACATACAAAGGCGATCGTACCTGTTCATTTTGCTGGTCAATCGTGCGATATGGACCGGATTTTGACCATTGCCAAAAAGTACGATTTGTTTGTGCTAGAGGACGCCGCCCACGCCCTCTATACAACATATCATGATCAGCCGATCGGATCGATTGGGGATGCGACTGCCTTTAGTTTCTATGCGACGAAAAATATAGCGACTGGAGAAGGCGGCATGCTTACGACAAATGATGATGCACTTGCCGCTCGAATGAGAAGACTAGCGCTTCATGGGATGAGCAAGGGAGCATGGAATCGTTACGGGGAAAAGGGAACGTGGTACTACGAAGTCGAAGAACCTGGCTATAAAATGAATATGTTTGATGTGCAAGCATCTTTAGGGCTCGTTCAGTTAAGCAGGCTAGATGACATGCAGGCACGCAGAGAACAAATGGCCAAAATGTATCATGATGCCTTTCAAAAAAAAGCTGGATTGATCCTGCCGCCTGTCCATCAAGAGGGCAGACATGCATGGCATTTGTATGTCCTTCAGGTTGATCAAGCAAAAGCAGGCATCACTCGGGATGAGATGATAGATCAACTGCAAAAAGAGTACAAAATTGGCACGAGTGTTCACTTTATTCCAATTCATTTACACCTTTACTATAAAACCACCTACAACTATTCACCGGATGACTTCCCTCACTCGCTTACCTATTACGAACGTACTCTCTCTCTTCCGCTCTATCCAAGTATGACGGATGAAGATGTGCAGGATGTCATCACAGCGGTGTTATCTATTCTAACAGAAAAGAAGGCAGGTTCATGAAGGTTGTGCACGCAATAGACGATCAAGTACTAGCTACTTGGCTTGAGAAATACGATCAGCTAGCTGATCAGATGACCGGCTTTAAACAATTTGCCCTTGTAAGTGGCGCCCAGCTTAAAGCGGTGCTCCTATACGAGTGGTCAGAATGGGAGAGCGGCATTTTTGATCAGCACATTTTTCATGTGAAGTTTGTGGAGGCTGAATCAGCGTCCGCTTTTAAAGAATTGATGGAACGGTTTATCAATTGGATGAGATCGGAGAAGTGTGATTTCTTCTTTTTGCGTCTGGAAGCGTCTGAATTTCAAAAAAACCGGATTGTCCAAAGGCTTTCTCACGTTTACTATGTCGGCGGTCTTACTCGCCTTGAGGCACCGCCGGCTCAAATCGATTTGCCATCAAATCTTGATGTGGTGATAGGCCAACCGGATGAAAAGGATTTCGATGAGGCGGCTTCACTTGGTGATGAGGCTTTTGTCAAAAGCAGGTACGCAATGGATCCTTATTTAGACCAAAGGGTTGTCCGCCATTTCTATCAAGAATGGATGAGGAATAATTTACACGGACGCGCAGATATCAATCTAGTTGCAAAGCTGAATGATGAAGTTGTTGGCTTGATTCAAGGGATGACAAGGGGCGATGAGCTGGCGCTCGAGCTGTTTGCTATGAGACCGGATGTTCAAGGAAAAGGGCTTGGGAAAAAGCTATTTATCGAGATGATGAAGGTTTCCTATGACAGAGGACATCATGTCATTTCTGCAGGAACACAGCTGCACAACATTCTAGCCATTCAACTGTACGAAAAAATGGGTTTTAGGACAACGAATGCCTTTTTGAATTATCATGTGTGGCCGAAAAAAGGAGAGAGGTAAGATGGCGCAATTCTACATCGGAGATCGCAAAGTAGGAGATGGTGCGCCTGTCTTTATCATTGCAGAGGCAGGCATTAACCATGATGGGAAATTAGATCAAGCCCTTGCTTTAATTGATGTGGCAAAAGAGGCGGGTGCCGATGCTGTAAAGTTTCAAATGTTTCAAGCAGATCGGATGTATCAAAAGGAACCGGGCTTATACGAAACAGCTAAAGGCGAAGAGGTCTCTATTTTTTCTTTGGTGGAACAAATGGAGCTGCCGCCAGAATGGTTACCAACATTATTAGCTCACTGTGAGGAGAAAGGGTTGATCTTTTTAAGCACAGTGTGTGACGAAGAATCCGCGGATCTATTGAATCAAACCAATCCGCCCGCGTTTAAACTTGCATCCTATGAAATCAATCATCTGCCCCTTTTGCGGCACACAGCGTCTTTTCAAAAGCCCATCATTTTCTCCACAGCGGGAGCAACGATTGCAGATGTTCATGAAGCGTATGAGGCGATTACGGGTCAGCAAAATCAGCAAGTTGCCATCATGCATTGCGTGGCGAAGTATCCAGCACCGAGAGAATACACAAACCTTCGTGTTCTTCAAACTTTAGCCACATCTTTTCCTGATGCGGTTATTGGTTTTTCTGATCATAGTGAGCATCCAACTGAAGCGCCTGTTGCAGCTGTAAGGCTTGGAGCAGCCATAATCGAAAAGCATTTTACGATTGATAAAACATTAACAGGAGCGGACCATTCCTTTGCGCTTGATCCTGACGAATTAAAGGAAATGGTTCAGCACATTCGAGCAACTGAGAAAGAAAGTAATCAAACAAAGTCAGGTGATGTTTCTGTGCAGGAGGAGCTCCTCGGAAGTTCCTTTAAAACAACAACAGCCATTGAAGGTCAGATTCGTGAATTTGCATATCGGGGAATTTTTACGACAACAGGTATTGCAAAGGGAGAGACTTTTACTACAGAAAATGTAGCCATTTTGAGGCCAGGACAGAAAAGTCAGGGACTGCACCCGCGATACTTGCCGCTTTTGCTTGGTGCAAAGGCGACTAGAGAGATTCCAGCCCATACAGGGGTATCGTGGAAAGATGTGCTCACACAGGAGTCTCCAAATGAGCAATGATGTGCTTTTTGTCATACAGGCTAGGATGGGTTCGACGAGACTGCCGAAAAAGGTAATGAAACCGATCGGAGGTATGGCACTGATTGATTTGGTTGTTGAACGGGTAAAGCAATCAGATGAATACAACCGAAAAACACAAAACCTTCTGATCGCTACTACCGTCGAGGCAGAAGATGACTTTTTGGCTCATTATTGTAATTCCAAAGGCTACAAGGTGTTTCGAGGTAGTGAGACAGATGTATTGCAACGCTTTTCGCAGATTGTCCAACAGTTTGACCCACATACCGTAGTACGTTTAACAGGAGATAATCCCTTCATCGACCCCGCACTGTTGTCGAAAATGCTTGAAAAGCATAGGCAGGAGAATGCGGATTACACCTATACGAGCGGGACTCCACTCGGTATTTCCGGGGAAATGATCTACGCTCCGATCTTAAATAAGATCGACAAATTTCCCCTCAATCAGGCAGAACGTGAGCATGTCACGCTTTATATTCGAAAACATCCAGAACAATTTCATCTACAATTCATCACACCGCCCAGAGAACTTGCATATCCTGCTTATCGATTCACGATAGATACAGAAGAAGATTACATGTTTGCTACTCATTTGTTTAAGAAAGCTGGTGGTTCCGTTGCTGTGCCAACTGCTAAGTTGATATCGATCTGTGAACAGGACCCGAACATTCTTCGTTTCAATCAATTTGTGAGACAGAAGGATGCTGAATGAACAAAACAATCATCATTGTTGTATACGGTGGTTTTTTCAGAGGGATGGGGCATGTCGTCAGAATGAGGCGTTTAGCAAAGGAGCTGCTTCAGAAAGGGAACGACCTTATTTTGTATACAAATGAGCCAGTTTGTGTCGAAATGCTTTCGCATCCAGATTGGCATGTCTGCATGGTTCAGGAAGAGAAGGCGTCCTTTCAGTTGCAACAAGGAATGAAAGAGCTTAAGCCGGATCTGTTGCTCATTGATGTCCTTGATATTGACTTGGAGTTCCTTCAAGTGATGCAGGATTCCTGTGGGTCAGCCAGATTGGTCTTATTCGAGGAAAAGAGAGAAGAAGCCTGTCAGCTTGCGGATGCTGTCATAAATGGCATTTATGGAGGACTGGATCAGAAGCGCATGCGAGTGAACAGTACGGAATACTTTCAAGGAACACCTTATTTATTGTTAGATCACGAGATTGGTCAATTAAAAGACACATATGAGGTTCGAAAAGAATGCAAAAAGGTTGTCATCAGCCTTGGGGGAAGTGACCCATGCGGATTGTTATCAAAGGCCGTATCTGCACTCCAGGCGGTGGAGCATGTACACATTCTGGCGGTTGCAGGAAAAGCCTCTCACATCAAAGAACAAATTGAGGATCAGCATATTCACTTCATTCGCCACACAGATCAGTTATCGGCACGTCTTTGGGAAGCCGATTTGGCCATTGTTGCAGGTGGCATGACGTTATATGAGGCGATTTGTATCGGGGTACCCAGTATTGTTCTTTCACAAGTAGACCATCAAGCCATAACAGCGACGGGTTTTGCACAAAAGGGAGCTTGTCTTCACCTTGGGTTAGGTGACCATGTGAATGAAAAAGACATTTTGCTTGCTGTGCAGAGGCTGTCTGGAAGCTACTATCTACGCAGAAGCATTCATCTCAATGGACGGACACTGATTGATGGAAAAGGAACCGAACGGGTCAAAAACATTCTTATACACCTCATGAATCATCACCAAAAAGAACATAAGGATGTGTAGATGTGAAGGGAGTTATATTAGCAGGTGGAAAGGGATCAAGACTGGCACCATTAACCAGTATCGTCAACAAACATTTATTGCCGGTTGGTCCATATCCGATGATTTATTGGTCATTATTCAAACTGAAAGAGGCAGGTATTTTAGATGTGATGCTGATTTCACAAGAAGAACAAATTCCGATGTTTCAAAAGCTGCTTGAGGATGATCAGGAACTTGGAATGAACATTGTGTATCAAGTCCAACCAGAAGCTTCTGGCATTTCGGATGGGTTATCCTATGCAAAGCCGTTTGTGACAGGGGAGAAATTTGTGCTCATGCTTGGCGATAATGTATTTGAGGACTCGTTGATTCCTTTTGTCGAAGCCTTTCAAAAACAAGAAAACGGAGCCAAAGTGTTGTTGAAAGAAGTCACAGATCCAACGCGGTTTGGTATTGCCGAAATCGATACGGGGCATCATCGCATTCTATCAATAGAAGAAAAGCCAGAGCATCCACGTTCTTCGTATTGCGTCACGGGCATTTATTTTTATGATCAAGAAGTCTTTCAATATATTGAGGAGATCTCGCCGTCAGATCGAGGTGAGTTAGAGATTACAGACGTGAATAATCTCTATATCTCAAATAGCCAGCTCACCTATGATATGTTAAATGGGTGGTGGATTGATGCAGGAACACACGAGTCTTTGCATCAAGCATCTACGAAAATATTTGAAACGTTGAAGAAAAATGAGGGATACGTATGATGAAGTCTTATTTAATTACCGGCGGGGCAGGATTTATTGGACTGAATTTTGTGAAGCTGCTGCTTCAGGAATCAGATGTCCGGCTCACCGTGTTGGATAAATTAACTTATGCTAGCCATCCAGCTGAAATGGATGACTTATCAAAGTTGCCTCATTTCCGTTTTATTCAAGGGGATATCACGCAGCAACATGAACTGGATCAAGCATTTGATGAAACGTATGATGCCATCATTCATTTTGCCGCAGAATCACATGTTGATCGCAGTATTGAGTCCGCTGAGCCCTTTATTCAAACGAACGTTCTTGGAACGTATCGCATGCTAGAGGCTGTCCTAAAAGGAAAGGCGAAAAAGCTCATTCATATCTCGACAGATGAAGTGTATGGAGATTTGGCGCTAGATGACCCTGCTTTCACAGAACAAACACCACTCTCACCAAATAATCCTTATTCAGCAAGTAAGGCTAGTGCAGACTTGCTTGTGAAATCGTATATCCACACCCATCAATTACCTGCAATGATGACACGATGTAGTAACAACTACGGCCCCTATCAGCATGAAGAAAAACTAATCCCGACCATTATTAGAAAAGCAACCAATGGAGAGAAGATTCCGATTTATGGGGACGGCCAGCAGATTCGTGATTGGCTTTATGTAGAAGATCATGCTCGTGCTGTGAAGCAAATTGTAGAAAATGGAACAGCTGGGCAGGTGTACAATATTGGCGGCGGAAACGAAAAAACAAACCTCGACTTAACGAAAACCATTCTTACCCATCTTGGCATCAGCCATGATCAAATTGCATTTATCCAAGATCGAAAAGGACACGACAGACGGTACGCAATCGATGCCAGTCATCTCAAAAAAGAACTAGGCTGGGCACAGGCGGCCTCCTTTGAAGAAGGTATCGAAAAAACGATCAATTGGTATCGTGCCAAATATGATCAAAGTGAAGAAGGGTGACGAATGAAAGTTTTAATCACCGGTGCAGGCGGTCAATTAGGAAAAGAATTGAGCAAACAGCTCAACGAAAAAAAGATCAATGTCATAGCGTTGACAAGGAGTATGCTCAATATCGCAGATCAACAGGCTGTTAGACATGCGATGAAACATTTTCGTCCTGATATTGTTGTCAGTGCGGCTGCATATACATCAGTGGATCAATGTGAGACAGAAACAGAAAAAGCCTATCTCGTAAACGGAATAGGCGCTTATTACACTACGCTAGAAGCAAAGCATGTAGGGGCAGATGTTATACATGTCAGTACCGATTATGTATTTGACGGGCAAGCGGATTCCCCTTACCAGGTAGATGCACAAGTTGATCCCCAAACCATTTATGGAAAAAGCAAAAAGCTTGGCGAGGAATTGGTTTGTCTTGTGTCAGATGAAGTGAAAATCATTCGTACCTCCTGGCTCTATGGACATGGGGGACATAACTTTGTGAATACCATCATCCGGTTAGCGGAGACGAAGGATCATTTGCGCATTGTGAATGATCAAATTGGCTCGCCCACCTATACAAAGGATGTTGCAGAGGCGTTGATTCATTTATTTGATCAAAAAGCGGGAATCTATCACGTCAGTAACCGAGAAAGCTGTTCCTGGTATGAGTTTGCGACAGAAATTGTCATGCAGAGCGGATTGTCTACAACCATTGAACCGATCTCTACGGAAGAGTACGGCTTTCAAACGCCTCGTCCAGCCTATTCTGTTCTGGACCTTCAAGCGATCGAAGCCACAGGCTGGAAGCCAAGACATTGGAAGGATGCACTTCACGACTATTTGCAGAAAGAAGGGAGATGGCATCAGCATGATTGATGGTGTACAAACGAAAAAACTAATGAAACATTGTGATGATCGGGGTTTTTTCGCAGAACTGATTCGAAATGACGAACCGATGCTCAAGCGCTTTGGTCAGGCGTCATGGTCGAAAAGTTTTCCAGGAGTGATCAAAGCCTTTCATTATCATGAAAAACAGGATGATGTTTGGTTTTTCCCAGCAGGTCATGCCCAGGTCGTTTTATATGATTTGAGAGAGGATTCTCCGACAACGGGTCAAACCGATGTGTATTATATGGGAGAAGACAATCCGATGCTGCTTCTGATTCCAAAAGGTGTCGCGCATGGCTATCGAGTTCTAGGCGAGACGCCGCTGCAAATTGTTTATTTTACAACAGAATCCTACGACCCGAAAAACCCAGATGAAAAAAGAATCGCTTGGAATGATGAAGCGATCGGATTTGATTGGGAAACGACATTTAAATAGAGAAGAGAGACCTTTCGCAGGAGAAAGGTCTTTTTTTGTTGAAATACATTCTATATGTGTCATTTTATGTATATTCATGAAGATAAAAAATAAAGGGATGTGGATGAGTTTGTCTAAAAAAATTGCATTTGTAACAGGGGCAAGTACAGGAATTGGCAAGGCAATCGCTATAAAGCTTGCTGCACAGGACGATGTAAAGGTGATCATCAATTCAAGAAATAGATCTTCGCTTGAACAATCGAAACAGCAGATTCAAGAAATGATAGAAACAAAGGAACCGGTGGCTCTCTTCTGTGGTGACATGTCACATGAAGCAGTGAGGGCGGAGGCCTTTGAGACAATAGAAAAAGAGTTTGGCAGACTGGATGTGTTGATCAATAACATTCCGGGAGGGAAGCCAGATACATTTGATTCATGTGAAAGTGGGCAAATGCTAGAAGCCTTTTCTCAAAAAGCCATTGCATACGTTGATACAATGAAGCGTGCGGCAGTGATGATGAAAAAACATGAATATGGACGTATCATTCAAATTGTCGGCAACCTATGGAAGGAGCCTGGTGAACAAATGTTTACAAACAGTATGATGAATGCAGCCATCATCAATGCTAGTAAAAATGCAGCCACACAACTAGCGTCTTTTGGGATTACGGTAAATTGTCTGAATCCAGGATTCATTGCGACAGATCGATACGAGCAATTTATTGGAAATATGATGCGTAAGCAAGACATATCGAGGGAAGAAGCTGTACAGGCGGTCGCTTCAGGCATTCCGATGCAAAGAGTGGGGTCAGCTGGTGAAATGGCTTCATTGGCGGCGTTTATGGCATCGGAGGAAGCTTCCTATATCACTGGACAACAAATCTCTGTCGATGGTGGTTCGATGAAGAGTATATAAAATAAAAACCCGCTAGATGCGGGTTTTTTGCTGAAAACGAATGGGAAGTATGGTGAGACGGTCGATAAATAAGGCAAGTTGTTCAAGCGGAGCCACCATTGAAATCCTTACATGATGCCGTCCGTTGGCGCCAAACACACCCCCGGGCGTTACCACAACATCTGCCTCGTCCAATAAATAATCAGCAAATGCATGAGAATCTTTGAAATCATCTGGGATGGGAGCCCATAAATAAAAGGCGCCGGCAGGACGTTCAATGACCCAGCCAAGCTTTCGAGCCGCTTGACGAATGAAAAAATCCATTCGCTCCGCATACACCTCTTTCAGTGATTGGATATGAGTTTCATCACTTTGTAAGGCAATGGTGGCTGCCTGTTGGAAACCGCCATACATACTGACAAACACATGATCCTGGAAGGCGTTGATGGCATGGATGATTTCTTCATTCCCAACAGCAAAAGCAACTCTCCATCCCGCCATATTAAATGTCTTGGATAGAGAATATAATTCCACCCCTACGCTTTTTCCAAGAGGAGCATTCATGAAGCTCACTGGTTTTTGCCCATAATGAAACGAACCATAGGCAAAATCATGGATCACATGCAGCTCATGTGCCGCAGCAAAGGCAGCCGCCTCTTCAAAAAATGCATCGTTTGCCACAGCACCAGTAGGGTTATTCGGGTAATTCAAGAAAAGGACCTTTGCCTTGTTTAAGACGCCGGATTCAATTGAAGAGAGATCCGGCAGATAACCATTGTTCTCATCAAGTTTGATGCAGTATGGCTTTGCGTCAGCCATCAAAATCCCTGAATGATACTCAGGATATCCCGGATCAGGGACGAGTGCGATATCCCCTGGATCAAGCAGGCACTGACTCATGACATAAAGGCCCGTTTTCCCACCATTGAATAGCGCGATTTCCTTGTCCGGGTCAATGACAGCACCAAATTCCCTGTAATAGAAATCTACGATGGCATGCTTGAAGAAATCAAACCCTCTAAAGGGAGCATATTGCTGAAATTGCAAGGTGTCCGCGGAATCTTGTAGCGCGCTGACTATATGTGCAGGAGTAGGGAGATCCGGATTTCCCTGTCCAAGATTTAAGATGTTCGCTCCATTTTGTTTCTTCTGTGCAATTTTTTCAAATACGGTTCCAAATTTTTGTTCAGGCAGCCGTTCAATCATTCTTGAAGGTCGGATATTCACAACATTAGCCTCTCTTTCTATCCCTTTACAAATTCATCCATCAGATGAATGGTTGCTTGCTTTTGAATGTTGTGGATGGATGAAGCGACATCCTGAGAAGATGAGCCCTTTAATTCAAGAGATACAATGCCATTAAAGGCTTCAAACAAAGAAAGGTCCACAAAGGTTCCTTTGGTAGGTATTGATTCATTCACAATCACTGTATCCCCGACCAACGCATCCTGCGGAATATAAACATGATCAATCGTCATATGTGTGACATCGGGCGGTATGTGTCCACTTTCCTTGAAATGCTGAGGGTACAAATGGCAGTCGGCTATATAACATGTGTGTCCTGACAGTAGCTCCGTTGGGAAAGCGGCATTTTTCCCATCGACTAACACATCAATGAGTAGTTTGGCCATATCCACCCCAAACACCTTTTGAATATTCGGAATCATATTCCATCCCGCAAATCTTGCGGCGGTTTCAATAAGTCCGACTTCTCGATTTTTCATCAGTTTGACCTCTGTATGGGTTGCACAGTTTTCAAGCCCTAAACCTTCATTCGCTTTCCGTGCAGCGTCGATAATGAGCTGCTTTGCTTTATGGTCTAAAATCGACGGTGTGATATGAGCGGTTTCTGTAAAGCCGATTTGAGGGGTCTTATCATGAATGACAAAGGGAATATACTCACCCTCTACGACCAACCCTTCGACGCTGACATAATCAGCATATCCTTCTTCCTGATACCAATCTTCATAAGTACCCTCAAGATACGTTTCAGCGACGAACGGGGCTTCATATGTCACAGCGCTTGGAACTGGAATGGTTTGCAAATAAGATTGTACGTTTAAAAAAAGGTCATCACTCCCGGCTCGCTCACGAAAAAGCGTGACGCCAATGGAGCTTGCTAAATATGTAGGCTTTAAAATGAGCGGTGTACCGATCGATTCAATGGCCTTTTGAAAATCTGATAAAGTAGTGACCGGCTGACTTTTGATTGCTTTGACACCAGATGTATTGAAGGCAGCACGCATTCGGCTTTTGTCCCGCGCCATTTCTGCCGCCTTCACACCGGCACCGCGAAGACCGAGACGTTCCGCTGCTTTTGCCATCGGGGCAATAAATAATTCATTATTTGTGGTCATGGCGTCTACTTTGAAAAAGGTAGCTACACGGATCAGGTCTTCAACAACCTCTTCTTCTGATTTTGGATCATCATCTTGCGCCCAATAGATGGAATCGGGATGTTCAAAAGAGGGGGTTGTTTCAAAATAGTTCCGATCTTTTATCACCGCAATGGAGTATTTTTCGATTAGTTCGGCGTGTCCTTTTGTGATGGCATACGGTCTTGGGATATAAGAAACGATATGATACGATTCAGCCACGCTTTCATAAAACATATGAGGCGGGCAGCCTCCTAAGTCAGCAATGACTAGTACGGTTTTTTTACTCAACAATAACACTCCTTTTTATCTAGCGGTGTACCCGCCATCTGCTGTGACAACACTACCCGTCATATAACTGGAAAGGTCAGAGGCGAGAAACAGCATCACGCCGGCAATTTCCTCGGGTTGTCCAAGTCGCAAGATTGGATTGACCTTTGCCTTTTCCTTTTTGACAACCTCTAGGCTTTCCGAATGATGATCTATAAAGGATTTTTCGTTTAATGGTGTATCAATGATTCCGGGTGCAATGCAATTCACTCTAATTTGATCTGCGGCATAATCGATTGCCATCGACTTGGTTAGTTGGATGACACCGCCCTTCGTTGCATTGTAGGCAGGAATGTCTGGCCACCCCACGAGACCCCCGACAGATGCGGTATTAATAATACTGCCGCTTTGCCTTTCCAGCATATGGGGCAATGTATGCTTGCTCATCAGAAAAACACCGGTCAGGTTGACTTGAAGAATCTTATTCCACTCTTCTAGCGTCATCTTATGAATGGGAGCAACAATTTCGATGCCTGCATTATTGATCAAGACATCAATTGAGCCGAATCGGTTCAGCACTGCCTGAACGGTTTCGTGACAGTCAGATTCATTTGTAATATCTGTTTTTAAAAAAACGAGATGCTCATGCTGTAAGGTATCCACGAGTTGTGTGCCGCTTTGTTCATTGATGTCAGCGATCGCCACCTTTGCTCCATGCTCTAGAAAGAGCTTGACGGCAGCAAGTCCAATGCCTGATGCGCCTCCTGTAATGAGGACCACTTTTCCCTCGATTTTCATTTTTTCACCTTAGACACCTTTGGCTTCAAGCGATTATAACGGGGAGGGAAGAAAAGATTGATAGACTTTGATGCTTCAGGCTTTGGATTTATCGCCCCATGATTTTCCTTTGGATCGCAGAAATAGGCGGTGCCAAACGCCATTTTTTCTGTAAAACCTTCAATGGTCATATCATAGCCGCCGCTGATACAAATGCCGATTTGTTCATTGCGGTGCTTATGAAAAGGCATTTCGCCACCATTTCCAGGAATGTTCGCGATCATAAGCTCCATCCAATCCTCAACAAAAAAGGTCACTTCCATACCAGGGAGTAAATCTCTTGTTTTGAAAATATCTAAGAAATAAGTGGGTGGAGCTGTATATTCTTCTCCATCCTTTAATCGCTTAATATCAATCGCAATCACTTCTTCATCTGTCAGATTCGATGCACCATGGGGAACAAATGGCGGCGCGATATAGGCTGATTCTAATGGAGTGAGCAATTGACTTGATTGACCAACCGTCATTTGAAGCTCGCCTTTTAAGACAATTCCGATTTGTGCCTCGGGGTGTTCGTGGGGTTCAATGATCGTATGAGGAGGGACGTATGAAATTAACACCTCGGTATCGCCTCTTACAGTAGAGTATTGTGTGATGCCATTATCCCACTCCACCTTTTTCGCTTTAGGGAAATATTGCTCTTTCGTTTTTTGTTCAGTTTGCATGTGATCTCTCTCCTTTTCCAAATATGGACCAGCTCATTGGAATGCTTTTAAACGTTCGGATGAAGATAAGGCCGTATGTCACCCTTGCGACCTCGTTGGTTAAGGCGAAATCAAATTCGCCATCTCTTACTTTCTGGGCAGCAGTACTTGTGGAATTCACGAGTTCAAATTCAGCATTTTGATGAATGAAATATTGAATCAAATTGACGGGTGCAGGATGAGAAACAATTTTTAAATGTTGGAGCATTTGTTCTTGAAATGGAAAATCTGGTCTGACAGCCAGACCATACATGGGCGTGTCACATCTAAAAATTTGTAAAAGTTGGAGGTCAGGTCTCATGTAGAAGTGTTTAATTCCTTCGTATGCGTGTGGAACGAGAGTGTATTGAAGTGCGTGAGAGAGAGTGTGTTCAATGCAAGTTTCGAATGAGTCGTAAAGGGATAGTTTGGTCTGACTGCCGAGTGTGGTGGTAGATTGAGAGATGAAGTGTTTTGCTGCATATTCACTGCTTGTCCCCTTGGGACCGAGTGTATTGACTGTAAACATCTTAGGTAAAGTGCTGGGTTCTTCTTTGAAATGAAAAACATCATTCTTTAAGATCATGTTTACCATCCAATCTTTTTCAAATTTTTACTAGATTATAAAAATATAATTGGTAAATGTCAACAAATTTAATAATAAATAACATTTACAAAAGTAGTTTAAAAAACTGCACATACAGAGAGATGTGCAGTGACTGGAATTTAAGTGTCGAATGTGTTTTGTTGTGCATGCTGTAAAGCACGTTCGCGTTTGTAACTGCCGAGGCTGATGATAAAACCAGCAAAGGTAATGAGTGCACATACAAGACCGACTGTATGATATCCAAAGTGGACATAGACAGGCCCCATGAGTGCTGAACCGAGCATGACGGCAAGATTTGAAGCCAGACTGTAAAAAGCCATCACCTTTCCGCGTTGTGTTTGGGAGCAGTCACTCAAAATGGTGCTAAGCAGTGTGACGGATAAACTTTGTAGTGCACCCCACATAAATAAAGCGAAAATCAGCAATATCCACGAAAATGGTGCATAGGGAAGCAAGACGAGAACCAACGTGATGCCAGCTAGAACAAAGTACAGAGAACGGGTTTTTCCGAACCAGTCTGCTAATTTACCAGTAAACACACTCATAGAAAAACCAATTCCATATGCCATGATGAGCAGTCCAGCTGTTGATTGACCTCCTTCAAACAAACTTTGCAAGTAAGCGCCTAAAAAAGAGTACATTCCATAAAACCCAAGCATCGTACAAAATGTCACGGTCAAATAGGCAGGGACACGATGAATTTTTAAAGCTCCCCATAAAGACCCCATTTTCTTATTAGCTTCTTCGGGGGTTGGCTGAGTTGTAGCGACTTGTTTACGTGATTCGAGGATGACAAGCAGTAGCACAATGAGACTCATGATCGCGAAAATCCAAAACGTCCAGCGCCAGTTCAGGCTTTGACCGATAAAGGCACCGATCGGTACACCAAGGACAAGGGAAAGAGACCAGCTCGACACAATAAGGCCCATCACCTTACCTCTGTGTTGATATGGAACCCGATCGCCAACAAGTGCATAGGCAGTTGGAACAAATACACCAGTCGCCAGTCCCGAAATGGCACGACCAGCAAAAAACACTGTCAAATTCGGTGCGGCAGCGCACAAGACTGTTCCAATCAAGAAGAAAGATAGCCCGATAATCAAGCATAATTCCCTTGAATATCGATCCCCTAAAGGAATCAGCAGCGGCGCTCCGACCAAAACAGCCAACCCATAAATGCTGATGGAAAGAGCAAGAATATCAAGAGAGTGTTGAAAAGAGCCAGATAAGTCAGGTAACAGTGGTGAAATGACCAGTTCTTCCGATCCCGCCGCAAATACGCCAAGTGTGAGTGCAATGGCAAGTGTGATGGGAAATGTTTTAGAAGCCGGGCTGTCTAAAGAATCTTTCATCGAGTGATCCCTCCATACTTGCATTTTCATTCAGTTACGCTAAAATAAATTCTACCATTATTTAGATTTATTTTACATTTCATATCATAAGTATCATCATAAAATATTTTTCAAATGGAACGAAATTAGGATAGGAGGATAGCGAATGAAAATCACCGAGGTTGATGTGCATATTTTAAACGAGCTGAGGAAAGATGCACGCTTATCCATGAGGGAATTGTCCAAACGAGTCAACTTGTCAGCACCTGCGGTAGCAGAAAGAGTACGGAAATTAGAAGATGCAGGGATTATTGAAGGGTATGCCGTGCAGGTCAATTATAAAAAATTAGGGCTTGTGATCGACTGTCTCCTGGAAGTCACCGTGTTAAACGGAGAGTACCATCGTTTTGTGACATTTATGGATCAGCATCCCCGTGCTTTTTTTGCTTACCGGGTGGCAGGACAATCTTGCTTTTTCATTAAGCTGTCTGTCGCATCTCTAGAAGAGATTGAGGCATTTATTCAAGCAGTGTCTGGATTTACAAAAACAGTATCCCATATTGTGCTGTCAGAGCTCTCCTTTTCACATCCGGTTCAGGAACGTGTGAGAGAAATAGAAGAGCCTGAAATGACAGTGAACAAATAGAAAAAGGCTTCGGAGAGGTCCGAAGCCTTAAGAATTTATCATACATGAAAATAAGACGCTAGCTGATCATTTGCTAATCGGTTTCCAACAAAGAAGGAACCAAATTCGCCGTAGCGTGCACTCACTTCATCAAAACGCATTTCATAAACCAGTTTTTTGAACTGTAGGACATCGTCAGAGAAAAGGGTGACGCCCCACTCATAATCATCAAAACCGACTGACCCTGTAATGATTTGTTTCACTTTCCCAGCATAGCTTCTGCCAATTAAGCCATGGCTTCTCATGAGGGTTTTTCGTTTGTCCATTGAGAGCATATACCAGTTGTCATTGCCGGAACGTCTTTTATCCATTGGATAGAAACACACATATTTAGAGGAAGGGAGCTCAGGGTATAAACGCGCGCGAACATGTGGATTTTCGTATGGATCGCCACCGTCTCCACTTGCTAAGTAGTTACTTAATTCAACAACCGATACATATGAATACGCAGGGATTGTAAATTCTGCGAGTCGTGACTTGTTGAATTCAAGTTCAATTTCATTGAGTTCTTCCATCGTTGGGCGCAAAATCATGAGCATAATATCTGCTTTTTGGCCGACAATACTATAGATTGTTTGACTTCCAGCTTTTTCGCTTTCTGCCGTTTTCCATTTTTCTAATAGACCTGTGAACTCATGAATGATGGCTTGACGCTCATCGCTTGTCAGCAGCCTCCAAGCTGTCCAGTCGATGGTTCTAAAATCATGCAGCGCATACCAACCATCTAGTGTTTGAGCTGCTTCATTTGTTGTATGTTGTTCGCTCATTTCTTTCACTCCTATTTACAGTTTTTCATCTGTCCCAACTATACCATAGTTTATCCAAATGGAGATGTGATCAAAACTTGAACGAACCAAGCGCATGAACAGTTATTGACTTAATTAGTTTGAAAAATAAGAATTTAATATGTAAGCGCTATAATAGAAGTTGGTAGTTTGAATTTATGGAGAAGAGGAGTATGCTTAAAAGAGAACGCTTTTTTTGTAAAATCAAGGAGGGTATTGAAGTGGCAGATATTTTTTCAACAGTTCAGGAAAAGGTTGCAGGTAAGGGAGTAAAAATCGTATTTCCTGAGGGAATGGACGAGCGCATTCTAACAGCCGTTCAAAAGCTTGCAGATGGCAAAGTGTTACAGCCGATCGTTGTAGGTAATAAACAGGAAGTCGAAGCAAAAGCAAAAGAATTAGGTCTTACACTTGATGGTGTTGACGTGTATGATCCTCATACATATGAAGGGTTTGAAGAGTTAGTACAAGCTTTCGTTGAAAGACGTAAAGGGAAAGCGACAGAAGAGCAAGCAAGAAAAGCATTACTGGATGAAAACTATTTCGGTACAATGCTTGTCTACAAAGGTCTTGCAGATGGTCTTGTGAGCGGTGCAGCACACTCAACAGCTGACACAGTGCGTCCGGCACTTCAAATCATTAAAACAAAAGAAGGCGTAAAGAAAACATCTGGCGTCTTCATCATGGCTCGCGGCGAAGAGCAATATGTGTTCGCTGACTGTGCAATCAACATTGCACCAGATAGCCAAGATCTAGCTGAAATCGCCATCGAAAGTGCGAACACAGCGAAAATGTTTGACATTGAACCACGTGTGGCTATGCTTAGCTTCTCAACAAAAGGCTCAGCGAAATCAGACGAAACAGAAAAAGTATCAGAAGCAGTCCGCATTGCAAATGAGCAAGCACCTGAGCTTGTACTTGATGGAGAGTTCCAATTCGATGCAGCTTTCGTTCCTTCAGTGGCAGCGAGTAAAGCACCAGATTCCGTGATCAAAGGCGATGCTAGCGTTTTTGTTTTCCCTAGCCTCGAAGCTGGAAACATCGGTTACAAAATTGCACAGCGCTTAGGTAACTTTGAAGCAGTAGGTCCAATTCTGCAAGGTCTAAACCAACCAGTAAACGATTTATCAAGAGGCTGTAATGCCGAGGACGTTTACAACCTTGCGCTGATCACAGCAGCTCAAGCACTATAATTTTAGAATCCAAAAAGCTAGTTTCTTCACGAAACTAGCTTTTTTTGTGCGAATAAATAGGTATAAAAACCTAATACCTATGATTCGTTTTTCATTGAATTCGTTTTCAAACATATGCCTCATGTGCTAGCAAATGGTAAAATAGCGGAGGACTATAAGAGGAATAGAGGTGTATGACGATTTCTGGAGCAATGTTAGGATACACGACCGCCTTGTATGCAGCAAAGGCAGACATATCCATGAAAAAAGAACAAATCATTGAACTCAATATGTGCCGCAAAGAACTAAAAGCGACGAAAACAGCCTTGACGGAAGCGAATCGAAACATCACCCTTCCAGAACTGACATCAAAAACATGGTTTGGACAACTCGCAGATGCATTTGATGACATTCGCGATGAGATGAAATTGGCGGGCAAAGAGATAAAAAGTACTCAGTTGACGAATTTGTTGGATCGAATCAATGAAAAAATAAATGAACTGAAATCGGATATCCAATCATTAAAAAATGAAGTCCATTCAATTGAAAAGAAAATTGAAAAAGAGAAGCAAAAACAACTGGAAGAAAAAAGAGGGAAATAAATGAGCAAAGAAATCAAAATAGATGCCGGTGAAGTGAAAAAAACATTAAAAAATGCAAAACAAGCAGGCGCTCACATCCATTCAGCACTTCCAAAAACCATCAAAGGGAAAAATGAACTCTCAACTACGGAAAAAATCGAAAAGATCAATCAGCAATTGAACGATCTCGGTACATCGTATACGGAGATTCTCCAAAAACAACTTGCACAAACAGAACAAGCCGTTAACACGATGATGGAAACAGACAAAGCAATTGCTACGAGTACTAAAAGAAAGTAAAGGAGAATGGAATGAAAACCCTTGACGCCTTTGAGCTGAAGAATGGAATTGACCAAACGCTGAATCAGCTGAAGCAGCAATCACAGGATGTTAAATCCCTAGAAAAACAAATCAATCGAATCATCTCATTAGATGGCGCGCTAAAGGGAGAAGCTGGACAAGCGATAAAAGCGTTTTATACGGAGTGTCACATTCCCTTTTTGCAATTCTTTCAAGTCGCCATTGAGGAATACAGCGCCGCGCTCAAAAAAATAAAAACAGCACTTCACGCATTTGAATCAAATGAAAAAGGTTATATCTCACAATCTTTTCTTGAACATGAGCTGGATCAAGGTTTAAAAAACGCCCAACAGGCTATTTCTGAAATCGTGTCAGATGCCAATAGCGCCATCGGCAAGGTCAGCCATATCATAGATTTACAAAGAGTGGACGAATCTGCCTTTCAAGCGAGCTATCAAAAAGCATGGATGAACATCTCAAAAACCATTGGATCGCTCCATGCCTTTGACAGAGAACAAGCCAGTGCTTTGGATGAAACCAAGAGCTCCATCCAAACAATGAAGGAATACATCAATACCCTTGGCAACATGTTCACTGGCTCGAAAATCGAGATCACGAGCTACAAAAAAGGATCTATTCTCAAAAATGAGGAAGACAAAAAAATCAGCAGTAACCTAAACGAACTAAATAAAAAAATAGACAATCCCGATGAAAACCCGATGATGATTATGCTTAAGAAGTTGAATGAAAAAGAGCGAGCGAATGTGGATACGGTGGTTCGAAATGAGAACCATCGAAACATCCAAAAACAAGTAAAAGCAAACGACCCATCGCTTACGCCATTACAAAAAGAAGCCGTGTTCGCAAAAAAACGGATATATGGAGACATCAGGGTCATCAATGATAAACTATACAATGTAAAAGGCATCAAAAAACTGAAAGAATTCGACATTGCAGATGAAGTCGTCACCGACTCATCAGACATTGATTTTATAGGCGGTCGATACACCGTATACGCCAATAAACAAATCATCCGAACGTATATTGCAAACGGTAAAGTAATAAAAGAAGAAGTCGACAAAATTCCAGAAAGCCGAAGCAACGGAAACGCCAAACGCATATTAGACGGTGAAATTGTCTCAAAAGCCGAAAACATCATCTTAGAATTCAGCGGCATCTACGACGGTTACCGAGCTGTGACAGGAAAAGACCCTGAAACCGGCAAAAAAATCAATGGCACAGACCAAGCCCTAGCCGCCATATCCATCATCCCAGTCATGAAACTACTCAAGGTTGGGAAATATGCTTTTAAGATTGATCAAGGGAAGAATGTGGCGAAGAAGGTTGAGAAGGTAGATAAGCCGGCTAAGGGTACGGGTGATGCTGGTCTGAAAGTCAGTGGTGCTAATTCTAAAGTAATTGAAGAACTCGAGGGTCCTATTATAGATGGAAAACGAGTTGGAAGTGGGAAAAAGGTTGATGAAGTAAAACCAGTTTGGGGAAGAGATGAAAAAGGGAAACCATTTATAGAAAAAGAGTTCCCTCATGTATCAAAGGAACATGGCTTTTCTGATGTTATTGATAATTATTCAAGATTTGCTGAGGAGTTTCCACTGGTAGGAGGGGACAACATTAAAAGAGGATTATACCAAATAACAGGTAGTAATAATGGCAAAAAAGGTGTTTTTGAATGGATTGTTGAGCCAAATGGTGACGTGAGCCACAGGAGATTCATTGAAAATGGTGTTATAACGGGTAAGCCAAATCAAATCCTAAAAAAATAGGAGGTGAATAATATGAACTTAAAAGATTTAAAAAATAGACATATTCAGTATGACTGGAAAACTATTTTTGTAGGTGTGCAAGAAAATTACTTTAGTAAAGACGTTATTTCTGACTATGCGGTAGAGTTGATGGAGATTGGTGATGAAAGTGGGATTGTTGGTGAACTTGCATGGGGAGTATCTAGTGAAGATTTAGATAAAGTGATGTTAGAAATAAAAACTAATTATTTCCCCCAATTAGATGAAGATAGCGCAATATTACTAGAGGAGAACAGAAAACTCAGATTTGTTTATTTATCTGAAATAAAAGAAAGATGTAAAGAAGATAATGAATTATTAAATAAAATTGCAGAGTTTTATGGAAATCATCACTACCCAGAAGATATGGTGAGTTTTGTTAATTACATGCCCCAAGAAGTTCCAACTACGAAAGAAGAAATGGTAAATAGGTTTGATAAATTTTTGAAATTAGAGGGAGTGAGATTTAGTCAAAACTGAGCGATAATTATAAGGTCGAAAACAAAATAATTCTTTGAGAGTTTATTACCTTGACCGGCTAAATGCCTTTCAAGGTTTTTTACGTTTTATAGGAATGACAAAAATAAAATGATTGTCTGAGAATTGAAGACTCACGATATTCTTAGATATTAAGAAAAGTACGAAAACATGTTTCAGTGGCTCAAAAATCGAGATCACGAGCTATCAAAAAGGATCTATTCTCAAAAATGAAAAAGAGCGATCGAATGTAGATACGGTTGTTCGAAATGAAAACCATCGAACCATCCAAAAACAAGTAAAAGCAAACGGCCCATCTCTTACCCCATTACAAAAAGAAGCCGTGTTCGCAAAAAAACGGATATATGGAGACATCAGGGTCATCAATGATAAACTATACAATGTAAAAGGCATCAAAAAACTGAAAGAATTCGACATTGCAGATGAAGTCGTCACCGACTCATCAGACATTGATTTTATAGGCGGTCGATACACCGTATACGCCAATAAACAAATCATCCGAACGTATATTGCAAACGGTAAAGTAATAAAAGAAGAAGTCGACAAAATTCCAGAAAGCCGAAGCAACGGAAACGCCAAACGCATATTAGACGGTGAAATTGTCTCAAAAGCCGAAAACATCATCTTAGAATTCAGCGGCATCTACGACGGTTACCGAGCTGTGACAGGAAAAGACCCTGAAACCGGCAAAAAAATCAATGGCACAGACCAAGCCCTAGCCGCCATATCCATCATCCCAGTCATGAAACTACTCAAGGTTGGGAAATATGCTTTTAAGATTGATCAAGGGAAGAATGTGGCGAGGAAGGTAGATAAGCCGGCTAAGGGTGCGGGGAAAGAATATAGAAACTATAAGGCTGTAGAGTATAATGGAAATACTAAAATTAATGGAGAAGTAAGGGATACTAGCAGACGAGTTTTTCAAAGAATAGATATTGATTACAAGAGATTTGGCCCTAAAACTGGTAAGACAAATTATCAATTAATGAAAAGTGGAAGACCCCCAATTTGGAAAGATGGGACAAAAATAGAACTTCATCATTTAATTCAAAGAGAACCTGGATCAATGGTGGAGCTCCCGAGTAGTATGCATAAAGAATATGATAGAATACTGCATGGTTTAGTGGAGAATGGCGGAAGCTTTAGAAATGATCCTGTTTTGAAAAAGCAATATGAAAACTTTAGATCGAAATATTGGAGATGGAGAGCTAAACAAATAGATAAAAGTGAATTGTAAAAGGAGAAATTCAGAATGAATAAAGAGGAATTAATCAATTTTATTAATAAAGATATGGAACCAGATGATTTTACTGGGGGAGTCGATGGAAAACAGATTGAATATGTTCAAGATACCCTAAAGTTAAAATTGCCAGAAAGTTATAAGTGGTTTTTAAATAATTATGGGTCTGGTGGTTTGTATGGTGTAGATATTTTAGGAGTGGCAAAGTCTAATATTGCTACTGTTGTTATTGAAACGGAGAGTTATAGGGATTTAGGAATGAGTGAGAATTTAATAGTTATTGAAGATATAGATGAATATGCTTATTGTTTAGATACAGGCAATATGGTGAATAATGAGTGCCCAGTAATAGCGTGGAATAAGCAAGGTGGACTTGATGACTACAATACGGCAGAAAATTTTTATGAGTTTTTATCACAAAGGTTATTGGATGCAAAAGAAGCTTGGGAAGAAGACTTTTAAGATAGAAAAATAGAGGAAATTAAAATGAAGTTAAAGAAAATTAAGACTCTTGGTGGTAGTATCATCAAGAGTTTTTATAATGATATTTTTATCAAGAAATTTTACTATAGTTGGGCGATATTACATTTTAATCATTTCACTTTCACTTAAGTAGAGACTTATATAAAACCGACAACGTTCAATTTTTTAACATACATTACATAAATTTTAATTTTCATAAAGCTTTTTAAACGAATAGCAAGTATTATACGACCATCTCTAGGAAAACACAAAACAAAAATCAAAATTATGACAGCACTAAATTCATGAGCTATGATTTTAAGCGTCATTAATACAAGATTGAAAGAAGGATACAGCTTGAAATGTCAAATAAATGAAATGGTATTCTTGGATGATTGTTGATTCGGCCAAAGGAGTTACTCATTGAAGATTTATAACTAGTAGGAAAATTACAGCAACTTCAAATCAAAGACCATAAAGTTAAGGTGAGCCAAATGGATATTTCTGTAGATGTTTTTAAGCAAAACAAATTAGAGTACGACTGGATAACATTATACGTAGGATTAAAACTGGATCTATAAAATATAATGACATTGTTTTTTAAAATTAAAAATCCAGATACCAACAATCAAAATATTATTCAGCTAGCTTGGGCTGGTATGACATTGATTACGAGAGTTTACTGATAGATATATTAAAAGATTTTCATATTAAAGACTTGAACTTGTTTGGTAATTTGAAAAAAGAAAATGGAGATTTGGCATACTGGCTTATTTAAAAAATAAAAAACCAGGATGATTTTGAGGAATTATTAAACAAGATTACTGAAGTACATGCTGATTTTAATTATCTGGAACCTAAAGTCGGTTTCAATCCTTCGCAATATTCCAAAGGAGATAATTTAATTAGATTAATTAACTTATTTAATAAATTTATGAATAAAGAACAATGGTACTTACAAAATGAGAATACCTTTAGGCTATTGACCCTAATTAGTAAAATACTAGTCAAAGCTTTTTATGATTTTAACTATTAAGTGCTAAAGATGGAATGAGTATTTTAAATAATAGGTCAACATGGAATTATATAATAATTACAACAAGTGAATCGTCAGTAATAATTTATTTCGTTGTTAAACTAGATTTTAAAACCAAAATTTGATTTGTGTTATCCATTGGTAGTGAACTGCTACTATATGGTACTTGGAACATTGTAGAACGAAATGAAACATGTGAAGTCCATTGTTATGAAAACGTCTATGTGGCATTTTGTGATGATGGTGGCGGGTGTGATTAACCCTCAGCATGCGGAGTTAATGACCCTAGACTTGATGAAATAGGTGAGTGATGGCTGTAAAGAAGTATAATCCATAAAGGAGATGATCAAAACGACAGATATCACTGCCAGTCTCATGGTTGTGATATCTGTCGTTTTGATCAACGCTGTATATGTTATCTTGAATAGTAAGAACAAGAAAACAAAATCATCCATATACAAAGACCTGAATGCTCAATTTTATAGAGTTTTTTTGAAATGAATAAATGACATGTCCCTATCTCCCCTCCATTCATCCCAAGTTCCTTCCATGTTATAATAAACACAGTTTATGAACGAGAGGATATGCAAGAGATGAAAAATGAACCGATTGAGTTACTGACACAGCCGACATGGAGAATCATCGATCAGTCGAGTGTGGGTCTCTATGTAGACCCGAAGCAGTCCTTTGCGATGGATGATACGCTTTGTGCGTCGGTGGGGAAAGGGCGCTCACCTGCGACGGCCCGTTCTTGGGTGCATCACAATACGATTGTTCTTGGTATTCAGGATACAAGACTCCCATTTCTTCAAGACGGCGTGAGATTGCTTGAGGATGAGGGGTATCGTGTGATTGTGCGCAATTCAGGTGGTCTTGCTGTGGTGCTGGATGAAGGTGTATTGAATGTGTCGTTAATCTTTGCAGAACAAAAGAAGGGCATTGATATCGACCGTGGGTATGATGCGATGGTCGCGTTGATTCAGCGGATGCTCGCCATGTATCAGGTGGATATTGAAGCATATGAAATTGTCGGATCGTATTGCCCAGGTAGCTACGATTTGAGTATCAATGGGAAGAAATTTGCAGGTATTTCTCAGCGTAGATTACGCGGGGGTGTTGCCGTGCAAATTTATTTGTGTGCAGATGGAAGTGGACGAGAGAGAGCTGATTTGATTCGTCGTTTTTATGATGTTGCCTTACAGGATAAACGACATGAAGTGAAGGCGGTGTTTCCTGAGATAAAGCCGGATACGATGGCCTCTTTAACTGAATTAATAGGTGAACCAATTGATTGTATGCGACTGATGCGTCTTTTACTCGAAGAACTTCAGAAGCTCAGTGATCAGCTGACGGCTTCTGGTCTGACCGCAGAAGAACAGCTGGAATTTGAGAAAAATATGGTGCGTATGATTGAGCGCAATGAAAAGGTGTTTTCGTAGATAGAAAGGGAGGATTTTGGTGAAATCGAAAAACGGCAGTTACTTATATTTACTTTGGCTTCCTGTCCTCATGGGAGCCGGCTACGGCATTTCGCTTTTCGTGCCGTTTCTTCAGCCTGTACTAACACTTGGTATCGCAGGTCTTTATATTTTTATCTTTGGTGATTTTCAGGTGAGGCAGGTCAGGTATATCTTTATGTTCGTGTTTCTGATCAATGTCCTCTTTAGTGTCATGCTATTTTTGGGTATTTAAAAAAAGTGCTTCCCGCTGGTGGGGAGCACTTTTTGTTATTCTGCCATTTTTTCGAGGTTGCCGTTGCGGTCCATTTTAAAGGTTGGTGCGGCATTGTCGTCATCCTCAAACAAAACTAGTTTTCTTGCACGGTTCATGATTTTGACGAGTGTTTCATAATCTTCTTGAATGGTGAGTTGATCCTTTTCAAGCTTTTTCACTTCAGCTTCTAGCTGTGTGACTTTATGTGAAAGTTCGCTATTTTCTCGTTTTAACCGGCTGTTTTCCATTTGTAAGGCAGAGGATCGTTGTCCATCGCCTTCATAGCGGCGTAAGAAATCAATGATATCTTCCATCGTCAGTTCCTCACGTTGTTGGAATGGGTTGATTTCTGGCTTTTTCTCAGGGACATGGGAGGCCTGTGACAATAAATGTGATAAACTAGCTAACTCGTCATGATAGCTTTGGTCGACGAATTGGAGTTGTTCTGCTGTTTCAGCGATAGGTGCAAATGTTTCTTTTTGTGCTGGTTCCAGTTCTTGCGAGAACTCCTCGTGTGTGATCGTTTCCTCTACTTGCGGCTGATAGAGTAAGCGTTTCTTAGCAGGCTGACCATTGCCGAGAGCACGCATCCGTTGCTTTCGCTGTTTTTTGGCAAGTGCCAATGCTTTCTCATATTGATGTCTCACTACGGCATTCCATCTAAATCCGCACGCCGCAGAGGTGCGGTTAAGTTTGTCACCGACTTCTTCAAATGCATTTAGCTGAGTGCTGCCTTCTCTGACATGACGTAAGACGGTTTCTGCCAAAAGGAGATCATCTTCCTCTGACCAAGCATCTTGTCTTTGTTTTGACATGTGTTTAACCCCCATATGATTGATGGTATTAGATTAGCCAAGTTGAAGAAGGTTTATACAAGTTTGCTAAAAGGATAGTGGAAAATGCTAGCTTTTATGTGAATCAGTTCAGCATGAGAGTGCGTCTTGCAAGTGCAGCCACTTCGATGTACAATATTTGGTGGTATATTATAAACTCTTGGTTATCCAACTGTGATATAGAATGAAGTTTCATCATTGAAAGGAAGCGTAAGACCATGGCTAATGAGTTTCGCGTATGTGACGATTGTGATGCGACGAATCTAAAGACGTTATTGCCTCGACTCAAATCGGTTGATCCTGATGCGAAAATTGAGATTGGCTGTCAATCGTATTGTGGTCCAGGACGAAAAAAGGCTTTTGCATTTGTGAACAATCGCCCATTATCCGCACCAACAGAAGATGAACTACTTGAAAAGGTTCAAAAAAAAGTCAAATAAATGTCACTGAATGTGTTTAGTCGATCAAAAGAGGTCCGTCCCTGTCAGGTCGGGCTTTTTCCGTCCGTTTGTTCAACGAGAACACATTCACCAGCAAATTCAAGGATGTTTTCGGGGAAATTTACCCGATATAATAGAAACACGTCTTAAAAAAGAGGGACGAATCGATGGTGTATCCAAAAGGGAAATTATCTGAAGAAAAGGTATTTAAAGATCCTGTGCACCGCTATGTTCACGTACGGGACGCCTTAATATGGGATTTAATAGGAACAAGAGAATTTCAGCGCCTGCGACGAATTAAACAGCTAGGCACGACCTACTTAACGTTTCATGGTGCAGAACACAGCCGATTTAATCATTCACTCGGTGTATACGAGATTGTGAGACGAATTGTCGATGATGTGTTTAAAGGACGCCCTGAATGGGATGAGGGGGAGCGCGAGCTAGTACTGAGTGCTGCCTTGCTTCATGATCTCGGACACGGTCCGTTTTCTCATTCCTTTGAAAAGGTCTTCCACTTAGATCATGAATCGTTTACAAGAGATATCATTTTAGGGCAAACGGAAGTGAATGAAGTGCTTAGGCGGGTCAGTGATGATTTTCCGAAGCATGTAGCTGAAGTGATTGCCAAAACCTATCAAAATAAACAAGTGGTGAGTTTGATCTCAAGTCAAATTGATGCCGACAGGATGGACTATTTACAGCGTGATGCCTACTACACAGGCGTGAGCTATGGCCATTTTGATATGGAACGTATTTTACGGGTGATGCGCCCAAGAGAAGATCAAATTGTGATGAAGCAGAGCGGGATGCATGCCGTAGAGGATTATATTATGAGCCGCTATCAAATGTATTGGCAGGTGTATTTCCATCCAGTCACGCGCAGTGCGGAAGTCATTTTAACGAAAATCCTTCATCGAGCAAAAGAACTGCATGAAACTGGCTATATATTTACACATGCCCCTGTTCATTTTTATTCGATCTTTGAAGGAAATGTCACCACAGAGGACTATATTAAACTGGACGAATCGATTGTTTTATTCTATTTTCAGGCGTGGGAAGATGAAGAAGATCACGTGCTGGCTGATTTGTGCCGCCGTTTTATGAACCGCCGATTATTCCAATATACAGAGTTTAATCCAAATGAAGAAATGACGAAATATTTTCAGCTGACGGCTTTGTTCAAAGACGCAGGGATCGATCCTAACTATTATTTAGTGGTCGACTCTTCCTCTGATCTTCCCTATGACTTTTACAGACCGGGGGAGGAAGAAGAGAGGCTGCCCATTCATCTCTTGACACAAAGTGGTCAAATTAAAGAGTTGTCAAGACAGTCAGATATTGTTGACGCCATTTCCGGTAAACGAAGAACCGATCACAAACTTTATTTCCCGATGGACTTAATTGTAGATATGTCGGAAAAAGCTGACGAAAAGAAGGCGATCATGAAGCTGCTTGGATTGGGATAAGGAAGTATGCAAAAAGGAGATGTCGGGAATTTGTTGAAAGAACATGCAAAGTTGATGAAGGTATTCTCGGAATCAGGAGAAATCGTTGGACGGAAAAAGCTGCAAAAAATGATTTACATAGCAAAGAAGCTGAATTTGCCCTTTTACGAGAAATACGATTTCCATTTTTATGGCCCCTATTCAGAGGAGTTGACGCTCAGAATTGAAGAGCTGTGCAACCTTGGATTTTTGGACGAAATGAAGGAGAAAAAGGGCGGATACTATCAATATCGCTATTCGCTGACGGACAATGGGAAGGAGTTCCTCGATCAATGTGAAGTGGACATGCCTGATCTGAGAGTGATCACGCAGCAGATGAACGACCAACCTTCTCGTTTTCTTGAGCTTGTCTCCACCATTTTATACTTTGATGACCTCTCGCAGGATGAGGTGAAGGAAAAGGTCTTCACGATTAAAAGCAAGCAGCGGTACACAGACGAAGAATTTGAAGCGGCCCTTGCTTATATTGATCAATTAAAGGAACTGAACTAGTTTGACGAAGCCCGACTTTTCGGGCTTTTTTTGTTTGGAGAGACCCAGACCTAAAGCGCTATTTTCCGGTGGAATGTGCGGCTAAATATCCGGAAAATTAGTGAATATGACGTGATTTGATTTTCTGCCTGTGTATCTATCTCCCTGTTTTTGACTGAATAGAAGGAAAACGGTGAATATTCAGTGAATATATTACCTTGTGAAAAACAAGGGAGGGATAGGAATGAAAAAACGTTTAGTCTTTTTGTCATTTTTATTGGTAGGTAGTTTGTTACCGGGGGTTAGTTCTGCATCAGCACCAGTAGCGAGTGCAGGACATGATCATGATCATTCGCCATTTGAAACACATATTGGTGATGCGTTACCAAAGGCAAATGATTTTAAAGATTTGATGACAGCACCTTCAATTGAACGAGATGTCACGACAAAGGTTTTAGATGAATCTGGTAAGCAGGTAGGGTCCAGAACCTTTAAAGCGAATACAGGAGATTCTATTTCAACAAAAGCAAGCACAGGCAGTCAGAAAGTTACTGTCTATGCAGTAGCCGATGCACAGTATCGAGCGAAATATAGTGATTGGCAGACAAGAATTATCAGCATCATTGAGGCAGCGGACGTCACATTTAATCGTGATCATGATGTGGACTTTGTGGTACAAGCGGTAGGGTCCTGGACATCTTCTGGAGCGAATTCAGGACAAATTCTGTCAAATCTTCAGCGTAGCTTTGATGGCAGAGGGTATGATTTTGTGACAGGCTTTACTGCAAATCCAAGCTTTGATGCTGGCGGGATTGCATATGTTTACAATAGTGCACCGAGTGGCAGTGCGTTCAGTGTCAACCTCGATCAAGGAACAGCGAATACGGCAAAAGCCGCTACTCATGAGTATGGTCATAACTTTGGTTTACCACATGACCCGCAAGGCAGCGGAATTGTTTGCTTAATGAATTATGATTATTCTTACACAGTCGATTACTTCGATGCTGCGCATAAAAATCAAGTCAACCGTAATAAAGCGTGGTATAGATAAAAGAAGGACCAAAAAGGACAAACACGATGGTGTTTGTCCTTTTTATCTGCTTACAGGTCGCTGATTCGCTTTCCTGCTACGGCATAGTGTTCTTTTTTCATTTCTTCAATAATCACAGAGACTTTTTCTGCGTTTGCGCCTGTTGTTTCGACAACAGCATCCGTGACTTTCTCCACAAGGGCTCTCTTTTGCTCATCTGTTCTTCCTTCAAGCATTTGAACGGTGATAATCGGCATATGTAAAACCTCCTTTTTCCTTTAGTGCTCGCTTCCCTTTAGTTTAAGGGACTTCTTATAGTATACTGAATGAAGTAAATCATTGTATAGAAAGAAAGAGGGATTCATGCCTTTGGACCAATTTCTAGTTTATCCATTAGAGCTAATTCCATATGTCGCCATTACGCTTGTTGTTGCGTTTACGATGCACGAGCTGGCGCATGCGTATGTTGCGTATCGTTTTGGAGACCCAACAGCTAAAAATCAAGGGAGATTGACCTTAAATCCTTTGAAGCATTTGGATGTATTTGGGACGATCCTAATCTTTGTGGCTGGATTTGGCTGGGCGAGGCCTGTACCAGTGAATCGCTACCATTTTAAAAATCCACGTTTAGCAGGGATTTGTGTCTCTATCGCTGGACCACTGAGTAACTTGGTGTTGGCGTTTTTGGGTACCTTTGTTTATGTGCTTCTTCAGAAATTTGGTGGAGAGTGGATCATGGGCTTTGAGCCTGGGGTCGATTATTTCTTCCGAATCTTTATTAATCTGAACGTGATTTTATTTCTATTTAACCTGTTACCACTTCCGCCGCTGGATGGGTATCGTATTATTGAGGACGTCGTCAGTCCTGGCATTCGTGCGAAAATGACGCAATTTGAACAATATGGGATCATTATTTTCCTTATATTTGTCATTACGCCGTTAGGTCAGTTTGTGTTTGGTCCTTTGATCATAATGAGAGATCAAATTATCTATTTGTTTAATCTTATATTGACACCATTGCTTTAGGAGGTCTAATAAATGGAAGGTAAAAAAAAGAAACCAATTGGTTTTAATATCATTAAAAAAACGGATGCGACCGATGGACATGGAGGATTTGGGGCAGGCTCACTTAGCCTTGATAACATCTCGCCAGTCATCATTGATGTAGAAGAAAAGGAAGCTGTCATTGATATTGGTGCTATGCATGCGAGAAGTGCAGTAGAAAAGGGAATTAAATTTTTAAAAACAAAAGAAGAGGTGCCAAACGGAAAGCCGTATTGGCTCGTATGGGTCACGATTGACCGCAGAGAAGAGGGACCCTATTATGCGGGGGTGACCGCCTGCGAGATGACAGTCGATCGCGCTATTCGTCGCGGGTATAAGTCATTACCAGAACATGTGAATTTCATGGATAAATCCATGAAGCGCAACATTGTTGTCGATCAGATGGACGATGTATCGAAAAAGGTGCTTGCTGATTTTTTGAAGAGCCATAATGAAGCATTATGGGAAGCGTCGACAGATGAATTGAAAGACGGGTTGGCTGTTTCTGAGTAATTGTGAATTTTTTGTGAAGAATGGCTAGCAGTGACCAAATCAAGCCGTTTTTTGAGTAAACTGGTGTTAAAGCTAGGACATGGGGAATCCCGAGATGTAGATCTCGGGGTTTTTCATGTCTTTTATCGTTTTAGCCACTTTTCCCACCATTTCTTTGACTTTTGATCTTGAGTCGGCTCTTGTTCCTCGGCGCCGTAACAGACACCTGTCGGCTCAGTTCCTTCTATAAAATAGGTGAACACCTTCGCTTCACATCCTGGACCGGCAAGATCCCCGGTTTTTGGATTGATGTACACACCTTTCACACCGTCTGGAGGCATGAAGGAGGAGGCAGGCTGCTTCGATAGGGCTGATTCCATAAAGGTCGCCCATATTTTTTTCGCATAGGCGGTTTCTTCGACTGAGTCAATGGTTCGTCCCTTATCATAGCCGGTCCACACACCTGTAACGAGTTGGGGAGAGAATCCGATCATCCAGCTGTCAGCTCCTGTTGTCCCAGATTTCCCTCCATATGTTCGCGTAAGGTCTTTCATAATGGTTCGTCCAGTGACACTTGTATATCCGTTTAATTGCCGATTGAACATCCCTGACATCATGTCGGTGGTGACGAATGCCGCTTTTTCATCTAGGACTTGCTCTCGTTTTTGCTCCTCTTCAAAAAGCACGTTGCCTTTGGCATCGGTTACTTTGGTGATAAAGGTTGGCTTTACACGCTTCCCACCATTGACAAGCATGGCGTAAGCATTGGTCATTTCAATCGGTTTAACAGGAGACGTACCTAGTGCAAGGGAAGGGACTTGATCTAGTTTCCCTTGAAGACCAAACGTCTTGCCAGCCTGTACAAGCTGTTCCATTCCTAAGAACAAATGGGTTTTGACGGCATAGATATTATCAGATAGTGCCAGAGCTTGGAGCATGGTGATGCCGTCATTCGCGTAATAGCCGTGGTAATTGCTTGGTGAATAAGCAGCATTGTTCCCTTGATCATCTAGCTCAAACACCGTTTCCTCACTGCGCATCACTGTGGCTGGTGTAAACCCATTTTGCAGGGCAACGTAATAGAGGAGTGGCTTCATTGTTGAACCGGGCTGTCTTTTTGCTTGTGTCACTCGATTGAATGGGCTTTTCTGATAATCTCTGCCTCCTACTAGGGCAAGTACATGCCCGGTTTGAGGATGTATCGCAGTTAATCCAATCTGAATATCTGATTGAGGATTCATGATGTCCTCCATCGTCTTTTCGGCGATTTTCTGTAGATCAGGATGTAAGGTCGTTTGAATATGAAGACCATCCGTTTCGATTTGTTCTTCTGTTAAGTGCAGGCGTTGTTTTAATTCTCTAATGACATCATCATAAAAATATGGGGCTTGCTTTGCTTGTAGCTGCTGTTTTTGCAGTGGGCGATAGGATAGTTTTTCTTTCATGGCTTTTGCGGCAATCTTTTTCGAGATCATCCCATCTTCTTTCATTTGCTGTAGAATCATTTCTTTTCTTGCGTCAGCCTTTTCCTCATTGACATAAGGAGAATAGAGGGAAGGCCCCTTTGGGATTCCGGCAAGCAATGCAGATTGGGCTAAGGTCAAATTCTTCGCTTGTTTCCCAAAATAAAGACGAGACGCCGCTTCCACACCATACGCGCCGTGACCATAATAAATGGTGTTCAAGTATCCTTCTAAAATCTCATCCTTTGAATAGTTTTGCTCTAAGCGGATTGTGTAAAAGGCTTCATTCCACTTTCGCTTCCATGTTTTATCATGATCTAAATAAAGGTTTCGTGCATATTGCTGGGTGATTGTGCTGGCACCTTGAACTTTCGCCATGGCACGAATATCAGCCACCGCAGCACCTGCCATCCGTTTCACGTCAAATCCATGATGCTGATAAAAGGTTTTATCCTCAACAGCGACAACTGCCTGCCTGATGTGGGGAGACATGTCTTTTAATGAAACCCAATACCTCTTTTCTCCAAAGTTGGATTCTCCGAGCTTTGAGCCATCTGCTGCATAAATGGTTGTGGATTGGGGAACTTGAACAGAAGGGGCACCTTGCCATTTTGCAAGTAATAGAATCGTCAAAAAGACAGTACCTGCAAATAGAAAGGCGAGCAAGCCGATAAAAAAGCAAGCTCGTATCGTTTTCACGGTCATGCGGATTGTTTTATTGTTCATGATGGTATCCATGCAAAGCCCCCCTTTTGACGGTTTTTTATCAGTATGGAACAAAGAAAAACGTTTTAAACAAGCGATTGCATCCACATGCTTTAAATGATGAAGAGATTCATGCAGTTCTTTACAATTTGATATGAATCCACTATACTTTTTTCTTGGACAATCGATATCGTCATAGCCGGTAAAAGGCGTTAACAATAGATGTTTGATTATTATTGGATGAGAGGAAGATGAACAGTGAGCGAACTTTGGTATACAGAGAAGCAAACGAAGAATTTTGGCATTACATTGAAGGTGAACAAGACCCTTCATACAGAGCAAACAGACTTTCAGCACTTAGAAATGGTGGAAACAGAAGAGTTTGGCAATATGCTATTTTTAGACGGCATGGTGATGACATCAGAGAAGGATGAATTTGTATACCATGAAATGGTGGCGCATGTTCCTCTTTTCACTCATCCGAACCCAGAACATGTACTTGTTGTAGGTGGAGGAGACGGCGGGGTGATTCGTGAAATTCTCAAACATCCAAGCGTGAAAAAGGCTACTCTTGTTGATATTGATGGCAAAGTCATTGAATACTCGAAGCAATTCCTTCCATCAATCGCTGGGAAACTGGACGACCCTCGTGTGGACGTCAAAGTGGGAGACGGGTTTATGCACATTGCTGAGGCGAATAACGAGTATGATGTGATCATGGTCGATTCAACAGAGCCAGTCGGACCAGCTGTGAATCTATTCTCTAAAGGATTTTACGCCGGGATCTCAAAAGCGCTTAAAGAGGACGGTGTTTTCGTGGCACAAACGGATAACCCTTGGTTTACGCCGGAACTCATTACTACTGTACAGCGTGATGTAAAGGAAATTTTCCCGATCACTAAGCTTTACACAGCGAATATTCCAACATACCCAAGCGGTCTTTGGACATTTACAATCGGTTCTAAGAAATATGATCCACTTGCTGTAGAAGACAGCCGTTTCTTTGAGATTGAAACAAAATATTACACAAAAGAATTGCACAAAGCGGCATTCGTTCTGCCGAAATTTGTGAGTGACTTAATCAAATAAATCAAACGAAATGAGAATGCGCAAATGACGGTTTGCGCATTTTTTGAAGCAGGAAAGGAGGAATCTTGCATGAGATTCGACGAGGCTTATTCAGGAAAGGTGTTTATTGGAAGTCAACCGACGTGGGAAGATGCAAAAGTCATCTTATACGGCATGCCGATGGATTGGACGGTCAGTTACCGCCCAGGCTCCCGTTTTGGACCGAACCGTATTCGCGAGGTATCTATTGGTTTAGAGGAATACAGCCCTTATGTAGACCGTGAGCTACATGAAGTGCCATTTTTTGATGCTGGTGACATTCCACTTCCATTTGGAAACGCACAAAAAAGCTTGGATTTAATTGAAGAATATGTCGACAGCATTTTAGAAAAAGGCAAGTTCCCATTAGGAATGGGCGGAGAGCATCTTGTGTCTTGGCCAGTTTTCCGTGCCATGCATAAAAAATATCCAGATTTAGCGATCATTCATATGGATGCACATACGGATCTTCGTGAGGAATATGAAGGAGAGCCGCTATCGCATTCCACACCGATTCGCAAAGTAGCAGGACTGATTGGACCTGAAAATGTGTTCTCTTTCGGTATCCGTTCTGGTATGAAAGAAGAGTTTGAATGGGCAAAAGAAGTTGGGATGCACATTTCTAAATTTGAAGTGCTAGAGCCGTTGAAGCAAGTTTTGCCAAAACTGAAAGGACGCCCAGTGTATGTGACGATCGATATTGATGTACTAGACCCAGCACATGCACCTGGTACAGGAACGGTGGATGCTGGTGGGATCACATCAAAGGAACTACTGGCATCCATTCATGCGATTGCAGGATCAGATGTTCATGTCGTCGGTGCGGACCTTGTTGAGGTAGCGCCTGTCTATGATCACTCAGATCAAACGGCGAATACAGCGAGCAAGCTCTTGCGTGAAATGCTACTCGGGTTTGTGAAATAAACTAAATGAAAAAGCCTGTACAACTTTATGAAAGAGTTGTACAGGCTTTTAAAATAGAAACTATTTATACAAACGGCTAGACCGGCAACCCCTTCATATTCAGTTGTAGTATTTCTGAACTTGTATGTATCATTACTTTTGGTTGATTTTAATATGTCACTTATTCCTGTAATATTTTCTATATCACGAGCAGGATTCATTTCTTGCTTTGCAATTGATGTTTTAGGGTTAATGATAGAACCGATTAAAGCGAAAGTAATTAAAATGGGGATGGATGTGAACTTTTTTTCATACAAACTCCTCTTTTTCAGTTTTTTTAATAGATTGAATATGTAATTTGTATTATAAGAGAATTGAGGTATAAAATGTTATCTTCGATAGTCATGGTATTACTCGCTTTATGTGTATTAGCGGCGGGTTTTCTTACGCTGAAAAGAGAGCTAATATCTGAGCCGCCGGTTTTTGCTTCGAAGAAAGAGGCAAAGGAAGAGGTCATTTCCCTGTTTCAAGATCGTGGCTTTTTCTATCTCACTGGCATTGCGTTATTCATGCAGATTGTGTTTAAGCAAGCCCACCTCGTTCCGTTCGATGTCTTTCAGGCATTTTTAGCAAGTTCAGGTATACAGTCACTTTTTTATTTAATAAAGAGGAAAGATATAGGATTAAAGGCTGGACTTGTTCTGGTGGTCAGTTTTATTTTTCTTTTTTTCTAAAGAGCAGCTTATCTGCTCTTTTTTAAATTGAAAAACGGAGTTTAATCCCAGTGAAGAAGAGAAATGATGGTATGATAGGCGATCGTGAATATGGTATACTATTTTAGTTAAACGGGTCTTAGCAAAGGAAGTGCAATATGACACAAAGCCAAATTTCAATTCATGTCAAGTCAGTGATGAAACCAGAGACGGAGCCAGCTGAAACGATCGAATTTAACACAACTGGAACGTACCAAAAGAAGAATGGCAAAACGTATCTCACTTACCATGAAGAACATGAAATGGGTCAAGTAAAAACAGTGGTGAAAATGAGTGAAAAAGAAATCTTTGTCATGAGGTCAGGTGCCATCCAAATGAAGCAACGCTTTCTGGTTGGAGAAACGACAGTAACTCATTACACGTTGCCATTTGGCACACTTCAGCTCGATGTGCATACACACGGCATTGATCTCGATATGGACAATGGTTTTCTGCACATTACGTACGATATGCTGACAGGTGAAGATCAAAAGCATTTACATACATTATCTATTTCATATAAGGAGGATTTACGTTCATGAATATCGCAGAACAGGTCAAAGATGCGTTAAAAGAAGAAATCATTGCGGCGGTCGTCAAAGCAGGGCTTGCTGATGAAAGTCAGGTGCCAGATGTCCTGCTAGAAGTACCGAAAGAGAAGACGCATGGTGATTATTCCACCAACATGGCGATGCAACTTGCTCGCATTGCGAAAAAGGCACCTCGTCAAATCGCAGAAGACATTGTCAATGCCTTCGACAAAGGGAAAGCGTCTATTGAAAAATTGGATATCGCAGGCCCAGGATTCATTAACTTCTATATGAACAATCAGTATTTAACAAAACTGATTCCAGCTGTCCTAGAGGCAAACGAAGCGTATGGTGAAACCAATACAGGAGGGGGCCAAAAGGTTCAAGTTGAATTCGTCTCAGCCAACCCGACAGGTGACCTTCACCTTGGACATGCCCGCGGAGCAGCTGTAGGTGATTCGCTTTGCAACATCCTTGATAAAGCAGGCTTCGACGTCAGTCGTGAATACTATATCAACGATGCAGGTAATCAAATTCACAACCTTGCTTTATCTGTCGAGGTGCGTTACTTTGAGGCACTTGGTCTTGAAAAGGACATGCCAGAAGACGGTTACAGAGGAGAAGACATCAAAGGCATTGGTCAAAAGCTTGCTGATGAGTTTGGTGACCGTTTTGTGCATGAGTCAGAAGAAGACAGAATGGCCTTCTTCCGTGAGTACGGATTAAAATATGAATTAGAAAAATTACGTGTAGACCTTGAGAATTTCCGTGTCCCATTTGATGTATGGTATTCTGAAACGTCTTTATACGAAAACGGAAGAATTGAACCTGCGCTTCAAACACTTCGTGAAAAAGGATACATCTTTGAAGCAGATGGCGCAACGTGGCTTCGTTCGACGGATTTTGGCGATGACAAGGACCGTGTGTTGATTAAAAACGACGGGAGTTTCACTTACTTGCTTCCAGACATTGCATACCATAAGGACAAGCTGGACAGAGGCTTTGATCAGCTGATTAACATTTGGGGAGCGGATCACCATGGCTATATCCCTCGAATGAAAGCGGCGATCCAAGCGCTTGGTTATCCAGAAGACAAGCTTGAAGTGGAAATCATTCAGCTCGTTCACCTGTATAAAAACGGTGAAAAGATGAAGATGAGTAAGCGTACAGGAAAAGCAGTCACGATGCGTGACCTGATTGAAGAGGTAGGCTTAGATGCGACTCGTTATTTCTTTGCCATGAGAAGTGCGGCGACTCATATGGACTTTGACTTAGATTTAGCGATTTCTACGTCTAACGAAAACCCAGTGTACTATGCACAATATGCGCATGCGAGAATTTGCAGCATGCTGCGTCAAGGGGAAGAAAAAGGTTACAAGCCGAACCTTGAGAAAGCAGATTTCTCTCACATTCAGTCGGAAAAAGAATACGACCTACTGAAAATCATTGGAAGCTTCCCAGAGGTTGTGGCAGAAGCAGCGGAAAAACGTATCCCGCACCGTGTGACTAATTATATTTATGACCTAGCATCAGCGCTTCACAGCTTCTACAATGCCGAGAAGGTCATTGATGTAGAAAACGAAACAAAAACAACAGCACGCCTAACACTGATGAAAGCGACACAAATTACGCTAGCCAACGCATTAAAACTCATTGGCGTATCTGCACCGGAAAAAATGTAATCGATGAAAGCCCTACTCTTCTGAAGAGTGGGGCTTTTTGCGTCATGTTCCTCTCTTATGAGGTTTTTTGAAAGCGCCCAAAGATGAATCCTTTACGTTTCTGCATCATAAAGGATCAAATCATTCCAGTCTGTAAAAGCTAGAGGGAAGCAGTGGATCGTGCGTTTGATACAAGCTGTGTAAAGGGTATGGAAGAGAAAAAGACAGAAACGAATGAGGGCGGAGAATGTGAAAAAGAGGAGACTGGAATTTTTATTTTTATATTTCATGATATTCGGGGCATATGTGGTGTTTTGGTGGCCAGTGCCCGCATGGGTTATCCAGCTTTACGCAACGGTTTATGTCGCGACTATTTTATTTAGTATCATTTCACTCATGCTAGAAAATCGCACGTCACAGCACACGCTGTTATGGATGTATGTACTGATCTTTTTCCCGATCATTGGGTATATGTTTTACTTGTTCTCTGGGCAACTTTATGTGAAAGGTCATCTGTTCAAATCAAAGAGAATGTATAATCGCGAGAAGCTACGCAGAATATCAGAGCTTGAAAGCAAGCCGGATGAAACGCGTATGACGGATAACCAGCGTGGCTTTTTTCATTACACAGAAAAGGCGACAGGTATGCATGTGAATACCAATAGTGATATGGTCATTTTAAAAAATGGGGAGGAAACCTTTCCGCGACTCTTTGAGGAGTTAAAAAAGGCAGAAACGTTCATTCATATTGAATATTACATGTTTAAGTCTGATTTCCTCGGTCATCAAATGATGGAGATTCTGATAGATAAGGTAAAAGAAGGCGTGGAGGTACGTTTCATTTATGATGCGGCGGGAAGTATTCGTTTTTCCCGAAAAGATATTAAACGATTGAGGCAAGCAGGTGTAAAGGTCGCTCCCTTTTTACCTTTGAAATACGGTTTTTTCAATCAAAAATTCAATTTCCGAAACCACCGGAAAATCGTGATTATTGATGGGGAAACGGGTTTTGTCGGCGGATTAAATGTCGGGAAAGAATATGTAGGGCGAGATGAAAGCATCGGCTTTTGGCGTGACACGCATACGATGCTAAAGGGTGAAGCAGTTCAAACACTTCATTCCGTATTTATGCTGGATTGGGAGTATGTATCAGAGGAAGTGCTAATTGAAGATCCGAAGTACCATACCCCTCACCCCGTCACAGGTGAGGGTGTCATTCAGGTGGTACCGACTGGACCTGATATGAAGGAAAGCATGAGTGATTTATATCATGCCCTGATATCGAATGCAGACCAATTTGTCTGGATAGCCACCCCTTATTTTGTCCCAAATGAATCCATACGCACAGCGCTCAAAATCGCTGCCACAAGAGGGGTGGATGTGCGGGTGATGGTCCCGGAGACAAATGATGGCTTTCTCACGCAATATGCGACACGATCTTATTTCCCTGAGCTTCTGAAAGAAGGCATCAAGGTGTATCACTATCAAAAAGGCTTCATGCATCAAAAGGTCATGATTGCTGATGGCCAACTCGCCTCAGTTGGTACGGCGAATGTTGACATGAGAAGCTTCCAACTCAACTTTGAGGTCAATGTATTCACCGCTGCAAAGGAACCAATCGAGCAATTGATGGCGCATTATGAGGAAGACATGAAGGAATGTGAGCAGATGGGGCCGGTTCACTTTTATAAAAGAGGCTTGAAGGAGCGCTTAAAGGAATCGTTTGCCCGTCTGTTTTCAGGTGTATTGTGACTCATGTCCTTGGCCAAATGATTACCTGATCTAGTATTTTCTTATGGATTCCTCTATAATTGAAAATGGTTATCAATTATAGAGGAAATGAGGTTCTTATACATATGCTCAAGCGCTTTTTCGCCTATTACAGGCCCTATCGAGGTCTGTTCTTTTTAGATTTCTTTTGTGCTGTTGCAGTTGGACTGATGGAACTTGGTTTCCCGTTGATCGTGAACTATTTTATTGATACATTATTGCCGACAGGGAATTGGACCTTGATAGCCTGGACTGCACTGGGTCTGTTTGTCATCTATGCACTCAGTTCGATCATGCAGTTTATTGTGTCTTACTGGGGACATATGCTTGGCATCAACATTGAAACCGATATGAGGAAGAAGCTGTTTGACCATTTTCAGCGCCTGTCCTTCAAATTTTTTGATAACAACAAAACGGGAAAACTCATGTCACGGATGACAAATGACCTCATGTACATTGGAGAGGTGGCGCATCACGGACCAGAGGACTTGTTTATTGCCATTATGACGATTTTAGGTGCGTTTGCCGTCATGCTGATGATTAACTGGCAACTGGCGATACTCACATTCCTCATCATGCCTGTCATCATCTGGCTTGCGCTTCATTTTAATAAAAAGATGACAAAGGCGATTACACAGTTAAATCATGATATTGGGGATTTCCATGCAAGGGTTGAAAACAATATTGGTGGCATCCGACTTGTTCAAGCCTTTGCGAACGAATCTTTTGAGAAAAAGCGTTTTGCTGTAAATAACAACCGCTTTCGAAAAGCAAAACTCTTATCCTATAAAATTATGTCGGTCAATGGATCGATCAGTTATATTTTGACGCGGCTTGTGACACTATTTGTCCTTCTAGCAGGTACATGGTTTGTACTACAAGGTCAATTGAGTGCAGGTGGTTTTATCGCCTTTGTCCTTATCACAAACGTCTTATTCAGACCGATTGATAAGATCAACACGGTGATCGAAATGTATCCGAAAGGCATTGCTGGCTTTAAAAGCTATGTCGACTTGCTGGAGACAGAGCCAGATGTCAAGGACTCTGAAGAGGCACGGGATGTATACGTGCTGAAAGGGGAAATTGAATATCGGAACGTGACGTTTGGCTATGATGAACATCATCATGTATTGAAGGAGATCAATTTACACATTAAACAAGGAGAAACCATTGCCTTTGTCGGTCCATCAGGTGCGGGAAAATCGACCATTTGTAGTCTTTTGCCTCGTTTTTATGATGTGGATGAAGGAGAGATCATGATTGATGGTGTCAACACAAAATCAATGACCTTGTCTTCATTACGACAGCAAATTGGTATTGTGCAGCAGGATGTCTTTTTATTCTCCGGCACCATACGTGAAAATATTGCGTACGGGTATTTAGAAGCAAGCGAAGCGGAAATCTGGGAGGCTGTGCGCCGGGCTCATTTAGAAGAACTCGTTCTGAGATTCCCGGAAGGCCTTGATACTGTCATTGGCGAACGAGGTGTGAAATTGTCAGGCGGTCAAAAGCAACGTTTGTCGATCGCTCGAATGTTCCTAAAAAATCCTTCGATTCTCATTTTAGACGAAGCCACATCGGCGCTTGATACAGAAACAGAAAAAGCCATCCAGGATGCATTAAATGAACTAGCAGCCGGCAGGACCACACTGGTCATAGCCCATCGACTTGCGACAATTAAACATGCAGATCGTATTATTGTCGTCACAGAGGAAGGCATCCAAGAACAAGGCCGTCACCAAGACTTGATTCAAATGGGCGGTGTATACAGCAGACTGCATGAAGCGCAGTTTGGTCATGAATAGAAGCCCTTTTGAACAAGGGCTTTCAGCGTGTAGACAAACCCTCGCATTCGTTGTCGGCCCTGCGCGCTGGTGCTCACGAATGGTCAATTCGTTCCGCTCCAATGCTCGTGAGTCTTTGGAAGCGTGCAATGAAATTGGATTACACACCGATTGTGCACGTGCAGTGGGTCAAAGGGAAAAAGGTAATTGATGCTTGAAGAAGATGATGATCAGGTGGCTAATGAGACGTCTGAGATCATGATTTATTTATATATTGTAATTACATAAATTAGACAAGTAGGCTGTTATAAGTCTACTTTTTGTTTGTTATTTTTATCTATATTTTAGATATATTTACCTCTATTTGTTTTTTTATATTATAATAGTCATCATTTATTATTTTAGGAGGATATTATTAAAATGAGTATTAATTCTTTTTGTAAAAAGGTTTCAATTTTGACAGTAATTATTTTCACTATTAGTTCATTATCAACTTTGACTAGTTTTGCAGAGTCAGATGATGAGAAACAGCCTGTTTTAGAAGGAGTTTTAGCTTCTGAGACCGCGGATGGTATAGATACGAATATTCAGCCTAGTGATGATGTTTTATCTGAGGATTTTGGTCTTGAAGAAGAGGTTGAAAATATGCCTTCGATAGATGAAATGACGAAAGATGAGAGAGAATTATTTGATCAAATAGTAGAAGAACAAGTAGAACTTGCAAATGTTGACGAGAAGGAAATATTGAACAAGAATTAACAAATTTCTTCGATGAAGAGTCTGATACTTATAACGATTTATTAGCAGCGCAAGAGCAGTTAGTTGAAGTAATTAACGAAGTAGATAATGAGGATTTTGCTTTTGTTAAAAATGCAATTGCTTCTTCCTTTGGAGCTAAGGAAATTCAAGCTGCTAAAAAGAAAAAAAGATAAAGATCGGTGTAACTAATAGATTTGCAGGTGCAGTTTTCAATGCAGTTATTGGTTTTGCTGTTGGTGGTGGTGTAGGTGCTATTCAATCATTTATTATTAAAAAAGGTAAAGCGGAAGCTAAAAGAATATTTACTAAAACAGTAACAAGTAGATTAAAGGCATGGGGAGCTAAAAAATTGGCCTTTTCTGTTGGTCTTGCTGTCACAGTTGCATTGAATTATTTGGATCTTGGAGGTCAAATTGCTAAACAATTAGATAAAAGGGATAAGCGTCCTAATAATGGTTGGGTAGATATATATTAGGAGGAATTTTTTTGAAAAAATTCATTAAATATGTTGTTGTGATTCTATTTTTCAGTGTATTTTTCTATTATTATAATATGTTTATGCCTAAAAATTTTCTGTATTTTATTGTTGCTTTCCCTATTGGTTTTTTTGCTATTAACATAATTGATAAGTTATTTAGTGATAAGTGATTGTTTTTATATATGTTTGGTAAACATCAAATGATTTTAGCTTATTGTGCCATAAATGGGCTGAAAGAATTTCATAAACAATAATAAAGAGCCTGAATTTAGGCTCTTTATTATTTTGTTTCACTGATGGCAATTAAGAGATTTTAATACTTAAAGTAGAGATAAGTTACTGTTGATCTAATTCCAAAATTGCCACCACTTTTTTTGTTGAGATGCAGCAATCATTTTTTTGTTTCAATGGATTCTATCAAAGCGAGCATGAGGTTTTCATCTCGCTTTTTTTGTTGTTCTTCAAATTGTTCTAGTCGTTTTAGGATGGCTCGATTGAATTCCTCTTGTCTTTGAACGAGATCAGTGACATTGACATCTTGTAGCGGTATCCGATATGGATAAGTTTGACCGATATAAGGTCGCTACAAGTTTGGCTACTTCTTCTAGTGATTTACCACTCAATTTAGAGTGTGTGTATATATACTCCATAGCGGATAAATCGGACTCATTATACTGACGCCATCCCTTAGTGTCTTTGGCGAAATTATAGCCGTTTTTTTCAAGCATGGCGGCGTATTTGTGTATCGTGACGCTGGAGACATTGAGCTTGTTTGCAATGTCTTGTGAAGAAAGATAGGTTTCGGGTTTCATAGCGGGTTCACCTATTTATGATTCATTCGCTACGGGATACGCTACGACCTTTTAGATCAAAAGGCAAAATGTTTTTGTTTTGCGTAGCGGGTTGAGAGAGAAGAATTTTGATAAGTGTCACTGGAGACATTTCGGAAAAGGTGAAAAGAGCATAAGGGAAAACTGCAACCATTTCATGTTTAAAATCACAGTGTGATTTGTTTGTGGTGGTTGCGATTTTTGAAAGGAATGTGCCTAAAAACGAAAAACTGCCACTCCTTTTTTTAGGAGAAAACAAAGATGACACACCATAAAAAGGAAGAAACAACACATATGGCATGGGTCAACGGTAAGCGGAACGAAGTGAGCATTAAGGAGTTGACTCATTCACTACACCCAAAGCCTATTGATTCAAACAAACTCCTAGACTTCAAGGGGGTTTTCAACAATCAGAGAGCAGCCATTGGGCTGCTCTTCTTTTATGAAACGTTCTCTTTTTCAAATGGTTGAAGGAGGTCTTGTGCTTGCTTTCCCTCTACCACAATTAAGTAATCTGATTCTAGATGAGTGAGCCTGAAAGTTTCGAGCTCTACAATATTCTTGATGTTACACATGGTTTTTTTAGAATACACATATAAACGATGCTGAGCCTGCTGGCACTTTTCGTATAGAGAAATAAGCTTATGTAAATTCAATGCTTTCGCAGCAATACGAATTGAATAGATTTGAGACATCCTCTTATCCTCCTGTTGATTACTTTCTCACAATAGCATTTACCCCTGTTTGCACAGAGATAAACCTTTCACTATGTCTTCCACTCAATGGTCCCTCCGCCAGTTCGCCGATTGCCTCTTATGGCAGATAGCTCTTCAACGAGACGGAGCAGCGCTTGATCCTTTGACTTGGCTTCAATCATAAAGTCCACATCCTGTCCATATGGCTTTAATGCATGAAAGAGTGGCAAAACAAAGGACATATCTACATGATCTGCATGACTGCGTATCGCCTTTTCAGATTTTGGTGAGGATAAATGAATTTTAGGAGGAATGCCCGTTTTGATCCATGTATCAAACATTCTTGGTAAAATGTCATCCAGTGCAGCAGTATCATCTTTGTTTGCCACATGATGATGGTAATCAAAAACAAAAGGGATCTCATGCTTTTCACATACATTAAGCGTTTCTAACGATGTATACGTTTTGTCATCATTCTCTAGCGTCATTCTATTCTTGATATGTGCCGGGAGCTGTTTGATGTTTTCATCAAAACGATGAAGGGCAGATTCTTTGTCTCCATAGGCACCGCCCACATGAATATTCATGTAGCCTTCCTCTTCAAGCTTCATCGCCTCTAGCATGTGATAATGATATGTCATATCGATCACGGCATTCTCTGTAATCGTAGGTTTTGTGCTTGTAAACAAGGTAAATTGTTTGGGGTGAAAGCTCACTCTGACTCCATGCCGTTTCACCAATAGACCAATCTCTAGAAACTCCTTGCGAAAAGGTGTCACAAAGTCCCAGCGAACCTCTGGATGAGTCGCCAGTGGGACAATCGAACTTGAAAAACGATAAAGCGGGATATCATGAGCAATGGCGAAATAAAGTGTTCTTAACGTATTGACGAGATTGGCTTTTGTTGTTCGTAATAAAGCTTCTACTCTGTCTTCTTTTGAGAGCTTGCTGTATCTTGCGAAGGTCAGCGACTTGGCAGGAGAAGCTTCCCACAAAGTGACCGCATTGGATACATAGCCAAATCGATAACGCATATGTCATCTCCTTTATAAAAAATACGAAAACATGGCACCTACCCACTCAAGTGGTCGCGTCAAAAGAGGGCGTTGCCTATATTTTTCTTGTGTCATTTGCTCAGAAACGGCAATGTGTTCACGAATCTGTTGCTCAACGTGTGCTGTAAAATTGGCATCATCAATCACCACATCGACTTCTTCATTTAAAAACAAGCTGCGCTTATCAAAATTCGCGGTACTGATCATGCAACGCTTCTGATCAATCAAAATCGCTTTTGAATGGTAAAACCCTTTATAAAAACGATACACATAACAGCCAGATTTGATCAGATCTCTCATATAATGAAAACCAGCCTCTTTGACAAGGGGATGATCCGCCTTCATTGGAATGATGATCTCCACAGTTACGCCCCGTTTTCGTGCATTCAGCAAGGCATCTATCAGCGGGTTTGAGGGAATAAAATAAGGTGAACAGATGATGATCCGATCCTTTGCCTGCTCAATATCATTGAGAAATAAAGCTTCTAGTGAAAAGCCAGCAGTTGCACGTACTGTGCATGGTAATGTTCCCGGTTCTAGTGTAGGGAAAACCTCGTATGGCAACGGATGAATGTCAGCCGTCCTGTACAAATCATTGAGGAATACATGCTGAAGGTCTGCGACAACGGGTCCTGTCATTCTTAAATGGTAATCTTTCCAAATGCCAAAGCGCCCCTTTTTTCCTACATATTCATCACCGATATTAAACCCACCAATATAGCCGATTTTCCCATCGATGACCGTAATCTTCCGATGATTTCGCATGTTCAAACGATATACGAAAAAAGGAAAGCGGGGTTTATTTAAAAAATAAAATTGGATGCTACTTTTTTGAAGCATCTGTATTGTCTTTTGATCAAACGAATAGGAACCAAGTCGGTCGGTAAGCAAAAAAACCGAGATTCCTTGTTCTGCTTTTGCTTTTAATGCTTGTAAGATCCTTTGCCCAATCTCATCGTTCTTTACAATGAAGAACATCATATGAATAGAAGAAGAAGACTTGTGAATATCACTGAGTAACTGGTCGAAAAAAGGTTCGCCATCATGATAAAAGGTTGCATCTCCACTCGTCTGGTCAAAGGACCGCTCGAAAGCATGGGTAGAGAAATATTTCTTAGCCATATAAAGGTCTAATATCACAAGAAGTGCTAAAGCAATGAGTATGAATAGGATGATCAATGCGATCATGTACATTCCTCCTTTTTGCAGATTTCAATAGTGTACCCAAACACACAAAAAATATTGACTGAATACTCATTCATTATTTATGATAGAGGTACAACATGGAAACGAAGCAAAGTGGAGTTTGGGGAATGAAAGGGGGAGGTCAAGATGAACAGCCTGTTCATTGTTCATTTGATCGCATTTGCGGCAGTGACCGCTTACGCTGTTTATTTGTTTATTTATCTCATTCGAACACGAGCGGCGTATATTCGTCTTGGAAAGAAAGAAGAGTTCCAACAAGACATGAAGAAACGATTAGAGCGTGTATGGGTTAATGTGTTTGGACAAAAAAAGCTGTTAAAGGACAAGAAAAGCGGCATCATTCACGTGCTGTTTTTCTATGGCTTTATACTTGTTCAGTTCGGTGCACTTGATTTTATTATGAAAGGACTTGTCCCAGATAGCGGGCTTCCGTTAGGTCCGTTGTATGGATTCTTTACTTTTTTCCAAGAGGTCGTCACACTTCTGATCTTAGTGGCAGTGGTTTGGGCATTCCATAGAAGGTATGTGGAGAAGCTTGTCCGTTTAAAAAGAGGCTTTAAATCGGGCCTTGTGCTGTTGTTTATTGGCGGATTGATGTTAACGGTATTGCTCGGAAATGGCATGAATATCATTTGGCATGGACACGCATTATCACCTACTGAGCCAATCGCTTCAGGCATTGCCTTCTTACTGAGCGGGCTGTCGCCTTTTGCGGCAACCGTGATCTTCTATGTCGCATGGTGGGTTCACCTTCTCATCTTGCTGACGTTCTTAGTATACGTGCCGCAGTCCAAGCACGCTCACCTCATTGCAGGACCGGTGAATGTGTTCGTCAGTAGATTGGACCCGCCAGGCAAGCTGCAAAAAATTGACTTTGAAGACGAGACGCAGGAGACCTTCGGTGTTGGGAAAATTGAAGACTTCCGTCAGTCCCAGCTGATCGACTTGTACGCATGTGTTGAATGCGGACGTTGTACAAATATGTGCCCTGCCACTGGAACAGGTAAAATGCTGTCACCAATGGATTTGATTTTACGATTAAGGGATCATTTGACCAACAAAGGGGCTGCGATTACATCAAAGACGCCATGGGTGCCGCAACTAGCCTTCCAGCAAACAACAGGTAATCAACTGGCGATGCAGGCGAAGGGTACTGGAGCAGAAGAATCCGCAGCCAGTTCCTTGTATCATCCTTCCCTGATAGGAGAGGTCATTACAGAAGAAGAAATATGGGCTTGCACGACGTGCCGAAACTGTGAAGATCAATGCCCTGTTATGAACGAACATGTTGATAAAATTATTGACATGCGCAGATATCTCGTGCTGACAGAAGGAAAGATGGACGCAGATGCACAGCGTGCGATGACAAGCATTGAACGTCAAGGAAACCCATGGGGATTGAACCGGAAAGAAAGGGAGAATTGGCGTGATCTTAGAGAAGATGTGCATGTACCGACAGTGAAAGAATTGAAAAAAGAAGACCAATCCTTCGACTATTTGTTTTGGGTTGGCTCAATGGGGGCGTATGACAATAGAAGTCAGAAGATAGCGCTCGCCTTTGCTAAATTGCTCAATGAAGCAGGTGTCTCCTTTGCCATCTTAGGCAATAAAGAGAAGAATTCAGGCGACACACCAAGAAGACTCGGAAATGAATTCTTATTCCAAGAGCTTGCGACGAAAAATATTGAAGAATTTCAGAAAAACGGCGTCACCAAGATCGTCACGATAGATCCACATGCTTACAATTTATTTAAAAATGAATACCCAGACTTCGGACTAGAAGCAGAGGTGTTCCATCATACAGAATTACTTGCAGAGCTAATCAAACAGGGCAAATTAACACCTGTACATGAAGTCAATGAAGTCATCACTTTCCATGATTCATGCTACTTAGGCAGGTATAACGAGGTGTATGACCCGCCAAGAGATATTTTAAAAGCCATTCCTGGTGTGACGTTGAAAGAAATGGAGCGCCACAGGGAGACAGGTATGTGCTGCGGTGCAGGTGGAGGCTTAATGTGGATGGAAGAAGAGACAGGGACTCGGATCAACACTGCAAGGACAGAACAAGCATTACAAGTGCAGCCATCGATCATTAGCTCAGGTTGTCCATATTGTTTAACAATGCTTGGAGATGGGACGAAAGCGAAGGAAGTAGAAGAGCAAGTTGGAACATTTGACGTAGCAGAGCTTCTTGAAAAATCCGTGTTCGGAGAGACCAAAATACAGGCTTCGTAAGGGATATGCCGATGAATGTCATGTTCATCGGCAAGTAATGGATGTCATGTCAACAACTGTACGATTATATGTAAGCGGTAACAAACAGGGGGGAGAAAACAAATGAACAGGACTGTCATTGTATCTGGAGCGAGAACGCCATTTGGAAAACTGGGTGGAACCTTAAGTCGTTTGACTGCCGCACAACTAGGTGGAGTGGCGATTAAGGCTGCACTGGAAAAGGCCACGGGTGCTCACGAGGTGGATGAGGTCATCATGGGAAGTGTGCTCCAAGGAGGGCAAGGACAAATTCCTTCAAGGCAAGCAGCGAGATATGCTGATCTCCCATGGTCAGTTCCAACACAAACCATGAACAAGGTCTGTGCTTCTGGAATGCGCAGTGTCAGTACAGCAGATCAGATCATTCGAGCAGGAGATGCTCAGGTGATTGTGGCAGGCGGTATGGAATCAATGTCTCATGCACCCTATCTTCTCAAAAAGGCACGGTGGGGGTACAAAATGGGGGATGGTGCAGTGCAAGATGCAATGATATCAGATGGCTTAACTTGTTCATTTACAGGTGTTCATATGGGTGAATATGGGGGCCTTGTCGCGAAGGAGCTGGGGATCACACGAGAAGAACAAGATCTTTGGGCGTTAAGGAGTCATGAGCGAGCCATCGAAGCGCAAAAAAAAGGGTTTTTTGAAAATGAGGTGACGCCTATTTCGATCAAGACGAAAAAAGGAGAACAATCTATCACGGAGGATGAGTCACCACGACGTGATACGTCATATGAAAGATTATCAAAGCTCATGCCTGTTTTTGACCCAAGCGGGACCATTACCGCTGGAAACGCACCAGGTGTCAATGATGGAGCATGTGCGCTTCTGTTAATGAAAGACACATACGCCGTACAACATGGGGAAAAGCCAATGGCTGTCGTGCTCGGGCATGCACAGGTGGCAGGAGAAGCAAAAGATTTTCCAAAAACCCCAGCCTTTGCGATTGAAAAGCTACTACAGAAAACAGGGAAGCGTTTAGTGGATATCGATTTATTTGAAATCAATGAAGCCTTCTCAGCGGTGGCGTTGGCATGTGAACAAATTCTGAAGCTGGACCGGCGAAAAATGAATATTAATGGAGGAGCAGTAGCGCTCGGTCATCCAATTGGCGCCAGTGGAACACGTATCATCCTGACTTTGATTCAGGCATTAAAACAAAGAGGAGGCGGTATTGGTATCGCAGCCATTTGCAGTGGAGGCGGTCAAGGGGATGCTGTCATGATTCAGGTGGAATAAAAGAGGAGAGGGTGATTGTCATGAGTACAGAAGAAACCGTATTGGTTGTCGGCGCTGGTCAAATGGGGTCAGGGATTGCACAAGTATTTGCACAATCAGGCTATACCGTCCTGCTCCATGATGCAGCAGAGGAGCAGATTCATAAAGCCATTTCATCCATGACGAAACAATTGACGAAACGAGCGGAAAAAGGGAAGCTGGCACATCAAGCTGTCCGTGATATTACCCAGAGGCTTGCTATCTCAACGGATTTAAAGGACGTAAAACAGGCTCATCTAGTAATTGAAGCGGCATCAGAGCAAATGAACATCAAGAAACAAATCTTTCAAACCCTTGATCAATATGCAGAGGCTGAAACGATATTCGCAACCAATACATCTTCCTTATCGATCACAGAATTAGCTGCCGTTACGAAAAGACCGGAGCAAGTCATAGGTATGCATTTTATGAATCCTGTGCCTGTGATGAAGCTAGTTGAGGTGATTCGTGCACTGCAAACAAATGACCAAACATATCAAACCGTCTATGAAACAGCCACTAAATTAAACAAGACGCCAATTGAAGTGGAAGATTTCCCAGGATTTATATCAAACCGCATATTAATGCCGATGATCAATGAAGCCATTTACACCCTTTATGAAGGAGTGGCTGATGCAGAAAGTATTGATGGCATCATGACACTTGGTATGAATCACCCAATGGGACCGCTCCGTCTCGCTGACCTAATTGGGCTGGATACATGTTTATATATTATGAATACCCTTCATGAGGGTCTCGGGGATAGTAAATATCGACCTTGTCCACTATTGAAAAAGTACGTGAGCGCAGGCTGGCTAGGGAAAAAGACGAAGAGAGGTTTTTACACATACCACGACCACTCATAGGGGGAGTCAAGATGGAGGGTTTGCTAACGGAAAAACAGCGTCTTTGGAGAGAGCAAGTAGCAAAGTTTGCACAACACCAAGTATTCCCTGAAGTAGAAGCCATGGAACAAGGTCAGTTTCCGAGAGCACTTTTAGCTGAGATGGGGAGGAAAGGTTTTCTAGGCATTCCGATTCCAGCTACGTATCAAGGATTAGGGGCAGATTTTACAACCTATATCATCGCTATTCATGAGCTTTCGAAAGTGAGCGCAACCATTGGTGTCATTGTGTCCGTTCATACCTCTGTTGTGACGATGCCCATTTTGGCATTTGGTACGAATCAGCAAAAAACGTCTTATGTTCCATTACTTGCGTCTGGTCAGAAACTGGGGGCATTTTGTTTAACAGAACCTACTGCTGGATCAGATGCCTCAAGTATTCTGCTAAGGGCAGAGCGGGCAGACGAATACTATGTGTTAAATGGAACGAAGATTTTTATTACAAGTGGCGGTGAGGCAGACCTGTACCTTGTTTTTGCCGTGACAGACCCTGCCTCTACGAAAAAGAATATATCGGCATTTATTGTTGAGGAAGATACACCAGGCTTTACGATTGGAAAAGATGAGAAGAAGATGGGGCTTCACGGATCAAAGACAGTGACCCTTCATTTTGACGGTGTCCGTATTCCGAAGGAGCAGCTACTCGGTGAAGAGGGAGAAGGCTTTCACATTGCCATGTCTAGCTTAAATGCTGGGAGAATTGGCATTGCAGCCCAAAGCCTCGGCATTGCAGAAGCCGCATTCAATGAGACAGTCACCTATTTCAAACGGAATCCGGCTGGGCTTGAATCAACCATTCGCCTTGGGGATATGGCAACTAAATGGGAAGCAGCGAAGCTGCTCGTCTATCAGGCGGCTTCCTACAAACAAGCGAATCGACCTGTCACAAAGGAAGCGTCGATGGCCAAATTATTTGCCTCCAAAACGGCAGTTGAGATTAGTACAGAAGCCATCCATTTGTTAGGCATGGCGGGCTATACAAATCGATACAACGTAGAACGCTACTTTCGTGATGCAAAAATTTGTGAAATTTATGAAGGAACGAGTGAAATCCAAAGGCTAGTCATTTGTAAGCAGTTAATATGAAATGAGGTGGCTCATGATGCAGTTCCAATTAAGTGATGAACATAAAATGATACAAAAAACGGTAAGAGATTTTGCAAGAAATGAAGTGGAGCCAACAGCAGCAGAGCGGGACGAGACAGAAACATACGATCCAACTATCTTCCATCAAATGGCGGAGCTTGGCTTAACGGGAATTCCTTGGCCGGAAGAGGTCGGCGGGATTGGCAGTGACTATTTGGCATATGTCATAGCAGTGGAAGAGCTCTCAAGGGTATGCGCCTCTACGGGCGTGACCTTATCCGCACACACTTCTCTCGCCTCATGGCCGATATATTCATTCGGGACGGATGAGCAAAAGGAGACCTATTTAAAACCGCTGGCAGGGGGGCAGAAAGTCGGGGCATATGCACTGACGGAAAATGGTTCCGGCTCAGATGCAGGGGGCATGAAGACAACAGCCGTGAAAGCTGGCAGTGAATACGTCCTAAATGGTGCGAAAATCTTTATTACAAATGGCGGCATTGCAGATTATTACATTGTGTTTGCCGTGACGGAACCAGAGGCAACCTCTCGAAATACTACAGCCTTTATTGTTGAGAAAGAGACCCCAGGTTTCTTCATTGGCAAAAAGGAAAGCAAACTGGGCATACGTTCTTCGCCAACGACTGAAATTATATTTGAGGATTGTCGTATACATGAAAGGAATCGCCTCGGTCAAGAAGGAGAAGGGTTTAAAATAGCCATGATGACGCTCGATGGCGGCAGAAATGGCATTGCAGCACAAGCTGTTGGGATCGCTCAAGGTGCTCTTGACGCGGCAGTCAATTATGCAAAGGAGCGCCGGCAATTTGGCAAGCCCATCATCCAGCAGCAAGGGATTGCTTTTAAGTTAGCCGATATGGCGACAGCGATTGAAGCATCAAGGCTACTGACATATCAGGCGGCGTGGCTTGAATCAAAAGGACGACCATATGGAAAAGAATCAGCCATGTCTAAGCTCTTTGCCGGTGATACAGCCATGAAGGTAACGACAGAAGCCGTCCAAATCTTTGGCGGGTACGGCTATACAAAGGATTACCCAGTCGAACGATACATGCGAGATGCGAAGATCACACAAATCTATGAAGGCACGCAAGAAATTCAGCGGCTGGTCATCTCGCGAAAACTGCTAGACATGTAGAAAACACGCAAAGACCACCTTATCTCAAGGTGGTCTGTTTGACTCGTTCCCGCTAACGGATTAAAGCCCTTATACAGTCGCTGTCTGTTTGGATTTCATCCATTTGAAAAACACAAAACGCACCAAAGGCCCCATGATCAAAAGCTGTAAGGGTAGTGCCATCATCAAATTCTGACCGAAAATAGAAAAATAATCAGAAACGATAGATTGCGTTTGAAATCCTTCAAGAATAGCCTGAATCAAATATCCGCATAGAGACATGAGGCAAACCATGCCAAATACGATACATATCGATAGTGTAAGAATGAAGTATAATTTCTTGCCTTTAGGCGCAAAGCGGGTTGCTACCTTTTGCGCTGAAGGTCCAACAATACACATTTCAATCAATAGAGCGATAGCGAAACCGATCACGTAAAGAAGTGTCCCTTCCATCCAAGTCATATGACCAAGCATCCCGTTTAAAAATAGATTGTAAACATACATGACTGAAAACATGCAAAAACACATGAAGACACCAAATTGAATATCTTTCTTTTTTGTCAATGGCAAATCGATCAACCTCTCAAAATTAGTCACTTATCATTATAGATTTCTGATAACAAAAGGATGTAAGTGAACATTCTGTGAAGGAATAAATTTCCTTGATGATGAAGACTGCCTTGTTTTTAGGAAATGAGTCTTTTTGTCAAAATAAAAGTGTCTGCGGATGAGAGGAAGTCTCCTTGATTCTTCTATTGTGAAAAAATCAAAATTAAACTGCGATAAAGGTGGCATAAACTCCCCTAATTTGTTTATAATGAGAGGTATGGTTTGTCGTAAAAATAAGGTATAAATACTTATTATTTCACTGATAAATGGATACATACATGTAATAGAAAGGGAGTGTCTGACCTTGAGTTTGAAAGAATACTCACAGGAACAGCTCAAACAAATGTCTTTAGTAGAGCTTGCTTATGAAATTTTCAGAGACAGCAAAGCACCAATTACGTTTTCCGAGTTAATAGAAGAAATGGTCCGTTTGCAAGGGATCAAAAAATCTGATCTTGATGATCGACTTGCCCAATTTTATACAGACTTAAATATAGATGGCCGTTTCATTTCGCTAGGTGATCAGAGATGGGGACTTCGCAGCTGGTATCCAGTTGATCAAGTCGAAGAAGAAGTGCTACCAGCTGTGAAAACAAAAGCGAAAAAGAAAAAAACAAAAGCAGCTGTCGTTGAAGAAGACTTCGATGATTTAGAAGAGGAAGAAGAAATCGAAGAAGATCTTGATCTCGTTGAAGAGGACGAAGATCTCGACTTAGATGAAGAAGAAATTGAAGAAGATCTAGAAGAATTCGACGATGACGATGAAGAAGACGATGATGGCTTAACTGAAATTGATGAAGACGATTTAGACAATGCCAAGGAAGAGAAATAACCCTCTCAAACCACTCGTCAAAACAGGTCAAAACCGTCTTGACTTTCGAGAGCGAACTATGTAGTATGTATTTTGGGCTCTCTAAAAAAGAGTACGTAATGATACGTTCATTTACGCTCCCTTTCATTTATTTGAAAGGGAGCTTTCTTATTTTTCAAGAGATTTAGGGATACACTCTATGTGGATGAAGCTGTGCATGTCTAGTCATGCAAGGGTAAAAAAGAGAGGAGCATACGAAATGACAAAGTATATTTTTGTAACAGGAGGAGTTGTTTCCTCACTTGGAAAAGGGATCACGGCAGCATCGTTAGGCCGCCTTCTGAAGAACAGAGGGATGGATGTGACCATTCAAAAGTTCGACCCTTATATAAATGTAGACCCAGGGACAATGAGTCCGTACCAGCATGGTGAGGTGTTTGTCACAGATGATGGTGCTGAAACAGACCTTGATTTGGGTCACTATGAGCGTTTTATAGATATTAACTTGAATAAGTACAGCAACGTGACAACAGGTAAAATCTACTCTACTGTTCTAAAGAAAGAGCGCCGAGGCGACTATTTAGGCGGTACAGTACAGGTTATTCCTCACATTACAAATGAAATCAAAGACCGTGTGTACCGTGCAGGGAAAGAAACGGGTGCAGATGTCGTCATTACAGAAATCGGTGGAACAGTGGGAGATATCGAATCCCTTCCATTCCTTGAAGCCATTCGTCAAATGAAGAGTGACATCGGTCGTGAAAACGTGATGTACATTCATTGTACCCTTGTGCCTTACATCCGTGCAGCAGGCGAAATGAAAACAAAACCGACTCAGCACAGTGTGAAAGAACTTCGCAGTCTTGGAATTCAGCCAAACGTGATAGTCGTTAGAACTGAAATGCCAATGACACAAGATATGAAGGATAAAATCGCCCTGTTTTGTGATATTGATACAAGAGCCGTCATCGAGTGTCAGGATGCAGATACACTCTACTCCATTCCGCTTGATTTGCAAAAACAAGGATTAGACAAGCTTGTTTGTGAGCACATGAAGCTTGATTGCCAAGACGCAAAAATGGATGAGTGGAAGGCGCTTGTAGACAAAGTACAAAGCCTTTCAAAAAAAATTACCATTGGTCTAGTCGGAAAATATGTTGAGCTACAAGATGCATACATTTCCGTGGTCGAATCACTTCGTCATGCAGGCTATGCATTTGATACCGATGTTCAAATCAAATGGATCAATGCTGAAGAAGTCACGGCAGACACAATGGCAGACTTCGCTCAAGATGTAGATGGCATTATCGTACCTGGCGGCTTCGGGGATCGTGGGGTCGAAGGGAAAATCATTGCAACGCAATATGCCCGTGAGAATAAAGTGCCATTCTTCGGTATTTGTTTAGGTATGCAAGTAGCATCTATCGAATTCGCTAGAAACGTGCTAGGTTTCAAGGGAGCACATTCCGCGGAAATTGACCCGGAAACGGCATTCCCAATCATCGACCTTCTTCCAGAACAAAAGGATGTAGAAGATCTAGGTGGTACTCTTCGCCTTGGCTTGTATCCTTGTAAACTAGAAGAAGACACAAAGGCATTTGCTGCATACAATGACGGAGTGGTATACGAACGTCACCGTCATCGCTATGAATTCAATAACGAATACAGACAGCAAATGGAAGATGCAGGCTTTGTCTTCTCTGGTACAAGCCCAGATGGTCGTCTTGTTGAAATTATCGAGCTGAAGGATCACCCTTGGTTCCTTGCATCTCAGTTCCACCCAGAATTCACATCAAGACCGACAAGACCACAGCCACTATTCAGAGATTTTGTCGGTGCTTCTTTACAAGCAGCTGAATCAAAATAAAACAAAAAAACTGCCGAGATGATATGCTTCTCGGCAGTTTTTTTATTCATATTCTTCTATAATTTCTTTCACAGTAAAAGAAAGTGCATGGTACACATATAAGCAAGTCATCAAGGCAGGGTAGCCGAATCTTGTTCCATCATCGGCGGGGACAAGTGGCTGCTTGAGCTGGAAATGGATGTGAACATCGCAATGTTCTTCAATCGTTGACGGTTCCTTTTGCGCTGGTCCAACACCGACAATCGGCGTACCTTGTGCATGTAGCTCTTTGACAAGTGAATGAAGCTCCTGATCTTCTGGATCGGAATAGAATAGAAGCACCCTGTCACTTGTATGGAGGCCACTACGCTCTTTTTGATCAAGTGGTAACACCTTGGCACCAGGAAAGGGCTCCTTGCTGTCACGTGCCTCTAATGCCACAGCAGCTAGCTCATTCTTTCCGTGAAAATAAACAGAATGACCACTTACCACTGCCTGAGCAAGAAGACGTGCGCCATCTTCAATTGCTTCTGCTTCCTTTTCTCCAATACGTGAAAAAATACCTGATAATTGGGTGGTGAAAATTTTTAACAAGACTCATTTCCTCCTTCGGTCAGATCATTTTATAATAGAATATAAAGAGAATATTAGAATAAATGCTCAGAAAATGTCGTAAAGTAAACTATTATAATTAAAGGAAATGTGAAAATCAAACAGAATTATTTAACAACTGCTCTTTTTATGGCGAAAAATGAAAGCAAAATGAAAGCAATGGGGTGTAACAGATGAATGAAAAAATTTTAATTGTCGATGATCAGTACGGTATTAGAATCTTACTGAATGAAGTGTTTCATAAAGAAGGCTACCAAACGTTCCAAGCGGCGAATGGACTACAGGCATTAGATATTGTAAAGAACCATAGACCGAACCTTGTCCTGCTAGATATGAAAATCCCCGGAATGGATGGAATTGAAATTTTAAAACGAATGAAATTAATTGATGAAGACATCCGTGTGATCATTATGACGGCCTATGGTGAACTGGATATGATTCAAGAATCCAAAGAACTTGGTGCACTGACGCATTTTGCAAAGCCATTTGACATTGATGAAATCAGAGATGCAGTGAAAGAATATTTACCGCTTGAGACAAATGGTTAATTGGAAATGATTGAGAATGAATTCATTCTGTTGCCGATTTGTCGAATAATTGGTATCCTAGATAAGAAGAAAGCGATCTGACTTTGAAAGTGTACATATGGCGAGAAATTCTGGTCATGCTAGGGTGGAGAGCTTTTTTAGTAAGCAAATTAGCTACATAGGGAGGATTTTTCATCATGCCTTTAGTTTCAATGACAGAAATGTTGAAAGACGCAAAGGAAAAAGGTTACGCTGTTGGACAGTTTAACTTAAATAACTTAGAATTCACGCAAGCGATTTTACAAGCTGCTGAAGCTGAGAAATCTCCGGTTATCTTAGGAGTATCAGAAGGCGCAGGGCGCTACATGGGCGGCTTCAAAACTGTTGTCGCAATGGTTAAAGCGTTAATCGAAGAATATAATGTAACAGTTCCTGTTGCGATTCATTTAGATCACGGTTCAAGCTTTGAAGCTTGTGCGAAAGCAATTCATGCAGGATTTACTTCTGTAATGATTGATGCTTCTCACCACCCATTTGAAGAGAACGTGGAAACAACTGCTAAAGTAGTTGAGCTTGCACATTTCCACGGTGTATCTGTTGAAGCTGAACTTGGAACTGTTGGTGGACAAGAAGATGACGTCATCGCAGAGGGCGTTATTTATGCTGATCCAAAAGAGTGTCAAGAGCTTGTAGAGCGCACTGGTATCGACTGTCTTGCACCTGCTTTAGGTTCAGTTCATGGTCCATATCAAGGTGAACCAAATCTTGGTTTCGCTGAAATGGAAGAAATTGGAAAAACAACAGGTATTCCACTTGTTCTTCACGGCGGAACAGGAATTCCGACTGCTGACATCAAGCGTTCAATTTCACTTGGAACAGCAAAAATCAATGTAAACACTGAAAACCAAATTGCTTCTGCAAAAGCAGTTCGCGAAACACTTGCTGCAAAAACAGAAGAGTATGATCCACGTAAATATCTTGGACCAGCTCGTGACGCAATTAAAGCGACTGTTATTGGCAAAATGCGCGAATTTGGTTCTTCTAACCAAGCTTAATTTGATGAGAACCGAAAGCCGCCTGAATTACAGGCGGTTTTCGCCATCTCTCGAGAAAGCGCAATCAAATTTATATTTCAGACAATTTATTGATAGGAGAGTGGCACACTTATGTTATTTTTCGTAGATACAGCGAATATCGCTGACATTAAAGAAGCACACGAACTTGGCGTTTTAGCAGGCGTTACAACAAACCCTAGTTTAGTAGCGAAAGAAAAGGATGTATCATTCCATGATCGCCTTCGTGAAATCACTGATGTGGTTTCAGGTTCTGTCAGCGCTGAAGTTATTTCTTTAAAAGCAGAAGAAATGATTGAAGAAGGAAAAGAGCTGGCGGCTATTGCACCAAACATCACAGTGAAAATTCCTATGACAACAGATGGTCTAAAAGCTGTGAAAGCATTAACGGATCTTGGCATTAAAACAAACGTTACGTTAATCTTTAATGCGAATCAAGCACTGCTTGCAGCTAGAGCTGGTGCAACATACGTTTCTCCATTCCTTGGTCGTTTAGACGACATTGGTCACAACGGTCTTGACTTAATTAGTGAAGTGAAAACCATTTTTGATGTTCATGGATTAGATACACAAATCATTGCTGCATCCATTCGCCACCCACAGCACGTGACAGAAGCTGCTCTTAGAGGAGCTCATATTGGTACAATGCCACTAAAAGTCATTAAGCAGCTGACAAAACATCCACTAACGGATGCAGGCATTGAGCAGTTTTTAGCCGATTGGAATCAATAAGTGATTGTGGCAGACGGAATAAACCCTCCGTTTGCCGCAGTTTCTTGCAACGACGCTTAGAAATGTTTTGTGCAAAGAAGAGAACATCACAGCCTCGCAAAGCTTCGATTATTTTTCTTCCGATGATTTTCGTTTAACCTGTATTCTTTCTCTTGATATTGGCTAAATTTTGGACAAGACCTTTTAAAGCGCGACATCCACAAACAGTATAACTCCAACAGCGATCTTCTTTAAGAAGGGAGACAAATATGGAAAAGTTAAACATTGCCGGCGGTGATCCCCTTCGTGGGACCATACATATAAGTGGTGCAAAAAATAGTGCTGTGGCACTAATTCCTGCCACGATTCTTGCTGACTCTCCAGTCACGATTGAGGGCCTTCCACACATTTCAGATATTGACACATTACGAGATTTGTTAGAAGAAATCGGCGGTAAGGTGACATTTGAAAAAGGTGAAATGGTGGTCAATCCTGCCACGATGATCAGTATGCCTCTTCCTAATGGGAAAGTGAAAAAGCTACGTGCCTCCTACTATTTAATGGGTGCCATGCTTGGTAGATTCAAACAGGCTGTTATTGGTTTACCAGGGGGCTGTCACTTAGGACCTAGACCGATCGATCAGCATATCAAAGGTTTTGAAGCACTTGGGGCTGAAGTGACAAACGAGCAGGGTGCCATTTATTTACGTGCTGAAAAGCTAGTCGGAGCCCGTATTTATCTTGATGTTGTCAGTGTAGGTGCAACCATCAATATTATGCTAGCCGCAGTGCTTGCAGAAGGGAAAACGGTCATTGAAAATGCCGCCAAAGAGCCTGAAATTATTGATGTGGCAACACTGCTTGCAAGCATGGGAGCCAAAATCAAAGGCGCAGGCACTGATGTGATTCGTATCGAAGGTGTGGAATCACTTCATGGCTGTAAGCATTCCATTATTCCTGACCGCATTGAAGCAGGTACCTTTTTAATTGCCGGTGCTGCGATGGGAGATGAAGTTGTACTTGATAATGTGATCCCAACTCATTTAGAATCAATTACGGCGAAACTTAGAGAGATGGGGTTCACCATTGAAACGAGTAACGATCAGTTGTTGATCGTAGGCAGAAACGAAGGGCTTAAACCTGTCGATATCAAAACCCTTGTGTACCCGGGCTTTCCGACTGATCTTCAACAGCCGATGACAGCCCTATTAACAAAAGCAAAAGGCACAAGTGTTGTCACAGATACGATCTACTCTGCCCGATTTAAGCACATTGACGAATTGCGCCGGATGGGCGCAAACATGAAGGTAGAAGGAAGATCTGCGATCATTACTGGACAAACACAGCTGCAAGGGGCAAAAGTAAAAGCGAGCGATTTGCGAGCAGGAGCTTGTCTCGTTGTCGCAGGGTTAATGGCAGACGGTGTGACCGAGATCACAGGGCTTGAACATATAGACAGGGGATATAGTATGCTCGAAAAGAAGCTTGAAGGCTTGGGTGCAACCATCTGGCGTGAAAAGCTGAATGACCAAGAAATAGAAGAACTTCAAAATTCATAAGGCTTTGACTGTGAGAGGAGATTTGGACAATAATGGAAAGAAGTTTATCGATGGAACTAGTACGGGTGACAGAAGCAGCCGCATTAAAATCTGCCCGCTGGATGGGAAGAGGAAAGAAAGACGAAGCAGATGATGCTGCAACAAGTGCAATGCGTGATGTATTTGACACCATTCCGATGAAAGGAACAGTTGTCATCGGCGAGGGAGAAATGGACGAAGCGCCAATGCTCTATATTGGGGAAAAGCTTGGCAACGGATATGGACCTCGCGTTGATGTCGCAGTGGATCCATTGGAAGGAACCAACATTGTCGCAAGTGGCGGCTGGAATGCCTTAGCTGTCATCGCAGTTGCGGATCATGGCAACTTGTTAAATGCACCTGATATGTACATGGATAAGATCGCAGTAGGTCCAGAAGCGGTAGGTTGCATCGATATTGAAGCGCCTGTCATTGATAATCTTCGTGCTGTGGCAAAAGCGAAAAACAAAGATATTGAAGATGTTGTTGCGACGATTTTGAATAGAGAGAGACACGAGAAGATCATTGCTGAGCTGAGAGAAGCAGGAGCAAGAATTAAACTGATCGACGATGGAGACGTAGCAGGAGCCATTAATACCGCATTTGATCACACAGGTGTTGATATTTTATTTGGTTCAGGCGGAGCACCAGAGGGTGTCCTTTCTGCTGTTGCACTGAAGGCGCTTGGTGGCGAAATCCACGGGAAACTTCTTCCTCAAAGCGAAGAAGAGCTAAAGCGCTGTGTGAAAATGGGGCTGGATGTTGGAAAAGTCTTGCGAATGGAAGACCTTGTCAAAGGAGATGACGCCATTTTTGCGGCGACAGGCGTAACAGACGGCGAGTTGTTAAAAGGTGTCCAATTCAAAGGATCTGTTGGTACAACGCACAGTGTCGTCATGCGTGCAAAATCAGGTACAGTTCGATTCGTCGATGGTAGACATAGCTTAAAGAAAAAACCAAATCTTGTCATTCGTCCGTAAGCAGAAGGCGGGTATTCATTACCCGCTTTTCATATCGGTGTCAATTGTATATCATTTTCTTTTTAAAGTTGAATATTCTCTGCAAATGAGGTAAAACTAAAGAGTGCTGCGAAATTTCCTGCGAAATCACTTCTTTTAAGCTTCAACAAGTTTAAATACTGCCGCATCATGACGATATACTCAATATCCTTCTCAATGTTGACAAAGCTCTATTTTCACATTGTTCCTATCTTACACGATATAGCGAGTGGGAGCGTTACCATGAGAGCGAGGTCATTCCAACAAAAAAACGGAAATAAAAAGCAAATCAAATACAATGGTCAAGCATTTGTAAAGAAATACATTGACTAGAAAAGTGTGGTGTCCATATTGAAAGATGTTTCGATTTCATCTTTGGAAAATATGAAATTAAAAGAGCTGTATGAGTTAGCCAAACGCTATAAAATCTCTTATTACAGCAAACTAACAAAAAAAGAATTAATATTTGCCATTCTAAAGGCAAATGCTGAGCAAGAGGATCTCTTATTTATGGAAGGGGTTCTAGAGATTATTCAGTCAGAGGGATTTGGCTTCTTAAGACCGATTAACTACTCCCCTAGTTCTGAAGATATTTATATTTCTGCTTCCCAGATCAGACGCTTTGATTTACGAAATGGAGATAAGGTGTCTGGAAAAGTAAGACCTCCAAAAGAGAACGAACGCTACTACGGCCTCCTTCATGTTGAAGCGGTGAATGGGGATGACCCAGAATCAGCGAAGGAACGTGTTCACTTTCCTGCACTCACACCGCTATTCCCAGATCGTCAAATGATTCTTGAAACACAGCCTAATCATCTGTCTACTAGAATTATGGATATGATGGCGCCAGTTGGGTTTGGACAGCGTGGATTAATTGTCGCTCCGCCTAAAGCTGGGAAAACCATTTTACTAAAAGAAATTGCCAACAGCATTTCTGAAAATCATCCAGAGGCAGAACTGATTGTCCTTCTTATTGACGAACGTCCAGAGGAAGTAACAGATATCGAACGTTCTGTTGCAGGGGATGTTGTTAGTTCAACCTTTGACGAAGTACCGGAAAACCACATTAAAGTAGCAGAACTTGTACTAGAGCGCGCCATGCGTCTTGTTGAACATAAAAAAGATGTCATCATCTTAATGGACAGCATTACTAGACTAGCTCGTGCTTACAACCTTGTGATTCCACCAAGTGGAAGAACACTTTCCGGCGGAATTGATCCGGCTGCTTTCCACCGTCCAAAACGTTTCTTCGGTGCTGCGCGTAACATCGAGGAAGGTGGAAGCTTAACGATTCTAGCAACTGCACTTGTTGATACAGGATCACGTATGGATGATGTAATTTATGAGGAGTTTAAAGGAACTGGAAACATGGAACTCCATCTCGATCGCGCTCTTGCAGAGAGAAGAATCTTCCCAGCCATCGATATTCGTCGTTCTGGTACAAGAAAAGAGGAATTACTCGTGCCAAAAGAGCATCTTGATCGTCTATGGGCGATGAGAAAATCAATGTCTGACACACCTGACTTCGCTGAGAAATTCATGCGTAAAATGAGAAAAACAAAGACAAACCAAGAATTTTTTGATATCTTAACGCAAGAGTGGAAGCAAGCAAATATGTCTGCATCAAGAAGATAGCTTCCTAAAAAAATACATTTGCAATCATAGACTCTCGCTGTTATAATTTTATCATGTGCGTTTCAGAATTTATTCTGAGATATTAACTCTGTTTCCGAATTGGATTCAGGGCGGAAGGAGATGACAGTAGATGAAAACAGGAATTCATCCTAACTACAAAAAAGCTACAGTCAAATGCGCTTGTGGAAATGAGTTTGAAACTGGATCAGTAAAAGAAGAGGTACGCATCGAGATTTGCTCTGAGTGCCATCCTTTCTATACAGGCCGTCAAAAATTCGCTTCTGCTGATGGACGTGTTGACCGCTTTAATAAAAAATACGGTCTTAAGTAATAATAGATACAATAAACAGGCAGGAATCCGTTCTTGCCTGTTTTTTTACGTGGATTGATGGAACTTTAAAACGGGGGAGAAGACCTTATGTATGTGATGAAACAAAGCGGTTGGCTTGAAGTCATCTGCGGTAGTATGTTTTCTGGAAAGTCGGAGGAATTGATCCGGAGAGCCAAAAGAGCCAGCTTTGCCAAACAAGAAGTAAAAATATTCAAACCAGCGATTGATAACCGATATAGCGCAAGTTCAGTTGTATCTCATAACGGTTCATCAGTAGATGGGATTGCAGTAGCCTCACCAAAAGACATAATAACGCACATATCAGAAAAAACAGATGTCATTGGCATTGATGAGGTGCAATTTTTTGATGAGACAATCATTGACATTGTCACTCAATTGGCGGATAAAGGCTACCGGGTCATTGTTGCAGGCCTTGATCAAGACTTCAGAGGAGAGCCATTTGGTGTTGTTCCGCATTTAATGGCATGTGCAGAGCTTGTGACAAAACTTCAAGCGGTTTGTTCGGTATGCGGCTCCCCAGCGAGTAGAACACAGCGCTTGATCGACGGTAAACCCGCATCCTACGACGATCCCATTATTCTAGTAGGTGCGCAGGAATCATACGAAGCACGATGCAGACATCACCATGAAGTACCAAAACTTGATGTTGGTACAACACTTGACAATTAAAAAATAGCAAATGCCGCTGTGTTTTGTTTTACTGTTTTTTGGCTGAACACCTATCATTTGTACTTAAATAAATTAAATAATGCTACGAAAAAATTATCTAATTTCCATCGCTTGCGTTTTGATATCAGCAGGCATAAAATGACTAACTGTAGTGAAGCATTTTAACGAAAAGTTCGATTTCTTGTCATAATTTTTTGATTAAGGATTTTTCTCCTTGATCGTTCTTTTGGATAATAGTTAACTTTATTTATATTTTAGAAAGAGGGTAGTTTTTGATGAACAACGTGAAGAAAACAAAAGAAGGTTACCTCGAAACCACTTTGACAGGTAAAGATGTATTATCGATTCCAACGTTGAACAAAGGCGTTGCTTTCTCAGAAGAAGAAAGACAAGAGCTTGGCTTAGAAGGATTGCTGCCTCCAACTGTTCTGACTTTAGAACAACAAGCTGAAAGAGCGTATAAGCAATTTCTAGCACAGCCAGATCGACTTCGTCAAAATGTATACTTAAGTGATTTACAAAACCGTAACGAAGTGTTGTTCTACAAACTATTAAAAGACAAGCTACGTGAAATGCTCCCTGTTGTCTACACACCAACTGTTGGTGAAGCGATTCAGGAATACAGCCATGAATACAGAAGACCTCATGGTGTCTATCTTTCAATCGACAACATTGACGGCATCGAAAAAGCTTTTGAAAACTTACATGCAACAGCTGGCGACATTGATTTGATTGTTGCAACTGACTCTGAGAGCATTCTTGGAATAGGTGACTGGGGTGTTGGCGGGATTAACATCGCTATCGGTAAATTAGCGGTTTACACTGCGGCAGCAGGTATTGATCCAAGCCGTGTGATTCCAGTCGTATTAGATGTTGGAACAAACAACGAAAAATTATTGAATGATCCATTGTACATCGGGAACCATTACAAACGTGTACAAGGTGAAAAATACGATGAGTTCATTGATGCTTATGTGAAAGCAGCATTGAAATTCTTCCCGAAAGCATTGCTTCACTGGGAAGATCTAGGAAACAAAAACGCACGAAACATCATGAAAAAATACAATGACAACATTTTAACATTTAACGATGATATTCAAGGTACTGGTGCCATTACTTTAGCGGGAGTTCTTGCAGCTGTCAAGAAAACTGGTACGCAATTGAAAGATCATCGTGTAGTAATCTTTGGAGCTGGGTCAGCTGGTATCGGCATCGCAGATCAAATGCGTGACAAAATGGTACTTGAAGGTCTTTCTGAAGAAGAAGCAAATCAATCATTCTGGACGCTAGACTATAGAGGATTGTTAACAGATCAATTTGAAGGTGAAGTATTTGATTTCCAAAAACCGTACCTTCGTTCATCTGATGAAGTGAAGGGCTGGGCACGTGATGAAAAAGGACAAATCTCCTTTGCGGAAACTGTTCGCCAAGTGAAGCCAACGATCTTAATTGGTACTTCAGGTCAAGGCGGAGCCTTTACAGAAGAAATCATTAAAGAAATGGCAACTCATACAGAACGTCCTGTCATTATGCCAATGTCTAACCCGACACCACTAGCTGAGGCAGTGCCAGAAAATCTATTCAAATGGACAGACGGCCGTGCACTAGTTGCAACAGGAAGCCCGTTCGAAAACGTTGAGTATAATGGCATCGAACACGAAATTGGACAATCAAACAACGCGTTTGTTTTCCCAGGTCTTGGTCTTGGTTCTATCGTCACAGAATCAACCATCATCACAAAGGGAATGTTTGTCGCTTCTGCAAATGCCATTGCTGAAATGGTTGATCATGATAAGCCAGGTGCTGGCCTATTGCCAAGTATTGATAAATTGCAAGAAGTGTCCATCCACGTGGCAATTGAAGTGGCTGAAGCAGCGATCGAAGATGGAGTCGCAAGAAAGACACCTGAAGATATCGAACAAGCCATTAAAGAGGCAATGTGGATTCCAGAATATAAAAAAATTGTAAGAGCATAGTGAAATGATGATGCGGCATTGTACCTTAACAATGCCGCATATCAAATAGATTCATGTATTGATTTTAAGGAGGAAGAGTCAGATGGACTTTTTAAATATTTTGACCCTCCTAGCACCGATTTTTTTCGTTATCGCGCTGGGTTGGTTCGCAGGGAACTTCGGCAGCTATGACGCTAAATCTGCAAAAGGTGTAAGCACACTTGTGACAAAGTATGCTTTACCAGCGCATTTTATCGCCAGCATTCTGTCTACACCAAAAGATAAATTTTATAGTCAAATTCCGTTTTTCGTGGCACTGGTTTTAGGGATTGTTGGTTTTTATATCATCACCCTTCTTGTGACAAAGTTTGTATTTAAGTATGATCTAACAGAATCATCTATATTCTCGTTAAACTCGGCTCAACCGACCTTTGCATTTATGGGGATTCCCGTCCTAGGCAGTTTATTTGGGGCTCAAGAAGTTGCAATTCCGATTGCAATTACCGGAATAGTTGTAAATGCATTGCTTGACCCAATCGCTATTATTGTGTCAACTGTCGGTGAAAAAACGAAAAGTAAAGCAAAAGACGGCGAAAGTTTCTTGAAAATGACAACAAAAGCCATTTTGCACGGTTTATCAGAGCCACTTGCACTTGCACCATTGGTGAGTATCATCCTTGTACTTTTAGGATTTAAGCTACCTGAAATCGGACATGATATGTTAGAAGAAATCGGCAGTGTGACATCAGGGGTTGCTCTATTTGCAGTCGGTGTGACCGTTGGTATTCGCAAAATCAAATTGAGCTTACCAGCATTTAGTATTGCATTGTTAAAAGTAGCTGTCCAACCACTGCTTATGTATTTTATCGCCATTCTTATAGGTCTTTCGTCAGATGAAATCACAAAAGCTGTATTACTTGTTGCCTTCCCAGGCTCAGCAGTTGCAGCGATGATTGCGACACGATTTGAAAAGCAGGAAGCAGAAACTGCCTCCGCATTTGTGATCAGTGCCATCATGTCATTGATTACATTACCAATCATCATTGCACTCACCGTATAAATAGGAAAAGGCTGCCTGAAATAGGCAGCCGCTCTTAACGAAATGAATGGAAGAGAGGGAAAAGAACACGTTTCTTTTTGATCTCTGTGCGTGGTACGTCCTTGTCTTCTTTAACTGTAGACAGTTGTTTCACGATGTTTGTTAGCTGTTCAAGTGAGGCGGTTAAATCTTCAATTTCCCTCCGGTGCTGGAGTAGTTGATAAGAAACGCCTTCATCCGCTTTTTTTGCCAATGTCCGTTCAAGCTCCTGTAAACGTTGTTCAACAGCAGGGACCTCTGATTTCTGCTGAATGAGCAGGTTTACTTGTTGCTCAAGCACTTCCATTCTTTGCGCTTGTGCGTCAGTCTCTACGGCAGGTGCCAACTGATGTGCTGTCTCCTCATGAAATGGCAATCTAATCTCTTGCAGGAGTACCCCTTCACTCATTTGCTGTTTGACCTGCTTCAGTAGTAGCACGATATCTTCATGAAATTCATAATGTCCAAGTTCATTCCGAGCGACAGGGATATGGAGCAGTTTGACCCAACGCTGAATCGTTTTTGAAGAAACACCAATTTCCTTAGCCACCTCATTTGTATTCACACGAAATGCCCTCCCTTTTTTCAATTATGAGTACCATTCTCTTGAAGAGGGGCTTGTTCCTTCACGTTAGACAAAACAAGTAACCAATCGTCAAAGATCGTGTTTTCTAGCGAAAAATTGCAGAAAATCAATTCTTTTGGAATTTTTTTTGACTGTCATACCTCGCTATACTATAATTAGACTGTTACGCACAAAACAGAGGTGAAGACCATGTTAGACCGTTTAAAATCAATTGAAGAACGCTATGAAAAGCTAAATGAATATTTAAGTGATCCTGAAGTGGTGAACGACCCTAAGAAGCTTCGAGAGTATTCAAAAGAACAATCAGATATTCAAGAAACTGTTGAGGTATATAGACAATATCGTGCGGCATACGATCAACTGACCGACGCGAAAGCGATGTTAGAAGAGAAGCTGGATGCCGACATGCGCGACATGGTCAAAGAAGAAATTTCAGAGCTCACAGAGGAAACGGAACGTTTAGAAGACGAGCTGAAAATCTTGCTCATCCCGAAAGATCCAAACGATGATAGAAACGTTATTGTGGAGGTTCGTGGTGCAGCAGGTGGAGAAGAGGCGGCTCTTTTTGCAGGAAACCTTTACCGTATGTACAGCCGTTTTGCTGAAATGAAGGGTTGGAAAACCGAAATCATGGAAGCGAATGTCACTGGGACTGGCGGTTATAAAGAGATCATCTTCATGATTAGTGGGAAAGGCGCCTATTCTAGACTGAAATTCGAAAATGGCGCACATCGCGTGCAGCGTGTTCCTGAAACAGAATCAGGCGGCCGTATTCATACATCGACTGCCACAGTGGCTGTTTTGCCTGAGGCGGAGGAAGTCGAAATTGATATCCATGAAAAAGATATCCGTGTCGATACGTTCGCATCAAGTGGACCTGGGGGACAAAGTGTGAACACGACAATGTCTGCTGTTCGACTAACGCATTTGCCAACAGGTGTTGTTGTATCTTGTCAGGATGAAAAATCACAAATCAAAAACAAAGAAAAAGCAATGAAAGTATTACGTGCGAGAATTTATGATAAATTTCAGCGTGAAGCACAAGCTGAATATGACCAAACACGTAAATCCGCTGTTGGAACAGGAGATCGTTCGGAGCGTATCCGTACGTACAATTTCCCGCAAAACCGTGTAACCGATCACCGCATTGGGTTGACGATCCAAAAGCTTGATCAAATTTTAGAAGGAAAACTTGACGAGGTCATCGATGCATTAAATATGGAAGACCAAGCAAGAAAGCTTCAAAATGAAAAATAAACGAACGATTTTTGAAGCCCTTAAATGGGCTTCTTCTTTGTTAACGGACGTCGGCAGGGACCAAAATGCAGCAGAACTTCTGCTGATGCATCTATTCGGATGGAGCAGAAGTGAGCTACTTGCAAGTTTTCACGATCCAATGCCAGAGGAGCAGGATCAGCGGTTCCGTGAATTTGTCACGCAGCACAAGCAGGGGGTACCTGTTCAACATATAACGGGTGTTGAATTTTTTTATGGTCGCCCCTTTGAGGTAAATAAACATGTCCTCATTCCTCGCCCTGAAACAGAAGAAGTCGTTTTGGCGGCTTTGAATATGTTGAATGAGGTTTTTCCGCATGATCAGCAGCTAACGGCAGTTGACGTGGGGACAGGGAGTGGCGCGATTGCCATTACTTTAGCGCTTGAAAACGAATCGTTATCCGTGACTGCGACTGATATCTCACTTGATGCACTGTCGGTAGCAAAGCGGAATCAGCAAGCACTTGGTGCGGACGTTCACTTTTTACACGGAGACTTGCTTGAGCCTGTCATGGCTCAAGGCATGAAAGTGGATGTGTTTATTTCCAATCCACCCTATATTGCAATAGAAGAAATGGACAGCCTTTCTGAGGTTGTCACACAGCATGAACCGGTCAATGCACTGACTGATGGACGTGATGGACTATGGTTTTACCAGCGCCTCACGCAAGATCTTCATAACGTATTAAACAACCAAGCAGTTGTCGTTTTCGAAATTGGTCACACGCAAGCACAAGAGGTCAAATCACTTCTCATGCAGGCGTTTCCTTTAGCGGATGTAAGCATCGTAAAGGACATCAATGGAAAGGACCGAGCTGTTTGTGCATACATTCAAAACGTAAAGTCCGACTGAATTAAAGTCGGACTTTTATTATGTAAAAATGAAACTTATGGTAAAAGAGAAACGTATATATAGAAGAATGAACATTCTGATCATGAATAATTTACATAATTTTGATTTGAAGGAGCGAATGGTGTGAGCAGAAGGTATGCGATGGTGTTGGTCATCGTCAGTGTACTATTGATTGTGAGTGCTTGTGGTAAACCGAGCTTTAAAAAAGAGGCAACAGCATTTGGGGAAAGCTATAAAAAAGCACAATACACAGTGAATCGAACGGATGACCTATCTGACTTAAAAGAGAAGCTGAAGTTTTATTTAACAGAGCATGAATATCAGGAATATACACAAGACAGCATGTTCCCAAGTGTATTAGAAGCAGCACAGGATCAAGATTGTCAAATTGAACTGAAAGAAATCAAGTTTACATCTTCAAATGAAAGCGATGACAGCATTGAACTGTACTATGAAATGACAATCCAATTGATCGATCCAAAAGGAAAAGTCAAAAAAGAAATCGAGAAAAAAGGGCAAATGACGGTCATTCAAACAGAATCAGGTTTAAAAATCAGCCGGGATTGGGACGGGAGACTTTATCCTTCTGACTACCAATCTTCTCTCCAAAGTCGTTCTTAAATGGAACGGCTTTTTTGAATTGACTCATAATCTATTAAAATCATTCATTTTGCTGTTTACGAGATGTGAATCTTGGACACACTGTTTGTAGCGAAGAAAAAAGTGGGGGGAACACATCATGTTCAAAAGTAAAATGATGATTTGTCTTTATATGTTTCTATTATTATGCGGTGGTGTTGCAAATCTTGGCAAAGAGGAAACGGCCGCTGCTTCTGCAAACCAACCAGTTGTCATACCAGATGAAGCCATTCGATTACGCATTTTAGCTAACAGTGATCGATCAGCTGATCAAGATGTAAAAAGAAGCATCAGAGATGAAGTCAATGCCAACATGACCGAATGGGTAAAAGACCTGACATCGATTGAACAAGCGAGACGTGTCATCCGTTCAAAGCTGCCAGAAATCAATCGAATCGCCAAAGCGAAATTAAAGGAACAACACATCGACCAATCTGTATCGGTCAGTTTCCAAAAAGCCTCTTTTCCAACAAAGCTTTATGGAAACTTCGTCTACCCTGCTGGAAAATATGAAGCCATTTTGATTACGTTAGGAGAAGGAGATGGCGCCAATTGGTGGTGTGTGTTATTCCCGCCACTCTGCTTTATCGACTTTTCAAATGGAGAAGCCATTGCATCGCCAGAAGGTGAGGGAGAAGGGGAAGTGACAGCACAGCAAACGGGTGAGTCAGTCAATGAAACAGTGAAAGAAGAAGAGGAGACGGGAGAAGTGAAATTCTTCTTGTTTGAATGGGTCTCTAGTCTTTTCTCTTAAAAAAGGTATAATTCTGTTTTTGCCTCATAGAGTTGAAGTAAGAGATCAAAAAGAGGTGAAGGCATGTATTATCAGTTAAGGATGGCGACAGAGGAGGATGTGCCGGCTATCAATGCTTTTCTAGAAAAGGGACAAGCAAGTGGTGGTGTGACAATCGCAGAACGTACACAGTTTGTGGTTATGGAAAATACGGACGGGCAACTAGCAGGGTGCTTAGGTCTTGAACGGCTGAGTGAACAAGAAGCGCTACTGCGGTCGCTTGTCATATCAGATCAACTCGGTCAGGGACATATTGTCTCTTTGTTTCAAAGTGTTCAAACGCTAGGGGAAAAACTAGGTGTGGATACTTTTTATGTTGTTGCAAACCATCGTGCCTCACATGATTTTTTAACATTAATGGGGTTCTCACCTGTAGAGGAAATACCGGATAGCTTGTGGGTATCAACGCATGCAAAAGAATCCTTAGGGAAAGAACAAGCGGTTGTACTTCAAAAAAAGAGCGGTTAATCACAAAACACCGGATTTATACACATACTTATCCACTGTTAAACAAGCGTTGTCCACAATTTGTGGATAACGCTTGTTTTATTGAGCATCATCTTTTATACTTTCAAAAGGATTATTGAGATATATCAACAGTTTTATCTTTTTTAAAAGGAGTTTGTATGATGTTAAATACAAAAAGGTGGTTTGTGGATTTAAAAAAGGATTTATCCACATACTATCCACAAATTGAACAAGCGGCCCATTTGTTGCAACAAAATGAAGTAGTTGCGTTCCCAACAGAAACCGTTTACGGACTAGGGGCAAACGCAAAAGATACAGAGGCTGTCATGAAAATATATGAAGCAAAAGGGCGTCCGAGTGATAATCCGTTGATTGTCCACATTGCGGAGATTCAGCAGCTTCATGAATTTGCACTGATCGAAAATGAAAAAGCAAAAGCACTCATGGATGCTTTTTGGCCAGGTGCCTTAACTATCGTTCTTCCTTCCAAGCCGGACGTTTTATCAAAGCAAGTCACAGCAGGCTTAACCACAGTGGGCGTGAGAATGCCTGATCATCCCATTGCGCTTGAACTTATTCGGGCATCTGGTCTGCCAATCGCTGCGCCAAGTGCCAATCAGTCAGGTAAACCATCTCCGACTCAAGCCGATCATGTAGCAAGTGACTTAGATGGGAGAATCGCTGGTATTGTTGATGGTGGTTCTACTGGCATAGGTGTTGAGTCGACAGTTGTCTCCTGTGTCAATGACATACCAGTGATTTTGAGGCCGGGCGGTATTACAAAAGAGGCGTTAGAAGAAGTGGTAGGGACAGTTAGCATAGATCCAGGGTTAACGAAAAAGGACGAGACACCTGTTTCACCAGGTATGAAATACACACATTATGCACCTGAAGCGCACATGTATATCTTTCATGGAAGTGATGAGGATTTGCAGCGTCACGTTCGGCAGTATCAGGCTTCTGGTCAAAAAGTAGGTGTGCTCACAACCGAAGAAAAGAAACAATTGTTTTCAGCAGATGTTGTCTATAGCTGCGGATGGAGAGAGAAACCTGAAACGGTAGCCGCAAACTTATATCGTGTGCTCAGACAATTTGACGAAACCGATGTCGATCTGATTATATCTGAAGCCTTTTCAGAGCAAGGGGTAGGTTCAGCTATTATGAATCGACTGCAAAAAGCGGCAGGAGGGCGTACACTCTTCTAATTCCATCAGTTCTAACCTTTCTTGGACAAACATAAGTTATAGGAGAATGCGTGTCCAAGGGGGATTTAGATGAACGAACTCGCTGGGGAATTGCTGACACTCAGTATCATGGCTTTTGCACTTGGGATGGACGCTTTTTCTGTTGGGCTAGGCATGGGGATGATTCAGCTAAGAGTCCGTCAGATCATTTATATTGGACTTGTCATTGGGATATTTCATATGCTCATGCCCCTATTTGGTATGCTGGCAGGTCAGCTTTTATCTGGATGGCTCGGACTCCTTGCAACCTATATTGGTGGAGCGCTACTGCTCGTGCTAGGTTTGCAAATGATGATTGCTTCTATACGGAAGCAGGACGAACCATTTATCGCTCCTGTTGGGACTGGACTTGTTCTTTTTGCGACAAGTGTTAGCTTAGATAGCTTTTCAGTCGGTTTAAGCCTAGGTATATATGGGTCTCGGGTGTGGCTGACGATTTTATTATTTGGTTTTTTTAGTATGGTGCTCACGTGGATTGGATTATTACTCGGTAAACAGGTCCGATCATGGGTCGGTTCATACAGCGGAGCACTTGGTGGCATGATTCTACTAGCCTTTGGCATCAAATTATTATTTCCGCTGTAGCCATTCCCTTACATAATAGAAGAAATCTTATATAATAGAAGAAAAGGAGGGCGAAAGATGAATATCTTATTTGTTTGTACTGGGAATACGTGCAGAAGTCCGATGGCTCAAGCCCTTTTTGCTTCAATTGCTGATGAAAAAGGTTTGCGAGTAACGGTGAAATCAGCTGGCGTTTATGCCTCTGACTCGGGAAAGGCTTCGCCTCAAGCAATCGAAGCATTATTTGAGAAAAGCATTCCATTAAATCATTCCTCGGCAAAATTGACGGAAGATCTCATTCAAGAAGCCGATTATGTCCTCACAATGACTGCTCAGCATAAACAGTTGATTCTCGCGCAATATGCGTTTGCGGCAGAGAAAGTGTTCACATTAAAAGAATATGCGACAGGGAAAGCTGGCGATGTATCAGATCCGTTTGGAGGAAGTCTCCCTGTTTATCAAGAGACGCGAGATGAACTAGAGACCTTGCTGTATCAACTAGCTGAAAAGCTGAAAAAAGAGAAGGCATCCTCATAAATGGACAACCTGTTAAACCGTTGCGTAAACGGTTTTTCTGCTTTGGTTTGCAAATGGAGAAGCAGAGGTTAAAATATAACTGTGAATACAGATTCAAAGTAAGACATGATAGATCAACTCACCCTTAGGAGGAATTGCCCGATGAAAGTAGCCATTGCATCCGATCACGGCGGAACGAATATTCGTGAAGAAATCAAACAACTGATGGACGAATTGAAGATTGAATACATTGACATGGGTTGTGAATGTGGATCAGGTTCTGTAGACTATCCAGATTATGCTTTTCCAGTTGCCGATATGGTAGTAAAGGGAGAAGTTGATCGTGGCATTTTGATTTGTGGGACAGGGATCGGCATGAGCATTTCGGCAAACAAAGTAAAAGGCATTCGCTGTGCACTAGCGCATGATACATTTAGTGCCAAGGCGACAAGAGAGCACAATGATACGAATGTTCTAGCCATGGGAGAGCGTGTCATTGGCCCGGGATTAGCAAGGGAGATTGCACATATTTGGCTAACGACCGAATTTACAGCGGGACGTCATGCTGTGCGCATTGGTAAAATCGCTGATTATGAAGAAAAGCACCGATAAGGAGCGCTTAACATGAACATTGGTCAAGATTGGCTTGAAATGTTAAAGGAATTTCATCAAACAGTCGAATTGCGTGCTGGACAGATTTTAGTGATTGGTTGCAGTACGTCAGAAGTTGCTGGGGAGCATATCGGTACAGCAGGAAGTGAGCAAATCGCAGAAGCGATCTACAAAGAGTTAAATCAACTAAGATTAGAGACGGGGATTGAGCTTGCCTTCCAGTGTTGTGAGCATTTGAATCGTGCCCTCGTCGTTGAAGAGGAAGTGGCATACCGTCTTCAATTAGAGATTGTATCTGCTGTACCGGTGCGCAAGGCAGGCGGTTCTATGGCGGCACACGCCTATCAGCAATTGGATCACCCTGTGTTAGTTGAGTCAATTGCCGCACATGCTGGAATCGATATCGGCGATACATTGATCGGTATGCACTTAAAACGTGTAGCTGTACCTGTTCGTCTTAGTCGTCATCGATTGGGGCAAGCACATGTCACATTTGCGAAAACACGTCCGAAGCTGATTGGCGGGGAGCGAGCGATTTATACAACATCGTAACTTAGATGTATTTCTCATATAATGTTGAATGATCACGACACCTCACCGCTTAAATATTCGGTTTTTCATAAAAAAGAAGTCGATTTCCCAAAAAATCTTTTACATTTTACTCAAAAACCGTGTACAATGAATGTGAAAACATCGAATGGAAATAGATTGGAGAGGATTTCGCTGATGAAACATTTACCTGAGCAAGACGCACAAGTATTCAAAGCAATTCAATTAGAGCGGAAACGCCAGCAAGACAAAATCGAGTTAATTGCATCTGAAAACTTCGTAAGTGAAGCAGTCATGGAAGCACAAGGGTCTGTCTTAACAAACAAATACGCTGAGGGCTACCCTGGTAAACGCTACTATGGCGGCTGTGAACATGTAGACGTAGTAGAAGATATTGCACGTGATCGCGCAAAAGAAATTTTTGGTGCTGAGTATGTGAACGTACAGCCTCACTCAGGTGCTCAAGCGAATATGGCCGTATACTTTACCATTCTTGAGCATGGCGATACAGTGCTAGGCATGAACTTATCACATGGCGGACATTTAACTCACGGAAGTCCTGTTAACTTTAGTGGTGTACAGTACAACTTTGTGGAATATGGTGTAGATAAAGAAACTCAGCATATCGACTATCAAGATGTACTTGAAAAAGCACGTGAGCACAAGCCGAAATTGATCGTTGCGGGTGCGAGTGCATATCCTCGTCAAATTGATTTTAAAAAGTTCCGTGAGATTGCTGAAGAAGTCGGTGCTTACTTTATGGTCGATATGGCTCATATTGCGGGTCTTGTTGCAGCGGGTCTTCATCAAAATCCAGTTCCTTACGCAGATTTTGTGACAACAACAACACATAAAACATTGCGCGGACCTCGTGGTGGAATGATCTTATGCCGCGAAGAGTTTGGTAAAAAAATCGATAAATCGATCTTCCCTGGTATTCAAGGTGGACCACTGATGCATGTCATCTCTGCTAAAGCTGTTTCTTTCGGTGAAGTATTGAACGGAGATTTCAAAACATATGCACAAAACGTTATTGATAATGCCAAACAACTAGCTGAAACCCTTCTATCTGAGGACATTCAGCTTGTATCTGGTGGAACAGATAATCATCTTGTTCTCATCGACTTGCGTTCTCTTGGCATCACAGGGAAAATTGCAGAAAATGTTCTGGATGACATCGGCATCACAGTGAACAAAAATGCCATTCCTTACGATCCGGAGAAACCATTCGTTACAAGTGGCGTGCGTGTAGGTACAGCTGCAGTAACAAGCCGTGGTTTTGATCAAGACGCAATGAAAGAGGTCGGCTCAATTATTGCGCTTGCTCTGAAACATCATGAAGATGAAGCGAAATTAGAAGAAGCGAAAAAGCGTGTGTCTGATCTCACAGCTCGTTTCCCTCTATATCAAGAATTAGATTATTAAAAAACAGACCCATTTGCCTATTTTTGGCATGTGGGTTTTTTTTGTGGGATTTGCGAATCATATTGAAAGATGGTGTTTTTTTATGTAGAATTGTAGGAAGTGTGCAAAAGTTCACCGGAAGATGACAGAAAAGGAGTTGTAGCAAGCAATGGCGAAGGTTTATGTATTCGATCACCCGCTAATTCAGCACAAACTTACATATATTCGTGACGTTCAAACAGGGACAAAAGAATTTAGAGAGCTAGTAGATGAAGTTGCAACATTAATGGCATTTGAAATCACTAGAGACTTACCGCTTGAAGAGGTAGATGTAGAAACGCCTGTGCAAGTAGCGAAATCAAATGTAATCTCAGGTAAAAAACTTGGTGTCGTGCCTATTTTAAGAGCAGGTCTTGGAATGGTAGACGGAATTTTGAAGCTGATTCCAGCTGCTAAAGTGGGACATGTCGGTTTATACCGTGATCCGAAAACATTAAAGCCTGTTGAATATTACGTAAAACTTCCATCTGATGTGGAAGAACGTGAATTTATCGTAGTAGACCCAATGCTTGCAACTGGCGGCTCAGCAGTTGAAGCGTTAAACAGCTTGAAAAAACGCGGTGCGAAAAACATCCGCTTTATGTGTTTGATTGCTGCTCCTGAAGGTGTAGAAGAAATGCAGAAGCATCATCCAGATGTGGATATCTACATTGCAGCATTAGATGAAAAATTGAACGAAAAAGGGTACATCATTCCAGGACTTGGAGATGCCGGTGACCGGATGTATGGAACAAAATAATGAGCAAAAAGAAGAAGTCATGTGCATATGCGTACATGGCTTCTTCTTTAAAAAAGCTCTTTTAAAAAATTATTGAAAGAGTGCAGGAGATGGCACTTTTAATAAGAAAATCGTTGTCCAATCACATAAATCCGAACATTGTGGAATAACTTTCCCTATTTATGTTGAAAATGTGAACATTCTGTGTGCGCCAACATTTATAGAAAAGTTTTTTAACTTTCAACTGATTGACACAACATAGAGCCTATTGTATGCTAAACGAGGGTATTATGGTAAGGTTTTCATAGCCTATAGCATTCTATCAATCCTCAATATGAATCCTAAAAAACCCCGAAAAGAACGGGTTCATAGCAGCTAATGAAGCAGAATCCCATAAATTTTTAGATGTCAAGTCTGATTGTACAATCAGGATCTTGGTGATTGGTTTTTTTGAATAGGACGGCTTGTAAATATTCGTCTTTTCTATGGATAACATCACCATTATTTGCCTTTTTTCACAAAATTCTTCACCAGGAGATAGATAGTGATGGATGATCCAAAACTTATTTTTCGTAGACAAAGTAAATATATGTTATTTATCTTGGCGGTATTTGTTTTAGGTTATGCACTGCCAGGTTATCAAACAGTATTTCTCGGTTTAATTATCGGCACATTATTGAGTTTCTTTAATTTATTGCTTATGATTCGAAGAATGAGTGCTTTTGATCACTCCATCGAAACAGGAAAACCTGTGCGATCCCTAGGAAGTGCGGCAAGATGGTGCAACGGACTTATTGCAGGTGCCATTGCTTGGCGTTATCCAGAATATGTTCATCTGGCAGGTGTTGTTTTTGGATTAATGACAATTTATCCTGTCATTATGATAGATTCCTTCATTCAGCTTAAACGCTCTACAACGGAAGAGAGGTGAATACTCTTTGAACCACGGTGCAAGAACAGAAGAATTTCTAGGATTAACATTTAATATGTCCAATGTCCTTATGATCACTGTAGCCAGCATCATCGTTTTTCTAATAGCAGTTCTTACTACACGTACATTGGCAATCCGTCCAACAAAAGCACAAAACTTCATGGAATGGGTTGTTGATTTCGTCCGTAATATTGTCGGAAGTTCGATGGACATGAAAACAGGTGCTCCATTCGTTGCACTTGGCGTCACGTTGCTTATGTACATATTTGTCTCTAATATGCTTGGTTTACCATTTGCCATTACAATTGGAGATGAGCTTTGGTGGAAATCACCAACTGCTGACCCAGGCATTACACTCACTCTAGCGATTACTGTTGTGGGTCTATCTCATTATTATGGGATTAAACATAGAGGAATGAAGAATTATGTAAAAGGTTTCCTCGCGCCGATTCCGCTACTATTACCGCTGAAGATTATTGAAGAATTTGCAAACACGCTAACGCTTGGTTTGCGTCTCTATGGTAACATTTTCGCTGGTGAAATTCTGCTTGGTCTAATTGCAGGGCTAGCCACGAACTTCTATGCTCAAAATATTGGGCTTGGCATCGTTGGAACAATTGGTGCGATTGTGCCAATGCTTGCTTGGCAAGGTTTCAGTTTATTTATTGGGGCGATCCAAGCATTCATCTTCACCATGCTGACAATGGTGTACATTTCTCATAAAGTCAGCGACGAACATTAAATGTAAATTTCTTGTCCTTATATGGACGTAAATTAAAGGAGGAGCTTTATAAATGAGTATTTTAGCAGCAGCAATTGCAATTGGTTTAGCAGCACTAGGTGCAGGTATTGGTAACGGATTAATCGTTTCAAAAACAGTAGAAGGTATCGCTCGTCAACCAGAAGCTGGAAGAGAATTAAGAACAGTTATGTTCATCGGGGTTGCATTAGTTGAGGCCGTTCCGATCATCGCAGTAGTTATCGCATTCCTTGCATTCTTTGGTTAATGTGTTAAGAACTGCTCAATAGACTATATGAGACGAAATGGCGAAGATCATTCTAGACAGAACCTTCGCCATTCCTTTATGTTTTATGGTTTCTTAACAATTAACTTTAGGAAGGGAGTTGCCTAACGAACATGTCACAGTTACCAATGGTACTAGGAGCAAGTACTGGTATATTCACAGGTGGAGATATGCTTTTCCAACTGATAGCCTTGCTCATTCTGCTTTCACTTTTAAAGAAATTTGCGCTTAAACCTTTATTAGGGGTTATGAAACAGCGTGAAGATTATATAGGAAACGAAATTTCAAGTGCTGAACAAAAGCACGTTGAAGCTGAAAAACTACTTGAAGAACAACGTGTCCTTTTGAAGGAAGCGCGCGAAGAATCACATACACTCATCGAAAATGCGAAAAAGCTTGGTGAGAAACAAAAAGAAGAGATCATTCAAGCAGCACGTCAAGAATCAGAGCGCTTGAAGGAGTCTGCTAGAACTGAAATCGTGAAAGAAAAAGAACAAGCTGTGGCTGCACTGCGTGAGCAGGTTGCATCACTATCTGTCTTAATTGCATCTAAAGTAATTGAAAAAGAACTTGATGAACAAGCACAAGAGAAATTGATTCAAGAGTACCTTAAAGAGGCAGGCGAAAGCCGATGAGCGTGACTATTGTCTCTAAGCGTTACGCTTCAGCTCTTTTTGACATCGTCCTTGCTTCTTCAGCAGTAGACGAAACTGAAAAAGAGCTGAATGAGATCAAAAAAGTGCTAAAGGGTAATCAAGAACTGAACGACTTTCTTGTTCATCCAAAGATTACTGCGGATAAAAAGAAACATTTGATTGCAGAAGCTTTCAAAGGTGTGTCAACTTATGTATTACACACGATGTATTTACTGATTGACCGCGGACGCACGAATATTTTTCCTGAAATGACGGCGGAATTTGTGAAACTGGCAAACCGCACGAAACAAATAGACGATGCGATCGTGTATTCAGTCAAACCGCTGAGTGGGACTGAAATTCAATCTTTATCTGAAGTATTTGCCAAAAAAGCCGGAGTCACATCACTTCGTGTTGAGAATGTGATTGACAAGGATCTTATAGGCGGAGTGAAAATCCGTATCGGAAACCGCATTTATGACGGCAGTGTAAGCGGAAAGCTTTCCCGCATTGAACGTCAGCTTGCAGGCGAAAATCGTTAGAAGGGGTGAAACCTTAGTGAGTATCAAAGCTGAAGAGATTAGCGCGCTGATAAAGCAGCAAATCCAAAATTATCAATCTGAAATTGAAGTAAAAGATGTCGGTACAGTCATTCAAGTAGGGGACGGTATCGCGCGTGTACATGGCCTTGACAACATTATGGCAGGAGAGCTGGTTGAGTTCTCTAACGGTGTAATGGGTATGGCTCAAAACCTTGAGGAGTCGAACGTAGGTATCGTTATTTTAGGACCTTACAAAGATATCCGCGAAGGTGATGACGTAAAACGTACAGGTCGTATCATGGAGGTTCCAGTAGGTGAAGAACTAATCGGACGTATTGTGAACCCACTTGGTCAGCCTGTTGATGGACTAGGTCCAATCTTAACAAGCAAAACACGTCCAATCGAAAGTGAAGCACCAGGCGTTATGGATCGTAAATCTGTACATGAGCCGCTTCAAACAGGAATTAAAGCCATCGATGCCTTAATTCCAATCGGACGCGGACAGCGTGAATTGATCATTGGTGACCGTCAAACAGGTAAAACATCTGCTGCAATTGATACGATCCTAAACCAAAAAGATCAAAACATGATCTGTATCTATGTTGCGATCGGACAAAAAGAATCGACAGTTCGTGGTGTTGTAGAAACTCTTCGTAAGAATGGTGCACTTGATTACACCATCGTTGTAACAGCTTCTGCATCACAGCCAGCTCCACTTCTATACCTTGCTCCTTATGCAGGTGTAACGATGGGTGAGGAATTCATGTATAACGGCAAACATGTGCTTGTTGTTTATGATGACCTGTCTAAACAAGCGGCAGCTTACCGTGAGCTTTCATTATTGCTTCGTCGTCCTCCAGGTCGTGAGGCATTCCCAGGAGACGTTTTCTATCTTCACTCTCGTTTATTAGAGCGTGCAGCGAAGCTTAGTGACGAAAAGGGTGGCGGATCTATCACAGCATTGCCTTTCGTAGAAACGCAAGCTGGCGATATCTCTGCATATATCCCAACAAACGTTATTTCTATCACAGATGGACAGATCTTCTTACAATCAGACCTGTTCTTCTCAGGCGTACGTCCAGCGATAAATGCAGGATTGTCTGTATCCCGTGTAGGTGGTTCTGCACAAATCAAAGCGATGAAAAAAGTAGCAGGTACACTTCGTTTGGACCTTGCTTCTTACCGTGAGCTTGAAGCATTCGCTCAGTTTGGTTCTGATTTAGACCAAGCGACTCAAGCGAAACTAAACCGTGGTGCAAGAACAGTTGAAGTCTTAAAACAAGACTTGAACAAACCACTTAAAGTTGAAAAACAAGTGGCGATTCTTTATGCACTCACAAGAGGATACCTAGATGATGTAGCAGTTGCTGATGTGAAACGTTTTGAAGCGGAGTTATTCATGTACCTTGAAGAAAACCATAAAGATTTGCTTGATACAATCTCTCAAACAGGAAACTTGCCTGCTGATGAAGACTGGAAAACAGCAATCGAAGGCTTTAAACGTACGTTTGCACCAAGCAACTAATTTGTAATCTTTCCGAGAGAAAAAGATTCTCTTTTTCTCTCTTTTCACGTAAATGAACACGGATTCCTGAAAAAAAGGTGGTGAAATCTTTGGCCTCATTACGCGATATTAAGTCAAGGATCACGTCAACGAAAAAATCGAGTCAGATCACAAAAGCGATGCAAATGGTTTCAGCTGCGAAGCTAAATCGTGCTGAAAACAATGCAAAATCTTTTGTTCCTTACATGGAGAAAATCCAGGAAGTTGTTGCATCCATAGCAACTGGAACAAGTGCTAAGCATCCAATGCTTCTTTCAAGACCTGTCAAGAAAACAGGATATCTCGTCATTACATCTGATAGAGGACTTGCAGGACCTTTTAACAGCTCGATTTTGCGTGCCGCTTACCAAGCCATTCAATCCCGTCATCAATCTGCTGATGAATATGCGGTGATTGTTATTGGGAAAATCGGACGCGACTTCTTCAAAAAGCGCGGTATTCCAGTGATTTCTGAAGTAACAGGGCTCGGAGATGAAGTAGTGTTTGCTGATATTAAAGAATTAGCAAGTAGTACGGTTCAAATGTTCACTGATGAAGCATTTGATGAACTATACATGTTCTACAATCATTTTGTCAGTGCCATTTCACAAGAAGTCACAGAGACGAAATTATTGCCGCTAACGGACCTTTCGGCCGCAGCGACACCAAATAAACGTACCGCATCTTATGAGTTTGAGCCTTCAGAAGAAGAGATTCTAGAAGTTCTCCTTCCTCAATATGCAGAGAGTTTGATTTTCGGTGCGCTTCTTGACAGCAAAGCAAGTGAACATGCTGCAAGGATGACAGCAATGAAGAGTGCAACAGACAACGCAAAAGAATTGATCGACAGCCTGACACTCTCTTACAACCGTGCTCGTCAAGCAGCGATTACACAAGAGATTACAGAAATTGTCGGCGGAGCAGCTGCCTTAGAATAGAATAATTGTCAGGAGGGAATGCAATGAAGACAGGACGCATCAGTCAGATCATGGGACCAGTCGTAGACGTTCGTTTTGAAGACGGTCACTTGCCTGAGATTTATAATGCGATCAAAGTTTCGCATAAAGCGGAAACTGAAAGTGAAGTTGATATCGACTTAACTTTAGAAGTAGCACTACATTTAGGTGATGATACAGTTAGAACCATCGCAATGGCATCAACAGACGGTGTTAAACGCGGTATGGAAGCTGTAGACCTTGGATCACCAATTTCAGTACCAGTTGGTAACGTGACACTTGGACGTGTATTCAACGTACTGGGGGATAACATTGACTTAGATGAGCCACTTGGTGTGGAAGCACAAAGAGATCCAATCCACAGACAAGCCCCATCTTTTGATCAACTGTCTACAGAAGTTGAAATTCTTGAAACAGGTATCAAAGTTGTTGACCTTCTTGCTCCTTATATAAAGGGCGGTAAGATCGGCCTATTCGGTGGAGCCGGTGTAGGTAAAACCGTTCTGATTCAAGAATTGATTAACAACATCGCACAAGAACACGGCGGTATTTCTGTATTCGCTGGTGTTGGAGAGCGTACACGTGAAGGAAATGACCTTTACTATGAAATGAAAGATTCTGGCGTTATCGAAAAAACTGCGATGGTCTTTGGTCAAATGAACGAGCCACCAGGTGCACGTATGCGTGTTGCCCTAACTGGTTTGACCATGGCAGAGCATTTCCGTGATGAACAAGGTCAAGACGTATTGTTCTTTATCGATAATATCTATCGCTTTACACAAGCGGGTTCTGAGGTGTCAGCCCTTCTTGGTCGTATGCCTTCTGCGGTAGGTTATCAGCCGACACTTGCAACAGAGATGGGTCAGCTTCAAGAGCGTATCACGTCAACAAACGTAGGGTCAGTTACATCGATTCAAGCGATTTATGTACCTGCGGATGACTATACAGATCCAGCTCCAGCTACAACGTTCGCTCACCTTGATGCAACGACAAACCTTGAGCGTAAGCTAACAGAAATGGGGATTTACCCAGCGGTTGATCCACTTGCATCAACATCTCGTGCACTTGCACCTGAGATTGTTGGCGAAGAGCATTATGCGATTGCGCGTGAAGTTCAGCAGACACTTCAACGCTACAAAGAGCTACAAGATATCATTGCCATTTTAGGTATGGATGAATTATCTGAGGACGATAAGCTTGTGGTACACAGAGCTCGTCGTGTTCAATTCTTCCTATCTCAAAACTTCCACGTAGCAGAGCAGTTTACTGGTCAAAAAGGTTCTTATGTGCCATTGAAAGAAACTGTGCAAGGCTTCAAGGAAATCTTATCTGGTAAATACGATCACCTTCCTGAAGATGCTTTCCGCTTAGTCGGCCGCATTGAAGAAGTGATTGAAAAAGCCAAAGAGATGGGTGTAGAGGCCTAATCTGGTCCTTAGGAGGGTAAAAGCATGAAGACCGTTCAAGTCAATATCGTTACTCCCGACGGCCCAGTGTATCAAGCGGATGTGGAAATGGCCAGTGTTAGAGCAGAAAGCGGTGAGCTTGGCATTTTAGCTGGCCACGTTCCAATGGTTGCTCCGCTAAAAATCGGTGCAGTTCGCTTAAAAAATGGGAATTCAACTGAATTGGTTGCCGTAAGTGGCGGATTTGTCGAAGTTCGTCCTGACAAAGTAACCATTCTCGCTCAGGCAGCTGAAACATCAAAACAAGTTGATGTAGACCGTGCAAAATCAGCAAAACAGCGCGCTGAAGAGCATTTGAACCACCCGAATGAAAGTGATGTACGCCGGGCGGAACTCGCATTAAAACGGGCGTTAAACCGTTTAAATGTAGCAGGGAAATAAAACAGAAAATCCTTCTTATCACCGCGATAAGAAGGATTTTTTAAGGTTTACATGAAAGATTGATATAACGCCACATAAGGATGAGATGCTTGCTTTTCAAGATATAAGTGCTCACAAAACTGCGTACTATGCCACGTTTTATTGTTTCGGCGCAAACCAAGCGTGTATTGATGCGAAGAGTCCATATAAGGACGCACCACCCAATCAGCATCGGGATGATACCGGATCACAACCTCTCCCACATATACACTCATCATGGCTTCTAATGCATCAATTGGCATTTTCCATTCAGCAAATAGCTGCTGAGCAAAAGCATCGAAGTATAAGGCTTCAAGCTGATATAGGCTATCTTCCGAATAATCTAAAGAAATGTTATGAAAATGACACAATTGCGCTAATTCTTGTAGCTGTGTCTGTCTATAATCAAAGTAGAATGCAATGGCTTCCCATTCATGATCAAATGAGGGAACCAGTTCTCCGTACAAATCAACAAAGTGAGGAAAAGAATCTTTCAATATGTTCAGCTCCTTCCAAACGAAGTATAACATCTCCTTGGCATTTAGTATAAGAGGGGATTCACACTAAATGTAGGTCTTTTTTCCAAATGAATCATCTTTCGGATTTTCGAGGATATAATGAAAGGGAGTTTTCCTTTACAGAAAGAAAAGGAGGATTCAACCGTATGGAAGATGTAGGACAACAAGCGATAGTGAGTATCGTGATCCACCTGTTTTTTATCGCGATTACCTGGTGGGCTTTGCTCGCCGTGAATATTGATCCATTGATTAAAAAAGGAAAAATTGTTCAAGCAAGATTGCTGATGATGCTTGTGACCATTGCCATTGCATCTATAGTCAGTAATTTCTTCCTTGATTATTTAAATTTCTCCAGACAAATTCCTTATATGTTTTAATATAAGGTTTGTATAAATGCACCTTCGGGAACAGACAAAAGTATGGCCTTTGACCACTTTTTCCACGTATGCATTCAACCCCATGCGGCAACACTGGTAGCAAGGGGGAATGACAAGTGAGAAAGTGTGTAACAGGTTGGCCATTATTTGCGTTTATTTTATTTTTTGTTCTTATGATACAAGGTGTTCGTGCGGAAGAATCATCCCCGCTCGCTCAAATGGCAGAAGGTCTGAAAGAGCAGGAAGTGGTAGTAGATGGATGGACACTTCATGCCAAAACAAATGTAGACATCACATCAAAACAATTTTCAGAAAAAGTGAAACGTTTGAAAGACGAACTACGACAGTATGAGTGGACCGAAAAAAAAGAGAAACATGTCACCAAAGTCACAGGAATATACAAAAATGAAAAAAATGATACATTTTCGAAAATTTTACTCGTGAAGACCGACACAAAATCCAAACAAAAGTCGTATTTATTATATGAGCAAAAAGGAACTCACCCACTGAATACCTGGGAGCATACATATGATCAGTTCGTAAATGATGCAAAAAGCATATTACAAGAAAAGTTTGTGATCTTTACTTGTCTCGATGGTCATGTAAATGGTATGATGGATGTTGTTTTGCAAAAAAAAGCTGAAATGTTAGCAAATGAATTTCAAGCAAAACCAGTTGAGTATCTCGTTGAGTCTAATTTTGTATCGCTTTCCGCTTACACAGATAAGTGGGAACAGTTCATTATGACTTCAAATGATAAAATGAATGTTCAAATTGCCATAAGAAGTTCGGAAATGAACGAAAAACATACGATTACGGTTGGCACACCAATCGTAACGACTGAATATTAATATAGAGAATTTGGGACGCGGAGGGGAAGACCTTGGAAAAAATCATCGTCCGCGGCGGTCAAAAGTTAAACGGCACAGTTAAAGTAGAAGGCGCAAAAAATGCCGTTTTACCAGTTATCGCTGCATCTTTGTTAGCAAGTACAGAAAAAAGCGTAATTTGTGATGTACCTACGCTCTCCGATGTATATACAATCAATGAAGTGTTACGTCATTTAGGAGCAGAAGTACATTTTGAAAATAACGAAGTATCAGTAGATGCATCTCATGCATTGCAAACTGAGGCTCCGTTTGAGTATGTCCGTAAAATGCGAGCATCTGTGCTCGTCATGGGACCACTTTTAGCTAGAACAGGCCATGCAAGAGTAGCCTTACCTGGCGGCTGTGCGATTGGTTCAAGACCAATTGATCAGCATTTGAAAGGTTTCGAAGCAATGGGCGCTAAAATTCAAGTAGGTAATGGATTCATCGAGGCTGAAGTACAAGGCCGTCTTAAAGGTGCGAAGATCTATTTGGATTTCCCAAGTGTTGGTGCAACAGAAAACATCATCATGGCAGCAGCGTTAGCAGAAGGAACAACCATTTTAGAGAACGTAGCAAAAGAACCTGAAATTGTTGATTTGGCCAACTATATCAACGCCATGGGCGGTAAGATCCGTGGGGCTGGTACAGGTACCATCAAAATTGAAGGTGTTGAAACACTTTACGGTGCAAAACATAACATCATCCCTGACAGAATTGAAGCGGGTACTTTCATGGTGGCAGCAGCCATTACAGAAGGCAATGTCCTTGTAAAAGGTGCAGTACCAGAGCATCTCACTTCACTTGTAGCGAAAATGGAAGAAATGGGTATTCAGATCATTGAAGAAGAAGAAGGTTTAAGAGTGATTGGACCATCTGAGCTCAAGCCAATCGATCTAAAAACAATGCCACACCCTGGGTTCCCAACGGATATGCAATCTCAGATGATGGCGCTATTGCTTCGTGCGAACGGAACAAGTATGATCACAGAAACTGTATTTGAAAACCGTTTTATGCATGCTGAAGAATTCCGCCGTATGAATGGCGATATTAAAATTGAGGGTCGCTCTGTGATTATCAATGGCCCGGTTCAGCTTCAAGGAGCTGAAGTGGCGGCTACTGATTTAAGAGCAGGAGCAGCACTAGTACTTGCTGGATTAGTGGCAGAAGGTCACACACGTGTGACGGAGTTGAAGCACATTGACCGTGGGTATGTGGACTTCCATCAAAAACTAGCAGCAATCGGTGCAGACATTGAAAGAGTAAATGATGAATCAGCGGATGTAACACAAGAGCAAGTTGTGTCAGATCTGAATGCGTAATAAAAAAGGAATCAGTGTGTCCAATAGGGCATGCTGATTTTTTTTTTAGAATCATAGAATGCCTCATTCAAAAGCTTATCATTAGTGTATCCAATCGTATAAAATTTTATTCATCAAGACGACCAGTAAAATCAAAACACCATGCGCATAGATTCCCTGCCGAAAGACTTGTCCAATAAAGGAAAGAAGCTGTCATATTGGCTTGTCCTTGCCCATATGATAAAAGAGATTCAATGACAAATGGGGGCAGCCAATATGAAACCAATGATATGGACAATCGCAGGAATATGCATCATCATTTTAATGATTCCAACCTTACTTGTGTTGCCGACATTTCAAGGAAAACCAACGGCTAATCAACACGTAGCGGCGGAACCATCAGTCACACAAGAAGTGAAAGGTTCAGTGAAATTGAAGCAATCACCCGTCTCCATTCCCGTATATCGATCAGCTCATCAGCAAGTAGAAAATATCCCCTTAGAAGAGTATGTCATCGGTGTAGTCGCCTCTGAAATGCCGGCTGATTTCGAAATAGAGGCGCTTAAAGCACAGGCACTCGCCGCTAGAACGTATATCGTCAGACAAATGATCATTGATAAGACCGTGAAATCACCGAAAGGCTCACTTGTCGATGACACCCAAATGTTCCAAGTCTACAAAAATAAGCAGGAACTCAAGAAAATTTGGGGGAAATCGTACGATAGGAAATTAAAAAAGATCACAGTGGCTGTCGCTAGCACGCAAGGAAACGTGTTGACGTATGACGAAAAACCGATCGATGCCTCTTTCTTTTCAACAAGTAATGGGAAGACTGAAAACGCAGAAGCCTATTGGAAAAACGAAATCCCTTATTTAAAAAGCGTCTCAAGCAAATGGGACACCAAGTCTCCAAAGTTTCAAAATACCAAAACGATCACGGTCAGTGAATTTCAGCAAAAATTGGGTGTGACCCTCACCAATCAGAATCAGGTGGGAGAGATTGTAGAGCGCACACCAGGCAACCAAGTAGCCAAAGCAGTGATAAACGGTAAAACGCTAACAGGCAGAACCATTCGTGAATCACTCGGACTGCACTCGGCAGATTTCACGTGGGTGCGAAATGGCCAACAAATCGTCATTACGACGAAAGGATATGGCCATGGCGTGGGAATGAGTCAATATGGTGCGCATTATATGGCGCAGTCAGGAAAAAAAGTAGAAAGCATTGTAAAACATTATTATAAAGGGGTTCGCATCGAATCAGCTGACCGCTTTCTCAACACGTACATGGCTAAAAAATAACAACAAAGGTGCTCCAAAACGGGGCATCTTTTTGTTTTTTTGAAAAGGTTTGAACAGAATGTGTCAAATTGAGACTTAAGACGCAGTGCAGGAAAACTTAAACATTTATGTCCCGACAAGAACTGATGGCCGATACAAAGCCCCTCGAAAGACAGAGAAAAAGGAGAAAAAAATGATGCGTTAGGCGAATATATCTAGACATCTGACATAATTTTAGTGATTTTGATGAAAGAGAAAAAGGGATCGAGTCCTATACCATTCTAAGTCAGAATCTTTTACGATTAAGGTGATTCAATTAAATACATAAGGAGGAAGAAAAAATGTTTAAAAAAGTATTTACACTCGTAACCTTAGCTGTATTGACATTATCAATGTCAATCTCTTCACCAGTATTTGCAGAAGCCACAACTGACAAGAACCCTAAGAAAGATGTAAGAGTGACAATCTTACTTGATGCTAGTGGTAGCATGGCAAGAAAGGTAGATGGAGAACGCAAATTTGACCTAGCAAAACAAGAGGTATTTAAATTTGCTCAGTCACTTCCGAAAAACGCTCAGATCCGTATGAGCTTGTTTGGTTCTGAAGGAAACAACAAAAATTCAGGTAAAGCTCAATCTTGTGAAGTCATTAGAGGCGTTTATGGCGTACAGCCTTACGAGAAGCAAAGCTTTGAAAACTCTTTAAACGGACTTGGACCAAATGGATGGACACCAATTGCACGTGCGCTTGAAAGTGCAAAGCAAACGGACAAACAGCTTAACGGAACAAAACACATTGTGTACTTAATCACTGATGGTGAAGAAACATGTGGCGGAGATCCAGTGAAGGTAGCAAAACAATTGCATCAATCAAAAGGGTCTACTGTTGTCAATGTGATTGGATTAGACTTTAACGATGGCTATGAAGGTCAATTAATGAAAGTAGCCAAAGCAGGTAAAGGTCATTACTACCAAGCTAGCACAGGTAAAGAGATGGGTTCTATCTTCACGGCAGAATCATTAAAACTACACGAATAACTTGCTGAAGAGAAGAGAAACGATTGATTCATGCTATCGTTTCTCTTTTTCTGTACAACATATCAAAAAGGAGTGTCTATATTTATGAAAAGAAATATCATTTTAACCATTTTAGCTAGCCTCGTCTTGCTTCTTTCTTCACCGGCTCATGCTATGACGAAAAAGGAGCCTGCTCACGTGGTCATATTGCTCGACTTAAGCGGTAGTATGGCACAATCAGTTGAAGGGGAAAAGAAAATTGATATCGCAAAACGCTCTATTCAAAGTTTTGCGAGTATCTTATCAGAGGATACAGAAGTCCTGCTTCGTGTTTTTGGACATGAAGGCACCAACAAAAATGCAGGAAAAGCTGTTTCTTGTGCAAGCTCTGAAGCAGTATATGGATTTGGCACATATGAACAAACAACTTTTCAACAAGCACTGAACGTGTATGGTCCAACAGGTTTTACACCACTTGCAAAAGCATTAACTGATACGAAACAAGATTTTGAAGATCACCAAGCTGAAGGAAAAAATATTGTGTATGTTGTCAGTGATGGTAAAGAAACATGTGGCGGAAGCCCTTCTAAGGCAGCAAAGGAATTACATGAAAACGGAATTGATACAATCGTCAATATCATTGGCTTTGATGTGAATGAGAAAGAAGAAAAAAGCCTGCAATCTGTTGCGAAAGCCGGAGGCGGTCAATATCAGCCAGCAGCAAATGCAGATGAACTGAATGACATTCTTCAAAAAGAAGCGAGCTCATTAGATCATTAAAATGTTCAAGCAAGCTGGGGAAATCAAACCCCAGCTGTTTTTAATTTAAGGTTGTTTCTAGTTCATCGATGCGTTTCTCAACATAATGCTGATCTTTTCTCGCATGGAAGGTTTCGGCTTTTTCTAATATAGCTGTCGTATGATATTCTGGAATTTGTGAATAACTCTCATAAACGCCTTTAGGTATTAACACATTTCCTTCTGGCCAATAAACAGCAATATTTCCACGGGTTAATTCTCCAAACTGAGCAACGCCCTGATAGGAGCCATGTTGATTAAAAAGAACAACTGGATCACCTTCTTGTACGTATAGCTCTTTCGCATCTTTCTCATTCATTAAAATAGAATGCCGATTTCCGCCATTAAAGACATCCTTTTCGCTGTAGATCATGGAGTTGAATTGTTTCCCTCGTCTTGTCGTTATATTGAAATGACCTTCAGCTTTCCGGAATTGAGGTAGCTGTGCGGGCAAAAGGTGTCCCTTTCCATCTGGTGTTGGACAGATTCCATCTTCGCAAAGCCATGCACCGCCCCATTGAAAAACGTCTCCTTTCTGACGCAAATGCTGAATGCCATCATAGTTTCGATTTGCGATGGCAATTTCACGGCGAATATCTTCCGCATTTTCAAAATGAATGAGCTTTGCATCATCTGGACGGACTCTTTTTGCAAGATCAATATAAATGTCCCATTCTGCTCTAGCATCTTCCATACGTGGACCTTCAATTTCTGGGCTGAAGTATACCATACGTTCTGTACTGGTCGATGTACCTCCGCCAGGCTGTTCATACCTTGTCATGGCAGGAAGGACAATCACTGCCTCTTCTGCCTCTACAAGTGTGGAGGTGTTCAATATAATATCTTGATGGACACGGAGCTCAAGATCAGATAATGCCTTTTCAATGGCTTCTGGATTAGGCATCGTTTCTAGAAAGTTTCCGCCACTAGTAAATAGCATTTTGAGCTTTTGTGGGTGTTCTTTTGGAAGGGCCATCTTTTCAAAAGATTGACCAATGGTATCACCATGCCATTTTGGAATGTCAAATCCCCATAACTTCTCGATTCTTTGAATATTCTCTTCATCAAAATCGCTGCCTGGTAAAACAAATGGATCAGCACCCATTTCTCCAGAGCCTTGTACACCACTGTGTCCGCGAATTGGCATAACCCCACAATGTTTTCTGCCAATAAATCCACGTAACATGGCAAGATTTGCGACCTGTGATATATTATCAGTTGCAAAGCGATGCTGGGTGAGTCCCATGCTCCATATAAAGACACCTGAATTGGCATTGGCAAGGAGTAGTGCAAATTCCTTCATTCTTTCTTTTGACAAGCCTGAAGATGCTTCTAAGTCCTCCCAATTCAACTGTGAGACATGCTGCTTTAAATCCTTTATACCTGTTGTATGTGCTTGAATGAATTCATGATCTAGAGCGGAATGGGGAGCATGTTGCTCCATATCAAACCAATGTTTGATGACACCGTTCATAAATGCAATGTCGCCGCCTATATTGACTTGATAAAAATCATCAGCTATTTTTGTACCGAATAACGCACTTTCTGGAATAGAGGGCACCCAGTACTTTTCCATCGCAGGTTCTTTATACGGGTTGATGACAATTATTTTGGTCCCTTTCTTTTTAGCAGCGTACATATATTTAGTGGAAACAGGCTGATTGTTTGCTGCGACAGAGCCCCAAAAAATCAATACATCTGTTCCAATCCAATCACTGTAATTGCAGCTAGATGCCCCAATCCCGAGAGAACGTTTAAGAGCGGTCTTACTTGGTGAATGGCAAATCCGGGAAGCGTTATCGATATGATTTGTACCCATAAATCGTACAGCCTTCGCCGCCGTATAATAGACTTCATTCGTAATTCCTCTTGCCGTTAAGTAAAAAGTAAGTTTTTGTTTATCAATCGATTTAATTTTAGCGGCGATTTGATCTAAAGCATCATCCCAAGAAATACGCGTAAACGCATTCTCTCCTTTTTTTCGAATAAGCGGATAAGGGATACGTCCAAGTTTACGAAGAGAGGTACTATCCATTTTTTTTAACTGGTGAATGTCTTGAAACCATTTTGAGTCAATGGCTGGCATTGTATTCAGGCGAAGGACATTAAGCCTAGTTGTGCATATATGGGGTCCTGTGAGTGTCTGATCGTATAAACCTGATACACCTAGGGCACAGCCATCACAAACGCCCTGCGTTAAAATACGGTAGGCGTAGGGGAGGTTATCTTTGTTTTCCCATGCTACTTTCATCGTATCGCGGATGTGTTTAGGTTTCACTTTTCCGAGCCCCATAGGAGCAAAAGAGGCCCAGAGCTTTGGTGAGGGTTTTTTATTGAGTTTGATTGGCCCCTTATGTTTTGTTTTCCCCATGATATCATCACCCTCCTATTACTTTGTAAAGCGTTTTCATATCTAAAAATTACCTTTAGATTGTGATTCTGTCAAATTCAAATCAAGTCCGAGCAATAACTGAGGAGGTAGTCGTAAGTTTCGATTCTCTCAGCTGTTTAATATCTTTTCGAATGAGAAGTGATAGGATCAATGCGATGAAAAATAAACCTGAAAACACCATGAGACTTTGCGTGTAGTTACCTGTTATATCCCGAATAAAGGATGAAAATAAAGGTCCGGCTAAACCGGCAGCAGCCCAAGCCGTGAGAATATAACCATGTATAGCACCAAGTTGCTTAGTACCAAACAAATCTCCAATATAAGCTGGAATTGAAGCAAATCCCCCACCATAGCACGTATAAATGATAGCCATCACAATGGAGAAGATGAGTGGTTCTTTTAAATAGGGAAGTAAGGGAAAAGCAATGAGCTGTATACTAAAGAAAATCGTATACGTATTAGGCCGTCCTATATAATCCGAAAAAGAGGCCCAGCCGATCCGCCCTAAACCATTAAAGGCACCTAAAACACCGACAAGAGTTGCTGCTGCACCTGCAGTGAAACCGACACTTTCTTGTGCTAATGGTGAGGCGACTGAAATAATCGCAATTCCGCAAGTGATATTAATAAAGAGCATCAACCACAAGTAGTAAAATCGCCGTGTTTTGATGGCTTCATTTGCTGTAAGTTGTGATAAATCCTGTGGGACCTTTCTTTGTTTGGTTTTCAAAGCATCAAATTGATTGGTGTCATCTGGTGTTGGTGTTGATAAATAAAGAGATGAGACAACCATGATTATAAAATAAGAGGGTCCAAGGATATAAAATGTGTTCGCGATATCAACCTTTTCAATAAGAAATTGAATAATCGGGCTACAAATAAGAGAAGCAAATCCAAAGCCCATAATTGCTAAACCGGTTGCGAGACCTCTCCTATCCGGAAACCATTTGACTAATGTTGAAACGGGAGCAATATAGCCTACGCCTAATCCTATTCCGGCAAGTACACCATAAAATAAATAGAGCAGAGGCAAAGAGGACATATGGACTGCGAACCCTGAGCCTGTTATTCCAATTCCAAAGAAACAAGCAGCGAAGAGTCCAGATGCCCTTGGGCCATATTTCTCAACGAAATGTCCCATGAAAGCCGCTGATAAACCAAGAAATAGAATGGCAATGCTAAAGGTAAGACTAATTTCTGTTAGTGACCATTGAAAGGTTTCATGTAAAGGATTTGTAAAAACACTCCATGCATAAACAGACCCAATGGATAAATGAATTCCCACAGCACTTGTAGCAATGAGCCAACGATTTTTTGCTTTGTTCATTGTGTTCCCCCCATATATGGCAATCGAAATATTTGATAAGATAGAAATATGTTACATTTTCATGACTTTTTAAAATAATATCACAATTTGGGTTGTTTATATCACAAAATTTTGTGTGAAAGGAAGATGAAACAATGAATCCTTCTGTTAAGAAGCAACGAGAGATTCACCAATATCGGGAAGGGAAGTTTAACCGCAAAACAGATGAAGTTGTAGAAGAATACCCTTTAACGGTGATGGTGAACGGCGAAGAGTTTGTAACACTCGTTTGTTCACCAGATCATCTGAAAGAATTGGTTATCGGTTTTTTAGCTTCCGAAGGAGTCATTCGATTTGAAAATGAAATCAAAAGGTTTACAATAGATGAAAGTATGGGCTTTGCGTACGTTGATTTAGTTAATCCAATTCATTTTCATTCATCTGATTTCACAAAAAGGGTGATAGGGTCTTGCTGTGGTAAGGGGAGGCACTTTTACTTTTTACAAGATGTGAAGACAGCCAAAACAGCAATTGATAAAATCTGTATTTCAGCTGAAACCTGTATTCATTTAATGAATTGTCTACAAAGTGAAAGCCAGTTATTTCAACATACAGGTGGTGTGCATAATGCAGGACTGTGCGACACAGAGAAGCTATTCATCACAAGGACTGACATAGGCAGACATAATGCTTTGGATAAAATCTATGGTTATTGTTTACTTCAACGAATTCCACTAAGAGATAAAATACTAGTGTTTAGCGGCAGGATATCGTCAGAAGTTCTATTGAAAGCAGCAAAATTAGGAGTATCTATCGTTATATCAAAATCAGCTCCTACTGAGCTTGCGCTCGAAATGGCAGAGGAATTAAATATCACAACAGTCGGATTCGTCAGAGGAGAATCCTTTAATATCTATACACATCACCAGCGCATTAGAGAATAGGAGGCAAAGAATGGTCAGTATGTTAGATAAAAGAAATCGGCCATTACGCGATTTAAGAATATCGGTAACAGATCGCTGTAACTTTAGATGTACTTACTGTATGCCTGCTGACATCTTTGGGCCGGATTATCCTTTTTTGAAAAAAGAAGAACTGCTTAGCTTTGAAGAAATTGAACGTCTTGCTAAACTATTTGCAAAGGATTTAGGTGTCGTTAAATTGCGCATCACGGGCGGTGAGCCACTAATGCGTAAAGACTTGCCGATTTTAATAGAAAAGCTTGCGAAGATACCAGGCATAGAAGACATTGCTATGACAACCAATGGTACTCTTTTACCTTTATATGCTGATAAATTAAAGAAAGCAGGTCTTCAACGAGTCACCATAAGTTTGGATTCATTAAACCCTGAGCGGTTTAAGCAGATGAATGGAAGGCAAATGTCCATTCAAAAGGTATTTGATGGGATTGAAGCAGCAAAGAAAGCTGGACTTGCAATAAAGATCAATATGGTTGTGCAAAAAGGTGTGAATGAACAAGACATTTTACCAATGGCAACCTACTTTAAAACAGAAGGACACACACTGAGATTCATTGAATTTATGGATGTCGGCAATTCGAATAAATGGAATCTAGCACATGTTGTAACAAAAAAAGAGATCATTGAAAAGATTCATTCAGTTTACCCAATCAAACCGCAACCACCTCGATACGCAGGTGAGGTCGCCAGTCGTTTTTATTATGAAGACGGTGCAGGAGAGATTGGCATCATTTCGTCAGTGTCAGATGCTTTTTGTGGATCATGCAATAGAGCCAGATTATCTGCCCGAGGCGAACTGTTCACATGTTTATTCGCATCTTCAGGCTTTGATTTGAAGAAAATCATACGGGGGACAGATGATGATCAAGACATAACGAAAATACTCAAAGAACGATGGTCAAATAGACAAGATCAATATTCAGTTGAGAGAGACCAACAGAACGGCAATCAATTCAATCAGAAAAAAGTTGAGATGTCATACATTGGTGGCTAGTCACAACAATGTATCATGGTCATCTTTTCTTGAAAAGAAGGGAAAATATCATATTCAAGAATGAAAATCCATTTTTGAAAGTAGATAGATCGTTCACATAAACTCATCAAAATAAGAAAAAACAGCAGAAATCCTGCTGTTTTTAAATTGTCATTTTGTACTTTGAAAATAGCAAGATCAGGTTCAGAAATAGATTTTCAGTTCCAAAACGCTGCTTTACTTTTAGAAATGCTGTGATAAGATCAAGTCAATCTTTTACCAGCTTGATTTTTTCACACCGGGAATATGACCTTTATAGGCAAGATCACGAAAGGCAATTCGAGACATTTTAAATTGTCGTAAATAACCCCTAGGTCGACCTGTTAATTCACAACGGTTATGTAAACGGGTCGGTGAAGAATCTCTAGGTAATTTCTTCAAAGCTCCATAGTCACCTTTTTCTTTTAACTCTTTCCTTAACTTTGCATATGTCAAAACAAGCTGCTGTCGCTTTTTTTCTTTAGCTATCTTTGATTTTTTCGCCATTTAAATTCCTCCCGCTTGTTTTTTCTTATAAAATTGGACACTTATCTCGTATAAAGAGTAATCATTACGATTTGCAGCCTGAAAAATTATTTTGTTTCTCTATGAAGGGTATATTTCTTAAATCGAGGGGAATATTTTTTCATCTCTAATCGGTCTGGATTTGTTCGTTTATTTTTTGTTGTAATATAGTTTCTGTCCCCAGTTTCAGTACAGGCTAATGTTATTTTCACACGCATAAGTAAGATCAACCTCCTATAATTCGTAATTATTACGATTTGTATTTTAAATTGATAACAGCTTATTGTCAAGTGAAGGTGTATTGAATAAAGAAAGAGGGGTATCACACAAGTAAATGATACCCCATTGTTCTTTAATAAAAATCACCGTTATCTTGATCTTCATATCCATCATTTTCATATTGCTCAATATCGCTAGGCATATCATGAAAAAAGGCAATTCCACCAATCAGTATAAATGTCAAAACAATTGCAATCAATGATAGTACGACTGCGCCTATACTTGAAATGGCGTATAATGCTTGCATTTTCGTCACCTTGGCATAATGTTCTAATAATTCTTCATATGACGTATCAGGTTCTTGAATCAATCGTTCAGCTGCTTTCACAGATTTTTGTACATGAATTCCCATCATAATGAGAAAAACGCCAAGGGCAGCCGGAAGGATAAGCCAGAATCCAACAAGGATAGATAATCCGCCTGAAATATAGAGAAAGATGCTACCAACCCTGCCCCACTTTGCGATTGATTGAAGAGATTGAATGATTTTCTCAGTTTGTTGCAACAGTGTTCACTCCTTTATGCATTCACCACTCTATCATACTTGAGCAAGTAGTACTTTAGGAAGAGTGAATGTGAAACAAAAGAAACTCCTCTCACTAAAACTATCTTTTTATGGATGAATAAATTATTTTTAAATAAGAAAAAAGTAATAATTATGATTCTTATTCATCGACAATTTATGTCATTAATAAGAATCATAGTTAAAAATAATTAGTAAATTTATCAAAATATGTTGTTAGATGTCTTTCAATTGGTTATTATTGTGTTGTATTATCATAAAAATTGGAAGGTGGAATTAATATGTTAGATCGTTTCTTGAATAAAATGACAAATGTTCAACCAGCAGCTGCTAGATGTATTTTGCAAAGATTGGTGACTTCTTGCAAATCAGCTCCAACATGTTTCCTTCAAGGCGTTGGAACTTTCCGTTATTACGTGGATCGTGACACGGGTGAGATTTGTACTAGCCAAGAACGCGTTAAATGCGGCTGCTAATTCCACAGAACTTAGGGGTGTGAATGCATGAGCGTATCATCGATTTCGTTTTTAACAAATGCTATGCAAACTTCGAACAGTCGAAAAGTGGGACAAACACCAAATTCCTTTTTAACACAGGCAGCACAAATTGTTCAAGGCGATCTTTCTCCAGAAGAGAGAAAGGCGCTGTTTCAACAACTGACTTTAGTTCAAGCAGGAAAAGATTTAGAGTTCCAAGTGTCAAAACTAAAGAAACTAGAGGAAGAGATTCAAACAGAAGAGTCCTCATTGATTGCTGTGAATGAGCACGGTGACCAAGTGGATATCTCGAATGAAGCTCGCAGTGAGTTCGAACAATCATCGGCTTCAAGCGAGGTAGTTGATAACGCTGGAGAAGAAAAGGAAAAGGATGTTCAACTAAAGCCACAATAAAACAAAATGAGGCGTGTATGATCAACTTCACACGCCTCATTTTCACATTATTTTGCAGCGAACTTTGAATAAAGACCATCCGGAAATGGGGCCGCATATGAAATTTTTTCATTGTCTTCTATTAACATATAAAAAGGATATTCCTGTATTTTGAACGCATCTATGATTTGGTCGTTAACTGGGATGATTCGCAATTCGCTCTCGTTGTCACGATATAATTCTTGATCTTTCTTTTGTCCATTCTTTAACAAAATACTATACGAGATCATTAATTGCCGCTGTTCTTTCGTCTCAAGAAATTGTTCAATTGAAGGAATACAGTGAGGGCATGTTGTATCAGTGAAAATGAGTAAGTGCTGCTGGCTGTTTGTATTGAGAAGATCGTTCATTTGAATGGGTGATGGGTGTTCAAGAAGCGGATGAGCAGGCCTTTGTCCAACATGTTGAATGGGTAAGACGATTGATTGGAGTTGCTGTTTTAAATAGACCATGATTCCGACAGTTAATATTAGACTGATAAAGATCAGTGTGAGTTGTAAAAATAAAATTGAATTCATCGTAAATCGTCCTCTCTAAGTGAAGTTACGCAAACTATCATAATACAAATATCAAAAATATGTCAATTATACTAAAAGGTGTAAGGTGGAGCGTTTGATGAGTACAGTGAACCATTGTTTATATGCAGTCTCTTATACTTGGAGAAAGAGTCGTTCTTATTTGCTCTTAACCTTGTTCATTCAAGTTATGGTTGGGTTTATGCCTTTGGCCAGTGTCTGGATTATTCAAACATTGATTAATGAAATGATTCTATTTATGACTTCTTCGGGAGACATCCAGAAGGTTTTGTGGTTATTTGGATTGCAAATGGTCATTGTGATCTTAGGATATGGCCTTCAATTTATTCTTCAGCTTAGTCAGCAGAAAGCGTCAAATTTGATTGGTCTGCAATTAAAGGGTGAATTGCTTCAAAAGGCAATTCGGCTACCGTTTATTACATTTGAACATCCGTCTTTTTATAATGAAAGTCAGCGTGTGATGAACAGTCATCAGCATGTTCTAGGTATGGTCAGAAGTATCTTTACAATCATGAGCGCGTTGATTACTGTTGTATCACTTCTCATTTACATGATCGGTCTACACTGGGGGTTGGCGGTTATTCTGATTGTATTCACCCTTCCTGTCCTGTGGATTGAACTTTTCTTTGGGGGTGCACGTTATCAATTAAATCGTATGTTAACTGCCAATGATCGAAGGGAAATGTATGTATCCGATCTTGTGTCACAACGAGATTCCTTAAAGGAAATACGATTATATGGAATAGGTGCCTATCTACTTGAAAAATGGCGAGGTCATTATGTAAAAAGTGCCGATGAAAAATACAAACTACTGAAACGGCAAGTTCATTGGGAGATGATCGGTGGGTTGCTTATGACCTTTGCCTATATATGCTGTGGTCTGTTTATTGTCTTTCTAATTTTCCAAAAAAAATTAGCCGCAGGGACGTTTGTTGCTGTGCTACAAGCCGTACAAAATATTCAAAGTGGCTTTCAAGATTTAACGAGAGAATTGTCTAGTTTATATGAAACGAGCCTTTATATTGATGAAATGAGGGCTTTCCAAAAGAGAGAAGAGGAATCTGATGAACAAAAAGAAGGGACAACAACACTTCAACAGATCGATCACATTGAATCTATGACGCTAGAAGATCTGTCCTTTACTTACCCTAATATGAAGACGCCAGCTATTGAGCATATACACTTTCATATCAATAAAGGTGAACGGATTGCATTAGTGGGCGATAACGGATCTGGTAAAACGACCTTAATCAAATGTTTAACTGGTTTATATGATGCAGATCAGCCGTATATGCAGAAAGTCAATGGCGTGTACCTTTCAACCATTCATAAAAGCGCATATCACGCTAGAATGGCTGTTCTTTTTCAGGATTTTATGAAGTATGAATTTACGGTGAAAGAAAACATTGGGTTTGGTCGTATTGAGGATATTGAAGAGGATGAACAAATGAGACAGGCTGCCCAGCAAGCAGGAATTGATAAAAGAATTGATCAAATGGAAGAGGGTTACGATGCGCAACTTGGTCGTTTTTTTGAAGAGGGGCATGAGTTGTCTGGTGGACAATGGCAAAAGCTTGCAATGGCAAGGACTTTTTTTAGGGAAAGTGATTTTATTATTTTAGATGAACCGACATCCGCCCTTGATCCGATGTCAGAGATTTCGCTTATACGGCAGTTATTCGATCAAACGAAAGATCAAGGGGTGTTGTTTATTACACATCGTATGGGAGCTGCCCGATTAGCAGACCGCATTATTGTCATGAAGGACGGTGCCTTTGTTGAAGAAGGCAATCATGATGAGCTCATGGCGCGATGCGGTGAGTACAACAGGCTCTATGAGGCACAATCTCAACTATTTCAACAAAAGGAGATGGTCTAAGATGAGTGTCTTTTATTTCATAGGTGTCTATCTACTAGGAATCATTTTTGCAAGTGCATGGATTGATAAAGTAAGAAAACAACAGGCACATGTGCAGCAAATGAATGCCTATCGGTTACTACCACATTCCTTCGCAGCACCTATGTTTTATTTGTTTTTGTTCGTTGAATTACTTTGTACCGCTAGTTTGTTCTTATGGAACATGTCATTTGCAGCAGCAATTGGTCTGACAGCACTGCTATGTATTTATACCGGAGCGGTCGCGTTCAACTTATTAAGAGGGCACCGCGACATTTCGTGTGGCTGTGGAGGTCTTCTTGAAAATGACCGCCTTCACTGGGGGATTGTGATTCGCAATGGGATGATGTTGGCTCTTGTGATTGGGTTATTCTTCATGCATGCTCATGTGGCTCCTGTTCCTTGGAGCTTAAAAACCGTTTGTTTTCTGATAGCAGTGGCTGTTTGTTTTGTGATGGCTGTCGGTCAAGAAATTCTCTTGTTTAAGCGGAAATGGTTAAGCCAGTTCAATTCAGAAAATGAATTATTAGAGAAGGAGATCAATTAAATGACAGATATCCTATTAATCATTGTGTTATTGATTGTCATTGCACAATTAGCCGTTGTGTTTCTACTAGCCCGGTTTATTGGGAAGTTTATGAATAAGATTAAGACTTTGGAAGGTATTGAATTAAAGGAAATGGATGTGGGTGACCAGGCGCCGTTGTTTCGAAGCTATACACATTTAGGGGAAAAGGTGATTTTAAAGGAATTCCTGCAAACCGAAAGTCCCGTGATGCTGTTTTTTGTGAATTCTACTTGTATGACGTGTAAAAGCATTTTGGCAGATATGCGACATCAATTCTTAAATGAAGATCATCAATTCATATTTATTAATGGAGATGAACAGGCGGATGATACTTCGCTGCTTGAATTACTGCCTGATCGTGCCGTTTACACACGATCTGCACAAATTATGGAACTGTATGGGGTGAACGTTGTCCCACAAGCCATTCTGATAAATGAACATGGCGTCATTTTACAGAAGAAAGCTCTTCAAAATGCGAAGCAGTTTCAACAGCTATTACACGCTTCATGATAAAGCGTCCCTTTTTTCAAGAGACGCTCGTCTTATAATTCTAATCCTAAAATGTCTAGATCGTACCTATTCCCGTCCATCTCTGCAATACGCGGTAAGTGTCCCCATGTCTCAAATCCGTATTTCTTAAATAAGCGGATACTGGCTTGGTTGTGGCCGAAAATAAACGCCAGCAACGTTCGGATACCTAATGAGGGAGCTAATTCGATGGCCTCCTGTAAAAAGAGTGAGCCTATACCTTTTCCTCTGTAGTCTTGATTTAAGTAAATACTCATTTCAACGGTTCCATTGTATGCAGGTCTTCCATAGAACGTTTCAAAGCTGAGCCAGCCATAGATGTTGCCTTCATGATCTGTTTTCACATAGAGGGGTCGTTTTTCTGAATGATTCATAAACCAATGTCTGCGGTCTTCGATCGTGACGGGTTCTGTGTCGGCTGTGACTTCTCTTGAGGCAATGGTTGAATTGTAGATATCGACGATTGCTTTGAGGTCATTTTCTGTTGCAATGCGGTTGAAAGTTTTCACAATAAAGTCCTCCATCTTTTTTCATTCATCATACATATTTTTTATATGAATGCGCAAAATAAAAAGAAAAATGATTTCGTGTGTATATATTTTTTGAAAAGTGTTCAGAATGTTGCTGAGGTGATGAAAAATGAGAGAGGAAGAAAAGAAACGTACTTCCAAAATCACAAAAGTTCAGCAATTTTTCCGTAAGCGCTGGGTATTCCCTGCTATTTACTTGGTCAGCGCAGCGGTCGTGTTAACAGCAGTTCTTTGGTATCAAGCGGTATCAAAAGATGTAAAGGACCAATTATCTGATGGAAATCAAACAGATCAAGAACAGCGTGATGATGCCGTCGAAGTTGGTAAACCAATTGAAAATGTTGCGATGCCGGTCCAGAATTCTGATAATGTTTCTGTCGTGAAAAAGTTCTATGAAGCAGATGCTGATCAAAAAGAAAAAGAAGCAGCACTTGTAAACTATAATAACACCTATACCTTAAGCAAAGGTATTGATCTTGCAGACAAAGATGGCAAAGTGTTTGATGTCACAGCTGCTCTTAGTGGAACGGTGGTTCAAGCGAAAAAGGACCCAGTTCTTGGTCACGTGGTTGAAATCGAACACGAAGATGGGTTGTCAACTGTTTATCAATCATTGTCTCAAGTGAGTGTCAAAGAAGGCGATGAAGTGAAGCAAAATGATGTCATCGGTGCTTCTGGTAAAAATCTTTATGGTGCTGAGAGCGGGAACCATGTCCATTTTGAAATTCGTATGGAAGGTTTAGCGCTTAATCCGCTTAGCTTCATTGATAAGCCTGTTTCTACAATTGAAAAGGCAGCACAAGAAGTGACGGAAGAAGCAAAAGAACCAGCTCAGCCAAAAGCTGATGACAAAGCGAAGGAGCCTGCTGCTGAAGAGAAGGCGAAAGAGCCAGCTGAAGATAAATCGGAAGAAAAATCTGATGAGAAGGGGAAATCCTCTGATCAAGAAAAGTCTTCAGATTCATCTAAAGACAGCAGTCAGTCAGAAGAAACAAAACAATCTTAATGTCTTGTCCTCTGTGTACTCATACACAGAGGTTTTTTTGTTTTACAAAGATCCCCTGTGATGAGGTGAGGATTGATGTTATAAGGCGGCAGGTCCTTCTTCACCTGTCCGAATGTTGATGGTCTTTTGGATATCATACACGGATACTTATCCATCCCCTGGTTTTCTTGTGCGAAGGACCTTTTGTGCCGTTTCGATGACCTGTTCAACCGGTACGTTGCTTAGGACCAACTCGATCTTTAAGCGTTCGTACACATTGCTTTCTTTTTTGACGCCGCGGTTTAGCCCTGTATGTCCCTTTTGTAAGTCGCAGCCGTGTACAATTGAAAAGGTATTGAGGTGACACCCATTTTTCCAAGCTCAACCTTTAATGTTTCAAAAATTAGCTGGGCGTGTGACGATTTCCATTTTATCCATTTTTCTCACAGTCTGTTTTTCGCCGTGCATCGTCAAATCAAGACCCACTGTTTCATCTGCTGCTATAGAGAGAAACGTCATATGTTATACCATCTTGTCAGTTTATCTGACTTGTTTTTTGGTTGAATGGGTGAAAAGCTTATGAAAAATGGGAGACAACGAGTGTTGGTCATGAACAACAAAGGGTGATTGACCTATAAAATAGAGCTGAGAAACAGTTTTGTACGCTCCTCCTGAGGGGAGTCGAACAATTCAGATGGTTTGCCTTCTTCGACGATGCGTCCTTCGTGCATATATACAACCCGGTCGGCTACTTCTTTGGCAAAACCCATTTCGTGTGTGACGATGACCATGGTCATTCCTTCCTTTGCGAGGCTTTTCATTGTTTGCAGTACTTCACCTACAAGCTCTGGATCAAGGGCAGATGTCGGTTCGTCAAATAACATCACATCAGGTGTCATTGCAAGAGATCGTGCAATGGCGACACGTTGTTTTTGGCCGCCTGATAGTTTGGAAGGGTATACTTTTGCTTTATCCGCTAGCCCGACTTTTTCTAATAAGACTTTGGCATCGGCGATGGCTTGTGCTTTTTTTGTTTTCTTGACCATTACCGGCGCTTCGATGATGTTTTCAAGCACGGTTTTGTGTGGAAAGAGATTGAAATGTTGAAAGACCATCCCTATTTTTTGTCTCATCTCATTTAACTGGTCACGTTTCGGATGAACCGGATTGCCGTCGATGATGATGTCTCCATCATTTTTTATTTCTAAAAAGTTCATGCAGCGGAGCAAGGTGCTTTTTCCAGAGCCGCTTGCCCCAATTAAGACAACGACATCATTTTCATAGACGGTCAGGTCAATATCCTTTAAGACATGTAAATCCCCGAAGTATTTATTGAGTTTTTCCAGACGGATGATTTCTTTTGATTCTGTCATGCTTCTCCTCCTATTGGTCACTCACTGCAAGTTTTTTCTCAAAGGTTTGCACAACGAATGTTAGTAGTAGGACAAGAACTAAGTAGTACACGGCCACAACGAGTAAATACGTCATATTGTCAAAGCTGTTGGAGCCTTGGGTGGTGGCCACGTTAAATAGTTCGTTGACGCTAATAAAAGCAGCAAGTGAAGAGTCTTTTAAACCGATAATAAATTGATTGCCAAGAGGAGGGAGGGCGCGCCGCATCGCTTGAGGGAGAATGATTCGTCTCATCGTTAAAAAGCGGCTCATGCCTAGGGAGCGACCTGCCTCTTTTTGACCTTGATCGATCGATTGGATGGCTCCTCGGAAAATTTCTGCGATGTAGGCGCCATTATGGAAAGCAAGTGCAATGGAAGCTGCCCAGAAGTCGGGTATATTTAATTCTGTCAGTCCAAAATATAGGATGAAGATTTGAACGATCAGTGGTGTCCCACGTACAAGGAAGATATAGGCATTGGCGATATAGCCGAAAACCGCTACACGGGATATTTTTAATAAAGCAAAGAAGAGTCCAATGCCCATACCGATGAAGATGCTGATCACTGTCAGCTGTAAGGTCAGAAGCATCCCTTCTAAAAAAACACCTCTAGAGTCAATAAGCGTTTGAAAAAAGTGTGATAGGCTAGGCAACACAATCATCTCCATTTGAAGAAAGTGCGCCTAGAGGAAGGCGCACAATCTTGGTTTTAATCTTGTTTGACCGTAATATCTTCGTTAAAGTACTTTTCGCTAATTTGTCTTAATGTTCCGTCTCTTTTCAATTCGTCTATTGCATTGTTAATCTCTTTTATCAGTTTGTCATTCTCTTTTGAAACGGCGATCGCTTGCTCACTTTGTCCGAGTCTTTCTTGTGCTTCGATCTTTAGTTTTTTCTTCTTTGCCTCTGCTCCTGTGGCAAAATCAGTGACAACTGCATCATGTTTGCCGTTGGCTAATGCCTCTAAAGCGACCACATCACTGTCGTAATATTTTGGTTCTTGTTTGCTATGTTTCTTTGCGATGTTGGCGTAGGACGATCCTTTTGAAACAGCGACTTCTTTGTCTTTTAGGTCTCCGGCAGTTTGAATATCTGCTCCAGGTCTTGTGAAGATTTGCGGCCCAGAGTAATAGTAGGGCTTAGAAAAAAGAACTTGTTTTTTACGTTCCTCATTGATGGTATGACTAGCCACTGCAGCATCAAATTTCCCTGCTTTGACGCCTTCGACGATGCCAGCAAATTTGTATTTTTTCTGTACAGGCTCTAGACCGAGTTTGTCACTAATTGCATTGCCAACATCGATATCAAAGCCGGACATCTGGTTGCCATCCATGTAACTGAATGGGTGAAATTCACCGGATGCTGCAAAAATAAATTGACCATCCTCCAAAATCGGGGACCCTTTCGCTGTAGAATTACGTTTATCTCCGTTCCCATTTGTTTCGTTCGAACCACACGAAGACAGAAGTAATACTGCAACCGAGAAAAGAGCTGGGAGCCAAAACCGTCTTTTTTTATTAATAGGTGTCTCCTCCTTTTTCGCCGATCTCCTTTTATAAGGAGAAAGTAGGCTTTGAATGATGTGTGCATCTTACCATTTGTTCCTGTTATTCTCAATTTTATATGTGTTTTTCCAACACTCACCTTTTTTAAAATGTATGCCTTGCTTATCCAAGTGAGAACCGTCCTTTCACATGAAATGCATAGGGTAAAAAAGGAAAATGAACCTCATAATAAGGGAAGGACAGGCATTAAAGTTCATGTCTGACGGAAGTGAGGGGTTGGTGTATGAACGTATCGAGAGGTAACAGAAAAGTCTTTTTAACGGCGATCGCATTTGGAACGATGCTTAATCCGCTAAATTCGTCGATGATTTCTTTGGCTTTGCATCAAATTCAGCATGAGTTTGGATTGTCCTTTACGACGGTTTCTTGGTTGATCTCGACTTTCTATTTAGCCAGTGCAGTCACGCAACCAGTCAGCGGACGAATTGGGGATCATATGCTGAGCCGAAGAACATTATTTTTATTCGGATTGACGTTAGTGGCTATTTCCGCCATTTGTGCGCCGTTTGCTCCGACCTTTGGGGTGCTAATTGTCATCCGGCTTTTGCAGGCAATCGGCAGCAGTGCCATCTATCCATCAGGTGTAGGGCTCATTCGGGATCATATGAAAGAAAGACAAGCTTCTGCTTTAGCGGTATTGTCAATCTTTGCTTCTGCGATGACTGCCCTAGGGCCGACGCTTGGGGGATTTCTAACGACCATTGGCGGGTGGCCGTCGATTTTTTTAGTGAATCTGCCATTTATTTTGATCAGCTTTCTGCTTGGGAAGCGCTTGTTTCCTAAGAGTGAGAAGAAGAGGATACTGCGCATTGGAGAGACTATACGAAAGCTCGATTTACCAGGGATGTTCCTTTTTACAACGTCCATCGTGCTGCTGCTTTCGTTTTTATTATCACTTGCTGACGGCATCCAATATGCACAAGGGGTTCTCTGTTTATTTAGTGTAGGAGCTTTTATATGGTGGGAATATCAGGTGGACGAACCGTTTATTCAAATTCGGATGTTCAGGCAGGAGCGCCAGCTGTCACTTGTCTATGTGCAATTTATCATCTTGAATATTTTCTTCTATTGTCTTTTTTTTGGTCTGCCGAGTTATTTTCAAGATGAATTAGGCTGGCGTGTCGAGATGACGGGTCTTTTTATGCTATGTATGTCTGGGTTCAGTATCGTGGTATCGCCGCTGACAGGCAAGTGGGTCGATCGAGGTGACGAGCGTCATCCGATGTTAGCAAGTACTGTGTTGATGCTGACAGGAGCGTCAGCTTTGTCCTTCTTTTTTATTCCTGCGCCATTATGGGGGAAAGGAGTCATCCTTTCTTTACTTGGTGTCAGTTATGGGGTTGGCAATGTGGCGCTTCAAGCTGCGATGTTGAAGGCAAGTCCGCAACAAATGATCGGCACGACCTCTGGCCTTTTTCAAACCTGTCGCTATCTAGGTTCTATTCTGTCATCTGCTGTGCTAGGGATGTTATTTGGTGATGAAATTGCTGGTGCTCACTTCGAGCGTTTAGGGTGGACGCTGATGATCATTTCTCTGATTGGCATTGGGGTGAGTCTCTATTTTTCGAGTACAGTCAGAGGAGGACAAGGCATAAAAAAAGCGACTGGATAAAGCGGAAGTCATTTTCGTCGCTTTACCCGCATGTCGCTTAAGGGTTTGTAAAGTCAGAGCCTTGATCCTTCTGTTTCTTTCTGAATATCTTCCCAACGATCGTCTCGTAATACGTCACAATGCGGTCAATCGGAGAGTCAAAAAACTTCCATAAACGATTCATGATAAAGACAACCACAATTGAGACAACCAAGCTGCCTAAGACATCAAATGGATAATGGTGACCGACCCAGATGCGGGAGAATCCTGTGAGTAATCCAAAGACGAGCAAAAGGTTACCAAGCTTTTTATTACGGGACCTGATGGCTAATGAAAGGGCAAGTGCACCTGTTGTATGGTCACTTGGGAAGGAAGCGTCAGCTGAGTGTGGAATAAGTGTGTCAACTTTATGTGCAACAAACGGCCGTTCTTCATAATAAAATAGTGTGATGGCAAAATTGACGATGAGGGCCATAATGCCTGTTACACCGGAAAAGAAAACATGCTTCTTAAAATTGTGATTACCTATAAACCAGCAAATCAGTAAGACAAGGGCATACACGAGAAGAGCCTTATTCGTAATGAAAATCATCACCTGATCTAAAAAATCAGAATGATGAGCCATTCCGTGTATGACGTTGAACAATTCATAATTCAAAACATCACCTGTACTTTCGCTTAACGTCATCTATTTTTCAAACGAGACCTCATGTTTCATTTGAAATAACCTATATTTTAGCATGTTTCAGGTGATGTTTAAAATAGTATCCCATTCTGAGCAAGTCAAGCTTTTGCTTCTTGGGGTTTTCGTTCACTCCAATGAAAAACGCCCATGCCGAGTAAGACAAAGATGCCGGCAATCAAATACACATTTGAAAAATCGGTGAAGCTGACAAGGATACCGAATATAAATGAACCCGCAGCGATCCCGGTATCATAAAGTGTAAAGAACGTAGCCGTGGCATAACCTGTTCTGTGTGCTGGAGAGTTCTGAATCGCCAGTGTTTGTAGACATGGGACCAAAGATCCGTAGCCAAGACCAATGACCGCGCCTGATAAGAGAAGCATTGTCGCTGAATGTGTGATGGTTAGCATACATAAACCAATGGCAAAAAGAGCAATAGATGGATAGATCACAATGCCAGGCCCTACTCGGTCAAACAGTCTGCCCGTGAATGGACGTGATGCCAGCATTGCCGCAGCAAATACAATGAAGAAATAACTGCTTGCATCCATGAGTTGAAGAGAATTGGCATAGACAGAAATAAAGGAAATGATAGGTGAGTAACCAAATGAAATTATAATCCCGACTGCGGCTGTTTTTAATGCGCCTTTTTCAAACAGGTGAGAAAACGTAAACCGGAAGACGACACTTCCGCCTGTTTCAGGTTCCACCTGCCTAATCAACATAGTCAAAACTGCTCCAATGGAGACGATGATAGAAAACAGTATGAATAACGAATGGTAACCGATATGACCTACTTGATTCAATGCGATGAACGGACCGATGACGACTGCCAGGTTCATTGACATCACAAAGTATCCTAGACCTTCACCGCGCTTTTTTTTCGGAATCATATCCGCAGCAATGGCACTGGTCACTGTGGTCAAAATGCTAAAGAAGATCCCCTGTACAAAGCGCAGGATGAGAAGTGTGTGGAATTGATCAATTGGAATATATAAAAAAGTAAGTATCGCAAAACCAGTTGAAGAAATAACCGCCACTCGTTTTTTACCGAATTTCTCAATAATGGATCCAGAAAAAGGTCTCGTCACAATGGCAGATAATAAAAAGACAGTCACAACAAGACCACTCTGTGTTCCTGTTCCGTTTAGTTCGTCAATCGTGTAAATGGGCAACAATGTCAAAAGGGCATAAAAAGAGGTGAATGTAAATAGATTCACCAGGACAATCATGATAAAGTCTCTCGTCCAAATTCGTTCGTTCATGATGTATGTCACTTCCTATTCAGTTGATAATTTGTGTAAAAGTGTATGGAGGAGTTGCTTTTCTTCGGAGGTAAAGTTTGAAAGACAGTCTTGATCAAATTGATCCATCGTGTGTTTGATATCTTCAAATCTTGCCTTGGCATCATCGGTCATGACGATGAGGTTTTCACGTTTGTCTTTCCCTCGTACACGCTTGACCCAACCATTTGCTTCTAACCTAGTCACCGTCCGGGTGATGGTAGGCGCCTCGACATTTAAATAGGTCCAGATGTCTTTTTGTGATTGCGGACCGAATGTGTCCAAACAAAAAAGAACAGACCATTGGGACATGTACAGGTCATAAGGAGCAAGCGCTTCGTTCGCCTTTTTCGACAACAGGCGTGCGCTTTGATGTATTTGATGTAAACAATCTCTATTAAAAGTATCCATATGCTCACCTTTATTCATATTTATCTAGGTAAATAAAATCACCTTTCCTATTTTACGTGTTTCGAGCAAGCTTGTAAAGTGGGAATTTTCGTGACCCGAAATGATTTTGTGGTTCGTCTTTTCTGATAAATCCCTTGTCCCATCTCATTTTTAGCATAATCCCTATGCAATGCTAATACACTGTTACAAACCTGACAAAGAGAGTGTTTGAGGTGAGGGATCATGTTTAACTATTACTACCTAATGGATGAGAATTTACGACGAACAAGCGCCGCTGAAATGGATAAACTTGATACGGATCTCATTTCACACTTCTCACATCCATTTTAGGGAGGTCGAGTGGTGTGCACGATTACATCAAAGAGCGAACAATCAAGATAGGAAAGTATATCGTGGAGACAAAGAAAACCGTTCGTGTGATTGCGAAAGAATTTGGAGTCTCTAAAAGTACTGTACACAAGGATCTAACAGAAAGACTGCCAGAAATTAATCCAGATCTGGCTAATGAAGTAAAGGAGATACTGGATTATCATAAATCAATTCGCCATTTAAGAGGAGGAGAAGCCACGAAGTTAAAGTATAAGAAAGAAGAGATTTTAGAAGGCGAACCGGTGAAACAGTAAGCTTAGTTCTTTGTTCATAAACATGATATATATATCTTCCTCTTATCGGTAGTTTCTAACCACAAATTTTGTAAAGACTTTTGTAAAGAAATATCTTTTTTTCAGCAAATTATGATAGAATATATAATTAGGGCAGAATGTGGTATTTGCTATGGAAACAGATTTTCAAGGAGGATATATATAGATGTTTGCTAGGGATATTGGAATTGATCTTGGTACTGCCAATGTACTGATACATGTCAAAGGAAAAGGAATTGTGTTGAATGAACCATCTGTTGTAGCTCTTGACAGAAACAGCGGGAAAGTACTAGCTGTTGGTGAAGAGGCTAGACGTATGGTTGGACGTACGCCTGGGAATATTGTTGCGATTCGTCCATTAAAAGATGGCGTAATTGCTGATTTTGAAGTAACTGAAGCAATGCTCAAACATTTTATTAACAAATTAAATGTGAAAGGGCTGTTCTCTAAGCCTCGTATGCTTATTTGCTGCCCAACAAACATTACATCTGTTGAGCAGAAGGCGATCAAAGAAGCTGCTGAAAAAAGCGGTGGAAAGCATGTATTTCTTGAAGAAGAGCCAAAAGTAGCGGCAATTGGTGCTGGTATGGACATTTTTCAGCCAAGTGGAAACATGGTCGTAGATGTTGGAGGCGGAACGACAGATATCGCTGTCATCTCTATGGGTGACATTGTAACCGCCTCTTCTATTAAGATGGCTGGAGACAATTTTGACCTGGAAATTCTGAACTACATTAAAAAAGAGTACAAGCTATTGATCGGTGAGCGTACAGCAGAGGATATTAAGATCCAAGTTGCAACGGTATTCCCAGACGCACGTCACGAAGAGATCTCTATTCGTGGACGAGACATGGTGACAGGATTACCAAGAACGATTGATGTCACAAGCAAAGAAGTAGAAGAAGCATTACGTGAACCTGTATCTGCGATTGTTCAAGCAGCGAAGCACGTTCTTGAGAGAACACCGCCTGAATTATCAGCAGATATCATTGATCGCGGAGTCATCATTACTGGTGGCGGAGCACTTCTCAATGGGCTTGATCAATTGCTTGCTGAAGAGCTGAAAGTACCGGTTTTCGTTGCTGAAAATCCTATGGATTGTGTAGCAGTGGGTACTGGTGTGATGCTTGATAATATGGACAAGCTGCCAAAGCGTAAACTTAACTAATAAAAAACCCTCATTCTTTTAAAAAGAATGAGGGTTTTTTATTAAAGATGCCAGAAAATAAGCCGATATAACTCATAGAAGATTGTGTACTGATGTTTTTAGTCATGTGAAAGAAACATAATGAGGTGAGCACGTGTTAAAAGGACTATACACTGCAACATCTGCCATGATCGCTCAGGAGCGACGGACAGAGATGCTTTCAAATAATATAGCAAATGCAAATACACCAGGTTACAAAGCGGATGAAGGGGCGATGCGAGCATTTCCAGAAATGCTACTGAGCCGAATGGAATCAGGACGTTTTCAAACACCTTCAGGCAAAGGCTTCAGCGTTCCTCTTCAAACGCAAATTGGTGGTATCAATACCGGAACATACATGCAAGAACTGATCCCGCAATTTACACAAGGAACCTTAAAAACGACGGATCAAACAACAGATGTCGCCTTGGTAGAAAATAACGTGCCAGTGAATCCAGAGACAAACCAAAAATCAGCTCTGTTTTATGCCGTGAATACACCAGATGGCGTACGTTATACAAAGAGTAGTTCCTTCACATTAAATGAACAAAATCAGCTGACCATCAATGGCCGCGTTCTTCTTTCCGTCACTGGAGAACCAATTACGGTTCAGAGCGAAAATTTCAAAGTGAATGCCGATGGAACTGTGAGTGAAAATGGACAAAATCTCGGACAAATCGATGTGCGAGTGGCAATGGACACAAGAAACCTAGCACGTGAAGGAAATGATTTATACCGTACAGCGGATAACCAGCCTCTTCCAAGTGCAGTAAATAACGGTCAAATGACCTATACATTAAGTCAAGGTATATCCGAGCTATCGAACGTAGATGTCACCAAATCACATACAGAAATGATGACCGCTTATCGAGCGTTTGAAACGAATCAAAAAGTTGTTCAGGCGTATGATAAAAGCTTGGAAAAAGCAGTGAATGAAATCGGTCGAGTGTACTAATAAAGAGACCAAAGAGAAAGGAGGATTCCTATGCTAAGAACGATGATCAATGCAGCAGTGTCGATGAACGAGGTGCAAAAGCAGCTTGATATCATCAGTAATAACATCGCGAATAGTGAAACAACAGGCTATCGCTCGAAAAACACCCGTTTCTCAGAGCTTGTCAGACAGCAGTTTAATCAGGTAGATGAACAAAATGAACAGGTGGCAAACAGCCGTCTGACACCTGCCGGACTTAGGCTTGGAACAGGCACGAAGGTGAATGCTTCGATTAACGCATTACAAGGTTCTATTAAAGAAACAGGTCGGGATCTTGATGTTGCGTTTAGGGAGCCATCGCAGTATTTACAGGTCAATGCTGGCGGTAACATCCGGTACACACGTGATGGCTCGCTTTATTTGCAGCCAGGCAATAACCGTGATCAAGTTCAGCTTGTGACGAGTGAAGGTCATCCGATTCTTGATGAAAACGGAAATACCATTGTCTTAAATGCCAATTTCCGTGATATATCAATTGATAGGAACGGCAGACTTATAGCTATTTCGAGAGACAATCAACCGAACCAGCAAGTGAATCTAGGCGTTGTTCAAGTCAACAATTCTTCAGCGCTGATCTCTGAAGGTGATAATTTATTCTCAGTAGATGGCAACTATCAAGACGCATTATTGGCGCTCAACGGAGCAAATCGACAAGCGATTCAGCTTCAGCAAGGTGCCCTTGAAACCTCGAATGTGGATATGTCTAAAGAATTAACAGACTTAATGACGACACAAAGAGCTTATCAAATGAACTCAAGAAGTATTACGATGGGCGATCAGATGCTAGGATTGATTAATACCATTAGATAAAGGAGCTGGCGTATGTCAGCCTCTCATAATAAAAAAGGCGGCTCGCTCAAAGTCGCCCTTTTTTTTATAATAATCAGAGACATCTGCAAGTAGATCCTCAAGGTCAATCCAGGCTTCTTTCTTTTCAAGACATGTGACGAGCGTGGCAATTTGTTCGTCTGCCTTTGGCGCTTGGCTGTAGAGAAGAGATAAGATTTGGAATTTTATTCTTAATATGTCGAGCTGAGAAGCGATCGCTTCTTTGAGCCCTTTTTGTATATATTTCATCCCTTCCTCGGTTAAATTTTCTTTAAAGCAGGAACGCACCGTTTCGTAAAGGCATGACACATAGGAATGAGCGGACTTCCGGTAGACTGGAAGTTGCAGCGCCTTTTTAAAATATTCAAGTGCTTCCTTATGACGGTTTTGTCTTGATTGTATAAAACCAGCGTCATAATAAACGATGCCCAGCAATTCTTGGTCGTCAATTATTTTCACGTATTCGATGATATCGATCAAAATAGCTTCTGCTTCTTTATATTTTTTTTGATCACTAAAGTTCAGTGCCAGCACAATTTTACACCGATAGATGCTATGAATATCTCCGTATTTTGCAAAAATGTCCATCGCCTTTTGAATATGGCGGATCGATAACAACGAATATCGGTTATTATAATAGATACCACTTGTTCGAAAGTAGAATTCTGCTTCTTCCAGCTCATCACCTAGGGCTGGGAGTCTTTTTTCTGCCTGCTCAATATAGTGAATGGCATCGTTTTGGTCGTTGTTTAAAGATGCGTATAAGCCTAGAAAGAAGTAAAAGTAATATTGTAGCTCTTTGGTCATTTGATCTTTGTGAAGCATGAGCTCGTGTTTGAGTGTTTCTAGGTCTTCTGTTTGATGCATCCATAGCTGATGGCGAAACAGCATCAGCTGATAGTGTACATACAATTCCTGTTTCTTTATTATTTTTCGTTTATATTTTAATAAAGTTGATTTGATATCTTCAGCCTTCGAAAAATGTCGATGTTTTAGCATTGCATACCACGAATGGAGAAGTTTTTTTATGGATTTATCGCTCATAAAATTCATTTTTACCCTCTTATTCAATCAATGATGTAATATATATTACCATATTTGTGAAAAAACAATGAGAGTAGAGAGGATTATATTTGAAGACAATAGGTAATGATAGATGTTATTTTCTACCATAATTGTTGACTAAACATTGAAAAATGACGGCATTCATAATATACTTCTAAAGGAATCAAATGATGAAGCGATATAGAAAAAAAGGAGAGATCAAGATATGCTTGATGCTCAGCAAATCAAAGAAATTATTCCACACCGTTACCCATTCTTGTTGGTCGACCGTATTCTAGAGGTTGAAGATGATAAGAGAGCGGTTGGTCTTAAAAATGTCACGGTAAATGAAGAGTTTTTTAACGGTCATTTCCCAGGCTATCCAGTGATGCCGGGTGTGCTAATTGTGGAAGCATTGGCACAAGTTGCTGCGGTGATTATGTTAAGCAAAGAAGAGAACAAAGGGAAAATTGGTTTATTTGCAGGGATTGACAGCTGTCGATTCAAAAGACAGGTCAAGCCTGGCGATCAGCTTCGTTTAGAGGTTGAAATTACCCGTCTTCGTGGTCCTGTTGCCAAAGGAAAAGCGGTAGCAACCGTTGATGGTGAGGTTGCATGTGAAGCAGACCTGACATTTTCAATTGGTCCAAAAGTTTCTTAATGTATCCGGCGGTTCATCTTGCATGAACCGCTTTTTTATATGGATTCCGGTTCGCTTGAACGAAGAAGGACTTGCTTTTTTGACAAAAAAACGTCATATTAGACAAAAAAAGATGAAGGTGATACAGGATGCTGAAAGAATTTAAAGAATTTGCAGTCAAGGGAAATGTTATTGACTTGGCTGTTGGTGTCATCATTGGGGGAGCGTTCGGCAAAATTGTCACTTCTCTTGTCAATGACCTGATCATGCCGCTTGTTGGTATTATCATTGGGGGTCATGACTTTAGTGGTCTATCGATGAAGATCGGATCTGCTCAAGTATTGTACGGTAACTTTATTCAAACTGTGGTTGATTTCTTGATCATTTCGTTTTCCATTTTTATCTTTATTCGTTATTTGAATAAATTGAAACGGAAAAAGGTAGAGGAAGAAGAGGCTGTGGAAACACCAGATCAAACTGAAGTGTTGCTAACTGAAATTAGAGATTTATTGAAACATCAAAGCCAATCAAAAGATGTAGAATAGAAAAAGAGCGGCTAACCCCCGCTCTTTTTTACGTGTTTTGTTTAAACGCATCCAACAGTTTTTCTCCTGAAAGCCCCTCTTTGACCAGGTCTTTTAATACTTCTTCGGTTTCTGTTCTGTAACGATTTGTAATCATTTTACCATCAAGTAACACAGAAATGTTTTCTTCCAATGCAACGATGTTTTTGACTTGGACTGATAGATGAACAGGGCGGTTGTTTTCTTTAGTAATCGTCACGAGAATTTTCACTTCTGTATGCTGCTGAAAGAGGATTTCAAACAATTGTCGATGTTTTTTCGGAATCAGAGCCTCGATCATCCAGTGATTTTCACCGTCTTCTTTGTTAATGATTAAACCGTCGCTAAGGGGAATACTGGACATTTTATCTTGCTTAGGATCAAGTTCTATTTTCATATCAATTAGCCTAAAGGTTTTCATATTTATCACCTCACAAGCATTCGTTATTCGTATGTATCATTATAACATACAACTTCTGTATAAATGAAACCGCTACCTCCTTAGAACTAGCTGTATCAACATTGAAAGGAGATGTTTTATGGAGTCCTATCAACTGAAAGAAATATATATTGACGAAGAGAAGGCGAGAAGCAATTTGCGTGTGTATTCATGGGGGGATGTTCATTCGTTTTGCGATGTGTATATGGAAGAGGGCAGTCTCTCACTTTTCAATACGTCACTGAAGATCGAATGGATTGCTTTGAATTCCAATTGTCTATTACGGATGGGAAGGTTTGCTTCTATTGATTTGCATGGGATGGGTCTGATTATATTCATATGCCTTCAACTAATTGGATTCATTCAAAAATTTTTTATTATTTTATGAAAAATAAGTTTTTCGTAAAGCAAAACAAGATGATGTTTTATACTCAACGGGTAAAAAGCGAAAATTAAAAGATAAATAGAGAGGATTATGCCATTTTCACGTTTTGTGTCTTGCGTTCTTTCTCAGTAGACTAGGTGTTAGTTGAAAGGAAAGGAGGTCAAGATTGAATCGAAAGGCAATGGTCTAGCATCTGAAAGCCCCCCTCTAGCTAAAGCTGATAGACTTTGCCAGGTGCATATCCACACTGCGTAATAGAACCGATATTTCTTTGTTGGTGTCATGTGTCCCCTTTATATCCCCTAATGTGTATCCGGTCATTTCTGCTGGCCGGATACCCCTTGTAGATAAGCCGATCATCACTTGCAAATATTGGATGATCATCTCATAATGATGATGAACTCTATTATCGGAATATTAGTGGGAAATGGAGACAACAAAGGAGCGAACCATGACGAATATTCAATTCATTGCAACGGATTTAGACGGAACGCTATTAAACAGTGAGCACAAAGTGAGTCAAGAAAACGAGCAGGCATTAAAAGAAGCGGTAGAAAAGGGAATAGAGGTTGTTGTATCGACAGGCAGAGCCTATTTTGATGTGAAATCCATCTTTGATCAGCTTGGTATGAATACATGGGTGATTAGTGCCAATGGAGCTGTGATTCATGATCCATTTGGAGAAGTCTATCATTCTACTTCCTTACAAGAAGAGAATGCCAAACGTATATTAGCATGGCTTGAAGAGCGTGACTATTACTATGAGGTCTTTACAAATGAGGCCATTTTCACACCAAATCGTGGCAGAGAGCTTCTTGAAATTGAAATGGATCGCTTAAAAAGTGCCAATCCAGATACAGATATAAAGATTCTGGAGCATGCGGCAGAAGTTCAATACAGCCAGTCGGGCTTCGCCTACATTGATACATATGAAGAATTATTTCGTCGCGAACAGCAACTATCATTTCATAATATCTTAGGTTTCTCTTTCTTTCACGACAGACTGAAAGCCGGATGGGAGACGTTTGGTCAAGATCCGAATTTGACATTGGTCAGTTCGGCTGATCATAACTTTGAGATTGGTTCAAAGGATGCGTCTAAAGGGCAGGCTCTCACAAAGTTAGCGGAAAAGCTAGGTATTCCTTTAAGTCAAACAGCAGCAGTAGGAGACAGTTTAAATGATGAATCAATGCTTCGAGTAGCTGGAGTAGCGGTTGCCATGGGAAATGCACGAAAAGATATAAAAGAGCTGGCTGATCAGGTGACGTTAACGAATGATGAACATGGTGTTGCACATATGATTCGTCATCTTTTGAAATAAGCGGATTGGATGTACTGCATAAATCACACAAGATCAAGCGCATTCTAACAAAAGAGGAATTCAGAACTACTACTATTTACACCTGATGTGGAACAACTTATAATTTAACTATGAATATCAACCGCTTGTTAGGAAATTAAGGAGAGTAAACGAATGGCGCTGGAATCTTACAAGTCCGAAAATCTGCATTTAATCAAGGAAGCCTTAGACTATACTCAAGTTGGCTTGACGGTAACGGACCCGTCTTTACCTGATAATCCTTTAATATATGTGAACAAGGGCTTTTTGGATATGACAGGCTATCAAGAATCAGAGATATTAGGTCGGAATTGTCGTTTTCTTCAAGGGGAAGAAACGGACCGAATTGCCTTGAAACCAGTTAGGGAAGCCATCGAGAACAAAGAAGCTGTCACTGTTCAGGTGAAAAATTATAAAAAATCTGGACAAATGTTTTGGAACGAGTTAAGTGTGGCGCCTCTTTGGATTGACGAAAATGGGGAGAAACGTCTCTATTTTGTTGGATTACAAAAAGATGTGACGAGAGAGAAGGAACAGCAGGAGCTACTTGAGCAATCGATTGACGAAGTGCTGAATATCTCTGTCCCTATTGTACCGGTGAAAGATGGCATCTCCGTGTTGCCGATTATCGGTACGTTAACAGCTCCAAGATTTGATAAAATCATCTCAACTGTCTCCACTTATATCTCACAATCAAAGGACGATTATTTTATTGTGGATTTGTCTGGGTTATTAGAGGTCGATTCATTTGTGGCAGATGCCATCTTTAAACTGAACGATTTGATTTTAATGACAGGCACCGAATTGATTGTGACAGGAATTAAACCGAATCTTGCTATGAAGATGGGAGAAATGAGAGAAGACTTTCGTGATTTGAATACCCATATGAATGTGAAGTCTGCATTGAAAAAGCTGGATATTTAACAAATTCATTGATAAATGATCAAAAAAGAGGACTTTTCGTCATGCCTGGGAAAAGCCCTCTTTTTGATATCACGATGATTGAGCTGAAGCGCTTAATGTGAATAAATCTTCTAGTTCATTCGTCGATAGCTCTGTAATCCAGCTTTCACTTTGGATGATTTGATCATTCAATGTCTGTTTTGTTTCGAGCATTTGATCTATTTTTTCCTCTATGGTGCCGGTTGTGATCATCTTATGGACATGGACAAATCGTTTTTGACCAATACGATAAGCACGATCCGTCGCCTGATTTTCCACAGCAGGGTTCCACCACCTGTCGTAATGAATGACATGGTTTGCGGCGGTTAGGTTGAGTCCTGTTCCTCCTGCTTTTAAAGAAAGAATCAAGATGTTGAATTCTTTGTTTTGGAAGCGTTCCACCATTCGATCTCGATCAGATTTTGATAAACTGCCATTTAAAAATTGCACCGGTTCTCCAAACATCTTTTCAGCCAGTTGCTTGATCATGTTGCCCATTCCAATATACTGTGTGAAAATGAGACAGCTTTCCCCTTGCTCATGTATCGCCTTCAACAGCTCTGCTAACTTATCCATTTTTAATGAACGTTTGAGTAGTTTCACATCTGTTCCGTTTTCTTTTAAATAAAGGGCAGGGTGGTCGCAAATTTGTTTGAGCCTGCCAAGCATACTGAGAATAATCGCTTTACGCTGCATACCTGTTAATGAAGCCATATGGTCAAATGTATCTTTTACGAGCTGTTCATATAAAGAAGCCTGTTCAGCAGATAACGGGATGAATTCCTTTTCTTCTAGTTTTTCAGGAAGGTTGAGGGCGACTTCTTCATCTTGTTTTGTGCGTCTTAACAAGAACGGCTTGATGAGCTGTTGCAACTGTTCAATCCTCTTTTCTTCACGATCTTTTTCAATCGGAAGGACGAATTTTTTATGAAAACTGGTTAGGCTGCCGAGATACCCTTTGTTGACAAAATCGAAAATCGACCAAAGCTCTGTCAAACGGTTCTCCATCGGTGTGCCACTGAGGGCAATGTGATGTTTTCCTTTTAATTGCCTAATCGCTCGCGATTGTTTCGTATGCGCGTTCTTGATATTTTGGGCTTCGTCTAAACAAATTGTATCCCACTTAGCAGACGCTAATTCATCACGGTCGGAGTGAGATAGTCCGTAAGATGTCAGGACAATATCGGTTGACTCATATGCTTTTGTAAAGTTCTCCCCTTTCGGACGTGATGGTCCGTAATGCAGTGCCACGCGTAGATGCGGTGCAAAAGTTTCAAGCTCTCTCTGCCAATTTCCCAAAACAGAAGTAGGGGCAATAATAAGAGAAGGTTCAGTGTGTTCCTGCTGCTGCTTTAAATAAGTGAAATACGCAATCATTTGAATGGTTTTACCTAGCCCCATATCATCCGCCAAACAGGCGCCCAATCCATGAGATCTTAAAAATAACAGCCAATTGACACCGTGCTGCTGATACGGGCGCAGTGTACCTTTAAAATCCTTACTCATTTCGTAGGTAGGCAGTTCGTGTGTATCATTGAGCTGATGGACGAGCCCTCTTAATTGGGATGATAATTCAAATTGAATATGGGCGAAAGCCGAACTGTCCAAAAGCTCTGGAATCGCTTCTGAGGAAGCCTCTCGATCTGCCAGTTCACGTGACAAAATGTCGGACATATGAAGCCCTTCATTTTCTGCGCGTTCCATCCATTTTTTCATTTGCTGAATGAAAGTAGGATCTATTTTAATCCATTGTCCTCGAATGTTGACGAGGCGGCGTTTACTTTGGACGAGCTCATTGAATTCATCCTCTGTTAGCTCGATGCCGTTTGTAGCAAAACGCCAATTAAAGTCCATTAAAGCATCCATTCCGACATGCGAATCGCCTCTTGGTGCAGAGGATATCCTCGCTTTCAACATCATTGTACTTTCTTTTACGATTTGCCACCATGATGGAAGCAGGATCTCAATCCCCATGTTCACAAGGGTTTCACTTGCTTCAGATAAGAAGAGCCACGCTTCTTCCTCTGACATCAAGGTGGTGCCAGATGTGAAAGAGAGCCACGGGACAATTTGACTGAATCGCTCTAACTCCCTTGTGACCTTCTCTTGGTAAGGACGCCAAGACCGTTTTAAAGAACGTGTGCCATCAAAGAAATGAAGATCACTATTCTTTTTATCACGCAAAAACATTTCAATTTTCCAATCATCTCCGTCGTAATCTGGCTCATTTAAGCGCAAGCCGACAGTGAAAGGGGTGTCATCATCGATCCAGCCAATCGTCTCCAAAAAGTCCTGCTCATCTAAAAAATGTCCCTGAAAAGATGATAGAGCAGGCGCTTGTGCAGTCATTCGGTTCCATTTGTGCTGCAAGGCGTCATTATACTGAATGTAATCCTGTACGGCAAAGGAGAACCAATCGGCGGTATATCCATCTAATAAGCCATCTTTGTCTTTGAACCGAAGCACACCTTTTGTCCATGCCTCGTAATCGGGGATGAAATCTTCATCTTCAATGAATTCGTAAATGGTGGAGGCGGTTTTCATGAGCGGTTCGGTTTCATCTGTTAATGTCACATGACTAAAGGTATTAAATGAATTCTTCCCTAGCAATTCAACAGTCATCCACGGGCTTAATAGGAAGGCAGGTGTGCCAATAAAGCTCACATCTTCTAAAAAGGTCCCATAAAAAGATGATTCATGCCATTGGAAGAGCTGCCTCTTCATTTCATTGAGCGGTACAGGGTGTCCGTCCTCTGCTTGGGCTGAAATGGTGAAAGAGAAATCTTCTGTTTGTTCTGCGTGAATGACAATTTGTTTATGGCGTGTCATCAATCAATTTTCCTTTCTTCATTTCCTCTTGGAACGCTCGCAGCCGTTTCGTTGAATCTTGCAGCTGCTTGACGTATCTTTCCCAAATAGCGGTTTTTTTCGTTTTATGATAAAGCGTACGCAGTTTTTTTAACATTTTGACAGACTCTCGGTAGGCACTTCGATTTTTCTGATCGAGAAGCAGTGAGATCTCGCGATGGTATGACGGAATCAGTGCTTCTGGTTCCTCTTTTGCAATTTGTTTGATCAGGTCCTTTTCCAATTCACTGATGGTGAAACCAACAAGGCTGTGAATCTCAATCCATTCCGCATATCGCTGCTGTGCATACAAAAGCTGGCTATATTCAGTAAAAGCATAAGGCATGCAATGCTGACAATAGCGTTCATATAAGTGGTGATCCTTTGTCTGTTTATAGTACGCATCTAAATAAAAGAAGAAATCACTGACAGCTCCTCTTAGCTCTCTGTAGGATAAATTCAGCTGGCAATACTCTTCTATTAAATAAGAGATCTCGTTGTACCAAAGCTTCAGTCGTTTCCAGTCTTTGCGATTGGTGAGGTCCTTTAACCAATTGAGCACATTTGGCAGCATATCTGCATTGAGTAGACGTAATTCCTGAAAGAGTCTTTCGTCTTCTTTGAGTAAATAATCCATATGCATGAGCCCGATGGTGCGTTCAACGGTTTGTTCCTGCTGTTGAGCGTTCTTGAGTAATTCCGTTTCTATTTTGACCCATTTCCCTCTATTTAATATGGTTCCCCAAATCTCCATAAAGACAGCTACTCGTTCATGCTGAAAAGGGCCATTGATTTGAAGAAGTGTCCGAATAGAAGTTGGTGTGTTTTCAAGAAACGGATCGAGGGAAAAGGACAGTGCGTATGTCTTTAAATGATCCACTGAATCAAAAATGGTGTTCATGAGCTGTTCTACATATGGATTCATGGAATAAAAGTCCTTTTCGGCATCAAGACGACCGAGTTCAATCAGCTCATGGAGCCTTAACCACACATCAATGGACGTATGAATCGCATATAAACTCTTGAATTCAGGTGAAGCAGGTGCGTGTTTTTTCAGAATGGATAAATAACCATAATACAAATGCTGTGGTGTTTGCTGGTTCTTCGGTGTCCGCTTTAGCCAAAGGTTAAATTCCTCCTGGAAAAAACTCAGCCAGCTTTGGAGTGATTGTTCGTCTGGGCGCTTCACTTGGAAGTGCTGACGAATCAGTTCTTTGCTACGTTGTAACTCACTTTTTTCTGACCAATGCTCCGTAAAAGCGGTCACACTTTCTACTTGAGCGTATAGTGAAAAGAAGACAGCGAGAATGTGTTTGCAAAGTCCATCAGCAGGGCATGAGCAACTGCTTCTCACTGGGAATAGCACATGAAAGTGGACTCTTGCTGCTACGACATCATGTACGTAAGCTGACCATTCAGCGTGAGATTCTTGCTTGAGACGATAAACACTGTCCTGTCTATAAGTAATCAATGCTTTTTTGATGAGTTGTTTGTTTTCATCTGTCGCAGGAAGAAGTTCTTTGATCTGTTCGGCTGTTTGTTTGATTTCCTCTTCGTTGATGTTGTGCTGAAGCATTTGATCCGCTCCTAACCAAGTAAAAGATTCCAATTCTTTTATTATAGCTCAATGGCGATTTATAAAAAAGTTTTTCATGAAAATGGTCATAAATTTCAAATGCTGTCGAATGATGTATTAGTGTATTGCATAAACAAACCATACAGCATATAATAATGAAATTAGTGGAGTCGAAAGGATACAATCATGGATAATAAGGGTTTAAATCAAGAAGAATTTTTGAAGATACTGATGTACGCTCATGATGTTGGTGAAAATTCAAGTGATGTGACAACAAAAGAAATGCTTGAAAATTTAATTGCTCATATTCGAAATGGCCTTGTCTCATAAAATTAGCCCCCTGCTCCGAACAGCAGGGGGTTTTTTGTATGCTTTTATGAATGGAAAGAAAGCGCCCGGCATACGATGACATTACAAGCATAAGGAGTATGGGGAGCTGATGGCGTCATGAAGATTGCGATTGCAGGCTGTGGGTATGTGGGGCTTGTCACAGGTGTTTGCTTGGCGGAGGCAGGTCATGAGGTGACGTGTGTTGATATTGACCGAAGTAAGGTCAAGCGGCTGACGCAGGGGATTCCACCGATGTATGAGCCTGGGTTAAAACAGCTGTTAAAACGGAATCTTGAGCAAGAACGAATTCATTTCCACGTCAATGGAAAGGCAGCCTACGAGCAGGCAGATGTGCTGATGATTGCCGTCGGTACCCCTCAACAGGCAGATGGTCAAGCCGATTTGCAGTATGTGTTTCAGGCTGCAAAAGAGATGGGGATAGCAGCGAAATCAGGTGCCGTTCTTGTGGTGAAAAGTACAGTGCCTATCGGAACTTGCGATCAAATTGATCGGGTTGTTCATCAAGAGTTAGGTCGGAATGAGCCGCTATATATCGCCTCTAATCCAGAGTTTTTACGAGAAGGGTCTGCCATTTCGGATACGCTTAGAGCGGATCGCTTAGTGATTGGGGCTGAAACGAAGGATGTATTAGACAGGTTAGAGGAGATGTATGCTGATTTCCACCTACCATTTGTGAAAACAGATCGTAAAAGTGCAGAAATGATCAAATATGCATCAAATGCGTTTCTTGCGACGAAGATCAGCTTTATGAATGAAATTGCTTCGATTTGTGAAAGAACGGGTGCTGATGTTGAAATGGTGGCAGAGGGGATGGGGCTTGATCATCGTATCGGTCCTTCCTTTCTTAGAGCGGGTATTGGCTATGGAGGCTCATGTTTTCCGAAGGATGCCAATGCGCTCGTCCAAATCGCAGGGCATGTTTCCCATGATTTTGAGTTGTTGAAAGCGGTAATTAAGGTCAACAATCATCAGCGCGTCTGTTTTATCCGGACGATTCAAGAGCGTCTTGGTGCTAAGCTGGAGGGGAACCGAATCGCTCTACTTGGCTTGTCCTTTAAGCCAAATACAGATGATATCCGAGAAGCACCTTCTATTCCAATTGCCCATGACCTGCACCAGTTAGGGGCAGAGCTTGTTGCCTATGATCCTGTAGCCATGCGCCAAGCAGCGTGTGAATTGCCTGACAGTGTGCAGTTTACTCAAACCATCGAAGAGGCGGTAAAAGGTGCCGATGCCGTTTGTATTTTAACGGAATGGTCGGACATTCAGTTATTTCCGTTACATTCTTACAAGGATTTGATGAGACAGCCGATTATATTTGATGGGCGCAACTGTCATTCGTTGCAAGAGGCAGAGCAGGCAGGGGTCGAATATCATTCCATTGGCAGGCGACCTGTTTCACCTATTTTTATGTAAAAGAAAACCGATAACAGCTCATGTTATCGGTTTTTAATGTGGAAGAATCAACCCGCCATATAAAAAAGCGGCGACAATGAGAATCGCAGGATGCATGTGGAGCTTCGTCATCAAGAAAAATGAGATGGCCGCAATGGCAAGCGATTGAGTCCAGCCGATGGCTTGAATGGCATCTCCGCCAATTTCCCATGTTAGTAACAGCATCATCATGGCAATAACGGGCTGTACAGATAAGGTCATCCCTTTCACCACAGAGGATTGACGAAAGCGGTCAATGAGCTTCAATAATAAAATCAATCCAACAGCAGAAGGTAACACTGTGGCAAGTAGTGCTACGATAAAACCTGGCCAGCCCATCACATCGTAGCCTACATATGCCGCAATCTTCGTGGCAATTGGTCCTGGTAGCGCATTGGCTAGAGCCAGCATATGAGAGAATTCTTCATTCGTCATCCAACGAAAATGATTGACGATTTCTTCATAATTTAATGGAATAGATGCAGGTCCCCCGCCGTACCCCAATAGATTCGATAAGAAGAAAGCCCAGAATAAAAAGAGAATGAGCATTAAGATACCCCTTTCCCTTTGTCTTCTCTATTCCAGCGACTTTTCAGTTTAAAATGAAAGGCGCCATAAAATAAAAAGAGGATCACAATAATTCCTGGATGAATGGACAGCACCTGAAGACCGATAAATGCTAGAAGGAACAAAGCGACACCGAAGATTATCCCGAAGCCTTTTAGCGTTTTTTGTCCAAATTCATATGCCATGATGCCTAAAAGAACAGCTATGACTGGTGTCACAGCGCCAATCATATTTTGAATGATTTGTGAGGAACTGAGCACGCTGACAAGTGAAACAAGTGCTACCATGGCGAGACAAGTTGGTAATATATGAGCTGCAGTTGCGACAATCGCCCCGGGTGCTCCTTTTAATCGATAGCCGAGGTAAGCTGACATCTTGGTAGCGATCGGACCGGGTAATGCATTGGCGATGGCGAGTGTTTCTCCAAATTCGTCATCATTGATCCATTGATATGTCACGACCGCTTCTTGGCGAATGAGCGGTATCACGGAAGGCCCTCCGCCAAAGCCAAGAGTTCCGGTCCTGACCATAGCTATGATGAGTTCGATATATGAACGCAAGTGATTCAACCCCTATCTACAGTTTCATACCCATTCGGCTTTTGTATCGTTTGATCAGCATTTGGCAATCCACACTGACGACGCCTTCAAGCGGGTATAGTTTCTTTGTGAGGAATGTCTCCATATCCTGTTCTGTTTGAAAAATTGCATGCATATGTAGTTTGCTTGGTCCTGTCATGTGATAAAGGCTTGTGACGGCTGTTTCTTGTTCAAGCTGAAGGGCAACCGCTTCTAAACATTTAGGCTCCACCTCTACATTGAAAAACACGGACACATGAACGCCTATTTTGGCAGGATTAATAACGGCGGTAAATCGTTCAATGACACCTGCCTCCATGAGCTGTTGAATGCGGGCTTGGACTGCAACACGCGAAAGACCGACTTGCTTTCCGAGGTCTGTATAAGACATTCGCCCATCCTCATGTAATATCGATAAAATGTGTTTATCTCTTTCATCTAATGTCAAATTCGGAATGCTATAATCGTTTGACATGGTATCACCACCTTTCATCTGTTGATATTCTATCATATTTGACAACGATTAGAATGAGAGATTTCGAATAGACCGACGAAATGTAATGATTGAGACTACTAAACATTCTATTTGCATAAAAAACACCCCGTCATCACCGGGGTGTCCTCATCTTATTGATCTGGGCTGCTTTCCGCACTGGCTATTTGCTGTGCAAGGTCAGCTCGATCGATGTCTGCTTGGAAGAAATCTTGCGTATTTGGCAGGTGTAACTTCATATGACGTTTTTGAGACAGTCGAATGGTGACTTGATCAACGATGTAATCAAATACGTGCCCGCCGACACGCCTACCTTCATCAATAAAGTGAAGATGATATCCACTTACCGCAATGCCGTGTGCGTACTGTGGTGTACGAAAACCTGCGATGGTTCCTTGAATATTCTCAAAATCGAAAATTGGCTGTGATTTTACTGCCTCTACCATTGGAACGTAAGGCTTTTCCTGTTTTTCGACTGTTCGGGTTTGAACCTTTTTGAATGTTCCATCAATCCGAATCGCATAAAAAACATTCTTACTTGGCAAAATGCGATTGATTTCTTTTTCTAGCTCTTTGGCTGTCATTGGGGCATCGATTCGATGAACGATGTCTGTTTCAAAGAATGCTAGAGAGCAGAACGGTGAATAATCTTGATCTGTCACCGGGTTCGCTGTCCCGTCAGAGCGCAGCCGGTAAAAGGCGCCGTCAAAGCCGATCAGCTCTCCGTCTAATTGATTAAATGTGCCAATACCGAAATCGCCGTGTTCAGGAATGCGAGACAGTGAGAAATCACCATCGTATACTGCTTCCAGCAGTGAGGTCATCGTTGATACTTGATAGACCTCTTGTTGTTTGTCATGTTGTCTTGTGTCGTTCTGTAGATTCATTGGGTGCATCATCCCCATTTCCGCTCACTCCTTTGATGTAATGTATGGAAGTCTTATCTGACGTTCAAAGTTCGTTTTTCGCGAAAGACTTCTGGCCACTTTTGACTGGCGAGGTCTGGGTTGTCTTGATAGTCAATTGGAATATCAATAATGACGGGTCCTTCTATGTTTATACCCTTTTGAAGGACGGTTGAAAGCTCTTCAGGTGAATTTACACGTAATCCAGTGGCTCCAAAGCTTTCTGCATATTTGACTAAATCGATTTGCCCGAATTCAACGCAGGACGTGCGGTCATATTTCATTTTCTGCTGGAATGCCACCATGTCGTATGTGCTGTCATTCCATACGAGATGGACGAGGTTTGTTTTCATTCTGACGGCTGTTTCTAATTCCATTGCAGAGAAGAGAAAGCCGCCATCCCCTGAGACAGAAACTACCTTTTCATCTGGATTCAATATGGAGGCAGCGATCGCCCAAGGTAAAGCGACGCCTAATGTTTGCATCCCATTACTCACCAGTAATGTATTCGGCTCATACGACCGAAAATGGCGAGCCATCCATATGGCGTGTGACCCGATATCACAAGTCACTTTCGTCTTATCAGGAATGAGGCGTCTAAGAGTATGAACAACATCCAATGGGTGAGAGAGGTGACTTTCTCTTTCGGGTGCTATTTCGATTGCGCTTAATAACTGCTGTAAATCAGCGATAAAATCTTCTTTATTTCCACATAGTGAAAGTGGCACACTGTCATGTGCGAGATGTTCAACGGTTTCAGGGATATGACCGATCAGCTCAAGAGCTGGTTCATAAAAATGATCAATATCCGCTTGCATGTCATCCACGTGAATGATTTGACGATGCTGTGGATGAGTATTCCAGTGTTTCGGATCATATTCGATGGGATCAAAGCCGATGGTCAAAATGACATCTGCTTGTTCAATCAGAAGATCTCCTGGCTGATTGCGAAATAAGCCGATTCTGCCAATATATTGATGTTCAAGCTCTTTTGAGAGAACTCCGGCTCCTTGGAATGTTTCTACAAAGGGGATACGGAGTGTTTTCAGCAGATTCCTTGTGGCGTCTGCAGCAGCTGGACGACTAGCTTTCATTCCTACGATGGCAACAGGTAAGTGTGCATTTTGAATTTTGGCGATGGCCGAGCTGATGAGAGCATCCGGTGCAGGACCTAATTCTGGAGAAGGGTGAGCAGACACAGGCATTTGTGTGGTGTGTTCTGTCACGACATCTTGTGGAAAGCTGATAAATGCTGCTCCAGCTTGCCCTTTTTGTGCCGCGCGAAAAGCATTGGTTAATGCTTCTGGTATATTCTTCACATCTTGTACTTCAACACTATATTTTGTCACTGGTTTGAATAATGCCGCATTGTCGAGTGATTGGTGTGTTCGTTTCAGGCGATCCGCTCGAACGACGTTTCCGGCAATTGCCACAACAGGATCCCCTTCAGTATTAGCTGTTAATAGACCTGTCGCTAAATTGGCTGCGCCAGGACCTGATGTCACGAGACAAACACCTGGTTTTCCAGTTAACCGACCGACAGCAGCTGCCATAAATGCTGCATTTTGTTCATGACGGCATAAGACTAGTTCTGGACCTCTGTCTTTCAATGCATCAAAGACAGCATCAATTTTTGCACCTGGAATCGCAAAAACATGGGTAACACCCTGAGCAATCAACGTATCGACGATCAACTCTGCTCCTCGTTTTGTTAGGGGTTTTGTTTGAGAATTCATGTACCCCGCACTCCTTTCGGCAAGTAAAATTTTTATGGAAAACATATTTTTATGATATGATTTACTATACATTTCACAAAATAAAATTACCAATATATGTTTAACGTGCTTTTGATATGTTCTACGAATTAGTGTGAGAGGAGTGAGAGGATGGAACTGAGACATTTGCAGTATTTTGTCACTGTGGCAGAGGAGCTGCATTTCGGCAGGGCGGCCACACGCTTGAATATGACACAGCCTCCACTTAGTCAGCAAATTAAGCAGTTTGAGGAAGAATTGGGGTTTCCTTTGTTTCACCGATCTAAGCGAGTGGTGGAATTAACAGCTGCTGGAAAGGTATTTTTACAAGAGATTCGAGGTGTGTTGCAGCAGCTGGATAAAGCCGTTGATCATGCACGTCATACGGCAAGGGGAGAGCTTGGTAAAATCGTAATTGGTTTTGTTGGGACAGCGACATATGATATTTTGCCACCAGTCGTGCGGGAATTCAGGGAGATGTATCCCTCTGTCAGTATCGAACTGAAGCAGCTTTCTGTTCAGCAACAGCTGCGGGCGTTATTGAATGGGGAGATTGATATTGGTTTTTTGCATCCAACAACTCCGCACGATGAACTAGTCAGCCGGTTAATGAAACAAAGTGAGTGCATCTTTGCGATTCCGAAAAATCACCCGCTGGCTGAAAAGGAGTCCGTCACCATTGACGATATTCGGGATGAACCGATTATTTCTTTATCAAAGGAGTCATGGCCATCCCTTTATCAGCACTTTGTCCTGCTTTGTGAGAAGTACGGATTTACTCCGAATATTGTTCAGGAAGCGGCGGAATATCAAATGGTTATTGGTCTTGTCACAGCAGGTATCGGCATTGCAGTGATGCCAACATCGGCTCGGCGTTTATTTAATCTAGATGTTGTCTATCGGTCAATTGAAAATGAACAGCTTTTGGCAGAATGGACCATTTCCTATAGACAGGAAAATCATAACCCTGCTCTATTTCATCTCGTCCACCACACCTTGCACCGGGCCGAGACGAAGTAGGAGGGAGAGAGAAATGGGTATGGTATGATGTCGTTATATGAAAAGGAGGCGCATGTGACGTGATTACTTTGCAAATGGATAAGCTGTCACAAAAAGAAGCATATAAATTATTATCGGGCTCCATTGTTCCAAGACCGATTGCGTTTATAACAAGTCTTTCAAAAGAAAATGTCATCAATGCCGCACCGTTTAGTTTCTTTAATGTCATCAGTGGCGATCCGCCTCTGATCGCTGTCTCCATCGGACGACGCCAAGGGAAGATGAAAGATACAGCGCAGCATATCACAGACAGAGGAGAATTTGTCGTCCATGTGAGTGATGAACATATCATCCAGGATGTAAATGAAACGGCCGCTACTTTGCCGCAGGGAGAGAGTGAACTGAAACGAACCCGTCTTCATTCAGTCGAGAGCAGTGTTGTTGCAGTTCCAGGCATTCAGGAAGCTCGTATTCGTTTTGAGTGTAAGCTAGAACAGCATTTGACCTTTCAAAATGATGAAGGAGAGGTGACGGTCGATCATATGATTGGTCGGGTCGTTTGTGCTCATTTAGATGAATCTGTGTACGATGCGGAAAAAGGATATGTTTACACAGAGGAATTAAAGCCAGTTGCACGTCTAGCAGGTAACGATTATGCGCATTTAGGAACGTCATTTGTGCTCAAAAGACCAGAATAATGTGAAAACCCCCCGATCTCGTTTCGGGGGTTTTGTGTTTATTTCTTTTCCTCTAGTTTAAGCGGAGCTGCAATGATTTTTTCTACCTTTTTGCCGTTTAATACGTCATGCGCAGCGCCAACTGCCAGTTTTCCAATGAGATCTGGCTGCTGGGCGACTGTGGCAGACAGTTTACCTGCTTTAATGGAGCTGAGTGCATCTTCGTTTCCGTCGAAACCAACGACGAGGATGTCTTTTCCAGAACTTTGGATGGCCTCTAATGCTCCAAGCGCCATTTCATCATTGTGTGCAAAGACTGCTTGGATGTCAGGGTTTCCTTGAAGGAGGTTTTCCATGACATTCAATCCTTTTGTCCGGTCGAAGTCAGCAGCTTGTTTTGCTGTGACATCAAGGTCTTTGTCCGCTTTTTGGTGGAAACCTTTCCCGCGCTCACGTGTGGCAGAAGCACCAGGCACACCTTCTAATTCAGCGACTTTCGCGCCTTTGCCAAGCTTGTCGATGATAAAGTCAGCTGCCATCTCGCCACCTTTGACGTTATCTGAGGCAACGAGTGCTTCTACTTTTCCGCTTTCTGCTGAGCGATCCAATGTGATCACAGGTATATCTGACGCATTGGCTGATTCGACAACTGTTGATATTGCAGAGGAATCAGCTGGGTTAATGAGCAGTGCATCGACCCCTTGTTGAATTAAATCTTCTACATCACTTGTTTGTTTGGCTGAATCATTTTGCGCATCTGCAATGACCACTTGAATGCCAAGTTTCTCTGCTTCTTTGGTTACGCCATTTTTCAAAGAGACGAAGAATGGGTTATTGAGGGTCGAGATCGATAGTCCGATTTTGATGTTATTCTTCTTGCCATCTTTTGATGACTTCGCCCACTCTGGCGGTTCAAGTGAACAGGCAGAAAGTATGAACAAAGAGAGAGTCATGATGAGAATCAAATATTTTTTCATAGCAGCTGCCTCCTTAAGCAGATTTTTTTCTGTCTAATAGGACTGCAATTAGAATTACAATACCTTTCACAACAGATTGATAGAATGATGATACACCAAGTAAGTTCATACCATTGTTCAATACACCGATGATGAGTACCCCGATGAGTGTGCCGACAATTCTTCCTCTTCCGCCAGATAGGCTTGTACCACCAAGTACAACGGCAGCAATGGCATCGAGCTCATAGGACATACCAGCTGTTGGTTGAGCCGAGTTCAAACGAGACGTTAAAATAGCACCTGCTAGAGCAGACATAAAACCTGCTAATGCATAAATCATGATTTTCACGCGCGGTACTTTGATCCCTGAGATCAGAGCGGCTTTTTCATTTCCACCAATGGCATATGTTTTTCTACCGAAAGGTGATTTATGAAGGATAACCCACAGAATAATGAAAGTGAGAAGCATGGTGATAGCTGGAACTGGAATACCTAAGAAATACCCGCGACCGAATAACTGAAATGCATAGTTAGAGCCTAGGCCTGTAATTGGATTTCCATCTGTATAAACAAGTGTCAAGCCTCTGAAAATGGTCATCGTTGCAAGGGTGGCAATAAATGGAGCCATGTTTCCTTTTGTGATTAAAAGACCATTCACCATCCCGAGAATTGCACCGATGATACACCCAATGCCGATGGCTAACATCGGGTCCATACCTGAAACAATAAACCCGGCAGTCAGTGCACTGGATAGCGCAAGGATTGCACCGACCGATAAATCAATGCCTCCAGTTAAAATGACAAAGGTCATGCCAAAGGCAATAAGCGCATTAATAGAGATTTGTCTGAGTAAGTTTAGAATATTTAAGGGCTCTAAAAATGCCGGGTTTAAAATAGACACAATGGCGACAAGGATAATCAGTCCTAAGAATGGCCCCAGCTTTTGCATGATGTTGTCGAATCTTCCAGTTGAAGTAAGTGGTTTCATGTTACTTCCCTCCTGTAGCTAATGTCATAATACGTTCTTGTGTCGCTTCTGCTTTATCGAGTTCCCCGCCGATGGTGCCTTCATGAATCACAAGCACCCGGTCACTCATACCGAGAACCTCTGGGAGTTCAGATGACACCATTAAGATGGCGACACCACGATCGGTGAGTTCGTTCATCAATTGATAGATCTCCCGTTTTGCTCCGACGTCCACTCCTCTTGTCGGTTCATCTAAAATCAATACCTTTGGCTGAATCCCAATCCATTTGGCGATCACGACTTTTTGTTGGTTTCCCCCAGACAAACTTCGTGCAGGAGATTCAGAGGAAGCGGTTTTGATCGTCAGCCTTTTGATCAGCAGATCGACAAAGTCCTGTTCGGTTTTCTTATCAATGAGTCCCTTTGGAGAGAAACTTTCTAAGTTTGGTAAACCAATGTTTTCTCGGATCGATGCATCTAGCATGAGTCCTTCATCCTTGCGATCTTCTGTGATAAAGCCAATGCCTAACTTGACGGCATCACTTGGTTTTTTGATGATAGCCTTTTTTCCGTGCACCCAAATCTCGCCTTGGTCAAGAGGATCGAGTCCGAAGAGTGACCTCATCATTTCAGTTCGACCCGCACCCATTAAGCCTGCGACACCTACAATTTCGCCCGCTTTGACTGAGAAAGAAATCTGTTGAAATTGTCCTTTTCTTGTGGCTTGCTTCACTTCTAGGACAGTATCACCGGTAGAGGGGGTACGCTCTGGATAACGATCTGTTAATTCTCGTCCGACCATTTTTTTGACGACTTCATTGAAATTGGTTTCTGGAATTGCCTTCGTATCGACCGTTTTTCCATCACGCATGATTGTGATACGATCACAGATCGTAAAGATTTCCTCCATTCGGTGAGAAATATAGACGATGGAAACGCCTTCTTTTTTGAGTGATTCAATGACTTCAAATAGCTTTTCAATCTCACGATCAGTTAAAGCTGCCGTTGGTTCATCCATAATGATGACCTTTGCATCAGTCATTAAGGCTTTCGCAATTTCGATCATTTGTTTTTGTCCAACAGAACAGCTTCCTGCTTCTTGATCAATTGATAGGTTGACAGATAGCCGGTCGAGCTGTTTCTTGGCGAGTGCTTTCATTTTCTTAGTGTCTAAGAGGCCGAACTTTGTATAGATTTCTTTACCGATGAATAGATTTTCTAAAACCGTCATATCAGGCCAAATATTCAGCTCCTGATGAATAAAGGCGATTCCGTGTTGCTCGGCTTCTTTCGGACTTTTGAAAGCGGTTTCTTTTCCGTCGATATGAATCGTTCCTTGATCTAATGAATAGAGACCTGTCAAAAGATTCATTAAGGTTGATTTTCCCGCACCATTTTCACCCATGAGCGCATGGACTTCACCTGTGACAAGGTCAAAGGAGACCCCGGAGAGAACGGTGTTTTTTCCAAAGGCCTTATGGATGTTATGCATCTCTATGTTCATATCTGGTTCCTCCTTTTAGAAAATGACACCGGCATGAAGAATGCAGTTAGCGTATGGGGTTGCTTCACCCGTTCGAATGACTGCTTTTGCCTGTTTGGTCATTTCTTTGAATGTCTCGTGGTCTACGTCTGTTATTGGTTGGTTTGTGAGCGCTTTCTTTAAAAACAAATGGTCGCGCTCATTCGCTTCCTTGATTTCACTGGCGATGGTGACTTTTTCGACCGCCATTTCTTGAAGAAGAAGGGAGGTAACCTCTTGAAAGGACGGTGTCCCGATTGATAATGCAAGGTCAATCTTGATTGGACCATCAGGTATAGGTAGGCCGCAGTCTGCGATGACCACTGTATCTGTATGGCCAAGGTCTGCTAGTACCTTGGCGATATGACTATTTAAGATACCGTTTTTTTTCATGTCTTACTCTCCAATTCTTCTCTTGTAGGCATACCGCCTTGCGCGCCGAACTTTGTGACAGAGATCGATGCTGCACGATTGGCAAAGGCAAGAGCGTCATATAAGGATTTTCCTTCTGTCAGTGCGACAGCCAAGGCGCCATTAAAAGTATCGCCCGCTCCTGTTGTATCAACTGCTTCGACTGGATAGCCTGGGACAAGCACTTCATTCGTTCCGTCAAAGTATCGAACGCCGCTTTTTCCTTCTGTGATGAGTAGTTGATTTGGGTATTCACGTAATGCTTCTTCTATCGTGAGACCATCAAACATCAGTACCGCTTCGTGTTCATTTGGTGTAATGTAGGCGGCTTGCTTTAATATGTGCTGTTTGACTTTGCGAGCAGGTGCAGGGTTTAAAATCACTGGTATCCCTTTCTCGTGGCAGATGGCACATACCGCTTCGACTGTGTCTTCAGGTATTTCCTGCTGGATCAGGACCATACCGATATCTTCAATGGAAAGAAGAGCGTCTTCGACAAAGTGTGGTGAGACTTCGTCATTTGCCCCTTTGACAACGACAATGCTATTATCGCCTTCAGCTAAAATGATATGAGCTGTTCCGCTTGCCATTTCGGTAACCGGTTTCATATAAGTGGTACGAACGCCTTGTGTTTGTAGATTGTGTAAGATTTCTTGTCCGTAAGGGTCATCGCCTACACGTCCGATCATATACACATCTGCACCAAGTCGTGCACTTGCGACTGCTTGATTGGCACCCTTTCCGCCTGGGACTGTTTTAAATGATTCACCTAGGACGGTTTCGCCTGCATTTGGTCGTTTGTTTGATGTGACGACTAAATCCATGGAACAGCTTCCTATCACGACAATTTGACTCATTGTGATTCCACCTTTCTCGTTGTCTCTCGTTCAATAAAGGAGACGGGCATTTGAATAACGGGTTGATGTATAGGTTGTTTCTGAATGGCTTTGATGATGAGTTTTGCTGCTTCTTGTCCCATGTCATAGGCAGGCTGCCTGATGGTTGATAGGGGAGGAAAGAGCAATTCACTTTGCGGAATATCATCGAATCCAATGATTTGTACTTCCTGTGGAATGGTTTTCCCAATCCGAAGAGCTTCGTGTATCACCGCTGTTGCGACAATGTCATTGCTGGCAATGATTCCATCTGTTTCAGGATATAGCTGAAACAATGCAGTAGCGCTTTTTCTAGCTTCTTGAAAGGAAAAGGAAGCAGTCGACATGACATGAAAGTCGACACCTGATTCGGTGAGGACATCAAGTGCGCCTCTAAACCTTTGCTGTGCCGTCTGAAGGTGAGCGGGTCCTTTGAGCAATGTCACCTGACGGCTGCCTCTCTTGATCAATTCCATTGCGGCGATTTTCCCGCCGGTTGTGGCATCTGCAAAAACGGAAGGGGCATTTGAAACGGTTCGGTCTAAAAATACAACCGGTATATCATCTTTGTACATATCGGATTCTGGTTCGTTTGTGACAGCGATGACACCGACCACTTGGTTTTGCTTGAAGGTTTGCAAGTAAGCTAGTTCCTTCTCGCGATCTTCATCACTGTTTCCAAATAATAAGCGGAATCCGTTGGCATGAATTTCATCTTCTACACCTCTAGCTAGCTGAGGGAAGAAGGGGTTTGTGATATCAGGTAGAATAAGACCGACTAATCGGGATTCTCTTTTAAAAAGGGATCTAGCCACTTCATTGGGAAAGTAGTTCAGCTCCTGCATCGCTTGTGTCACGCGGCTTTTCGTATCTGAATGGACGTATCCAGTATCGTTGAGCACACGTGAAACAGTGGCAACGGACACTTTTGCCGCCTTTGCAACATCTTTAATTGTAGCCAATGGAGTGCCTCCCTTCGTGAGTGTGTAACCGTTTACATCAATAGGTTATCACGAAAGTGTCGAAAAAACAATCTTAAAAAAATGTCACCTTCTTTTTTTAATTAATAATGCCAGTTTGTGTGATGTTCACTTTGACTTTTGGAATAATTTTCACTTGAGGATAATCCGTTTTCCAATTCATTTTTTGATACTCCTCAAAGTGCTTCACACGATATTTTCTTCCAAGACCCAATACGTCAGAGTTTGCCTTCTGCAAAGTAGAGATGACTTTCTCTGCTTCCTTGGTCATGATAACAGATAGTCGGTCGTTTAATTCGTTTACTTTTTTTGTGTTATCTAGGTTGTCTTTTGGATATTCGATAACAGATGTGTTGAATGTGAAATCAAGACCGATGGTGACATGACGATGATCAGAATTGATAATACGAATATCTCGTTTCGATTTGGTGACTTGGATTGTGACATAATTATTTTCCTCAAGTTCCATATCATTTCTAATCTTTTTTGTGAAGTTTGCATATTTGCCTATTCTGTTATCCATCAGGTTGAGTAGCATTGCGTCTTGACCATAAAGTTCACCTGATTTGACCTCATCATCAAATAAAGCGACTCCTGCTACTTTAATCAGTTGCTTCGATTGATCAAATAAAATCAAAGGAAGGGTAAAATCTTCCCCGACCTGTAGCATCTTGGAACGAATGCTTTGGATATTTCCAGCTGTGACCTGTGAACCTCTTGAGGCAGTTGTAAGCAGATTGTTTAAATAGTCACTGACAATGAGCTGTTCTTTAAGTAGTTTGTTGATCACATCAATACTAGAACCACCTTTGACAACGGCTAAATTTGCAAGTAAAGGACTTTTCGGATCACGATAATAGACATCTAAGTAAGGGAGTAGGTTATTTTTAGAAAAGTCATCACCGATTAGCAAAATCCGCATTTTTGATATATCAATCTTTTGATCAACCATCCGTCCAAAGTCTGTTCTCGCTCTGCGTAAAGTGGGTGCTTCTGTCGTTAAAACAGTTGTAGAATAACTGCCTGATCCTCCACCTTGTTGTGCACTTTGAGACGGTTGTACTTTACGGTACGTGATAGATACTTTGATATCATCATCTTCTCCTTGATCAATGGAAGATGCGAGAACAAGGGAGATGTTTTTTAATAGGTTCTGATCCCAGCAGCCAGGCATCATTGTTAGAGACACACACATGATGAGAACTAGTACATATTTATGACGCATGTGATTTCACCTTCTTTTTACGTTGTTTGATGAATATGATGATCGCCATTAAAACGGGAAGCGTATAGATAAAAGAATATTGGGCGATTGTTGTAAATTCATTAAAGCGTTGAATTCTAAAGTTATCGTGAGCAAGAAAGCAACTAGCGGTAAAGATCAAGATGGCAAAAGAATAGACGTGAATTTTATGTTCTTTTTTCTTTAGTAGGGTGGAGATGCCATTGGCACAAAAGTAAAGATAGTTACTTAATGTTGCAAAAATGACAAACACCCAAAAACTAAGAAAAATCAAATCAGTTCGTTCGATGATTCCGAAAGAAATGGTTTTTAATAGGTAAAGAACCGGGTGCGGAATCACTTTAAGCTCAATCGGACTAAAAAACATAAAACAAATCAATGTAATAAATAGGTAGTAAAGCGTCGTACATATATTAGAAATCGTCATCACCTTATACCGATTCTTGATGTTGCCTTTCATATAAGGAGAGATGATCAGGATCATCTCAAAACCATTCATGGAGAGAACAACGTCTTTTAAACCAACTTGAAACTGAGAGATATCTGTTTGGAATAAAGGCAAGAGGTAGTCTACATTACTTCCTTTTAACGAATAGAACATGAGAAGAGACAGTATCAGTAAGAAGGGAGTCAATATAAAATTGAACCTGACAATGGCTGTGATCTTCTCTTTTGCAATATAAATGACAGAGAGGATCATTAATAAATTAATGACCCAGTTTGGTGTAAGCGGCAGCACCCAAATGCCTAGAATTCTTGTGAAAATGGACAAAACCACAATACAAACCGAGGCAAAGTATACTGTATAAAGCGCCACCAATGTCTTTCCAATCTTTTTACCAAAAACGTCAATTAACGCTTGGAAAAACGAGGTATCAGGATATTTATAGATGATATAAATAAAGATCGTATTGATGAACTGGATAAAAAAACAGGCTAAGATAATCGCCATCCAACCATCGTGTCCCATGTCTTTCATCAATAAATGAGGGAGGGCTAGAACACCGACACCAATTTGAGATTGGATGAGGAAAAAGACAGCTTGAGATGAAGATATTTTATTTTTCATCTTTATTTTTCCACCCCCTCAACTGATCAATTTGTTCTTTCTTTTGTGGTTTTAAGTAAACAGGGCGCTTTTTATACATCGACATAGGTAAGCGAATGACCGTATCTTTTAGATCTTGCCAGTTAAATGGTGCAACAGGTGATAAGTATGGAACCCCTAAAGACTCCAGACGGCATAAATTCATCAAAATGAAGGACAAACCAAATGAAATACCGATAAATCCAAACATGGAGGCCATGAACATCAGCGGGAAACGCAGCATTCGAATGGTTGCCGTCATTTCAAAGGATGGGAGCACAAAGGAAGCAACGGCTGTCACGGCGACCACGATGACAAGGACGTTTGAAATGAGTCCTGCTTGTACGACGGCATCTCCAATGACCAAACCACCCACAATACCAATGGTTTGCCCAATTGGTCTTGGCAGACGTATCCCGGCTTCCCGTATAAGTTCAATGGTGATTTCCATCAGCATGGCTTCTATTAAAGGAGGGAAAGGGATGCCGATGATCGAATTTTTCATCGTTGTGGCTAATTCATCTGGAACGACCTCATAATGAAAACCAATGACTGCAATATAAAAAGAGGGCAAAATGACAGCGATAATACACGCGAGAAAGCGGAGCATTCGAATAAATGTTGCAGGAATCCAGCGGCTATTATAATCATCTGGCGATTGAAAGAAGCTAAAGAACGTGACTGGCAACACGATGGCCATGGGACTACCGTCCATAAATACCGCAATTCTTCCTTCAAGAATCGCCGATCTGACCTTATCGGGACGCTCAGTATCAATCAGCTGAGGGAAAATGGAATAAGAATTGTCCTCTATGGCTTCTACAATGGAACCCGGACTGATCAGTGTGTCCACTTTTATTGAGGTAATCCGTTTCGTCACTTCTTGTACATTTTCTTTGTTCGCAATATCAGTGATATACACAATGGCGATTTTGGTTTCTGATTTTGTACCGACTTGATGATATTGCACAGCGAGTTTTCGATCATTTAAGTGGGAACGTAATAAAAAGATGTTGGTATCTAAACTCTCAACGAATCCATCATGTGCACCCGCAATAATGTTCTCAGAGGAGGGTTCGGAAATAGATCGAAGTGGTGGCTGTCCGACGGAAAACAGTTTGAATTGTGATGATTTTTCATCAAGAAAGGCAATGCTCCCTGCAATAATACTGTCAGTAATGAGCGTCAAATCGCCCGTTTCAAGTGTACTAAGTGATTTCGTGTAGTCTTGCTTTCCAGGGGGACCTAATAAATGACCGATAATAAAATCGTTCAGCTTGCCTTCATCAATTCTCGTTTTAATAAAGAACATCACAGACTTCGTTTCATTGACTATTAACTCTCTGTATTCAAAATCTCCACTTTGTTGAAAGGTTTTTTTTAGAATCTGAATCTTTTCCTCAAAGCTGCCTGATAAAAAGTGCAAACGGGTTTGCTCATTTGTGTTTGGCATCTTTAGCCTCCTCTCGTAGAAATTTTAACCATAGTGTAAGCCTATGAGCTGATTTTATTCGTCAGTTCCAGTGAAACGGTGACATACCTCGACAACATTCAGCTAAAATCATATTAAAAATGTTAAGAAATGATGAATGTTAATAACAACACATGATGATTATTTCATTTTTTAGGTCATAAGAAGCGAATATCGTAAAGTGGAGGTGAATCGAAGTGATCAAACATTGACATTTTATTCCACTTTTTCGTGACCTGAAAATAAGCATATAACTTGATTTCCTTAGAGGTGACATTTGTCATAGGTCAGCATGGAGCATTCTCGTCGATCATGATGACTTTCTAACCGGTTCATTTAAAAAGCAAAACCATTCCAAAACACGCACTATTCCGTTAAAGCGTTGGTATGACTGATATTGCAGGAGGGATAAGGTGTTAAAACATTGATTCGAAATACATCTTAAAAATTGTCGGAAAATTTAGGGAGAAAAGGACAGAAGATTTTTCAGTAATTAATGGTAACGCTTTCTCTTGTGGGGGTGAGAAATGGAGGCGGTATTATGTCCGCCTTTTGACCTTTTCATTTAAGAAACAGCTAGGCACATACGCCTCCTGATTAGAGGAATTTGGCATATGACGGAGTGAAAGATTATGTTACATAATACCGATTGTGATTTTATGCTGAACAGATATACTGATGATTGAATTTACATATCACACTCATAAAAAAAGGAGATGTAGATAGCGATGTGGTTAATCGTTATAGCCTGTGTCATCATGTTGGGGATTGGCTTTATTGAAAAGAAGCGTCATCAGAAAAATATCGATGCCCTGCCGGTGCGGGTCAATATCAATGGTATTCGCGGTAAGTCTACCGTGACTAGATTGACAACCGGTATCTTAATGGAGGCAGGTTATAAAACTGTCGGCAAAACAACGGGAACGGATGCAAGAATGATTTATTGGGATACGCCAGAAGAGAAGCCGATTAAAAGGAAGCCGCAAGGGCCGAATATCGGTGAGCAGAAGGAAGTCATGAGAGAAACTGTAGAAAGAGGAGCAAATGCCATTGTTAGTGAATGTATGGCGGTGAATCCTGATTACCAAATTATCTTTCAGGAAGAGTTACTTCAAGCGAATATTGGCGTGATCGTAAACGTTCTTGAAGATCATATGGATGTAATGGGACCGACACTTGATGAAATAGCAGAAGCTTTTACAGCCACAATTCCTTACAATGGACACTTGGTTATTACGGATAGTGAATATACGGATTTCTTTAAAGAGATTGCGAAAAAACGCAACACTGAAGTCATTGTTGCAGATAATTCCAAGATTACCGATGAGTATTTACGGAAATTTGAGTACATGGTTTTCCCTGATAATGCTTCGCTTGCACTTGGTGTTGCTCAAGCATTAGGAATTGATGAAGATACGGCATTCAAAGGAATGTTAAATGCGCCACCTGATCCAGGAGCGATGAGAATTCTTCCATTAATGGACGCCAAAACCCCTGGACACTTTGTCAATGGATTTGCGGCAAATGATGCTTCATCTACATTGAATATTTGGAAGCGTGTGAAGGAAATCGGGTATCCAACAGATGAGCCGATTATTATCATGAACTGCCGTGCAGATCGTGTAGATAGAACAATCCAGTTCGCGGAAGATGTTCTTCCTTATATTGAAGCAAGTGATCTTGTCTTAATTGGTGAAACGACTGATCCAATTGTGAAGGCATATGAAGAAGGCAAAATTCCGGCTGACCACTTACACAACCTTGAATATCAATCTACAGAACAAATTATGAACATGCTTGAGAAAAAGCTTCATAATCGAGTGGTTTATGGAGTCGGTAATATTCATGGCGCCGCTGAACCGTTAATCGAAAAAATTCAAGAATACAAAATTAAGCAGCTTGTCAGCTAGGAGGAAATATAGAAAATGTTCGGATCAGATCTTTATATCTCGTTAATTTTAGGTGTTCTACTTAGTTTAATCTTTGCAGAAAAAACAGGAATCGTACCAGCTGGATTGGTAGTTCCGGGCTATCTCGCGCTTGTATTTAACCAGCCAGTCTTTATTTTAGTCGTTTTATCTGTGAGCTTACTGACGTATGTCATTGTTCGCTTTGGTTTATCAAAATTTATGATTTTATACGGACGCAGAAAATTTGCTGCGATGCTTATTACTGGGATCGCCTTAAAGCTCATATTTGATTTCTTCTATCCAGTTGTTCCATTTGAAATAGCAGAGTTCCGTGGAATCGGGATCATCGTACCTGGGTTGATTGCCAACACGATTCAAAAGCAAGGTCTGACCATTACCCTTGGAAGTACATTACTTCTAAGTGGTGCAACATTTGCCATCATGTATGTTTACTATCTATTTTAAGATAAGGTGTGTCCAATGATGAATAAAAAATTGAGCTTTCAGGAAAAGCTGCTGAAAATCACAAAGAGTCAAAAGAAGAAGACAAATAAACATGTACTGATTGCTTTACCGATCGTCATAGCTTGTACATTTTTATTTACACTGATCGGGAAAGCACAAATGCCAACTGTACAAAAGAATCCAGATCATATTTTGACCGCATCGTTTGTCGGTGACATTATGTTTGGAAGAAATGTAGAGAAAGTAACCGATCACTACGGAAAACAGCATCTCTTTCGCTATGCCAAACCATACTTTGACGTATCTGACTATATAACTGGTAACTTCGAGCATCCAGTTGCAACAGATAAAGAACAGGCAACGCAAAAGAATATTCATTTGAAAACAGACGAAGAGTCTATCCAAGCTTTAAAGGATATGAATTTCTCTGTTGTAAACTTTGCGAATAACCATGCAGCAGACTATGGTGAAAAAGGATTGAACAACACAATCAATGCTTTTTCAAAAGCTGACATGGATTATACAGGGGCAGGTCGTAACCTCCAAGATGCGAAACAAAACATTTCGTACAAAGAGGTCAACGGAGTGAAAATAGCCACACTTGGATTTACAGATGTGTACGGGAAAGGCTTTAAAGCGACGAATCGCCAAGCAGGGATTCTGCCAGCAGATCCATCCATCTTTATTCCAATGATTTCCGAAGCAGCTGAACAAGCAGATATCGTTGTGGTACATGCCCACTGGGGACAGGAGTACAACAATGGAGTGAACGATAGACAAAGAGAATTGGCAAGAGCGATGTCAAAGGCTGGTGCTGATATTATTATCGGTGCTCACCCGCACGTGCTAGAGCCGATGGAAGTCTACAATGGAACGGCGATCTTCTATAGCTTAGGGAACTTTATTTTTGATCAGGGCTGGTCAAGAACTCGTGATTCTGCGCTTGTTCAGTACCATCTGAATCAAGACGGAAAAGCAACATTTGAAGTCGTCCCAATGTATATCAAGGAAGCAACGCCTGCTCCAGTCAAGGCTGGGTCACTTGAATCTAAGTCTATTATCCGTCAGTTGACCAATGGTACGAATGCAGATTGGAAAGAAAAAGACGGACACATTTTCTTTGAAGTTGATCATACCGATAAAATTCAAACATTAAAAGAAAACGAGGCGAAGAAAACCAAATGAAATTCCTAAAAGCAAGCTGGCCGTTTGTTGCGTTAATTTTAGTATTTGTCTTTATGTCTGCTTTTAAATTTAGTGATAGTCTCACCGATCAAGAGAAACAAAAGATCTCAGTCGAAATGCAGAAAATCGAGAAGCAAAAACAGTCTAAAGTGGAAGAAAGTAAATAATAGAGTCAAGCGGAGTACGCATGGGCGTGCTCTTTTTTGTTGGAGAAAACCTTCATATAAAAGCGATCATGACGAAATGATAAAAGGAAGGGGGAAGAAGATATGAAATGGAAAGGTATGTTGATTGGAGGATGTACGTTGATAGGATTAATGTGCTTATCTCAATCAGAGGTTTCTGCACAAACGAAGTTACCATTGGAACAAGCCAAAACGCTCATCGGCACACCTTATCAAAAAGGCGGGACAGATCCGAAAAAGGGCTTTGATTCATCTGGATTCATTCAATATGTATTCAAGAAATCAGGATCATTTGATCTGCCGCGCAAAGTCATCGATCAATACCAGATTGGAGAAAAGGTATCATGGGAAAAAGCAAAACCTGGAGACCTTGTGTTTTTTCGTAAGCTTGAAGAAACAAGAGACATCCCGACACATGTGGCTTTGTATGCGGGGAACCATCAGGTGATCCACATCACGCTCAGTCAAGGTGTGGTCAAAACAGATGTCAGTCAAAGTAAGTATTGGACAGACCGGTATTATGCGGTCAAAAGATTGCCATCTTCGCAGCAACTCTCTAATCATCACCTAGTCAAAGAGGCGATGAAATATTTAGGTGTTCCTTATGTATTTGGGGCAGCAGACCCAAAGGTTGGTTTCGATTGTTCAGGCTTTTTACAGTATTTATTTGAAAAATCACTGGGCATTTATTTACCTAGAAATGCTGAACAGCAATGGACGGTCGGAGAAAAAGTGGCATTAAACCAAATCCGTCCCGGCGATTTTGTGTTTTTTAGCAACACTTATAAAAAAGGGATTTCTCATGTGGGCATGTATGTTGGGGGTGACCGTTTTATTCATGCGAGCCGTTCTGAAAGTGTGACCATGTCCTATTTGTCTGAAGCATATTGGCAGGAAAAATGGACAGGTGCGAAACGATTAACGGGTCTAAAGTTAGCACAAGAAAACCCGGTAGTGTCGAAGGCGGCAACGTATATTGGCGAGGTACCTTATGTCAAAGGCGGGACGAACCCGAAAACAGGTTTTGATACCGCTGGTTTCACACAATACGTGTATGACCAAGCGATGGGCATTCAGCTGCCACGCTATGCGTCAGGACAAGTCAAGGCAGGGACACCTGTGAAACGATCGGAGCTTCAGCCGGGAGATCTTGTCTTCTTGAAAGGAACCTCATTGATTCCGGGTATTTATGCAGGATCAAATCAAGTTATTCATGTGACCGCCTCAAAAGGTGTAGCGATGACCAATATGAAAACGAGTACGTACTGGAAGGATAAGTATGAGACGGCTGTAAGAATAAAATAAAGAAAAAGCCCGACCAACGTTCGGTTCGGACTCTCTAGGCGCTACGGATCAAACGAGCGTCTTTTTTTCATGAAATGGATGTTTGTAAAAGCTGATCAATGAAATAGGCCACGCCATCTTCGTGATTGCCTTTTGTGATATATGTGCTTTTTTCTTTAATCACATCGACTGCATTTCCCATCGCAATTCTGTGACCCGCTTCATCAAACATAGATAGATCATTTGGGCTGTCACCAATGGCATAAATGTTGGAGCGATCTACGCCGTAATGAGCCGCGAGTTTTTTAAGGGCAGGCCCTTTCCCTGACTCTCTTGGCAGTACCTCAATGATATGTTTTCCAGAGGAGGTCAATGACAGTTCAGGCATTTCTGCGAGGAGATCACGTGCTTCTTGTAATTTCCCCATATCAAATGAGTAGCAGAGCAATTTATATGTTGCTTCATTCGAATCGAAAATCTGGCGGATATCATCTACTGATTTGATGCCAAATTGCTTAAACTGAGTCATTGCCCCTTCCCATAAATGAGCGAGATCTTCATTTGGGTTGGCACTTTTGATGACATCAAACTCCGCTTTCAGCTTCTCTTTTCCATCAAATGGGGAGAGAAGAGCATCATCCGTATAGACTTCAAAGTAAATATGACGTTCTACCAACGCTCTTGCTGCACGCTTCCCTGCTTCTTGGTTCAGGGGGAATTTACTGAAGAGTTGATATCCTTCGGTATGAACTGTCCCTCCGTTTGCCGCAATAATGGGAATGTCTAAGTCACCAAGAAGTTCTTTTACATCAAAAGTGGCTCGTCCCGTACAAATGGTGACAATATAGCCAGCTTCTTTTGCACGAATGAGTGCCTGCCGGTTTGATGCTGAAATTTCACTTTTGGTATTTAAGAGTGTGCCGTCTAGGTCAATCGCAATCATTTTTTTCATAGTTGTAAGATCCTCCTTCATTCATGCAAAAACCTCTTAAGCAAAGTATGTTCGATTTCCTTCATTCTCATGAAAGAGATTCCTCTCTCTTATAAGGCTAAACAATAATGATGAAATGATCAATGGTGAGATGAGAAAAAGCGCCCCAATGGGACGCTTCAGCGTGTAGACAAACCCTCGCATTCGTTGTCAGACCTGCGCGCTGGTGCTCACGTATGTTCGATTCGCTCCGCTCCAGTGCTCGTTCTTCCTAGACTTTCAGGGTTTTCAATCATGCTGAAAAGAAGACAAAGGACTAAAATAAAATCATTTTAGTCCTTTGTCAACAATCTGAAAGCGCCCAATGGAACGCTTTTTGCTTATGATAATTCAAGCTGATTCTTCAATTCAGTCTTTACATTGTCGAGCTGATGTTGATCCAGTTGGAAATAATACACGCCGTTTGGCTGGTAGTCTGTTCCTTTTAGCTGAATGGTATCAACAGATTTCAGTGAAGTAAGAAGCGGGAAGAGGCCCACTAATTCCTTCATAGACAGGTTGGTTGATACATTATCGCCAAGTGTATCAATGATATTGTCATATGACGGAATAGAAGTGACAGATTTTGATTTATCAAAAATGGCTTTTAATACTTCCATTTGACGTTGTCCACGCATTAAATCACTATCTGCTTTTCTTGTTCTGACATAAGCAAGAGCCTGATCACCATCTAGCATATGTGTTCCTGTTTGAAGGGTCACCTTACCTTTTGTATCTTTTTGAATCTGCTTCACAACATATTCATCTTTAATGTTGATGGAAATCCCATTTAATTCATTCACGATTTCCTTGAATGCTTCGAAATTACTTTGGATGACAAAGTCGACCGGAATATCTAGTAAACTTTCAACTGTACTTACCGTTAAGTCTGCACCGCCAAATGCATGTGCATGCGTGATTTTGTCATAGCCATGACCTGGAATATTGACATATGAGTCCCTTGGAACGCTTAATAATGTCACGGTTTTATTTGTACGGTTAACAGTTGCCAAGACCATGGCATCGCTTCGTGCCTGTTTGACCGTTTCGCCGGGTCTGCTGTCGATTCCAAGCAGTAAGACAGAAAAGCTGTCTTTCCCAGGATCGAAGGCTTCCATACGTTTGACAGATTGTGCCCCCCTGTCTAAAGAGACTTGCGCTTTTTTGGCGGCTGTCGTCACTTTATAGTAGGCATAACCTGTGACAGATGCCGTTGTCAGCAAGAGAATACCAAATAAAAACAAAGTCACTTTCACCCATGGTTTTAAACGTTTCTTCCGTTTGCGTATGCTTCGTGATTGATCCATATATTATAAACCCTCGCCTATTCATTTTATCGTAAAGATGCGTAACTCTAGTTTACAAACTACAACAAATATACCTTAAAACGGGATATCGTGCGACATTTTTTCGCCAACGTTTAATTGACGTCTCTTTATAGAAAAAAGTTTCGATGATACACAAATGAAATATTTGTCATAAAACATCGAAATGTTTGAAATCACAGGAAGTGAGGAAAATGTTTTTCCAAAGAGAAACATCTGGTAAATACATAAAAAAAGAGGGGTTATGGTGATGAAAAAACGGAATGGATGGCTTTACTTCTTCGGCGCCCTTGGCGGCGCTTTATACGGATATGATACAGGTGTCATCTCTGGTGCCATTTTATTTATGAAAGAAGATCTAGGTTTAAATGCGTTTACGGAAGGACTTGTCGTGAGTTCGATATTAATCGGTGCGATGCTCGGTTCCTCGTTATCTGGGAAGCTGACAGATCAATTTGGACGGAAAAAAGCCATCATGTGTGCTGCCGTTTTGTTTATTATCGGCGGATTTGGAACAGCCTTTGCGCCTAATACGGAAGTGATGGTTCTCTTTCGAATTGTACTAGGACTTGCTGTAGGGTGCTCGACGACGATTGTTCCCTTATATCTATCTGAACTAGCACCAAAGGAATCAAGGGGGGCGCTGTCCTCTTTAAACCAGCTGATGATTACCTTTGGTATTCTTCTAGCTTATATTGTGAACTACGTTTTAGCTGATGCAGAGGCATGGCGTCTCATGCTGGGGATTGCAGTCGTGCCTTCCGTTCTTCTGTTGATTGGCATTTTGTTTATGCCTGAGAGTCCCCGGTGGCTGTTTGTTCATGGACAGGCTGATCGGGCAAAATCGATATTGTTAAAACTCAGAAAGTCTCAACAAGAGGTAAATGAAGAAATCTCGGATATTCAAAAGGCGGAGAGTGAAGAAAGAGGAGGCTTCAAGGAATTATTTGAGCCATGGGTACGCCCAGCGCTCATTGCTGGTGTCGGTTTAGCGTTTTTCCAACAGTTTATTGGTACTAATACAATTATTTATTATGCCCCGAAAACATTCACAAGTGTCGGCTTTGGCGAGTCAGCGGCGATTTTAGGAACCGTCGGAATTGGTGCGGTGAATGTCATCATGACATTTGTGGCGATGAACATCATTGATCGTGTAGGACGTAAGGCGTTACTTCTTTTTGGTAATGCCGGAATGGTACTCAACTTGATTGTGCTGTCAGTGGTCAATCGATTTTTTGAAGGGTCTACAGCTGCAGGATGGACAACAGTTATATGTTTAGGACTTTTTATTGTCATCTTTGCCATGAGCTGGGGACCGGTCGTGTGGGTCATGCTTCCAGAGCTGTTTCCAGTGCATGTCCGAGGAATTGGTACAGGGGTATCCACATTCCTTCTTCATACAGGGAATTTGATCATCTCACTGACGTTTCCGGCATTACTAAGTGCGATTGGAATCAGTCATCTCTTCCTTATATATGCGGTCATTGGTATAGGTGCCTTCTTATTTGTGAAATACTTGGTGACTGAAACGAAAGGGAAAAGTCTCGAAGAAATTGAAGATGATTTGAAAAAAAGAAACCGTGGCGTCGTGGAAGAAGAAGGCGAAATGGTGTGAAAGAGAGACCAGCTGATGATAGGCAGCTGGTCTTCTTTTTTAAACAAACGTTTAATCAAGAAAAGGACCACCTCTATCTTCTGAATGTACTGGATTTGTCATACATATGAAACAGACGGACGAAAGGTGGAAGTGAGATGAAAGGAAAAACAAGCATTGTCATGTTGACATACAATGAGCTTCATTTAACAAAACAATGTATCGACAGTATCAAGCGGCATACCCCGAGTGATCAATATGAACTCATCATTGTAGATAATGCATCCACAGATGGAACGAAGGAGTATGTGAGAGAGCTCAAGAATGTCACGGTCATTGAAAATGAAGAGAATCAAGGCTTTGCCAAGGGATGTAATCAAGGAGCAAAAAAAGCAACAGGAGATAGTCTTCTCTTTTTAAATAATGATACGATGGTCACTGAAAATTGGCTGCCCCCATTAAAAGAGGCATTATTTGCATCAAAAACGATTGGAATGGTTGGACCTGTTTCAAATTATGTGAGTGGTCCTCAATTGGTTCAGCCTTCGTACACAGATGTGAAGGAGCTTTCTTCATTTGCAAAGAAACATACAGCTGCTCAAAAAGGAAAGAGGACGTATGTGCACAGGTTAGTTGGTTTTTGTTTGTTGGTCAAGAGAGAGTTGATTGAGGATGTGGGGTTGTTTGATGAGCGGTTTGTTTATGGGTCGTTTGAGGATGATGATCTGTGTGTGCGTTCTTTACTGAAGGGGTATCAGCTACAAATTGTTCATGATTCATTTGTCCATCACCATGGTCATGCAACTTTCCGTGCGAATCAAGAGACGAACCTTTCTGCACTATTTGCAGAGAACAGGCTTCGGTTTTTAGAAAAGTGGGGGATGGATTTAAATCTGATCACACCTCATCCTTATTTTGCATCATTGCTGCCTAAAGAAGCTACATGTGTGCTGGATGTTGGATGCGGCGCAGGAGCAACAGGTCTTGAACTGATCAATCGGCAGAAAGTTGAGATGTACGGGGTAGAGGAGGGTGAACTAAAAGCCAATATTGCCAAGGCGTATTATCGTGACGTCACACAGGCGAAAGTAGAGGAATACCCGTGGGCAGAGAAGGCATCCTTTTTTGATGCCATTATATTTTCGGATGTGCTAGAGCATATTTCAGATCCATGGCAAATCATTTCTCAGGCGTATATGTCCTTAAAACCTGATGGTGTGATCATTTGCTGTTTACCTAATATGATGCATGCTGAAGTGCTACTTCCATTAATGACGGGTGATTTTACGTATCAGGATATGGGGCTATTAGATCGCACGCACATCAGATTTTTCACACCGAAAACGATGCGGGCTCTCTTTCCAGAAGCCATGTTTGAACGTATTCTAGAAAAACGAATCGATGTACATATTGATCAAAACGTCCAATTGTTTTTTGATGAAGTGGCCAGAATAGGAGAAGCGCTTGGCTTTCAGGTAAACGCATTGTCTGACGAAGTGAACTTATACCAGCTCTTGATCGTGGCACGTAAAAAAGGCGGTACTCCCTCGGAGTAGCCGCCTTAGCGTGTTGACAAACTCTCGCATTTGTTGTCAGCCCTGCGCGCTGGTACTCACGAATGTTCAATTTGCTCTAGTGCTCGTCCATCCTAGACTTCAAGGGTTTCAATCATGCTGAAAAGAAAATAAAGGACTAAATAAAATCATTTTAGTCCTTTGTGTATTTACCATTGAAAGCTTTTTTTCGATGCGCCTTCTGCTCCGAAGTTCAAGATGTGGACTTGAACATCATACGCAATATCAGCTTCTTGAAACAGAGAGTCCCACTCATCTCGGTGCTGTTCCCAAAAGTCAGGGTACTTAATGCGCACTTGCTGGTTTAGATAGATGGGATCAACACCAACCTCTTTTTGAATGTGGCTGACAGCTTTGTGAATCCGATGTTTGATGGATTTCGCGAAAATATGCTCGAAACGCTTGATGTACTTTTCATCGTAAGAATCTTCAGCGGGGTATTGATCCTCAGATAGTTTTCCATTTGTCATGATCCGAATTGTAAAAGAAATCTTTCCGTCTTTCAGATGGGGTTCAACCTTGGAAGTGGCTTTCTTGATTTCAAACGTAATGGGAGAGTTTTTATAGGTTGCTGGTACAACTCCGCCTGAAATATGATTCATGATCCAATTTAAAGATTGGACATCCGTTGCAGGGATAAATCCTATCAGCTTTCGCGTTTTCCCATGTATGATTCCAGCTCCATCGTAGATCAGTTCGCCGTTAATGGCATCCACACTTTGGACTAGAAAACTAATACCCATCTGAAAGTAATCGGAGGCTCTGCCAATACGTGTCGGAAGCAAGATTTCCCCATTAAAGCTTCGATTTTTAGATGTTTCGAAAATATGTTCAACAGGTACTTTTTGCTGTGATTTTAGCGGTTGATTGATTACCTTGGCTGCCGCATCACGGGTCACGAGGAGATAGCTACTTCTCCGAACCTCATCATCTCGTATAAAATGATTGAGTGTCATTTGAATATCTTGATTCTCTGCTTGATGTTTGCCAAACAAGAAGATTTTGAGATGATCACTGTATATAGGAGGAGCCTTCAAGGAGACATTACTGACAGCCTCTAACACATTTTTCCCTTTCGATACCACATTGACATAGCCGGGAGAGTCCGCCTCCTGTTTCCCGGCCATTTTTGGGACAAGGTTCTGATAGGTGAGTTTGACACCTTGATCATCTGTTTCGTCAATGCCAACGCCACGTACAAACGATAATTTCTCGATATCCTTTAAGTCCCAGCATCCGGTTGATAGTAGAAAAAGACCACAAGACAGAAAGAGTAAAAGGAAACGCCATCGTCTCATGCAGAACGACCTCCCCATTTTTTACGAATCATCATCAGCGCTGCTGTGAAAAAAGGAATGGCTAAAACGACGAACAAAGCGTAGCCGAGTAAAGTGGAATAGTAAAAGACTTCATTTATATTTCTCGGAAAAAGAGATAAGGCAGAAGTCAGTAAAAACAATAACCATAGCAATTTCGTGACATTCGTGGTCTTGAAGACGGTGTGACAGCCTTTAATGGCAAATTGGAAAAAACCAAGCATACAAATGAATTGCTGACACGTCCAGATCGTCAGTAAGAAAATATCAAAGCGTTCGATAAACACGCCCTCAATCTCTAACGCTTGAATGAGTGAAACAGTGGGCCAGGTGAGAGATTTTGTTTCTCCAACGGTCATGCAGCCAATGACAACAAAGAGCGTGAGGGAGTATATAAGTGACGTAATTCCAACCCCAATGGCTGCTGCCCACTTCGCCTTTGACCATTTATCTTGATAAATGAGCGGAACCACAAACAAAATCACTTCAAAGCCTGTAAATTGAATGAATGTTTGAGAGAAAAGCGCCTTAAAATCTTTAAAACCGTGTGCCAACACTGGGCGTAAATAATCAAAATCAAATAATTTTAGACTAAACAGCATCAGTCCTATGTAAATCACCATAGTAATTGGATAAATATACGTCACCATTTTCACCATGGGGAAGACACCGCTTTTCAAATGATAGATCGCCACGAGTAAAAAGATCATCACAATCACCGTCATGGGGGTCGATTGAAGCAGGAAAAACTGAACCACTTCGCCGAGTACACGTGCCTCAAAGCCAACAATGCCCAGTAAATAAGCGATCAGCATCAAATTAAAGATTGTGCCAAAGAAGGCACCAGCTCCTTTTTTATTCGATTCAAAGATCGTATCTGGTGCATTCTTTTCTGCGATCCACCCTAACAAAAAAGCAACGAAAGCAAAGATGACTCCCTGTATTAATACAATGATCCAGCCATCAGGGAATCCTGAATTGGCAGAACTGCGTGGAATGGTTAAAATTCCCGCGCCTATCATTGTAGAACTACACAAAATGGTGACTTGTAACAATGATAGCTTCTCAGCTCTGTACATCGGTTACTCTCCTTGTCTTTTGATATTTTCCGTCTTCGCTGTTTTCGGTCTTGTTTTAAATAGTCCAACAGGTAAACGAACGTACATATCCTTTAAATCTGAAAACGGTGAAGACAAAACGGGTGTAAAATAGTCAAAGCCAAAGGTCTTTAATTGCATGAGGTGACAAAGGACAAATAAATAACACATGATTAACCCGTATAGCCCAAATATAGCTGAGCTGAAAATAGCCATAAACCGAAGAATACGTAACGGGAAACTAAAGTCATAAGATGGCGCTGTGAAATCGGCCAATGCGGTTAACGAAACAATAATGACCATTAAGGCACTCACGATGTTTGCTTGTACAGCGGCCTGCCCAATAATGACGCCGCCAATGAGTCCGATTGTTTGTCCAATCGCTCTAGGAAGTCGAAGCCCAGCTTCCCGCAACAGTTGAATCGTAAAGGACATGAGTATTGCTTCAACAACAGGGGGGAAGGGGACATTTTGCCGGCTGCCTGCAATGGTGAGGGCCATCCGGGTTGGTAATAAACCAGGATGATAGGAAACAAGGGCAATGTAGAGCCCTGGTAAAAAAATCGTCAGGAGGACAGCAACATATCGGAGTAAGCGTAATAACGATGCACTTGTCCATCTTTGATAATAATCCTCAGGTGATTGCATTAACGCTGTTACCGTCATAGGAAGAATGAGAGCAAATGGAGTGCCATCGAGCATAATTGACACTTTTCCTTCAAGCACGGATGCGATCACCCGATCCGGACGTTCTGTGTTTTGAATCTGTGGGAAAATGGATAGATGACTGTCCTCAATGAGCTGTTCAATATAACCAGTCTCAGGAATATCATCCATTTTGATTTGTTTCATTCGTGACATAACATCTTCCACAAGGGTGGGATCGACAATATCTCGCACGTACACAAGAGCGGCAGATTTTTTATTTCGAGTGCCGACGCTGATCTTTTGAATCACAAGGTTTGGATCGTTTGCCCGCTCACGGAGCAAGGCGGTGTTTTTTTCAAGGTTCTCAATAAACCCAATCCGCGGCCCCCTCACCAGCACTTCGGATTGCGGCTCTTCTACTTCTCTAAATTGAAATAGATGGGTTTGGAAGGAAAGAGCCTGCGTCGCCCCATCCATGAATAAAATAGCCTTGCCGCTGTATAAATGCTCGATCACAAGGTTCATATCCTCGAGCACATCACTTTGAATACCAAAGAATTGCTTCGATAAGGTAGAGAGTGTGGTGTGTTCGACCTCGGTGATGTTCAGTTCCTTTTGCATGGGTGAAATGATTTGTTTGGAGAGCATTTCAAATTGTGTGAGTCCTTCAACGTACACGAGACATGCAGAGAGAGCGATAGGACCAAATGAAATAGAATGGAACACGATGTCATCACTTTTCCCGGCAAAGCTTTTGACGCGCTTGATGACAACTTGTATATCTTGTTCAATACGACTTTTCACAATACCTCACCCTCATGTCTTGTTTTTTATAGAGTGACACGCTATGGGAAGAATTATACAAATAGAAAAAAGAGAACTCCTGATCAGGAATTCTCTCAGATTGTAGAGAAACTCATGTTTTTCTACAATTTTTTATTTTTAGCGTATGTATGATGAATGAACTATGGTTTTACTTTCTCTATGAAAAATCAATAGACTGATCCATTTTACGAATCAGGTAATCCTCTTTGATCAGCTGATCTAGCCATACAAATTCGGCTTCGTGTTGAAAAGAATGCCTAGTGTGGAACATGAGAAAAACATCTTCGGTTTAGTGGATTTTTCGCTATGAGAAAATGAGGAGGTGTCAATTTTAAGGGGAAAATAAGGCTGTCGAGATTTTCTTTCAGATTGAGGGGCTAAAAGCCCCCGTCGTCTTATTTACTTGCACTTTCATAATATGCGTAATCTCCAGATTTGCCTTTAAGGTAAAATGTAGTGCCGTAACGATCGAACTTATTTGCAAAAACGCCATTACTTGATTTCATACATAATATATTAGCTCCGCCTTTAAAAGGAGTTTCAGAACAACCTACAATTTCCGTAGCGTTCGTACGCATTACCGCATCTGTTGAATCATTGGTAGCAAGAGCTTGTCCAGAAACAGGTAAAAGCAATCCTAAAGATAAAGCAACTCCAGTAATTGTTTTTCTCAATTTCATGTGAATCATCTCCATTTCCAAATTTTGTAATACAACTTAATGATAAGAGGAATGGCCTTTTTATGAAAGGGTCTTAAGTATCATATTTGTAATAAAAAGGGATTTTGATAAATCAATACTCACCGTTTACCTTACTCATTCCATCATTTATGTAATAGGTTATGGGATTTCGTTTAATTTGAACGTAACATCATATTGTCACGATTCTGAAATGAAGTGATACGAAGGAGTCAAAAGTGTTTTTTCTCAAAGCATATATGTTTCTAACAAGCTAATTTGATGTTGATCAATCTCAATGATGACATGAAAAAAGGGAGCACCATAGCTCCCTCAGGCTGTCGAGAAAATCACGACAACCCTAGAGAACTCCTTAACAGAATTCTCTCAATATACTTATCGTGCAAGCCATCCGCCATCAACTGCTAGAATGTGACCATTCATATAATCAGAAGCAGATGAACTTAGGAAAATCGCTGCCCCTGCCAGATCTTCTGGTTTTCCCCAGCGTCCAGCAGGAATTCGTTTCAGAATCTCTTCGTTACGGCTCGCATCGTCACGGATGGCTTGTGTGTTATTCGTTGCAATATAACCAGGGGCTATCGCATTCACTTGAATATGATGATTCGCCCATTCATTGGCAAAGGCTTTAGTCAAACCAGCTACGGCATGCTTGCTCGCTGTATAGGCAGGAACAAAGACGCCGCCTTGAAACGACAGAAGGGAGGCGATATTGACGATTTTCCCTTGCCCTTTTTGCAGCATTTGCTGTCCAACCTTTTGGGTGAGGAAAAAGAGACTATTGATATTCACATTCATCACATCATGCCAATGCTCCTCAGAATAATAGGCAGCTTGCTCTCTTTTAATCGTTCCAGCGTTATTGATTAAAATATCGATGGAATGCGAATTTAACATGGCATCCACACTCTGCTGTTGGGACTTGGGATCGGCGAAATCCACCTGATACGAATGAAATGATCTGCCTGTCTGTTCGACAAGTGATTTTGTGTCATCGAGCGGTGTGTGGTGGTACGTGCCGATGATATCTGCTCCTGCACGTGCAAGGCCGACGGCAATGGCTTGACCAATACCAGTTCCAGGTCCTGTCACAAGGGCTGTTTTGCCTTCGAGTGAAAAGAGAGACGTGACATAGGAAGTTATCGTCATCTCGTTACCTCAACTGATCCATTGGGACAAAATCCATGTCTTTGAACGTATAGTTCTCTCCTGCCATCGCCCAAATAAATGAATAATTGGCTGTACCTGAGCCAGAATGAATGGACCAAGCAGGCGAAATGACGGCTTCCTCATTTCCGACCACAAGATGCCTTGTTTCTGATGGCTCCCCCATAAAGTGAAAGACCCGTGCATCCTCCTCTATATCTAGATATAAATAAACTTCCATTCGTCGATCATGAATATGGGCAGGCATCGTGTTCCATGTATTATTTGTTTCAAGCTGGGTGATCCCCATCATTAGCTGACAGCTTTGAATACCGTCTGCATGAATCACTTGATACAGGTTCCGTACATTGGATGATGATGCTTCCCCTAAATGATTCGGCGTTAATTCAGCAATGGCTGCTTTCTGGGTCGGATATGCCTTGTGAGCAGTGGCAGACACAAGATAGAACTTGGCCTGTTGATCTGATGAACTAGCAAACTGCACATCTTCGTGTCCAAGTCCAATATATAAGAAATCTTTATGCTCTAACACATAAGACTCCCCATCAACGGTCACGGTCCCTTTTTCACCGACATTTACAATACCAATTTCGCGTCTTTCAAGGAAATAATCTGTACGCAAAAAGTCTCCAGCATCTAGCTTGATCGGTTCTGCTTTTGGCATCACCCCTCCAATGACCACACGATCCTCATGCGAATAATATAGCTTCAATTCACCGCTTGCGAATAACGTAGGAATATGAAAATGACGGCGAAGTTCCTCTGTCGTAAAGCGTTTGACCTGCTCAGGATGTACAGCATAACGATTTTCCATTTGAGATAAGCCTCCCTTTCCATCTGACACATATTTGATGTTTTATTTGGTATCGGTTTCAAGGGAAATTTTAGAGGAAAAAGGGATCGGCGTCAACCTTTAATTTGGAATCGCTTTCTTTTTACGGAACATTGTGCTTTTTTGGAGGATCTTTTTAAAAAAATCTTCTTGTGTAAAGAAAATTGTGGTATGCTATTTTTAAGTTTATTTGAAATCGGTTTCGTAACAAATGAGATGATCGATTGTGGGAGTTTTTTGAATGAAAGAGAAAAAGCAAACAAAAGTGACCATTAACGAAGTCGCTGCATGTGCCGGCGTCTCGAAATCAACAGTTTCCCGGTATATCAATGGCAGGACAAATGAAATTTCCCCTGAGAAGGTGAAAAAAATCAAGAAAGCAATTGATGAACTTCATTATCGTCCAAGTCAGTTAGCTCAAGGGCTCAAAGTGAGAAAAAGCAAAGTCATCGGTTTTATCGTTGCTGACATTACCAACCCATTCTCTGTGGCTACGCTTCGTGGAGTCGAAGAGATCTGTGACCAATATGGGTATAGCATTATGGTTTGTAACACGGATAATCGTCCAGAGAAGGAACGAGAAATGCTATTCAAGCTGAATGCGCATTATATCGAAGGTCTTATTATCAACACCACCGGTCAAAATAATGACATTTTGCAGGATTTTAAGAACAGCGGCGTTCCCATTGTTCTTGTCGACCGGAAATTGCCGGAACTAAAGGTCGACACAGTGACAACGAATAACCGTGACATTACCATCCGTCTGCTCCAACAAATGTTTGATCAAGGATACGAGCAGATCGCCTTCTTTACTGAACCGGTGGAAGGAATCAGTCCTCGGGAAGAACGAAAAGAAGCATATGAACAGACAGTAGTCCATCAAAATAAGAAGCCGATCATTGCAGAAATTGATCTGAAACAAAAGGAACAAATGCGAGAGGAAGTTCGCCTCTTTTTACAGTCAAACAATCACAAAAAGGCGATTTTAGCAGGTAATGGATTACTTATGCTGAAATTGATCAGTGAGCTGGTGGAGCTAGGGATCCACATTCCCAAGGAGATCGGCATTGCTGGGTTTGATGATACAGAGTGGTATAAGCTGATTGGACCAGGGATTACGACAGTTGCACAGCCTTCTCATGAAATGGGGAAAGCCGCCATGCAAAAAATCAAGACGCGCCTTGAAGGGGATGAAAGTGCGCCCCAAACCATTCAACTCGATGGGGAAATAATCATAAGAAATTCACTATAGTCATGGACCAGAGTAGAGTAAACATACGTGTTTGCTCTCTCTTTTTAAAACGATTTGAAACCGGTACCAAGTGAAAAAGGGGAGATTAGAGTGAAAGCATTGGACGCGGTCACATTTGGGGAATCAATGGCGATGTTTTACGCAAAAGAAGTCGGAGAACTTCATCAAGTGAATACATTTCAAAAAGCGCTTGCTGGTGCAGAAAGTAACGTAGCAGTTGGTTTATCACGATTAGGTTTTGAGGTTGGCTGGATGAGCAAAGTAGGGGCAGACTCACTCGGTACATTTATTTTAGAAGAGCTTCAAAAAGAGGGCGTCGATATCGAGGCGGTGATTCGATCAAATGATGGAGCTAAGACTGGGATATTGCTTAAATCAAAAGTGACCGATGGCGACCCTGACGTCACTTATTATCGAAAGGGTTCAGCTGCAAGCACAATGAACCTAAGTGATTTTCCTATGGACTACTTCAAACAGGCAGGGCACCTTCATATGACAGGAATCCCGCCTGCGCTATCGAGTGAAATGAGGGCGTTTTCTTTTCATGCCCTTCAAATGATGAAGGAATGGGGGAAAACCATTTCATTTGATCCAAACCTCAGACTTCAGCTATGGGAAGAGGAGGAAGAAATGATTCACACGGTGAACCAGCTAGCCTTTCAAGTAGATTGGTTTTTCCCAGGGCTTGCAGAAGGACAGCGGCTCACCGGTTTTCAGGAGCCTGAACAGATAGCGGATGTGTATTTACAAAAAGGTGTCAAACTCGTGGTGATTAAGCTTGGAGCAGAAGGTGCTTATTTTAAAAGTGCAACTAGCCAAGGTGTCGCCAAAGGGTTTCAAGTTGAGCAAGTCGTTGATACGGTCGGCGCAGGTGATGGATTTGCGGTAGGCGTCATTAGTGCCATGCTTGACGGCTTGTCAGATGAAGAATCCGTCACAAGGGGAAATGCCATCGGGGCGCTTGCGGTGATGTCTCCAGGAGACAAGGATGGACTGCCGACCCGAGAAGAGCTTAAGGCATTTTTACAACAGACGAAACGGGATAACAGACGAGAGCACGTAAAGGGGGATGAGATTGATGGGGAGATCAGCAAGTTTGAACGTTAAAGAGGAATTGGCAGCTTGCAAACTCATTGCGGTGGTCAGAGCTAAGAGTAAAGTGGAAGCTATTGAGACGATTCAACGATTAAAGAAAAAAGGGGTTCGTGCCATAGAAGTGACATATACCACACCGGGTGTTGAACAAATCATTGCGTCCTTTCGTAACGAAAAAGAACTGATTGTAGGAGCGGGTACCGTTACAACACTTGAAGAGGCGCAGTCAGCCATTGACGCAGGCTCTCAGTTTATTGTCAGTCCCGGATACCTTCCGGTGATTGGGGAGCATCTATCGTTTCATGATACATTGTATGTGCCAGGTGTGCTGACACCAAGTGAAATTATGCTAGCAAAAGCAAATGGATATCGTCTATTAAAGCTTTTTCCTAGCGGCTCCTTCGGTTTATCCTATATGAGAAACTTGCGAGGACCGTTTCCAGAAGTTGAATTTATTCCAACAGGCGGCATTCACCCAGTCGATGTACCTAAATGGTTGGAAGCAGGCGCGATCGCAGTAGGTGTTGGCAGTCAGCTAGAAACCAGTACAGAAGAGGAGTTAAAGGCTGTCCTTTCCTCTTCCTCATGACATGGAGTAGCTTCTGTTGTGCGGGCGTTCTCCCTCATGTAGAAGAGATCGCCCGCCTTTTGATTCATATCAAGAAGATCGAAACAGTATATTTATGACAAAGGAATTATAGAGGTGGAAGGAGTATGCTTTAATAAGCAGCTCTTTTTTTTATGCTCGTCACACTGGAAGGAGGAGGATGGCATGAAATCACCTCAAGTAATTGGGATGAAAGCCTTCATCATGTTTTGTGTCGTATCCATCATTTTTCTATGTTTAATCGGTCGAGATTTATTTAAAATTGAAAGCGTTTCCGAAAGAATCGCAATCACCTATCAATATCACTTTGTTCTTGTACCTGAGGAACTTGATAATGAATATTGGCAATTGGTGCAAAAGGGGGCTGCTGATGCTGCGGCAGTTCATCAAGTGTATCTTGAATACTTAGGTCCGAAGCAGGCGGATTTGGATGATCATCTGAAAACCATCGATATGGCGATTGCAGGGCATGTAGACGGCATTATGACACAGGGGTTAGATGCGAAGAAATACAAACCGCTCTTTCAAAAAGCAAGGAAAAAAGGAATTGATATCGTGACAGTTGATACGGATGCTGAAGGGAGCAAACGTCAAGTGTATGTAGGGACTGATAATTATTATTCGGGCTTTATAGCAGGTCAGGCGCTCATCGCAGATACGAAAGGGGAACAGTATGTAGGCATAGTCACGGGACGGCTGGACGCCATCCATCAGCAGCTTCGCGTCAAAGGTTTTCAAGACGCCGTCTCTAGTGAAAAGCGTATTCATATCTTAGGTATAGAAGAATCTGCTATTACAAAATCAGGCGCTTCAAGCGCGGCGTATCAATTATTAAACGACCATGAGAAGCTCACCGCCTTTTACGGAACAAGTGCATTAGATGGTGTGGGAATCATCCAAGCAACAACGCAATATCGATCATCTGATGAGTTTTATGTGCTGGCTTTTGATACATTGCCCGATACGATCAAGGCGCTGGAAGAAGGGAAAATCAATGCGGTTGTGGTACAGCATCCTTATGAAATGGGTTATCAAGCTGTTGAATCGCTAGTGCGTTTACAAAAGGGTGAAAAGGAAGAGACGCTCCAGCACACAGAGACAAGTGTGGTTCGGCAAAAGGATCTGCCTCTCAATCAAACAGAAAGACCACAGGGACTTCAGCCATGAGAAGAATTCGGAGTAAATTATTATTGGCGTTTTTAACCCTTGTTTTGCTTGGCAATGTGGCTGCCTTTTTTGTCTATTGGAGTAGTTCTCATTTAACCTCTGAATATAGCAGAAGTTTTCGTTCATTCCTCCTGCTTAATGATATTTCCACAGAGGCAAAAACCATGTATGAAAAGGTCAATGCCTATGCGATTGAGAAAGACCGTCAGTTTGTGCAAGAATATCTTGAATCAAAAGAGAACATGACATCCTACGACCAGGCACTACTACATGATGTAGGGCTTCATGCCGCAATACCTGCTATTGAAAAATATCAACATATGATCCGAACGCTTGTGAAGGAAAGTGATGCGACTATGACGCATGTAAGAGAAGGAAAAATCAAAGAATATGCTGCAAGTGTCAAGGAAGTAAGAACCGTCTCCTCCTATATACAAGAGCAGACGATGACACTACTGGATGAAGAATTGTCCGAATATCAGGTCCTCTATCAATCCTTGCAAAAACGGCATCAGGCGTATGCGCTCTTTACCCTATGTCTGTTCACCTTGTCGATTGGTATTGCTTTATGGATGGCGTACATGATCGCAGGAGGAATATCAAGACCCATTGTCCACCTGTCTCAGAGCGCCAAAGAGGTTTCAGAAGGGAACTTTGATGGAGCAAACCTGCAAGTCACATCAAAGGATGAAATCTCTGTGTTAAATGATGCTTTTCAAAAAATGCGGCACGAGATGAAAATGATGATCGAAGAGATCAAACAAAAGGCTGCCTTAGATCAAAAAATCAAAGAAATGAAGCTGAAAACACTGCAAAATCAGATGAATCCTCACTTTTTGTTTAACACATTAAATATCGTCTCGCGCATGGCTTACTTAGAGTCCGCAGAAGCCACATCAAGATTGATCCAATCTGTTTCCACTCTTATGCGTTATTCATTATCGGTGCTCGGTACAGCTGTGACATTAGAGCAGGAGGTGAAGGTGGTCAAAGAATATTTTCATATCCAAGAAACGAGATTTGCTGATCGTATTACATGTAAAACCACCATCGATGAAGCATGTCTATCTGTTCAGATACCAAGTCTTACTTTGCAGCCCCTTGTCGAAAATGCTTTTATCCATGGAGTAGAACCAAAGGAGGAGGGAGGCCTTGTCGAGCTAGTTATCTATCAAGATAACGGTTATGTGATCATTCTTATTCAAGACAATGGCGCTGGAATCGATGAAAGAGAGAAAAAGAGACTGCTATCGCAACACGAGGAAGACGATCCACACGTGGGAAAAGGACACTCAACCGGGATTGGTCTTCGAAATGTGATGTCAAGATTGCGATTGTTTTACGGGATGCATAATGCGCTTCACATCTATTCCGAGCCAAACGAAGGAACTACCATTCAATTGACGATTCCAATCAAGGAGGGACCAGCGTGATGAACGTGTTGATTGTGGACGATGAAAAAATTGAGCGAATGGCCATGCGTAAATTTATTTCGGAATGGCTACCAGAGTGTCATATTACGGGGGAAGCTGAAAACGGAAAGAGGGCAGTTGAAGTGGCGATTGCCCAACAAATTCACCTGGTGCTCATGGATATTCAAATGCCTGGCATGGATGGGCTGACAGCGATCAAGAAGATTAAAGCAAGCAGCCCCCATATCAAATTTATCATGCTGTCAGCCTACGATACATTTGACTATGCCAAACAAGCGATGCAAGAAGGAGTCAAGCAATACCTTGTCAAACCGGCTGACAAAGACGAAACCATAACAGCCATTCGATCTGTTATCACAGAGATTGAAGAAGAAGCGTCGCAGCGCGGGATCATGATGGTGGATGAGCAGTCCAAGTGGTTGGAATTACATTTGATGAATGGTCAACCCTATACCTCATATGAGTTCCACCAAATGTTTCATGAGTTTGAAGCAGGACTCATGATCGCTGCCGAACGAGGAGGCGGGGATCAGCTACTTTTTGATTTACAGCAGTCCTCTCTTTTTCATGCTGTTCCCGTTCATAGGGGAGGGGAGTTGTTCACATGTTTGATTTACGGTGAACAAGGAGTAGGTCAGCTAAAAGCAGATGTCCTCCAAGCCATCAGGAACTTCATGACAAGTAAACAACTTTCACCTGTCGTTGGGGTAGGACACCCAGTAGCAAATCCGCTTCACCTGCATAAAAGCATAGCCGAGGCTAAACTTTCGTACTATCAGCGAAAAAAAGATGACAGCATCGTTCGTTATGGCTTTTACAATTCAGATGTACAGTCCATTCTGTTGATCAACCTGCCAGAGCTTGCAGATGACATGATGTATGCACTGGAAGAAGGAAGAAGAGAAGATGCACTTGCGTATTATGATGCTTTTGAATGGGAAGGAGCCACAATCTCTCATGTCAAAGAGCTGCTCATCCTATTGAAATCGAGAATCCGTGTAGACTTGCCTATTCTGCCGATTCGCACATTAGCTGAATGCCGCCAGCGCTGTCAGTATCTATTCGACCTTTATGAAGCAAGAACTCAGACAGTCAATGACATGGAACGAGCCAAACGGTATATTAGGACACAATTCTGTGAACAGATCACGTTAGAACAAACCGCCGCTTATGTAGAATTAAGCCCAACTTATTTCACAAAACGGTTTAAAGACGAGACGGGTCTGACCTTTAAAGAATATGTGACCACCTGTCGTCTTGATAAAATGAAGAAGCTACTCAAAGATACCTCACTTAGTTTAAAAGAAATCACGTATCAAACTGGATATACAGACCCGAACTACGTCAGCCGTGTCTTTAAGAAAATGGTCGGCTGTACACCAAAAGAATACCGCAAACAGACCGTAAAAAAATGAAGAATTTCATAAAAAAGTGAAGAATTTCACCTGATAAAAAGACGAGATCTGCCATTATACTTATTTTGATAACGCTTACAATATGAAATGAGGGATAAAAGATGAAGTTCAAATTAGGCTTTACTTTATTGGCACTGTGTATGCTCGTGGTCACTGCTTGCAGTTCATCGACGAATTCAGATGCAAAAAAGGAAGGTGGAGCCGACAAGCTTGAGATTTTCTCTTGGTGGACAGGAGCAGGTGAAGAAGACGGGCTGAAAGCACTTATTCAATTGTTTGAAGAAAAGAATCAGGATATTCCAATTGAAAATGCTGCCGTCGCAGGAGGTGCGGGTACGAATGCAAAGGCTGTTCTCACCAGCCGGATGCAAGGAAATGACCCGCCAGCTACATTCCAAGTACATGGCGGGGCAGAACTGAACGAGAGCTGGGTGGCGGCAGGGAAAATGGAGCCACTTAATGATCTGTATGAAAAAGAAGGCTGGAAGGACAAATTTCCAGCGTCACTGATTGATCTCGTTAGTAAAGATGGAAAGATCTATTCTGTTCCAGTGAATATTCACCGAGGCAATGTGCTTTGGTATAACAAAAAGGTATTTGAAGAGCAAGGATTAGAGCCACCGGCGACATTTGAAGAATTTTTCAAAACGGCAGAAGCTTTCAAGAAAAAAGGCATTACACCGTTAGCACTTGGAGACAAGGAACCGTGGGCAGCCACTCATTTATTTGAAAGTGTTCTGCTTGGTGTATTAGGTGCAGATGATTATCAAAAGTTGTGGGCGGGTGACATGAAGATGGATGATGCCAAAGTGAAAGAAGCGGCAGACATCTTTGGTCGTATGCTGGAATACGTCAATGACGATCATAGCTCAAGGAACTGGCAAGATGCCTCACAACTCGTGGCAAAAGGCGAAGCGGCGATGAATGTGATGGGAGACTGGGCGAAGGGATACTTTGTCAATGATCTGGACTTGAAGGTGAATGAAGATTTCGGATACGTGGCGACCCCAGATACTGAAGGGAGTTTCATGGTCATCACCGATACGTTTGGGCTTCCGAAAGGTGTGAAACAGCCAGAAAACGTGAAGAAATTCTTATCCGTCCTAGGGTCTGTAGAAGGACAGGATGCATTTAACCCGCTGAAAGGGTCCATCCCTGCACGTGTAGATGCGGACGTATCGAAATATGATGAATACGGAAAATCAGCGATGAAGGCATTTAAAGAGTCAAAACTGGCCCCTTCTCTCGCCCATGGATCAGCGGCTGAAGAAGGATTTGTCACAAAAGCGAATCAAGCCGTCAATATTTTCGTCACACAAAAAGACAAAGATCAATTTGTTTCATCTTTAAAAGACTCATTGAAATAAACACGAAAGAGGCGGCGATAGCACCGCCTCTTTTGTTGAAAGGAGTGTCGCTTCATGCGCATTGAAACATCGCCCGCACCAAAGACTCCAAGGTCAGAAGTCAAACGGGTTCGGAAAAAATGGAATGGAGATCAGCTGCTTGCCTTGCTGTTTTTAGCGCCATCGGCTGTTCTATTGTTTATCTTTGTTTACGGCTTTATTGGCTGGACAGGATATGTATCAGTCTCAAACTGGACCTCACTTGTTCCTGATTTTTCATTCGCTGGCCTTCGCAATTATGTCATGCTGTTTCAAGATTTTCGTTTCCAATCAGATCTTCGAAACACGGTCTTTTTTACTATTTTCTTTATAGGCGCAGTGATTGTCTCTGGATTGGTACTTGCGATTTTACTAGATCAGAAGATCAAAGGGGAATCTCTATTTCGAAATTTGTTTTTCTTCCCAATGGCTCTCTCCTTTGTTGTCACAGGAGTTGTATGGCAATGGATATTAAATCCGTCAACTGGGGTGAACTTGTTTTTGAAAACACTTGGCATTCAGCCTAAATGGTATACCGATACGAATATATTGGCTGGATTTGAGTGGGGGAAGATTGAGTTTGGTGTACCCGCGGCGATGATGGCAGTCGTCATTGCCGCTGTATGGCAAATGACTGGATTTTCACTTGCGATGTATTTGGCAGGTCTTAGAGGAATACCAGAGGAAGTGAGAGAGGCTGCTAGAATGGATGGGGCAACAGAGTGGCAAATTTATTGGAACATCATTTTTCCACTTTTAAAACCAATCACAGCAAGTGTTATCATCATCATGGCGCATATTTCTTTGAAAATTTTCGATTTGATTTACTCGATGACAGGACCAGGTGCGAACTTTGTGACAGATGTGCCGGGCGTTTATATGTTTGAAATGACCTTTAGAGGAAATCATTATGCAGGCGGTGCAGCCATTGCGATCATCATGTTGATCTCAGTTGCCATCTTTATTGTGCCGTATCTTCTGTCAAGCCGGAAGGGGGCATCATCATGACAACAAGATGGTTTGTCCGTCCGATTCTTTATTCAGTTTTAATCTTGTGCAGTCTCTTTTTTCTCATGCCGGTTTATGTCATGCTCGTGACAAGCTTGAAACCATTAGGTGAAGTCACCCTCGAACAAATGTGGGCGCTCCCATCGGTACTCGATTTTTCAAGCTATCACATCGCGTTTGAAAAATTATCGCCTCACTTGTTAAATTCACTATACCTTGTCATTCCTGCTACCTTCTTATCAGCTATTTTAGGTGCGATGAATGGCTATGTATTATCCAAATGGCGGTTTAAAGGATCAGAAGTGGTCTTTACCTTGATGTTGTTCGGCATGTTTATCCCGTATCAAAGCATCCTCATCCCGCTGATTCAATTTTTACGTGACATCGGATTATATAATTCGATCCCTGGACTTGTGCTGATCCATGTAGTGTATGGTCTTCCGATTACAACACTCATGTTCCGCAATTTCTATGTGAGTATTCCTGATGAAATGATTGAATCAGCCAAAATGGACGGCGCAGGATTTATCGGGATTTTTAGGCATATGATTGTGCCACTTTCTATCACTGGATTTGTCGTAGTGGCGATCTGGCAGTTCACCAATGTATGGAATGAGTTTTTATTTGCAGTGACAATGACAACTGCTGAGCACCAACCAGTCATGGTTGCCTTGCAAAATCTATCAGGCAGCCAAATTGTGCAATGGAATGTCCAAATGGCAGGGGCAATCTTAGCCGCATTGCCGACCCTTTTGGTATATATTCTCCTCGGAAAGTATTTCGTGAAGGGGCTTCTGGCAGGTTCAGTCAAAGGATGATCATTATTTTTTGGTATCGCTTTCATTACCTTTGCTGAAAGGATTGACTTGTCTTTAGACAACGTCATAATAAACATTGAAACTTGTAGTTTACAAGGATTAACAAAAGGGGAGCAAAGGGAGGAGTCATCCTAAATGAAGCAGTCACCAATTGTTTTACTGCCTGAATTGAAGGAGAGAATATGGGGGGGCACAGCCTTAAGGGATTATTTTGGCTATGATATTCCTTCTGATCAAACAGGAGAATGTTGGGCAATTTCTGCTCATCCAAACGGAACAAGCGTGGTGCAAGATGGAATTTATAAAGGGAAAACATTGATCGACCTATGGGATCATCACCGAGAATTGTTCGGGGGAATAGAAGGTGATCGCTTCCCGCTATTAACAAAGATTTTAGATGCAAATGAGGACTTATCCGTTCAGGTTCATCCAGATGATGAATATGCGAAAAGGCATGAAAATGGCGAGCTTGGAAAAACAGAGTGCTGGTATATCATTGACTGCAAAGAAGGGGCAGAAATGATTTACGGTCACAATGCAAGAACAAGAACGGAGCTTGTGACAATGATGAACAGCGGAGATTGGGAAGGTCTATTGCGACGAGTGAAGATAAAACCTGGGGAGTTTTATTATGTGCCAAGCGGTACCATACATGCGCTATGTGAAGGCGCACTTGTCCTAGAAACACAACAAAGCTCAGATACAACCTATCGCGTATATGATTACGAACGAAAAGACCAAGATGGCCATGCGCGTGAGCTTCACTATGCACAAGCCATTGATGTCACGAATGTCCCTCATGTAGACGGGGATGCAGATGAATCAGTGGAAACACGTCAAGGAATAACCATCAGAACATTTGTCAAAGCAGAATATTTCTCTGTGTGCAAATGGGAAATTGACCAAAAAGTAGAGCTCTCACAAGACCACCCATTCTTGCTATGTAGTGTGATTAAAGGGGAAGGATCTTTGGCACATGATGGGATAACGTATCCTCTGCCAAAAGGGGTCCATTTGATTTTACCAGCTGAAATGGGTAGCTTTTCGATTGAAGGGTCTTGTGAACTGATTGTGTCACATATATAAAGAGGGAGGACTTCGCTTAGGGGTCCTCTCTTTTCTATTGCATAAATGACTTGAAAGAGGACTTGTTTTTGTCGATAAAGAGATTAGTAGATTATTATGCAAAGTTAAGAGAGGGACAGGAAACGTGAAAAAATCCATTAAGATCATGTTACTCGCAGCTGCCTTTGGTATGACAATCCATACGGGTCAAGATGCGCAAGCAGCCTCCTATATTGATCAATCCATTTATACGATTAGCACCCCAAAGGTATTTACAACTGAAACAGAAGCGAAAAAAGCAGTGGACACACTGAAAAAGGACAAAAAGTGGACAGCCACTTATCAATCCTCAGGAAATACGTCGACTTACCAGCTCACTGCCTCTGGATATGATTCACAAGCTGTTGCAAATGCAAGTGCAGCTGCGTTAAAAAAAGAGGTGGGAATAAACGGTACCGTGTCTCCGGTGGGTCATCGCCTCCCTTTACAAAAAGTCGTTTCTGATCCAATCAAGGATGAAAGTCAGGCGAAAAAGCTCACGTCAGAGCTAACAAAAACGACAGGGCTAAAAAGCTTCTATGAAGTCGTGAACGAAAGCAGACCTTCCTATCAGGTCGTTTCAGAACCCATCGATTCTGAAACGAAAGTGAAAACGATTCAAACAGAATTGCAAAAGCAGGCTGGGATGACCAGTACATATCAATTAGAAAGTAAAGCTGACACCGTCTATCAGCTGAAATCAGGCAATATTGTTGGACAAAGTAAGGCGAATACCATATTACAAGGTTTTCAAAAGGAAATTGGATTAAAAGCAGTGCTTCAAACAGTGGCCGCGGGCAAACCCTACTATATTGTCACAACTGCTGCACTAGCCAATCAGTCTAAAGCACAGACGCTTCTGACCCAACTGAAAAAAGAAGCGAAATTGAGCGGGAAGATCCAGAAAGCTGGAGCTGTTAAAAATGTATATAGCATGGAATCAGGCTATTTCAAAAATAGCAAAGAAGCATCATCCGCTGCGGCTCAAATTAAAAAACAAACTGGTGCAAAAGGAGCTGTGCAGCGAGTAGGTAAAACCAAACATTATATCGTGAAACTTAATCAACTAAACGATACAGCTTACTCAAAAACGGTTGCCTTTTTCAAGAAAAAGAAATGGCGCTATACAGCTAAAAAAATCAGCTCTACACAGCCATACCTAGTCGTGACTGGAGCGCTCTTAGGAGAAGATCAGGCGAAAAAGGCTACGGTGTTTTTCCAAAAGAAAAAGGTGTCCGCTTCAATGAAGAAAACAGGACAGCTATCTGAAAGCATGTACCAACTCGTCGTCAATCAGGCAACCGATCAAGCAAAAGTGAATCAAGGTGCAGCCTATTTAAAAGCACAAAAGATCACAAGTAACATCACGACAAGTAAGGGGGAAACAACTAGTCGAGCATATCAACTCAAGACATCCACGGTATATGATCAAAGTAAAGTCAAGCAAGCCCAAGACATCATGAAGAAAAATGGTGTAGTCAGCAGTGCAAAAACGCTGACAGAAGCGGTCAAACAATACCGCGTCACAACCGAGGCGACTGTCAATCAAACAAAACTCAATCAAGCGCTTAGCTATATGACGAAACAAAAAATAAAGGCAGTCGCTCAAACAACAGGCGCAACGGATTACGGCAATTATCAAATCAAAACCGGTGCCATCTCGACCGCTGCCTTACGAGATCAAGGCGTGGCATTTTTCAAAAAGAGGAATGAATCTGTCACTTACACAACCACAACAAAACCGACATACACAATCACCATTACGCAGCCATTCACAGGATTACCAGCTGCGAATGCTGCCATTGCATTTGTGAAAAGTCAATACGGCTGGACGGCTACTGCCACAAAAATCAAAAATGGCCCGATGGTGATGCAAACGAATTATCAACTGACTGTGAATGAAATGGTGAACAAACAAATGAAGGTGTCACCACAGACGGATGGTGCGGCCTATGTATATGCGGCCTATGTTAATCAAGCGACATCAACAGTCAATACAGACGGTTTAAACGTACGTGCTACGCCCGATTCAAGCTCTTCAAGTAACATTGTGGCACAGCTGAATAAAGGAACAAAAGTGAAACAGCTTGGGAAAGAAGGAGACTGGATCAAGATCAGCCTTGGCTGGCGAAATGCGAGCTCAGCAGAGGTGCTAAAGTATGTAGACCCAGCCAATATTGCTGAGGGAACCCAATCTTATTTTCAATTTCTCAAACTCTCTGAAGCTGCGAATCTGAAACCAACTGAAGTGAATGCTAAGATCCTAGCTGGGAAAGGAATTCTTGCTGGAAAAGGGCAAGCTTTCATCACAGCAGCGAAAACATATCGCATCAATGAAATCTATCTTATTTCTCATGCGTTACTCGAAACTGGTAACGGAAGCTCGGTTTTAGCAAATGGTACGATGTATAATGGAAAGAAAGTATATAATATGTATGGAATTGGTGCATACGACAGCAACCCTAATTATCTAGGGGCAAAATATGCGTATGAACAGCAGTGGTTCACACCAGAAGCAGCGATTATTGGTGGAGCGAAATTCATAGGCAACAGTTATATCAATCACGTCACATACAAACAAGACACCATTTATAAAATGCGCTGGTCTGCGACAGCGTCTCACCAATATGCAACCGATATTGGGTGGGCTTATAAGCAAGTGAACCGGATGTACAGTTTATATCACTTACTTGATAACTATACGTTGTATTATGATATCCCAGTGTATAACAAATAAAAAAAACGTCCGTGCTTCTTATTGAGAAGCCGGACGTTTTTTGTGTAAGAGCTGCTGTTCAATAAATGAAAGCAGTTGCTCGCTTGATTGACCTTTTGAATATTGATTCCACTCCTTGGCAAAAGTGCGGAATCTTTCTCGATTCGTTGATTCGTTCAAACTGAACAGTTCCTTCAATAGTATGTCTTGCGTCAAACACGCTTTTCCTGGAATGATGTCTTCATAATGATCGATTAAACCTCGTTTATTTCGATACGTCTCCAGATCATAGGTGAAGAACAGAACTGGCTTTTGAAGCAATGCATATTCAAACACGATGGATGAGTAATCTGTGATGAGCACATCACAAGCACAGAGCAAAGGGAAAAGCGGCTGATCTGACACATCATAGATCCATTGACCGTCTGCTTCCGTGTTTGCTAGGTGTTTCACAGCGGGGTGCAGTTTGACGAGCAGAATATAGTCACCACTTAGCTGTGTTTGTAATTGTTCCTTTGAAAACGGCAGAACAAAACCATCCATCGCAAAATCGCGATAAGTCGGCGCATAAAGCAGTACCTTTTTCCCTTTTGGGAGATCTTCTTTTACAAAGGATGATGGGTTCTGATCATAGTACACATCTGTGAGCGGCACACCTGTAGGTAAAAAGCGCTCGTCATGTACCCCAAATGACTTTTTGAAAATGTTACGCATTTGATCTGAACCAGTGACAATGTAATCAAATGATGCATACACTCGCTTGAATCGCTCAATATCTCGGGGACTTCGATTGTGGTTGGAAGCGTCTTCAAGTCCGAACTTTTTCAAAGCGCCGTTTGCATGCCACACTTGAATACAAGTTGTAGAAGGGCGATTACTCAACACACTCGTCATGAGAAAGTAGTTGTCCGTCACCACGACTTTGCTTTTGAGCAACACATAGATACATTGAATGAGATGGAAGGGATTTTTTTCATGAAAATAGCGAAATGACAGATGAGAGTCGTTCTTCTCTATCGCGGAAGCATGCTTCGTATAGAGGACCGTTAGCTTCATCGTCATTGTCGCTTGTTTTTGATAAGCATCGATCAGAGCAGCTGCATTCTCCTGGAATGAAACGAGCAACGTCACCTGATTCTCACGTGGTTTCACGCCGCTCAACATCCAGCCAATCAACGTTACGAAAACTGCATAACATGTAATGATCATCGAGCGTATATTCATCATTTTTTAGGTGCTCACAGCTGCTTCGTCTGATCCTTCACTTGCTCAGGATAGTAGCGCTTTTTCCCTTTGTTTTCTTTTAATACGGCGAATGCGTACTTTGGAATATTCATCATACGTTTCCATCTCCACGGATTTACAACTAATCTATACAGCCATTCCGTATTCGTTTGAATCATCCAGCGTGGTGCACGTTTTACCGTTCCGCTGAATACATCAAAGCTTCCACCTAGACCGATGCAAACGGCTTGCGGGAACAAATGGCGATATTCAGAAATAAAGTTCTCTTGGTTAGGGTAACCTAAAGCCACAAACACCATATCAGCTTTTGAGCGCTCGATCTGTTTTGCGACGAAACGTTTATCAGCTTGATAGCCGTCACAGCTTCCTGCTACAACCACATTTGGATATTCCGAATCTATTCGACGTTTAACCGCCTCAAGCACTTCTTGTTTTGCCCCATATAAAAAGATTCTTTTAGACTGCTTGTTTGCGAGATCAAGCATGGACATAAAGACATCAAAACCTGCAATTCTAGATTTAAGTGGACTGTTCGTCACGCGTGACATCAAGACGACACCTACACCATCTGGCAATACATAATCCGCAGAAGAGACGACTTGATGATATGCGGCATCCTTCATCACTGCATAGCCAATCTCGGGATTGACGGTTGCAATCATGGCGCCTCTTCGCTGAGAAATATGATGCTGGTTCATGTAGTTGATAAATTCATCTAAATCGCCGTTGACATAAGAAAGATTGGACACGACTTCTGTCTGCATGGGTTAGACCTCCTTTTTCATCATGTTATCTATGGACATTCAATGTAAATTCATTCTTAGCCTACTCATCATTTTATCACAGTTACTCCATGGAATATTAACAATAACTTTACAAACCTTTAAATTCTGTGACAATTTGATAAATGATGATCTTCTAAAAAGCATGAAACACTGATTTTTCGGACTTTCGTGACTCTGCCCAATAAATTGGAAATAGTTTGTCTTAACATGTTCTTAATCTTTCATGGGCAATGTGATATAATGAGGTTCCGAAGAGCGAAAAACTTGACTGATTAATTATAGGATTACGGATACACTTTACTGCTGATTAGCAGACGAATAAGGACAAAAGAAAGGAGTTTATATTTGTTATGAAGAAAGTCATTACTTACGGTACGTTTGATTTATTACACTGGGGGCACATCAAGTTGCTTGAGCGTGCAAAGCAGCTTGGAGATTACTTAGTGGTTGCCATCTCAACAGATGAGTTTAACTTACAAAAATCAAAGAAGGCATATCACAGCTACGAGCATAGAAAACTAATTCTAGAAACGATTCGCTATGTAGATGAAGTCATTCCAGAAAATAGCTGGGATCAAAAAGTCCGTGACGTGCAAGATCATGACATTGATGTGTTTGTCATGGGAGATGACTGGGAAGGTAAATTCGATTTCCTAAAAGAGCATTGTGAAGTCGTCTACCTGAAGAGAACAGAAGGAATCTCTACAACACAAATCAAGGAAGAAATTGCCGGACTTTAATAGAATGAAAAAAAGTACTTCTTATCTTTTGGTGAGAAGTACTTTTTCATGTTAAGATATTCTTTTAAATTTATTTAAATATCATCGGAATGGAATTGGACAACAATGAAAGGTTGAGTGTTTTGATACAAAAATGGTTTAACAAGCATAGAAGAAAGACACTAAAGAATAACCAAGATCAAACGCAATCACACTTACAAATTCCGGATATGGAGTATTACTTTATTACTGGGAAAATAAAAGAGAATTATGGCGGTCTGACAAAGTCTTTATTACTGCGCGCTAAGCTCTTTGGGTTAAAAAATATTGCATCTCATTTCTTAACCTTTTCGTATGACCCAGAGTTCTCAAGGAAAGTTGATGGGATCATTGACAAACAAAGAGTAGATCCTAACATGACGAAGATTCAAAATATGTATGAAGACTTCCTCATTCCTCATAGTAAACCGCAGAAACAATATCAGCCAACTCATCATTGTAACAACATCAATGAAATGGAATTTGATCATAACGATCCTTCTGTAAAAATCATGAGGAATGAACAAACAAATCAAATTGAGATGATTGAGTACTTTCGCCAAAATCAACTAATTGAAAAGCGTGAGGAGTACAATACACAAGGGCAGCTGCATAAAGTGTCTTATTTCTCTCTGGGAACTGGTGAAGTCTACCGGGAACTATTCATTCACGATCACACTCATGTTTATATGAAAAAAGAATATGTTTATCTTGAAGAAGAGTCTAAAAATAAAGTAAAAGAAATGATATGGTATGCCCAGGAAGAGATCAAAACCTTTCACAATGAAAAGGCATTAAGGCAAGAATGGCTCATGTTAATTCAGTATAAAAATGATCGGAAAAAGCTCTTTTTAGTGGATAGTCGGAAACAGGATAAGTATGTGTTTCAATTAAAAAAAAGAAGCTCTTCTTACTTCTCAGCAATTATTCACAGTAAACACTACGAAACAGAAAAGACAGCATTACGTTCTGATTACAATGAGTTATTTAGCCAAATAAGAAAACAAAAAGTAGATGCCGTCTTCTTTATCACAGAAGCACAAAAGATAGATGTAGAAAAACAATTCGGTCATCGAAATATCTTCTTTTTAACCCCACATACACTTGATCGTGCATCGCATCAAGTACAAGAACAACATGATGCGGATCCAAATAAGGTACTGATGATGGCCAGGTTAACCAAAATTAAGAATGTCATAGATGCCATCCGTTCTTTTGAATTTGTGGTAAAAGAAGTACCAAGTGCGAGGCTTGAAATCTTTGGTTCTGGACCTCAAGAAAAAAAGCTAAAACAAGAAATTAAAAAGTTGAATTTAGAACAGAATGTCTTTTTAAAAGGGTTCACTCAAAATCCAGATGGTGAATTTAGAACAGCTAGAATGTCTATCTCTACCTCTGTCTTTGAAGGCTGTCCACTATCTATCATGGAATCCATTGTGAACAAGTGCCCTGTAGTGACGTATGATTACGATTATGGCGCTAAGACACTTGTGAAAAATGATTTTAATGGCTTTGTTGTTGAGCAATATGAAGTGAAACAGCTAGCTAACAAAATCATTGAATTGTTAAAGAACAATGAACAGTATCGAACCTTTTCAGAAAATTGTCAGGAGAAAGCAGAGGAATTTTCAATCCCTACCTATTATCAAAACTGGTCAAATGCACTTCACAACATGTTAGCAGTGCGTGAAAAAAGAGATCAAATCCAACAAATCATGAAGTCCACGCATTTCAAATTGGTAGATATGAGTAGCAAGCATCATGTTCTTTCATTAAAATTGCAGATGGAAGGCGTGATTCAAAAGCAGGGAAAGGTTATATTAGAACTTGTCGGATATGATCGGGATAACCATGCTGAGTTATTCTCTAAAAGGATCAAGAATCTAAAGGTATCCTTCCCAATTGGACATGCATTCATTGAGGCGGCATTGAATCGAAACAAAACAAAACATGTTGACTTCTATATGAGAATGAGAGACGAAGAATTCAATGAAATCATTCAGCGTTTGTCAATCGCAGAGCATTTGCTCAATCAAAAAGGTGTGTCAAAGATTGATGGCGTTTCTTACAAGACAATTAAAGGGAATTATTCTTGGAAAACGAATCAATAATAGAAACTTTTATTTAAACTAGATCGTGTTATCAGTATGAGAATCTTAAGATTTCGAAGAACAGAGGAGATAAATGATTGATGATTGAAGAGACGGTTCAGAAGAAAAGTGTTGTTGAAAGTATAAGGAACCACGATCAACAACTAGAAATTATATTGAAAATAGATGATGATAAGCCATTGGAAGATCGAGTATTCTACTTGCTCATGAGAGAAAGGGTTTCAAAGCAGGAAGTTTTCCTTCCTCTTGAGCATGTAGAAGATAATCATTTTAAAGTCATGATAAAAGAAAGTTCTTTCTCGAATAAAATGGAGCAAGGACAGACGTATAATTTATATGTGACGGACTTTACTCAATCGACGGATAGTAGTGAGAGTGAAGATGAAACAGAAGACTCCTCGTATGATTCTGATGGAGAAGACGAAGAGATTGAATTGGAAGAAGAAGGCCAAGTGATAGGTGAAGACGACAAGCTTTATTATAAGTGTCGTGTAAAGCTCGATATTGAAACGCCTGAACTCAGCTTCATAGAAAGTAAAGACGATATGCTACTTGCTGTACCCTATCGTACGGATAAAGGGAATGCTTCGATTAAGGTGAAGCGCGAGATGAAGATCACGAAAATGAAGCAGGTATCACTGAATGAGACCAACACCCTTACTTTAAATGGGTATGGTGGTGTGATAAGTGCGGAGCACCCTTATCGAATAAAAAGCATGCAAATTCTAGTGAAAATGAACGGTGACAGCGAAATTGAGCACCGATTCCCCGTCAACTTACAGCAAACAAAAGATAGGGATCGTTATAGAACGGATGGCGGGAAGCCAGAGATATATCCTTTCGAAGTAGAGGTTCCTTTGGGAGCGTTAACCTATTCTACGGATAAGCGGTATATCTATAGAATGTACTTTGAATTTATCTGTGACGTGAACGGAGTAGAAGAAACCTTAACGACACCGTCTCTTGTTCTTGGAGATCGATCTAATCCATTAAAAGGTCTGATCCAAATACAAAAAAAGAACGATATCCCTTTTAGATATGAAGTGTATCGTAAGAAAAAAAGACAAACGCTTGGCATACGAATTAATGATTACACAATGAAAACACGTGCTAAGTATTACGTCAAAGGCAAGTGGAAGAAACTCAAAAAACAAATCGGGAAAATCAAGAAAGCCCGCAACCGTCTTGTGACAAAAACCTTCAAAACGACCTTTCAACTGGCGAGTAAACTGTCAGTGAAAAAGAAAACTGTTATATTTGAAAGCTTTAACGGGAAACAATTCAGTTGTAACCCACGTGGTATTTATGAGTATTTGAAAGAAAATCACCCTGAATATACGTTGATCTGGAGCGTGAAGAAGGGACATGAAGCACCGTTTGTAGAAAAAGACATTTACTATATCAATCGCCTATCATTAAAATGGATTTTTGCCATGGCAAGAGCAGAATATTGGGTCGTGAATAGCCGTTTGCCGCTTTGGGTGCCAAAACCAGACCATACAACGTACCTACAAACATGGCATGGGACACCGTTAAAACGACTCGCGATGGATATGGATGAAGTGCATATGCCTGGAACCAACACGAAAAAATACAAAAAGAATTTCACAAAAGAAGCATCGAATTGGGATTATCTCATTTCACCAAATGCATACTCGACTGAAATCTTTACACGTGCGTTTCAATTTGAGAAAACCATGATTGAATCAGGATATCCTAGAAATGATTTCCTTCATAATGAAAACAATGCAGAATCCATGAGAGCACTTAAACAAAAAATGAATCTGCCGCTTGATAAAAAATTGATTTTGTATGCACCGACATGGAGAGACGATCAATTTTATAAAAAAGGGCAGTACAAATTTGACCTAGACCTAGACCTTCACGAGCTTAGAGCATCCATCGGAGATGACTATATCATCATCTTGCGCATGCACTACTTAGTAGCTGAAAACTTTGACTTAGGTCCGTATGAAGGCTTTGCTTATGACTTCTCCAACTATGAAGACATCAGAGACCTTTATATGATTTCTGATCTGCTGATTACAGATTACTCATCCGTGTTCTTTGATTATGCAAACCTCAAACGTCCGATGCTGTTCTATGTTCCAGACATCGAGACATATCGTGACAAACTAAGAGGCTTCTACTTCGACTTTGAGCTAGAAGCACCAGGGCCCCTTGTAAAAGAGACAGCAAGCGTCATTGACTGGGTCAGAGAAACAGAAAAGCCAAACTTTACATTACCAGCTTCATTCGCACCGTTTTATGATAAATTCTGCTATTTAGAGAGCGGTGAGTCATCGAAGCGGGTTGTGGAAGTGGTGTTTGAATAAAAAAATGATCAGCACTATTAAGTGGTTATTCAACCTAAAGTGAATCCCTTAATAGTGCTTTTTTGTATTAATTTATCAAATGAATTACCAATATCCTATATTTAACCATTAACTTTTGGGTCATCTATATGTTATTATAAAGCTGAAATTTAAAAAACTAAGGCTTTTCTAGGCGTTTTTTCATAGGGGGATCATCTTGAGAGGTATAATTTTAGCTGGCGGTACAGGCTCACGGCTCTATCCTATTACAAAGGGTATATCTAAGCAACTAGTTCCGATTTACGATAAACCGATGATTTACTATCCATTATCTGTCCTAATGTTAAGCGGGATTAAAGAAGTGCTTATTATCACTACTCCAAGTGATTTAGAGCAATTTCAACGGCTTTTAGGGACTGGGGAAACCTTAGGGATACAAATAAGTTATGAAGTGCAAGATGAGCCCAAAGGCCTTGCAGATGCATTTATTATTGGAGAACAATTTATAGGTCAAGATAATGTTTGTCTAGTTCTAGGTGACAATATCTTTTATGGACAAGGCTTGACTGAGATATTAAATAAAGCAGTAAAACTAAAGACAGGGGCGCTCGTTTTTGGATATTACGTGAAGAATCCAGAAGAGTATGGAGTTGTCCAATTTGATAATGAAGGTAATGTCCTTGGTATTGAAGAAAAACCCAAAAAGCCCAAATCCAACTATGCGGTACCTGGCCTCTATTTTTACGATAATAGCGTGATAGAAATAGCTAAAAATGTGAAACCTTCTGCGCGAGGCGAAGTTGAAATCAGTTCAATTAACGATTATTACCTGCAACAAGGTAAACTGAAGGTTGAAATTATGGGTAGAGGAATGGCATGGCTCGATACCGGTACACATAAAAGTTTATTAGAAGCAAGTAACTATATTGAAGCTGTTCAAAATAGACAGGGACTGTATGTTGCTTCGTTAGAAGAGATCGCTTACCGTAAAGGCTACATAAACGAAGAGCAACTTTATCGTTTAGCCTTACCATTATCAAAAACCGAATATGGAAAATACCTATTAGATCTAGCAGAAAATAATGAAGTCATTATTAAATAGGGGTTACGAAGGAGAGTATGATGGAAACTTACCTTGTTACAGGTGGAGCAGGTTTTATTGGAGCTAACTTCATAGCATTTATGTTGGACAAGTATAAAGAGATCAAAATTATTAACCTTGATAAATTAACTTATGCTGGTAATCTTGAGAATTTATCGAAATATGAGAATTTCGGGAATTATCAGTTTGTTAAAGGTGATATTAAGGACTCGGTATTATTACGTGAAATTTTTGAAAATAATGATATTGATTATGTTGTGAACTTCGCAGCTGAATCTCATGTGGACAGAAGTATCGAAAACCCACAAATATTTGTGGAAACCAATGTACTTGGTACGTTGAATCTTATGAACACAGCAAAAGAGTTTTGGCAAGACGGAGATGACACTTATAAAGAAGGAAAGAAGTTTATCCAGATTTCAACGGATGAAGTATATGGTTCTTTAAGTAAAGAGGGGTATTTTACAGAAGAAACACCTTTAGACCCGCACAGCCCGTACTCAGCTAGTAAGGCTTCGGGAGATTTATTGGTGCAATCATTTTTTGATACGTACAAATTCCCTGTGAACATTACAAGGTGTTCAAACAATTATGGACCATTTCAATTTCCGGAAAAATTGATACCTCTTGTCATTCATCACTGTATCGAAAAGAAGAAAATCCCAGTTTATGGGGATGGTTTGAATGTGAGGGATTGGCTTTTTGTAGAGGATCATTGTAGTGCTGTAGACTTAGTGATTCAACAAGGTCGATTAGGAGAAGTATATAACATTGGTGGACATAACGAAAAGACTAATATTGATCTTGTGAATAAAATTATAGCTTACTTAAATGAAAAGGTAGATAACGAGATTACGCAAGAGTTGATCGACTTTGTTAAAGATAGAAAGGGTCATGATAGACGTTATGCAATTGATCCTTCGAAGATAGAAAAAGAGCTTCAATGGAAGCCAACATATCATTTTGAAACAGGTATTGTGAAAACAATTGACTGGTATTTAGATAACGATACTTGGCTTAAAAATATTATTGATAATGAATATAAAAATTACTATCAAAAAGTTTATGGAGAAGTGAAGTAGTATTTAAATGCCCTATTCAGTATTGTGAATGGGGAATTTTTCTTTTCTTGTTGAAAAACTGTAATTGAGATGAGGTTACGATGATCAAACATGAATATTAAAAAAATAATGCTAAATTTATTAAAGTCAACGATAAATAAACATAAAGTAGATATTCAAGTAAAAGATGAAAGACTCTATTTATCCATTAGTCACTTAGGTTTTTTCCCAGTTGAAAAGTATATGATCTTAAAGGATCGCGAAAGTGGTAGATTTCTGAAGGGGAAAATTGAAAATGGTAAATCAGTTTTTCACCTGGAGGATATTGCTGAATTGAATCAAAGTGGCACTTTAGATGCGTATATTAGTCTCCGATTTTATAGCAAATATCTACGCAAAAGAACGGTTTTTAGTTTGGGGAATCAAGGATTCAACTCATATTCGGAGAACTTGAATTTAAAATTAAAAAGTTTCAAAACGAAAAACGGATATTTGTCTTTTGATGTGAAAAAGAATATTTTCACTCAAAGTATGAGCAATATAAAAAGTGTGGGTCCAAACTTTTATCTTGAAGGTGAAGTTACTCAATTTTCGGATGAGTATTCAGTAAAACAATTAGAACTGATCGCAATAAGAAGAGATAATAATAAGTCTTATGGTTATTCATTAGAATTTGTTAAACAAGAGAATAAATATATGTTTAAACAAATTATCATGATAGATAAATTAAAACAAAGTCTAGATCTCAACAGCAGGTGGGATTTCTTCTTGCAAATAAGAGATGAACAGCAACGGGTATGTTACAAAGAGCTAGTCGATATGACAGGCTATACTGATTTTTCTAAAGAGGAAGATAGATATCTACTTGCAAACGATTATGAGGATAATTTTAAACTGATAATTTATGTCACGATGGGCAAAGAAAGTTTAGCGTGTTGGTTTACTGATAATGAACAGTATACTAAGACCTACAATATCGCTAGAGGGAAAACTATTTTTAATAAAGTTTGTGAGCAACACCCAATAAACAAAAAGATGATTTTCTTTGAAAGTTTCTTAGGAAAAAGTTATTCCGGTAACCCTAAATACATTTATGAGTACTTGTTAGAAAATGGATACGATAAAGAATATCAATTTGTATGGTCGTATCAAGGAGAAGCTGTTCTTCCGGGAAACCCAATAATAGTAAATAGAGAAGAAGAAGATTATTATCGATACCTAGCACTCTCTAAATATTGGATTAGCAATATCATTTTCCCTGTACATCGCAAAAGAGAGGGAAATGTATATATCCAGACATGGCACGGCACACCTTTAAAAAGATTGGGTTTTGATATAGAAGTAGATGGTCCTGAAAAGATGGCTAGAGAAAACTTTTATTTAGAATCCCGTAATTGGGATTACCTATTAGCGGCAAATAACTATTCTAGAGATATTTTTCAGAGGGCTTTTAAGTTTGAAAAAGAGATAATGGTAAATGGCTATCCATCGAATGATGTCTTTTATAAAAATGATAAACAAGAAAGAATTGAACAAATAAAACAAAAGTTGAACATTCCGTCAGATAAGCAAGTTATATTATATGCGCCAACTTGGAGAGACAACGAATCAAATGGGTCTTGGAACCATTCTTTTGAAGTGAAAATTGATTTAGAACAATTCCAAGAGGAATTCGGTGATGATTATGTACTAATCTTAAGAATGCATCATTTAATATCGGATCAATTAGTCCTCAATCCAAGTAAACATTCTTCAATCATTGATTTATCTAAATATGATGATATTCAAGAATTGTATTTAATGACGGATATTCTAATCACCGACTATTCTTCTGTGTTTTTTGAATATGCAAATAGTAAAAAACCCATTTTGTTCTATGCATACGATTATCAACTTTATAAAGATGAGATACGAGGCTTTTATTTAGATATGTACGAAGACTTACCAGGTCCTGTATTACATGATCAAAATCAGTTATTAGATGCTATAAGAAATATTCATCGTGTCGAAGAAGAGTACAAAGAGAAATACTCTGAATTCGTTCAAGAGTATTGTAGTGTTGAAACAGGCGAATCTGCAAAGCTAGTGTGCGAAACCGTATTTAAACATCAATAATTGGAGGTAACAATGAAAAACGTTCTAGTGTTCCCATGTGGTTCAGAGATAGGATTAGAGATTCACAATTCGCTTAAGTACTCAAAGGAATTTGAGGTAATTGGTGCTTCCAGCGTCTCTGATCATGGTAAGTATGTATATAAAAATTATATAGAGGGTATGCCAAATATCCATGACGAAGACTTTATTGAGAAATTAAACCACATAATTAATGAGAACAACATTGATTTTATCTTCCCAGCTCATGATAGTGTCGTTTTGAAATTAGCACAAAATCGAAAACAGATTCAAGCCATAGTTATAACCTCAGATCAAGTAACTTGTGAGATTTCACGATCTAAAAAGAAAACGTATGAGTTTTTTGAAAAGCAGTCTTTTGTTCCTAAAATGTATGAAAAAATAGAAGATGTTGATATTTTCCCTGTTTTTCTGAAGCCAGATGTGGGACAAGGATCTAAAGGAATAGCTCTTGCGAGAAATCAAAAAGAGTTGGAATTCTATAAAAATAATCAATCAGATTTATTAATACTAGAGTATCTTCCGGGCAAAGAATATACAATCGATTGCTTCACAAACAAGAGTGGAGAACTTAAATATACTGGCAGAAGAGAAAGAAAGCGGATCAAGAGTGGTATCAGTGTAAACTCTGCTACATTGCAAATGGATGAACAAACCAGACAGATCGCTCATGAAATTAACAACCGTCTCCAATTTAGGGGAGCCTGGTTCTTCCAAATTAAAGTAGATGCGAACGGCCATTACAAGTTGTTAGAAGTGGCACCACGTATTGCAGGAACAATGGCACTGTATCGTAACAAAGGGGTTAATTTCCCGCTGCTCAGTTTATATGACCGAATGGATTATGATATAAAAGTAGAAGATAATGGTGTGGATATTGAAGTAGATAGAGCTTTAATTAATCGTTTTTCTATTCAGTACACTTATCAAAGAGTATATGTTGATTTTGATGATACGATTACGTATAAAGACAAAGTTAATCCGTTTTTGATGCTATTTTTATACCAATGTCTCAATCATAATAAAGAAATTATTCTAATCACAAAGCACATCAAAGACATTAAAGAAACACTAGGTCAGCTCCGTATCGATGTGAACCTATTTGATCGTGTGATTCATTTGGAAAAAGAAGATTTGAAATCAAAATATATAGATAATCAGATACCTTCTATATTTATTGATGATTCTTTTAGTGAAAGAAATCAAATTAAAGCCATTGACGTTCCTGTTTTTGATGTCGATTCAATTGAAGCTTTAATTGATTGGAGACATTAAATGAAAAATCAATTAAAATTTTCAACGCCAATCCATGTGACAAAACCAAAACTTCCTAAGTTAGAAGATTATACAGATCAAATTAAAACGATATGGGAGAATAAATGGCTAACAAATGATGGCCCATTACATGAGGAGTTTAAAACAAATCTGAAAGAATACCTAGGTTCATCAGAAATTGAACTTTTCACCAACGGGCACTTAGCATTAGAAATTGCTCTGAAAACGATAGAAGATAAGGGAGAAGTCATCACGACACCTTTTACTTTTGCCTCTACAATTCATGCTATAAAAAATACTGGATTTCAGCCAGTTTTTTGTGATATCGAACCAAATACATTTAACATTGATGTCAATCAAATTGAACAACTCATAACAGAGAAAACGAAAGCGATAGTTGCAGTGCATGTCTTCGGTAATCCATGTGATGTCGTTGAATTAGATCGAATTTCAAGAGATTATGGAATTCCTGTTATATATGATGCTGCACATGCTTTTGGCGTTAAGCTAAATGGAAGGTTTATTGCAGAGTATGGCGATGTATCGATGTTTAGTATGCATGCAACCAAAGTATTTCATTCTATAGAAGGTGGAGTACTTTGTTATAAACGTAAAGAGTTAAATGATCAATTTAAAGCTCTGAAAAACTTTGGTATTACTTCAAGTGAAACTGTTGATTACATGGGTATCAATGCAAAAATGAATGAGTTTCAAGCTGCAATGGGACTAGTTAACTTAAAGGGAATTGACCAAGATATTTTAATGAGAAAAGAAATTTATCATTTATATGAAAATATTCTTGCTGAAGTACCAGGGGTTAACTGTGTTCCAATTGATCAAGAGGTCCAGCACAATTATTCTTACTTTCCTATTCTATTAGAAAGTAAAACAATGAGAGACTATGTAAATGAGAAATTAAAAGAATATAATTTGTTTACTAGAAAATACTTCTATCCACTATGTAATGATTTTAGCTGTTATCCATTTGATTCAAATGATACGCCAGTGGCAGTGTATGTTAGTGATCGTATTTTGGTATTACCAATGTACTCTGAATTAACCTTAAGTGAAGTAGAACAAATTTGTACCATCATGAAAATTGTAGTAGATGATTTTAATCTTCAATTCAACTATAGAACGACAAATCAAGTGGGTGAACTATCAAATGAGTCAATATAAACTGAGCGTAGTTGTGTTGGTTTATAATACAGAAAGCTATTTGAGGGAGTGTCTTGACTCACTGGTCAATCAATCCTTACCTGACCTGCAAATTATTGCAGTAAATGATGAAAGTCCTGATAATAGTGCAGATATTTTAGATGAATACGAAAAGAAATATTCAAACCTAATGGTGATTCATCAAAAGAATAGTGGTGGCGCCAATGCTGGAAATCACGGATTAAAGTATGCGACTGGAGAATTCATTACGTTAATGGATTCAGATGACATACTTCCACTTGATGCCTACGAAAAATTATATGAAGAAGCGAAAAAAACGGAAGCTGATATTGTTATAGGTAGGCCTAATATTTTAATAAATGGCTTTCAAAAAGAAATTATTTATAAAAAAGAGAGAGAAGTTTGGCGAACAAACAGATTAATCGAGCATGCAAAAGATGATCCTGATATTTTTTACGATGGGTTTTACTGGAATAAAATTTTCCGTAGAGAATTGATCTTTGAACATGATTGCTTTATGCCACCAGGTATGCTATATGCAGACCGACCGATGGTTCATAAGGCATTCTTATATGCAAAGAAAATAGCCATCATCAAGGACGTTGTCTATCTTTGGAGAAAAAGAGGGGAAGAGGCAACTCAGAAATCAATCACTCAATTAAATGGTGATTTGCGTAATTTCCAAGATCGAATGGAGTCCCTTAAATACCAGATCAAATATTTTGAAGCATATGGGGATAAAGAGCTTGAAAATGATTTTTTAAAAAGAAATATAGAACGATTATTCTTTCCGATTCAAAATATTGTATGGGATAAAAAGTTTAGGCACGCTTTTTATAAAGAAGTGAAGCCGATTTTACAAAAGGTTGATCATATTTTTGAAAATGACTTGGGGATAACATGCAATCTTTATATTTACTTTATTTTGAATGATCTTCATGAAGAGTTGATATTTTACTTAGCTAATAACCAAAAAGGCGATATATTAAAAGAGAATGGGAAATATTACTGGTCTCTTCCCTTTTTCAGAAATGAGAGTCTTAATATTCCAGATGAACTATTTGAAATAAAAGTATTAAAAGAGGAATTTATTCAAATAAATAATATAGAAGTCGCTGACGAAAAAATGATCTTCGAAGATATCGACATTCCGAAAACATTTGATGACGCACAAGTATTTATTTCGTTTGAGGCTAGACATGACTTCGCAGAAAAGAAAGTAATCAGTGTAAATGAAGATGAGATGGGTCGATTACACGCAGAACTTTCCTTTTTAGACCTTAATCAAGTTGCCACTTATGATATTTATCTTGTAATTCAAAGGAATAATAAAGAAGATAAATTTAGAATCTCTAATAAAATGTATAGTCATGCGTTACATCATGATAGTAATTCAAAGTTCCATCTCTTTTTTACGAATAACGGAAAACTATCTGTGGAAAATATTGATGTTAAGATAGAGCAGTTGATTTTGAATGAAGTGGGTATTTCTATAATAACGGAACAACCAATTATAGAAACAGGTGCGTTCTACTTAAAAAATCGTATAACGAAAGAAATCATTTTCCTGAAAAAGGAATCAAGTGCAGAATATAATATGAAATGGAAACATTTTTTTGAAGGGTTTAAAACATATGACTTTTATTATTGTTCTCAAGATCGCCACTTTAGATTGAGAAAAAATATATTGGTGGACAAGTTAAATCATATGTTCAGTTTAAAACCTTTTTTGATAGAAATATACGAAACGGACAAAGGAAACATATCTTTAAGAAGTTCAACGAGTTTAAACCGTTTCTTGTCGAAATTGAAGCGTTGAATTTTACTAGGAGGGTGACATTGCCTCCTTTTTTTATTTTTAGAGGATGTCTGCACTGTTCTGATAAGTGAAATATTCCTCAACATCTGTTACAATTATGACCGGTGCTTTTAAAAAAGTAATTCCCAAAACTTATATCTAAGGAAGATTAGAATGAATGCAATGTTGACGATATTAAAGGAGCAAATTAGCTCATTTCCGCTGATTATGCGACTTGCTGTTTATGAAACAAAATCAAAATATCAAATGAATTATTTAGGTGTTTTATGGCAGTTTTTAAATCCATTGATTCAAATGCTGGCCTACTGGTTTGTTTTTGGTCTGGGCATTCGTGGGGGGCAACCGATCGTTGTTGGAGGTATGGAAGTACCTTTTATCATTTGGATGCTTGCTGGGTTAATCCCGTGGTTTTTCATTAGTCCGACGATTCTTGATGGATCAAACAGTGTGTTTAAACGTATTAATATGGTTTCGAAGATGAACTTCCCGATTAGTGCGTTGCCGTCTGTTGTGATTATGTCCAACCTATTCAGCTACTTTGTCATGATGGGTGTATATTTGATCGTGCTCATTTCTTATGGCATATATCCTGATGCGCATTGGTTACAATATATCTATTATCTGATTTGTATGATCGCGTTTATGTTTTCGTTTAGTTTGTTTAATTCAACGATTAGTGTACTTGTGAGAGACTATCAATTTTTATTACAATCAGTGACACGATTACTTTTCTTTCTGTTGCCGATTTTTTGGAATATCTCAGAAAAGCTTACAGGGGACAAGGCGTGGATTGGGGATATTTTAAGACTGAATCCGCTTTTTTACATTATTGATGGATTTAGAAATAGTTTATTAAAGGGAGACTGGTTCTTCCAAGATGTCAAATATACGCTTTATTTTTGGCTGATTACGCTTCTTCTCTTAACAGTCGGTTCATTGCTTCATATGAAATTTAGGAATAAGTTTGTCGATTTTCTTTAAAAGGTAAGGAGATTATACGATGAAACTAAAGGTTTCGTTTCGAAACGTATCCAAGCAATACGTCCTATATAAAAAACAGTCAGATAAAATCAAAGGGCTGTTTTTTCCTAATAAAAATGAAAAAGGTTTCTTCGCTGTTCGTGATGTGTCTTTTGATGTATATGAAGGTGAGACGATTGGTTTTGTTGGAATCAACGGGTCTGGAAAATCGACCATGTCCAACCTTCTAGCGAAAATCATTCCTCCGACAAATGGTGAAATTGACATGGATGGTCAGCCTTCGTTAATTGCGATTGCAGCAGGACTGAACAACCAATTAAGCGGCAAAGACAACATCCGTTTAAAATGCTTGATGATGGGACTGACAAACAAGGAAATCGATGAACTTTATGAAAAAATCGTAGAGTTTGCGGATATTGGTGACTTTATTGATCAGCCTGTGAAAAGCTATTCGAGCGGAATGAAATCCCGACTAGGTTTTGCCATTTCAGCACATATTGATCCTGATATCCTCATTATTGATGAGGCATTGTCTGTAGGAGACCAAACCTTCTACCAAAAGTGTGTGGATCGTATCACGGAATTTAAAGAGCAAGGAAAAACGATCTTCTTTGTCAGCCACTCAATTAGCCAAATCCAAAAAATCTGTGATCGGGTCGCTTGGATGCATTATGGTGAGCTGCGTATGTTTGATGAGACAAAAAAGGTCGTGAAAGAGTACAAGGAATTTGTGGACTGGTTTAACAAGCTATCCAAGAAAGAGAAAAAAGCGTATCAACTGGAACAAAAAGAAGGTCGAAAAGGCGTTCAAAAGGCTGAAAAGGTCACGCGGTATAAAGAAAGCGGGAAAGGACGTTCGTTTTTTGGAACAGCGTTTCAAGTAACGCTGTTAACAGTCTTGACCATGCTACTTGCCCTTTCCATGTTTTCTGATCGTCCGCTTCGCACACTGGCGACATTTGGTGCGATTTCATCAAATAAAACAGAGGCGCCTCTGTCAACGAAAACTCAAACGAAGGGTGCGCCTGCCCTAAAGAAGGTCGACAGACAGGCCATCGTTATGTCAGATCAAACAACTGTTTACAAAGACCAAGCGATGAAAAAGAAAGTGGATTTCTCCTTATCATTTGGACAAGAAGTGCAAGTAGTGGCTGAAAATAAACAGGTTGCTCAAATCAACATTGCCTCACAGGCGTATTTTGTGAAACCTAAACATGTGCAACATACAGATGAGCTGGAGTCGTTATCGATCAGATCAGAACAGTTCAGCTCCTATGTATCGCCTGCATCAGCGGGATCATATGAGTACTTGCTTTCTTTTCTAGGAAAAGAAGAATCTGTGCTCAAACAAAGGATGCAAACACTGAGCACTGTAAAAAGTGAACAGGGAGAGAACATTCAACGATTGACCACTGAAAAAACCGATTATGTGATTCGAGATGGACAGGCTGATATGATGGTGTTCCATGAGATCATGCAAGTATATCCTTCAACACTCGGGCTGACAGAACAGAATGTCTGGATGAACGAAGAACAAACGAAATTCGCTGTGAAGGGTGAGAACAACCTGTTTGTGGTTGATAATGAACAGCAACAACTGACCATTTCACTGATGAAATAAAAAGCTGCCGAAGTCCGGCAGCTTTTTTTAATTCAATTCTTCTTTTTCGAGCAGCTGTTTCATAAAAGGAATCAGTTTCTTTTTCAGATCTTCATCTTGAAGGGCAAATTCTAGCGTCGTTTCAATGAATCCTTGCTTCTCACCGACATCATATCGTTTTCCTTCGAAGTCATAGGCAAAAACGCGCTGAATGTCATTCAGCTTTTGAATCGCATCTGTCAGCTGAATTTCTCCGCCTGCGCCAATCTCTTGTTGATCGAGGTACATAAAGATCTCTGGCGTGAAAATATAGCGCCCTAAGATGGCTAAATTCGATGGTGCTGTCCCTTGTGGAGGCTTTTCAACAAAGTTCTTCACTTGATAGCGACGTCCTTCTTGGGTAAGAGGGTCAATGATCCCGTAGCGATGTGTGTCACTGTCAGCAACCTGCTGAACACCGATGACAGATGAGAGTGTTTTTTCATATTCATCCATTAGCTGGCGAAGTCCTGGCGTTTCGGCTTGCACAATATCATCGCCTAGTAACACAGCAAAAGGTTCATCGCCGATAAAGTTACGTGCACACCAAACAGCGTGTCCAAGTCCTTTTGGTTCTTTTTGTCGTATGTAATGAATGTCAGCGATGCTTGAAGATTTTCTCACTTTCTCTAGAAGTTCGCTCTTTCCTTTTTCCTCAAGATTGCGCTCTAACTCCGGCGCAAAATCAAAATGATCTTCGATGGCTCTTTTTCCTTTTCCAGTCACGATAATAATGTCTTCAATACCAGATTCAACAGCTTCTTCAATAATATATTGAATGGTTGGCTTATCAACGATTGGGAGCATTTCTTTAGGCATGGCCTTTGTTGCAGGGAGGAAACGTGTTCCAAGACCTGCAGCAGGTATAATGGCTTTGCGTACTTTTTTCAATGAACTTTGCACCTTCCTTACGTATAGAAAAAATGATTTGAATTCATTTTCCATCTTTAATAAAGTGTAACTTACAAATGATAGAAATGACAAATGATTTACGAAAATTGTATAATATGATTCAAAATCAATTGTAAAGAGTTTATGTAAATTTTTAAGTCGATCGGGGTAAAGGCGTTGTAAAGATTATGTGAAAAGTATCATTAGGATTCGTTCCCATTCTTTTGTATAATGGACATATGATTTATGAGAAGGAAAGAGGCATCGACTATTGAAAACATTACATGTAATGACTGTATTCGGGACAAGACCTGAAGCAATCAAAATGGCTCCGCTTGTTCTGGAACTTGAAAAGCATCCACAAATCAAATCTTCTGTCACTGTAACCGCCCAGCATAGAGAAATGCTGGATCAAGTGCTGGATGCATTCTCTATTACACCGGACCATGATCTCAATATTATGAAACAGCGCCAAACGTTATCTGAGATCACATCAAACGCACTACTAAAACTAGATCAGTTATTCCAAGAGGAAAAACCTGACATTGTGCTTGTGCATGGTGATACAACGACAACTTTCGCGGGAAGTCTAGCTGCCTTTTACCACCAAATCTCAGTCGGTCATGTGGAAGCTGGTTTAAGAACGCATAATAAGTATTCACCGTTCCCAGAGGAACTGAACCGCCAAATGACAGGAACTATTGCCGACATTCATTTTTCACCAACACCTGAGGCAAAAGAGAATCTTCTAGTAGAGAATAAAAAAGAAGAGACGATCTTTGTGACAGGTAATACGGCCATTGACGCCCTGCAAACGACTGTTACCGAGCAATATCAGCATCCAATTTTAGAGAAGATTGGGACAGATAAGATGATTTTGTTAACGGCTCATCGCCGGGAGAATCTTGGTGAGCCGATGAAAAATATGTTTAGAGCGATTAGACGTGTTGTTGAAGAGTTTGAAGATGTTCAGGTTGTATATCCTGTTCATTTAAATCCTGCCGTTCGTGATGCGGCTCAGACCGAATTCGGTGATCTTGACCGCGTGCATTTAATTGAGCCGCTTGAAGTGGTGGATTTCCACAACTTTGCTGCTGCTTCATACTTTATTTTAACAGATTCTGGCGGTGTGCAAGAGGAGGCGCCTTCTCTAGGGAAACCAGTTCTTGTGCTTCGTGACACAACAGAGCGTCCAGAAGGAGTAAAAGCTGGCACTCTCAAACTGGCAGGGACTGATGAAGACACTATTTATCAGCTGGCCAAAGAGCTGTTAGAGGATCCACAAGAGTATGAGAGAATGTCACAGGCATCTAATCCTTATGGAGATGGACAAGCGTCCAAGCGAATTGTGGAAGAGCTACTCCATCGTTTTGGATTGAGTGAAGAAAAGCCAACCCCATTTAAATAACAAAAAAGAAGACTACATCATCGTAGTCTTCTTTTTGTTACTGCTCCAAACTTTCCTTCAATTCGTTCTTCACCTTCGCAAGGTTGTTTTCATCAAGCTGATAATAATAAATATTGTTGATTCGTGCACCAGTTCCTTTTAGTTCGTGTTGTTTTACTCGCTGTCTCGCATCACGGTAATCATTCATGACTGCCCACATATCATCAAAGGACATGTTCGTTTTCATATTGTTTTCAACGACTTTGAACATATCACCAAATTTGGTAACGGAAGAGATGTTCGCTCCTTTTGCAATGATGCCTTCAATGACTTGACGCTGTCTTTGCTGGCGACCGAAGTCTCCTTTTGGATCTTGTTTTCTCATTCTTGTATAGGCAAGGGCTTGATCACCGTTCAGGTTAATCTCTCCTGTGCCGAATGAATGACCGTCATAACTGAAAGCGAATGTGCTATTTACGGTGATGCCGCCAAGAGTGTCGACAATATCTTTAAAGCTTTCCATACTCACTTTGACAAAGTAATCCACCGGTACATCAAGCAATTCTTCTACAGTATCTGCTGCCATCTGTGTGCCGCCAAATGCATAAGAGTGGTTGATTTTATCCATTGTGCCTTTACCGACAATTTTCGTATACGTATCACGTGGGATACTCACCATTTCAGTTGTTTGGGTTTTTGGGTTAATGGTCATGTATATTAATGTATCTGCACGGCCGCGATCATTCTTTCTTTCATCGACACCCATAACTAAAACGGAGATCGGGTCCTTTTTACTTAAATCGACATCTTTGTCACGCTTATCTGACTTCTTTAAGTTCTCTTGAATGCCTGCGACGGTTGATGCAGCTGTATTCCATAAATGAATTGCATATCCGCCAGTTACTAGTACGAATAAGCCAATGATTGATAAAACAATCCAAAGAACTTTTTTCTTCTTCCTTTTTCTTTCAGCCCTCATAATGTCCCTCACCTTTTCTATGATTCTTCCATGATTATAGGTTTACGAATCCTGATAAACAAGTTATTTTTTACTCTGAACCTAGATATAGACGATGTAATAAAAAAAAGGTTTCAAAAAACCTTAAAATTACCTTAAAATATTAAGTTATAAGACGATACAAAGACATGAGGTGAAAAAAATGAAGAAAATCGTCGTTTTACCGTTCTTAATACTACTAGGTATCGTGCTCACAGCATGCGGAACGGCTGAGCAGTCGTCTGGAGATAACAAGACAAGTAGTGTGACTCCTGAGGTGCTAGAAGAAAAAGCTGAATATGTTGGAATGGCTGATGCACATACAGTCGAAGTGAAAAAATCAAATGCTACATTGAGTTTTGAGTTTACTGAGAACTTCAATGAAGTATTGAATGAATTCCATCCAGGAGACAACGTAGAAATTTTCTACATTCTGAATGACAGTGGTAAAAAAGAAATCCAAGAAATCAAGAAAGTTCAATAGAGAGATGGTGGGATCATTAAATTGAAAAAAATCAGTCTAACTGTCACAACGCTCATCTTACTTTTACTTGTATTCGTGCCAAGAGATGCTTCAGCGGCAAGCTCAACAATCTCTGTGAAGTTGTCAAACTATATTGGAAACAAAACGAGCTTTAACATGACACCATCTGGTTTATACAAAGTATCTGGCACAAATGTATCGTCAATGGCTCGATACGATGGTAAGAACCGTTATGAAGTAGCCAATAATATCGCTTCAGCAGGTTGGAAAAATCCATCTACAATTGTCATTGTGAATCGTGATGCATTTGCAGATGCAATTTCCGCTACACCTTTAGCGTATAAGTTAAATGCACCTATTTTATATACGAATGCGGAAAGATTAACAAAAACCACTGAAAAGCAAATTAAAAAGATGAACCCTGATAATATCCTGATTATCGGTGGAACAAAGAGTGTTTCGTCAGCAGCAGAGAAAACACTTAAGAAATATGGCAAGATCAAAAGAATCAGTGGTAAATCACGTTATGCCGTGTCACAAAATATCGCAAAAGAGATGGGAAACTATCGTCAAGCTATCGTGGCAACAGGAAGCATTTTTACAGATAGTGCTTCAGTGACACCATACGCTGCAAGAAACGGCTATCCTATTCTGTTAACAAAGAAAAATAGCTTACCAACTTACAAGCTTCCAAGCAAAGTCATTATTGTTGGTGGAGAAAAAAGTGTTAGCAAAAAAGTAGAAACTCAAATCAAAAAAACATCCACCGTTCAAAGAATCGGTGGGGCTAATAGATATGAGGTTTCTGCAAATATTGTGAATGATTTAAACATGAATGCTAACAAGCTATACTTAGCAAATGGTTCCATCTTTACAGATGCGATTACATTTTCGCTATTAGCAGCCAAAAATAATAGCCCAATGGTACTTGTGAAAGAAAATAGTCTAACCTCACCTGTTACATCAGTTGTGAAAAAACAGGGAACGTACTCGTTTCAATTATCCGGTGGAACAAAATCCATTTCATCAAGTTTACAAAAAAAACTATCTAATGAATTTTATTTGAAGAATAATAAGGATTATCAATTGAATGTTTCTAACGGAAAAATATCTATCAAGGGCATCAAGACGTTTGGATCATCAGTAAGAGTTGTTCCAGAGAAATATTCAACTAAAAATGTCATTCGAGTGAATGGCAAGCCATATTTGGGGAAAATGAATTTTGCAGTAGAATCAGGCTACATTCGTCCAACAAATGAAAATATCCCTTTTGAAGATTATCTTAAAGGCGTTGTGCCGAATGAAATGCCGGCAAGCTGGCATGTTGAGGCATTAAAAGCGCAGGCTGTTGCAGCGCGTACATATTCTGTAAACAGTATTGGAAAGGTTGTGCCAGATACAACAGCATTCCAAGTATATGGCGGATACAATTGGTATACAAACTCTACGAAGGCTGTAGATGCAACAAAAGGCAAGGTTCTAAAATATAACAATCAACTGATTTCTGCTACCTACTATTCTAGTAATGGAGGCTACACTGAGGCGAGTGAGGAAGTATGGTCGAGTGCACTACCTTATTTAGTAGCAAAAGCAGATACAAAAGATCCAAAGAATGCTTGGACACTTAAACTATCTAAAACACAATTAAGTAAATCGCTTGACACAACAAAACCAGCATCTTGGTGGAGTCAGACAGAAGCAAATGCGAATCAATTAAAAGGCTTGAAGAACTGGATTCTAAAAAACAAAGAAACTTCCGCTTCAGACATAAAGATCGCTACAATTTCAGACATTTCCTTTTCGGGTAAAACAAAAGGGCAAAGAGGAAAAACAGCCTCTGTTAAATTGAGCTATCACTTAAAAAATAAAACGGGTTCGTATAGTGTGAATAAATCAACGACACTTAGTTTTAAAATGACTGAACTTCGATCCATACTTGGTGCAACGAATCTAAAAAGCACATATGCTTCCGTGAAGAATAACACAAATGATTTCACCATTTCAGGAAAAGGATATGGTCATGGAGTTGGAATGAGTCAATATGGAGCGAAAGTAAGAGCGGAGTCAGGAAGCTCATACTCAAGTATTCTGTCATTCTATTATCCAGGTACAAAGTTGACAACAAACTAACATATTAAAGGAGGTAATAAACGTGCGCTCTATTATGAAAATTGTATTTTTGAGTGTAGTGGCAATGTGTTTGTTTCTTCCATCTGCACTTGCTGACAATTCAGTCGCAAGAATCGATGGGAAAAACCGCTATGCTGTTGCAGTGAATGCGGCGAAAAAAGGCTGGGGAACAGCAAGCACAGCCGTTCTTGTAGGGAAAGAAGCATATGCGGACGCTTTAAGTGCGGTTCCTTATGCGTATCAAAAAAATGCACCTGTTCTTTTTACAAACAGTAGCAGTTTATCCACAGATACAAAAAAAGGTCTTCAAAGCCTGAAGACAAAGAATGTGACTATCCTAGGTGGAACAAAGAGTGTCTCGAGCAAAGTGACAACACAGCTAAAGGCAATGGGGATTTCAGTCAAACGGATTAGTGGTAAGAATCGATATGATTTAGCAGCAAATATTGCAAAGCAAATGAAAAGCTCTAGTACGGCTGTTGTCGCTAACGGATTTGCTTATGCAGATTCAGTTGCGATTGCACCTTATGCAGCAAAACAAGGCTACCCAATCTTGTTAACAAATGATAAAGGTTTACGTTCAGAAACTTCTGCGGTGATTAAAAGCAGAGGGATTAACAAGACCATTGTGATTGGTGGAGAGTCTAGTATCAACAAATCAACTTATACTAAACTACCATCACCTTCAAGAATTGGTGGAGCAAACCGTTATGAAGTAGCTGCAAATATCGTGACGAAATATAATATGAGTACAAGTAATACGTATATTAGTAATGGATTTGCATATGCTGATGCCGCTACAGGTGCTAGTATTGCGGCCAAGCAGGGCAAAGCCTTTATTTTCACAAATGAAAAATCATTACCGAATGCAACAAGAAAAATCATTGGTTCAAAGAAGATCACATCATTTAACATTCTAGGTGGTACATCTACTGTGACAAATAATGTGACTTCTCAATTGAAAAATCCAGTCGTTGGAAAAAAGGTATTTATTGACCCTGGTCATGGAAAACAAGATTCTGGTGCCGTTGGATATGGTCTTCTTGAGAAAAACGTGAACCTGGATGTCGGTAAGCGTCTAAATACAAAATTGAATAATGCTGGAGCGTTGCCAGTCATGTCAAGAACATCAGACACGTTTGATAGTCTTCAAACAAGAGTGACCAAGGGTGCGAATGCGAAAGCGGATATCTTTATTAGTATCCATGCCAACGCAAATGATAACAGCAGCGCAAATGGAACAGAAACGTATTATGACAAAACATATCAAGCTTCAAACAGCTTGAAGCTCGCGCAAAACATCCAACCAAAAATGGTGAGTGCACTAGGCACAAGAGACCGCGGTGTGAAAACAGCCGGCTTCTATGTCATCAAGTATTCTAAGATGCCGAGTGTTCTTTTAGAAACGGGCTTTGTATCAAGTCCGGTAGATTCAAACATCTTGAAATCTGCGACTAAGAAAGATAAATTAGCATCAGGGATTTCAAGTGGTGTTTCAGGTTATTTCAGATAAGAAAACATGAGGGGTACCTAAGTGACTTCTCTTAGGCTGCTCGAGAACTTCTCTCGGCAGCCTTTTTTCAACAAACAATCATAAAGCGGTTCTAAGGTGCTTAGGCAACTGAATGCGATCAAAGGATCCATATCAAGTATAGATGGAAAGAATCGATCTGAATGAGCTGTGAACAGAGAAAAGAGAAGGAATACGGCTAATGCAGTGGCGATTGCTTCATATGCAGTCGGGTGCTGCGAATGATCGACTCGTTTTAGGTGTACTCGCTTAGTTTGAGTCAATATGAAATGATTGATTTGATTGTCAAGTTAAAAATACATTTCATTTTGGGTTATTTTTGTTATAATTGAAACATAGAAGGTGAATGCCTTACGTATTTACCTTCATTACGACAGCAGATCGACAAATCATGAAGAGGTGACGATATTGAAAAAATTAATCACAATGCCGTTTCTTGTATTGCTACTAGGTGTAATGCTCACAGCATGCGGCACAGCAAATCAATCAAACGATACCGATAACAACAAAAAAGAAGCAACCGCTGATCAAAACAAAGAAAACACAAAAGACGAAGCAGCAGAAGATCAGACTGCAGATGAAAGCAAAGAAACAGCTGCTCAAACAGAAGACCCATCAGGTCAATCCAATGAAGATTCAAAAGAAAGCTCAAGTAAAGAGATCACAAAAGAAGAAGATCAATCAGCGGTAGACTCTAAAGCAACAAAAGAATCTACAACAAATAACAAAGATGAAGTCACAAAAGAAGGCACATATGTCGGTTTAGCTGACGGGCATACAATTGCTGTGAACATTGATGGTAAAGAAGTAGCCATCCAATTCGGAAATACATTCTCGAAACAAGTAAATAGTTTAAAAGAAGAATCGAAAGTGAAAGTGACCTATACAAAAGACGCGAACGGAACACTTAGACTCAAAACAATTGAATCTGTAAAGACAAAATAAAGAAAAGACCCGAAGACCCGCATAATGGCGGGTCTTTTTTTACGTTAAAAAGGGCATAACTTGATATAAGAGCACATTCTTAACAGACTTTTACAAGACTTAACAGCCCATTTACATTTGCTTAATGTTGCTCTGCTAAACTGACCTTCATAGAACATCTCTTTACATAATAACTATTTGAATGGTGAGGTGCAGGTCAGTGAACGCAGAGAAGACGATGAATCTTTACAGAGAATTTGAAGTGAGACGAAATCACTCTTTTGCCCTAACAGAACATATGGTTCGTTATTTATTTGCAAAACGTTTCATAGACTTAGTGTTCTCGTTCATCGGAATGATTTTGAGTATGCCAATCATTTTGCTGTTTGCCCTATTGATTAAGCTAGAAACACCAGGGCCGGCCTTTTATATGCAGGAGAGGGTTGGGAAAGATGGTGTGTATTTTAAATTGTGGAAGCTCAGATCAATGAGAACTGATGCAGAAAGCGGCGGGGCGAGATGGGCACAAAAAAATGACCCGCGCATCACCAAGGTGGGAGCTTTTATTCGAAAAACAAGAATTGATGAACTACCACAATTTATCAACGTGTTAAAAGGAGAAATGAGTATCGTTGGACCAAGACCGGAAAGACCAATGTTTACGGCAGAATTTAATCGGACGATTCCGGGTTTTACAAAAAGGCTGGCAGTTAAGCCGGGACTGACAGGTCTTGCGCAGGTGAATGGTGGATATGAAATGAGTCCAAGTGAAAAATTATCACACGACTTACAGTATATTCAAAACTTGACATTTTCCCTTGACACGAAGATTATGGTAAAAACGTTAAAAGTCATTATGACTGGAGATGGAGCCAGATAAGTAAAGTAGGGGAGAATATGGCAAGTATAAAAAGCCGCATGATGCGAGGAGCGAAATGGACAAGCTTGTCCGCATTGATTATCACCGTTATCCAAATCGGACAGTTCGCCTTTTTAGGGAATGTGATGTCTGTCAAGGAATTTGGACTCGTTGGCATGATCACAACTGTCACAATATTTACGCAAATCTTACTTGATTTAGGGATTGGTGCGGCGATTATCCAAAAACAACATACGACTGAACGTCAACTATCTACACTATACTGGATCAACTTACTGACAGGAATCATTTTGTTTTGTTTACTTCTTCTTGCAAGTCCAATGATTGCAGCCTTTTACGCTCGACCTGAATTAGAAGGTCTGCTGAAGCTATTATCAATCATGTTTCTTATTGCGCCTATTGGTCAGCAATACCAATATATGATGCAAAAAGACTTAGCATTTAAAACGTTAAGTACCATTGAAACCATTGTTAATCTGGCATCACTGCTTGTTTTGCTTGTGCTTGCCTTTTTCATGAATCCGATAGTCGCTTATGTCGTTTCCCAGGTCGTGCTGCAATCAGGAAAAGGGCTATTGTATGCAGCGGCTTATTGGAAAAAATGGCGGCCATCACCCGTCTTCGCAATAGGGGAAGTGAAGGAGTTTTTCTCGTTTGGTGCATTTCAATTGGCATCTAGGCTAGTCAATCGAGCAGGTTCTAACATTGACATGATTTTGATTGGACGATTTCTAGGGGTAGAGGCATTAGGAATCTACAGCTTGGCCTATCAAATTGTGACAATCCCAGTGCTTAAGATCAATCCAATTGTGACAAGGGTGGCATTTCCTGTGTTCTCAAAAAGTCAGCATGATCATTCATTACTTCGTGAAGGCTTTCTGAGTATGACCAATGTGCTGGCGTTGATCAGTTTCCCATTATTAATTGGTCTTGCTGCTGTGTCAGATAGCTTCATAGAAGTTGTGTTTGGGGAGAAATGGTTAGTCGCTGTCCCTGTCCTCAATATTTTATGTATCGTTGGTCTTCTGCGCGTACTGATGAATCCTAACGGGTCTATACTCCTCGCAAAGGGGAGAGCAGATATAGCGTTTTACTGGGACTCAGGCATGCTACTTGTGTATGGATGTGCGTTATATGTAGGCGTCAGCACAGGTGATTTGATGACGGTAGCATGGATTTACTCAGGTGTGAGCGTACTGAATTTTATTGTGGGTAGGTGGCTCATGGCTTACATCATACAGCTTGAGATGAAGGTCTATATGAAGTCACTTTGGAAGCCTGCTGTCATGTCGCTATTGATGGCTGCATGTGCAGTTGCTGTGCATCAAGGAATGAAGCTGATGTCAGCAGATGTCCTGCTTCAATTCCTACTGACGGTTTGTGTCAGTGCTATTTTGTATAGCCTGTTGCTATTGAACATGTATCCACAAGTTGCAGGCAAACTATTGAGAAGAGGTCGTTCGTCATGAAGGTGCTATGGCTGACAAGTGTATATCCAAGTGAGAGACATCCAAGCGAAGGTGTCTTCCATGAAACCCAGGTACAAGAACTACTCAAAAAAGGAATAGAAGTCACTGTCATCTGTCCTAATCCAGTGAACCCGCCCATTTTACGAATGCTGAAAGCATCCTATCGGCAGAAAAGAAGCGTGCCAGAACAAGAAGTGAGACGCGGTGTGACTGTTTATCGACCGCCTTATACAGCATTACCTGGTCAGCTGAAATGGGCACAGCCTAGTAAACGTGTTGCGGCTGCTGTCTTACAGGCGATAGAGCGACATCAGCTCTCACCAGATTTCATTCATGCGCACTTTGCCATGCCGTCAGGTGGAGCGGCTGCCGTTATACAGAAGGAAGCGTATATCCCGTATCTTCTTACCTTGCATGGCAGTGATGTCAACGTGTATCCGACCTTTAGTAAAGGAGCCTTTACAGCCTTTGAAACAGCGGTACGACAGGCTTCAGCCGTTTTGACAGTAAGTGAGGAACTGGCAGAAAAGACAAATGAGATGACGAATGTGGAGGCACAATTTCTCCCGCTAGGCATTCCACTTACATCATTTTCAGAGCGACGTGAAGAAAAAGAAGGCATAAGGAAACAGTTAGGTTTGCCACATGGCGACAAGCTAGTCGTCTTCGTCGGACGCTTAGTGAAAGAAAAAGGATTACTTGAACTCGCTGATGCTGTCCGTGACATGAACGGTGTCAAAGCCGTCTTTGTTGGAAAAGGACCACTTGCAAAGGAACTAAAAGAACGAGCTGGAGAGTCAATTTTGCTGGCGGGGCAGGTACCGAATGATCAGGTGAAGGACTACTTATTGGCAGCCGACCTGTTTACACTACCGTCCTACAGTGAAGGAATGCCAACCGTTGTCCTTGAGGCACTTGCACTAAAAGTGCCTGTCATTGCTACACGAGTGGGAGGGCTTCCGTCTTTATTTTCCGCCTATCAGCATCTGCTCATCGATCCACGTTCGACGAGCCAGCTAAAAGAGGCGATTCACGCTTACCTATATGAAAACAAATGGGATGAACAAGTGAAGAACGGTCTTCACCAAATCGTCCATACAGACTATTCATCATCACATAATGTGGAGCATCTCATCGAGCAATACGAAAAGGTGCTCAAACGATCAACATCCATCGTTTAAACGAAATGAAATGTGCAAAGACTGATAGATCAACAGTTTGGAACGATCAATATGCTTTTTACTGAGAGGATGAAAAAAATTGAAGAAAATTGCTGTGATTGGAACAGGGTATGTCGGGTTAGTATCGGGGACTTGTTTTGCTGATATCGGAAATCGGGTCATTTGCTGTGACATCGATGAGTCTAAAATCAACAGCTTAAAAAGTGGTGTCGTTCCAATTTATGAGCCAGGTTTGAAGGAATTGATCGAGAAGAATACAGAGGAAGGCAAACTTTGTTTCACAACCAATATTCCTGCTGCCATTCGAGAATCAGAGATTATCTATATTGCCGTCGGTACACCGATGACACCGCAGGGGGAAGCAGATTTAACCTATGTGAAAGCAGTGGCTCAAACGATTGGTGAACATATAAATGGATACAAGGTGATTGTCAATAAAAGCACCGTGCCCGTCGGTACCGGGCGACTTGTTCAGGCGATTGTCGACAAAGCATCTCGCAGTAAATACCCGTTTGATGTCGTATCCAACCCTGAGTTCCTTCGGGAAGGTTCCGCAATCCATGACACGATGAATATGGAACGTGCAGTCATCGGTTCGACAAGCACACATGCATCAACCATCATTAAAAAATTGCATGAACCGTTTCAAACCGAAGTGGTAGAAACCAACTTAGAAAGTGCGGAAATGATTAAGTATGCTGCAAATGCCATGCTTGCCACGAAGATTTCGTTCATCAATGACATTGCAAATATTTGTGAGAGGGTCGGTGCAGACGTTGAAAAAGTCAGTGAAGGAGTTGGATTAGACAGCCGAATCGGCCATAAATTTTTAAAAGCGGGCATTGGATTTGGGGGATCTTGCTTCCCGAAAGACACGATGGCACTTCTAAAAATTGCAGAGACAGCTGGCTATCGATTCAAGCTGATTGAGTCTGTGATCGAAACGAATAACAACCAAAGAGCTCATCTTGTGGGCAAACTCATGAATGTATTCGGCGATATTAAAGGAAAAACCATCTCTGTACTAGGTCTGGCATTTAAACCGAATACCAATGATATGAGGTCAGCCCCGGCATTAGATATTATCCCTATGCTGAGAGAACTAGGTGCTTTTGTCAAAGCATATGATCCAATTGCTTATGCCGAAGCAGAAAGAGAGCTAGGTCCGCAGGCGGTCTTTAGCAATGACCTCTATGATACAATTAAAGAGACAGATGCGTGTCTCATTTTAACAGAATGGGATGACGTACAGCAGGTAGATAAAGAGAAAATGAAGCAATTGCTTCGATCACCAATCTTAATTGATGGAAGAAATTTGTTTGATCCAGTAGAAATGAAAGAGAGAGGATTTATTTATCAGTCCATCGGCCGCCCAGGTGTATGGGATGCAGAATTGGTATCGAAGGCACAATAATAGGAGGAGTTTGGATGAAGAAAGTATTGGTTACTGGAGGAAGTGGGTTTATTGGGTCACATACGGTAGAGGCTTTATTAGAAAAAGGATATGAGCCCATCGTAATTGATAATTTCTCCACAGGATCTCGGCAAAATATTGCACATCTTCCTGTTCAATGTATTGAGGCAGATGTGACCCAATCGGAAATCATTGAGTTGATCAAACAAATAGCGCCGGATTATATCATTCATCTTGCAGCTCAAGTAAGTGTAGCGGCTTCGGTCAAAGACTTCTTGTATGACGAACAGGTCAATATTAAAGGATCTCTTCATGTGATCAAAGCAGCGGCTGAAGCTAAAGTGGAGAAAGTGGTGTTTGCCTCATCGGCAGCGGTGTATGGAGATCCGGTTTATCTTCCGGTCGATACTGACCATCGACTGCAGCCTGGATCACCTTATGGCTTAACCAAGTTGACAGTAGAGCGTTATTTAGAAATGTCAAAATCACTCTATGATCTAGATTATTGTATTTTGCGATACAGCAATGTATATGGTCCCCGTCAAGATGCACTTGGTGAGGGTGGGGTTGTCTCTATTTTTTCTGATAAGTTTGCGAAGGGAGAAGCACCCTTCATCTTTGGGGATGGAGAACAAACAAGAGACTTTATCTATGTAGGTGATCTAGCGGCAGCGAATGTAGCGGCTTTAACTGCCCAATCAAACGTTTGTTTAAACGTTTCATGTGGTGATTCAATTACAGTCAATGAACTGTTTCAAACGATGAAACGAGTAACGAATTCACATCTTGAACCGATTTACAAGTCGCAACGTGCAGGTGATATTGTGCATAGTACGTTGGCAAATGAAAAAACGAAACAAGTTTTAGCATGGGAGCCTGTCGTCAGTTTACAAGAAGGTTTGACTCGTACCATTTCCTACTATGAGCAGGAATTAAAGGCATAATCCCACAAATCGGATGGATGGCTTAGGAGGAAACGGGTATGAGTGTGAAACAAACAGCATGGCAAATGACGATTGGATGTATTTTGTTAGTTGCAGGGATATGGCTTGTACAAACAGCGTCTATGCAGTCCATTGGGTTAAAGAAGATGATAGCAATTCCAGTTCTGCTTGTGGTGTTGGCGGGTGTTGCGCTATTCATGAAGTTTTATTTGAATGGTGATCAAGTATTCATGTCAGCCATTTACCTTCTCATTGCATTTACTTTTCTCAATAACGCATTTTTTTCGATTCATGTCAGTTTCTTTAGTCTCTTTCTCTACCGCATATTGCTCCTTGTAGCTTTTGCATTATTCATATGGCGGATGAGAGATAAGGGCACATACATATCACAGTGGCAACACATTCGCGTGAAAGGCATTCTTGGTTTCTTCGCTGCATGGTTTCTTTATGGACTCATCTCTTTGCTTTGGGCTCATTCGGTTACAGACGGTCTAAAATATATGTCCCTACTTGCGATGGGGATGGGATTTGTCTTTCTTGTGGTCATGTACATTCAACGGATGGATCAGCTTGTCACATTTTATAGCATTTGGCTTGTCATGACAGTATTTGTCATGGGCATCGGATTCTATAATCACTTTACCTTGAATCATTTACCGAATACTTCCTTGTATCTTGGACCAGCGTACAAACAGCATTATCCGACATCAGTGTTCTTTAATCAAAATGACTTTGCGACGTTTTTATCAATTAGTTTTTTCTTATATGTGGCGTGCATGCGACAAATGAAAAATGGATACGTCAAAGCATTTGGCTTACTTGGAGCCATTTCAGCTCTTTATCTCATTTTGTTAACGGAATCTCGTGCCAGCTTGCTCGGCATATTCGCAGGTATCGCGATCTATGTATGGTTGCTGATGCCACGCTTTTTGAAAAAATGGTCTCTTATTGCGGTCGCCGGACTCGGTGTCGTCTTTATCGCTGTCTTTTCAGCCAAAATCTATTCGGTGTTTAATGATCTGTTTCTCGCTTCTCAAGTGGCACATTCTTTTAGTGAACCGCTCCCGTCTAACATCGCTAGAGCGAATTTAATCAAAAATGCATGGCATTTCTTCACCGATTCTTACGGTTTCGGGGTAGGTGCGGGTAATGTGTCTTACTACTTGGCTCACTATTCGATTTTTGATACAGATCAAGTTGTTGAAGTACACAATTGGCTGCTAGAGGTGATGGCGAATTTTGGATTTGCGATCATGCTCGGTTATATCTCGGTGTATGCGTACCTCATGTTCACACTTTATCAACAATACCAGCTGGCTGACACAAGAGCAGCAAAAATGATCATTGAAGGTCTATTTGCTGCGATGCTGAGTTTTCTCGTCTCGAGTATCAGTCCAAGTACCGTGTCGAATTTATATTTCCACTGGGTATTTTTGGGACTGGTGATCGCGGCGGTGAATATCTCAAAAAATCAACAACGACTCAAGCCGTGGTAAAACGTGTGTGATGCAGAGCCTGTATGGCTACACTAGTGAAAAGCAAATACGTCTATGTTGGGAGAATGAACATGTCTGGTTTCATTTCAAGAATAGGGAAGCGAATGAAAAAATACATTGTATGGCTTGTATTACTGCCAGTATTGCTGGCGGCTTTTGGTTTCTTTTTTGCCAAAGGAACAGTCGAACAGTCGAGTTACACTGCATCTGTCACCCTCACACTAGGTAAATATGATGACGGGGTGTATAACAACATAGCAGAAGTAACCTCTCTATTAAAAAGTGATGCATTTCTGAAGGTAGCACTTGGTGATGTAAAGGAAGAAGAGAGGCAGGATTTAAAGAACCGTCTCATGCTCACCAATCAATCAGATACACAATTACAGCTGTCGTTGACAGATGCTAAGAGTGATCGAGCGTTGACTGTAGTGAAGCAGGTGTCTGATACCTTTTTACAGCAAGACAATGCGCTTTTTACCAAAAGACAGCAGGTCATTGATAGAAGAATATCAGCGCTTGAAGATGAATCTGTCAGCAATGATTCTAAGGTTGATAAAGAACGGTTCTTATATGAATTGGAGTCTACAAAGCTCGGGATGAAGCCGGCAAAGATTGTTGACCCAGCCCAAGTACTCGATGAAGGCAAGAAAGGTATGTCAGCGAAAAAACGGACACTGCTTGGACTTGTGATCGGATTGAGCATCTCTTTCCTGTTTGTGGTATTACCCGAAGTGTTCAAAGAATCTTAATGATGAACTGGAGATGAGTCTTAAGTGAACAATCAACCGTTAGTATCAATCATTACACCGGCGTATAATGCGGAACGTTATGTAACGGATACAGTTCATTCCGTCCTTGCCCAAACCTATTCCAATTGGGAGCTGATCATTGCAGATGATTGTTCCACAGATGGAACGAGGAAGCTTTTAGGGGAATTAAGTCAAACGGACGACAGAATCAAGGTCATTTATTTAGAGGAAAATGGGGGGGCAGCGATTGCGAGAAATACAGCCATCCAACAAGCAAAAGGACGCTTTATCGCTTTTTTAGACAGCGATGACAAATGGAAAGAAACAAAACTTGAAAAACAGGTAGACTTCATGCTGTCAAATGACCATGCATTTACGTTTACGGCGTATGACATTATTTCAGAAAGCGGAGAACCATTACAAAAAACAGTAACTGCACCGCTTCAGTTGAATTACAATGAAGCACTGAAAAATACGATTATCGGTTGTTTAACAGTGATGCTAGATGTGAAACAAGTTGGACTTGTAGAAATGCCAAACATTCGCACAAGACAGGACTTGGCCACATGGTTATCTATTTTAAAAAGAGGATTTACCGCCTATGGAATGAGTGAGCCACTAAGCGAATATCGAATCGTTGGCAACTCCATCTCTAGTAACAAGTGGAAAGCAGCAAAAAAAACGTGGTTTGTCTACAGAGAAATTGAGCAGCTTCATTTTGTCAAAGCGTCTTGGTGTTTCATGCACTATGCCACAAATGCTGTGAAGAAGCGCTTATAAACAGAAGGGAAAAAAGGTGATGAAGGTGAAAGCAGAAGCGATCATACATGTAATCGTAGCGACGGGCGAGTGGGGGCAGGATGGCCTGAGATACAGACGGCATCGTTTAGCAGAATTTCTAGCAGCTGATCCAGAAACAAAAGAAGTCATCTGGGTTTGCCCGTCTGCAGCCCGTCATACCGCGCCCTTTCAGCCCATAACGGATCGAATGAAACAATTTGCCATTCCTGATGTATTGAAGAGCAAGCTCTTTCGCTTTGGTCGGTATCAAGATATGTTCTATGTCCATAAATTGTCCCCTCTTCTTGATCATTTACGTCATGAGGAAAAGAAGGGGATATCTGTTTGCTTGTGGTATACGTTTCCGGGTTTTCCGCTCTTATCTTCTTTATTTGAATGGAAACATATTGTGTACGATTGCAGTGATCTGTGGGGAGAGCCGATCAGCGGAAAAAATAATGTTCTCTCTTATATGAGGCAGCGTGTCATTGTCAAAGCAGAGAATCGAATCATCCAATACGCACACAGCATTACATGCTCTTCTCAATACCTACATGACCAAATTGAAAAACGGCTGATGGGTGAACCAAAGGATGTGTTCACCGTAGAAAATGGTGTCGAATACGATGTCTTCGCCAAAAGCAATCTGCCTAGTAAAGAAGATGTGCTTGAGGGAAGAAAGGGCACAGTCCTAGGCTTTATTGGAGGAATTAAGCCAAAGCTTGATTTTGAAATGATTGAGCAAGCTGCACACATGCAGCCAGATTGGACATTTTTATTTGTCGGTCCCGATGGAACAAATGGAGATCCATCTTTTCAGCATGCACGAAAACTGCCAAATGTGATTTGGACAGGAGCCGTAGCGCCAGAAGAAGTGCCTGCGTATATGAAACTGATTGATGTAGGTATGATGCCGTATAAACAGTCTCCTTACAATAAAGCCGTTTTTCCGCTCAAACTCTATGAGTTTTTAGCTGCAGGGAAGCCTGTTGTCGGTTTAAATCTTCCGTCAACGGAAAGGCTAAAAGAGAATGATGTGTATGAATATTTAGAAGGAGCAGACCCTGCCCTTTTCGTAGAAGCTTGCCATAAAGTGATCAGCAAAAAAGACGATATGACCTATAGACATCTCAGACAAAGTAGAGCAAAGAAAAAAGATTGGCACGCGCTGTTCACAAACATGGTGGAGTTAACGAATATTAAAGAAAACGCATAATTCATTCAGGATTGTGCGTTTTTATTTATTTCTTCTTTATAGGGGAAGCTTGTGATCATCCTCTATTCAATTGTATAATGGGAAGAGCGGCCAATATACAAAATACAGATTTCAATTTAGAAGGAGACTGACTTATGGAATACGAACGCGCCTTATTAGCGTTTTTTGTCTCTCTGGCTACAGTTTTAATTGTGACACCAATCGTCAAAAAGTTTGCAATTAAGATTGGTGCAGTGGACCAGCCGAATAAACGTAAAGTTCATGATAAAGTGATGCCTCGAATGGGCGGTTTGGCAATTTTTATTGGGGTAGCGGCTGGCGCATTAGCGGGGGGGCTATTTCTACATAATAAAATCACAGCGATTTCAGTTGGTGCCGTTCTCATCGTCATTTTGGGTATATTTGATGATAAATATAATTTAAGTGCAAAATTTAAATTTCTCGTGCAAGTACTTGTTGCTTGTTTGATCGTAAGCACGGGCTTAAAAATGGATTTCTTCTCTGTTCCTTTCTTAACAGATCGACTTGAGTTAGGGTGGTTAGCGTATCCCCTGACAGTGTTATGGATTGTCGGTATCACAAATGCTATTAACTTAATTGATGGTTTAGACGGTCTTGCTGCGGGTATTTCTGTCATTGGTTTAACGACAATTGCAGTCATGGCATTTTCTGCAGATAAAATATTGATACTTTCCTTATCCCTTGTCGTTATTGGCAGTACAATTGGTTTTCTGTTCTATAATTTCCACCCCGCCAAAATTTTCATGGGCGATACGGGTTCATTATTTTTAGGTTATATGATCTCGGTGCTGTCGCTTTTAGGGCTATACAAAAGTGTCACTTTATTCAGTGTTGTGGTGCCGGTTATCATCTTAGGTGTCCCCATTTTCGACACCACCTTTGCCATCATCAGAAGGATATTGAACAAACAGCCCATATCGGCGCCTGACAAATCTCATATCCATCATAGGCTAATGGCGTTTGGCTTGTCCCATCGAATGGCAGTCATCGTGATTTACATGATTGGTCTCGTCTTCAGTTTAAGTGCCATTTTGCTAACAAGCGCGACCATTTGGTTATCACTGATCATTATCTTCTTGCTCGTCATGTTTATGCAGGTCATTGCGGAAGTGACAGGTTTGGTGAACGATGAGTTCAAGCCGTTTACAAAATTCTATAAACGAATGGTGAAAAGAAACTAACAAACAGCCCGGTTCCTAGGAATCGGGCTGTTTGTTTATTGTGTGGCTGGGGAATCTGGATAATTTGTTTCCCCTGTACCATCAGAGAAATTGGTCTGTGAATCAGTTCCAGGCGCTGACTCAACAGGAAGGTTTAAATGGGTACGCAACTCATTTTGTACCTCAGCCAATTGGATTTGGTCTGGCTCGAAGAAGTACGTCCGATTTGGACCCGAATAAAGATCAGACCCTTTTATTGAAAGTGTTTCTGTGTCCGCACCTTTAAACCCACTGTAAATTTGCTGAAGAGCAAGTCCCTCAGTGATGCGGAAGTTAGTGGAAATATGATCACTTACTTCTTTTGCGATATTATCCACGTTAGCAATATTGTTTGGCTTCGACATTTGATCAATCATCGCTTGTAAAATTTGTTTCTGACGATCGTTACGCCCGAAATCACCACGAGGATCTTGTTTTCTCATCCGCGCATAAGCAAGTGCCTCTTCACCGTTTAAATGCATATTCCCTTTTTTGAAGTAAATTTTTTTGGTTTTTTTGACGTCACTTTTTTCATTGAAGTCAAATGGAACATCTATATCAATTCCACCCACTTCATCTATGACATCTTTGAAGCCATCAAAATCAACCGTGGCATATTTGTCGATCGGGATATTTAAGAATTGTTCCACAGTGTCAATCGTTTCATCTTTTCCGCCTTGGGCATAGGCGGCATTGATTTTCACCTTGTTTTGAGTTGTGTCACTTGCAAGCTGTACCCTTGTGTCACGAGGGATACTAAGCATTTTCATCGTCTTATCTTGAGGATTGATTGTTGCGACAATGAGAGAATCAGAACGACCACGATCTCCACTTGTGGCATAATCCTCAATGCCGACAAATAGAACAGAGAATGGTTTCTTTTTAATATCAACCACTGCATCACGTAGCTTCGACTTTTCTCCACGCTCTAACTCATCATATGTTTTGTCAGCAGCTTGAAGTGTATTCACAATTTTATATACTGCAAACCCGCCTAGGCAAATAAAAAGAAGTAAAAATAAGACCAGGATTCGTTTGAAAATTCTTTTCTTCTTGTTTTTTTTCTTTCGTATACGCACTTTTACTCGCTGTGCCATTCATCTATCCCCTTTATCGGACCAATGTCCTTTTCTAAATAAGTCAGTTCGCCTTCCTTTATAACACTCTTTCCATTTGTAAGCTCGGTCATCCATTCTATAAAATGCGTGGTTTGTGTTTCTTCTACATACGTCTCAAAAATAACATCTTCAGCATAATGTATCTCTTTTAGCTGAAAAGATGAGGCTCTAAGCTCATTCTCTACCTTTCCAAGCCATGTATAATCTATTGTGGTGTGCATCGTCCGCATTAAACAACGTTCCACAATACCGACATGGTTGATAGCTTCTGATACAGACTTTCCGTAAGCGCGGATCAAACCACCGGCACCTAATTTAATACCGCCGAAATATCGAGTCACAACAACGACTGTATCCTTAAGCTTACGCTTTTTTAGCACTTCAAGCATTGGTACACCAGCTGTACCACTTGGTTCACCATCATCATTCGCCTTTTGAATCATATCATTTTCACCAATGAGGTAGGCTGAACAATTATGTGTGGCATTCCAATGTTGTTTTTTAATAGACTGAATAAAGGCTTGTGCTTCTTCTTCTGAGATAGCACGCTGGATATGACAAATAAAACGTGATTTTTCAATGACGATCTCATGCTCGCCATGACTTTTTACTGTAAGATAGCGATTCAGCAAAAGACATACCCTCCAGATAAGCAAATTGTAAGACTATAGAAAATTTGCATTGGTTTTAGAATTTTACAGCGTATTTTGTTATGATGATAAGAGTGGAAAAAGGGTCGTCATAAAAATTTCATGACTTATACGCATTCTTTCATTATAGTTCGACATAAAATGTAGATCAATGACATTTATAATAAAAAAAATGACATCACTGTTACGGGAGGGAAAAGCCATGACAACACCCAAAATGGATCCGAAATTATTGGATTCAATCATCATGAAAATGCTAAGTACAGTTGATGGCAGCAAGGACGAAGTATTTAGAATAGGCGAACAGTCCCGTCAACAATATGAAAGCCTAGTAGAAGAGCTCAAACAAATCAAGCAGCAAGTAAACGAAGTGATCGACTTTGGAGATAAACTAGAAGTTCATACGAGACATGCTAGAAATCGCTTATCTGAAGTGAGCAGAAACTTTAACAAATTCAGCGAAGATGAAATCAGAGAAGCCTATGAGAAAGCACATAATCTTCAAGTAGAGCTTACCATGATACAGCAACGTGAAAAGCAACTAAGAGAAAGAAGAGACGATCTCGAAAGGCGCCTACTCAGCTTGCAAGACGTCATTGAACGTTCTGAAACGCTCGTCAGCCAAATCACGGTTGTTCTTAACTATCTTAATCAAGATTTGCGTCAGGTCGGCGTTTTGCTTGAGGATGCACAAGCAAAACAAGATTTCGGTCTAAGAATTATTGAAGCCCAAGAAGAAGAGCGTAAAAGGGTGTCGCGGGAAATTCATGACGGTCCTGCACAGATGCTTGCAAACGTAATGATGCGATCTGAATTAATTGAACGGATCTTTAGAGACCGCGGGACAGAAGATGGTTTTCAGGAAATTAGAAATCTCAGACAGAATGTGCGAAATGCACTGTACGAAGTCAGAAGAATCATTTATGATTTAAGACCGATGGCCTTAGATGATTTAGGACTCGTTCCGACATTAAGAAAATACTTAAACACGATTGAAGAGTACGATGGGAAAACAAAGATTACTTTCCAATGCATTGGGGATACAGAAAATGAAAGAATTGCTTCCCAATTTGAAGTGGCGTTGTTTAGGCTAGCTCAAGAAGCCGTCACAAATTCTTTAAAACATTCCGAAGCAGAAGAAATCTCTGTGAAGGTAGAAGTAGCGAAAGACTTTGTTACATTAATCATTAAAGACGATGGGAAAGGTTTTGATATGAAAGATGTCAAAACAAACAAAAACAAATCGTTTGGTTTACTTGGAATGAAAGAACGCGTAGACTTACTAGAAGGTAAAATGACCATTGACTCAAAAATAGGTCTAGGGACATTCATCATGATTAGAGTGCCGTTAACATTGTAAAACAAATTGTAAAATAGAGACAAAAGACATATTGACCATATAGTTCAGGTGTAGAACAATAAACATGGGGAGGCGTAGCTTGTGACTAAAGTAAATATTGTAATTATTGATGACCACCAATTATTCCGTGAAGGTGTCAAACGGATTTTAGATTTTGAACCTACTTTTGAAGTAGTTGCAGAAGGAGACGACGGTGACGAAGCTGCACGTATCGTAGAACATTATCATCCGGATGTTGTCATTATGGACATTAATATGCCGAATGTAAATGGTGTAGAGGCTACTAAGCAGCTAGTTGAGCTTTATCCCGAATCAAAAGTCATTATTCTATCTATTCATGACGATGAAAACTATGTAACACATGCATTGAAAACAGGGGCTAGAGGCTACCTGTTAAAAGAAATGGATGCAGACACACTCATTGAAGCAGTGAAAGTAGTAGCTGACGGAGGATCTTATTTACATCCAAAAGTAACGCATAATTTAGTGAATGAATTCCGACGCCTAGCAACTAGTGGTGTTTCAGCTCATCCACAACATGAGGTATATCCAGAGATTCGTAGACCACTGCATATCTTAACAAGACGTGAATGTGAAGTTCTTCAAATGTTAGCTGATGGTAAGAGCAATAGAGGAATCGGTGAATCGCTCTTTATTAGTGAAAAAACAGTGAAAAACCACGTGAGTAACATCTTGCAAAAGATGAACGTAAATGACCGTACACAAGCTGTTGTAGTGGCGATTAAAAACGGCTGGGTAGAAATGAGATAATATTCCGGACAAGTACTCCTGTTGACTGTTTGGTTCGCGCGCTACTAATTGCGTGAGATAATATATGTCATAAGGAGTCTTTTTCGGAGAATGTAGCTTGCCTATTGATTAGGCAAGCTTTTTTGATTACTATTATAAATCTAATGAAAAACAATGGTGTTTCTTTTAGAATAATAAAGAGTAACGAATAAGGAAGGTATTTAAGAATGAAAATAGCCGTTGTAACAGACAGTACTGCTTATATACCGCAAGAACTACGTGATACACACCAGATTCATATGATCCCCCTTAATGTCATTTTTGGCAGCGAATCGTACCGTGAAGAACTAGAGATGGACTGGAAGACTTATTATGAAGAAGTTAAAAAGCATAAAGATCTCCCAACAACCTCTCAACCTGCATTTGGTGAATTAGTAGAATTATATGAAAAACTAAGTGAAACATATGATGCTGTGATTAGTATCCACCTTTCAAGCGGAATCAGTGGAACCTATAATAGTGCAGCTGCAGCAAATGATATGGTGGAAGGGCTTGACATATATACCTTTGATTCAGAAACTAGCTGCATGGTGCAGGGATTTTATGCTTTAGAAGCTGCTGAGAAAATTCAAGAAGGTGCTTCGCCAGAAGAAATATTAGCACACCTTGAGCATTTGAAAGAAAATGAAAGAGCCTACTTTATGGTAGACGATTTAACTCATTTGCAAAGAGGCGGTAGATTAAATGGTGCTCAGGCGTTTATTGGAAGCCTCTTAAAGGTAAAGCCTATTCTTCATTTTGACAATAAGCTAATTGTTCCTTTTGAAAAGATTCGCACACGAAAAAAAGCCATTTCGCGTATTTTTGAATTATTTGATGAGGACGCAAGTCGTGGTGTACCGATGAGAGCAGCTATTATCCATGCAAATAGAGAAACGGAAGCAGATGAAATGATTGTGCAATTATCAGAAAAATATCCTCATGTAGAATTTTATAAAAGCTACTTTGGTGCCGTGATAGGTACTCATTTAGGTGAAGGCTCACTAGGTCTTGGCTGGATCATTAGGTAAATCATAAAAACCCCTTTTCGATAAGAAAAGGGGTTTTGTTTTCCCTTTTTTGCAGTTAGACGAAAGGCGAAGTCTTCGTACATAATTGGCAAACATCAGCTGAAAGGTGTTTGATCGAATTGAATATGAACAAAGCAATGGAGTTAAGACCGCAACTACAATCAAGACACCATCTTCCGTTTGAATGCCTCTGTTCATCGTATGAGCTAGAATGGCTCGAGGAACAGGGTTTAATCAAAAGAACTTCTGCCATAGAGAAAAGAGCAAACGGTTATAAATGTAACCGATGTGGGGTGTCAGTAAGGCGACAGTTTGCTCTCACGCCATGTGAAAAGTGTCAAAAAGACTGTGTTTACTGTAGATCATGCATCATGATGGGAAAAGTAACAGCATGCAGCTCTCTTTATGAATGGATTGGTCCGCAAATAGAAGAAACTTGTCAAGTGGAATTAACATGGCAGGGAGAGTTGTCTAATGGACAAAAGAGAGCGTCAAAAAAACTGATTGAATCCATAAAAAATAACACTGATTTACTAGTTTGGGCTGTTTGCGGAGCAGGGAAAACAGAGGTGCTTTTTCATGGGATAGAATATGCATTAAGTAGAGGAATGAATGTATGTATTGCAACGCCTAGAACTGATGTTGTCCTTGAACTTGAACCGCGCATCAGACAAGTATTTAAAGGACTGAATATAGCTGTTCTTTATGGTGGAAGTCCCCAAAGGTTCCAAATCGCGCCTCTGATGATTGCCACAACGCATCAGTTGATAAGGTATAAGAATGCTTTTGATGTCATCATTATCGATGAGGTTGATGCTTTTCCTTATTCAATCGACGAGTCTCTTCAGTTTGCTGTTCAAAAGGCGATAAGAAAAAATGGAATCAAAATTTACTTAAGTGCAACACCATCTAAACAAATGAAAAGTGACGTTTTCCGTGGACAATTAGAAGCTGTAAAGATCCCGCTACGTTTCCACCAACAGCCTTTACCTGTCCCAACCTTTCAATGGATCGGACAGTGGAAAAAAAGATTGGAAAAGAAGCAGTTGCCACCTACTGTAGTGGAGTGGATCGAGAAACATATCAAAAACAGGAGACGAATCTTACTTTTTGTCCCATCTATCTCTATCATGAAGAAGACAACAAATATTCTTAGAGAGCTACATATGAATGTAGAGGGTGTTTCAGCTGACGACAAAGATAGAAAACAAAAAGTCAAACAATTTAGAGAGCATGGTTACGATGTACTTGTCACAACGACTATTCTTGAAAGAGGTGTGACCATTCAAAATGTTCAAGTAGGTGTACTAGGTGCGGAATCTACTATATTCACAGAAAGTGCACTTGTTCAAATTGCTGGTAGAGCGGGCAGGCATCCCGAGTATTCTCAAGGAGACGTTCTGTTTTTCCATTTTGGTCTCACGAGAAGTATGAAACAGGCCAAGAAGCATATCGTACAAATGAATCATACGGCTTTAAGAGAGTTTTCTGAAAAATAGTGTGGGTTTACCTAAATCATGGTACATTATATTCACAATACACAAATGGAAGGGGAAGCAGAAATTGCTACTTAATGCAAAAGAAATTCTACTAAAAGAAATACTTTATCAATATCTCAACCATTTAAGCATGATTTGTCATTGTGAAAAGTGTATAGAAGATGTTTTAGCTATTTCACTCAATCAAGTGAAACCACAATATATAACAGACATTGAGAAAATATCATACAGTAAGTCGGAGATGGTGGATAAACAAAAGAACACTGCTATGCTGGTCATTCTTACAGAAGCTGCATCTAAGGTAACAGCTCATCCAAGATGCGCTATACGTCAACCGCTAAATCAGGAAAATAGTTGACCTGTCCAGTTTGTGAGGGGCATTTCGTGGCAACATTTACATGGAAAACACTCCTACTGTCAGACCAGGACGTAGTGTGTCTAGCATGTAGGCAGCGTTTAGAGAAGATTCAAGGATCTATTTGTCCCAAATGTGGAAGAGCACAAGCAAGTGATCAATTATGTCAGGATTGTATCAGCTGGAACGAACGAAATGGTTCTAATGAAGTGCTAGTCAAAAATAGATCTGTTTATGCGTATAACGATTTTATGAAAGATATATTGGCTCGATTTAAATTTCGAGGTGATACCGCTTTAGCTGAGTTGTTCAAGCGAGATGTAAAAACAACATTTAAGCGTTCTTTTACCACTGATGCACATCAAATGATTCCGATCCCATTGAGCGAAGAAAGATTAAAGGAAAGAGGATTTAATCAGTCCGAGGTACTGGCTTCTTTGATAGGTGTGACTACGATACAGCCACTTATTAAAATTCATCAAAGGAAGCAGTCTAAGAAAAATAAAAATGAACGAATAGATCAAACGGGATTATTCCAATTAAAGCAACAAAATACAGTCCTTCAAAGAGATGTCATATTAATCGATGACATTTATACAACAGGCGCTACCATATACGACGCGGCAAGAGTCTTAAAAGGCGCAGGAGCAAAAAGTGTTTCCTCTTTTACGTTGATACGTAGTTAAAAATAATGATAATCAACCGATAATAAGTAAAGAATATATATAAGGGGTTTTGGTTATGAATCAATTGGCAAACTGCCCAGAATGTAATCAGTTATTTTTAAAATCGACCATCCAAACGGTTTGTAACAAATGCTTTGAAGAAGAAGAGCGTTCATTTGATATTGTTTATAAATTTTTAAGAAAGCAAAGTAACAGACAATCCACCATTTCTGAAATTGTTGAGGCAACGGAAGTAGATGAGGAATTAATCTTAAAATTTATTCGGTTGAAAAGACTTCAAATTAGTCAGTTTCCGAATATTAACTATCCTTGTGAAAGATGCGGCGAACCGATTAGGAAAAACAAGCTGTGTAGCCAATGTGACCAAGATATTCATTCGCAAATCAGCCTAATGAACCAGGAAGAGGCAAGAAAAAGAGAGGTTGAATCTAGGAAGAAAGACACCTATTATGCCATTAATCCTAAAAACGACTGATTCCCTAAACTAAGTTGCAGTTTGGTCGATAAAATGGATAGAATTAAGACAGACTGTAACGGAAAGCGAGAGGAATCCCGTGAAAATTAATCAATATGGAACACAGCCAGTAAATCCTTACAAGAAAACATATGAGAAACAAACGTTGCAATCAAATCAAGCAAAAACAGCAGATAAAGTAGAAATTTCTAAAAAGGCAATCGAGATGCAAAAGGTGCCAAATATAATGAAAGAACGCCAAGATAAAATAGATCAAATTAAAAAAAGTATTGAAGCTGGAACATACCAAGTGGATACAAAAGGCATTGCTGATAAAATGCTGAATTTCTATAAACAACAATAATTAAAGGAGTCGCGTGAATGTCAGTTAAAATAATTATTGAAGAGCTGCATCGTCTCTATGGATTACACGAACAGCTTCTAAAGCTGTCTAAAGATAAAACAGAAATGCTGAAAACTAACGAGATTGATGCTCTTTCAGAGGTTCTGAATCTTGAGCAAAAATATATTCAGGCCATTTCTCAATTAGAGGAAAAACGGATTAAAGCAACAGTTCAATTTTTACAAAGTGATCAACTGCCGACAATTACTGCATGTATCGAAAAAGCTGAAGGTGTGGATCAAGAAGAGCTCATTTCGTTATATCAGAAATTAAATGACATCATGATGGAATTAAAAGATGTAAATGAACTAAATAAACAGCTTATTCAGCAGTCTCTTCAATTTATTTCACTGACATTCGATCTCGTTCAACCTAATAAAGAAAATATGAATTACGGACAAAACGGTCTTGAGAGTTCAAAGCCTAAACAGCATAGGGCTTTGTTTGATTCGAAGGCGTAATCAAGGAGGATACCAATGGGTTCTACATTCATGGGACTAGAAACGGCAAAAAGAGGGATTACAGCCCAGCGTGCGGGGCTTTATGTCACATCAAACAACGTGTCCAATGCAAATACGGAAGGCTATTCAAGACAGAGAGTTACATTTAAAGCAGATAATCCATATCCAGTGATTTCTGTTTATGATGGCAAGACGTACGGCCAAATGGGGACAGGTGTTCAAGTTGGGACCGTTGAAAGAATTAGAGACAGTTTTCTAGATCTTCAGTACAGAGATCATCATAACAATATGTCTTATTATGCAACGAAGTCTGATGCTCTTTCACAAATGGAAGGTGTTATGAATGATTTAACAGACGAAGGTTTAAACAGAGCGTTCGATAACCTATGGAAATCATTACAGGTTCTTTCTGAATCTAAAAATGCAGATACCGCATCTGCACGTACGGTTGTCAAAACGAGTGCACAAGCGTTAGTAGACCAATTTCGCCTGCTTAATTCATCTTTAACAACGATCCAAAAGAACTTGAAAACAGAACTAGAATCAACAGCGAAAAATGTGAATACAATTTTATCGCAAATTGATGAAGTGAACAAACAGATTGCAACGGTAGAACCAAATGGATACTTGCCAAATGATCTTTACGATACACGTGACGCATTGATAGATCAATTATCTTCACTAGTTGATATAAAGGTGAGCTACAACCCATCTGGTGGAAATGCACTTAAAATTTCTGAGGGTACTGTGAACATCGACATTATCGGTGCGAATGGCCAATCTGTTGCAACAATCCTGAATGGCATTACAAACGATAAGTCGGAGTTACAGGTCTCATATGATAATGCGACAGGTCTTGTAAATACTCTGCAATTTGGAACAACAACCATTGCAGCAGATCAATTGCAAGTGAATGGAAAAGTAAAAGCACTTGTTGAGGCTTATGGTTACATGTCAAATGGACAAGAAAAAGGATTGTATCCAGAAATGCTAGATGAGTTAGATGAAGTAGCACAAATATTTATGGATAAATTTAATGAAGTGCACAAGCAAGGGTATACATTGACTGGGGCAAGCGGACAAGACTTTTTTGATATCGAGAATAACAATGATTTGAATAAAGGGTTGGCAGCTCGCATCAAGGTGAGTGATACCATTTTAGCCTCAACAGATAATGTCGCTGCTTCTCTCAATCAAACAAAAGGCGACGGCTCGAATGCGACGCAATTAGCAAGTATTCAAGACTTAAAATTACAAATTGGTAGTAGTACTACGACGATTCAGGATTATTATCAAAATGTGATTGCTGAAATGGGCATACAAGGGAAAAAGAATGCGACGCTGGAAAGTAGTTCAGCTGCACTTGTTAACTCATCCAATGAACGCAGAATGTCCACTAGTGCTGTTTCGCTCGATGAAGAAATGACGAATATGATTCAATTTCAGCACGCATATAATGCTGCGGCAAGAATTGTGACATTACAAGATGAAGTATTGGATAAATTAATTAACGGCATGGGTGTCGTAGGAAGGTAGGAATAACTGATGCGAGTCACACAAAGTATGATTTCCCAAAACTCACTTCGCAATATTAGTAAAAGTTATGAACGACTTTCTAAAATTAATGAACAAGCACAAACGGGAAAACGTTTCACAAAGACTTCTGATGACCCTGTTGCGGCAGTGAAAAGTCTCCAATATAGTACGGCACTTTTCCGAAATGAACAATATCAGAATAATTTAAATGAGGCTCGAAACTGGATTGATACATCTGAAACGAGTGTCACTGAAATCATTGATATTATGTCAAATGTACGAGATAAAGTACTTGATGCGGCTAATGGAACAAAACAGCCTGAAGATTTAGCGGCCATCGGAGTGGAAATTGGTCAGATGAAGAATCAAATCATTGATGCAATGAACACTCAGATGTTAGGTAAGTTTGTATTTAATGGAACTAATACAAATGTAAAACCTGTGGTAGAAAATGCAGATGGTACGTATACATTCAACTTTGAAAATTATACGAATGCACATGAAGTCAAATCGAACATTTCAGACGGTATTACTTTGAATGTAAACTCCAATCCACTTTCAGCATTTGGGGGCCAGTCCGCTAATGCCCAAAATGTCATTGAAATGCTGACGGACTTAGAAAACTCATTGAAAAATGGAGTATTTCCAAATTCAGATGAGGCACTTGGTGATATCGACCAATTCAAAGAAACGATGAGTGCAGAACGTTCAGATCTTGGTGCTAGATCGAATCGTATTGACTTAGTTAGCAGTCGATTAACTTCACAGTATCAAGTAATCAAAAATGCGAAGTCAGATAATGAAGATGTTGAAAGCGAAAAAGCAATTATTGAGCTACTTCAACAAGAGGTTGTAAATAGAGCTGCTTTAGCAACGACAGCAAAAGTGATTCAACCGTCACTTGTCGATTTCTTAAGATAATAAAAAGCATCCTTTGGGTGCTTTTTTGCATCATGGAGGTGAACATATGCAAATCCCTAGATTGTTAATGCAACAAACCTATGCAAAGCTGCAAATGTCGACAATCCCATCTAGACAAGAAGTAGAACAGCCAAGAGCTGATCTTGAGATTCAGCAGCCAAGAGCTGTAATGAATATGACAACAACCCCTTCGACATTAACCATTGATCAAACAGAAGCATTTGCAGATATGGACATCAAGTCTATCTTTAGGCGTTCCGAGGAATGGGCAGCGGAGGGGAAACGAGCCATTGGAGAAGGAATGGGGAGAAGAGCGGAAGAAGGAAGCCAACTCATTAAAATTGAGGATGGGGGCAACGCGATTGCTCAATTTGCCAAAATCAATGGAAGTCCTCCTGCAAAACAATTCACGATCGGTGTGATACCTTCATTCTTTAGTGTCAAAATTCACTATCAGCCATCTGAAGTGAAAATTGATGTTGAGCCGCAAAAAGCAGTGATCGAAGCAACACCGCATAAACCAATCGTTAACTATCTGCCAGGTAAAGTAAATATTGACATGTTACAATACCCTGATTTGAAGATAGAAGTTGACGAAACCGGTCAAAATGGTGATAAGGTATAAATAAGAAAATGAAAAAGGTCGTGAATTATGATCATTCAAACGAAATATCATGGTGAAGTGACAATCAAAGAGGAGCAAATCATCACCTTCGCTAATGGAATACCAGGATTTCTGGATCAAAAACAATTTGTTATTTTGCCTTTATCAGAAGAATCACCATTTTTAGTCCTTCAATCATTAAAAAATGCCGAACTAGGATTCATCGTCAGTAGTCCATTTTTATTCTTCAATCAATATGAATTTGATTTGGAAGAGGCGGTTGTGGACATTCTTGGTGTTGAAGATGCAAATGATGTTGAAGTCATGGTGATTTTAACGATGGAGACTACAATTGAAAAAACGACAGCCAATTTAAGAGCTCCTATTGTGGTGAACCGGAAAAACATGAACGCCAAACAAGTGATTTTGCATGATTCAGCTTATCATACAAAACACTTGTTAGAGGTGACCTCATCATGCTAGTCCTATCTCGTAAATTAAATCAGTCGATTCAAATAGGCGATGATATTGAAATCAAGATTATTTCGATCGAAGGTGACCAAGTGAAAATCGGAATTGATGCTCCGAAGCACATTGATATTCACCGGAAGGAGATATATCTTTCTATTCAAGAAGAGAATAATCGTGCTGCAAGTTTGTCCGTGGATCTTCTTTCTCAATTATCCTCACAAAAAAAGTGAGGATTTTTTTATCTGATTCACGACTCCTTTCCCGTATGAAAACGTTTGTATCAGAATGTTCATCATTTAGAATGAAACTTTAACAAATCGATGTATCTATATTTAATTTGAAAATTCAAAGCCGATATAATAGATAGATTAAAGCACAGGAGCTGAATAACTATGTCTGTTGGTAAGTTGACACAGCTAGAGCCGTTGATCGATGCATATCAAACCCGTGTTTCTAATAATCAAAAAGACAATGTAAACGCAGATTTACAAGCAAGTGGCAAGGTAGTTTCAAAGGAACAGATAGAAAAAACAATTCAAGGAGCCAACCAGCTCATTGAACCGACCCAATTTCATCTTCAATTTGAATTACATGAAAAGCTCAATGAATATTATGTCAAAGTCGTAGATGACCAAACAGATGAGGTCATTAGAGAGATTCCTTCTAAGGAATGGCTGGATTTCTATGCAGCAATGACAGAAATTGTTGGATTATTTGTAGATAAAAGAATGTAAATGAAGGGAGAACATAATCATGGTGAATCGAATTACTGGATTTTCAAACATATTTGATATTGATGAAGTAGTATCAAAATTGATGAAAACTGAACAAGCACCGCTTGATAAAATGGCACGTCAAAAACAAACAATCGAATGGCAAAGAGACAGTTATCGCGAGGTTAATTCAAAAGTTAAAGAATTAGAAGATTTGATTACCGGTTTAAATTTACATCTTCCAAGTACTTATGGCTCAAAAAAAGTGACAAGCTCCAATGAATCGGCTGTAACAGCGACAGGATCAACAAATGCGACGTCAGGCATGATTAATGTCACTCAGATTGCGACAGCTTCTGTTTTCAAATCTTCTGGAACAACTGGATTTACTGCAACAAACGGGTCATTTACGTTTGAGGTGACGACACCAGATTCAGCCACACCAAAAACGGTGACAATCAAAACTTCTGATACAGATACAATTGATGATATTGTGAATAGACTGAATAGCTCTCAACTAGGTGTGACGGCTTATAAAGGTCAAATCTTTGATGGGACGAACTATGTAGAGACCATTGCACTTACTTCAAGAACAACCGGTGACGGTGTGAATATAAAAGCAACTGATGGTAACGCTGCTTCTTTCCTCACACAATTAGGATTCCAAGTAGATGGAGATAACAAGCTTGTTGCGACTACGCAGGGACAGAAGGCGCAATACGAGATTAACGGCTTGAAAATGGAGAATAACAACAATACATTTACACAGGCTGGTATCACGTATGAGCTAAAAGCAACGACTGATAAGCCTGTAAGCTTGAATGTTTCAACAAATGTCGATGAGATCTTTGACAAAATCAAGCAATTTGTGGATAAATACAACGAACTCGTTGAGCAAGTTAATGGGAAAGTCACTGAAAAGAAAAACCGGAACTATCAACCATTAACAGCTGATGAGAAAAAAGCCATGTCAGACAAGGAAGTAGAACTGTGGGAAACAGCTGCCAAGACTGGTTTGTTGCGAAGTGATGCGATTTTGAGATCGGGAACAGCAAAATTAAGAAGTGACTTTTATGCGGATATTACGACTGGTGATGGAAATAAAATTCACATGACCCAAATTGGTATTACGACATCATCCAAGTATAAAGAGGGCGGTAAGCTTGAAATTAACGAGAAAAAACTAAGAGATGCAATTGCAGAAGATCCTCAAAAGATTATGCAAATATTTATCTCGGGTTCTCGAAACGTTGATTCAAAAGATCCAGCCAAAGCGCAGCAACAATATAATGAGCAAGGGATTCTTCATCGTGTTAGGAATTCCTTGTCGGATCTCACAAAGAGTATTCAAACGAAAGCTGGTAGCACCACGATGGAATCAAACGAATATGGACTTGGTAAGAACCTCGATTCATTGGGGAAACGAATGGATACTTTTCAAGACCGCTTAAAGTTAATTGAAGCTCGTTACTACACGAAGTTTAATGCCATGGATAGTGCGATTCAAAAGCTGAACAACCAATCGGGCTACCTTTCACAACTGCTTGCATATTAATGGAGGTTTATAACATATGGCAATTCAGAATCCTTATGCCGCCTATCAGAAAAATTCTATTGAGACAGCAACACCAGCCGAGTTGACGCTGATGCTTTATGAAGGGTGCTTAAAATTTATCAGATTATCAAAGCATGCCATTCTACAAGACGATGCTGAAATGAGAAATTTGAATCTGAAAAAGGCTCAAAACATCATTCAAGAATTAAATGTCACATTAAATCGCACCTATGATGTATCTAAGAGTATGGCGAGTATGTATGATTACATCTATCGTAGACTGATTGATGCGAATCTACAGAATGATGGAGAGATACTCAACGAGGTGGAACAATATGTGATTGATTTCCGGGATGCATGGAAGGAAGTCATTCAAACAGATCGAAGAGGCCGCCACCAATCCATTGGGGGATCTCTATGAGTATTGTTGACCAACTGTATGACCAAACAATAAAAATGGCTGCTGAAATAGAAGCGAATCCACAAAGTGATACATTGGTGGAAGACTTTGATGCCTTTTTAATTGAGCGTGATGAATTGATGAGAGACATTCAGCATGAATTGACAACACCAGAGAAAGAAAAGATCAAAGAAATCATTCAAACGGATCAGAAGATGGCCAAACAATTAACTGACATCCAACAAGGGATTAAAGCCGATATTCAAGCCATTCAAAGAAAGAAAGTGAAACAGCAGAATTATCAAAATCCCTACCAACCGATGACGAGTGACGGTGTATATTACGATAAACGGAAATAATTAGGTGAGACCTGTGGCGTATCGTTCAGATGACTATATTTTATTAACCACATATTATGAACTTCTATATACAATAGAAGAGAGTTTAACATATTTAGATGAAATTGAGATGGATTTTTCTAAAACAGAAGGGGATCGGATCTTCAATGATCTGATCCATGCCTTCTTTCAGTTAGAGACCACACACCCCCTTTTGCTTTCAATTATTAAAAATGAGCATTTTGCCCAGACGATTCGTTCATTTGATCAGATTTTTTTAAGTTTCGATATCCTAGCTTTCTATCATTTCCCTTCGGATCACTTCCAAAACTTTTTGAAAGTCTATTTTATACCCGAATATAGTCAATGGATGGGTGAAATTCATGCCTGTATGAGACCGTATGTCATTCATTAATAGGATGATGTGGAAGAATGGATGAGACCTATTGTCATAGGTGTAAAGTGTATCCGTCATCGAGGGTTCACATGAGATCAAAATAGATTGCCCCATTCTGCGAAACCCTAAAAATGAACTGTATCATACCTCAACCAACCGGATCAGTATCAAATAGAACGCAACACCCCTCCTCCATTCAGCGTACCGAACAAGAAACACATACGATTGAATACGCTCGAATACAACTGAAACAAAGAGTTGGACTCAATCATCACAGCGGAGTGAACAATCAGTAGCTTCTGCCAATGAAGTTGTCTTAATTTTCTGAAGAACACATACAATGAGATCAATTTCATGAGGTGCTAAGACATCTCCAACAAATAAAGGCGGTTTGGTCTTTTTTATGCCTGAATCGAATATATATTCATCACCTATCAAGCAAAAGGTGAATCACCGCAGGATTCGACAAATTTCAATAAAAATTCACAATTTTTTTACGTTTGAGCAGGAGAAAAAGGGGGAAAAGTAGAAATAGGTTTACATATCCTTAATTTTAAAGGAGGCGTTCTTTACATGAATTACAATGTTAGAGGAGAAAATATCGAAGTAACACCTGCACTAAGAGATCATGTCGAGAAAAAAATTGGAAAGCTGGAGCGTTATTTTGAGTCAGATATCGATGCTTCAGTCAACGTGAACTTAAAGTTTTACAACGATCAAGAATCGAAAGTTGAGGTCACCATTCCAATGACTGATCTAGCACTTAGAGCTGAGGTGCATAACGAGGATATGTACAATGCAGTAGACCTAGCAGCTAGTAAATTAGAACGTCAAATTAGAAAACACAAAACAAAAGTAAACCGCAAATTCCGAGAGCAAGGTGTGAAAAAGCATTTATTTGCTGGAGGAAATGGTCTTGCTGATGTAGCGGTTCAAGATGATGAGGAAATTGATGAAACAGAAATCGTTAGGCAAAAACGGTTCAATTTAAAACCAATGGATAGCGAAGAGGCGATTCTTCAAATGAACCTGTTAGGTCACAGTTTCTTTGTCTTCACAAATGCCGAGACAAATTTGACCAATGTGGTTTATCGCCGAAATGACGGCAAATATGGACTCATTGAGCCAACCGCTTAAACTTGAGCTTCGATTGATTGGAAAACACGATAAATAACGCAAATCCGCTCCTTTTCGAGGGGCGGATTTTTTGTCCTAAATCATGACAAATTCTTTGGAAATCAATGAAGGTATGGTATGATAAATGTAGGTAAATATGGACTTGTCAAACTTTTGGACATGCCGAAAAATTGCATGAGAATAGAGGAGCGTTATTATATGCTTGGAATTTTAAACAAAGTGTTTGATCCTACGAAACGTACGATCAGCCGATATGAAAAAAAAGCAAATGAAATCGAAGCTCTCGCTCAAGATTTTGAAAAATTATCAGACGAGGCTTTACGAAATAAAACGATTGAATTAAAAGAAAAACTTGAAAAAGGTCAGTCAGTGGATGATCTATTGGTTGAAGCCTTTGCAACGGTTCGCGAAGCATCTCGCCGCGTGACAGGAATGTATCCATTTAAGGTGCAGCTAATGGGGGGGATTGCGCTTCATGAAGGCAACATCTCTGAGATGAAAACAGGTGAAGGTAAAACGTTGACATCAACGATGCCTGTGTACTTAAATGCTCTTTCTGGTAAAGGCGTCCATATCGTGACAGTCAACGAATATTTGGCAAGCCGTGATGCGCAGGAAATGGGCAAAATTTTTGAATTTCTTGGACTAACTGTTGGTTTAAACTTAAACAGCTTAGACAAAGATGAAAAAAGAGAAGCGTATGCTGCTGATATCACGTACTCAACAAATAACGAACTTGGCTTCGATTATTTACGGGATAACATGGTGCTGTACAAAGAGCAAATGGTACAAAGACCACTTCATTATGCAGTAATAGATGAGGTTGACTCAATCTTAATTGATGAAGCGAGAACACCTTTGATTATTTCTGGACAAGCAGCGAAATCGACGAAGCTTTATGTGCAAGCAAATGCATTTGTTCGTACGTTAAAAGTAGAAGATGATTTCACCTATGATATTAAAACAAAAAGTGTACAACTGACAGAAGGCGGAATGACAAAGGCAGAGAAAGCATTTGGCATCGAAAACTTGTTTGATGTCAAACATGTGGCACTGAACCACCACATTGCACAGGCTCTAAAAGCACATGTTGCGATGCAAAAAGACGTTGATTACGTTGTCGAAGAAGGTGAAGTAGTCATTGTTGACTCCTTCACAGGTCGATTAATGAAGGGCCGTCGTTACAGCGAAGGGCTGCATCAAGCGATTGAGGCAAAAGAAGGCCTTGAAGTGCAGAACGAAAGCATGACACTTGCAACGATTACATTCCAGAACTACTTCCGTATGTATGAAAAACTGTCTGGTATGACTGGTACAGCAAAAACGGAAGAAGAAGAATTCCGAAATATTTACAACATGCAGGTTGTCACAATCCCAACCAACAAACCAGTGGTTCGTGATGACAGACCTGATTTAATTTTCCGTTCAATGGATGGGAAGTTCAAAGCAGTTGCTGAAGATGTGGCGCAGCGTTACATGAGCGGTCAGCCGGTTCTTGTCGGAACAGTGGCTGTTGAGACATCAGAACTCATTTCTAAGTTGCTCAAAAATAAAGGCATCCCTCATCAAGTGTTAAACGCGAAAAACCATGAGCATGAAGCACAAATTATTGAGGAAGCTGGTCATAAAGGCGCCGTCACGATTGCTACAAACATGGCAGGACGTGGTACAGATATCAAGCTTGGCGAAGGTGTGAAAGAGCTAGGTGGACTGGCTGTTATTGGGACAGAGCGTCATGAATCACGCCGTATTGATAACCAGCTTCGTGGTCGTTCTGGTCGTCAAGGAGATCCAGGGATTACTCAATTCTATCTTTCAATGGAAGATGAATTGATGCGCCGATTTGGTGCTGAGCGTACGATGGCAATGCTTGATCGTTTTGGCATGGATGACTCTACCCCTATTCAGAGTAAAATGGTGTCTAAGGCAGTAGAATCTTCTCAAAAGCGTGTTGAAGGGAATAACTTTGACTCTCGTAAGCAACTTCTACAATATGATGATGTACTCCGTCAACAGCGTGAAGTTATTTACAAACAGCGCTTTGAAGTCATTGATTCTGATAACTTAAAGTCTATTGTGGTCAATATGATTCAATCTTCTATCGAACGAGCGGTTGGATCGTATACACCGAAAGAAGAACTTCCAGAAGAGTGGAAACTAGATGGTCTTGTTGAATTAATCAACACGAGCTATTTAGACGAAGGTGCCATTACGGTTAAAGATATCTTCGGTAAAGAGGCAGATGAAATCACTTCCTTTATCATGGATCGTATTAAAGAGAAATACGATGCAAAAGAAGAAGCGTTTGGCGATGAACAAATGCGTGAATTTGAAAAAGTCATCGTACTTCGTGCAGTAGATTCTAAATGGATGGATCATATTGATGCAATGGATCAGCTGCGTCAAGGAATTCATTTGCGTGCTTATGCACAGACGAATCCACTTCGTGAGTATCAAATGGAAGGATTTGCGATGTTTGAACATATGGTTGCTTCCATCGAGGACGATGTGGCGAAATATGTCTTGAAATCTGAGATTCAAAACAACCTAGAACGTGAAGAAGTCGTTCAAGGTCAAACCACTGCTCATCAGCCACAAGATGGTGATGAGGAGAAAACGGTGAAAAAGAAGCCAGTTCGTAAAGTCGTGGATATTGGACGAAATGCACCATGTCACTGCGGAAGCGGCAAAAAATATAAAAATTGTCATGGGAAGACAGAATAAGTAATGGAAAGAGGTGAAAACCTCTTTCTATTCATGTTGGCCCCCATACATCTATGAGGTGAAGGAAGAATATGGAATTAGTAGAAATTAGACAAGAGCTTGAAAATATGGCTAGCAGGCTAGCTGATTTTAGGGGGTCTCTTTGACCTCGAAACAAAAGAAGCCAAAATCGCTGAACTTGAAGCGAAAATGTCAGAGGCTGATTTTTGGAACGATCAGCAGCAGGCGCAGGTTGTCATCAATGAAGCCAATGCATTAAAGGATTATGTGAATTCATATCACGAGCTAAGTGAATCACATGAAGAGCTGCAAATGACACATGACTTATTAAAGGAAGACTATGATGGAGATCTTCATGAAGAGCTAGAAAAAGAGCTGAAAAATGTAACGAAACAGTTTAATGAGTTTGAATTACAGCTTCTTTTAAGCGAACCGTACGACAAAAACAATGCCATTCTTGAACTTCACCCTGGGGCAGGCGGGACGGAATCACAGGATTGGGGTTCTATGCTGCTGAGAATGTACACGCGCTGGGCAGAACACAGAGGCTTTAAGGTCGAAACCCTTGATTATCTTCCTGGTGATGAAGCAGGGATTAAGTCGGTGACATTGCTGATCAAAGGGCATAATGCTTATGGATATTTGAAAGCAGAAAAGGGCGTCCACCGTTTGGTCCGTATTTCTCCTTTTGATTCATCTGGACGTCGACATACATCCTTTGTGTCCTGTGATGTGATGCCAGAATTCAATGAAGAGATTGATATTGACATTCGCACAGAAGACATTAAGGTAGATACGTATCGGGCAAGTGGTGCAGGTGGTCAGCATGTCAATACGACGGATTCAGCCGTTCGTATCACACATATCCCAACAAATGTTGTGGTGACATGTCAAACGGAAAGATCACAAATTAAAAACAGAGATCGTGCGATGAAAATGATGAAATCGAAACTGTATCAAAGACGGATCGAAGAACAGCAGGCGGAACTGGATGAAATCAGAGGCGAACAGAAGGAAATTGGCTGGGGTAGTCAAATTCGTTCATATGTCTTCCACCCATATTCACTTGTCAAAGACCATCGAACCAATACGGAGATGGGGAATGTGCAAGCGGTCATGGATGGAGAATTAGATTCATTCATTGATGCGTATTTACGTTCGAAATTATCATAAAAACTCGGCTTCTTGCCGGGTTTTTTTAATTGTGAGAAAATATAATGAATATAAAGGAATACATACGACATACTGACTCTATATCCTTTGTATGATGAAAATAGCAAATAAAGGGGGAAATACTTTGGGATTAACACCATTACATGAGACGTGGGATTTAAATGATTTTTTCAAGGGCGGCAGCTCATCTCAAGAGTTTATGAACTATTTACAAACCATTCAGCAGCTGTTAGATGAATTACGCCAAAAGGTCGAAACCTTTTCAAAAGAAAAACCACAGGTTGAAAACACTTTAACCTCTGTTCTTGAGACATACGAAACCACCTATAAAAAGCTGTCTCAAGCAGGCTCATTCGTATCTTGTCTGCAATCTCAAAATACTAAAGATATGAGAGCGGGCAGTCTGCGAGGAATGATTGCCAAGCTGGGTGCTGAATTAGGGACAATTCTTACGTTACTTGATCAATCGCTTGCCTCAATCCCTACAAACAAGTGGGGTGATTGGATGGATTCTGAAGCTTTTTCAGATATTCGTTACATATTAAATGAACGAAGAGAGCGTGTAAAAGATCAATTGCCTGTTGAACAGGAAACATTGATTCAAACACTAGCTGTAGATGGATATTATGCGTGGGAGGAGCTTTATTCTAGTTTAGTGAATAAGATTACAATTCCATTTGAGCAACATGGTGAAACACACATGATTTCAGTCGGTCAGGCAGAAAACGCAATGGATGATTCAGATCGTGAAGTGAGAAAGGCTGTTTATCATAATTTAGAGCATGCATGGACGCAGGATGAACATTTATTTGCAAGTACCCTCAATCATCTTGCTGGTTTCCGTTTACAAGTGTATGAAGCAAGAGGTTGGGACCATATTTTAAAAGAGCCGCTGGATATTTGCCGGATGAAACAAGAAACCCTTGATGCGATGTGGTCTGTGATTGATGATCATAAACAGCCGTTTATTGACTACTTACATCGAAAAGCAGACATGCTAGGTGTCGACAAACTGAGTTGGTTCGATGTCGGTGCACCTATCGGAAGCGAAACGAAAACGTATCCTTATGAAGATGCAGCTGCGTTTATTATTAAACATTTTGCTGGATTTGGAGAGAAGCTTGCTGCTTTTACTGAAAAAGCATTTAATGAACGCTGGATAGAAGCAGAAGATCGCCCGAACAAACGAGTCGGCGGATTCTGTACAAATTTCCCTGATAGCGGAGAATCGCGCATTTTTATGACGTTCTCAGGCAGTCCGTCCAATGTTGCGACATTGGCGCATGAGCTTGGTCACTCGTTTCATCAGGAAGTCATGCAAGATGTTCGTATGCTAAATCGTAAATATGCGATGAATGTAGCTGAAACAGCTTCGACGTTCGCAGAAATGATTGTGGCGGATGCTTCGTTAAAAGAGGCTGCCAATGAAGAAGAGCATCTAAGCTTGTTGGAAGATAAGTTGCAGCGGAGTGTTGCATTCTTTATGAATATACAATCACGCTTCTTATTTGAACAGCGCTTTTATGAAGAGCGGAAACAAGGAGAAGTGCCAGCTGAACGCTTGAATGAGCTCATGGTAGAAGCACAAAGGGAAGCATTTGGTGACTCATTAGATGAGTACCATCCGCATTTCTGGGCATCTAAGTTACACTTCCACATTACAGGTGTTCCGTTTTATAATTTCCCCTATACATTTGGCTACATGTTCTCGTTAGGCATCTATGCAAAAGCTCGCCAGGCGGGATCATCATTTGAAGAAAAATATATCGCGCTATTAAAAGATACCGCATCGATGACTGTAGAAGATCTCGCATATAAGCATCTCGGCGTAGATCTAACTCAAAAAGCTTTTTGGGAAGAAGCCATGTCTTTGGCTGTTGCAGATGCTGAAGAGTTTTTAGCCGTGACGGCGAAAAAATAATGAAAGCTCCCTTTAAGGGAGCTTTTTTGCGGGCTTTAACCAATCGAGCATGGTTTGGAGGATGTCTTTTTGCTGTGTAATGGCTTGTATGTCAGCCGGTAGATCTCCTTTTTGTTGACCGTACATGCCAAATTGTGCATGGTTACCGCCTTTTATTTCATGATACACCGTTTGTTTCGGCAACTGCTCTTTGGACTGCTCTATCTTATCTTGTGTCGCTAGTCCATCCTTTTCACCTGATATAGACAGTACTTGAAAGGATGTCTGCTTGAGAGCGTCTGAGGCTGGATAGGCAGCGAGAAAAAAGAGTCCCTCTAGTTGGGACTGACCCCATAAGATGAGACAAATAAAAAACACCTTCAAGTTTGAAAACGGATAGTTGTTATCCGAAATAAGACGTGGAGGTGTTTTTTCTATGGGGACAAGAGTGAGTTATTCGGTTGAAGT